>LCFP01000001.1 GCA_000999095.1 Candidatus Gottesmanbacteria bacterium GW2011_GWA2_43_14
GAATCGTTTAGGGGCAACTACCGTCATTTGGTGACTCCTTTCAAGGCAGACCGTTTATTCTACCTCGAAAGTGTCACCTATGTTTCTCAGCCTACTCATAATTGAGCCCGATTTTTGTCAAAATAAATTTAGCGAGTTGAGCGTGAATTTCCGGGGAATAATGGCAGGTGAAATGACTTTCAGGATTAAGTTGAGAAGCCAAATACAGATGCAGAAATTCAGTAGGATCGAAACAGCGTACAATATTTTGACTGCAAAACAATTGAAAAACCGGATGCATATCGGATTTACCTGCCAATACTTCGTATCTTAAAGGCAGATAAATAAAATTAATGCTGATATCATTTTTATCTGCCAGCAGCAAAATTTCATTTAGAATTGGAATGACCAAATTTTCTTCTTTTTTTAAATTCAATTGCGGTAAGTAATAGGAAACCAAAACTTCTTTAGCATAGTCAATGAAATTTATTACTTCCAAATTAAATTTACCGGTATAACTGTCAGGTGAAACTAAAGGTATGTTATCTGGTTCTAAACGGCCTTTATTTAACCGTAAATGCGGTTTTGGAAATTCCCTAAAAGATAATCTGACTCTTTCAACTTCCTCATTGTAAAGTCCGAGAATGACAATATCGGGACTATAAGTAAGAGCATTTTTAAGCCGGAGGTAAATCTGGTCCAGACCATAACCGTGCACTCCGAAATTCATCACTTCCAGATTCCGTGAGTTTTGCTCCATTAATGTAGAAAAAGTCTCATCATCTCCAACGCATTCACCATAAACAAAGGAATCCCCTAAAGCTACAAGCCGTGTCTTTTCACGATTGACGGTATTAAACTCATTTCCGGACCTGATGCCAATGGAATTGAAAGTATAAATTTTATTATTATTTATTATCCGTGTATTTCTTTGAGGAATCCAGCCCAGCAACGGATCAAAAATATCAGCATATGCGGACTGTTCCGGTTTGTTTTTTTGCCGGGAATGAATCCAGTGCCATCTCCACCAGCCGTTAGAATTATTGTATGGAAGAATTAAATAATTAAATTTCAATAGAAGATCGATCATAAGTAAAGTTAAAATTATTCCCTGGATAAGAATAAGAATCCTGAAAATTATTTTTTTGGGGGCTATTTTGGGTATATCATAAAACATATCATTTGTTCCTTTAGGGGATCTTACACGATATTTAACGTTATTAAAAATGAAACGGGAATCAATGCACCCTGAATAAGATATAATATTGATTCATGTTTAAAAAATCCCTAATTATTCCCTTAGCGCTGACAGTGGTGTTGTTTTTAATCCTGACGGCTGTATTAAGGGCAGAAATTGGCATTCTTAATGCTTTTACCTCATCCGATATTTTGACTAAAATCCGTTGGAGCGATTTACTGGTCGGTATAACCATTTATCTGAAAACATCAATCGACTTTGCCATTTTCATGGGCAATCTGATGCACAGCAACCCCGGGTGGAAGAACCGTATTGCCATTGAAAGCGGTACTGCTTTTGGGAACGCCGTAGGGACGATAGTTATTTTGGCGATTTGGACTTTTTTTAAGGAAATCGACTGGCTTCTGGCGCTAATGATTATCCTGGCTTCTCTGGTACTTTTGAGACTGGCTGAAGAAGGCTTCGATCACGCAATGGTATACAGAGGAAAACTTGGCAGTAAATTTTTAAATATAATGGTTCTGCTGGAATCTGCTTTGAAAAAAGTGAACGCAGTCTTTTCCCCTCTTTATGCGAAAATTATTCCAGGTACTTCAATGAAACGGTCTAAAGCGAAAAATTTCCCGCATCTGCTAAAAATTTCATTTTCCATTCCATTTATACTGGGTTTGGATGATTTTGCCGGATACGTGCCTCTTTTCAATATTGTCAACGTTTTCGGCTTTGCCATCGGAGTTATGCTGGGGCATACAATTTTGAATATTTTTCTTTTTATGAGTCCTGATAAAACAGTAAATGCCGTAAAAAATCCGTTTATTTCCTTTGTCGGGAGCCTGGCTTTTATTGCCCTGGCAGTGTGGGGTTTTTACGAATCCTATCTTTTATTGTTTGTCCATTCAGGATTTTAATACCAAATCAACCAATTTATCCGTTAATCCGGCATATTCTCCCAAGTCATTGAGCTTGAGAGCGTTTTTGTGATCCTGACTAATGTCCAATTGATCGATAATTCGGTAATATCCATCGCGATCAAGAACTTTTCCCCTGAATTTTTCTTTGACAATATTAAATGCTCTGTCCAAGCCGTATTTTTTCAAATATATCTGGACGCCTTCGGCCATAATTTCCCAATGGCCGGAGAGATCCTGTGCTAATTTGACCTTGTTGGGTTGCAATAACTCGAGTCCTCGGGAAATATTATTCCAGCCCAATAAAGTTAACCCGAAAACATAACCAAAATTCCTTTTGACGGTCGAATCGGTCAAATCGCGCTGCAGCCTGGAAGAAGACAGTTTACGGCAAAAAAATTCAAACATGCTGCCTGCCGCCAAAAGATTGCCTTCGGCATTTTCGAAATAAATCGGGTTTATCTTTTGAGCCATGGTGGAGGAACCGACTTCACTCTTCTTTTTGAGCTGGAGGAAATATTCAAACGAAATATACCACCAGATATCCTGGCAAAATCCAGCCAGAACATAATTCAGTCTTTTAATCAGTTCGAGATAAGCCAACCAGTTGTCATATGGCAATATCTGGGTCGTTAATTCGTTAGTAACCAAACCTAAAGATCCAATAAAATTTCCGGTCAGTCTGAGCCAGTTTTTAGCGGGAAAGCTGAAAGACAAGGCACTGTAATTCCCTACGGCACCGTTTAATTTTGCTTCAAACTGGTGATTTTCAATTTCCGTCATAAATTTATTTAAACGGTTTAAATAAACTGCCAATTCTTTACCCATGGTTGTAGGCAAGGCAGGTTGTCCGTGAGTTCTTGCCAGCATCAAATAGTCTTTGGTTTCGGATACTTTCTTTTTTAACTTTTTGATTAATGTTTTCAATTCTGGGAGCAAAACCGCCTCCCTGCTTTCCTTCAGGATAAGTGCATAAGCAATGGTATTAGTATCATACGAGGTCAGGCCGAAATGAATGTATTTCCGTAAATCTTTTAAAGTCGTTTGCTCCAGCTTTTCCGACAGGTAATATTCGATTGCTTTGACGTCGTGATTGGTTTTTTGTTCCCATGCTTTAACTTTTTCAGCTTCCTTTAAATTAAAATTCAGTATCAAATGCTGCAACAGATTATTTTCCTGTGCTGAAATTTTTCTGAAGATTCCCGCTTTATTACAAAGAAATAACAGGTAGCTGATTTCCACTTTCAGCCGGTACAGAATAAGGGCATATTCAGAAAAAAAGCCAGACAATTTTTCCAGCTTATGCCGGTAGCGTCCGTCAACAATAGAAATATTCAATAGTTGGCTGTTCATCTCAGCTGGTAATTTCCTTGAGCTTATTAAGCTTTATGGCTTTTTCGATTTCCATGATTATCCTATCTCCGAATGTCAGTGAATGACCGAAAAGATAGCCGGAATAAGGTGTGAATCCCGTACCGGGTGATCCGGGAATTCTTAATGACAGATCAAAAGTGACAATTTCTTCCGCAGGAGGACCTGCAGTTATGGCTGTTTGCAAGGCAAAAGGTCCGATTATTCCGGGAGGAGCAATTTTCCTGCATGCGGCTAAGATTTTTTCAGCCATGGCAAATGCCTTTTCCAAAAGTGATTCCTTCACGGTCACGCTGATGTGTCCTGATTCAATATATGACGGGTTCTGAAGTTTGAGAATTTTAGCCTGCCAAACTGACGGCAAACGAATCAGACCATCAAGGTTGGTTTGTCTTCTGCTATCGGTACCTATAAGTTCCAACCGACAGGCTAGGGGAGAATAGAAAAAATTGAAATTGACTTGGGCACCCAATACAAATTCCTCAATGACTGCTTCCTGCAAGTCTTTTTTGGTTATTTTTCCCTGTTTAAGAAGTTTTGCCGAAGCAGATTTAAAATCAGCAAAGGATTCGGCAAAGAAGAAAGCCCTTTCATAACGCCGTTCCTTTTCTTTGACTTTGACCAGAACCAATCTGTCAATGTCTTTCGCTTCCTTATACTGTTTCGGGAAATTTATGCCGGACTCCTGAAGAATCTGGTACTGGTTAAACCTGCCTTCCCTTTCTTCGTACTTTAGGAGACGACGGTTTCCGAAAACAGGTAATTTAAAATCTTTTTCAAACCTGTCTAAATCGCAATAAACCTGAACATAGCGGTGAGGAATGAAAATAAGGTTACCGGTTAGCAGTTTTTGAGTTGCTTTTGAATTTAAGTCCTTAAAATGGTCCAATAATAAAAAATCATCAATCAGATTACGGTAATACCTTGTATAAGTTTTATCTCTGCCTTTCATGACTAAGGCCAGGGTTTTGAATTGCTTTTTTTTGGCCCCGTGGAATATTTCCAATGCACTGTGGCCGGCTAAAGTAACAATTGTCGGTTTAATCATAATTATATCAAGCTTTAACCTGCAGACTCCGGCTATCATAAATAATATTGAGAGGTGCTATCACAACCTGTTTTTTGCCTTTTTCAACTGAACCGGCGAAATATGCTTTAATGTCATTTTTGGCGGCAATCGCAATTACCCTTTTTACATCCTTAGAAGCAACGAAAACCGCAAATCCGGCGCCCATATTAAAACTGCCATAAGCTTCTTTTTTATCAACCGGTCCGTTTGCCATTATAAAGTTAAAGACTTCAGGCACAGGTGGCAGGCTGTTTATCCTGTATGTGAAATGTTTTTCACTGCGCATTATTTTTCGCCAACCGTGGCCGGTAATATTGGCAAGATAATGGATATCTATGCCTGAGGCAAACAGAGCTTGTATTAAAGAAGAATATATGATCGTCGGCACAAGTAAGCCTTCCCCGTAATAATTCCCGTCAGACATTTTCGTCAGGTAACCGTCAGGTAATTTTTTCGAAATCTTTCGGGCCAGTGACACTCCGTTTGACTGGATGCCTTTACTTTCAAGTAAAATAATGGCATCGTCAGCCTGCAGTTTTTTGCCCAATACCAGCCGTTTTTTTGGCTTTATGATGCCAAAACAGGCTCCGGCCAAATCTATCGCTCCTTCTTTAACTATACCGTTAAGGACTGGGGTTTCCCCGCCGCCCCAGGAAACCCGGGCTTGGTTACAAGCCCTGACCCAGCCTTTGATAAAATCGGCAGTTCTCTTTTTATCACCAAACCATCGAGAACTGCCGGCTGCCCAATAGGCAACCAAAGAAGCGGGTTGTGCTCCAACGGTAATCAAATCATTAATTATGTAAGCTACAGTATCCTGGGCAATCTGACCATAATAACCCCGGCCTGACAGTTTACCCATTTCATCGGCGACCAGACTTTTAGTGCCTAGGCATTCTTCTACAAGGGCAAAATAACAATCGGTGTATTCGATTACATAAGCCGATTCTCCGCGGCTGGATCCTACCTCTCTCATCCTGCTGAATTTTAAGTTTTTGGCTGTTTTTCTGCCCTCAACCTGGGCCATTATTTTAAATGGATCAATCAGCTGGTAGACTACTCCCGATTCCCGGTAGGTAACTTTTTTCATGTTAAAATTTTTGCAAGTTTATTATCTCCGATCGCATTTTTTATTTCCAGGGCTATCCGGCGGCCGACGCTCATCGGCATATCATATAGTAAATCAAGATAGGGTGATCCACTAATATAAAGATTTGTCCCGGCGACTATCCTGCAGGAAATTTCGATCGTAAAGATTTCTGAATCGCGGTTTATGATCGTTTCCAGGCAAAAAGGTCCAAACAGTCCTTTTGGCGGGGCCAGTAATTTTGAATTGGTTATTATCTGCTGCCCCATTTTGTAAACCTGCGGCAATAATGATTCTCTCAAAACAATGGGGAAATTACCTATGACCGTAAATTCAGGTTCCGGTTTCAGGTCCTTGTGAAAATCAAACGGCAATCGTCCCAGGCCGTCTGCATCGGATTCGTAACGGCGATCAATCCCGGTTATTTCCAGTTTACCTGTTAATAATGAATAAAAATATTGGATATAAACCGGCGTACCGATAATATATTCCTGGATCAAGAATTTTCCCTTATCAAACTGTTTTTCTTTTAATTTGCTTTTTAATACCTTTTTATCTTTGGCCAAAAAATATCCTGAACCGCCTCTGGCGCCGTATGTTTTGACGATGACCGGCCGGTCGACTTTGTCGGGACTTAAAAAAGTCAGGGGTATTTTCAAACCTGCACCATCCAACATTTTTTTTTGCAATAGTCTATCCCCTTCTATTTCCAACACTTTCTTATTACCGAAATATCGAAACTTGGTCTGGCGGTCAAAATCTTTACCCAAATACGCCACAAATGAACCGTGAGGAATCATGATAACGTTTGTTTTAACAAATTTTTTTTCAAATCGAATCAAATCATGATAATTTTCCAAAATTACAATTTCGTCAATAAACGGAAAATTCCCGTAAAATGACGCGTTTTTCTTAAGACAAAATGCGAGTGTTCTGAATCCTTCGTTTTTTGCCCCCTTCAAAATCTGAAGGCTGGAATGGGAGGCAAGTGTAGCAATAATATATTTCTTCATAACTTCGTCAGAAAGTCCATATCCAAAAAATTAAAAAGGCCATTAAAATTAGCGAGAATTTCCTTTCGGCTGTTTTCAAAAAGAATTATCAAATGCAGGGAAAAAGTCGGTAGTTTAGGATCAGCGACGGAGACGAACCGAGGTTCAAAAGTGAAAGCGCAGTTTTGGCTGATTATATATTCACTTTCTTTATTGATAAATTCCCGGGCTTTGCTGATCACGCTGTTGATTATTTCTGGCTCACCTGTTGCTATTTTTTTCCGCTCCCTTTCGTCCGGATCCCTGTCCAGAAAAGGAATCGTATGACCGAAATTAGTTTTGATTTTATCAGTTGTTGAAACAATATGATTACGAAAGCCTCCGGTCTGCATAATATCAGTTGACAGGGCAGACAATTCCTTAAAGGAAATACCTTTACTTATTTTTTCGGTGAGCTGTTTTATAATTTCCGTACAACGGTGGAAATGGTCTTTTATCCGTTGATTTTCTCCCGAATAAAATGTAAAGCCAAAATCACCGATCAAAGGTACATCTTCATGAAAAAAGTAAGGCGAAGAGAACAAATAACCGCCTTCCTGTTTATCAAGGTATAGTTCAGTTTTTGACCAATAAACCTTATCCCGCAGATTAGTATAATTAGTTCTATCCGAATGCTTACTTCCGTCAAAGAGGGCTGTTGTGCCTAGAGGTGGCGGCACATACCAATAGCCGTGAACCTTACCTGATTTTTCGAGAAAAGTATGCCAGATATTGACGAATTTTTGTTCTGAAACCTTTTTCCGGATTTTAAAAGCTCTTTGCAGGCTTAATAAACAAGTCTGTGCAGCAGTTAATCGCGTTTGCTTAACAATTGGAATTTTATCGGAAAATGTCACTCCAAATTCTCCCACAGTTTTTTCTGCAAACCTTTTTGGCCGATATCTTTACGGTATTGCATGTTTTTAAAATAAATATCTTTCTGGCCTATGGAATCATATGCTTTATCGATGGCGGATCCGAGGGTTAAAGCGTATGAACAAACTGCCATCACCCTGCCGCCCGTCGTCACAATTTGTTCCATCTCTCTTTTTGCTCCGGCATAAAAAATCTGGAGATTTTCAGCAGTTTTTTTAGGTTCATTTACCACCATGTCTGTTAAATATTTGCCTGGATAACCCTTGGCTGTCAAAATCACACAGGCGGAATATCCTTTCCTCCATTCCATCTTCAAACTGCCGACTTTTTTCCCGGTAATGGCCAGGAGTACTTCCATTAAATCGGTTTTCATTAGCATCATCAGAGGTTGGGTTTCCGGATCACCGAAACGGCAGTTATATTCCAAAACATAGGGTCCCAATTCTGTTAATATCAAACCCGGATACAGTATACCCTGATAAGTCTTTCCTTCTTCTCGCATGGCCTTAATAGTCGGGGCAATAATCGTTTTTTCAATCATTTTGACAGTTTCCTTATTCAAAAAGGGGATCGGAGCATATGCTCCGATACCACCGGTATTCGGGCCTCTGTCACCATCTCTGGCTCTCTTATGATCCTGACAGGGCAATAAAGTAACAAAATTAAAACCGTCCGTTGCCGCCATAAAAGATACTTCCTGTCCGCTGAGACACTCTTCAATAATAACTTTCGATCCGGAGGAACCGAAAATCCTTTTTTTAAGTATTTTTTCCAGGAAATTGGAAGCTTCGGAATATGACTTGCAGACAGCCACCCCTTTTCCGAAACACTGACCATCAGCTTTTATTACCAGAGGAAATGTCTGCAGACGGGCAAACCGGCGGGCTTTATATAGGTTTTTAAAAACGGCATATTTTGCTGTCGGAATACCGTATTTCCTCATTAAATTTTTGGCATAGACTTTAGAACCTTCCAGCCTGGCTGCAGCTTTGCTGGGACCAACCAATAACAGCTTGTTTTGCCGAAAAAGGTCTGACAGTCCGGCTATTAAAGGAGCTTCCGGTCCTACAAGGGTTAAATCAATCTTCTTTTCTTTAACAAACTGCAAAATCTTCTTTATAGATCTTATGGGTATATCCGCATTTTCAGCCAGTAAGCCTGTGCCGGCATTGCCCGGCAGACAGTATATTTTGCTGACACGCCTCGACTGTGAAAGCTTCCAAACCAGAGCGTGTTCCCTTCCGCCTGACCCGATAACCAATAATTTCATATTATCCTCTCGGATATAAATAAACGGCTGTTTCTTTGGCCTGTCTTAAAACCGGCAGGCAGTTTGTCTCAATTAACGGCTTTTCTCTCTTTAATATTTTTATCTTGTTTTTTATCAGCAGATTGAGAACATCAATTTGCAACCGGTGCTCCAAAGGTAAAACTTTTTCCTGCAGGGATTCAACCGTCTCATCCTCGTTGATTTGTATTTTTTTTCGCCCGATGACCGGACCTTTATCAAATTCCCGGCCGACCAGATGAGTTGTTGCTTCAGTCCAGTAATCCTCGTTAGTTTTTCTCCTATAAATAATTACTGCAGCATGTACTCTTCGGCCGAACATCCCCTTGCCTCCGAAATCAGCCCTTGGAGGATCAAGAGGACCAGGATGCTGGTTTATCATCCTGCCCTGATATATATCAATAAGATTTGACGGAGTCAGCGGCAGCCAGCCGAACTGTCCTATCAGATCAACGGATCTCTGTTGACACTCCTTAATCAGTCTTTGCCCAAAAAGACGGTCAGAACTGTATGATTGAGGCTTGACCGTGATAATATCTTTTAAAGGAATGCCGGACGCCAAGGTTTTCTTAATACCCTGGCAGTTAGAACGGCTAGCAATAACCAAAACAGGTTTAAGCTTCAGTTTTCCCTTAAAACAGGCAGAGATAACGGCCGAAGCAGTAGAGCCTCCTCCCGAAATAAATAAAGCCAGATTTAGCATTACTTGTTCCAGGCAAATATGGGAAATTTTCCGGCAAAATGATTTATCTCCTTTTTGATTTTGCCTAAATTGGCGCTTCTATCTACCTTCCGCCGGTAATTTTCGAGATAGTCTTTCCTTTCATCCTTATCTCCGGGCAATTTGCTGCCGGTTACTTCGTTTAAAACCAAGCCTATCCAATCAGCCACTCTGATAAGATCTTTTTCCTTCAAACCTCTGGTTGTTAAAGCGGGTGTACCCAATCTGACGCCTGACGGGTAAAAAGGCGACATCGGTTCTCCAGGTATGGTATTTTTATTTAACGTTATACCAACCCGATCCAAAGCATATTGGGCAAAAAAACCGCCTCCGGGACCGAATACGGGAATAAGATCCATTAAAACCATATGATTTTCCGTACCATTTCCAACCAGTTTTAGACCGTTTTTAATAAGTTGCCTGGCCAATGCCTGACTATTTTTCACAATTAGCTTGGCATATACCTTAAAAGATGCCTTTTCCGCTTCCTTTAATGCGAGGGCGATTGCGGCTGTTGTATGGTCATGAGGACCGCCTTGAAGTCCGGGGAAAACAGCTTTATCGACTTTTTGAGGCAGATCAGGATCTTTTTTAACTCCCTTTTTAGTCACCATGATCATACCACCCCTTGGTCCCCGTAAGGTTTTATGTGTAGTGGTAGTAATAATATGGGCAAAAGGCGAAGGATCAAGATGTGCCCCGCCTATGACTAAGCCGGCTGTGTGGGCAATATCAGCAGCAAAATAAGCGCCGCAACTGTCTGCTATTTCAGCAAATTTATCAAATTCATATTGGTAAACGTAGGCTGTTGCACCTGTCCAGATTAACTTGGGTTTGAATTTTTTAACCAACTCCTTGACTTCGTTGAAATCAACCCGGCCTTCACGAGTCACATGATACATGACTGTGTTGAAAAAAATGCCGGTAGCCGATACTTTCCAGCCATGAGTCAGATGGCCGCCATGTGTCAGGTCCAAACCCATAACCGTGTCGCCGGGTTGGCAAGTAGCCAGGTATACAGCCAGATTTGCAGGGGATCCGGAATACGGCTGGACATTTGCATGAACTGTTTTAAAAAGTTTTTCTGCTCTTTCCTTAGTCAAAAGTTCAATTTTATCTATAAACTCATTTCCTCCATAATATCTCTTGCCCGGGTACCCTTCGGAGTATTTATTTGTCAAAATTGATCCCATCGCCTCCAACACCGCATCAGAAACATAATTTTCCGAAGGAATCATTTCCAAACCGTATTTTTGCCGATGGGATTCCTCCTGAATATATGCAGATAGTACTTTATCTGTTTCCCTTATTTTTTTGTATTGATTCACCTTGCCTCCTTTGATTAAATATTAACAACTGGTATTTTCCAGAATATTTTTCCTGAAATTGTGTTTGACCGGCATCGGATACATACCTGAAAAACAGGCCGTACATAACTCATCTTTTCGCTGGGCTGAAGCTTTTGTCAAACCGCCCAGGCTTAAATACTTCAAACTGTCAGCGCCGATGAATTTATTGATCTGACTGACTGTTTTGCTGGCAGCTATCAGGTCTTTTCGGTACGGCGTGTCCACTCCGAAATAACAGGGCCAGCGGACGGGAGGAGAACAAATCCTGAGATGAACTTCTTTTGCCCCGTTCTTTTTCAGAGTTTCGACAATTTTTTTCATGGTCGTACCGCGGACGATCGAATCGTCAACCAGAATCAGCTTTTTGCCTTCAATTATACTTTTCATGGGATTGAATTTTATTTTAACACCCAACTCCCTTATATGCTGCTCCGGCTGAATAAAAGTCCGTCCTATATAGCGGTTTTTAATTAAAACTTCACCGAAAGTAATACCCAGCTCTGAAGCAAAACCAATGGCGGCCGATGTACCCGAATCGGGGATGGCAGCTACCAGATCCGCCTTAAGGGGAGCTTCCCTGGCCAAAAGTTGTCCGCTACGGAACCTGACGGCGTGAACCAGTTCACCGTTCATGACACTGTCGGGCCTTGCTAAATAAACAAATTCAAACAGGCAGAACTTTTTACCAGAACCCTGAGGACTGATATTGCCTAAAGTTGTTATACCGTTACGGTTTATCTCGATTACTTCTCCCGGTTCTACTTCACGCACAACAGTCGCTCCGATTGTCTCCAATGCGCAGCTTTCGGAAGCGACTACATGATATCCGTTGAGCTTTCCCAAAACCATAGGCCGGAATCCCCATGGATCCCGGAAAGCATAAAGTCTTTTTTTTGAACAGGCGACTATAGAGTAAGCTCCTTTAAATAGAGGTGCAGCATTTATTATTTTTTCGTTCCATTTATCCCCGGGGGCATTATAAATAGTATAGGCAAGAACTTCAGTATCACTGGTGGAAACTCTTTTGACATTGTCTAATTTTTCAGCCAACTCACCGGAATTGACGATGTTGCCGTTATGGGAGACAGCGAAAATTTTATGCTTTAAAGATAGAATTACGGGTTGGGTATTGGCTTGTGTATTGCCGCCTGTTGTTGAATAACGGTTATGTCCGATGGCGATAAAACCTTTCAGCTTGCTTAAATTGTTTTCATTAAAAACTGAGGTAACCAAACCCAAATTCCTGATGCTTCTGAGTTTCATCCCGTCGGAAACGGCAATACCCGCCCCTTCCTGTCCCCGGTGCTGCAATGAATGGAGGGCAAAATAGGCGATTTTGGCCACATCTTCACCCGGGGCATAAATGCCGAAAACACCGCACTTATCCCTGACTGCATCCTTTGGATCAGGTAATATCATAGTTATTTGTTGGAATTGACGATTTCCTGCCTCATCTGTTTTTGGAAAGCAGTGATTTTTCGGCGCAGGACTTTCGATTCCAATGCCAGAATTTTTACCGCTGCGATTGCTGCCTGGTCCGGCTCAAGTACGGTTAAAGCCGCCACCCCGGATGGCATTCTGAGGCTGGAGAGAATATCCAAACCGGCGTAATTTTCGCTTTTAGGAGGACAGTTTATAACAGGAAATGCTGTTTGTGCATCGACAAAACCGCCCAGGGCATTGCTCCTTCCCGCAACCGTGATATAAACCAGAGGCTTCTGCCTGTTTTCATACCCGGTAAGAATTTTCAACAGATATTCAGGGGTTTTATGAGCTGAGGCAATCTCCACTTTTGAAGGCACTCCAAGTATGTCCAGATGTTTTACGATAGCCCCGAAGGTAGGGGCATCTTTACCGGATCCGGCAATAATTATAATCATGAAATTCTCCTGTCCAGATATTCAGTCATATTCTTTTCGATGGCTGCTGTAGCCGGATAATATCTGGGAATGAATTCGCGGCCGGTGATCATCTCATAAATGGCAATATATCTTAAAGCAGTTTTCACAATCAGATCCTCCGTCATTTTCGGCGGTTCACCCTCTCCGGTGTAACCCCTGTCTGCATACCAAATCCGCAGAAATTCCTTATCAAAGTTATCCGGTTCAAACCCCTGCCGCAATTTTTCCCGGTAACTGTCTTTTTTCCAGAAACGGCTGGAATCCGGCGTGTGGATTTCATCAATGAGCATCAGTTTCCCCTGGTAATCGGCAAACTCGTACTTGGTATCAACCAGGATTATGCCCGCCTGACGGCAGATGCGGCTTCCCCTGTCAAACAAGGACAGGGCAACGTTTTTCATTTTTCCCCAAACCTCGGGAGGCACAATTTTCAGTTTGAGAATTTCTTTTTCGGTCAGCTTCCTGTCATGTGCACCGTCTTCAGCTTTGGTAGTCGGAGTTATCACCGGTTTTTCCAGCTGCTCATTTTTGTGAAGGCCATCGGGAAATTTCAGTCCGTATATCAGACGCTCGCCGTTTTCATAAGCTTTCCAGATCGAAGTCGAAGTCACACCCGATAAATAGCCTCTGACCACCATTTCGACCGGATATGCCCTGGCTTCGACCGCCACCGTGACATTAGCATCCGGGACCGCCAATAAATGGTTGTCAACGATATCCCTGGTTTTATCAAACCAGAAAGCTGCCAGCTGGTTAAGCACCTGCCCTTTATAGGGAATGTAACCCAAAATTCTGTCAAAAGCGGAAATTCTGTCGGTAGTTATTAGAAGCCTCTGCTTTTTGAGCCTGTATATATCCCTGACTTTGCCCTGCTGTTTATCTTTAAGATTGGGAAGATCGACCTTTTTTATGACATATTTCAAGGCCTGCCGGATGGTTTCTTCCGTTAGCACGATATACCTTTTTTATACTCTTCCATAATAAAAATCAATAATTAATTCCTGAAATAACGCACCGCATTGACAAATATCTGATGACCCGGCCCGTTTCTGGGCAGCTCTTTACCCTCTCTTTTATATTGATCCGCCAGGTATGTCCAGTGGGGAAGCTGGTGGAAAAATTGAGCCCGCTCCGGATGCGGCATAAGACCTAAAATTCTGCCTGACTCGTCGCTTATTCCGGCTATATCATCCGAAGAACCGTTGGGATTTGCCGGCAAATCAGCATACGAGCATATTTCACCGCGTATAAAACGCAGGGCAACCATTTTTTTGGATTGCAGTTTTTTCATGATATCCGGTCCGGCATGGAATTTGCCTTCACCGTGTGCAACAGGCATTGATATTTGTTTTATGCCTGCTGTCCAGGGCGTCCTGTTTTCAACCGACAAATCGACCCAGCGCGTTATAAGACGGGCCTGGTTGTTATGAATTAAAGCCGCCTGCCGGATTCCATAATTTTTGTCCACAGCAGGCAATAGTCCCAAATTAACCAAAATTTGGAAACCGTTGCATATACCAATAACCAGCTTGTCGTTTCTTATAAAAGAGATTATCTCCGGCCATAGGTGGTTCCTCAATTTATTGGCATAAGCATTGCCCGATCCCGTGTCATCCCCGTACGAAAATCCTCCCGGAAAGGCCAAAATTTGAAAATCGGAAAGTCGCTTTTTATTTTCGATCAGGTCATTAATATGCACAATTGTGGCAACCGCCCCGGCGGTATCAAAAGCATACTTTGTTTCCGCTTCGCTGTTTAAACCGTATCCGGAAAAAACTAAAACTTTCGGTTTCATATCAATATCCCGCAAATTTATTACGATATACACTTAAAGTCTGTTTAACCGTCGTATTGACTGAACTTGGGCCGAAATTGAGGTTGATCCCGTCATTTTGACTTACGACGCCTATTTCCGAAAAAGCAACGCCTTTAAACAGATCTTCAAACTTCTTTTTATTTTCAGGGGTGATACTGACAATGATTCTGCCCATGCTTTCAGAAAAAAAAGCAGTCATCGCTTTGGATACCTTGCCTTTTATGCCCGACAACTGTACCTTTATTCCCAATTTCCCGGCCATGGAGCCTTTGACCAGGGCTACCGCCAGACCCCCTTTATTAACCGATACGGCTGATGAAATCAGGTTATTTAATATGGCCGTATGCAAAGTTTGGTAAATTCTTAGGTTTTTAGCTGCATCAACGTAAGGCAGCAGTTCATTAAATGTATCACCCAGAAGGTAAAGCAGGTCACCGGCCTGTTTGAAATCCGGGGTAACGGCTGAATAAACGTTTTCGATTATTCCTATGCTTGTGATTAAAAGGGTCGGTTGAATGGAAATTTTCACTGGCCGGCCGTTTTTGTCATAACCCTGAAAGTCATTGTACATGCTGTCCTTGCCTGAAATAAATGGGGTTTGGTAACTTACGGCATAGTCATGGCAGGCTTGGGCGGCATTTTTCAGCTGATATAACCGGTTTTCATCATCTGGTGAACACCAGCAGAAATTATCGAGCAAAGCAATCCGTTTGGGATCCGCGCCGGCGGCTACCGCATTCCTTATGGCTGTATCTATACAAAAAGCAGCCATCCGGTAGCTGTCCGCTTCACTTAAGTCCGGATAAAGTCCGTAGGAAGTAACAATCATATTGGCTGGAAATAAATTCGAAACCGCAAAGTGGAGGATTTCCCAAAAGTTTAAATAAAAATTGAAGCGGCTTTTTACCTCCGAAAGAATCCTTAATCGCGGAAACAGTTTTTTTACGCGTTTTTAATTTTTTTTTAGGGTATCCTTCATGAAGAAATTTCAGTTCCATATCCATGATGGTTTTCCCGAAATAATTAACAACGCATCTACCCGATGAAGTAAATTTACCGATGGCAGTTGCTTCAATCCCCCGCTTCTCTATCAGTTTTTTAAAAGCTGACCATTTATTGGGAGGGACTGCCAAAGTCATGCGTTCCTGTGATTCCGAAATCCAAATTTCCCATGGCTTGAGTCCGTCGTATTTAAGGGGAACTTGATCAAGTTCTACCTGGCATCCCCCTGATTCCCTGGCCATTTCAGCAACTGAACAGGACAGACCGCCTGCCCCGTTATCGGTTATTGAATGATAAAGCTGCCTGTCACGGGCTTCTTTGACCAGGGCATCGCTGAATTTTTTTTGAATAATGGGGTTGCCGATCTGTACAGCCGTAACCGGACTGGCTGAATTCATAATCTCTGAAGAAAATGTAGCTCCGTGGATACCGTCTTTACCGACCCGGCCGCCGATCATAACAATATAGTCTCCTTTTTTGGCATTTTTTTGGGTTAAAATCCTGCCATTTGATTTTTTGGGAATAAGTCCGATCGTTCCCACAAAGACCAGCGGTTTTCCCCGGAATTTTTCATCACAGTATAAAAATCCCAATGATGTTGGTATACCCGACTGATTACCTCCAGTATTGACTCCACTGACAATACCCTCAAGAATCCTTCTTGATGACAGCATTTTTTGAGTGAAATCAGTTCCTTTATAAAGAGGCTCATCGCGGTCCGGATCAGCGACGCAAAAACCGTAAAAATTGGCAATGGGCATTGCGCCCAGGCCGAAACCGATGGTATCGCGGTTAACGCCGACGATGCCGGTGACTGCTCCGCCGAATGGGTCCAAAGCCGAAGGGCTGTTATGAGTTTCTACCTTATGGGTTACCAGATAATCTCCGTCAAAATGGATGGCACCGGAATTATCAGTAAAGACTGAAGCTGCAAAATTCTTCTTTTTTTTTAGTATTTGGCTGGTTGCCCCTTTGATATAGGTTTTATACAAGCCGTCCTTGACTTCATCAATGGAACTGCTGAAGATAATATGTTTGCAGTGTTCAGACCAGGTCTGAGCCAGTGACTCCAATTCAATATCAGTGGGAGCGCGCTTCTCCTGGTGGAAATATTTACGGATTTCCTTCAATGAAGGCAAATCCAAAGCCAAGGGGCCTCTTGGAAGGCTTTCCCTGTCTTTAATGCCTGTTTTACCGATGTCAGCTAAAACATTATCGTTAACATCCAAATCAATGTCCAAAACGATGGAACTGGAGTTTAGTTTGACTTTAGGTACAAAAAAATCCATCCCCTCATCATTTATATATTCCGCTCTTCTTTTCAGAGAAGCAATTTCTATCAGGGGATTATAAAAATTATGGCTTATTTCATTAATTTCGGCGGCAGTTAATACTCCCTCAATAAAAGTGATTTGCGACGAATAGACACCTTCTCCTTTTTTGAATTTCATTTTACGGAAATCTTCAATGGATTCACGGCTGGTTATGGCTATATTATCAGTTACTCCCGGCAGAAAATTTATTTCGAAAGCCCAATTAAAAAAAGGCAGCTGACGGTATATTTGTTTGCTGTTTTCCCAGGTTATATGGAAGGACTCAGTTATGGGGTTGGCGAACATCCCGGCAATTTCTTGCGGTTTTTTAAGGATTGCCGAGTCTATACTGTAGACATCGGCCAAAAAAACCTTTTTAATTTTTTTGGCAAAGCCAGACTCCTGAAGTTTTTTTTGGCGTTGAAAAGCCCGGCTGTCAGCAACTTTGGCGTAAACCTCAATCCGAGTTACCATCAAAAGCTTTATTATTCAGTCTGTTTTTACCGAATACAGGCAGCCATGAATTCCGTAAATAATGGGTGGGGGGACAGCGGCCTGCTCTTATATTCCGGATGCCCCTGGGTACCGAGATAAAACGGATGCATGCTTTTGGGTAATTCTATAATTTCAACCAGATTTTCAACAACGCTTCTGGCTGAAACGATCAATCCTGCTTTTTCAAAGTCCTTGACAAACCGGTCATTGAATTCATATCGGTGGCGGTGCCTCTCCGTAGTCAATCCTTTGGCCGGGTCAAGAAAATGTTGGTGTTTTTCGTAAGCCTGCCAGGCTATAGTGTCTTTTTTAACTATTGCCTGCCAGGCGCCCAACCTCATGCTGCCGCCGTAAGCCCTTCTGGCCATGATTTCTTTCTGGGCCGGCATCAGATGGATAACCGGATAATTAGTATCCGGAGAATTTTCCGTCGTATCAGCTTTTTCCCAACCCAGTACTTCCCTGGCAAAAGAAACAGCCGCCAACTGCATGCCGTAGCATAAACCGAGATAGGGAATTTTTTTTCTGCGGGCGTATCCGGCGGCTTTTATCATGCCTTCGGATCCGCGCTCTCCCCATCCGATGGGGACAATCAGGCCGTCGACTTCCGGGATGAACGATTCTCCCTGTTGTTCGACTTTTTCGGCATCAATCCAAAGGGTTTTGACCTGAGCCTCATTAGCCCAGGCGGCATGATCGATGGCATCCATCAAAGCAGCGTATGAATCACGAAGCTGGTATTCGCCCGTCTTGAAATATTTACCGACAATGGCAATGGTGATCTTTTTCTTCTTTGGTGACTTTATTTTTTTAACCAGTTCCGCCCATTCATCCAGTTTCGGTTCCCGGTATTCCAAACCAAGCTTCTGACAGACCTTGGAAAGGAAATTCTGCTCATGAAACTGTAATGGCACTTCATAGACGGTTTGGGCATCGGGACTGGAAAGAATATCCTCGCTTCTAATATTGCAAAAAAGGGAAAAGCGGTCGCGGCGCCTTTTATCAAGCGGTTTTTCGCTTCTGGCAATAATGAAATCAGGCTGGATTCCCATGGAATTTAAACTGCGGACAGACTGCTGCGTCGGTTTGGTCTTTGGTTCACCCAGATGGGGTGGGGTAGGCAGATAGCTGACATGGACGTGGATGACGTCGCCGGGATTTTTTAAAGTTAAAATTCTGGAGGCTTCGTAATAAAAAAGATTCTGGTATTCCCCGACTGTTCCGCCCAATTCGACAATGACCACCTCAGCCTTGTCCTTCCTGGTTGCAAAATTTATCCGGTCGATTATTTCATTGGTAATATGAGGGATGCCTTCGACATCTTCACCGTTATACTCAAAACGTCTTTCCCGGTCGATGACTTCCTTGTAAATCTGGCCCATGGTGACGAAGTTGTGGCGGAACATGTTTTTATCCAGGAATTTCTCGTAGGTGCCGATATCCATGTCTGCTTCTGTGCCGTCCTCGCAGAGAAAGGGGTCGCCGTGCTCGATAGGATTGATGGTGCCGGCGTCCAGATTCAGGTAATTTTCACATTTTACATTGGTGACTTTATAGCCGGAAGCCTGAAGAAGAAAGGCTATCGAAGCGGATGAAATGCCTTTGCCAAGCCCTGAAAGCACTCCGCCTGAAATGAAGACATATTTGATCGGCATGTTTTAAGATACCAAAAATTAGCTTTAACTGTCAACAAGCGGAAGAATTGTAAAATCAGGCAAGACCCTGTTTCATTGCCCAATTAGGTGGGTCCTTAAACCAAAGATCAATTTTTTCCTTTTCCTCCTGCGTAATTTTATGCATTTCCCTGGCAGTTTCGACAATAACTTTGCCTGTGGTTAATGTAACTAATTTTATCTTTGCCTCTTTTAAATTATCTATGGATTTTTCTGTTTCGTATGTAGTTGTGGCTATACAATATTCCACCAGTCCTCCCATATCCCTGATACTTTTAGCGTTATCGGAAACACTTTCGGCTGAAGAGATATGATCTTCAACAATCAGAACTTTACTTCCCTTTAATAAATATCCTTCGACCTTGCCTCCCTTACCGTAAGTTTTTGTCGATGGCCGTACAAAAACCATCGGCAGCTTAAGCCTGTCAGCAACCCAGGCACCGTGAGGAATGGCAGCGCTGGCAGTAGCTGATATCCAATCTACGTTTTCCAAACCGATATCTGATTTGATTGTCTCGATATAATAATTAATTATTTGACGCCGGATTTCAGGATAAGAAATAATTAGACGGTTATCCAGATAAACCGGGCTTTTTAAGCCGGAGGTAAAAGTATAAGGCGGATTAAATCTGAAAGTCATGGCATTTATTTCCAGCAATAATTTGGCCGCCTCAACCGCGACTTTTCTATTCATATAAATTCCTTTCTGAATTGATTAATTGCATCTCGAAGTTTTAGGGTTTCCTGACAGGCTTTATCAGCAAAATTCGACCCGGCTGAGGCAAAAATGATGTTTCGGGAAGAATTGATAATGGCATTCAAGCCCTGATTATCAACTCCCGCCTTGACAGTTTTTTCAATTTCTCCTCCCTGGGCACCGATACCCGGAATTAATATGGGCATTTCTCCCGCAATATGTCGCACAATCTCCAATTCAGCAGGGTAGGTGGCACCGACGACCAAACCGCAATTTTCTTTCTCATTCCAGTTATTAACCACATTTTCAGCCACAATCTGAAATAATTTTTTACCGTTTACCGCCAAATCCTGAAATTCCCCTGCTCCGGGATTGGATGTCCGGCACAAAATGAAAATTCCTTTGTCTGCTCTTTCCAAAAATGGAGAAAGGGCATCTTTACCCAAATATGGGTGAAGAGTGACGGCATCAGCTCCCAAATAATCAAAAATAAATTTAACATAACCGCTGTTGGTATTGCCGATGTCGGCTCTTTTAGCATCGATAATAACTGGAATTTCCGGATATTTTTCCTTCAGATAATCACAGGTCATTTTCAATGCCTCAATGCCCGCAGACCCAAGCGCTTCATAAAAAGCCGTATTCGGCTTATAGGCGCAAACCAGATTATGGGTGGCCTCAATAATTGCCTTGTTGAAAGTTGACTTGGGATGCTCCCCTTTTTGAATAAATCCCGGCAGTTTACCGGTTTCGCTGTCCAATCCAATACATACCAGACTGTTATTTTTCAGGCTGACTGCTTTAAGTTTGTCCTTGAATTTCATCTGTGTGCGGCGCCGATTAAATCATCCAATTCAGATATGCTGTTATCTGCCAGGTATTTTGTTAAACCGGCGTTCAATTCATCAAAAACTTTCATGCCTTTATAATATGTCGCTGATCCGACCCCGACCAGTGTTGCTCCGGCCAATATCATCTCGACAATGTCCTGCCATTTTAGAACCCCGCCCATACCTATTATCGGAATTTTTACTGCTTCAAAAATTTCATAGACACATCTGACGGCGACCGGTAATATTCCCGGTCCTGAAACTCCGCCTTTTTTAGTGCCCAGAACAGGCTTTTTTTTATAGATATCAATCATCATCCCCGGACCGACAGTATTTATAGCCACTATTCCGTCGGCGCCGGCCCCCTCGCATGATTTGGCAATATCTGCGATATCGTTCACGTTCGGAGACAATTTGGCCAGGAGTGGTATTTTTCCCGAGAGTTTTTTTACTTCCCCGACGATTTTACCGGCCGCGCCTTTCTCCATTCCCAGAGGTTTACCGAATTCATCATCGACATTGGGACAGGATAAATTAAGCTCAATCAAATCAGGCGAGGCGGGTACAAGCTTTTCGACCATCAGGGAAAATTCGGAAAACCTGGTGGCATAGACACTGGCAATGAGCGGGATTTCCCGATGGTCCTTTTTAAACAGGGCGATCTCCCCGGCACCTTTAGCTATGCCGGAATTTACCAAACCGACCGAATTAATAACATTGTATTCATTTTTCCAGACCCGGGGGGGAGGATTGCCTTCTCTTTTATGGACAGTCAGAGATTTGAAAGTGATGCCGCTGGCTCCGTTTTCATAGGCTTTCAGATAGGCGTTGGCTGCAGCATAGATACCGGAAGGCAAAACAAGGGGATTTTTAAATTCAACCCCGCAAAAATTTACCGTTAATTTATCCATCAGTTGAATAATTTGTACCATAGTAAACTAACAGGCGCAACAGTCTGAATCTCTATGTTATTATTCCCGTATGAAATACCGTACGGAAAAGGATTCTTTGGGAAAAGTCAGTATTCCCGCAGACACATATTACGGAATTCAAACTTGGAGGGCACTTCAGAATTTTCCCGTATCAGGGCTGCTGCCTGATCCGCGTTATGTCAAAGCTTCGGTACTTATCAAAAAAGCAGCGGCTTTGGCCAATTACCGGCTTAAGCTGCTCGACAAGGATATATATCAGGCAATCATTTTTGCCTGCGACCGTATTCTGGCAGGTTACCATTCAGACCAGTTTGTAGTCGATCCCTTTCAGGCTGGAGCCGGCACTTCACACCATATGAATATCAATGAAGTCATCGCCAATATCGCTTCCGAAAAACTGGGTTTTCCAAAAGGAATATATACCAGGGTTCATCCCCATAATCATGTGAACTTGGCCCAGTCAACCAATGATGTTATTCCGGCCGCTGCCAGACTGACAGTTTTGCTCTATTGGCCTGACCTTGCCTCTGCCGTGGATAAAACTGTGGCTGTTTTTCAAAAAAAGGGCCGTGAATTCGCCGGAATCCACAAAAGCGGGCGAACTCACTTAAGCGATGCCCTGCCGGTCACGCTCGGTCAGGAATTCAAAGCCTATGCGTCTGCTTTAAAAAATGACCTCAAAAGGCTTCAAGCAAGCAGGAAAAACCTCTTTTACCTGGGACTGGGAGGCACGGCTGTGGGCACAGGTGTTAACAGCCATCCTGCATACCGGAAACTCGTAATCAAAGAGCTTGCCAAGCTTACCGGATTAAAACTGAAAGCTGCTCCCGATAGCGCCGAATCTATGCAAAACGTGGCCGACCTGCTTGATTTCTCCGGTGCTTTAAGAATCTTAAGCCAGAACCTGATCAGAATCAGCAATGATCTCAGACTTCTGTCATCCGGTCCCGGAACCGGCTTGGCTGAACTCACGCTGCCGGAAGTTCAGGCCGGATCAACGATTATGCCTGGAAAAGTCAATCCTTCACTGCTTGAAATGCTGACTATGACGGCCTTCCAGGTTATCGGCAGCGACCAGACGATTCTATTGGCCTCTATGCACGGTCAACTGGAGCTTAATGTATTTTTGCCCGTCGTGGTGCATAATCTCACCAACCAGATCAGGATTTTAACAAATGCCCTGGGAGCTTTTGAAAGTAAATATTTGCGGTTTGTTGAGGCGGACCGTGAAATGTGCAATTATTGGTTGGAAAAGTCAAGCGGTCTGGCGGCAATTCTTAATCCCCACCTGGGCTATGAAAAAGCTGCGGAACTCTACCGTGAATCAAGAAAAAGCAAAATTCCCATTACAGAACTGGTAGTTAAAAAAGGCTTAATGACATCTCAAAAAGCAAAGGCAGTTTTCGACCTGAAAAAAATTATAAAACCTAACCTGACCGGAAATAAAAAATGATCGGCGAAGATAGCCTGAATCTCCATAAAAAATTGGGGGGCAAACTGACAATAGCATCGAAATTACCTCTTTCATCCAAACGCCTATTATCGCTTCTCTATACACCCGGAGTTGCCTCAAGCGTGGAGGCAATCGCCCGCAAAAAAGAGCTTGTTTATCAGTTAACGGTAAAAGGAAATACCGTTGCTGTTGTTACCGACGCAACCGCTGTTTTGGGTTTCGGCCGTCTCAGCCCCGAAGCGGCATTGCCAGTTATGGAAGGCAAATGCCTGTTGTTTAAGGAATTGGCAGGCATTGACGCTTTCCCTCTCTGCCTGAAAACCGGCAGCTGGCAGGAAACAGTTAAAGTCATCAGAAGCATATCCCCGGTTTTTGCCGCCATAAACCTCGAAGACATTGCCGCGCCTGATTGTTTTCATATTGAAAAAAACCTGCAGGATTTGGGAATTCCGGTAGTTCATGACGACCAGCATGCGACTGCCATTGCTGTTCTCGCCGGTCTTCTCAATGCCACAAAAATCGTTACCAAAGATTTAAAAAAATGCAAAATTACCGTCTGCGGAGCCGGAGCAGCCGGAAATGCCGTCATCAGACTGCTGAAAGATTATGGCTGCCGGAATTTAATTGCGGTAGACAGCCGGGGAATAATCAGTAAATTCCGTCCTGATCTGGATGATTACAAAAAAATATTGTCAGATATTACAAATTCGGAACAAATCAGGGGCAAACTCGAAACAGCGGTCGAAGGAAGCGATATCCTGGTTGGAGTCTCAAAAAAAGAACTGTTTTCAACGGATTTAATCGGATCGATGAATAAAAAAGCCATTGTTTTTGCCCTGGCCAATCCTGAACCGGAAATCAGCCGGAAAGAAGCTCTTAAAGGAGGTGCTGCGGTCTATGCCTCAGGCTCCAGCGAAGATACAAATCAAATTAATAATGCCCTGATTTTCCCCGGCCTGTTTCGCGGACTTCTTGACGGCCGAAGAAAAAAAATATCCTCTCAGCTTAAAATCAAAACAGCCATGAATGTTGCCGCACGCGTTAAAAAACCGGTTGCCGGCAAATTCATGCCTTCAGTCCTTGATAAGAAATTGGTCGAAATAATTGCGGGAACAGTAAATTAATTAATTTTCCGGCCGAAACCGGGAGGGACTAGGATTTTATTATTTTCGAAAACAGTTTGGCCTCTGATCACTGTTTTGACGACCTTTCCGTTAACGATCCAGCCGTCAAAAGGCGACCAACCGCACCTGGTAAAGAGATTTGTGTTTTCAATCCGGTACTTTCCGCCTGACTCAGCCTCCACATATGTGTCTATTTCCTGGTTGATCCCGAAAATTTTACGCGGTCCTTCATTGGTCAGTCTGATAATTTCTTTGACAGTCACTTTTCCATCGGCAACAGCCGTTAAAAGCAGGGGCAGCATTGTTTCCAGTCCCGGAAATCCAAATGCCTCTTTACGATGTTTTTCCTCTAAAGTATGCGGGGCGTGGTCTGTTGCCAGACAATCAACTTCGCTTATATTTTGCCAAAGAAAAACCTGATCTGAGATTGTGGCTAAAGGCGGTTTAACCTGGGCCAGCTTGCCAAGTTTTTGACCATCCTCCTGATTTAAAAACAGGTGGTGAGGCGTGACATCGCAGGTTAATGCCAATTTGTCTTTTCTAGCCCTGATTATCTGTTCAAGAGCGTTTTTGGTTGAGATATGGGATATATGCAATTTGCTTCCGGTTTTCGCGGCCATTTCAATAGCCAGATTGATTTGATCCCCTTCACCGTGTATTACGATGACTTTTTCTTTAGGCCAGGCAACAAAAATCCGTTCCAGTAATTTCGGATCCGAAATAAACTGCCTGCCGGTAGTCAAACCAAGATATATTTTCAGGCCGGCTGTTTTAAGGGCGGCTTTTGCAAATATATCTAAATTTTTGCCGTCTGTTCCGAAATATAAACCGTAATCGCAGACTGCTTTATTCTCGGCGGCCAATTCTTTTTCCCGCAGCCGTTCCAAAGTAGTGACATGATCAGAATTATTAGGCATGTCAAAAACGGCAGTGACACCTCCGGCCACCGCAGCACTGCTGCCTGTGAAAAAATCTTCTTTGTGGGTTTGCCCCGGATCACGGAAATGTACATGGATATCGATCAGGCCGGGTAAACGGATTAGAGAGCTCATGGATTCAAAATCAGATCAAGAAGAGCCATTCTGACGGAAAGACCGTTTTTAAGCTGTTCATTTAGATAAAGAGAACGGGGATCATTATCCATTTCGGGACTGATTTCCCCGGCGGCTATAGGCAACGGGTGCATGATAATGACTTCTTTATTTGCTCCGGTTAGTAAAGACTTATTTAGCCGGTAAAAGCTTTTTAATTTCTCATATTCGTCAGGATCGTTAAACCGTTCCTTTTGTACTCTTGTCATATAGATGACATCGCTTCCGTTGACAGCTTCTTTTAATTGATCAGTTCGGCGAACAGATGAATTTCTTTCCAAGGCTTCAGTGATTTGAGAAGGCATCGAGAGCATTAGTGGTGAAACCAGGTTAAACGTTATTTTTCTGCCGCATTTAAGCAGGAGTTTGCTTAATGAATGTACCGTCCGGCCGTACTTTAAGTCACCGGCCAAGGTAACCGTCAGTTCTTTTTTTTCCGGAAATCGTTTGAGTATGGTATATGTGTCAAAAACAGCCTGGCTGGGATGCTCGCCTGCACCGTCTCCGGCATTAATGACGGGATTGTCGGTCAATGCTGCTGCCCTTGCCGGATATCCGATCTCCGGGTGGCGGATAATGAGACAGTCGGCATAAACGGAAAATACTCTAATCGTATGTTCAAACGATTCTCCTTTTTCGACCGAGGTATTTTTCATACCGTTAAAAGGCAGACTGCCTCCGCCCAATCTTTGAACAGCTGTTAAAAATGAGGAAAAAGTGCGCGTCGAAGGTTCAAAAAATAGCATAGCGGTTATTTTTCCCTGAAGACGGTTGTCGGATTTTTTCCGGTTGACGATTTCCTGCATTTCTCCGGACTTGGTCCAAATCAGCTCCAGATCAGCTGAGGTCAGAGAATCGACTGTTGTTAAATCTTTTCCAAAGAGAGAATTAATCATAACTTTTCGGTTTTGTCCTTAGGTTGAATAGTTGCCAGATATTCCCCCCAGGACTTTACTTTCAGGTCCTCTAATTTCAACTTATAGATGGAATTGATAATAAGATTGGCATTCGAGACTTTCGTAAAAAGTGGAATATTGGCATCAACCGTTGCCCTTCTTATTTGGTAGCCGTCGGTAGTCTCCTTGGACATTTCCCGTACTCCCAGATCCTCTCTGTCGCTCAGGTTTATCACCAGTCCGACTTTCCGGCTTTTGATAAAATCAATAACGTTCGGCCTTTTCTTTTCATGAACCTTGTATACCAGTGTAGCTGGTAGCCGGTTTAATTTCAAAAAGTCCGCCGTATTTTTAGTGGCATAGAGGGAATAACCCAGCTTGACAAGAACCCGGCAGCCTTGAAGCATTTTCTGCTTATATTCCATACCGCCAAGGGAAACCAGGGCTGCTTTCCGGTCAAGATTAACACCGGTTGATAAGATTGCTTTTAAATAAGCTTCTTTCAAATCGTCGCCAAAACAGGCAACCTCTCCTGTTGAAGCCATCTCTACTCTCAGGACCGGGTCAACACGCCGCAGACGCGTAAAGGAAAAGTGGGCAACTTTAACACCGGTATATCTCGGTCTTTTTATTTTTACCTGTTTGACATTGTCTCCCAAAAGCACTTTGGTCGCGATTTCGATAAAATTAATGCCTAAAACTTTGGAAACAAAGGGGAAACTCCGCGATGCCCTGAGATTTCCTTCGATGACCAGCACTTCCGGAATTGCCCGGCCGTCCTCATTGACTAAAAACTGGATATTGAATGGTCCATCGATAGGCAGGGTTTTAGCGATTTTTACCGAATTTTCCTTAATCAGCTCGACGGCATCCTCCGTTAAAGAGAATGAGGGTAAAACCAGGGTGGCATCGCCTGAATGGACGCCGGCATGTTCGACGTGTTCGGAAATTGCCCAGACGACAATCTGGCCGTTTCTGGCAACCCCGTCGAAATCCACTTCCTTTGCACCGCGGATAAATTTCGACATGACCAGGGGATAATCGGAATTAATAATGGCATCTGTCGTCTCAAGGTATCTTTCCAGCATATTCTCCGAATAGGCGACGTACATAGCGCGTCCTGACAACACATACGATGGTCTTATCAGGACTGGATATCCGATTTTTTCGGCAAAAGCCAGGGTTTCACCACTGCTCTTCAGCCTTTTCCACAGCGGCTGGATAATTTTGAGGTTGTCCAAAAGACCGGAAAATTTTTCCCTGTCTTCCACCCTGTCTATAGCGTCCGGGGTGCTCCCCAGAATTTTCACATTTACCCTGGCCAACTTTGGCGTCAGCGTATTGGGAATCTGGCCGCCGACTGAAACAATCAACGGGCATTTTTCCAGTTCGACAATATCCAGAACCCTTTCGTAGGAAAGTTCTTCAAAATACAGCTTATCCAGGACATCGTAATCAGTAGATACAGTTTCCGGATTGCAGTTGATCATGACCGGGGAATAGCCGAATTTCTTACTTGTAAGAGCACTGTTGACGGCACACCAGTCAAATTCAACCGAGGATCCGATCTGGTATGGACCTCCGCCCAGGATTATTACCTGTTTAGGCAAGTTAAATTTAACGTCGTGCTCTTTACGGTGATAAGACAAATAAAGATAATTGGTTTTGGCGGGAAATTCACCGGCCAGTGTGTCTATCTGGCAGACTTTAGGCAGGATACCGTATTTTTGTCTTAACCGGCGGATATCAGCTTCTTCATTTCCGTAAATTTCCCCGATCTGGCAATCGGAAAAACCATGTTTTTTGGCCTGTTCAAGGATATCCCTGCCGGGTTCATTGTTCAGGTTGTCATTAATCATCTCCCGGTAAAAATTTACGATTGCATCAAGCCTGTCGAGAAACCAGGGGTCTATTCCTGTTTTTTTATATATATCATCCTTTGATTGTCCGAGATACAAATTATAAGCCAGATTATAGAGCCTGTCCGGAGAGGCATCTAAAAAACGGAAGTTCTTGCCGTTAATTTTGTTTAGTTTGGCTTTATCCAAATCATCGGAGATGATGCCCTGGAAATCCAGGTCCAGACAGCGGACGGCTTTTTGCATTGCTTCTTCAAAACTGCGGCCGATGGCCATTACTTCACCGACACTTTGCATCTCGCTGCCCAACGTTTCATCCTGGTTTTTAAATTTCAGAAAATCCCAGCGCGGTATTTTAACAACCAGGTAATCCATGGCCGGCTCAAAAAAAGCACTGGTTGCGCGGGTTACCTGGTTGCGGAGTTCATCAAGCCGGTAGCCCAATGCCAATTTTGCCGCTACATACGCCAGCGGATAACCGGTAGCTTTGGATGCTAATGCTGAGGAACGTGACAGGCGGGCATTGACTTCGATGATGCGGTAATCCCCGTCTTTCGGGGACAGAGCATACTGGATATTGCATTCTCCGACTATCGGCAATGATTTTACGACCTTGATGGCTATTTCTCTCAACCGGTGGTACTCCTCATTGGTCAGTGTTTGAGACGGAGCAACCACGATGGATTCGCCCGTATGGATTCCCATGGGATCAAAATTTTCCATATTGCAGACGGTGATACAGTTGTCAGAGGCGTCACGGACCACCTCATATTCTATTTCTTTCCAATGTTCCAGGTATTCCTCGATCAGAATTTGCGGGGTCAAAGCCAGTGCTTTTAGGCTGATATCCGTAAGATCCTGCCTTTTGCGGGCAACACCTGAACCTAAACCCCCAAGTGAAAAGCCGGCCCTGACAATGACCGGATATTTAATCTTGTCAGCTATTTTTTCCACCTCAGACATATTCCGGCAAAAACAACTTGTTGGTACTTTTAAACCCAAATTTTGGATTGCTTTACGGAACAACAGACGGTCTTCAGTTTTGCGGATTGCGGAAACAGGCGTCCCCAGCACTTTAACTTTATATTTTTGGAAAACGCCCCTTTTTTCCAATTCCAATCCGCAATTTAAGGCAGTCTGGCCGCCGAACCCCAAAAAGATGCCGTCGGGCGCTTCTTTCTGGATAATTTTTTCGGTAAAATATGGGGTTACCGGCATGAAATAGACTTTACTGACAAACTCATGCGAAGTTTGAATCGTAGCAATATTAGGATTAATCAGTACAACTTCAATTCCCTCTTCTTTCAGGGCTTTAGCTGCCTGTGAACCGGAATAATCAAACTCCCCGGCTTCACCGATTTTGAGTGCGCCTGATCCTAACAGCAGGACTTTTTTTATATTTTCCGTTAAAGCCATTTTTTCACCACTCGGAAATAATAATCAAACAACCAGTTGGTGTCAGTCGGGCCTGGACTGGCTTCAGGATGGAACTGAACACAAAAAAAAGGCAATTTCTTATGCCTTATGCCTTCATTGGTGCCGTCGTTGAGGTTGGTAAACCAGATCTGCCAATCTTTTGGTATAGATTTTTCAACTACGGAATATCCGTGATTTTGCGAAGTAATAAAGCATTTGCCGCTGACAACATCCCTGACCGGCTGGTTCTGACTGCGGTGCCCGTACTTTAACTTATAAATATCCCCTCCGGCGGCAAGAGCCATGATTTGGTGTCCCAGGCAAATACCGAATGTGGGTATTTTTTTGGCTAAGGACTGCCTGACTGTCTCAACGGTTTCCGGCATGGTCCTGGCATCTCCCGGACCGTTACTGATAAAGACCGTATCAAAATCGGGCGGCTTTTTTTCCTGGTACGGATTATAATTCCAGGGTACCCGGATAACGGTCGTATCGTAGTTCAGCATCAGACGGATCTGGTTGTACTTTAACCCGCAATCGATAAAAAGTACGCGTAATCTCCCATTTCCGTAGATTTCAGGCTTCCTGCAGCTGACAAACGGCACCAGATTTTCTCTGTTTATGTCCTTAAAAGAAAAACCCCCGAATTTATCGGGGGGTTTTTGGAAAGTGATCAGTCCTTTCATGACGCCTGTAGTTCTAAGGGTTTTAGTCAGAGAGCGGGTGTCGATTCCTGACAGTCCCGGCACTTTCTCTCTCTTCATCCATGAGGCCAGTACTTCTTTTGCCTGATAATGCGACTTGTTTTCTTCATACCGCGAAACGACTAATCCTGAAATTTGCATCCTGTCCGATTCAAAATTTTCAGGCATCCTTGCGGATTTGCCTGCCGGAGGAACTCCGTAGTTGCCGATTAAAGGATAAGTTGCTACCAGAATTTGACCGTAGTAAGAGGGGTCCGTAAATCCTTCAGGGTAGCCGACCATGCCGGTATTAAAAACTACTTCCCCGGCAATTTCCCTGTCTATGCTGAATGAATCGCCTTCGTAAATATCACCGTTCTCAAGTATCAGATATCCTTTTTTAGGCATCTCTAAAATTCCTCGTCCCATCTTAAAAAAAATCCCCTGTTTTGCCCTTGGGGTTATATTTTAATACTATCAGCCAACTTAGACAACCCTTAACTCCTTAAGACACCGGTTGCTGTCTGGCACCTCTCTTCCGGTGCAGAACTTTCAGGGCGATTGTTGCCCTTCTGAACATAGCCTGGGCTTCGATCAGATCGCTTTCTTTAACGCCTGTTTTTAAAGCTTCTTCAGCCCTTTTTTTGGCATTTAAGACTTCCTGCTCGTTAATTTCAGAAGAATCATAGGCGCTGGTTACCAGAATAACCGCTCTATCGCGGGTCACTTCCAGGAATCCGCCGCCAATTGCCAGGTAAAATTCCTCGTTATCCCTGACCACTTTTACTTCACCTTCCGTAAGATTGGTAAAGATGGGTACATGTCCGGGCAAAATGCCCATTTGACCGTCCCCTCCGGGCACGGTAATTACGGAGACGTCAGCAGAGAAAGCTGTTTTTTCCGGTGTAATGATATCCAGGCGGAAGGTTTTCATTTAACTTCATCGATTGATCCGACCATATAGAATGCCTGCTCGCTCTTGTCATCATGCTTGCCTTCAATGATTTCTTTGAATCCCCGGACTGTATCCTCAAGAGGCACATATTTTCCTTCTCTGGCAGTAAAGGCTTCCGCTACAAACATCGGTTGGGAAAAAAACCTTTGGATTTTCCGGGCACGGGCAACAGTAACCTTATCCTCATCCGACAGTTCTTCCATGCCCAAAATGGCAATGATGTCCTGCAGGTCCTTATATCTTTGCAGTACTTTCTGAACCCCCCGGGCAACTTTATAATGCTCTTCACCGACAACATCGGCAGTCAAAATTCTGGAGCGGGAAGCCAGGGGATCAACAGCCGGATAAATCGCCTGTTCGGCAATTGACCTTTCCAGGGAAATTGAGGCGTCCAAATGGGCAAAAGTGGCCACAGGCGCCGGATCGGTATAATCATCAGCAGGTACATAGACTGCCTGGACTGAAGTGATTGATCCTTTTTGGGTCGAAGTGATCCTTTCCTGCAAAGCACTCATTTCAGAAGCAAGTGTGGGCTGATATCCGACCGCAGAGGGAATGCGACCTAAAAGTGCGGAAACTTCGCTACCGGCCTGGGCAAAACGGAAAATATTATCAATAAACAATAGCACATTCTGGCCTTCCTCATCGCGGAAATATTCAGCCATGGTCAACCCCGTCAGAGCGACCCTGAGTCTGGCACCGGGCGGCTCGTTCATCTGGCCGAAAATAAGAGCTGTTTGTTCGATTACTCCTGATTCTTTCATTTCCTTCCATAAATCATTACCTTCGCGGGTTCTCTCACCGACACCGGTGAAAACGGAGACTCCTTTATGGACAGTTGCCACGTTTCGGATCAACTCCTGAATCAGGACTGTTTTACCGACACCCGCACCTCCGAAAATGGCGACTTTTCCGCCTTTAACAAAAGGCGCGATCAAATCAATTACTTTGATACCGGTTTCCAAAATTTGCGCCTGGACGTTCTGGGCTTTAAGTGAGGGTGCCTCACGGTGGATGGGATAGAATTTTTTAGCTTTAATTTCCGCTTTCTCGTCAATAACTTCACCGGTGACATTGAAAATCCTGCCCAATGTCTCTTTTCCTACCGGCACTTTAATCGGTGCCCCGGAATTTTCAACCTTTTGTCCCCGTTTCAATCCGTCTGTCGGGCCCAGGGAAATTGCCCGTACGCGGCCTTCGCCCAAATGGGCTTCAACTTCCAAAACCAGACGGCTGTTGTCATTAAGTCGACTAACAAACAATGCATTATAAAGTTCCGGCAGATTTTCCCGTGAAAATTCAATATCGACTACTGCGCCTATTACTGAAATTATTTTTCCTTCGTTCATATTTACTTCACCGCCATTCTGGCCGTCACCATGTCGGCAATCTCATAAGTAATTTTTTCCTGACGGGCTTTGTTGTACTGCAAAGTCAGGTCATCCATCAAATCCAAAGCGGCATCTGTCGCATTTTTCATGGCGATCATCCGGGCTGAATGTTCCGAAGCTTCGGCTTCCTGGATGGCACTCCTTATCTGATTTTCAAGGTAGTGCGGCAACAGGCTGTTTAAAACCTCAGCCGGAGCCGGTTCGATCAAAAATTCCCGGCTGTCAATTGCCTCTTCTTTGGCAACCTCTTCAAAAGAGGTAATCGGCAGAATCATTTTCCGGTCAGGTTCCTGTTTTAAAGCAGTCAGAAAATTGCTGTATACGAGATGGACTTCGGAAAAAACACCGCTTATAAATCCCTCAACCACAAGTGAGGTCAGAGCCGGTACACTGGAGGTAAAGGGCACACTATGAGAGAAATCTGCTACCAGCTTCCTGCCCCATTTGACGACAAAACTCTCGCCTTTTTTACCGACGGAAATAAATTCTGCAGCTTTTATTTCCTTGAGCCAGGCGGCTGTCTGCCGGAAGAGATTGGTATTCAAGCCTCCCAATAGGCCTTTGTTTGTGGATATCAAAATATACAGGGGGTGACCCTCTTTATTTCCCTCGGTTAAAAGGGTATGGGAGGACCGGTCAACCCGGTCGGCCAGTTCCCGAACAGCCGCATAAATTTTGTCCGCATAAGGCTTGCCGGCCATAGCCGCATCCTGAGCCTTTTTCATTTTGGAGGCTGCCACCATCTGCATCGCTTTGGTGATTTGCGCAATATTTTGCGCACTTTTTATTCTGCGCCTGATTATTTTTATATTAGCCATTAAAAATTTTTACTGAAACTTTCCAACGCCTTATTTAAATCCCTGCTAAGATCATCACTGATTTTTTCTTCGGTCCTGATTTTTTTCAAAATATCCTTATGCTGTGCATTAAAGTATTCCAGCAGTCCTTCCTCAAAGTCACCGATTCTTCCGACAGGAATACTGTCCAAAAAACCATTGGTACCGGCAAAAAACAGGACGACCTGCTCTTCAACGCTCATAGGATTAAATTGTCCCTGTTTGAGAAGTTCGATCATCCGTGCACCCCGTTCAATCTGCTGCTTTGTTTTCTCATCCAGGTCTGTGGCAAACTGGGCAAAAGCAGCCAGGTCACGGTACTGTGCGAGATCAAGCCTGAGCCTGCCGGTAACCTGTTTCATGGCTTTAATTTGAGCGGCTCCACCGACGCGGGAAACCGACAATCCGACATTGATGGCCGGACGGATACCTGCGTAAAACAAGTCGGATTCAAAATAAATTTGGCCGTCGGTAATGGAAATAACATTGGTAGGAATATAAGCCGACATGTCTCCGGCTTGGGTTTCGATAATCGGTAGGGAGGTTAAGGACCCGCCGCCGTATTTATCAGCCATCCTGGCACTTCTTTCCAAAAGTCTTGAGTGCAGGTAAAAAATATCACCGGGATAGGCTTCCCTTCCGGACGGTCTTCTCAATATCAGGGAAATCTGTCTATATGCCCAGGCATGCTTTGTCAGATCGTCATAAACTACCAGGGCGTCTTTTCCCTGGTCCATAAAAAATTCACCAATGGCAGTACCTGTGTAAGGGGCAATATACTGAAGTGAAGCCGGATCGGAAGCATTGGCAGCCACTACGATAGTATGTTCGATTGCATGATGGCGGTTAAAAAGATCTATTATTTGGGCAACCCGCGAAGATTTTTGTCCTATGGCTATATATATACAGATGACTTTTTTGCCTTTTTGATTGAGGATAGTGTCCAAAGTGACTGCAGTTTTACCCGTGCCGCGGTCGCCGATAATCAGTTCCCTTTGCCCGCGGCCGATGGGAATCATGCTGTCAATGGCTTTGATGCCTGTCTGAAGTGGTGTATTGACCGGCTGGCGTTTAACAACTCCGGGTGCCAATTTTTCAATGGGGTAGAATTTTTCGGTTTTAATGGAGCCTTTTCCGTCCAGAGGATTTCCCAGGGGGTCTATTACCCGGCCTATCAATTCATGGCCGACTCCGATTGACAGCAATCTGCCTATTCCCCTGACACGGTCGCCTTCCTTAATATCCAGATAATTTCCCAGAATGACGATACCAACTTCTTTTTCCTCTAGGTTGATAGCCACTCCCAAAACCCCGCTCTCAAATTCAACCATTTCTGAATAGGATAAATCATCCAGACCTGAGACTTTAGCTACTCCGTCTGAGACTTCGACCACATTTCCGATATAACCGGACTCAATTGTCGTTTTGACTTTATCAAGTTTTTTTAATAAATCACTGACAATAATGCTGGTAGAAATTTTATGAGCCATATCTATTATTTCAGAGAGTCTTTTATTTTTTGCAGATCCCTTATAACGGAAGCATCCAGGAACCAGTCTCCTACCCTGACCGTAAAACCGCCCAAAAGCTGCCTGTCCAGTTCATTGGTGATCGTAACTTCTTCACCGAACAGTACTCGCAGTTTCATTTCAAATTCATTCCGTTGCCCCGCAGTTAAAGGCACCACGCTTTTGACAACCGCGGTTTTTAGCTTACTTACGGATTCTCCGGTTTTCATTATGCTTTTAATTTTCCCGAGACATCTTTGAGTTTTCTGTCAATCAAAGCCTTGTGGGCTGATTCTGACAGTGATTCCTTAATAACTTTCTCAACTATCTTCTCGGCAATTTCGACCGCTTTAACTTTTAGCTCTTTTTCCAATTCTTCCTTCAAAGCCTCGCTGTCACGCCTGGCCCTGGCATTAATCTCCTGGGCTTGCACATTTGCCTCATCAACTATTTCCGCTTCCTGCTTTTTAGCCGCTTTCTTGGTTTCTTCCAGAATTTTACGGGCATCTGCTCTGGCTTTACTGACAATTTCCTCCCGCTTCTTTTCACTTTTTTCAAATTCTGCTTTTGTCTTTTCACTGAATTCCACACCTTCCTCGATTTTTTTCTTGCGTTCAGCCAGCATTTGTAAAATCGGCTTATAAAGGAATTTCTTTAAAACCAAAAGTAGTATCAGGAAATTAAGAGCCTGTAAAAGAAATGGTATTGGTTGTATGCCTAAACTCTCCATAATATAACTGCCTGTCTGCCTCTTTAGGTAAACTTAATAATTAGGGCAATAACCAGCGCGTAAATCGCGATAGCTTCCGCAAAGGCGATACCCAAAATCATGCTGGTTCTGATTTTACCTTCAGCTTCAGGATTTCTTCCAATAGCTTCCAATCCCTTTGATGCTAATATACCGATACCTATACCCGGACCGATAGCTCCTAAACCTATGGCCAATGCTGTCGCAATCGCTTTTAATCCTTCTTCCGGCATATTTTCACCCCCTTTTTAACTATTAACTTTAACAATCTTGATAAACTTATATATTATTTAATGCCCCTCTTTGCTTACAGCCAATGAAAAGAAGACTGCAGCCAAAAGCGGGAACACTAAAGCCTGGATAAAACCGACAAACAGTTCCAGTCCCAAAAAGGGAATAGGTGCAAGTAACGGCATCAAAAAAGCAATTACCGTGAGCAGCACTTCTCCGGCAAAGATGTTGCCGAACAGCCTGAAAGAAAACGAAATGATTCTGGCAAATTCCGATACCAGCTCCAGAATACCGACCACAAAATTAATGGGATTGGAGATATTAATAAATTTTTTAACATAATTCATTTTCAAAGCGGAGAGACCGGCAAATTGAATATAACCCATGGTGAGGATGGCTAAAGCCAGTGTTGTATTCAAATCAGCTGAGCCTGATCTCAACAGGGGCACAAAAATCTTTTGATCTTCATTGCTTTTTCCATCAAACCAATCAGTTTGTGCTTTAACTTCTCGGCTGACTGCGGATTCGCCCGCATTTTTGTCTTCTTCCGCTAGTATTACTTCGGAGGCGCTGGCAGATCGGATAATGCCCGCATGAACTTCCTCTTCTTCATAAATGCCGATTGTTCCAACTCCGGGCAGTAATCCTGACCAGTTGTTGAAAATAATAAACAGGAATAAAGTCATTAAAAACGGAAAAAATTTGGCATTGTTCTCATGTAGTATTTCCTCAAATAGGTCATGGATACCGCCGATAATGGCTTCCATTATTGACTGCAGATAACCGGGGATCAATTTTATGCCTGAAGATACTTTCAGAGCCAAAATAATTAATACGGCCATTACCAGCCAGGTCGTCAGCAGGGAATTGGATACCGGTATACCCATAAAAGTAAAGATTGTTTCAGCGCTTAAAGATATGTGAATCGATGGCATATATTAATTCAAACCGTTACTCCTGAGTCATATTTCTTATTGAACGGTACATGCTGTAAAGTCCGACTATTAATCCTGTAAAAATCAAAGAGAGAGTCAGTCTAGGAGAGGTATTTAATTCCCTATCCAAATAGGAGCCCAATAAGGCTCCACCGACGAGAGGAACGACGAGAGCAAAACCCAAATCTGATGCTAATTTAAATCCGTATACAATATTTCTTACTTCGGATGTATCTTTTTGTGCTGTTGCTTTCTTCTTCTCCGCAATTCCCCGCTCTTTAGCTTTTGTTTTCACTCTTTAATTATGGTTTTATTTTAGATTGGCGAATGAAACCAGTCAAGATGCCGTCACGATGCACCTGAAATGCCTTTCAAACCATCAGTTTGGCATCATCGACAAGGACAGCCAGCCGGTCGTCTTTTTCGCTGACTTTGCCTTTTACCAAAACAACTTTATCGGAAATCCAGGTGAATTTGGTCCGTTCAAAAACCGTAGGGAAGACAACCAATTCTATTGACCCGGTAAAGTCGTCTATTTTGACGAATGCCATTTCCTGTCCGCCATTTCTGGTAGTAATTTTTTTTACCTGGGTTATGATGCCGCCCACAACAACAGTTGATTTGACCTGACTGGCCAGCATGTTGAGTCTGTGCGAGACTCTTTTCTCCAATTCATTTATCTGGTTGGAAAGAGGGTGTTCCGTGATATAAAAACCTAAAAATTGTTTTTCGAAAAGCAAAAGCTCCTCCCTGGAAAGTTCTTCCATCTCCGGCAGGTGGTCGGTGATTTCTTCGCTCTCGTCGGTCACAAACAGACTGACCTGGCCGCTGTCTTTTTTCATCTGTCCCTTGTGCACTCTTTCAATAATTTCCGAAAAAGCAGCCAGAAGCGAGGATCTTTTACCGAACTGGTCCATGGCTCCCGCTTTTATCAGGCTTTCCACCGTTTTCCGGTTGACTTTGGACAAGTCTACCCTGGTGATGAAATCGGTAAAAGATTTGAAATCGCCATTTTTATCCCTGGTTGCCAGGATGGAATCGATAGCTGCCGTTCCCACATTTTTAATGGCCGAAAGCCCGAACCTGATTTTGCCTCCGGCATCTTCGTCGCTCTCAATTTTAAACTCGACATCAGACTTGTTGATGTTCGGTCGAAGTAGGCTGATCTTCATCCTGCGGCATTCGAGAATCGCCTGGGCAATTTTATCGTCACGGGCAGGTCCCGATGCACCGCGGCTTTCTGCAGCCAGAACAGCCGTCATAAACTCGACCGGGAATTTCTGTTTCATATAGGCGGTCTGGTAAACTATCAAAGCGTAGGAAGCTGAATGGGCTTTATTGAAGCCGTAGCCGACAAACTTTTCGATCAAGGAAAAGATCTTTTCCGCCATCTCATCCGACAAACCCCTTTTGGCACATCCTTTGATGAACTTTTCCTTTTCCTTTTTCATGACTTCCCTTTTTTTCTTGCCGATGGCCATCCTGAGTTTATCGGCCTCCACCATGGAATAACCTGCCATTTTATTGGCGATCAACATGCATTGTTCCTGGTAGACGGCAATGCCGTAGGTTTCAGCCAGAATTGATTTCAAATCAGGGTGGATGTATTTGATTTTGCGGGGATTTTCCTTGGATTCGATAAAAGTCGGGATCCACTCCATCGGGCCAGGCCGGAAAAGGGCAACCATGGCGGAGATATCGGTAAATTTTGTCGGTTTCAAATCCCTGGCCAGTCTGCGCATACCGGATGATTCCATCTGGAAAATGCCCGTTGTCTCCCCGGAAGAAATCAATTTAAAGACGGCTGCATCATCCAAAGGCAGGTTGCGCAAATCAATGTCAATTTGCTTGGTAGCCTTTACGAACTTGATGGCATTTTCCAGGATTGTCAGGTTCCTCAAACCCAAAAGGTCCATTTTGAGAAGCCCGACCGCCTTGCCGTCTGCCGCATTCAGGTCCAAACAATACATGTCATATTGGGTAATAATGCGCTGCCCTTTGGTTTCCCGTTGAAGAGGGGTATATTCTGTCAGCGGTTTGTCGGAAATTACCACTCCGGCCGCATGGACTGAAGCGTGGCGGGCTACCCCTTCGAGTTTCCTGGCCAGATCAATCAGTTTCTTGGTCTCCGGTTCGTTTTGGTAAGCCTGCGACAGTTCAGGTGATGTCTGCACGGCTTTATCTATGGTCATGGGAAACCCCTGTGCACCGGGCGGTATTAATTTGGCTATCCTGTCGGGTTGGGCATAGGGCATCCCTAATGCCCTGCCGACATCGCGGATGGCTGCCCTGGCCTCCATTGTCCCGAATGTAATAATCTGTGCCACCCTGTCATTGCCGTATTTTTCAGTGACATAAGCGATAACTTCATCCCTGCGGGTATCGGCAAAATCAAGATCAATATCCGGCGGTGACGGACGGTCAGGGTTTAAAAACCGTTCAAAAGGCAGGTTGTGCCTGATCGGATCAAGTTCGGTAATGCCGGTTGAATAGGCGACCAGACTGCCGGCTGCCGAGCCCCTGCCGGGCCCGACGGCAATTTCCTGTTTTTTAGCCCAGTTGACGAAATCAGCCACAATCAGAAAATAAGTAGAATAGCCTTTCTTGGCAATAATGTTGAGTTCATAGTCCAGCCTTTTCTGAAGTTCCTCAGTCATATGCCCGTAGCGCTCTTTAACCCCGGCTGTGGCTGTTTTAGTCAGGAAAGATTCAGCTGTTTCGTCTTTGGGGACTTCAAACTGGGGTAAAATCCAGTTACCAAGGTCAATTTCTACATTGCACTCGGCAGCTATTTTAACGGTATTTTCAATAGCCTCCGGGTATTGGATAAACAATCCCGTCATTTCTTCCTTGGACTTCAAATAAAAATCCGGTGAATCGATCATGGAAATGGGGCGTTTCGGTTCGAGGATTGTATGCTGCGTTTGGACGCATAAGAGGATTTCCTGTGCGTAGGCGTCCTCCGGCATAATATAATGTATATCGTTGGTAGCCACCAGTGGTATTCCCAGTTTGCGGGAAAGCGCAATCAGCTTCTCATTAACTTCATCCTGCTCCGGAAATTTAGGATGCTTCTGAAGCTCGAAATAATAGTCTTTGCCGAAAATCTCCAGAAATTCTTTGGCTTTCCTTTCGGCAGTCTCCTCCTGTTTGTGCAATAATAGTTGGGGCACCTGGCCGTTGAGGCAACCCGACAGGCAAATCAATCCCTCACTGTGCTCGTTCAGTATCTCCAGGTCGATTCGCGGTTTGTAGTAATATCCTTCCAGATTGGCGTGGCTAACCAGCTTCATCAGATTGTGGTAGCCTGTATTATTTTTGGCCAGCAGTAAAAGATGATGCTGGTCATTATCAGTTCCGTTCTGCTTTTCCAGACGTGAACGGGCCGCCTGGTAGGCTTCGACGCCGATGATCGGTTTGATGCCGGCCTCTCTGGCTGCAAGGTAGAATTTGATCACTCCGTACATCGAGCCGTGATCGGTAATGGCCAGGGAATCCATGCCGAGTTCGCGGGTTCTGGCCAGCAAGTCTTTGATCTTGGCCAAACCGTCCAAAAGCGAAAATTCCGTATGGCAGTGCAGATGTACAAAATCAGACATTTTATTTCGGTCCGGCTTTTTTAAGACAAAATTCAATTACTTTTTTGTTTGCTTCCGTTGTTTGGGGATTTAATTCCTTCATAATTTGTTCCAAAGGTTTTTCTTTTTTTATTCCCTTATTAATAATTTGAAATGATTGACTCATTAATAATGCGGTATCAATAATTTTTCTGCGAATTTCAAAATAAGTTAATTCGGAAAAATCTGGATTTTCATTTACCAGATAATTGATGACTTCCCTGAAAGTTGTAAATCCATCGGAAAAATTTATTGGCTCACCGCTTATCTGTTTTTCCGGATGATCTTGTCTTTTAACATCGCTAATTCCATAAGGCAAACCATCATCCCGGATAATTTGCATGGCTTTAGCTATCTCAGCATCATTACTTATTCCGGGCATGATAAGCATATTTTCATCCCCCCGGTATATTCTACCGGCGATACCGCCGGAAGATCTTAAAGCATTGGCCACAGCCTGGATCGCCCCGTTACCAAAATTATATCCAGGTTTATTATGTTTTTTTAGATTATCCAAATCAATAAAACAAATAGCGCTGTCACTTTCTCCCATCAGGAAATGTTCCAGCATTTCTTCCATACCCCTGACCATAAATCCTCTGTTGTATAAGCCTGTAGATTCATCTCTGATGCTATTGTTTTCCCAACCTAAATCTTTATCTATAAGCCTTACTGCGACTCCTCTGACCGCAGGCAAAGGCACATTCTGATTAATTAAAGTTTTCAACAGGTAAATATCTTCATCCAAATCTTCCTTTTTGGATTTTTCTTTAAATACTCCACGGTAAATATATGTATCTCCGGCCTCATCTCTTTCGGTTAAGGCCTCTCTCATAACCTGATTGAGCCTATCAGTCCTTTCCTGATTTACGCTATCCGGATCAAGCCAGAATAAAACACTCTTCCTGGCTTCAGGATAAGGTCCTTCAGCGACTAATTTTTTAGCAATTTCAGTCCGGGTTAATTCGAAGTTATTAAGTGGTATAAGCTCACTTTGCATTAACACACCCTATTTTAGTTTAGTTTCCAATATTTTACGAGTGGTGTTTGCATCAGCGCGACCCCGCGTCTCCCTCATGACCTGGCCAAGAAGGAACATCATGGCTGTTTCTTTTCCGGCCCTGTAATCGGCAACTGCTTTGGGATTGGAACTGATTATTTTAGAAATAATTTCCTCCAGCTCCTTATCCGGCATGGAAGAAACTTGTGACTTGGATTGGATCAGTTTAACCAGTTCTTCCGGAGATAATTTCTTAATATCCGCTTTTTTGTTGATTATCCAGTTGGTTATTGTTTTTGCGGGCACGGTTTTGCTTATGGCGGCTTTTTCAAAATAAGCGGCAACCGCTTTTTCATCTGTCAGGATGACGGCATCATATTCGGACAAAACGTATTCTTTAATAAATCTGGTCAATTTCCGGTCAGGCAGTTCCGGAATCTGCGATTTGAAGGAATTGATTTGTGATTTCTGCCAGCGGATCGGAGGAATATCAGGCTCCGGAAAATAACGGTAATCCTGGGCTTCTTCTTTGGATCTTTGCGAAAAGGTGATACCTTTCTTTTCGTCCCAACCGCGGGTTTCCTGTTCAGGCAGACTGCCCGTTTCCAGAATGGCTATATGCCTGTTAACTTCGTAATCAATGGCTTTTTTGGCAAAGGAAAAAGAATTTATGTTCTTGACTTCGACTTTATAGGGAGGCAGTTCGCCTGCCCTCGATTTGCTGACTTCACTGACTGAAATATTGGGCTCAAGTCTCATGGTGCCTTTCTCCATATCGGCATCGGAGATTTCCAGGTAGCGTATTATCTGATGGAGCTTTTTCAGAAAAATTCTGGCCTCTTCACTTGACCGCAAATCCGGCTCGGTGACTATCTCGACCAGAGGCACTCCGCTGCGGTTGAAATCGATCAATGAGACTTTTTTACCGTCCACCGTGGCATGCATTAACTTGCCGGTGTCTTCTTCCAGATGCACCCTGGTTATGCCGATCCTTTTCTTTTCTTTTCCCGAAGTGATGTTCAAATAACCGCCGACGGCAAACGGCTGGTCGTACTGGGATATCTGATAACCCTTCGGCAGATCCGGGTAAAAATAATTCTTGCGGTCGAATTTGGAAAATAGGGGGATATCGCAATTCAGGGCTAGCCCCAATATGATGCACCACTCTACCGCCTTGCGGTTGGGAACAGGTAGCGCTCCGGGCAATCCCAAACAGACCGGACAGGTATAAATGTTGGGTTTGGGAGCTCCGAAAGGGTCATTTTTACAGCCGCAAAACATCTTGGAGGCGGTCTTCAGCTCCACATGTATTTCCATACCGATTATAGGATGGTAGTTTTTATTCATTATGAAATCATTTCAGGCTTCTTTTTGTGCCAATCAGTTACCAGTTGGTACTGATGTCCGATATTAAGCAATATTTCTTCAGTAAACATTTTGCCTATAAGTTGCATGCCAATCGGCAGTTTATTTTTAGTAAAGCCGCATGGAACCGCCAATGAAGGCACACCTACAGGATTTTGGGTTACGGTATAAAAATCTGCCAACAAATTCTGGAGCGGATCACCTATCAATTCTCCGATAACAGTCGGCGGAGTAGGATTAACCGGCATAAGAATTGCGTCAAATTTCGAAAGGATATCCTGATAGGCTTTGATAAATAATGTTCTGGCCTTTTGGGCTTTCCGGTAAAAAGCATCATAATAACCTGCTGATAAAGCGTATGTTCCGATCATGATCCGGCGCATAGTTTCTTCGGTGAAATTTGACCTGTCATTACCATATCTGATACCGTCGTATCTGGCTAAATTCGAGCTGGTTTCACAGGGTGCGATTACATAATAAACAGCCAATCCGTAGTCAAAAATCGGCATCGATACTTCCTCAACAGCTACCCCAAGAAAGTTAAATTTTTCAGCTGCCTCTAATATGGCGTTTTTAATCTCAGGATCAAGTCCTTTTCCCAATAAATCTTTCGGCAAAGCAATTTTTTTTCCTTTTAGAGTTTTGTCCAGGGAAGCCGTATAAGTTGGTACGGGATTAAGGGAACTGGTGGCATCATAAGGATCTTTTCCTGCAATCCTCTCCAGGATAATAGCGCAGTCTTCGGCTGTTTTTCCCATAGGTCCGACTGTATCAAAAGACGATGCATAGGCAATTGATCCGTATCTTGATACCCGGCCGTAGCTTACTTTTAGTCCTGTTATGTTGCACCAGGCTGCAGGATTTCTGATTGAACCTCCTGTATCTTCTCCTATAGCGAATACTGACATGCGTCCGGCTAGAGCTGCTGCCGGACCTCCGCTTGATCCACCAGCAACACGCGTTAAATCCCAGGGATTATGGGTCGGTGCAAAATCAGTATTTTCAGTACTTCCGCCATGACCCCAGGCATCCTGATTCATTTTTCCGATTAAAACCGCTCCCAAATCATTGAGTTTTTTATAGACTGTTGCATTATATTGAGGAATATAGTCAGCTAAAACGTTTGAGGCACAGGTTGTTCTAATTCCGCGGGTTACATAGGCATCTTTTAAGACGAAGGGTATACCGCAAAGAAGATCGCTAACTTTGTGTTCTGCATCTATTGCTTTGGCTTTTTTTAAGACAGATTTTTTATCGAGGACGGTAATGGCCGAATTAATTTCAGAATCATATTTTTCAATATTTTTATATGTCTCTTCAATAATTTCAACACAGGAATAATCCCTTCTTTTCAGGCCTGAGTGTATTTCCTTTATTGTCTTATCGGTTATCATACTTCCTCAAAAATGGCTTTTACCATAAAATACCCGTTGTGATTATTTTTGGAATTTGAAAGGGCTTCTGCTTGGGACAACATGCGTTCTGCATCAACGACATCATCTCGGAAAACATTTTCCTGCCCGGTTACCTGTGAAGTTTCCTCTGTATCGGTTGTATTTAACGATTTTAATTGAGAGACATAAGACAGGACTGATGAAACGCTTTCAGCCATTTTTTTGATTTGTGCTTCCGTAAGCTTTAAATTAGCCAATTTAGCTAATTTCTTTATTTCGTCAGTTGTCAGTTTGGTACTAGCTTTATCCATATCTATTTATGAATATACTATTATAATATTTTTTTAATCTCCGATCATAACGTATAAAAGAAGCCCCGGTTGCAGGGCTTCTTTTAAATGTTTATTGCCAATTTGCTCAGAGTATTTCCAGGTAGTTGGCCGTTTCCCAGTCGGTGACCGAAATGCGAAAATTGTCCCATTCCGCATTCTTGGCCTCAATATATCTTTTCCAGGTATATTCTCCGAAAATGTCTCTGACGATCCTTCCCTTTTCGATTTCGTCGATTGCTTCTTTGAGTGAAGCCGGCAGTTTGGCAATATAGTGTTTAGCCAAACGTGCATCGTCAAATTCGAATAGATTCTCTTCGACCGGCTCCGGCGCTTTCATCCCCTTCTTTATGCCTTCCAAGCCCGTTTTGAGCAAGGCGGCGAAAGTCAGATAAGGGTTGCTGGACGGATCAGGGCTTCTGATCTCCATCCGGGAAGCTTTTTCTTCCGTGCCTTTGGAAACTTTCGGCACCCTGATTAAAGCTGAACGGTTTATCCTTGCCCAACAGGCATAAACCGGTGCCTCATAGCCCGGTGTCAGCCTTTTATAGGAATTGACAGTAGGCGCAAAGATACCCGTTATCTCCCGTACATGCTTTAGCTGACCGGCCAAATATTGGTAAGCAATTTTTGACAGGCCGTATTTATCGGTTTTGTCATAGAAAACATTGCGGCCACCTTTCCACAAAGACTGGTGCGTGTGCATGCCCGAACCGTTGATGCCGAAAAAAGGTTTAGGCATAAAAGTAGCATGGAAATTATGCTTGAAGGCAATGAATTTTGTCGCCATCTTCAAAGTGATGGTATCATCAGCTGTTTTCAGAGCCTTATCATAACGGATGTCAATCTCATGTTGGTTGTCAGCCACTTCATGGGTGGAAGTTTCGGTGATGATGCCCATTTGGCCTATTGCTTCCATAATCTCCCTTTTAATGAGATAGGTCTCATCCATGATAAGGTCGAAATAATAGCCGTTGCCTTTCGACTGGAGCATAATCTTTCCGTCAGCTCCTTTGGGAAACAGGAAAAATTCGCATTCCGGCCCCGTGTAAAACTCGTAACCCATTTGCCTGGCTTCGACCAATACTTTTTTCAGTATTTGCCGCGGGTCACCATCGAACGGTTCGTGATTTGGTTTATAAACATCGCAGATTAGCCTGGCCACTCTGCCGGTTTCGATATTGTTCCTCCAGGGCAACATTGCATAGGTGGTTGTATCCGGCATCAGAAACATGTCCGACTCATGAATCCTGGCATAACCTTCAATAGATGAGCCGTCGATCCAGATACCGCGGGAAAGGGCGTCAGCCAGATTATAGACGGGAATTGTCGAACTTTTTATATTTCCCAAAAAATCAGTAAACTGTAAATCAATAAAGGTAACTTTGTCTTTCTTGGCACGCTCCAAAACTTCTTTAATTGCATCTTTAGGCATCAGTGTAAACTCCTTAAATAATTTTTAATAATTAAATCCAATAAAAAAGCCCTCTGCCTCATCATCGAGTACAGAAGACTTCACTGTCTTCGTCCGCTTCTTCGCGGATTTGATATTTTATCTTAAATCTGATTACGGACTTCTGTCAAGCCCCAAGTTTCATCCGCTCAGCCAGAATAATTGCCTCGGCTATTTCACCTATAGACTTGCGGCTGTTCATGCTTTCCTGGCGCAGCCTGCGGTAGGCTTCATTTTCATTAATGCGATTATTTTTCATTAAGATGCCCTTGGCTTTATCCAATACTTTTCTCATTTCAAGTGTTTCCCGCAAACTTAACGACTCTTCTATCAGAAGCGCATTTTCGACAGCCGTACCGGCCAGCTTACCGATGGCAGAGAGCAGGTTTATTTCCGTTGCCGTATGTTTATGGGCTTTCTTATGCTGTACATTGATGACACCGCAGACCCCTTTTTTATTGAGGACAGGCACGGACAAAAAAGCTTCAAATTTGTCTTCCGGTAGATTACGGAAATATTTGAAGCGCGTATCCTTGGAGGCTCCGCTGCCGATGGCCACCGGTTTTTTTTCTTTGGCAACCCAGCCGGTAATGCCTTCCCCCATTTTCATTTTGATTTTTTTTAATAGATGCGAATGGGGATTTTTGGAAGCGCGCAAAACCAGCTCGTTTTTTTCCTGATCCAAGACATAAATCAGACAGGAATCTGCTCTTGTTACCTGGTCGGCGATTTTGACAATTTCCTGAAGCAGCTCGCTGATTTCCAGTTTATGAAGGTCCTGGGTAATTTTATACAAAAAGGATAATTCCTTCTTCAGCTCACTGACTTTATCTTCTTTTTTCATGTTATTGATTTGAGCATCTTTTTATGCGCCACCTTTTCCTCAAAACTCACCAGAGGCTGTAATTTTATCTTTTTTCGGTATTTGACTTCAAGAGCCCGGGCAATCAGCCAGTCGGCCAGCTGGGGATTTTTCGGCAAAAGGGGACCGTGGTAATAACTGCCTATGGCATGACGGTATACTCCTCCTTCAAATCCGTCCTCCCCGTTATTGCCTCCTCCCGTCAGAACTTTAGCCAGAGGCTTCATTTTGCCGCCCAGATAGGTCCGGCCGCCGTGGTTTTCAAAACCAACCAGAGTTGTGCCTTTAAGTTCCGACAGGTTTACTATTTCGGAAGCGCAGTTGCCGATAAGTCTTTGTTTTTGATCGCCTGGGTGTTCAGTGTAAAGATCGAAAATTCCTGCTCCGGGAATGTCTTTTCCATGGTACGGCTTATAATAATAACCGGCTGCCTGGTAGGCGGCGCAGACAAACAAAGCAGGAATATCCGAGTTAATCATCCTTTTTATGACCGGGCCTTTATGGTGAATAAAGTCATCCGCGGCCACTTTTTGCTGCCGGTCCTGGGCTCCTCCCATAAACAGTAAATCGGCAGTTAACAATTCTGAAATACCAGTTTCCAAGGTGATATTTTTAATTTCAACCTCAATTTTTCGCCAACTGCAGCGTTTCTCCAGACAGATCAGATTGCCCCGGTCTCCGTAAGTGGACATTAAATCAGGATACAGCCAGGCGATTGTCAGTTTGAATTTCATAATATTTTCTTCCCGGAAATAATCTTGCGGATATCCAGCATGGCCGAATAGGTCGGCAGAACATACAATTTTTCTTCTGCTTGCCCGGCAGCTTTATTTATGGCATTGGACAGAACTGTTTCAACTGCATATTTTAGTCCGGCATATTTCATACGCAAACCCAAATCCAATGCCCTGTCGCCGGCTACCGTAATCTGTACCTTGGCGGGGATCATTTCAAAATCAACATCCCAGATCCAGGAAACATCACGACCGTCCGGAATCCGGTCATTTAAAACCAGCAGTATGTTTTTTGCCTTAAGACCGATCACAGTTCTAAGACTTTCATTAAAACCGGCCGGATTTTTTGACAGCATCAGTTTAAGCGGTTTTCCCTGATGAACCAGTTCCTCCTGCCGTCCGAAGGCGGGACTGACTTTTTTCAAGGACTTGGCAATTAATCCGTCTTCAACACCCAATGTTTTGGCAACAGCCGCGGCTGCCTGGGTATTGTATTTGTTGTAAAGTCCCGGCAAAGGGGATTCCCAGTTGAAAAATTCCGGGTCCGGCCTTTTCAGTCCGCACTTTAGACACTGCCACCAGCCTAGGTGGGAATAATAAATGGCCGCAAACTTTAAGCGCCGGCCGCAGTTCGGACAGAATATCGAATCCGTAGCATGTTCAAAAGAATATTTCTGCAGCTTTTTAACATTGAGCCCGAAATAGACGGTTTTACCGGCATACTTTTTTCCCAAAAAAGCAATTTGCGGATCATCGCTGTTTAAAATTAAAGCAGTCTTTTTATTCATATTTTTAATGGCCAGAGCCCATTTCTCAGTAATGACATCCACTTCCCCATAACGGTCCAGCTGGTCTCTGAAAAGATTTAGGCAAACGACCGCATTGGGAGTTATCTCCTCAACTATCGCCGGCAGTGAATTTTCATCTGTTTCCAAAACAGCATAATCACAGTTAAGCCTGCCCCATATATCAGCCTGTCGGATGAGCGAAGCGGTGATTCCGTTTATCAGATTGGCTCCGGATGAATTATTAATTACTGAGTTTCCGTTTGCTTCCAAAATGGTTTTTATCATCAGCGTAGTAGTTGTCTTGCCGTTGGTTCCGGCCACGATAACGATGCCTTTGCGGATATGTCCGGCTAAATTTTTCAAAATATGAGGATCGATTGAAAGGGCGAGTTCACCCGGCCAAGTACCGCCAGCTCCGAGATTTAACAGCCGGCTGAATTGCCCGACAGCTTGACCAATAATAAGTGCTGCGGTTTGTCTTATCATAATTAGGGGATTTTATCTGACTTTGAAGGTAATTCTATTGTCTTTGTAGTCCGCGGTCAATTCAGAACCTGCTGTAGCTTTATTTTCGATCATCCTAAACGCCAGTTCATCAAGGATTTTATCCTGGATAATTCTTTTTAAAGGCCTGGCCCCGTAGACAGGATCAAAACATGTTTTAGCCAGATATGATTTTAAATCTTCACTGAAACTGATTTTTATATTCTGCCGATCAAGCTTTTGCCGTACTTTGCCAAGCTGAATTTCTGCGATTTGCCCTACCTGTCTTTCCGTCAGACGGTGGTAGACAACAATCTGGTCAAGCCTGTTCAAAAATTCGGGCCGGAAGCTTTTACGCAACAAGTTAAGTACGCTTTCCTGCAGCTTTGCTTCACTTTTACCTTCCAATTCCTGGATTATGTCGCTGCCGAGATTTGAGGTCATGATCAAAGATAAGTCGGGCAATATTATGTGCCTCCTGGTATTCGCTCATGTCAATTCTGATCAATGCTTTTTCGCTATCAAAAAGATATTCAGCCAAAGCTTTGGCTCTTTCGGTCTTACCGACCCCTGTCGGCCCCAGAAAAAGGAAACTGCCGATAAGTCTGTCTTCTTCGGAAAGACCTGCCCTGTTCCGCCGGATGGCCCTGGCAATTTTTATAAGGGCTTCATCCTGGCCAACAACTCTTTTTTGCAATACTTTATCCAGTTGTACCAGTTTTTCGGTCTCGGAAGATAATAGTTTGGTAACCGGAATACCGGTCCAGCGGGCAACCACTTTTGCCACATCTTCTTCTGTGACTTCTTTCCTGATCAGCTTATCCTGATCAGGTATGTTTTGCCAGTTGCTTTCCAGTTCACGCAGTTTCTTTTCGGTTTCAGGGATCCTGCCGTATTTAATTTCCGCGGCTTTATCAAGAAGTGCCTCCCTTTCAGCTCTTTCCAATTCCAGCCTCAACTGGTCCATTTTTACCCGTTCCGACTGGAGTTTTCCGATGATTTCCTTTTGCTGCTGCCACTTTCCTGCCAATGTCTTCTCCTCTTCCTTAAGCGTTTTGACTTCATCGTTTAAACGCTTTTTCCTGTCTGTCTCCTTTTTCTCTTTTTTCAAAGAAGCCAGCTCAATTTCCAGTTGGGTGATTTTTCTTTTCAGTTTGTCTAAAGCTTCCGGCAGGCTCTCTGTTTCGATTTTTAAAGCCGAGGCTGCCTCATCTATCAGATCAATCGCCTTATCGGGCAAGAAGCGGTCAGTCAGGTAACGGACCGACAAATTGACAGCCGCGATAAGGGCATCATCGGTTATGCGGATGCCGTGATGGATTTCATATTTTTCCTTTAAACCCCGCAGGATTGCCAAAGAATCTTCAGCCGCCGGTTCATTGACCATAATCGGTTGGAAACGTCTCTCCAAAGCAGCGTCCGTTTCGATATGCTGGCGGTATTCGCGAAGCGTGGTAGCGCCGATGGCATGTAGGTCGCCGCGGGCCAGGGCCGGTTTTAAAATATTTGCCGCATCCATGGCTCCGGCAGCTGCTCCGGCGCCGACCAATGTATGCATTTCATCCATAAACAGAATGTATTTGCCTTCCGACTTCTCGATTTCCTTTAATAGCTTTTTTAACCTGTCCTCAAACTCGCCTCGGAAACTCGAGCCGGCGACGAGTGATGCCATATCCAGAGCCAAAACAGTCTTGTTTTTGAGGGTATCGGGCACGTCTTGCGAGACAATCCGCTGGGCCAGGCCTTCGACTATGGCTGTTTTGCCCACTCCCGGATCTCCGAGAAGGACAGGATTATTTTTGGTGCGGCGGGACAGGATTTGCATTAAACGGCGGATTTCATCATTGCGGCCGATGACCGGGTCAAGCTTGCCCTTTTTGGCTTTTTCGTTAAGGTCAACGGTATACTTTTCCAGAGGATTGCCCTGGTCTTCGGGAGGTTGGTAGTATAACTTTACACCTTCCAGGTGTTACGAAGCTACACCTGTCACATTGCTTCCAGAATTTTGACTCTTTCGGAGATGGGGGGATGGGTATTGAAGAGATTGGCAAACCAGGCGGTAAAGTTTTTGCCTTTGAAAGGATTAACGATGTATAGATGGGCAGTGGCATTGGTGGCAGCTTCCAAAACTTCTCTGTCCCCGGAAATTTTCTGCAAGGCGCTGGCCAAAGCATCCGGATTACGGGTAAGCAAAGCCCCGGAAGCATCTGCCAGAAACTCCCGCCTCCGGGAAATGGCAAGTTGGATGAGTGTCGCAACCACAGGCGCCAACAAAGCCAGTATAACGCTTATTAACATCAGAACCGCCGATACATTATTCCGCTCGTTATCCCTGTGCCTGCCAAACCACAATGACCTGGAAAACCAATCTGACAGAAGGGCAATCACGCCGACCATGACAGTCACCATAGCCATCAGACGGATATCAAAATTCTGGATGTGGGAAATTTCATGGGCGATGACTCCTTCCAGTTCCCGTCTGGACAATTTATTGATCAGTCCCCGCGTTGCACAAACAACGGCGTGCTGCGGGTCCCGGCCGGTGGCAAAAGCGTTGGTAGCCGTATCTTCGATGACATAAACTTTGGGTTTGGGAATGCCGGCTGCCAAAGCCATGTTTTCAGTAACGGTATAAAGGTCAAAATCTTTTTGGCGGTCTGCTTTCCTGGCACCTGATATGGAAAGAACGATTTTGTCTGAATAGTAGAAACTTACAAAACTCATCAGTCCCGAAATGATTAAGCCCATCCCAATCCATGAGGAACCGTAACCCAGAGACTTCCCCAGGACGAAACTGACCGTCACCACAAATAAGATAAAAAACGTCATGACAACGGCCGTCTTCATTTTATTAGCCTGAATCTGGCTGTGAATGGAGTTCATTCCTCAAATTTTACTTCAACCTTTTTTTTGTCAGCTTCTTCCGCTTCGTAAAATTCCTTGTCCCGGAAATTAAATCTTTCGGCAATTAACGAATTCGGGAACATCTGGAGTTTGGTATTATACTCCATCACCATCGTATTGTGATGCTGCCTGGAAAAAGTTACTTTGTCCTCGGTGTCCGACAGTTCCTTTTGAAGATGCAGGAAATTTTCATTGGCTTTAAGCGTAGGGTAATTCTCAGCTACAGCAAACAATGATTTTAATACCCCGGAAAGCTGATTGTCAGCCACGGCTTTTTCTTTGGGTCCTGAGGCAGACAAAAGAGCGGTTCTGGCTTTGGTGACATTCTCCAACAGTTTTTTTTCGTGTTTGGCATAACCTTTTACCGTCTCCACCAGATTGGGAATCAAATCAGCCCTTCTTTTGAGCTGTACGTCGATCTGGCTCCAGGCTTCAATGACCTTCATTCTTGAGGAAACCAGATCGTTATATATAAACCAGATATATAAAGCAACCAGTCCTAAAATAGCTGCTAAAGCAAATAACATTGACTATCACCTCCTAACTTATCAGCCAACTTTTAAACTTATTATAAGACATAGTATTCAAAATATCCTTTTTTTCAGCCCATCCCCTGCGGGCAACCGAAATGCCGTACTCCATCAAATCCATAGATTCCCTATCGTGGCTGTCCGTATCGATTATGAGTTTATTACCGTTTTCAATTGCCCTTTTTACCAAAACGTCAACTAAGTCCAGTCTTGAAGGGTGGGCGTTGATTTCTATGGCTTTGTCGTGATTTTTGGCAAAATCAAATATTCTCTGCCAGTCAATCTCATAGCCTTCCCTTTTACCGATCAACCGTCCTGAAGGATGGGCCAGAATTTTTGCCTTTGGGTGGGAAAAAGCAGCCAGCACTCTTTCAGTCATTTCTTTTTTCGGCATTTGGAAACTTGTATGGACTGAAACTACCACGGCATCTACGAATTCAAATGCTTTTTCCGGTAGGGCTAATTTGCCGTCAGGAAGGATATCAACCTCTAACATGATAAATAATTTTACCCGAACATTTTTTTTGCTCAACATAATTTGCTCATAATCTTGCTTTCGCCGCTTCATAATAGCAATAACCTCTTTTTCAGTATGCTTGGAAACACTCGGATTATGTTCGCTTAAGCCTAAATATTCGTAACCCAAAGATTGTGCTTTATCTACCATTTCCCCCAACGGATTCTGCCCCAGGTCATGTGACGGTTCCAAATTATAATTGGAATGGACATGGACTTCCCCTTTTATGTCCGTCAGCTTTACCAGTTCTGGCAGCCGGTTATTAATGGCCGCTTCGATTTCTCCCAAGTCTTCCCTTAGTTCCGGAGGAATCCACGGCAGGCCCAGATATTTATAAAAATCCTCTTCACGCGGAAATTCAATTAGTTTTTGCTTTTTATCACTCTTTTTGAGTATCTTGATGCCGTATTCGGACAAGGACAATCCTTTTTTCAGGGCATATTCCCGCAGGTGGATATTGTGCTGCTTGCTGCCGGTAAAATACTGAAGCATAGCACCGAAACTTCGGGGTTTCTGCACTCTGAGGTCTGCATGCTGGCCGTTACCCAGAATCAAACTGGCACCGCTTGGTCCAATCTCTATTATCTTGTCTTTTTTGGGATATTTCAGAAAGTATTCAAGTACTTTTTGAGGCTTGTCAGTTGCCACGGCCAAATCCACGTCACCGATGGTTGATACTTTCCGCCTCAAGCTTCCCAAAGGTTCCACCTGCACGGCTTCTTCAAATTTCTTTAAATAGGCAACCAGTTGTTTGGCCGTAGCATCAGCCACAGGCAAAGGCATTCTTTTTTTCTTGTTCTGGCCGAGCTTAAAGCGCTCCAGCGCTTCAATAATGTCAGCCTGGGATTTTGCCCCGAATCCCTCGAGTGGAGCGATTTTATCGCCCCTGGCAGCCTTGAGCAGCTTATCTATTGCATTTCCGGCATCGTTCAAATTGAATTCTACAGCTAACCTGTAGGCTTTTTTCGGTCCGAATCCTGAAACATCGAGAAGCGTAAGCATGCCTTCGGGCACTGCTTTAAAGAGCTCCTCATACTCCCTTACCTTGCCAGAGGTGAACAGTTGCTCCAAATGGCCGGAAATGACTGCTCCGATTCCCTGAATCTCGGATAATCTTTTATCCTGCCAAAGATCCCTGATTTCCAGATTACTGGTTTCGATGGCATCAGCTGCTTTCTCATAGGCAATGATCCGGAATCGGTTGACGTTTTGGATAGTATAGACTGCCGCCACCTGGCGGAAAAGCCTGGCAATTTCTGCATTGGTAAATTTAACTGCCATATTTATCTAAACTATACTATCACACGTATTGACCCAGCCTCAATCATTTGATATCATCGCTGAAAATAGAGCATTCTATGGGCTCGTGGTGTAGCGGTTAACATGTCGCCCTGTCGAGGCGAAGATCGCCGGTTCGAATCCGGTCGGGCCCGCCGGTATACCCTTAAATCTCTGCCCGGAAAGGAGGAATCATTTCCTCTTTATGTGGAAAAAAATTCGTAAAAAATTTGATTTTCCCGAATCATATATTTCCATTACTCTCGGCTTTTTAGTCGTCTTAGTTGCAGGCATTCTGACTTATAACTATTTCAGTAAAAACCAGATAACCTTTCGTCAGGAACAGCAAAAACAGGAGGAAGCACAAAAACAGCAGGAACAGGCTAAACTCATGGAACTTCCTGCCAAATATACTGTCAAAGCTTCCGATAATCTTTGGAAAATCGCTGAAAAATACTACGGCTCAGGCTACAATTGGGTTTCTATTGCCAAAGCCAACAATGTTCTGGCAGCCAATCCGGATTATGTGGAAAGCGGTTGGGAACTGACGATTCCGGAGGCAGATGTCATCAGACCACCTGGAGATATTTCAGCAACAGCCAGTGTCCAACCCAAGGAATATACAGTACAAAAAGGCGATACGCTCTGGGGCATTGCTGAAAGGGAAGCAGGATCAGGTTACGATTGGACCAAAATTGCGCAGTACAACGGCATGCAGAACCCTGATCTTATCTTTTCCGGCAACGTCATTAAAATCCCTCGTTAACAGGAGAAAGTCTTAAAACTTTAAAAATAGCCGCTTTCTGCGGATTGTTTTTATATCCTTTAACCAAATCAGCTTGTCTTGAAGATATTCCCCTTTTTGTTATACTTTCAATCGCGCGGGCGTAGTTCAGCGGTAGAATGTCTCCTTCCCAAGGAGAAGGTCGTGGGTTCAAATCCCATCGCCCGCTCCATACGGTAATGATTTAGGGTTTTTACAAAATTGCTTCGAGAAATCTAGATTTCCCCGAGTTCGAGCCATAAAATTCACAATAATTGCGTTAGCCTGGAAAATTAGAATACGGGTAACGGGAATCGAACCATCACTAACTATAGCAGTCATGATGATTGTCTGCTAAAATCAGGTTGTCATGAACAACCAATTAACAGCCACTCATCACACACTCGATTTCAATTTGCTCCCGCCCGATAAATTCGCTCAAATTGGCCACTGGCTGGCCGAGGATACAGGCGAATACAGGACTGTTGACTACTACGAGGGCTCCGGCGACAAGGGCAGAGATGTTATTGGTATTACCCACGATGAGGATCTGGACTATTTCCAATGTAAAAAATACAAGGATATTACTTTCGGCGTTCTCAAGACAGAGCTGGATAAAATTGCCGGTTATATTAAAACTGGGGAGATTGACCGCCCCAGAAGGATTTGCTTTGTGATTTCCTCTCCAGCGTCACCCGACGCAAGAGACAAAGCTAAAGCCTATGCTCAGAGCGTTGATCTACCAACGCCTGATTTTTGGGGTCCGGTAGTTCTTGATAAGAAGGTTAAGACTAATAATCAAGCCCTTAAAAACTTTTTCAATATCTCTGAGGAAGAAGAACACTTACCTCAAATCGATGTGGATGGGTTAATCGCTGGCAGCAATCAAGAAACAAGATTCACCATAATTAACACCGGTGATGTGCCAGCAATTGAGTGTAGTTGGGAGATAAAAGGATTTGCGTGGGGAAGCTATCCTGGCCAACCAAAAAATTTTACTTTAGCACCACAGGAGAAAAAGGAGTTGAGAATTGCAATGGAGCATGACTTTATGAAGAAGAATCAGATCAGAGAGCTGCGACTGCATTTTGAATTTAGGAACGGCAAAGGTAGCTGGTTTTTCTCTGAAAGGTTGTTCAAGATTCAACTTGTTCCAAGCCAAGCATTTTACAGAATCCACCCAGAGCCAGGAGATTATATCGCCGTGCAACCATTGACTAAGTTCACGATTGACGAGATTGAATCTCGGCCACCCACAGGGCTTAATGTTACAACCTCGGTCAAATATACCTTCCAAAAGGAAACAAGATACCTTGAGATACAAGTTTCTAGGACGTTGCAGGAGGGTATATGGAGATTTAGCACTGACGAGCTTAACTATGCACTCAAGGAACTTGCCGAGAGAAAGATCTTCCAGATGATAAGGACAGGCGATTTCGAGGATAAGTTTGTCGTCAACAGTTACTTGAAGCCTACGCAAGAGACCGGCTTTGAAGCGTATAAAGAGTTGAGGGATTCCATCTAAAAAGCGACTTCTGTGGCTAAGATGGATCACTCGCGTGCCATCAATTCTCTAAAAGTAAGATACCTTCACCACAGAGATCATTCGGTAGTCGTAGTATATCAATTTGGCTCGACTTTTTCTCCCCAAAGTTATAAAATGTAGATACATATGTGGACTAAGCAGGACATTATTAAAGAGCTTCAAAGATACGCTAAAGAGATTGGCAAAACTCCAAGTCAAAAAGTATTTTTCGACAACACCGAGGTTGGAATATATGATCGGATGAGATTTTGGCCCAACTATGGTGAGCTTGTGCGCGAAGCAGGATTAACTCCTAATGAGTTTGATAAAACTAAATACAATCACGATCAACTATGTCGTCTATTTATTCGCATGGTTCGTGATGGGGGTAAGTGGCCAACCAGAGGCATTTTAGATGTTAAACATCACTCTGACCTCAGCTTTCCAGATTCATCAACTTTTTATAAAAAACTTGGTTTGACTAGTGAATTGGCAAAAACAATCCTAAAATTTGTTGGTGATAAACGTGGATATAAAGATATAGTAGATATTTGTAATATAGTGATTCGAGAAAACGAAGATATAAATTTTCCGGCAGAAGAAGGTGTGGTTCCGGGTTACATATATTTAGGTAAACAGAACGGAAGCTATAAAATAGGTAAATCGAAAAATCCAAATCGTCGTCGTGAAGATATTACACTTTTAGGATCTGAACCATTTGAGTTAGTACACGAGATAAAAACAGATGATATGAACGGTGTTGAAAAGTATTGGCATGAAAGATTTAAGTCAAGGCATAAAAGAGGTGAGTGGTTTAATTTGACTAGAACAGATATTAGTGCATTTAAGCAATGGAAGAAAATTGCTTAATTTGCATATTATCGCTAGCTCTACTTTCGCCTCTTCAGAAAACTACCTAAAACCTCCTGAAATAAACATAAGTCAACAGTCTTGAGGTGGTTTTTAAATTCGGTCAGTTGTACAATTAATTCTCGAGTAATGGAAGACCGGAGTATGATTTTGATAGTAGTAGGAAACGTCATATCAGACTGGCTTAGAAGATATGATTTTATATGGTCATCCAGACTAGGCAGGTTCGAGCTAAGTACGGTCACCAGCTCCAGACAAATTCCTGAAAATGAAAAGCTTATCTATTTTTCAAAGACTTGAATCATCGGACACAATTACTTTTCCCCTCTTCTCTTGTTTGGATTAAGTGTTTTTTTCGATTATGGGCTGAGCAGTACGCTTTCACTCATTTGGGCAATACATATCGCCGGTGACAGAACGTTTGGTCTGGGTCTAAAGCTTCTGAAGGGCTTAAAACACACTTACCTGGGAAAAATCTGATCTTTGAGCAGGATGTCATCGGAGATTGGTTCGACAACGGTTGTATTATAATCAGCTTTAACATATGGCTGACATCGGAAAGCTATTAATTACTCTGGGTATTGTCTTGGTTTTGCTGGGTTTTTTCTTCACTTTTTCCGTCAAGATTCCTTTTATTGGCAAATTGCCCGGAGACATACTCATTAAAAAAGACGGCTTTACCTTTTATTTTCCCCTGACCACTTCTATTATCATCAGCCTTCTTGTATCTTTAATTCTTAAGTTTTTCCAAAAATAAAAGTATAATCAGGAGTGTGAATTACAAGATACGCACAGCTGTCAGGCATGAAATTTCAACTGTCATCGGCTGGGCGAAAGCCGAAGGATGGAATCCGGGCATTTATGATGCCGATACTTTTTTTTCATCTTTTCCCGACGGTTTTTTAGTCGGCCTTCTCGACGGTAAACCGGTTTCATTCATTTCCGCAGTAAGTTACGGGAATGCTTTCGGCTTTATCGGTTTGTATATTGTTTCCGGGCCATACCGCGGTCGCGGATACGGGCTTAAAATATGGAACCGGGCAATTGCCAAGTTATCGGGCCGTAATGTCGGGCTTGACGGAGTTACTGAACAACAGAACAACTACAAAAAGTCGGGTTTCAGGCTGGCTTACAGGAATATCCGCTTTCAGGGAAATAATTTGAACATGGAAATCGATGACGGACATATTCTGCCTCTTTCCCTCATTCCCATAAAACAGGTCAGCGCATATGATCATAAAATCTTTCCGGCCGAAAGACCGCTCTTTCTTAAAGCATGGTTGACACAACCCCAAAGCTTGGCTATAGGTTATGTTAAGAATGGCGCTTTGCAGGGATACGGCCTCATCCGCCCCTGCCAATCAGGCTTTAAGATCGGACCGCTGTTTGCGGAAACGGAGCCGGTCGCGGATAAATTATTGGCAAAACTGATGCAATATGCGCCGAACGACAAACCGGTATTTCTGGATGTACCTGAAATAAACCGGCCGGCAGTTTTATTGGCCGGACGCTACAAGATGAAGCCTGTTTTTGAAACCGCACGTATGTACAGCCGAAACCAGCCAGATGTTCCCATACAAAAGGTCTTCGGCGTGACTTCTTTTGAATTCGGATGATCAATTTTCCTGCAATTCAAGTTATGCCGTCAGGGTAAAGTAAAAAGAGGATCCCTGACCTTCCCGGCTTTCAAACCAGATCCTGCCGCCGTGCCTTCTGACCATTTCCCGCGAAAGATAAAGCCCCAAGCCCAGGCTGGGATCGTCCTTTCTCCTGGTTTTGTCGATCTGGTAAAATTTTTCAAAGATTCTCTCATGATGTTCTTCTGGGATGCCGAATCCCTCATCTTTTATTTTAAACAGCAAATTTTTCTCATTTTTACGGTAATGAAGCAGGATCGGGCTTGCCGGACGCGAAAACTTAACAGAGTTTAGCAATAAATTAAAAATTACCTGCCTGATTTGTCTTTGGTCTCCGTAAACAAGTTCTTCGGTTTGACCCTTGACGGTAATCCTGCGGATTCCGCTTGCTGCCTCGATTTCCTCCGCCGTTTCACGCACTAAACGGTTCAGATTGAATAGTACTTTTTTCGGTTTATAACCCCCGTTATCAATTATCGACAGATTAAGAAGCTCATCCATTAATCTGGACAAAGAGGATATCTGCAAATTCATCTTGATGGTAATTTTTGAAGCCAAAACATCCTGTTTTTTCATCAGGTAGCGGTAGAGGATTTCTCCGTATCCGGTCATTGAGGTCAGGGGAGTCTTCAGTTCATGGCTGAGAATGCTTAAAAATTCGCTTTTGCTTTCCTCCAGTTGCCGGCGTTGCCGGAACAAAATTCTGGCAGAAACCAGATAATAAACCAGACAGAAAATATTAACCAGCAATAAGAGACTTAGAATTTGGCCCATAATACCAGTTAAAACTTAAAATATTGGAAAAATTAGGGGTTTAAGTAAGAAAGAAATCATGGCGTTTCTTTTCCTTTTTAAGTGTTGAAGCTTCACCGTGTCCGGGTTTGATTTCAGTATCCGCCGGCAGAGCGAAAATAATTTCCAGGGATTTTGCCAGATCTGTCGGACTGGAATAGGAGAAATCAGTCCGCCCGACTCCCCCGCCGGCAAAAAGCGTATCGCCGGAAATTAGGCACTTTTCCTTTTCGAGGTACAGGCAGACACTGCCGGGAGTATGGCCGGGAGTCCCTATCACTCTGATCTTATGACCGCCCAAAGCAATAATTTCATTTTCCTGTAAAAAATTGTCAGCATCCGGAGGGGGGTCTGTTTGGATGCCCAGAAAATGGCCGGCTGATTGCCTCATATTCTTGACCAGGAATTCATCTTTTTGATTTATGAGGAAAGGAATGTTATATGCCAGTTTAAGCTCGGTAACTGCCATGATATGGTCGAAGTGCCCGTGGGTAGCTAAAATAGTCAGGGGTTTTGCCCGGTGGTCGGCAATGATTCTTTCAAGATAGTCTCCGTCATCACCCGGATCGACAATCAGGCAGTCTCTGTTTTCGGCAATGAGCAGATAACAGTTGGATTGCATCTGGCCTACAGGCAAAGTAATGATATTAAATTCCATTTTTTATTATTTTAACAGATAAATTTCTTGACAAAAACTCAGTCCGGGAATAATATCATGGTATTCCTTCGGGGTAGGGTGAGATTCCCAATCGGCGGTATAACCCGCGAGGTCCCGATTTAATCGGGACCATGATCAGGCTGAATTCCTGAGTCGACCGTAAAGTCGGGATGGAAGAAGGATTACTATACCGGCTGTTTTGCCGGAAATATTATAAATGTTTACCCCGAAGCTAGGGGTATTTTTTATGAATGAAAAACAGAAAGTCCAACCGGTTGCCGGTGTCCGGGTTATCGTCTTATCGGCCGCTTTAGCCAGTTTGTCCGCCTTTTTGCAGCTTTATCATTTGGGTTACCAGTCACCCCAGTGGGGCATGTGGCTTGATTTTGTAGCGGTCACCTGGATTGTCGCTTATTTCCTCTTCGGCTGGCGATCAGCCTTAATTGTCTCCGTTCTGGGGGCAATTATCATTACTCTCTTTGCACCTGATACCTGGCTTGGCGCTTCCATGAAATTTGTGGCCACCGTCCCCATTTGGATCAGTCTGGCAGTCTGGGGCCGTCGCTACAGCAATCCGAAAAATCTGATTGTTCCCTTTATCGCAGGCAATATTTTGAGGCTGATGTTGGTCCTGCCATTAAATTACTACTATGCTATACCCATCTGGACCGGAATGACTCCGGTCCAGGCAATATCAGCCATTCCCTGGCCTGTTATTTCCCTTTTTAATATTGTCCAGAGCCTGATTGACCTCACACTGGCCTGGGTTTTGGTTTACCGGTTCCGACTGAACCGCTTCTCTGCCGGACAAAACCAGCATGAAGAAAATCTTAAATCTTAAAAACGTTTCGTTCAGTTATAGTCCGGAGCGTCCGGTTCTGTCAGGCATTAACCTGGAAATACCGCGAGGCTCGTTCACCGGCATTACCGGCAGCAACGGTTCGGGCAAAAGCACTTTTCTCTATCTTTTAAACGGTTTGATTCCCCATCTTATCCCCGGACTTTTCGAGGGAGATGTTTTTGTAGATGGACAAAATACCAGACAGCTGAAGATGGGCCTGCTTTCCCAAAAAGTGGGTTTGGTTTTTCAGAATCCGGATTTGGCTATTTTTAACCTAACCGTTGAGGAAGAAATCGCTTTCGGTCTGTCTAATTTCGGATATAAAAACATCTCAGGGAAAATCCGTCAGGCTCTCTCAACTGTCGGTCTTCCAGGTTTTGAAAAAAGGGATCCGCAAAGTTTGTCATTTGGGGAAAAACAAAGGGTCAGTCTTGCTTCCATCCTGGCTCTGGATACCGACTGCCTCCTTCTCGATGAACCGACCGCCATGCTGGACTACCAAAGTTCAGAAGCTTTATATCTATTATTGAAAAAGCTTAACCGTCAGGGAAAAACCATAATTGTCGTTGAACATGACACGGATTTCCTCTGGAAGTATGCCGGAGATGTCCTCATCCTGCATATGGGTAAAATCGCTGCCTATGGCCTAATCGAAAAGATTCTCACCGACAGGACCTTATTATCAAAAACCGGAGTCAAAAATCCGCATCTATGATTCGTATCAGAATTTTTCTTCTACTAGCCGTTACCACAGTACTTCTGATCGTCAGACAACCGGCCTTGATTTTTACTTTTTTACTGCTGATAACTTTTTTTTCTTTTTTAACTGTTCCTTACCATAAATTTATGGCCAGGCTGAAACCCCTGCTTTTCATTTCCTTTTTTATTATTATTTTCCAGCTGATATTCAACCTGTCGGTTTCACCTCTTGACCGGTTTTTGCTCGGGATTAATGCTGTAGCTAAAATCCTGGCGATTTCTTTATCGGTTTTTTATTTCACCACAACTACTTCCCTGGGTGAAATAATAGGAGCTTTATCATTCCTGCCGTCCTCAGCCCGCCTGGCACTGACTGTCACCTTCAGCCTGATTCCGGCCGTGATCGAAGAAGGCAGGCAAATTTCCATAGTGCAATCATCCCGGGGATTAAAAAAATCGATAAGAAATCCTCTGGCGGCTGTTATCCCCGTTATTATCCCGCTGATCCACCGGGTCTTGTCCCGGGCGGAAAAAATCAGCCTGGCTTTATATACTAAAGGTTATGGAAAATAAAATATATTCTTCAAAGGTTATTCACGGCCGGAAAATAGGGAAAAAAATGGGTTTCCCGACAATTAATCTGGCCGATCCCGGAATATTGGCCGGGCATAAAGACGGAGTTTATGCTGCAACAGTCTCTATTGAAAACGAAAATCATCTCGGACTGCTTTATAAAGGGCCCAGGCTAATATTGGGAGAAACGGAAACAATATTGGAAATTTATCTTTTGGATTTTGAGAGAGAAATATACGGTCAGACTGTCTCTTTCAGACTGCTTAATTTCATCAGGGGAGTCATGGATTTTTCGGATACGGAGGCTTACAAAAAACAACTTAAAAAAGATGTTCAAGGGGCCGGAAAACTGCTAAAATAAGACTGCGCTCAGCCTCTTTAGCTTAGTGGTAAAGCAGCGGTATCGTAAACCGCCGACGTCGGTTCGATTCCGACAAGGGGCTCAATATTGACTATTCCATGCCGATACTTATATTTATTTGATGAGTTAATGAAAGCTATTGTTAACAATCTCTGTTTATCTCCTTATATGGTTTAGTATTTTAGCGGCTGGTATAATGTAACTCATGCAGTATACCTCGCACCGTCTGCGTTCCCAGGAAAAAAAGCTTTTCAGGAAATTCATTAAAACATTCATTCTTCTCATTGTCGGTATCATTGCGGCCATCCAGATCGGATTGCCCTTAATGGCTAAAATTGTCGTTGCCTTTTCTTTTTTAAGGAAAGACCAGGGTACAGTTGAAGAAAAACAGGACACTATGCTTTTTTCACCCTCTATAAATTCCTTGCCTGAAGCCACCAATTCGGCCAGGATTATCGTCTCAGGGGCTACGGATAAAAACAGTACTGTCGTTTTAGCTCTCAACGGAGAGGAAGAGATAACCGAATCGGATAATGAAGGCCAGTTTGAAGTCAGGGGCGTCGGACTTGTAGAAGGTGAAAATAAAATTGAAGCATATCTGCAAAAAGACGGGAAAAGAAGTTCTGCCGCTTCTGTATCCATCATTTATAAAAAGGATCCGCCGGAAATCATAATCACTGAGCCGGAAAACGGACGGAAATTCTCGGGAGAGGATAGAATAGTAACCATCAAAGGCAATACGGAAACGGATGCCCGATTGAGCGTAAATGACCGCTATATAATTGTCGGACGTGAAGGGAATTTTGAGTATGAAATCTCATTAAACGACGGCAATAACGATTTTAAGTTCAAAGCAGTCGATATTGCCGGTAACAGCAGGGAAGTGGAATTCAAACTTGAGTATTCCCCTTAACCTCTTTTTGCATCAGGGCTGACAGAATATAAAGCCAGATCAGGATATACGTATAAAAAAGCGAATTCAAAAAAAGACTGTGTACAATGACGGATATCATCATGCTTTTGCCTATTTTATTAAGCTTCCGGAAAACACTAATTAAAAATACCAGGTAAACTGCCAGACCGGTTAAGCCTGATGAGGCAGCCACAAAAAGCAGACTGTTGTCAACCCCCCCGGCCGCATGGTTAGTCCGCCAGTCCTCGCTTGATCTTTTATCGTCCCGTATCTTGAATCTGAGAGTATTGAATCCTATGCCCAAAAAAGGTTTATCGCTGATAATTTCTACCGCCTGCTGCCAGTTATTCAGCCTTTCCCTGACCGTAAATATGCGTTCCAGTTCGACGCCGACTCCTCCGGGCCTCGGCAGTAAAAACAGGGAACCGAAAAATATTATCCCTGCCAGAAAATATTTCAGTAATCTCCGTGACAGGTAAGCCCAATATAAAATGCCGGACAGGAATGCCAGGTAGGAACTGCGGGAATAAGTAAAGGCCAGTGTTGCCAGAACAACCAGCTTAATTAATATTTGCCGGTAAAAAACCTGCTGTAAAGACAAACTGAAAAGGAAAAATAAAACAAGAATAAGTCCGAAATAATTAGGGTCAAGGATGGTGGAAAAAATCCGGAAATAATGCGGGTCCCAGCCCAGATAATATAGATTTCTTAAATCAGGATAGAGAAAATACTGGAACCACCCCAGAACAATCAGCACTATTCCGGACAAGATGATCAGCCGGGTAAAAAATTTCCGTATTGGGGGATTCATTTTAAGACTGACAAGGACAGCAGGGTATATCTGGAAATAAGCGGCGAATCTGAGAAGGTAAAGCAATGCAATTCCTTTATCAGAGGCTGATAGGCTTAATGGAGACAAAAGCCAGCTGAGTAAGGCGATGATAACAAAAGCGGAAAAAGCTTTGAACTCAAGTCGCTGCCTGTACAATTTCACTACTTCAGACCATTTGGTTATAATCCACAAGTTCAAAATAAAAACGGCAACATCAGGCGGATAAAGGACGATTGGTCCGGGGGGGATATTTAATCCGAATAGGGGACCGGCTACCGCAGCAGCCAGCAGCAGGATAAAGACAGTCTTAAAAGTTTTGGACATTTTTTAAGTTAGAAAGATAAAGTTTGCCTCTGGCCAGGAATGAATGCAGGCTCATCATGACCGCCATGATTAACCCCGGTGCTCCGTCGAGAAAACCGGCTTTCAGAATATAATTATTGAAAAACTTGCCAGGAGGATAAAAAAGAATTTCCAAAAAACCGACTTCTTTCCCCTGCTCTTTCCAAGATTGTGCGACAATAGTCGTGTATTTATTTAATTTGCCGATAAAACTGCCAAGCGTATCATGGGGATGATGCAATAGCGGATTCCGCAAATTTCCTGTCTGACCTTTGATACGCCAGACTTCATGTACTTTCCCCTCCCATTGCCCGAATTCTTTTTTTCCCAAACGCAAAAAACTGATATTGCCTGTTTCACCGTAATTTAGCTTCTTTCCCAGAAAAATATCCAAACGTCTAATAAAGTAACCTTTTATCCTGTCATCATCGGACTTTAACAGATTTTTTATTTCCTCAGCCAGTTCCTGGCTGACTACTTCATCGCTGTCAACAAACAATATCCGTGAGAATTCTGCTTTGCTCAAGCCGAAATTACGCTGGGCGGAAAAGTCTCCTTTCAGTTGATGCTGATGAATTTTTATCCTGATTTTATTTTTATCCTTAAAGCGGTCAATTACTTCCAATGTTTTGTCACTGGAAAAATCGTCAATAATAACGAGCTCACTGCACCAATCCAAAGATTCCAGGCACTTACGTATTTTAGTCTCGCTGTTTTTGGCGAGAATGACTGCCGATATGTCGTTTGTCATCTTTTACTTATTTTATCCCAAATAATCTTTACCGTTAAAAGGGAAAGATACATCCAGGCGGAAAGCCTGTTCAAACCAAAATGCTTATTTACTATTTTAAAATTACTGACCAGGTTATAGTAAATCGCTTTATCTGACCAGCGGCCGATGGCTGAGCTTAATTTATGCTTTACTGTGACGTTCTGGTTGACTCCTACCCGATAGCCCGCTTTTTTTGCCCGCAGACAGTAATCAACATCTTCGAAATAAAAAAAGAAACGTTCGTCGAAAAGTCCTGTTGTTTCCAGAACCGGTCGGCTGACTATCATGCAGCAGCCGCTGACATAATCCGGGTAAAAATCCGTCTTTTCAGCAATATTCTTCTCCAGATGATTAGTCCGTCCGGTAAAATAATTTATGCTCCCGCCGTAGTCATAAACATCTTCGTCTTCGGCATTTTTAAAATTAACAACAGCCCCGGTGATATCAAAATCAGTCCCGGCAATTTTTTCGAAATAATCAGCGGGCAGGACGGTATCGTTATTGAGAATGAGGAAATGTGAAGTCCGCTTATCCTTTAACGCCTCCCGCAGACCGCGGTTAATGCCGGCCGCAAAACCCAGATTTTTATTGTTCCTGATCACAATTATATTTTTATATTGACTGAAGTTATCTTTCGTACCGTTGTTTACCAGAAAAACTTTTACGTTCAGCATATTTTTATCAGCACTTTTTATGGAATCAAGACATTCTGCCGTATCCTGATATTTACCGAAATGAAGAATGATGACACTGATATTTTTCATTATTGGCTTACAGTTTCATTGAGTAATTTTTCCAGCCTGTCTGCGGATTTTTGCCAAGTCCAATTCTCCTTTACATAATTTCTGCGGAATTCTCCGTTTTTTATTCCGGATTTCAATGCTGTTTCAATATTTTCAGCAAAGACGGCTTCATCCCTTTCTACTGCTTTACCGAGTCGGCTGTCGGTTAAAATTTCCGGTATGCCCCCTCCTCCGGTTGTCAAAACATAAAGTCCGGTTGATAACGCTTCCAGAACAACCAGGCCGAACGGTTCATTCAACGGAGCGTAGAGAAACAGTCTTGCCTGGTTATAAAGTTTTTCCAGTTTTTCATCGCTGATATTCATCTCCAGCCTCAACTTTACTCCTTTTTGTTCAGCCAGTTTTTGCAAATAAACTGTCTCGTTCCCTTCCGGTCCGGCGATAACCAGGGATGGTCTGATTTTTTCAGGTATCCGGGCTATGCAATTGATGATGAAATCATGTCCCTTAAGAAGGGTAAAAGCCCCCACAGACAGGGCAAAATTTTCCTTCTTGATTTTTATTGGCCTGAAATTATCGGTATCGACTCCAAGACGGTTCACCGAAACTTGCCTGCCGTATATTTTTTCCAGGATTTTTTTACTATACATAGATAAAGTCACAATCTTATCTGCTTTGCGGGCATTCTCGCGGTCTATATATTTCAAAGGCAGGCGGAAAAGCAGAGTCAAATTATAAGTCAATTTATTGTTTATTCTGGGAATATGCTCATAAAATTCCCTTTTCGGTTCAGGACAGGTATATAAGGAAGGAATATTCAGGTATCTCAGGACATAGGGTGCTTGGGTCAGGTAACACGGATTAACATATGCAATATCGTAATCTCCTTTATTTATTTTTTCAGCCATCTGTATATACGCATTTTTAAGTTCTGTGTATTTGGAAAAGACGGAATAGGGAAATTTTTCCGGATGACGGTAAGTTATTTTTTGTATTTGCTTTACAAATCCGGTTAAGGGCAAATAATTTTCATTTGTCACGCTCAAAATAAAAAGGTCCAATTCATGTTTTAATGAAAGCCTTTTTACCTGCTCGTAAAGTGCTCTTTTCTGTCCACCGGCAGGCAAATTATGAACTACGGCTATTTTCATCTGATAAATACCTTCCGCAACCGGATAAAAAATGCGTACATTTGTATACTCCCTTGATACATACCGTAGATGACAGCTGCCCGGAATCCGTTATAGCCGTCGAGATAACCCTGTTTCCGGTAAAAACAGCGAAAAAAATGCCTGGCTGTTTCCAAAATAATTCCAGAAAATAGTGTAACTGTCGTTCTTTCGGATTTCACTATATCGTTTCCTTCGATATTTATATAATTTTTCAAACGGAAAAATGCCAACCAGGAGCTGTATTTGCTTCTTAGAGAACTGTGGAGGATTTCAACATCTTTTATAAAGCGGGTTTTCTTCTCCGGGATTTGTATCTGTGCATGGATTACACCGGAATATTTATAGCCTCTGTGATTGCGAAAGAGTCTTAATTGCCAATCAGGGTAAAAGTAACCATACTTCAGATAAGTCTTATCATTTATATAATTCCGCCTTGGGAACCAATATCCATCAACATTCTTATTCTTTACCAATTCCCTAATCCTCTTCTCCGCCCCCTCCGTCAACTCCTCATCAGCATCCAATACAAGAATCCAATTTAAATTACTTTTAGATAAAGCATAATTTCTTTGAGATGAAAAATCATTAAATTTTTTAAAATATAATTTATTCTTAAATAATTTTAATTTTTCAATAGTAGAATCATCGGAAAATGAATCTAATATAATTAAGTTATCATAATATGTTTTATTTACTATATTTAAAATATTTTTCTCTTCGTTATGAACTATTATTATCAAATCAATATTTTTTTCATCTTTGTTAAAGGCTATTGACATTATAGTAAAAAATGGATAATTTTAAATTATTCTACTTAAATGATTATTATTACAATAATCATTTTATTTATATCTCTATTATACCCAACTTATGTTGCGTCTAATTTTACTCCTGAAAATTCTCCAATTTTAACAGTTGGTTCAACATGGGATAGATCTTATGTGTATGGACCATCTGTTTTATTCGATAATAATATATATAAACTTTGGTATACTGGGTCAAATTCATATAAAGTACAGATAGGTTATTCTTCATCAAATACATATTTAAATTTTTCACCAAATCCGTCCAGCCCATCTATTCCTTATTCTGCTTTATATTCAACTGATTATGGGGTAGAACATCCTACTGTTATTAAAATTACTGATAATCAATATAAAATGTGGTTTCATAGAGCAAGAACAAATTTTAACACTTTTGATCTCTATTATGCAGAATCGTCTGATGGTATATTTTGGGATAATTTTACTAAATTACTTTTTACTAACGAAACAACTTGGGATCAATATAGTCAAACAGCTCCATCAGTTATCTATGATTCAAATGAAAATAAATATAAAATGTGGTATTCAGGATCAGGTTATTTTAACAGCGATCCTCAACGTTGGAGAATAGGGTATGCTTTTTCTAGTGATGGGATTACTTGGACAAAAAATGCAAACCCTGTTTTAGATGCTGACCAAGAATGGGAAGATAAGAATAATTTAGCGGGTGTATCTAATCCTCATGTTCTAAAAATATCTAATAAATATCATCTTTGGTATCATAGTAAAGGAAAAATTGGGTACGCACTATCTAATGATGAAATAACATGGACTAAACATTCTGAACCAATACTATCTCCTTTAGTAGGTACATATTACAGTAAATCAGTATGGGATCCCTATGTAGTATATGATAATAATCAATATTACTTATTTTTTTCAGCAATTGGGAGTTCTGTTAATTTAGGAGTTGCTTCTGATATTTCATTACCAGATGTTATTATCCCTACTCAAACTCCGACACCGACGCTTACTCCGACACCGACTATTCCTAAAGACTCACCGATTGTCATTTTACCCGGACTGGGTGCTTCATGGAATACAAAAGATATGGTTTCCTGCGGGTTGTCCAGTTCTGCAAAATGGGTACAAACCCCTTATTATGCAAGTGTGTATGATCGTCTGTTCAAAACGTTAGAAAATAATGCCCATATGACAAGAGATAAAAATTTATTTATTTATTATTATGACTGGAGAAAACCGTTGGATGAACAAGTTATATTGTTCAGAAAATATCTTGATGATATATCCAAAAAAACAAACTCAAAGGTACGCCTGATTGGACACAGTATGGGTGGATTACTGATTAGGGGATATTTATCTGATTATCCTGGTGATGACCGTGTATACAAAGCTATGACCGTTGGTACTCCTCATACCGGTACTGTCTTAGCCTACCCCTTATGGGCAAACGGCGATATCTGGTTTACTGAATTGGGAGTTAAAATTCCGATAACTCTTCTTTTAAACTACTGTAGATTAGTCAAAACAACATTAAATTTAACCGGTATCTCCAAGGGATTTGTAACAATTGATGTTCCGACATATAAACTGTTAAGCCAGAAAGAAACTATTCAATCCCTTGCTCCTTCAATCGAATCACTTCTGCCGGTATTTAATTATCTTCAAAAGAATGGCAATTTAATCGATTCGACTTCCCTCATATCACAAAATAATTGGCTGAAAAATCATTTAATTGATAATAACCGCATAAAGATGATTACCGATACCATTTCAGGTAACAACAGAAATACTTTAAAAGTTCTTTCTGTGAAACCTCCGTCAAAAAAGGATTTAAAAAATAAAAATTGGGTTGACGGCGTACCTATTGCTAAAGAATTCGACAAACAGGGAGACGGAACAATCTTAAATTTGAGTAGTATTCTGCCGAATATAAATAATATGACTATTGAAGGAGATCATATTCAAATTATTTATTCGGATGAAGCATTAAATAAAATATTAGAATTTCTTGATCTTGAAGATACACCAATCTATCAAAAAGAACCTGTACCGATTGCTGAAGCTGAAACTGCCATAGTATTAATGTCGGATAAGAATGCTGAAATCCGGGCAACAAATATGGATAAAAATACTATAAACAGTCAGGAAAATCTGTTATCCCTTTTTAACCCTCAAACCGGAAATTATAAAATACAAATAAAAGGAGACCAAAACGATCAGACGGTTCTGCAAACCGCCTTGCTTAACAAAGTGAGCGATACAGAGGTAGATACTTATTCCGTTAAACTCAAAAAGAATGTCTGGATGAATTATCTGCTTATATATACGCCGAACAATCCCAATAAACTTGTTCTTGTTCCGTATTAAAGGAAATCAGTATTCTTTATAATATCCCTGTGGTCAAAGGCTAATTTTCCCGGAATTTGGTTTAAAGAAAAATATTTCAAATCAGCTGCATCATCACCGGCTAATGCCTCTCCTTCAACTTCACATTTATAGGCAATAGCAACCGCCTGACGTGGGTGGCGGTTGGGCTTGCTGAAAACTCCGATTAAACGTAGGGAAATCACTTTTAAACCTGTTTCTTCAAGGACCTCCCGGGCAACGGTTTCTTCGACAGTCTCCTCGTATTCAACCATACCTCCGGGAAGAGCCCAATATCCTTTATACGGCTCGAATCCTCTTTTTATGAGTAACAGTTGACCGTCTTTGACAATTACGGCATCGATTGAAAGCGGTCTGTTGTCATACCGTCCGCATACCTGGCATTTTTTTTCATTAAGAATTCGTCTATTCACTTTGTGGACCCGAGAGGATTCGAACCTCTGACCTGTCCGACGTGACGTCGGACCGCTCTACCCGAAACATCCCTTTCTGTGGACCCGAGAGGATTCGAACCTCTGACCTTTCGGATGTGAACCGAACGCTCTAACCGGCTGAGCTACGGGTCCATTTTGATATATTTTTCCCCGATTATTTTTTTAATAATTATTTTACTTTTCAATTTCTTCAATTTATATTCGATTTGCCTAGCTTTTGTTAAGGAATCATACTTTTGGAAATATACCAAGTCAAATGGTTTTGTTAGATTTGTATATTTTGATTCTCCAGCATTATGTTCTTCCAATCTTCTTGAAATATTACTTGTTGAACCGATATAATACCTTTTATTTTTTAATGACTGCAAAATATAAACGAATCCTGTCATTTTTATCTTCTGACCTGTCCGACGTGACGTCGGACCGCTCTAACCGGCTGAGCTACGGGTCCAATATTTAGGCTAATTATAGCTAAATAGCTCTTGCAGTGCTACCTTGTCTTTACCTATAATAGGATGTTATGAACAAGCCGAAAGTTGTCATAAATACCGAGGATAGGAAACCCCAATCGCATGTCACCGTCAACAGTGAAATTGACGAAGATGAACAAAACGAGGTAAAGGAAGACTTTTTTCTGCTGAAACTCTTTAAATCAGGCATAAATTTTGTCTTTGATTTCCTGGAAACGATTGTTGTCGCCTTGTCTGTATTTGTAGTCGTATATCTTTTTATCATCCAGCCTCACGAAGTCAAAGGCAGCTCCATGGAGCCATCATTCCAGAATAATGAATATATTATCACCGATAAAATCAGCTACCGGTTCGGAACGCCAAAGAGGGGTGATGTGATAATTTTTAAAGCACCAGTTAACCCGGACGTGGACTATATAAAGAGAATAATCGGAGAGTCAGGTGAAACCGTCATGGTACAAAACGGCAGAATTTTCATAGATGGCAAAATCCTTAATGAACCGTATATCAATGAACTGACTCCGGTGTTTCCCGGAGGGTTTGTCAAGGAAGGTACACCCATTACTGTTCCTGAAAACTATTATTTTGTGATGGGAGATAACCGTCCGCACAGTTCGGACTCAAGGGAATTCGGACCCATCGATAAAAAACTTATTGTAGGCAAAGCAGTCTTAAGGTACTGGCCTATCAATGAAATCGGTCTGCTTCCGGGAATTTCTTACCGTTTATAATAGGGATATGACTGAAATTCAGGAGTAAAGCTTCAGAAGCTGTTCGTAAAGTTTACGTATTTCCTCTGTAGTCTTTTCCGGTACACCCTTAAGTATGATTTGGATTTTAGCAGATATGGTTGACTGGTTAATTCTTACAGGAGTATTCATTTTGGTGGACAATTCTGAAGCCAATTTGTCCAATTCCACGCTCTGAATCCTGTCCGCTCCCTTTCTAACCGGCATATCCCTGGCTTCTTTCATCTGCCGTACCATGTCTTCTGTTCTCCTGACGGAGGAACCGTCTGTTAAAATTTGCTTGAAGGCTTCCACCATCAAACGGGAATCAGACAAACCTGCAATTGCCCGGGCATGCCCCTCGGTGATATCAGTAGAAATCAGACCGTCTTTAATAGCATCAGGAAGCGCTAATAACCTAAGTGTATTTGAGACATATGCCGGACTCTTGCCGATTCTTTTAGCAATTTCCGTCACCGGAATGGCATATTCATCTATCAGTCTTTGAAATCCTTGGGCTCTCTCAATCGGATTTAAATCTTCCCTTTGTACATTCTCAACCAATGCCAGTTCCAGCATACCCCTGGTATCCGTTTCTTTGACAACTACCGGAACGGTCTTCAACCCGACAATCTTGGAAGCCCGCCAGCGCCTTTCTCCGGCAATAATCTGGAAACCGGCCGGTGTTTTGGCCACGACCAATGGTTCCAGCACTCCGTGCTCTTTAATTGATTCAACCAAATCAACCAATGATTCGCTTTTGATGAGATTTCTGACCTGAAGAGGATTCGGCTGCAGGAGACTAATATCCAGATTAATTAATTCTTTATATTGTGTGACGTTTACCATAATTTTATCAGACTACCTGAACTATTTTTCTGTCTAACCGCCGCAGAAAAGAAACTACTCCGTCCTTGACGGCATAAAGGGTATGGTCTTTTCCCATTTTGACCCCGTTTCCCGGATGGAATTTTGTGCCCCTTTGCCTGATAATGATATTCCCGGCAACTACTTTTCCTCCGGCATAAACTTTAACCCCAAGCCTTTTGGAAACAGAATCACGGTTGCCTTTGGTTGTACCCCCGGTTTTGATGTGTGCCATATGAAAAATCTCTCTCTATTCAGGAGCGAGTTTACTCTCTATTTTCACGGTTGTCAATCTTTTTTTCACGCTTTGCCGCGACTTTGGTTGATGGGGCTTTTTTCGGTGATGCATCCCTGCCAATATTTTCGATTTTGATGTCTGTCAACATGGGACGGAAACCTATCTTCCTGCGGTAACGGACCTTCGCTTTAAATTTGGAAACATGCAGTTTTTCACCTTTATATTGCTTTGTCACTTCTCCGGACACTGTCAGACCTGCCAGGTACGGGTTTCCGACCAGTACTTCCTGACCATCCTTAAACAACAGAACTTTATCGAATAAAAATTTTTTTCCCTGCGGATGTTCCAGTTTATCCACGGTCACAATTTCACCTTCAGCAACCTTGTACTGCTTGCCGCCTGATTCAATTACAGCGTATTTCATAAGGTTCTTATTATATATAATAAGCTAATGAATGACAAGCTCAATTTCCTTTTTTCTTTTCGCCACCGAGTTTAAAATTCCCAAGGCGATGAAGGTGCTTATAATCGAGCTGCCTCCGGCCGATACCAACGGCAAGGTGATACCGGTAATCGGCAAAATACCCAAATTCATGCCCATGTTAATAAACACCTGGATAAAAATTTGGGAAAAGATTCCGGCACTGAGTACCTTTCCCATGGTATCTTCGGCACTAAAACAGATGTTTAAAATTCTGATCAATAAAAGCAGATATAAGATTATCAGTATAATACCTCCTATAAAACCCAATGATTCTACAATCGTAGCGAAGATAAAATCGGTCTGGTACTCCGGCAGGAAAAAAAGTTTGCTTTGCGTCCCACGTCCCAAACCCAATCCCCAGAATCCTCCGCTGCCCACGGCTATCATAGATTGTATGGCGTTATATCCTGCGCCTCCGGGATCAATATTGGGATTGAGAAAAGAAAGTATCCGCTGCTTCTGGTAATCCTTTAAAATCAGCCATAAACCGGGGAGAAAGACGGTAAATGTCAGAAGACTTAGACTGATATATCTTAAATTCAGACCGCCGGCAATCAGCATGGCGAAAAAAAAGATACCGTAGACGATAGTGTTGCCCAGATCAGGCTGAAGGAATATCAGCATGGCAACGGGGATGAAAATTGCCGTCAGAAAAAAGAGATTCCCTGTCCGTCCGAGATCCCTACGGCTGATAACATGGGCAAAAACGAGCATTAACAGCGGTTTAAGAATCTCTGACGGCTGCAAAATAAAAAGGCCGAAATCTACCCAGCGGTGGGCACCCCTGATTTCTGGCAGCATAAACAGAATGACCAGAAACATGAGAGTCAGGCCGTAAATAATTATGGAAAATCTGGACCATAGCCTGTAATCTATCGATAAAAATAATAAGTATGCCGCCAGTCCCAAAGCAAAAAAAACTGCCTGGTGCAAATATTCACTGGTTCCGGTTGAAGCCAGTACAAAAAAACTTATCCCGGATAGTCCCAAAGACGGTATTAAGAGAAAAGGATCAATTCGTCTGAACAAACGGATCATGCTTTGGAGAGACTGTCACTGCTGCCCTTAGTCAGAGAAACTGCTAATGTTTCGTTTTTAATGAAATCGGCATAATCATCCGGGTACTCTTTTAATGTTAAATTTATCCTGTCAGTCAAACCCAGTCCGGCAGTTTTTCTCATCAGCTGGATATGACGGACTGCTTCCCTGGCCTGTCCTTCCTTATCCAGTGTTTCCTGACTCACCTTTACCTCTTTTTCCGGGTATTGCAATTTTCCGTTCACGAAAATATTTTTAACATTCAATTCATCTAGCACGATCTGCCAAATCTTAGGCAGAAGGTCAGTCTTGTCGTCGAAATCCAGCTCAAGACGCGCCAGCGGTATCCTGACTTTGACTCCCATAGATTTTCGCAACGCATGCCCTTTTTCGACAAGCCTGCGTGCCAGACTCATTCCGGCTGCCAGTTTTCCGTCCAATTCATCCTTATTTGACATGGGCCAGGAAGCCAGATGGACCGATTCTTCATCTGTCAGATTCAGATAGATCTCCTCGCTGAGAAAAGGTACAAAAGGAGCCAAAAGGCGTGATAGTTCCACCAGAACGCGGTATAAAGTACGGTGGGTCTGAAATTTGTCTTCCGTATTATCAGCTGAAGGGCCTACCCTTCCCCGTGACCTCCTGACGTACCATTGGGACAAGTCGGTGACAAAAGCGGCTATGGAACTGGCTGAAGTGGCCGCATCATACCTCTCCAGTGATTTTCCGCAGACTTCAATTGTTCTGTTCAATTCCGAGAGAATCCATCTGTCCAGGACATGACTGCTGGACTTGAGTTCTTTTTCAGGTTTGAAACCGTCGATAACGGCATAAGTAATGAAAAAATTGTAAATATTCCATAACAGCAGGTGAAAGCTTCTTCTGCTTTCGTCTGCTTTCCGGTAACCGAAAAGCATATTAAGCTCCGTATTGTGGCCGGCGAACATCCATCTCATGACATCGACGCCGATAGTATCAGCCCCCTGGTTGAAATCGATGGCATTGCCCCATGATTTATGCATCGGTCTTCCGTCTTCCCCCAAAACAGAAGCATACCCGAGAACTGTCTTAAAGGGATTCTTCTTTTCCAGGGCACTCGACATGGCAATCATTGAATAGAACCAGTTTTTAAACTGTCCGGGGAAAGATTCGGTGATAAAGTCAGCCGGAAACCACTCCTGCCAGTATTTTTTATCTGTCGTATAACTCAGTTTTCCGCTTTCAGAATCAACATATGTGGAATAGGGCACGATGCCGGCGTCCAGCCAGACATTGCCGACATCATTCACTCTTGATACAAGTTCAGAACATTTGGGGCATTTGATCTTTACTTCGTCAATAAAAGGTTTATGCGGGCTGCGGCCTTCAAATTTGTCCCAACCTTCAACCGCCCTTTTTTTCAGTTCTTCAAATCCTCCTATTACTTCATAATTGCCGCATTTCCCGCATTCATAGATCGGCAGCGCCAATCCCCAATAACGGTTCTTTTTGCTGATCAGCCAGTCATGCATATTCTCCAGCCAGTCTAGCTCCCGCTCCAGCCCGAACTTGGGATGCCAGTCGATCATGCCGGCCGTTTCTTTCATCAAAGCGCGGAAGGTTTTTCCTTTACTCTCGCCTTCGCTTCTCTCGGGTATATCCATGCCTATATACCACTCTTCGGTCACTTTCCAGACCAATTCCGTTTTACAGCGCCAGCAGGCCGGATAGCGGTGGGTGTAATTTTCAATTTTCCAGGCGAAGCCTTCATTCTGCATGTAATCCAGGATGATTTCCGGATGTTTTTTGGCATTTTTTCCCGTCAGAAAATCCAATCCGTCCAGGTAATCGGCATTGTCGGCAATCACCGGGATCATCGGCAAACCCAATTTCCTGCCCAGGGTAAAATCCTCCTGTCCGGCGCTGACCGCCGTATGCACAAGACCTGTCCCTTCGGCGGCTGATATGGGCATGATCTGGGGATCGGTGGGGATGACGCTGTGAAAAAGGGCATGACCGGCGACATTGCCAACTGCCGGCAGACTGTCAAATGCACCTTTGTATTTAAGACCGGTAAGCTTGGTACCTTTTACTTTTTTTACGGTTTTGGCATTTTTGCCGAAAAGCCTTTCTGCGGCTTGGCTGATAATCCAGTATTTTTCTCCCTTATCATCTTCAACCAATATATAATCAACGTTTTCATCAACAGCCACGGCTATATTGGCCGGAATAGTCCAGGGAGTTGTCGTCCAGACCAAAAGGTACTCATGCTGACGGCCTGCGACCGGAAAACGCATGTAGATCGATTTATGGGTAAGTTCCTTGTAGTCTTCAGTCAGCATCTCATGCTGGGAAATGGCTGTTTCGCAGCGGGGACACCAGGGAACGCTGTCCGGGCCTTTGTAAATCCAGTCTTTTTCATGGCAGGTCTTCAGAAAATGCCAGATCATGTAATTGTTCTCGTCCGACATGGTGTAGTAGGAATTGTCCCAGTCCATAAAGTAACCCAGCCGCTTGCTTTGTTCCGTCTGGATAGCGCTGTACTTTTTGACCCGGTCTTTGCAGAGTTGGACGAATTTAGCCACAGATGCCTTGGAATCTCCCGGCACCAGATTTTCTATATCCCTTTTGTTGCGGATCCCCAGCTCTTTTTCTACTTCCACCTCCACCCACAATCCCTGGCAGTCGAAGCCGTTCTGGAATCTTTGGCGGTAGCCTTTCATATTGAAAAACCGCTGCCAGAGGTCTTTATAGGTCCGGCCCCAGGCATGATGGACACCCATCGGGTTGTTGGCGGTGATCGGACCGTCCAGGAAGGAAAAACGCTTTTTGGAGGACTTGTTTTTCTCCAGGTATTTTTCGACGATACCCTTTTTTTGCCATTCTTCCAGGATTTTCTTTTCCATTTCCGGAAAATTCACATTAGCTGTGACTTTTTTAAACATGAGTTATATTATAGTTAATAGCATGCCTGAATTAAAGCCGGGCAGATTGTTGCGTAAATTTTAATGCGGATTGCTTATATTGATATTGCCCGGGGACTGGCGATTATTGCCGTAATTGCCTCTCATACCGGTTATTTACCCTTCTCAAAATTTTTAGCTCCCTTTATCAATGCATGGATGATACCTGTTTTTGTAATTTCCGGCGGTCTGCTATTCAAACCGGATTCCGGCATATTTGTTTTTATTCAAAAGAAGTTTAATAGGCTTATTGTTCCCTATATTATGCTATTTAGCTTGAGTCTGATCGGATGGTTTTGGATAAAAGACGGTTATTCAAAACCAATGCTGGTTTTAACTTTAAAAGATGTATCAGAAGGCTTTTTAAATGGTCAGGGAATAATATTTAACGGACCTTTGTGGTTCTTTCCGCCATATTTTCTGGCGTTAATTTTAACGCGCCTTATATTCCCCTTCTGGAAAATTATCGGATTAACCGGTAAATTAATCGTTTTGTTATTTATAGCGGGGATATTTGTGATTATATTGCAGCCAGGCACAAAACTCTTTTTTTCTTATGACTTATCCGTTTTATTCCTGTTTTTAATTTTATTTGGCCGGTTACTGGCTGATTTAAAAATAAATCTCAAATTTTCAGTTACGTTTTTTTCGATATTGCTGTTGGTTTTAATCGCAGGTTTATACCTGACTGGAGATACAAATATCTACAGCAAAAAATTCAATTATCCGATTCTTTATGTAATCAATTCAATTCTGGCATCACTTTTAATTTTATCTTCAGCCACATATTGGGAAAAATTCGGAAGTTTCGCAGTCATTCAAAAATTGGGAAAGTATTCATTAATTCTTATGTCTCTCCACTGGCCTATCATGCAATGGATGACATACTTAATCAGCTTGACCGGTGTAATAAATCAGTTTAATACGGTTCCGACTTCGACCAATTTCTTTATCCCCTCCGAAGGACCCAGTTTCGGTCTTACTTTAATTAGAATTAGCTTATTTTCACTCTATTTGCTGGTTCCCATTGCCGCCACGATGCTAATCATCAATCTGTGGATAAGACTCAAAAATCTGATATTCAATTAACTTATACTCTCAAAGCGAATGAAGACTTATCGGGGTTATCAAGAAATAAATATTTTAGTTCTCGCTCTTTTTCAAATACAAAAATAGGAAATATTCTTGAATCGTCTCCTGTACTCGAAGAGGTAAATCCTCTATACAATAATTGCATTTCAGGTCCATGTCCTGAAAATATATAATATATCCAGTCTGCTAAATATAACTGCCTATATTCATGTTTAGTTGGATTATTAAACATATTTGATCTCATTTTCTGAACTTCTTCAAGCGTTATTTCATAACCAAAAGTATTTTGAAGCCAAATAATAAATTTCTTTTCTGATTCTTCAAAATTTTCTCCTTTTTTATGTAATGTCATTTTTTTATTAGGTACTTCCTCAGATTCTGCAAGATCTCTTAATAAAATTAATCCTTTATCATTTAATGCATACCATAATTCTGTCATATAATACATCTGTTCATCCGTTAAATAATGTCCAATTACGTCTGCAAAAATAAGATCGTAATTGCTTTCATCTTCATTATCTGGGTTAAATACTTTTTCTACACCTAAGGAAATATCAAATAGGTCCTTTTGACGTGTATTTACAGTTATTTCTTTCCAATAATCTGATTCATAATATTGCTTGATAATTTCTAATGGACCTGCCGACAAATCATAAATGTCAATCTGGCTTTTGAAACCATACTTTTGCAATCGGTCTATTAAGCTTACAGCAGTATAAATACTAATACATCCAGCTAGCATAATACGATTTGCTGTGGCGATTTTAGTTTTAATTTTTTCTGAGACGCCTGAGCTGACAGCAGCTTCATTTGTTGAAATTAAATCAAGAATATCACTAGCTGCACCTTCTGTTTCAACGACTGCAACATTCGGAGTAAGTGAATCAGGAAAAGGCGTTTTAATGATCTCACCCGAGTATTTACTTTGTGATTTTTCTATATTACTTAATGTGATTCCACCACCATATTTATATAAATACCATAATTGAGCTAAAGGACTATGGAAAGTATCACCGAATGGTCCTATTTGTAATTCATTTCTCCATTTTATAGGCTTACTTTCTTTTCCACCAGTAAATAAGCCTGTTAATTTGTTAACAATTCTGGTTTCAATAGGAATTTGAGTAGGTATTTCAAATTTAGACATCCTGTAATTATATCCTATAATATTTTATAGAATCAAATCCTTGATGTAATTAATGATGATGAAGTTTTAGTTAATGAAGTGAAATTAACAATAAAAGTGAATTATAATCATGCGAACAAAAAATGGAAGAAATGAATAGTTTTGTAAGTTCAAATTGTCAAAACCTTCCCAGAATTGGACTATAAACCCGTAGCAACTTAATTTAGTGTTTTCCCTGCCTTAGGAAGGCGGGGATGTCCCATTCGTCGTCTTCACCATTATCCTGTCCTGCGGCAGGTGCCGGAGCGTTATCTCCTGATTCAGAAGTGTATGAAGATGGTTCTTTGACTGATAGCTGCTGAAGTCTTCTTTTGGTTTCGTCAAATCCGGTGGCGACTACGGTAATTTTGACTTGGTCAACCATCTGCTCATCAATGGTTGCGCCGAAGATTATATTGGCATCCTGGTCGACGGACGCGGCAATCAGTTTAGCCGCTTCATCTACCTCGGCCATGGTAAGATCCGCCCCTCCGGTGATATTGAACAAAACACCCTTAGCCCCGTCAACCGAGATTTCCAAAAGCGGTGAGGATATAGCCATCCTGGCGGCTGCTGAAGCCCGGTTCTCGCCTACTCCGGTGCCGATCCCCATCAAAGCCGACCCGGCGCTTTTCATGATGGTCCTGACATCGGCAAAATCAACGTTGATCAGACCCGGCATGGTAATCAGATCGGAAATGCCGGTCACGCCCTGACCAAGGACTGAATCGACTATTTTAAAGGCATCAACCAAAGTCATTTTTTTATCAACCACATCCAAAATCCTCTGGTTGGGTATAACTATCAAAGTGTCAACTTTTTCCTTAAGGTTTAGAATGCCTTCCTCACCAGTCAGCATGCGGCGCGTTCCTTCAAATGAAAAAGGTTTGGTGACGACAGAAATCGTCAGGGCATTGGTTTCCCTGGCAATTTCGGCAATAATAGGGGTGGCTCCGGTACCTGTCCCTCCCCCTTCGCCGCAGGTTAAAAAGACCATATCAGAATCGGCCAGGATTTCCTTGATTTTTTCGCGTGATTCCTCTGCCGCCTGGCGGCCGATTTCCGGATCTCCGCCTGCTCCCAAGCCTTTAGTCAAATCATCGCCAATCTGGATTTTAACGGGAGCGGTGCAAGTCATAAGAGCCTGGGCATCAGTGTTGATCCCGATAAAATCAACTCCCTGCACCTGGGTTGATGAAATCATGGAACTGACCGCATTGCAGCCGCCGCCGCCGATACCGATGACTTTAATTTTAGCGAATCTGGCTATATCAGGTTTAATCAGCATGACTCGAACCTTTCCGGGCAGAAATTATATTTCATTAAGACTTTTTTTAAAAGTACTTTTTTAAAAAAGTCCTATGGAAGAAAAGATTTTACCAGATCAACGACTTTTTTGACAACACCCTGAACCGGTACATTATCAACATATTTCGTCAGTCTTCCTAAAGAAAATTTTTCTTTGGCAGCCATCCCTGACTTGGCGCCGTATATCACCAGTCCTGCAGCTGCGGCATAAGAAGGATGAATGACTTCGTCGATTAGACCCGTGATATTATTGGGAGTACCGATCCTCACCTGCATGGCTAAATTCCGCCTGGCCGCCTCGATAATACCCAAAGTTTCTGCTCCGCCTCCGGCGATAACCAATCCGGCAGGAGTCAAACCGCCAAAACCGCTTTTTTTAATTTCCAAACCCACCATGGTAAAAATTTCATTCAGGCGGGGCTTGATTATTCCGTCGATAAGCGTTTTTTTTGATACCTTGCTGACCCCCTCGCTCAGGTTTAATGAAGACAGGTCTATATCGTCGGCTGACTCATCTTTATGCCGGTCTTTTTTAGGTAGCGGCGTCTCTACAGGAGTTAATACCTGATGGTCCTGGCTTGCCTGGGTGGTTTTCTGGTTGAGTAAAAGTTTAATCTTTTCAGCACTCTCCAAAGAAATTCTCAGGCCGATAGCCAGATCGTTCGTAATATTTCTTGAACCTATCGGCAATACTGATGAATAAGCTAAAGCTCCGTCTATAAAAATACAGATGTCCATGGTGCCGGAACCAAGATCAACCATGACAACACCCAATTCCTTTTCCGTTTCCGTCAGAACAGAAGTTGCAGACGCCAATCCGTTAAAAACAAAACCGTCGACATCAACCCCAACCAGTGAAGCGCACTTCTCCAGGTTTCTGAGGCTGGTTGAACCTGCAGTGATTAAGTGTGTGTTTACTTCCAGCCTGACTCCGGTCATGCCTGCCGGATCTTTGATGCCTTCCTGGCTGTCTACGATAAATTCACGGGGGATAACATGCAGAATTTCCCTTGTCGAAGGCATGGAAACAGCCCTCGCCGCATCGACTGCCCGCCTTACATCCTCCGGAGTAATTTCTTTATTCGGTTCTGCCACTGCAACCACACCGTGGGAATTCTGTGAACTGATATGAGAGCCGCCTATGGAAAAAAAAGCTGAAGAAATGGAGTATCCCGCCATCCGTTCAGCCGCCTCAAGGCTTTGAACAACGCCAGTGGTTGCTTCTTCGATATCGACAATCTGGCCTTTGCGGATACCCCGGCTGGGATTGGTGGAGACGCCCATAATATTTACCAAACCGGTCTCAGGGACTGAGGCAATCAGGGTCGTGATTTTTGAGCTGCCGATATCAATTCCTGCGATAATCCTTTTAGTCATTTTTATCTTTTTATTCTGTTAAAATTTTTTATTCATTTTTTAAAATTACCAAAGGCTTATCGTAACGAAAATCTACAGCTGATATGAATTTCCCCTCTATTCTAAACCTTGAGATTATTACTTGTAAAGAGGCCGCCACAACCTGCAGCTCGCCCTGAAAAGGAATCTTCACATTTTCACCGTCTTCCAGCTGTAGAATGAAAAGTGAATCGTCATCCGAGATGGATATATTTTTTACCCTGATCTCGGATTTTGCCAGGGAAGTGATGTAATTTATGGCTTTGACTATCCGCCAATCCCCTTCATCAGGCCTCAATAATAGACTCCGACCCGTGATTTCCGGCAAATCAACGCCGGTCTCGCTTTCGGCAGGTTTGCCTTCTGCATCCAGCATCAGCATTTTATCCTTATAAAAAATCCGGGCAGCGGGCTTGCGCCATTCCGTAATAATTGTCAGGCTGTCGGGAAAGTTTTTATCGACGCTTATTTCCCTGATTAGGGGATTAACCTTCAGTAATTTTTGTTTCAGTATTTCTTCATTTAAGGATATAAAATTTTCTTCTGACAAATCCGACAGGCCTCTGACTTCTTTTTTGGGGGTAATAATAACCAGTTTTTTTATCCGGAAAAAATTATTAAGGAAAAGTAAGCTGCCGGCAGCTGCGGCTATAAAAAAAAACATAGCTGAAATATAAAGAATGGTTTTTGCATGCCTTAGCAAAACAATAATCGGCTTAAACTTGTCAGCTGATTTAATTTTATGCAAGGGATTCACCGTTAATTTAATATCTGCCCAAGGATATTGACCAGTTTTTTGGCACAAGGATCGAATTTAAGTTGCAGACTATTCTCGGAATATTCAGGCAAGTGGGATTTAGCCGCCCTATATATAGCTGCTTTCAAGGATTCCGGAGTTGCCTTGTTTTGATCCAAAACTATGGCCATTCCTGCCTTTTCCAAAAACCGGGCATTTTCCCTTTGTTCCATTTCCGCCGACCAGGGCAAGGGTATTAAAACCGCCTTTTTGCGGAAATAACAAAGCTCTGCTACCGTGTTGGCTCCTGACCGGCCCACTACAACAGCCGCATCACGGAAAATGCTGCCGGTTTCATCAATATCTATCGTCTTTACAATTCTAAATCGGGAACTAATTTTTGCAGGCAGACTGTTTTTCAATTTTACTAATAAACGGAAATCCTGTCCCTCATTACTTTCACCGCATTGGAGGATTATACGGAAATCATTTAACAAAAGCCTGATAATAGGGTAAATCAGCCGGTTGATGGAGTGGGAACCCTGGCTGCCTCCTGTTATAAAAAGCATTGGCAATGACTCTCTGTTAAATTTAGTGTTATTGGCCGCAACTATTGAGCTGCGCATCGGCATGCCCGTTACCTTGACTTTAGCAGAGGCAGGAACTTTCCCGGTCGCTTCATAAGACAAATAAGTCAGCCTGGCAAATCTGCCGATCAGTCTATTGGCCAAACCCATCACAGCCGTCTGCTCATGGGTCACCACGGGTATGCCCAAAATTTTCCCAGCGTATGACACAGGCAAAGCCAGAAATCCGCCAAACGAAATAATGATCCCGGGCCGGATTTTATTCAACTGTATTAAAGCCGTCAGAAAACCTATTGGGATTTTTAACAATTCCGGTAAAATACGCCAGGTAAAATGCCTGGGCAACTTACCTGCTGAAAACGGGATGAACTGCGCCTGATATTTACTGACGGTGACCGATTCCAGTGAGGGTATTTTTTCACCTGACAATGAATATAGGCGTCCGAAATAATGGAGCTGCCAACCGTCAGCCAAGAGGCATTCCATGACGGCTATGGCCGGAGTCAGATGACCGCCGCAAATAACAGCTTTTTTTACTACCTTCATGATTTCTTTTTGACAGCCTGACGGGAAATATTCAATATAATTCCGACACAGGTCAGCGAAACCAAAAGACTCGACCCGCCGTATGAAATAAAAGGCAGGGGCACTCCTGTCAGGGGCAGGACTGCCACCATCGAACCCAGATTAACAATGATCTGGAAACCGAAAAATGCCATTATGCCGCTGCCTAAAAGATACGACATTTTATCAGGTGCGTTTTTTACCGTCAGGAAAATCCTGTATAAGAACAACAGGTATAAAAAAATGAGGATACCTGAGCCCAAAAATCCCAGCTCTTCTCCGATAATGGCAAAAATGGAATCGGTCGTGGCTTCAGGCAGGTAAAGATATTTTTGCCTTGAAGCTCCCAGGCCTAAACCGGACAACCCGCCGGAACCCAAAGATATGAGAATCTGCCTGATATGATAAGACGAACCTAACGGATCCAGTTCGGGATTAAAAAATGTCATCAGCCGCTGATAGCGGTATGGCGAAATTACAGCCATGATTAAGACACCGAGAACAGACAGAGGAATCAGCAAAACAAACTGCCACCAGGGAGCTTGTGAGACAAAATAAACAGTCAGAAAAATTGCTGTCAGGATAATGGCCGTCCCCAGATCCGGCTGGAGCAGGACGAGGCCGACAATTATTGACAGAAGAACCATAAAAGATGCCAGACGGCCTTTTTCTTTTGAATTAAGCCATGAGGCAAGATAAATAATCAGTGTCAGTTTTGCCAGTTCAGAAGGCTGAAAATTGATAAAGCCCAAAGACAGCCAGCGGCGCGCCCCCAGCACTTTGATTCCCAATCCGGGAATCAGGACTGCAATCAAACTGACGATTGTTACAAGGAGAAAGGGCACTGACAGCTGAAAATATTTTTTGTAGGGAAAAAAAGCCGCCAATCCCATGACGACCACCCCTATCAGGCTCCAGACAAACTGGTCACGGACAAAATGGTATTTGTCCGCAAATGATTCGAAAGCGGCGAAATTGGAGGCTTCATAAATCATCAATAATCCGAACAGTGTAAATAACAATGACAATCCCAAAAGCAGGAAATCGCTTTTTTTCTCCTGCCGGAAATATTTGACTCTGTCGTGAAAATACATTACTGAAAACTCTGTTTTTTTAAGTAATAAAGGCCAACCACAATCCAACAATGGCCAGCACAATTGTCGCCAGCCAGGCACGCAGAACGATGGTCGATTCGTGCCAACCGCGGTTTTGCAGCCATAAATGAAAGGGGGCAACAGCCATTACCTTTTTGCCGGCATATCTTTTACTTAAAAGCTGAATCAGCGAAGTCGTGATTTCCAAAACAAAGATACCGCCGATAATAATCAGTGAAAATGTTTTACCCAGCATCAGACCGACCACAGCAAAAGTGGCACCGAAGGATAAAGCTCCAACATCACCCAGAAAAATTCTGGCAGGGTAAACATTAAAGTATAGAAATGCCAGGATGCTGCCGAGCCAGATGGCAATAAACAGGGTCATCGGCGTATCCAGGATGGAACCTGAGATGACCCAAAAGGCAATCAGGGCTATCAGGAGTATGCCGGTGGCCAAACCGTCAAGCCCGTCGGTAATGTTATAGGCATTGGCAAAAGCTACGATTACAAACGCGGCAAATAGTATATAAAATATTCCCAAATCGATAACACCTATAAGGGGAACATTAATTATGGAAATCTTCAAATCAAAATAAAGCCAAAAAGCCAATAAGAGCGCCAAAATAATCTCCAGCAGAAGTTTATGCCTTAACCGCAAACCGAAAAATTTATCCCGCCTGCCGAAAAAGATTTTTTTTATGTCGTCATAGAGACCGATCAAACCGAATGATATGAAACCGAAAAGCATAATTTTTAATTCTGCAGTTATATTGGGGTAGACAGAATAAACCGGCAGCCAGAAATAATACATATAGGGAAAACTGAGTAAAAATATCAGGGTAGTATTGAAAATCAATAGAAATCCACCTCCGATTGGTGTACCGGCTTTTTTCCGGTGGAACATGTCGAAAATGGGTGTCGGTTTATTCAGGGCATCACGCGTTTCCTGCCGTTGTCTTTTAAATTTAATCTTATACAACAAGTTGATAAACGGTATGATGGTAACCGCATTTAACAGAAACGACAATATTAGAATTCCGAGTATAAAACCCAAATTAAATCTCCTTTAGCCGATAAATTTGATCAGGTGGGGGAGGAAAATGAAAATCCCTACCATCAAAGCGCCTATGGCATATAAAAGCATCATGCCGGCAGCAACATCTTTGGCAATTTTGGCTTCCTGTTTCCATTCTTTGGTGATCAGGTCAGTCATCGCCTCAATTGAAGTATTGATCATTTCCGCTCCCAGTCCGAAAACTATTACCATGATGATAACCAGCATTTCCGTAAGTTCTATCCGGAATAACCATGCCATTAAAAGGGCAATCGACGAGAGCGTCAGGTGTACTGAAAAATTCGGCTGGGTAGTAAATGCCCAACTAAGACCGTTGAGGGCGTTTTTCAATGATATATGATGTTGCCGCAATCTCCTCATAAGGCTATTATAGCTTAATTCAACTTTGTCTTAATAACCTTTGTAAATTTTCCTGAAATATTCGACCAGGTAATTGAAACGATAACCTAGTTTGCTGACGGGATAATCATGTGCATGCAGGTAATTTACCTGCTCTCCTCCGAATCCCTTTTTAAAAAGAGTCAAATTCTTCCAGGGATGACGGTCCAGTCCGTCAGGGGCGATGCCCCAAAAATTATAAACCGACTTACCTCTCCTTTTAGCTTCTTTAATTACTTCCCATTGCAGGAGATAATTAACCGGAGCCTTGGATGGAATGGACGCGCTGTGATGGTATATTGCCTGATGGTTATAAAAAAGAATCATCGCTGATGAAAGGAGTATATTCTGAAAGAATCCCTCAAAAATCATTATCTGGCCGTCTTTGGCAAATTGCTCAAACTCTTCCTCTATCCCCCGGTGCCTTATAAATCCCTGCCTTTGTGCAGTTAAATTGTAAAGCTTTTGGAAACTTTCCAGGTTTTTTTTATCGGCTGATTTTTGGATAACTACTCCGGCTTTAGCCGCATTTTTTATCAGGTAACGGGTCGTTTTGCGCATACCGGCAAGCAACCTGTCTTCATCAGCCGAAAGGTCAAGCACCCAGCAAACTTCACCGTCCATTCTGTGTACCGGACTGGCTGTAAATCCGGCAGATTCGATAATGAGGCGGTTTTCGGGGCTATTTTCTATCAAAGGACTGATCCTGATGAATACCGCACCCAGTTCCCGGGCTCTTTCTATAAGATAGGCCTGCAATAATTCGAAATATTCTTTCTTCCACGTTTTCAGGACAGGCCCGTGCCTGATATGCAGAAATGACCCCCGCCTGGCATGGATTTTCTGGACCTGGAAAATTCCTTCCAGATCTCTGTCAATAAATGCCAGTCTTTTAAAATCAGCTTTTTCCCGGGAATATATTCTCGAGGAAACCTCTCCCCAACTCCACGATGAAAATAGGCTGTGTGGGGAGTTCTCTGCCAGAAACTTCTCCCACTTATTTTTATCGTTTATCTCAGCGATTCTCATATTGCCTTAATTTAACTGCTATACCAACTGCATCTGCTTCCTTCATATTAGGATAAGTCGGTAGGTTTAAACTGGTCTCTGCAGCTATTTCTGCTTTTGGACAGCAGCTTTTACGGTAGCCGATTTTTTTTAAATCGACACCAATAGGGTCAATAATGGACTGATACCAGTTACCTAATATGATGCCTTCAAGTTTGAAAAAGCGCAGCAGTTTTTTCGCTTCTGGGTGTAAAATATTATACCTCAGAAAAACCGCACCCGGCAGTTCGGGGGGCAGCTTAGTTTTCTTCATTCCGGCCAGCTCCCTTTGATATATCTCGCTGATAAGCCTTCTATGCCCGTTATATTCATGCAATTTGTCCAGCTGGTTGAGAAGCAGTACTGCCAGCGCGTTGGGCATCCGGGAAGGATACCGGTCCGGGCGGCCTCCGTTTAATTCCTTCCGCTCAACGGGCCGCGAAATTAATCCAATTTTCAAAGCGGCAAAAAGAAGCAGTTTTCCTAAACCTAGTCTGTAGAGGGGAAGAACGAGCGAAAAAAGCAGGGGGTGCATCAGTTGCTGCCCTATCCATTTATTTCCCGGCATTTTTAATTGCCCATATTTCTGTTTAATGACAATTGCCTGTTTCCCGCTTAAATTATTAAAGACAGCCATACCCCCAAAGATTGAGGAAATGACCTTGTCCCTGCCGAAAGAAAAAGAAGCCGCGTCGCCCCACTTGCCTGCAGCTTTTCCACCAATTTCTAAACCCAAAGCATGAGAACAGTCTTCTATAAGTACAATCTTGTATTTTTGAGTAATTTTTTTAATCTCATTTATTTTAGCCGGCAAACCGAAAGTATGTTGAACAATTATTGCCTTCGTTTTCCGAGTTATCAGTTGTTCCAGAAGCTTAGGATCAATATTCAATGATTCATCTATATCTGCATAAACGGGAATTCCCTTCCGCCATAGTATGGAGTCGGGAACAGCCACACAGGTAAATGCCTGGATGATTACCTCATCACCATCCCCGATTCCCAGAGCTTCTAGAATGAAATACAGAGCGCTCCTGCCGGAATTGAAGGAATAAACCCCGTCAGTATTAAAATTTTTCCTGAAACGGTTTTCCGCTTCTTTTATCGCCGGGCCTATCTTCCAACGGGAATAATTAAATACTGTCCTCAGGCACAGACTGATATCATCAGGTTGCAGATTAGGCGAAAGAGAGATGGCAATCGGTTTTTTAAAGAGATTCATTTAAATCGAAAAGCATTTTTTTAAGCCATTTTTGCGCTTCTTTGCCTTCAAAGATGACTACCGTTTCTTTTTTAGCCGAAGTAAGAATGTCAGATATTATAGAAGCAGATACAGTTTTAACGGGAACTGTGCTCTTTTTTTTCAATTCGGTTGAATAGTTGTCGTTGGTCACTATTATCTTGGTAAATACTGCCGATAATTTCCGGCCGAGAGCTAAGTGCACTTCATTTGCCTTTTCCCCTAATTCAATCAAAGGAGTCAAAACCAAATATTTATCCCCCTGATATTTAACGGCATAATCGGCAGCAGCTACCAATCCTTCATAGGTCACATTAAAAGTATCGTCAACCAATGTTAATATATCTGACCGGAAAACTGACTTCATGGTTTTGTCCGCCGGCTCAATTCCCTGTAAAGCTCGGACAATCTGGCTATCAGTCAGCTTAAAATATTCCCTGGAGATGACCACGGCCATGGCTATATTCTGCAGATTGTGTTCACCCAAAAGATTAGTCCTGACCATAATTTTTGAACCATTCATCTTAAAATTCAAACCATTAGTATCGGCATTAAAGCTGCTGAATTCGTCCGAAGTCGTAACTGACTGTACAGTTAAACCCCGACTGCGGGCTTTCTCGGCTATCTGACGGCAATACTTGTTCTCACCATTTACGGCCAGGAAACCCTTATCCGGCAGTCTTGCCGCCAGTTCATATTTGGCTTGTACCGTGTTTTCGATTGATCCGAAAAGGTCTATATGCTGCATACCTATACCCGTGATAACAGCCGCCCCCGGCTTAACCAGCCTGCTTATTCCCGCTATTTCTCCCCGGCGGTAAGCTCCTGCTTCGACAATCAGGACTTCTGTTTCTTCATTAACTTGCCGGTTGATTAACTTAGCTATGCCGATTTCTGTATTGACACTGCCCGGGGTTGCAACCACCCGGTATTGTGAGGAAAGTATCTGCTTTAAAATTTCCTTGGTAGATGTCTTTCCGTAACTGCCGGTCAGAGCTACGGTTTTTAAATTCCTGAAGTGTTCCAATTTTGTCCGTGCCCTGCGGATGGCAATCCTCTGTATGATTGTTGTAGGCAGAAGGCCGGCTATAACCAGAATAGCCACCAAAGGTCCGGGCAGACGGTCAATAAGGGGCGCCCAAAAAAGCGGTGCGAACCAAATTACGGTCATGATGGGTAAAAAGAGGACTGCCCATGATACCAGCAAAATCAGGAAGGCTTTGCCTGTCAGCTTGGGAATTTTCCATCCCCGGATAATCAGTTCATGTAAATTTAATGCAGCTTCGACTATCCAGCTCAGCCAAAATAACCAGTAAACGGCAATTAAAATCCGCGACTCCCTGACAAAAAGGAAAATCAGGAAAAGCAACCATTTGAAAAGTGCCATAGGACCCGCGATAAGTTTCCTGCCTAAAGGAGTTTCGAGGTGTGAACGCATCCGGTCAATACGGTATTCCCGTTTTTGCCACAGGAAAACCAGATAAAGCACCAGTCTTCCCGTCCTTACCAAATATGCGCCTGTGACTATCAGGGCTATCAGATTATGCATTTTCTTTTATGAACCGGTCCGCTTCACCGGCAAAGTCAGGAACATGGGACCAGGGAACTCCGTGCCTGGCTCCGTCAACTACGGCAAGCCTGCCTTTCGGCAGCCGGCGAAGCATTTTTTCGGCAACGGACAGCGGTACAATTTTATCGTGCCTGCCCCAAATAAGCAGTGTGGGAATTTTAACTTCCGGCAATAAAACCGACAGTTCCTCAGCCACGATGTTTTTAAATGTTTCTTTAAGCTCCGGTTTTGTCCTGTAAAAATCATTGGCGCCGCTTACTCTGTATAATGATTTTTTCATGATTTCCCTCAAAGGCTTAAAGATGGGCAGACTGAAAATCAGACCGCCCGCTTTGGCTGCTGACAGATATAAAAGACGCTTTCCTGATCCTACCGGCCTGACTCCGGGTGTCCCGCTTAAAATAAGGGCAGACAAAAGACTCTTTTCAGATGTTGCCAGTTTGATGGCAATTCTGCCGCCGAAAGAATGGCCGATAACTACTGGTTTTATTATTTTTCTTTTTTCCAGGTAAACCCGTAAGAAATGCACATAATCGTCTAAATAAAAAGATTTACCTGCCATTTGGCTTTGGCCGAAGCCGGGCAAATCAGGAGAATAGACCTGATAACCCAATTTTTTGAATTCGGAAGTCAGCGGTTTATATCTGTCTGACGATAAATTCCAACCGTGCAGAATAACCAGAGGATGTTTTCGCTTCATAATGCCTTACTTGACTGTCACCGACTTGGCCAGATTGCGCGGTTTATCAGGGTCAATGCCTTTTTGGATAGCCAGATAATAACCCAACAACTGAGCGATAACCGTATTCGGGATAGCGGAAGCGATACCGCAATCAACGACAGGCAGAAAGATGTCGAAGCACTCATGCGGTTTATTACTTATACCGATTATCAAGCCGCCGCGGGATTTCATTTCGATAAGCCCGGAAAGAGTATCATTATATGTCTCATCATTCGGCAAAAAACCTATACAGGGGGTATTTTTTTCTATCAGGGCTATCACTCCGTGTTTCAGTTCTCCTGCCGGGAAACCTTCGGCATGTACATATGAAGCTTCTTTGATTTTTAAAGCCGCCTCCAATGCTACAGGATAGGAAACCCCCCTGCCGATTATATATATATCCTTAGCCGATGATAAATTTTCCGCCAGGGATTGAATTTTTTTTCTGTAGGCAGAACTTACTACGCGTGCAGCTTCTCGTCCGGCTGTTTCCAGAATTTTTCTCCCTGAAACACCGTCTTTTTTCAAAAGGTAGGCAATCATCATCAGATACGCCAATTTGGAGGTAAAGGCTTTTGTCGAAACCACGGCTTTTTCGGTTCCGGCATGCAATAACTGTTTATGGTCTGCCATACGGTAAAGACTTGAGCCTAAAACATTGACCAGGGCGCCTACCTGTACGCCTTTTCCTCTGGCTTTTTTCAAACTGTCCAAAAGGTCAATTGTTTCGCCTGATTGTGACAAACCAATGACCAAGCTTTTGGGGGTTAAAAAATCTATTAAATAACTGAATTCGCTGGCTACCGAAAAGTTGACATGCTTTTTGGCTATTTTGGAAAAAATATATGTCCCTGCTAAACAGGCATATGCGGCTGTACCGCAGCCAACGAGGTAGGTACCGTAAGAATTGTCAATTAGTTTAGCGAATTCGGGAAGGGTAACTTCGGTCGAAGCTGCTATACCCAAAAGGATTTTTGGCTGATCAAAAATTTCTTTAAGCATGAAATGCGGTAGCTTGCCCTTGTCTTCTTTTTCAATTTTCCAGTCTATCTGCTGGAACCTGACCGGTTTTTCTTGCCCGTCGGCCAGATTTTGCACTGTAATGCCTGAACGGTCAAGGGTAATGATTTCCCCGTCTTCCATGAAATAAAGCCTCCTGGTATAAGGCAGGATGGCATGGGCATCCGAGGCTAGAAAATTTTCCCCGTGGCTTTCTCCGTGTCCGGCAATTAACGGACTGCCGTTTTTAGCGGCGACAAAAACTTCACTTTCCGCATCCATGGCGATAACTGCATTAAGTCCGGAAAACTTCCCGAATGCCTGACGGACAGCCCTTCCGAAAAGTACTTTACGGCTTAATCCTTTCTTTTCTGATTTTGAAATGATCTCTTCAATCAAATGCACGGCTACTTCAGTATCGGTTTCCGACCGGAAACGGTGCCCTGTCTTGACCAGTTCTTTTTTAATTTCCAAATAATTTTCAATTATGCCGTTATGGATTAATGCTATCCTACCGCTGCAATCTAGGTGGGGATGGGCGTTTTCCATGGTTACTCCGCCATGGGTCGCCCAACGGGTATGGCCCAAAGCCATACCGTTATCGGGCAGGCTGTCAACCCGGGAATCGCCGATTTTCCCCGTATTTTTCAAAATCCTTAATTTACCGTTTTTATCAGGGGCAGCCAAACCCCAAGAATCATATCCCCGGTATTCCAGGCTTTTAAGCCCCTCAAAAACCAAACCGGGTACATTTTTCCTGGTTCCGATATAACCGAAAATTCCGCACATAGCTCAGTATTTCAACGCCTCCAAATTTTTTTGCATGGCCTTGCTTGTTAAAACAACTCTGTTTTTCCTCACTTCGTAATTGGCATTTTTCAGTAAAGCAAAGGACTGATCGGGCAAATCTTTATCCAGACAGACACCCGAACCGACAAAAGAATTGCTGCCTATTTTAACCCCGGGCATGAGTGAACAATTGACCCCAAGCCTGGAGTTTCTCCCGATAACCGCTCCGAGTTTTATCCGGCCGGTAGACAACAGATTGCCGTTGACTTCTGATTTGACCATACCCCCATCAAGGCGGTAATTGGCAATGACCGCACCGGAACCTAACGAATTGTTATCCAGGACAACTGAGTCACCGATAAAATTATGGTGAAACCAGCAGTTATGGCCGATATAACTGCGGACGATCTCCGTCGAGTAGCCGATAACTGCGTTGTTCCCTATGTGGGACTGGCGGATTAAGGCATTTTGACCTACCAGGCTGTTTCTGCCGATGAAGGCCGGACCGGCAATTTTGGCATTTTCCAATATGGTTACACCGTCCTCAAGTATTACTTCTCCCTCAATCTTCGCTGACTTGTCAATTTTGACTTTTCCCAGGCGTTTTTTTATGCCTGACAGGTAAAAATCACTGATTGCAAGAACATGCCAGGGATATTTAAGATAGCCCCAGTAGCCGTTATAGGGCAGGAGTTTAATAACTGTGCCTTTTTTTATTAATACTTCCTTAGCTTTTTCATACCTGTCGTCGCGGCCGGTTCTGACTTCATTTATGGCTGACAGGAGGCTGTCGGCATCCTGCCAGTAATCAAAGACGATATTGACCAGGCTGCTGGGCAAATTGGCCGGGTCAGGTTTTTCCACAATCTCGGTGATGACGCCGTCCCTTTCAGCCAGGTAACCCCCGGGAAAATATTCTTCCATATGCTTGCCTACCAAAACCGCCTGAGGATCTTTAGCATAAAGAGCCGCAAATTCGTCTAAAAGATAATCTTCCACAATGTCGGACGGTCCGACTATCAGGATTTTTTTACCTTTCCAATAAGGAGCGGCTGAAGTGATGGCTCCGGCCATCCCGGGCTGCTTATCCTGGATAATTGTCTTAACTGTGCATCCTTTCGGGAATTCCAGCTGTTTAAAGGCATTTTCATTGTTTTTATTGATAATGACGATAATATCCCTGATGCCTTTGCGGTAAAGCTGATTAACGGAATGCAGAATCAGGGGTTGGCCTAAAAACGAAACTAACAGTTTATTTTCAACCGGCCAAACCCTGGTCGAACTGCCGCCAGCCAGGAGCAATGCCTGAATCTTTTTCATGTATTGTCCTCCATTCTTTCTATGTCAGCCCCGATTTTTTTTAATCTGAGGTCAATATTTTCATAACCGCGGTCCACATGGTCAATACCGTAAATTATACTCTCACCCGTTGCCAGGAGTGCTGCCAATATCAGGGTAGCACCGGCCCGAAGATCCGTCATCTCCAGAAATGCTTCATGAAGATAAGAACCGCCTCTGATTCTGATTGCCTGGTAAGTGTTAACCTTGCGGTCTGACCAGTTGAAATTATAGAACTTCTTGGGATTTCTCACCTTTGGGGAAAAGCCCTCTATATCTGCCCCCATTTTTAATAATTCGCTGACGTAGCTGAAACGGTCTTCAAAAACAGTTTCGTGGATTGTTGAAATTCCGTCAGCCTGGGTCATCAGTATAGCCCAGGGAGCCTGCCAGTCAGTCATGAAACCCGGATGCGGACTGGTCGTCACCCGTGAGGCCTTAATTTTTTTACGTGGACGGTAAAACCTGATGGTTTCATCATCTTTTATTTCAAAACCTGCACCTATTTCTGCCAGTTTCCCAAGAAAAGTTGATAATTCCTTTTTTCTGGCTCCGCGGATAACCAAATCGCCTCCGGTTGCCACGGCACCTACGGCAAAAGTCACTGCTTCGTTCCGGTCCGGCATAATATCAAATTTGGCTCCCGTCATTTTTTTAACTCCGTAAACGACAATCGTCTTTGACTCTGTCCTTTTTATTCTGGCGCCCATGCTGTTTAACAGCTTCATCAGGTCGTCTATCTCAGGCTCCATGGCCGCATTCTCGATGACGGTTTCGCCATCGGCCAAAACTGCAGCCAGCATCATTGTTTCTGTCCCGGTATGGGTATTCTTGTCAAACTTGAACCGTGTACCTTTCAGTCTGTGTGCCGTAGCATAAAAAAAACCTTCGTCATATTTGATTGACGCGCCCATTTTCGACAGGCCTTTAATATGCCAGTCAACCGGCCGTTTTCCCAGACGGCAACCGCCCGGATTGGGCACTACCGCCTTGCCGAACCTGGCCAACAACGGCCCCATTACCATGGTAGCTGTCCTGAATAATCCTCCCATGGCTAAAGGCACAGTATGCGAGTTAAGACTGCCTCCTTCAATTTTTAAGGTATGGTCGGGCTTGCTGGTGACTTTTACTCCCAAACATCTGACCAGTTCAGCCGTACCCTCGACCGAAGTAATCTGGGGTATATTGCCTATTTCTACAGATTTGTCGGTCAAAAGCCCGGCTAAAACCACCTTCATAGCCACATTTTTAGCACCGCTGACCGTAATTTCCCCTTTAAGCTTGCTGCCTTCTTTTATTTTCAAAAATTGCATATCATTCAGTTTTTTTCTTCGGGAATAACTAAAATTTCCGTTTCGAGTTTCAGACGGAACTTGTCATTGACCATTTGTCTGACCAGATCTATTAATTTTAGCACATCGGCAGATGTCGCCCGGCCTGTATGCGTAATGAAATTAGCATGTCTGCCGGAAATGGTAGCCCCGCCAATTCTCTTGCCTTTGAGACCCAGAGAGTCTATCAGAAAACCGGCTGATACCGTATAGTCAGGAGTGGCCAGCCTGACAGCATCGCTTTTTTTTATGTTCCGGAAGATGCAGCCTGCCGAAAATTCGCCTTTTGGCTGGGTCGAAGTTCGGTAGAGCATAGTTTCCCGTGCCGTAGCCCAGATACTTTCTTTATCGCTGACCCGTTTAAAGGCGAAAGTTGCAGTCAACACAATTTCCCCGGTTTTCTGCAGGACAGACCTGTCATAACCGAAGCGGAAATATTCTCTTGTTTCTTTCCTGACGCCGTTTCCCGGTTTGAAAACGACGGCGCTGGTTAACTGTTCTCCGAAAAAGCGCTTTTTGACGATGTTATGGGCATTGATCCATATAGCGCCTCCGATGGTTCCTGGCTGGCCAAGGAAAAATTCCAGACCGGACAAACCCTGATCCAAAGAGTATCTGACCAGCCTGTTGACGCCTGCACCTGAATCAGCTTCCAGAAAAACCGTGTTTATCAAGGATTCCCCTCCTCCTCCCTTGAGACTGTCACCTTTGAGTCCGGCCAGGCGGATACCGGCCATTTCATTTTTGACGACCAGACCGCGGAAGCCTTTGTCGGAAAACAGGACGTTCGTTCCTCCTCCCAGAATAAAATAAGGAACCCCGTTTTCAACAGCCAAACCGACTGCCACAAACAGGTCATCCTGTTGGCTTGCTTTCAGGAAAAAATCAGCCGGCCCTCCCAGACGCAGGCTGGTGTATTTACCGAGATTTTCATTTATAAGCACGCGGCCGTCTCCGAATTTATTTTTCAGCTTGTCATAAAAAGTCATCATAATTCAGCCAGTATTGTTATAAGATCCGCGTGCCATCTGTATAAATTGCCGGCTCCCACAGTCATCAGTATGTCCCCCTGACGGACCGTTTGTTTCACATAATTTAAAACCTCTGCTTTACTACGGACCAAAACAGCCTTACCGTCCAAGCGCTTGACTGCCTCAACCAGGAGGGAGGAACTGACTGACGGATCAGCTTTTTCCCTGGCTGAGGGAAATATTTCCGCCACGGCTGACACGTCGGCTAATGTCAAAGCTTGGGCAAAAGGTTCCAGCAGTTTTTTTGTCCGGGAATAAGTATGGGGTTGAAAAATGACAATAATCCGGCGGTTCCTGTACCAGTCTCTGACTGAATTTAAGGTGGCGGTAATTTCCGTGGGGTGATGGGCATAATCATCATACAGGCTGATTCGGTCTTTTTCATATATTTTTTCCATACGGCGGTTGCCCCCTGTGTATTTTTTCAGGCCTTCCTTTATTTGTGCCCAGGACAAATTGGCAACCAGGTTACAGGCTGTCATGGCAGCCAGGGCGTTAAGAAGGTTATGCCTGCCCGGAACTTTTACCATAAATTCACCGATTTCCTCGCCTTTAACTTCCACCGTCATAAAAGATACCCCTTCGGAAATATGATATTTTTTTATACGGAAGTCCGCTCTCGGTGAGAAGCCGTAAGTGGCAATTTTAGTATGCTTTATTTTTTGCAGAAGCTCAGAAGATTCTGCGTCATCCTGGCAGGCTACCAAATGGTCGCCGTTTTCCAGCGTATTTAAGGCAAACTGGAAATATGCCGCTTTGACTTCCTCAAGGTTGCGGTAGGCATCGGGATGGTCAAATTCTATATTGGTGATAACCGCCAGGGAGGGTTTCTGCCAGAAAAATCTGGGTGTCGGGTCAGTGACCGGGCAAGTCATGTATTCGTCTGCCTCAGCCACAAAAAATTTCCCCCTGCCGGCATGTCCGGCAGCTCCCAGACCGTTGATATAGGCTGTACCGATTGCATAAGAAGGATCCAGGTTGGCAGATGACAGGATCATCGCGATCATGGAAGAAGTGGTCGTTTTACCGTGGCAGCCAGCCACGGAAATCCCCTGATAACCGGACATTACCGAGCCGATATACCGGCCGTGCATGGAAACGGGAAGGCCGATTTTTTTAGCTTGAACAGCTTCCGGATTCGACATGCCTCCGTGGGCGCCGGTAACTATGACCGCGTCATATTTTTCGGTTATGTTTTCCTTGCTGAATCCTAATTTATGGGATATGCCTGCTTCGGCCAGCATGCGGTCGGTAAAAAAAGTTTCCGCTACATCGGAACCTGTGACTTTAAAGCCTTTTTCCTTGAGATAAACGGCCATGGCTGTCATGGCAACGCCTTTAATTCCGATCAGATAAGCTTTTTTTTTCATCAGCCTTTGCTACTTTCTAATTGTATTATAGAAAAATTCCGCAATAATGTTTTATCCCTGCGGAATGAAGCATATTCCGGATTGCACGATGTGCAAATAGCGGTATCCTCCATATTGCCTGCAGACAGACCCGCATCACTCAACTGCCTTTGCGCTACCACAGATAAATCTAAATAAAAAGACTGATGCCGTTCTTCAAAAAATTTTACTCCCGGTATTTTGCGGGTAAAATTTTCAATGAGTTCACTTCCGACCTGATAACAGCATCTTCTTATGTGTGGCCCTATGGCCACCTGTAATTCGGATACATCCGCTCCCAAATCCTTCAGTTTTCTTACCGCATTCTGAAGAATGCCGGCGCTTAAACCGCGCCATCCTGCATGGACGGCACCGATCAGTTTTTTACCGGTCGAAAAGAATAATAGAGGCAGGCAGTCGGCAGTTCTGATTATAAGACTCCTGCCTTCGGAGGCAATAATACCGTCACAACCTTCATAATACTTCTTCCTCGAGGCTACGGAAATATTTCCGCTATGGATCTGTGCGCAGGAAGAAGCTTCTTTAATGTTTTTGTCATACAAACCTGAAACTGACTCTGCCTGATTCAAAAAGTGATGGCTCAGCCCAACCGGGGCTTGGAGATTTTTTGCCTGTATCATAAATTAAGCGGAGAGTGCTTTATTAACTGCCTGTCTTTCATCCCAAGGATATTCTGTTTTGCCGTAGCACATCGATTGCTCGTGCCCTTTACCGCAGATGATCACCGTATCCCCCGCCCCGGCCAGTTTGCGGATGGCAAAATTGATGGCTTCCTGCCGGTCAGGAATGCGGAAAAAATATTTTCCCTTCTCGGAAGGCGGCTGTCCGTTCTTTTTCTCCAATTCCTTCATGCCCGATCTCAGACAGCCTTGAGCTATTTGGGTAATGATCTTGCGTACATCCTCGGTCCGGGGGTCTTCAGCTGTAAGGACTGCATAATCCGCAATTTTACCGGCCACCTCTCCCATGATCGGCCTTTTTAATCGGTCCCTCAACCCTGCTGAACCGAATACGACTATCAGCTTTTTTTTTGTCTGTGATCTGGCAAAAATCAGGGCTTGGCTCAAAGCGTTTATTTTATGGGCAAAATCAATCATAATTTTCAGCCCCCGCCTGTTTTTAACCTCTTCCATTCTGCCGGGAATGCCGTTAAAACTTTTTAAACCATTTTCAGCCGCTTCCAAATCCACTCCGCTTTCCCGGGCTGCAGCTACAGCTGCCAACATATTGGCTTTCTGAAATTGGGCCAATCCATCCGGCAGTTTAACTTTGTCGGGTGTAAAATCGGCTGTTTTATCCAGGGAAAAAGTAACAATTCCCCCTCTGGCCTTTTTTTTCAGGTAACTATAATTTTCATCGTCTTTATTTAAGACAACCGTTTTGGCCCCTTGCATGATCCTGGCTTTGGCATTACGGTAATTCTCCATATTGCCGTGGTAATCCAGATGTTCATGGGAAATATTGGTAATGACAGCCGCATCAATTGAAGTCCCCAGTGTACGGAACTGGTCCAAAGCATGTGAAGTTGTTTCCAGGACAAGATAACGGCTGCCTTCCTTCAGGGCTTTTTTTATCAGCTTCTGCAGGAAAAAAGGCGACGGAGTGGTGACATGAAATCCGGTATCATAATTTTCATTCCCTATGACCGCTTTGACAGTCGAGATCATGGAGACGGGCAGTTTTGCTTTTTTTAAGATATGGAACAAAATAAAAGCAGTTGAAGTTTTGCCGTCTGTACCGGTGATGGCTAAAACCATCATTTTACGGGCCGGGTAGCCGTAAACAAAACAGGCGGAAAGCGCCATTAAAAAGTGGCCAAAATTTTTTATACGGCGCATCATAAAGGCTTTTATTATAACAAAAAACCGGAGGAAAGTTTAATTCCGGCCGGAAGTATTAATTACTGGATTTGGTAATAGGAGATGAGGTCTTGGGCTATGGTGAAAAAGAGAGGAGCGGCTGTTTCCGAACCCCAGGGTGAGGTAGTCGGTTCGCGCAGGGTTACCAGCATGACAAATTTGGGGTTGTCAGCAGGCAGGAAACCCACAAACGAAGCAATAGTTTTTTCCGTATCATAATGGCCTGAGATAGGTATTTGGGCTGTGCCGGTTTTGCCGGCAACCCTGATACCGATCGGTTTAAGGAATTTAGTCTCCCCTTTCTCCACTGCCTGAACCATCATTTCCTTAACCAGGGATGCGGCTCCGGCAGAAAAAATCCTCTTTTGAATTTTCGGTTTGACGGTTATGACCCTGCCGCTATTTTCCCTGATTTTGGAAACAACCGCCGGCTGAACTAATTGCCCGCCGTTGGCTATGGCGGCTACTGCCCTGATCATCTGCAAAGGGGTTGCAGCAATGCCCTGTCCGAAAGAGACTGTGGCAAAATCAATGGTATACCATTTATTTTCAGGACGGAGCTCCGGAGTCCCTTCATCCTGAAGATCAATATCGGTCAGATCGCCGAACCCCAAATTTTTTATATATTTCAGCAAATTGTCATTGCCCAATTTTTCTGCAATGAAGACCATGCCGACATTTGATGAATACTGGAGAATTTCCGGGACTTTTATCATGCCGTGGTATTCCTGATTCCAGGTTTTTATCTGATACTGGCCAATTGTAACCGGGCCTTTTTCATCATACTCCATATCCGCACTGACTTTGTCTTCATTAACAGCCGAAGCCATCACCAGGACTTTGAACGTTGATCCCGGTTCAAAAGATGAAGCGATAGCCGGATTTTTATAGAAGGACTCGTCAAATTCTTGGCGATTGACGGGATCGTAGGAAGGAAAGGAAGCCATACTTAAAATAGCACCGGTTGCCGGCTCCATAACAATTACACTGCCCCCTGCTGCACCGTATTTTTCCAGGCCTTTTTTTAATTTATCCTCAACGATATACTGGACTGTCCGGTCAAGGGAAAGGATAAGGTCGCGCCCGTTTTCCGCTCTGACTACCGTCCGGTCGCCGGCGATGATGGGATTACCTGAAGGATCCCTTTCTTCCCGAAGGTAGCCGTTTCTTCCTTTAAGCTGGTCGTCATAAAAACCTTCCAAACCGAAATAACCCTGGTCATCCCCGTTTTGGTTTTTTCCCACGAAACCTAAAAGATGGGCTGCCATCGAAGCTTCCGGATAAAATCTTTTGGCATCTTCAATTAGGCCTATTCCCGGTAAATTAACCTTCTTCAGTTTATCTGCTGTTTCAGTTTCTACTTTTTCGGCTATAGGCACCCAACTCAGCTTGTCGTTGTTTAATTTGGCAGAAACAGAGGCGCTGTCCAAAGATAATATTTCCGACAGTTGTTTAATAGTCGACTCCTTGTCGCGCATGCTTTTCGGCTCGGCAAAAACCAGGTAAGCAGGCTGGTTTATAACCAAAGGTGAATTGTCTGACGAATAAATACTTCCCCTTGCCGCTTTCTCGATTGAGGAGATATTGGTTTGTTGGCTGGCAATAAACTTTAAAGAATCAAAAGAAAATACCTGCCAGTAAAAAAGGCGCAGGCAGATAGCCAGAAAAAAGAACAGAAAAATTCCGAAAACCAGGTATAACCGTTTTTCCATTTGCTTTAGAGAGTCTTGCCGATATCGGCAATCGGCTGGGGCTTGGCCAATGATACCACTTGCGGACTGGAATTGAAACCTAATGTCTCTGCTTTTTGGGCAATTGAGGCGATCGAAGAGGATGAAGCAATTTTCTGGGACAGAATGAGGTTTTCCGTTTCCATGCGTTCTATTTCAGAATTAATCTCGCGGTATTTGCGGCCGTATGTTGAATCATAGTTAAATAGGACTACATGTACCGCAATAGACAGGACGGCTACAGTAAGTGAAGCGATTTTGATGAATTTTTCAGTTTTATTTGTCATATTTTTTCGGCTGCCCGTAATTTAGCTGACCGGGCTCTCGGATTTAATTTAATCTCCGGAAAATCCGCTCTGATCGGATTTTTAGTGACTATCTTCAGTTTTCTTTGTACTTTGTTTTCCCGAAAAATCTGCTTCACCAGTCTGTCTTCCAGTGAGTGATAACTTAAAGCTATTACTCTGCCTCCCGGCTGCAGCATTTCGATTGCCTGAGTCAGACCCCTGTTAATTGTGCTTAACTCCGAGTTAACTTCAATTCTCAATGACTGATAAATTCTGGCTAAAACCTGATCCTTATGCCTTTCTTCTCCTGTCAGTTGTTTTTTAATAATGCTGTTTAGTTCGCCGACCTTATTGATATGGCCTCTTAAGGTACGGGCGCGAACAATAGCGTCAGCAATTGTCCGAGAACTGAGTTCTTCAGCATATTTTGCAAATATTTCATAAAGTTGCTCCTTGGAATACTGGTTAACAACTCCGGCCGCGGTTAATTCGTCCGTTCCGGCGAATCTCATATCCAAAGCTTCATCCGGTTTTCTGAATGAAAAACCCCTGCCTGACCGGTCCAACTGGTGCGATGAAACACCCAGATCAAATATAATTCCCCGGACTTTTTCAAAACCATTATCAAGAGCTGTCTCCTTCAGCCCGGCGAAGCTTCCGCGGTGAATTACCAACTTATCATCCCCAATACGTTTATCCGCCGCTATTTTTTTTACTTGTTCGACTGCCTGCGGATCAAGATCAATACCCAGGACTTTGCCACCCATTCCGATTATGGCGAAAGCGTAACCCCCGCCGCCTAATGTCGCGTCTAGATACTGCCTGTCTTTTTCAATTTTTAAAAGTTCAATTACTTTGGGAAGGAGTACCGGTCGGTGATAGTCGGATAAAATCATAGGCAGAATGATTCTAGCCGTTGTCTATCTGCCTCCGATACTCCTCCCAAATATTTTTATTCCATATTTCAAAGTGGTCTCCTGCTCCCTTGACTAATACCTGCTCTTCTATACCGGCATATTCCATCATTCTCTCCGGTATAATGAATCTGCCCTGGCTGTCCAGTTCGACGTTGATGGCATCGGCAAACATTTTTCTTCGTAAATCCCGGCCTTCCTTGTCACTGAACAGCGGTCTTGAAAGTTCAGGCTCTGTTGTCTTTTCCCAGGCTTTTTCAGTAAAGCCGAAAATGCATTTTTCGAAACCGATCGTCAGGACCAGCCTTTTACCTCCAAGCTCTTCCCTGATCTTTTTCGGCAGGGCAAGCCTGCCCTTCTCCATCAGATTCGGCTCAAATGTACCAAGAAACATAATTTTCTACACTTTTCACCATTTTTCTACACTTTTCACCATTCAATTACATAATGATACAAAAAAATACACCTGTCAAGAGGGATCGGTAAGAAAAAAGTGAGAATTTCGAAGTGATTACTTCAGACCGAGGATGACGACGGCGTCGGCCTCATCGTCTTCAGGCAGAGTTTCGACTTTTTCAGTTGAAAATTTATCCTTAAGATCGCCGATAAGTAGCGGCAGATAGTTCTTTTTGCTGTCTTTTATGCGGATAATCGTTTCGGCGGCATCTTCTTCGGCGTTGCCGACCGTCCCTATCGTATAACCTGATTCCTCAAGGCTGTCGGCATTTTGCCTGGCAATACCTGAGGTATCAGTACCGTTCAATACGGAAACAGTCAGATCTTCTTTTTTCAGGTCAGGGTCAATTGTCGGGGTCGGGGTTAAAGTCGGCACAGGAGACGGTGAAGGAGTGGCTGTCGGTTGGCTGACGAAAGGCAGGTTGACAGAACCTCCCCTGGCCATTACCAGGTAGCCGCCGACGGTTAGTAAACCGATAGCCAAGGCGATCACAAACCAAATGTATTTGCTGAATGATCCCGATCTGCTCGATCCTTTAAATTCGGTGATACTGTCGGCAACCAACGGCGGTTCTTCAACGACAGGCACTGTTTCTTTTTCTTTTTCTTCTGTCTCGATTTTGAGAGGCACGGCGACCGGTTTTTCCTCTTTTTCAACTACCTCAATTGTTTCCATGACCGGTTTAGTCTCTGCGGTTTGTGTATCAACAGCCCCGGCCGTCGTCTTCTGGTATCTTTCTTCGATAATTTTCAAGTCGGAAGCAAAATTGGGAACATCAGCAAGCTTTGTCAGATTTGCCAGGCCGATGGTTTTATCGAAATAAAATAAAGGCACTCCGCCTGTGTCTATCTTCTCCTTGCTTTCCTTTTGGATTTCTTCTATCAAATGGCTCATTTTGACAACCGGTACAGCCAGGGATTCGCTTAAATCCTCGGTTTTTGATTCCAGCGATTTTTCACCTGAAATGATGATTTTCGACGGGTGGTGCTTCTCCTCCTCAAGCTTTTTTAATACCGTTTTGATATCAGCAGACACTCCTTTACCCGCAGACTTACGGTTGAAAACTGTTACCGGCCCTTCATGGTCCAGGAGATAATACCTTTCATACTTGTCCAAATCAGCATAAAGATAAGTTTCACCTTCACTGATTTTGGTACGCAAAAGGGCATAGACCGAGAATGGGGCAACGGAAAGAAAATTTATTTTCATTTTTTCCTGGCTGAACAGGTGGTGGTATGACAATATCAGGGAAAGGGGAAGCGCTGTAAAGAGGATAGTTTTACCGGTACGGCCGTCTATTTCCTTGAAGTAACTTTCATAATGGGAGATATCCTGTGGCAGATAGTTTTTCGCCTGGGATATGATCCATTCCGGTGTTACTTTTACCTCGCTGTTAACAGGCAGGCGTTTAATGATCACCTGATCTCCCGGCAGAACCAGCGACAGCTGGTTATCTTTTATCTCTTTAGGATATGCGGTGACCAAAGCTTCACGGAAGGCTGTAACTAATCCTTTTGCATCGGAGATCAGTCCGTATTCAAGGACTTTTTCTTTAAAGAGTTTCCTTGAAACAGCAATGAATTTCTCGTCGGAGACAAGTCCTTTTTTTGTCTCCAGAAGTTCCAATGATTGGTCAGTCAGACTTATGTAAAGCATTTTTTTACTTACTTTTAAAAGTTTATCACAAATTATAACTTTTTTGAAAGACTGAGATTCCTCCGGTGCCTGTGAATTTCAAAGACAAATCTATTTTCTCAACTCCAGTATCATAAACACACTTGCCGCTGGAACAGGTTCCTAAAACTATATCATCCCTGGTAACCTCTTCCTCGCCTTCATCCAGCTTGATTTCCCCTAAAACGCCTCTGGGGAGGTCATTTCCGGTGACATAAGTCAGCTCGTACTCTATGACACTTGTCCCGGCCGGAATTCCCGATATTTTGAGGGTAATTGATCTGTTGCCGTTTAAGGGGATGACTTCTACTTTTACGTCGTCGGTCACTGTCGGCAGGATAGCTGTCGGAGTCGGTATCAGTTCGGTTTGTGCTTGGGGTTGGCTGTTTTTCCGCAAAAGCATAATTCCTCCCCCCAAAACCAGAATTAAAACAATGGCAACTATAAATGCCCTTTTCATGATTGCAGTTGCTTTTTCAGATAATCAGCTAATTTCCGGTATTTAACTCTTTCCTGAACGGCTGTATCACGATCCCTGACTGTGACTGTTTCATCTTCAAGTGTATCATAGTCAATTGTGATGCACCAGGGAGTGCCGATTTCATCCTGGGAGTAATATCTTTTGCCGATATTTCCCCGGTCATCGAAAACCGCAGGCAGTTCTTTTTTTATTTCAAGGTAGATTTCCCTGGCTTTAGAAACGAGCTGTTCCTTATTGGAAACGAGCGGAAAAACAGCGGCTTTATAGGGAGATAGACGGGGGGAAAGTCCCAGAACGGTCCTTTTGCCGTCCTCACGGTAGGCATCCGACATCAGGGAAAAAAGCAGCCTGTCCACTCCAACAGAAGGCTCGATGACATAAGGAGTCAAGATGTTTCCCCCATCAGCATCCTTATAATTCAGCGCTTTTCCGGAATATCGGCTGTGCTGTTTAAGGTCGAAATCGCTCCTTCTGGCGATACCCCAGATTTCAGACCAACCAAAGGGAAATTGGTATTCTATATCGGTTGTGCCCTTGGAATAATGGGCTAACTTCTCTTTAGGATGGTCGTAATAACGCAGGTTTTTCCTCTTCAATCCCAATTTAGACAGAAAATCAAGACAAAACTCCTTCCAGTAAATAAATTGTTCCTCATCTGATTCGGGGTAGATAAAATATTCCAGCTCCATCTGTTCGAATTCCCGGCTTCTGAAAATGAATTTCCCGGGGGTGATTTCATTGCGGAAAGCCTTGCCTATCTGCGCGATACCGAAAGGCAATTTCGGGTGGAAGGTATCCTGGATATTATCAAAATTAACAAAAATTGCCTGGGCAGTTTCACCCCTCAGGTAGGTTAAGGCCGTCTCATCTTCTACCGGACCTATAAAGGTTTTTACCAGAATATTGAATTTCTTCTCTTTATCCAGTTTCTCCCCGCAGACTGGACACTTGTTTTCATTTAAATCTTCCGACCGGAAACGGCGGTGGCAGCCGGTGCATTCCCTCAAAGGATCGGCAAATCCGCTGCCTGTATGTCCTGACGCCTCCCAGATACGCGGATTCATGATGATTGAAGCGTCCAAACCGAAAACATCATCGCGTTTTTCGACAAACTCCTGCCACCACAGTTCTTTAATATTATTCTTAAGAGCTACCCCCAACGGCCCGAAATCCCAAAATCCGCCGAAACCGCCGTAGATTTCACTGGAGGGAAAAACAAACCCCCGTCTCTTGGCCAGACTGACGATTTTATCCATGTTATTCATCTTAAACTGCGCTTAATTTTTGTCAAGAGAGGCAAACTCCTGATTTCTTTTTCCATAACTTCTTCCAGGGCGCGGTTCAGTTTGTCTCCGGACAAGTCAGCGGTTTGCGGCTGATAACCTAACTTTTTCAGCAAATCCAGGCAGAAATTATCACCGACTGTCTCGGCTTCTGACTTTTCATCGTTTAATTTTCTGAAAGCCATCAAAAGCGCATCAAATACTTCAAAATGGGCCTCATTCTCAGGTAACAGCCGGTCACAGATTTCCGTCAGCTTGTAAGCCATGCCGATTCTGTTAAGGCGTGTTCTTAAGAATTCAAATCCGTGGTAAGATTCAACATCGGTGATTATATTAAATGTCCGGCCGGCGGTCAGAAACAGTTTGACATGTTGGAAAAGGTCAAGATAGGGCGCTCTGCGGCTGGTTATTTTCCTTAGACCCGGTGCTTTGACCGTTATTCGTCCGAATTCCCTGGTAACCACAGTCAGCCTGACATCAGCCTCACCCATCTTTATTTTACGGATGACTATAGCTTCTGCAGTGAAAAATTTAGGTTTCAGTTAAATGACAGCTCTGTATCGCTATTCAGGATAATCTTCTGTTCCTGTCCGTCAACGCTTACCGTATACTCATGGTCCTGGGTGCCGGGTTGCTTCTGGATAAATAGCTTATTCCCGCTCTTTGGGGTTTTATAACTGATTTTTACCTCGGTTGAACCCTGAGGTTTAACCGTTAAAAATCCTTCAAAAACGGTTTTACCCAATTCATCATAAGTCAGGGTCTTTTTTTCGCTGCCTGTAAATTCCACCAGGGTTGAGCCTTTGGGTACATAGATACGCAGCCAGTTGCGCAGGATGCCGTTCAGACAGAGCTGTCCTGCCTCGAGATTGCAGTTGGAGGCTTCCGCCGGATTCTTATAATTCAGCGTTAATGTCTGGGTTGTCCCCTCTCCTTCGTTTTTAATTTCCCTTTTGACAAAATGGCGGACAAACAGATTGGACTTGGCGCCGGCAAAGTTGACGTTGTTGATGTGCAAATAATCACCGCCATAATCTTTGATGCGTCCGCCGAAATTCAGGGCCTCGATGCCTTTTTGCGGCTCGTCATCCTTGAAATAAAATAATAAATGCTTTTGCCCGGCTTCCTCCAAAAACATTTGCGAGAGCTTTCCCCAATATTGCGAGGGGGATACACCCAAAGCCCTCTGCATAATCTGGTAAAGCAAAGTCCCGATGATGCCCTTTCTGTCTTCACGGATGAAAGCAACCGGCCGGGTGGCATAATCTTCCAATTCATATATTGCTCTGGGACAGTCGCACCTTTTATCAATCTCCGCTGAAAATTGCCGGCCGTCGATATTAAATTCCCCTAAAATTTTAATGGTGGAAACCAAAACATGGGTATCCAGGGCGATGATACCCTGATATTCTCCCAGTTCGACGGAACTGTCCGCCAGCAGTTTTTCAAAGGCATTCATCGAAACATTGAAATCTGGTGACAGATTGCTGTCCCTTAACTGGAAATTAGGAACGTCTTTATGGTAGAGGGCGATTTTATCCGGCGCCGGAAAACTCTTTTTCTTAGCTTCATCCAATTTATAGATGTCATCAGACCGTTCAACCGTCAGCTTGCCTTTGTCTATTTTGAAGATGGCAAATGCCGTCATGAAACCGCCTGTTGCCCGAAGCTCGGCGTCATTTTGGAAAATCACCAAATAGCGTTGGCTCTCCCGGTTACCCATGAGTTTCGGCAGATTTTTCAATAAAGGCCGGGCTTCAACAAAAAGAGAGGCGGTTTCTTTAAAAAGGCTTTTTCCGGACACCAGCCGCTCACGGATAACCGTGGCACCGATTTTTTCGGGATAACGGCCTGGATCCACCTTTTCAAACTCTTTTTCAGCCAAAGAAATTTTATCGGCAATTTTGTCAATTGACGGGACAATCTTATCCATTGTTTCGACTGCTGTTTTTATCCTGTCGTCGGCTGAGCCGGATACAAAAGTAGATTTACCTTTCAATCCGAGCAGATCAGCATAAGGGACCAGGGTGTCCACGGTGATTTGGGCTGCTTCAACCGAAAGGATGCCTCCCTCAACCATGGCAGCAGCGTCTTTTTGGTAGTTGCCGACAAAGGGTATAAAAGACACTGGTTTCAAAACCCTGATTCCCTCCGAGACATCATCCAGACTGTCTTTAAGTTCGGAAAGTTTCGGCTGCAGATTTTCAATATCCTGTTTTTTACCCGCATCATAGACCTGACCGGCTATTGTGGCGGACTTCTTTACGGAAGCTTGAAGTTTGCTGAGGGGTGAATACAAAAGCAGTGCCGGTACAATTATAATGACGAAAAACAGCAGGCCGGCCACCAGTAAAATTTTTTTTGCGCGTAGACTTTTTCGGCCGTTTGTGACTTTGGCGGCAACCGGGGTATTTGCTGTAAAACCTATTTTTTTGAAACCGTAAGTTTCCATCTATACAGCTCCCTTTCCGCTGATCATGGCCCAGGGAGTAACCATAAGAATTTTAATATCATACCATAAGGAGCGGTGGTCGACATAATCGGCATCCATAGCGATTCTTTTGTCAAAATTAACGGCACTTCTGCCTGAAACCTGCCAATAACCGGTTATGCCCGGTTTAATTGACAGAACTTTTGAGACTTTGGTCTTTGTAGCCGGATATTTGCGCTGCTGGTTAGCCAGTTCGTCCGGATAATAAGCGCGCGGTCCGACCAAAGTCATATCACCGACTATGACATTGATCAGTTGGGGAATTTCATCGAGGGAGTGTTTCCTGAGGAATTTCCCCAATCGGGTAACTCTGGGGTCCTCCTGCAGTTTATAGCTGTTTTTTTTATACTTTAGGTAAAGACTTCTTAAGTTGGGATCATTTCTTAACATCATATGGGCATTGACCACCATGGAGCGGAATTTATACATTTTAAACAGTTTGCCGTCCTGTCCGACCCTCTCCGGAGTATCGGCAAATATCGGCCCGGCAGAATCAAGCTTGATGATAACCGCCAGAACCAAACCAACCGGCAGGAAAATTATTCCCAAAATGACGGCCAGTACCATGTCAAGCCATCTTTTTAAATATAAATCGTAAGTCCTGCCTTTAAATAACGGCATAAGTCAAATGATTGCCAATTAAACCAAATGTTCGTTTTCTGAGTGCGAGAGGCTTTCCACCAGTTTTTTAATTTTGGGAACGGAATTTTTATGGCAGACCAAAACCACATCGCGGGTATTGATAACCAAGTGTCCTTCAAGGTCGATCGTGACCAGAAGTTGGTCGGTATAATTATATATAAGGGAATCTGAACAATCGGTAACAACTACTTTGCCTTTAACCACATTTTTGTCAGCCCCAGTCTGCAGGGCTTCTTTGAGGGCTTCCCAGGCACCGACATCGCTCCAACCCAAATCTTCACTGACCACTAGCCCTTCATCTGCTTCAATTTTTTCCAGAATGGCATTATCAAAAGAAAGCTTTGTCAGGCGGGGGTATGATTTTTCCAATTGCGATGTGAATTGTCTGCTGCCGTAGCTTTCCTCGAGCAGGTCCATTTCCCTTGCCATCTCGGGTTGAAATTTCCGGAATTGAGTTTTCAGGTACGCCGGTGTGGTCACAAAATATCCGGTATTCCAGCCGTAGCTCCCGCTTTTAAAATAGACGGCAGCTTCAGTCAGGTCCGGACGGTATTTAAATCCCTGAAACTGCCGGAAAGATATTCCGTTGGCTGAGGTTTTCTCCTTGCCGTATTTTATCCAGCCTAAATTCTGGCTGGCAAACCTGGGCTTTTGAGTTATAAAAATAATTCTCTGCTTTTTATCTTCTATTTGTTTGCGGCTTTCATTGAGGATTTTTTTAAAAAGGTCCTGCTTTTTTATAATATGGTCGCTCCAAAGTATGACTATGGGAGTATGAGCATGACGGTGGTGCAATATGGCGGTAACCAGGGCGACTGCCGGACCGACATCCCTGGCTTCCGGCTCACCTAAAATATTTTTATCGTTAAGCTGCGGCAACTGCTTTTTAACCTGTGGCACATATTTTTTATTGGTGGAGATATAAATATCATCCCAGGCGAAATCAGGAACCAAGCGCTCAATCGACAACTGCAGTGTCGATTTGTCGCCTATTACCTTTTCAAACTGTTTGGGAGAGCTTCTCCTTGATAGCGGCCAAAGCCTGGTACCGACCCCGCCGGCAAAAATTATTGCTTTCATACCGATTGTTCTTTCCTCCATTTCCTTAAAATATATGCCTTCATCTTCCTCATAAATACTGCTTCGGAAAACCGTATTGCATTTTCCCTTAGAAGCCGGGGATTAAATTCCATGGTTTCAAAAATCCTTAAGGCGTTTTCCAGTGATGCTTCTGTTTTTTCCCCGTAGAGTAAACCGGTTTGACCATGCCTGATGCTCTCGGCAGCTCCGCCCAAGGCAAGAGCGATGACCGGACTGCCGCAGGCTTGGGCTTCCACGGCTGTCAAACCGAAATCTTCTTCACCCGGAAAAATTAAACTTCGGCAATTTTGATAATACCAACACAATTTCCGGTCTGTCAAATTACCGGTTATAAATTTGACAGAATTGCCGGCCAGATTTTGCAACCTGCGGTTGTCCACTCCGCTGCCGATAACAACCAGTTTTTGTCCGGTCTTGCTGAACAGGCTAATGGCATAATCCAATCCTTTATAAGGGACGAGCCGGGAAACAATCAGGAAATAATCTCCCCTTGTTTTTTTGTCCGGAAGGCTGAATGAACCGGTATCAAGAGGCGGATAGACAACTTCCGCCTTCTCCCGGTAGAAACGGCTCAACCTCTTTTTAACCGTTTCGGATATGGCCAGATAGGTATCGGGTCTTTTGGCCGACAATAAGTCCCAACGCCGCAATGCCGGGGCAAAAAGCCTCATGCCTGCCCGGAATAAAGGGTTTAAAAGTCCGACACCGGGTTCGGCCAAATATTCATTATATCCGCTCCAAAGATACCTGGTTGGCGTCAAACAATAGCAAATATGCAACGTGCCGGGTTTGGTAATGATGCTTTTGGCATCGGAGGAAGTTACCGATAAGACAATATCAAAATCGCTGAAATCGAAATTTTCGAAAGCATATGGAGTCAGAAAAGGCAGCATTTCATGATAGCGGTCGGCCAGAGGAAGATGCTTTAAAAAAGAAGTCCTGACTTCAAAACTGTCCGCCCACGGTGCTTTGTTTCTGTCATAAATGGCAGTATATAGCGGAGCATCAGGATAAAGTTTATGCAGTGACAAAAGAACCCTTTCCGCACCGCCGAATTTCACTACGCGGTCATAGACGAGGGCAATTTTCGGTTTTTCACCGTTTCTACTGTCTGTCATATCGGTAATAATCATAAGGCTTGCCCATATTGGTTAACTGATATAGATCCGGCAAAAGTTCAGGCTCCTGACCGTAAAGGAAGGCTTTCACCAAACGGAAATTATTGACCGGGGAAAAATCTTCTTTTAGATTTTTGTAATCTTCACCGGGCAGATAGACGGCATTAAGAATTGACATTTTTAAAGCAATTTCCTTTTGTGAAGCCTCTGACCAGTCAAATTCCTGCTTATCGGCCTCATATGCTTCAGGATAGGGTCCTTCGTCAGCCTGAAAAATTATAATCGGAGGATTACTTTTATCCTCAAGGAACTTGTCGGTCAACTTGATGACTTCCCGGTTTAGATATTCAATCTGGTCAAGGTATTTGGTCTTGTAAGATCTGGCAGAGTCTTCTGCCAATGGCAGGAAACTGCCATCCTGCCGAAATACAAATGGTTCGTGCGGCACAAGCATATGGGCAAAGACAAATGTAGGCCGGGGTTCGACGGGGATTTCCTTCAGTTTATCAAATTTGTAGCGGATCCTCCTCCACTGGGTATAGCGGTAATCAAGAAGCGGCAGCCGGAATTTTTCAGCCAAAGGCTTTAGGGCGGAATTGTTGACCAGGATGGCTGAAAATTCGGAGAGCACATTCAAATTGACATTCTCGTCGGCATGCCTGTTTTTACCGGTAGGCCACCACCAGTCTCCGAAATGATAGTATTTATAGCCTAATTTTTTCAGTTCAGCCTGGATTCTGTTGTTCTCCAGCATCCGGTATAAAGGCAACCAGTCCTGAGATTCCTTCATCCCGGCATCCAACGGATTATCCAAATAATCCATATTCAGGGTAGCTGTCAGGGAATGGGCTGAGGATGTATAATTTGCCCAACTTTTTGAGGCAATAAAGAAATTCTTCCCCTTTAAATAATCGGTAAAAGGGCTAAGGTCATAATCAAATTCCTTCTTGAGGCTATCGGCTGAAGCATAACGGTCAAAAATAATAAAATATATGTCCGGCAGTTTTTCGGCTGAAACTGCACGGGTGACAACCGTGGAAACGGATTCTCCGGAAAAATCCACTTTGATCCTCAGCTGATAATTAATGACCTGAACCAGCGGAATTGCTACCAGTACAAGGGAAAAAATATTTGTCCAGAAATGTAATTTATCGGTGTTTTTTACGTATTTCAATTTTCGGGCCGCAGTAAAAATCAGTCCTCCAAATAACAGATAAATCAAAAGCGGCTGTTTAATAAACTTTTCCAGATGTCCGTAGGAGAAAAAAAGATAGAGGCTTATGGAAGTCAAAACAGCAGAAATCCTCAATTTGCGGGTGATCACCGTATAAATCAAAAAGAAGCACAGACACAGAATCACTGAAAATAAAAAAGGCAGGTAGGTTTCCTGGGGGAGGACCTGGTATAAATTTGCCTGATACAGACCAAGGACCGGATAGACCGACATCAAAAAAGGGTGCAGCCAGGGGAAATTTAAGGGATTCATCGGTGACCCTCCAGTAAATATAAAATGCGGTCTTTGGATTTTAACGGCTGCTTTTTTCGGAGACGGAAATAGCGGCCGAAATCCGCCTGAAAATTTGTCTCTGAATACGCAGAGACATCCGCATTTCTTATTTGGGAGAGCAGCCTGACCTGGGGATCAGACGGGCCTACGAATTCGACTATCAGCTGTTTTCCCAGGCTGCTCAAATATTCTGCAATTGCCGAAAAAGGCAGGTTATCGGAAAAAAACAGGTGGTGGATTAAGGCCAATGCCAACACGCTGTCGGATTTAAGCCGTACGTCAAAAGTTTCCCTCTCCAGGTTGCGCCAACCCAGACCCGGACTGGGATTGATCAGATCAATTGACAATGGCAGCAGATTTCCGATTTTTTCAGTCTCTGCCTGCCGGTAATTAATCTCAACAGCCAGGCTGTCGAAGTCGCAGGAAACTACATATCCTGCCTTCCCTGCCGCCAGCCTGGAGTAGAATCCCGTATTGGCTCCCAAGTCGACCAGCTTGACCGGTTTGATAAAATTCAGCCATCCAATCGTCAGGCGTTCTTTTTCACGGCTGTATTCAGACATATCAGGCAGCCGGTAGTAATCCGACCAAAGGCTTCTTGATTCGGGAAGCCGGAGCGAGTTGACGGCTTTTTCCAGACTGTCAAGAATCCCCTCCAAACCTCTGCCCGTGACTTTGGAAGCTTCTTTTTCAACTGCTCCCTCCTTTTGGTATTTAGTTGCACTCAGGGCATGAAGGTGTAAATTCAAAAACAGATGCAAATTTAACCTGGATTTTCCCGGCAGTAGTTTTACTCCCAAATCCATAGGAACACCGTCCAGATGGTTTTTCATCAGCTGCTGCAGCCTTAAATCCCGGTAGGCCATCAAAGACAGCGGCAGCAGGAAATGCTGGCAAAATTGCCGGTAGGCAACCCAGGGACGGTTAATTTCGTAGCGTTCAAAAGAGAGCGTGTCAATAAAAACAGGCATTAAGCCTTTAAACTGGACATTGTATGAACTGGCATCTTTTAAAGTCAGGCCGTGTTTAAGGGCGGCTTTTTCTATTTTCAAAGTCAGGAGCGCTGCTTTCTTATAGGCTGAGAAACTCCATTCATATGGATAGCTGATGACGGGAATTACCTCAGGTTCCAGAATTTTATAGAGTCCCTTATCCTGCCAGCCGGATTTTGCGGGTGATTCCTCTTTGTGTTCAATCAGCAGCTTGTCTGATACGAGCTCCTGATACAGGCCTGAGTTCATCAAAAGGTCATAATCAGCCCGGTAGCTGTCTTGAACCGTCCTGATGATTCTACCCTGATGATGGAAAACCTGTCCGCTTCTATCCCGGAAGGATGAGGGCAAAGCTCTGATTTTATTCATTTTTTCTTCTGTCTGAATGAAGCTACCAGGCGGTTGAGGCTGCTTTTGATATACTTCCAAAAAAACCTGAAAGAGACGGCCAGTCCGAGAAAGACGGCGATTATTGTCTGAAAAATATAACTGCCCGTGCCCGGATCAATATATGCGTGAACTTTCGGCGGAAACAGAAAAATGATAATAAGGATAAAAAGAATTCTCATGGACTGTATTTTATCATTTAAACCTCTGGTATTGCCAGTCTGTATCCCTGGCGGTTTTCTCCCAGGAAAATCTCCGGCTCCTCTCTTTGGCGCCCGATAGCCGGGTATTTTTTTCTTTCCGGGAAAGTGTAAGAAAAAAAGCGATTGCCTTCCTTATGGATTTGCTTTCGTTCGGATCGAAATAAATTAAAGCATCTCCCCAGATTTCTCTAAAAGCCGGGATATCTGAAACAACCGGCAGGCAACCGGCAGCCACCGCTTCCAAAAGGGGCAGTCCGAAACCCTCCATTAGGGCCGGTGAAATAAACCCCTCCGCCTGACGGTACAGGGCAGCCAACTCTGCATCATCTGCCTTGCCAAAAAAAATGACGCTTTTTCCGGCACCGGCATCCTTTGCCAACCGCTTTAAACGGGGATAGAAAAAATCATCATTTCCCACCAATATCAGCCGGACCTGGTGCTCTCTTTCTATTTGCGGAAACAAAAGTACGAGTTTCTCCAGATTTTTATGGGGGTAGGCATTTCCCACATATATAAGGTAAGGTTTGCCCCGGGGAAGGTATACGGAAGTATTTTCTGCATTATTAAGAGTTTTAAGGAAATTTTCGTCCAAAGCGTCATAAGTGACGCTAACTTTATCCCGGGCTTCAGCGTAATGCGCTTTGATTTCCCCGGCTGTTGCTTCAGAAATGGCAAAAACGTGCTCTGCTTTGGAAAGGGCTCTCCTCATCAGCATCCGGTAAGCGGATTTTTTCAGCATATATACAGGATAAGGCCAGCGGCTGGCACGTCCGGTTGTTTCATGGTCAATAATAAGATCATGAACAGTCACCACAAACCTGCCCTGATAAAAAACAGGCAAACTGAAATAGGGAAAATGAACCAGGTCCAGTTTGTATTTTCCCAGTATAAAAGGCAGCCAAAGCTGTTCTGTCAGGGAATGCCAGCGGACATCAAGTGCAATTTTTATAAAGGATGAGGGTAGATTGGGCAGGTATTTTAACTCACGGCTCCCCGTAAAAACCAGAAATTCATCATGTTTATTTATCTTGGCCAGGTTTATCAGCAGGTTTTTGATATACCTGCCGACTCCGGTCTCATTAACCAGCCTGGCGTCAAAACCGATGCGCATATGATGACAACCGCTCCTTTATGCTGATACCGAAAAAAATTAACGGTGACAGCCATTTGTAAATGCCCCGGTTATAATGCTTGCGGTAAAAAATCCTCATGACCTCATAACGTGCCTGACTTGCCCTGATTTTGGTTTGACGGCTGGCCGTGGAAATATGGCTGGTATGTTTTTTCAGGCCTGAAGATACGCCCTTATAATGGATTATAGAAACCCTGGGCAAAAAAAAGATTTTCCAGCCGTTTTTTTTGAGACGATAGCAAAAATCGAGATCTTCCCCGTACCAGAAATATGACTCGTCGAACCAGCCGGCGCTTCCGCCTGCCTCCTTCCTTACCATCATAAATGCCCCGACACAGCTGTCAATTTCATGGGTTTTATCCAGGTCGCGGTATCCCAAATGGTAACCGTTAAAGACCGTCGAGCGCGGAAAAAGAGCCGCCAAACCCGAAAAATGGCAAAAAGCATTCCAGGGCGTGGGAAAGCCGCGGTGACAGGCATCATCCAGTGATCCGTCAGGCAGATTGACCCTGGCAGTGACAACGGCTGCTTGCGGATTTTTTTCCAGGAAGAGGACTGTTTCCCGGAGTGTTTGCTTCCCCACAAGCGTGTCCGGGTTCAGAAACAGCACATATTGACCTCGGCAGTATTTGACACCCCGATTATTGGCTTTGGCAAAACCGGTATTGGTTTTGTTCTGCAGTATTTTGACTTTAGGAAACTTTTTTTTGAGAACATTTGCCGGGTTTTCCCGTGAAGCATTGTCTGTGACGATGACTTCAAATTCAGAATCAGGCAAACTGCTATTATAGAGCGAGACCAGACAGGCTGATAAATATTCCAGGGTGTTGTAATTTACGATAATGACGGATAAAGTCGGTTTGCTCATCTTGTTCAGACTGACTGTTGGTAAATCCGGTCAAGCCGGTTTGAAATCTCTGTCCAGCTGAAATTCTTCTCGACCAGAAGCCTTCCGCTGGCGGCCAACTTCCGGTACAGTTTGTTGTCAGTCAACAGCTTAACCGTAGCATCAGCCAGAGCTTCGGGACCATCTTCAATCAAAGCATCCCGCTTGTTAACGGCAGCCAGGCCCTCTATGCCGGTAGGCGTGGTAACAACCGGCAGTCCGGCGGCCATTGATTCCAGAATTTTGTAGCGGGTGCCGCCCGGTCCGTAAATCGGTGCCAGCAATACATCTGCCGCAGCATAGGATCTGCGGATATCGTCAACATTTTCTTCAATTGATATATCCCCCGCTTCCAATCCGGCAATCTGCGCAGGCGGATGCCTGCCGACAATCGACAGCCTGACCTTACTCGGCAGTTTGGCTTTAATTCTCGGCCAGACATCCCTAACCAGAAGGGTAACGGCTTCGCGGTTTTGCAGCCATTTAAAATTGCCGACAAAAAGCACAGTCTTCATTTTATTTTTCTGTTTTTCGGTTTTGACGGTAAAAAAATCCGTATCGACGCCGTTGGGTACCAGGTCAACCACCAGTTTCTGATGCCTTTTCTGCATCAGTATTTTATCGGCCTCTGACATGGCGATGACCCTTTTAGCCCTTTTCCAGAAGCTTTTTTCCCAATAGTGAATTTTGGCTACGTCGAGCTCCATCAGCAGTTTCTGGGGTAAAAAACCCACCTGCTGGGTATGATGACGGTAAACCAGATATTCTATGGTCTGTTCAGCCAGAATAATGGGAATATTATTCTGTGGAATATTGGGCATGACATAGAAAGTTTCGGCATGGATCAGGTCGAACTTTTTACGGTTAATGGCTTCAGATATGGAATTTTTCACCTCCATCTTAAGATACATGCAGACAACCAATGGATAATAGGAAATGCCTGCCAAAGCTAAACTTGTAAGCGACCAGGGCGGTCTTTTGACGAAAACTTTGACTTCCGAGCAAAAATTATTCAGGACCTTTATATAGTTTTTTTCCTTCTCTTCCCTGATAAAGGAAAACAGGGTGATGTCATGCTTTTTGCTTAAGTGCTTCAGGAGATTGAAAGTGCGGATCTGACCGCCTGACCAAAGCGGATACGGCAGGTAAGGAGTGAGCATCAGAATTTTCATATTTGGAGATTATTTGGGAAGCCTGTTATCCGGGACAAGTTGAATAATTGTATATCGGTCAGTTTTGGCAATAAGTTTATAGAGTCTTAGGCTTTCATCTTTGTTAGTTGCCGCGGCAACGAGCTCCTTTGTCAACTCATCATTACCGACACTTACATAGAAATGTGCGCCCATCTTAATCATGCCCTCAATATCCTTTTGCATGATAGGCCAGCCTGCCCTATTTGTCTGGTATAGAAAAGCCGTGTCACCGTTATATGGAGCGATAACCAGCGATTTTCTGGGCGTTAACAGGTCTACCTGTCTGCCGGCTTCAACAATTTCCGGGTGGTTGATGTTGTAAAAATCGCGTATGTGGTACCAGGCAAACATCAGCATGAAGAAAACTGAAACCGCCAAAACAACCCTGACTTTCAGGCGTCCCAAGCTTTGGCTTAAAGACAGCAGATAAACCGCTCCTTTACCCAGAAAGATTGCGATTATGGGAATGGTCAAAACCTGGTAATAGTCATGCCTGACATTGCCGGTGGCTACGACGGTGACGAAAAGTAATATAGCCAGTCCCCAAAGATAATATAAGTTGTTTTCTGCTTTTTTCGGAGACAAAAGCCCCAGGATCAAAAGAGGCAAACCGAAATAGCCCAGGATTAATTTCCCCAGACGCTCGGCAAACATCCATTGGAAAAAGGCACCCTTAAACCTGATGCCGTCACCGTTTAACAGCCAGGAATTGGCCGGGATGCCTTCCGGAAAATTGCCGGACCAGACTCTCCAGCCGAAATAAGGCAACATGACCAGAATTAAATAAATCAGCAGAAATAGAAGTGTTTTCAAACTTATTTTTTTGTCCTTCAGGAAGATATAAGAAAGAGGCAAAAAGAGAAAGACGGTAAAAGGCTTGACAAGGACAGCCGCCGATGCAAAGATTAAAGAAATCGTAAGCCTGAAGATTTTATTAAAAGATCGGTATTCCCCGGCCTTATCGGCAAAATAAAGCATACCGGTAGTGGTAAAGGCCAGGAACGGTTCAGGCAAAATTGTCCGGCTGAAAAAGACATTATATGGTAAAACTGCAAAGAAGGCGGACGACCAGAAAGCGGTGGCTCTGCCGCTGTACTTGCGGACAAGCAAAAAGATAAAAATCAAAGTCCCTAAAGAGGCCAGTACCGAAGTCAACCTCTCTTTAAGCTCCAGATGGTAGCCAACCAGCAGTTTGTCGACAGCTACCGCGGCAATGTTGTAAAGCGGAAATTCGACGAAACGGTAACCTTTGGGGTTGTCTTTACCCGAAGCTACATTGGACAAATCATCATAAACGGGATAGAGCAGATTGATTCCGTTTTTGACATAGTTACGGGTGACCGCCGAAGTATCCGCCTGCCTCCAGGAATGCCAATCAGCCAAAGGCTCGGCAATTTTGTACAGGCGGAGTGAAAAAGCCGGAATCAGAATAATAAGAAGCAAAAACAAATCGCTTTTTACAAAAATCAGGCTTTTTTTCTTCAGGGAGGAAAAAAAGCTTCCCAGATCCGCAACCTGGGGCTTGGGCACTTTTTTATTATTGCCCCGGGAAAGATGGACACCGGCCAAAACAATTCCCGAGATAGCCCAGAAAGATTGGGCTACTTTGGATGATTCAAAGACATCAATATAAACGGCATTGACCATCAGTCCGAAAATCAAGCCGGCAAAACCCGCACTGACGGCAAAAAATAGCGGGTCCTCCAACACTTCCAGATTTCTCCAGACATAATAGAGCATGTATAAAAGCATGCCGTAAAAAGCGGCAAAACCGAAAAGCCCTGTTTCCCCCAATGCTCTCAGATAATCATTGTCTGTCGACTCGGCTTCGGTAAATTCCGTCAGCTGGGTCTTATTCAAAGTGGAATAACCGCTGCCGAACAGCGGATTTTTCTTAAAGCCGGCAACAGCCCGGGGCCACAGTGCATCGAAACGGATGGCTGTGGACAGATCATAGATAAATGCGGTTTGGGAATAGGTCCTCGCTTTTTCGGTGATGTTGCCGTCGGCATCCACGATTTTCAGGGGTATATCATCCTCAACATCGCTCGGCCGGCCGATAGTCGGCGGCTGGTCGCTTTTGGAAGTAATTCGGCTTAATGCAGAACTGTTGTTTTCCAAAAAATAGGCTTTGTCTGTCGGAGGTTTACCGATAGGCAGCATGACCAGGGATTTTATACCCGACAACCTTTCATCAAGCCTGAGAAACCGGGTAAATCTTTCCGATAAATCCCCGAATGAGAGCATTATGACAATGGAAAGAACTGTCACTGCCAGGTATCTCTTCAGAGACCAGACCAGACCCCGTCTAAAGGACCAGAAGGCAAACATCAGAAACAGGCCGGCCAGATATGCCAGAAAAGAAGTGCGCGACGCGGTCAGGATAAGAGTCCAGAAGGCTGCTGAAAGAATAATAAATACAATTGCTTTGGCTAACAGTTTTTTTAAGGAGAAAAATATGCTCCAGAGAAGTATCAAAGCCATCATCATATAAGCCGCCAGGTCATAATGCCCTCCGAAAGTAGACAGCACCCTGGCATGTTCCGTCAGGTAAAGCATCCAGCCTTTGGAAAATTCCCTGTTCATGGTGGAAAAAGCCGGCCAGTAAAGATATTTTTGTCCGAATCCGTAAAGTGCTACCGTCAGGATTACGGCCGAGAGAATGTAAAAATAGCTTAGAGCCTGCTTTAAAGATTTGACTGTGGTAAAAAAAATAAAAAACAGGGAGAAATACTCAATTCTTCTGAGGAAGTGCAACAGGACTTTGGAGACGTGAAGCGTTTCCAAAGGCACCGATTTGGCTATAAATAAGGCAGAGACGATGGAAAGCAAACCTGCTGAAAGGTAAACCGCCATCCATTTGCTCAGGGGATTGCCTTTTAAATTGATTTTGCCGCGCAAAAGCTGCGAAAACCAGATAATACCTGCCGAAAGAATCAGAAAATCTTCCAGCCGTACCCTGACAATATAACCCGGCAGCACGTCCAAAAGCGGCAGCTTCGGATAAAGCGGGATGAAAATCAACAGAAACTGGGCAAAGATTGGCAGGAGATGGTTATCCAACCAACCGGTAAGCTTGCGCATAAAGTTTATATTTGGCCTTTTGCCGCATGATTATACCAAAAACTATAAGCCGTAACAAAGCTCCGCTTCGCAAAATCACCCGAACTACCGGTAAAAATTTAGGGGCGCTGCGTTTGTAAAGATAAAGCAGCGATTTAAATTCCTCGACAATGCCGCTTAAACTGCCAGCCGCCGAAGCCCCCTTATAATGACAGACCTCGGATTCAGGCTGGTATACGATGCGGTATCCCTTTTTTATTATCCTTCTGCATAAATCCACTTCCTCACCGTACATAAAAATGGATTCATCAAAGGTTCCGGCAGTCTTCAATGCTTCTTTTTTTACCAAAAGACAGGCTGCAGTCAGCCAGCCGGCTTCCTGCCTTTGGCGGTAAAAACCGGCATCCGTGACATGATACGGTTTTAAAAACTGCCAGATAAAAGGAAAATCATCTATAAAAAACATCCAATAAAAGATTTTTAAAGGACTCGGGTAAAAACCGGCCGAAGGCTGCAGGCTGCCGTCCCTGTTCAAAAGCCTGGGTCCGGCTGCACCTGTTTTTGCGGCAGCTTCCAGTTCTTTTAATAAATGTCCTAAAAATCCGGCTTTGACTACGGTATCGCTGTTTAACAGCAGTATATAGCGGCCACGGGCTTTTTTAATACCCAAATTGTTACCCTTGGCAAAGCCGAGGTTGTTTTTATTTTCCAGAAGAATTGCTTCCGGGAATTGACGTCTGATCATATCCCGGGATCCGTCAGTCGAAGCGTTATCCACCACTATTATTTCAAAACCGGTCTCTGTCATCTCAGCCTCTAATGCTTTTTTCAGGCTGGCCAGTGATTCCCTTAAAAGATGAGAGGTATTGAAAGAGACAATGACGGCTGACAGTATAATCATGGATAGACTTCACTGGAACAAACGTGCCCGTCCCAGGCGGTATTTGGGATTTTTATTCTTCCTTTCCCCAATGGGTTTGGCCGGTACTCCGCCGGCAATTGTAAAGGGTGGCACGTCGCGGGTAACGACGGCTCCGGCAGCCACCACCGCTCCCCGGCCGACGGTAACTCCGGGCAGGATGATAGCCCTGGGACCGACAAAGACATAATCTTCTATTTTGACAGTACCTAAAGTTGCTGAAAAATCTTCACTGTTTACGTCATGCTCTGAGTTATATATCAGGACCTGCGAGGCTATATCAACATGGTTTCCTATTAGAAGCTCGGAGCGCCCGTCAAGAAAAACATTGTCTCCGATAATTGTATCCTCCCCGATTGTGATATTGACCGGATTATAAAAATTGCACCACATGTGGATTGTCGAACCCCGGCCCAAACTTATGCCGGCCAGGCGGTAGATAAACTGTCTTATCAGATGTGATGGAATGCAGCTGGCCAGGCGCAAAAACATCAATTCGATATCCAAAAAAATATTCAGGATTCTGTTCAGGCTTTTTTGCCATAATTCTCCGGTAGTCAGCTGCCTGCCCATTTTGTCTCTCATAGACTTACGCTTTCTAAAATATTCAACAATTTGCGGCTGCTTTTTTCCCAGGAAAAAGCGGCAGCCCTTTCTTTGCCTTTTCTGATTAAGGAAAGCCTTACTTTTTCATTATAACAGGCTGTTTCCAAGGCCCTTGCCAAATCATCAGTGCTTGCGGGATCAAATAAAAGGCCTGCCCCCGCCGCAACCTCCGGCAGAGAGGAAGTATTAGAAACAGCCACCGGTATGCCACAGGCCATAGCTTCAACCACCGGAATGCCGAAGCCTTCGTATAAAGAAGGCTGAACCAGGGCTTTAGCCTGGCGGTAAAGGGCCGGCAAATCCGCATCCGCCACAAAACCTGTGAATACAAGCTTCTTTTTTATTCCTTCCGCATCCATCTTCCGCAGAAATTCTCCATAGAGCCAGCCTTTTTTCCCGGCGATGACCAGCTGCAGGTCCGGTCTTCGGCGGTAAAGCCGGGAAAAGGCATTCAGAAGCCTGTCCAGATTTTTCCGCGGTTGAACAGTGCCGACATATAAGAGGTAATCCCCTCTCAATTGGTAGCGGCGGCGGATGAATTCAGCTTCACCCTTTGCTTTTTTGTCATTGAACAGCCGTCTGTTGATGCCCGGATAAACTACCTCTACTTTATCTTCCGGAATATCATAGTGTTTCAGAATATCCGCTTTGCTGCTTTTGCTTATGGTAATGACTTTGGCGGCGGCGGCAACCGAATAGTCTGTCCAATTCTTTAACTGCCACAAATCTTTCCTCAAAAAGGTTTCGGGGAAATGAAGATAAGACAGGTCCATGACTGAAACAACTGTTTTTATCGGTGAAAATCTGGGTGCGTAATGAGTTGTAGAGAAAAAAATATCAGGCCTTGTTGCGGCGGTATAGAGCTGCCAGGGCAGGGCAAATTGCGTCCACAGAAACCGTGGTCCGAAAACGCGGTAACGCCAGAAATCTTTTTCCGGGGGCAGCTGTTTGCCCGGCTCATCCTTGAGATAAATTTCGACTGCAATTCCGGCATTATGCGAATTTAATAAAAGTAAATGCAGATTTTTGATAAGCTCCAGAGCATAACGGCCGATACCTACAAGACGGTTTTCGTTGGCTTCATTGGCATCAATCCCGATAATCATTCTTTTTTGGCCTTTTTGAATAACTGTTCATAATTTTCCAGGACTTCAGCCGCTGTTTTTTGCCAGCTGAATTTCCCGGACTGGATAAATCCTTTTTCCACCAGCTTCCGTCTGAAATCCCCATCCGAATACAGGCGGTAAATTTTCCCTGCCAGGTCCTGCCTGTTTTCAGGATCGGCATAGAGGACGGCTCCACCGCCGACTTCCGGCAGGCTGCCCCGTCTGCTGGTTATGACCGGACAGCCCGATTTCATGGCTTCCAAAACGGTAAAGCCGAATCCTTCATAGAGTGAGGGAAAAAGCAGCGCTTCCGCCCGGCGGTAGAGAGCGGCCAATTCCGTATCCGGAACCATGCCGGCATTGATCATGTTCTGCACCTGAGGCAATATACCGGACCAGCCTTTTTTCCCGGTCAGGACGAGAAAAACCTCGGAGCTGCTATCAGTATCTGTAAGTTTCTGCCGGAACAGTTCAAAAGCTCCGCAGGCTGTCTCCAAATTTTTGCGAAGCTCCTGAGTGCCAACCGCCAAAAAGTATCTGCCCTTTATGCCGTATTTTCCCAGGACCATACGGTCTTCATTGTCCGTTTTTGCTTGGAAAAGGCTATTGACTCCGGGATAGATTGTCCTGATCCTGGTTGGTTTAATTTTGAGTATTTTCCCCAAATCAATTTTTGTGCTTTCCGAATCACTGAAAATAAGGTCAGCCTCTTTTTTAACGTGTTCCATTCGCCTTCTTTGCTGGCTGACAATTAACGGGGAAGAAGTTTCAGGAAAAAGGTAGGCCACCAGGTCATGAACGGTAGTCACTTTCAGGCTGCGGCTGGGGAACTGGATCCAGTCGGAAGAGTGGAAAATGTCGGACTCTCCCGTCAAATTCTCAATATTAAAGCGGTGAAGGCTGTTCCCCCAGGCTGACAGCAATGTCTGAGGCAGCCGTATAAGAACCGTCTTAAGTTTCGGGTGCGGCGGCAAATCCCTGACAATCTCCTTCAGATTCTCCAACAAGCCGAAGCTGTAACCGAATAGGCAATAGCTGTTAGTCCTATCCAGTTTCAAAAGTTGCTTTACCAGTTCCCCGGTATAGTTCGCCACACCGCTGCCGCGGTAAGCCACTTGTGATATATCGATGGTTATTCTCATTTTTGTATATAAACGTAAAATATTTTCCTGTAAGCCGGAGGCCTGTTCAGGCGAATCATCAAAGGCAATACCAGGAGCATGATCTTACGGAAAAAGACATTGATGAAAAGGTTTTTGGTCATCCAGCCTTTCATTAAAAAATCCCTTAATTTTAAATTTTCATTGTTTTCGATTTCCACTCTGATTTTTTTATTCTGCATACGGGCGGCTTTCCTGATGTCGGCGGATAAATCGGAAGGTTCCGGCAATCCGAAACCGATTTGCTCGTCAAAAAAATGGTAGCTTTTGCCGAACTTCTCCCGGTAATACAGGCTTAATTGCTCATCCTGGGCCTGGGAAAGTTTGCCGGAAGGCACCGCCAGAAAAACGGCTTTTCCGGCTACCCTTATCATTTCGCTGATGGCCTGAAACCGCTCTGTTTTACTTAAATGCTCCAGCATATCAACGGAGACAACAATGCGGAAACTGGCGTCGGCAAAGGGCAGTTTCAGGGCGGAAGCTTCTATTTTCAAAAGGCGTTCGTGATAAGGAGGACTGAAACCTACATCGAGTCCCGTCACCTTCATTTTAATATAAGGCGCAATGCCCAATCCGCCTGATCCGACATCCAGAACTGATGGTTTACGGTCCAGTTTTTTTATTCTGGCTACAATCGGCAGGTAGCGCAGTGCGACTTCCGGATGCCAGCCCCTGAAAAGGAAAAGTCCCTTGACGTACTGCTTAAAGCTGTTTTTCATAAGTACGGACAAATCCCACTCCCTCAAAATTATTGACAGAGCTTTCTCTGAAACCGGCAGCTTCAATCTCCAGCTCCAGTTTCTTCTCAGGATCTGTCAATTCCCTCAGATAATCAAATAAATAGACTTTTTGTTTGCCTGATAGATTTGCCGACAACCTGGCAAGATCATCATCTTCTACCCGGAAATTTACAGCTGCTCCGATTGCGGGAGTATAGCGTGCATATAACTGGTAAGGAGCAAACGGCTCCGGAAAAGCAAAAACCGCCAGGCTTTCAGTTTTTGTCTGATCAACATATGAGACTGCAGCCCGCCAATTTTCCCTCTGAAAAAGGGGATTATAGTAATAAACGGCCAAGCTTGCCAGGGATATAAAAATCAGAAGATACAGGACAACCTTGACACCTCCGAGGTGAGAAACGATCGACAGGTATAGAAACGGCAGTAAAAAGAGCAGCCTTTGCGGAGCAACCACCGGCAGAAAAAAGGAAATTAGGATTGCCAGTGTAAACGGCCCCCAAAAGAGGATCGCGTATTCCGTAAATTTTCGTTTGACAACGCTTTCGTATAGCGACCACAAGGCAAAAACCGCCAGAGGTGAAACCAGCAATAAATATAAAAAATTATTATCCGGGTTTAGCCTGCCCAGGGAAAAACGGGCAAAAGTCAAGCCTAAATTTCGGAAACTTCCGAAAGAAACTACTTCCTGCCAGCCGGTGAAGCTGCCGCCGAAACCGACGTCCAACTGTCTTTTAACTTCCGGCAGCCAGGGCAGGAAAAAAAGCAGTGAAACAAAAAATGCGGTGATGAATTTTTTTATATCTTTTTTTTCCTGAAAATAGACAACCAGTCCCTGTCCGAAAAGCAGGAACAGCGTAAAGTAAGAAGTATACCAACAGGCAATCAGGGAAACGGCAAACGCCGTATAATTTTTTTTCATCAGATAATAGGTTGAAACCAGAACCAGTAAGGAAAACAGTATGTACGGCCGGGCTTCCTGGGAATAATAGACATGGTAGGCGGAAACAGCCAAAAGCAACGTAACCGCCAGCGATAAATATTGGTTTAAACGGATGCGTGCCAGGCGGTAGATGTAAACCAGACTACCCACACCCAGCATAACCGATAATAGCCTGACCCAAATCTCACTACTGCCCCCTTTCAACCAGAAGTGAAGAAGCAGATGATACAATGGCGGGTGGAAATCAGCCGCCAAATTAAACTGCTGTAAAAACGGTCTGGAGGACTCAATCACCTGGGCAGCTTCATCCAGCCAAAAACTCTGATTTAAACCAATCAACCTCAAAATCAGGCCGGAAGTAAGGATTAACAATAATTTCATTTGTATTTACTTTCCCTGAAAAATGATTTAACTACCGATACGGTTACCCCCAAAGAATAAACAGCGGAAAAAGGAATCAGTAACAGTTGCCTGTATTTTACAGACAAAATCAGCGACCTGGGAATTTGGTATAAGGGGCTGTACCTGAAAAGATTAAAAAGCCGCCTGAGGAGTGTGCCCGAAATAAACTCGTTTTTACCGATCCATCTGGCCTGGCGGTAAACTTCCGGAAATGTTTCCGGATTATAATGGTAGCTTTTTGCTCCGGCTGCCAAATCGGCTTTGTAACCGAGTTTGCGCGACAGTGTCCAGTCGTCAGTGTAACCGATGGGGGTAAAACCACCGGACTTTAAAAATTCGCTTTTTAAGATTGCCCGGAAAACCGGAGAGACCTGCCCGTATTCAGCTTTTATCCTGTTCCTTCCGGGCAAACCGCCAAAATAATTCCAGCATCTGGAAAGCGGCTTATCCCAGTTGGCGACCTCCTCATCCGTGTTAAAAGTCCCTTTACTTTTTCCCGTTTTGATGGGAAGAGTCAGTTTCTCCAGAAATTTATGTTCAAAAGTCATGTCGCTGTCGGCAAAAACCAGAATCGTACCGCGGGTTTTGGCGGCGGCAAAATTCCTGGCCAAACCCGGCCCCCGGTGGGCTGTTTTACGCAGTTTGACGGAACAATCCCTGTTTGATCTGATGAATTCCCTGACAGCCTCAGCTGTCCCATCAGTCGAACCGTCATCAACCACGATAATTTCACGGGGCTTCACCGATTGCCGGCAAAGAGACAACAGGCAGGCTTTAATTGTCGATTGTTCGTTATAGACAGGAATTATGACCGAAATCATCTCATTATTTTACTATAGGACTTAAAAAAGACGAAATTATATAATAGCATTAGATATATGCGCTTCAAGCCGAAACTTCTTTTTATCATATCACTTATCATAGCCTTGGGACTGTTTTTAAGGTTATACCGCTATGAGGAACTCTTTTACTATGCCATTGATGAGGAAAAGGCGGCTTATATCACAACCGGAATTGCCAAACTGGAACACTTGCCGACTGCCGGTTACCCTTCGTCCATAGGCTTCCGGCAGGGACCGTTATTTTTTTATTTGACCTCCTTTGTCTACCGTTTTTTCGATCCCCTCCCTGTCACTGTCGGTTATTTAAGCATCTTGGCTTCTGTCGTATCCATGCTTTTAATTTATGCAGTAATGAAAAAAATAAACCCAAAAACCGGACTTATTGCCGTCTTTTTTTATGCCGTTTCCTATCTTAACGTCCTGTACGAAAGGAGAGGCTGGCAGTTATCGCTTGATTCCCTGCTTATCCTCACGGTACTTTATTCGCTGCTCAATTTGATTAAAGGCAAACAGAAATTCATCATTCCCCTTTTTCTGTCTCTGGCCATGATGACCAATTTTGAAATGGCTCTTCTGAATTTCCTGCCGTGGACACTTATGGCTTGGCTTTTTTTCAGGATTAACACGCATCGTAAATTCATAATTATAGGAATAAGCCTGATAATCGCCGCAAATGCCTCACTTCTGGTTTTCGACCTGAGACACCAGTTTTTAAACAGCCGCTATCTGTTAAATTACTTTATTAGCGATTCATCAATACGCATTGCTCCCAATGTTCCCCTGACAGGACAAAGGGAGGTATACCTTGCCCATAATTTATTCCCCAACACTTTAGCCAGAACCCTCTATCCGGCTGCCGGACATGATCTGGCCATTCAGTATGCCAACTGTCCTCAATATTTGACTTTTAAATACTCCCGCATTCCGAAGATATTACGGCTCTTTGTGATACTGCTGATTTTTTATTATGTATATTTTCTTTTTAAAAAAAGGCAAATTCGTGATCTGAATTGGCAGCTGGTATTTCTGGCTGTTTCTTTTATTCTGCTTCATTTTGCGGCCACTTCAGTTTATACCTATATCTTTCAGGGTGAGATGGCCGAATATTATCTCATCCCTGTTTTCGCATTTTTCTTTATGCTGGTAGCCCTGGCTTTTAGAGAAATGGTAAATAGAAAGTTGTCACTTCCCGTTTACATATTGATGTTTTTGTTTTCCTGTGCCAACATCATACCCCTGGTTCAGTCAGAAAACAGTTACGGTTTGAACAAGAAATTGGCAGCTGTCGATGCCGGACTTCGGGCTCTTGGCAATTCTTCATTTGAACTCTCTTCCTTCCAGACCTGCTGGTATTCCGGAGGCTACCGTTACCTGTTTACTTATAAAGGAAAGGAGCCTGATAGAAGCTATATGGACCGGTATCTTTCAGAATATTACACACCCGAAGCGGGTAAAAATGTTGACAGCGAGCTCATTATCCTGACGCCGGAACTGATCGGAGAAAATCCGGCAGGTTACGAGGCATACCGGCATGAAATCATCACAACTTCCGAGCATATTGGCACTTTCGGCGCCATCGAAGTCTATCTCATAGATAGTAATGACTTATGACACAACTGCATGAAATAGATTCCATTCCCGAAAAATTTAGGGTTAATGCGGAAAAAATCTGTCATAACCGGGATTCCGCCGGACGTGTTGCTTCCGGAAACGATTCAACAGTCTATCGGCTGGATGGATATGTTTATAAGATATACTCAGGTGAACGGCTGAAAGAATTAACCCAGAAAGAAATACTCAGGCTAATCAGACACTACCGGGAAATTACTAACAGGGCTGCTGAATTATCAGATTCTGAAAATTGGCAAATAAAAGTACCTTATCAGGATAAATTTTATCCGCTCAGGGTAAATCCAACTCATGTGGTTATTGAATGCACTATATGCCAAACAACAATCGGTGTAGCTCCTGAGATTGAAGGAAAAACATTAGACCAGGAAACGTTACTTTTTGATCCTAATGAATTAAAAATAGCTTTGTCAAATACCAGCGATTGGATAAGCAACAGATTGGGAATACAACGACTTGAATTAACCGGAAATAATATTAAAGTTTTAGAAGACGAAACCATGGGCAAATACTTCATGGTTACTGATTTGGCCTCAGAAGTAAGTTTTGTAGCTCTTTCCACCTGGCGGGAGAAATAAAGCTGTACCTATTTTTGAGCACAGAGGAAAAACTGTTTGCCGAAGATTTTCTGAAGCGGCTTAAGTTTCAGATAGATGGTCAAAAGCGGCGGCCAGAGGGGCAGATATTTGGCTTTGGTGGTGTAGGGCAAAAAAGGATAACGGTAATCATGAATCCTGAAACCCAATGAATGCAGAACCTCGGATAATGACAGAAAAGTCAGCGGTACTTTGTGGTCAAAAAAATCCCAATATTCACCGCCCACAAGATTGATGTCCGGCTGCATGATCAATAGCCGTCCGCCTTTTTTCAAAATCTGGTGTGCCTCGAGCAGCAGGCGGAAAACATCCTCTTTGGAATCCATGTGCTCCAGAAAATTGCTCATGAAGATGATGTCAAGGGTATTTGGAAGAAAAAGTTTTTTTAAATTTTTGACCGGCGCAATTTTGACCGAAATACCACGGTCGGCAATTTTAGCCAAATCCCTGTTGACATCCAGGGCAATCTTTTTTCCGCAGCTGATGTTATTGATGAATTCACAGTTGCCGGCACCGATGTCCAAAACAGTGTCTTTCTTTTTAACGTACTGCTGCAGAAAATCCTGACAGAGAATTTTCCACAGCCTGTTTTTCCTGATCCTTTCAAAACTCGTAAACCTGGTATCGTAAAGTCTTTTAACGTCAAGCATCATTAATCAAAAAAACGGTAATAAAATATGGCTTTGATGGCTTCAAAAGCGTCAATTACTGTCAGCTTTTTGCCGGCCAGACGGTCTCTTCCCCTGTAGCTGATCGGCACTTCAATTATTTTTACCTTTTTACGGATAATTTTTCCGGTTATTTCCGGCTCGAAATCAAAATGGGCAGCCTTCAGAGACAGATTTTTTACTATTTTGGCCGGCAATAGTTTATAACCTGTTTCCATATCGGTCAAATGCACTCCGTAAGTAATATTGGTAAAAAAAGTTAAAATCTTATTGCCAAAAAGATAGGCTTTGGGAATTACCGCCCGTCCTGACATAAATCTTGATCCGTATACTGCAAAAACACCGTTATTCTTTTGTTTTACAAGAGGCGCCAGCAATTTGCCGATTTCCGATGGATTATACTCAAAGTCAGCATCCTGGACCAGAATATAATCCCCCGAAGCCTCTTTAATGCCTGTTTTAACTGCCTCTCCTTTACCCGAATTCTTCCGGTGAAAAACAATTTTTAATTTCTTTTTTTCTTTGTCCTTTCCCGGCCATTTTTTCAGGATACCGGCAGTGCCGTCCGTCGATCCGTCATCAACCACCACAATTTCCGTAGTCACCGGCAACTTAAGATGTAACAGTTTATGCAAAACGGGCGTGATTGTTTTCCTTTCGTTAAAAACCGGGACTATGATTGACAGATTCATCATGCTTTATTTTCAAAAACTTGTTCATATTGGCTGCTGACGTTATCCCAGGAAAATTTTTCCGCCTGCTTTCTCTGCAGGCTGCCCGGGCCGGCCGATAATGCTTTTTTTATCGCTTTGGCATACGATACCGCATCCTCCACTTTGCAGTAAAAACCGGCCTTTCCTAAAATGAAGCGGCGGTTTTCATCATCAGGTGCGACAACCGGCAAATTGGCCGCCAGCGCCTCAAGATAGACCAGGCCGAAAGCCTCACTGGATTCAGAAGGCAGGGAAAAAACGTCGGCTGCCCGGTAATAACCTTGTATCAGCTCATGTCTGATATGCGGAAAATGGTAAAACCGGCCGGGCAGAAGCCTCTCTCCCGAATCAGTGATTTCCTTTTTCATCGGACCGTCACCGACAACCAGCAGATTAACCCCGGAAAGCCGGGATACAGCCCTGATAAGAAGACCAATCCTCTTATAGGGCAGAAGCGCTCCTATAGTAATGACCAAAGGGTGATTGAATTGAGTTCTCAGCTTGTGACTGGCGGTAGTTTTACGGAAATTGACACCGTTAGGAATCAATCGGACAACCGGAGAAGAAGTCAAATTTTTTGCCCAGGAAAATGCGGCCGGTGTCAGCGCCACAAAAACATCAGGCCGGCCGAACTTCAAGTTGAAATGGTCTTCGCGCCCCACTCCTGCATGGCCGCTGACCAGCACTCTGCATTTTTTCAGCCCCCTTAACATGCGGCAAATTAAAACCTGGAAACGGCCGTTGACCGGTATCAGCCAGTCATAGTTTTCCGAAAGTAAAAAAGGCAGGGCTTTTAAAGTGAAATATAGGACAACAAGGTGATAGAAAAAGTCAGATGGCCCGCTGTTGGTGATGAAAGGTACACCGTTTATGACTTTTTCCCGGTAGGAAGCTTTGTTTTCGGGACCGCTTTGGACTACCGTTACTTCATGCCTCCTTGACAAACGATGAGCCAGATTAACCACAAATATTTCCGATCCACGTTCGATGCGGCCGTTATAGATATTTAAAAAAAACAGTTTCATTATGCCAGTTTCCTTTTAATTTTCTTCAGGGGTGTTAAAAACGCTGCCATAAACTCATAAACCATGCCTCTTTCACCTAAAACTTCCGCAACCATTGCCGGTTTTTCTTTTTTATAAAAAATCTCAGGAATAAATTGACGTTTAAGTTCCAATCCTTTCTCGATTTTGTACTTATTTCGGTTGAAAACAGGATCGTCCTTCATGGATGACCTTTTTAAATACATGGCATGGAAAAGATGGCCTTTGGTGAAAATGAATTTTTCCGGGGGATGACGGGTTATCTCAGTATCCGTTTTGTCATAATATCCTTCGAGAGGATATTTGCCGGCAATATGAAGACCGGACAAAATGTCCGTATTAATCAGTCTGAGAGCGAAATGCCCCTTTTTGCCGAACAAACTGTAAAAACCCGCTGAATCGTCCTGGTAATGGTAAATATCACCCAACAAATCATAACGGCCGACGACAATACCCTCCGTTGTCCGGCCTTTCATTTTAACAATCTTGCGGATTTCCGAGGCGGTTTCCCCGGGATAAACTTCATCGCCGTCAACCAGCCAGATAAAACCGCCGCCGGTTTTTTCCAGCTGTGACTGCCGGAGCCTACTGACGTCTTGGGCTGTTTCAGCTTTTTCCCGCTTCAGGCTGATTTTCGGATCGCTGAATGATTTAAGAATCCGGTAAGTCTCGTCCGATGAGCCGCTGTCACAAATAAGCACCCGGTCGGCATATGGCAGAACCGAAGCCAGACTGTACCAAACGAAGCGGTCTTCGTTTTTAACCAGCATATGAACCGTAATTTTCTTATCAGCCATTTTTTCGGCGGAGAGTAATATAAGCCATCATGGAAGTCAAAACCAATGTCAAGCCGTAGGAAAGTATTAAAGAATAAGCGGCACCGAAACTCCCGAATTTCGGAATGAAATAAAGATTGCCGAAAAAGACAACTATCAGCTGTAAAACGGCATTGACCGTCAGAATCTGCGGTTTTTTAAGATAATAGATTGATAATGATACAGCCGGCACGGAAGCGACAAAAAAGAGCATGGCCACTAAAAGCAGTCTGAAAACCGGTACCGCCGGAGCGGCTTTTTGCCCGAAAAGAACAGTCAGGAAAGGCTGGGCAATCAGTATCATGCCTACCGTCGACAAAGTCAATAAAAAGGTTGCCAAAATAATTTTAAGCAAAAAAGAATTGAACTCCGGCTTTGTTTTTATCTTGGAGAGTTTGGGCGCCAATACTGCCGAGAAACTGCCCGACAGAAGCGGATAAATGGAGATGACTCTGGCAGCTATGGAATAAATGCCGGCTTCAGTGGCATTTTTAATGGATATAATCATCAGGACATCAAGCCTTGACGACAAGGCAGTCAATCCTCTGGCAATACCTAAAAAAACCGTGAAAGAAAGCAGCTTCTTCAGGTCGCCGGGCGTGACTTTGACTTTAAGAAAATTGAATTTCACCATGGCAAAGGCAAAAGTGACCAAGAGCAATTGGGATATGAGCTGAATCTGAACAGTCTTTATGAGGGTCAACGAAAAAGCGGACAGCAATATTAAAAGTAATATCAGCCTGATAATTCCGCCTACGGCGGAAAGTACGGCATTTTGGACGAATCTTTGGCGGGCAACCAGGGTAAAAAGGGCGAAATTGGACATAATGGTAAAAGAAATGGCCAGCCCAATCAGTCTTACATGCATGGCAAAATCTAGGTTATGAAAGAGTATTTGAGAAATGGCCGGCGCCAGGAACATCATAAAAACTAAAACTGCAAGGCTGATGGCAAATTGCAACAGGAAGGAAGTTTTTAAAAAGCTGAGGAGTCTGTTTGGTTTCTCTTCCATCGGCGGCAGAAATGACGAAAGCGATGAACCTATGCCTATATCGGACAGGTCCGACACCAGAATCATCAGGGATATGAATGCTGAAAAGTAGCCGAAATCAGCCACCGACAAATTGCGGACCAAAATGACGGTAAAGATGAAAGCGAAAAATGCCGACAGGAAATTGCCTGTAAAAACAGCGTAAGTATTGCGGGCAGTTGCCGAAAACATAAGCGTCAGAAAAGCTTTCCTATATCGATTTTTAAAGTTATCCATATTTTCTGATAATACGGCAAACAGTGTCTATTTGCCGGAAAGTCATAGTCGTAAAAGTCGGTAAATTAATTCCATGTCCGGACAGGTACTCGGAAATTTCAAAACTGCCTATCATAAAATAAGGAGGCTGCCGGTTTATGGGAATGAAAAAAGGACGGCTGTCTATTCCGTTTTTACTTAGCAGTTCAATTAAACGGTCCCGGCTGAGTTTATAAGGCCGGTCAACCGTCATCGAAAAAAGCCAGCAGACATTTTTTTTATCAGGATGGTTTTTGACAAAATTAATGCCTTCTATCCCCTCCAATTGCTGTTGGTAACGCCGGGAAATTGCGTCCCTTATTTCCAAAAATTTATTAATTCTTTCGAGTTGTGCCAGACCGATTGCAGCCTGCATGTTGGTCATTCGGTAATTAAAACCGATTTTCGGATGAAAATAGTGCCGGTCCGGTTTTTGTCCGTGATCACGCAGGATTTCCATTTTTTTGAAAAGCTTTGAATCATCGGTTGTAACCATTCCCCCTTCTCCGGTTGTTATGATTTTATTCCCGTAAAATGAGAAAATACCGGCTATCCCCATCGAACCGACTTTTTTAGGTCCATTAATCCTGTACTCTGCTCCGTGGGCTTCGGCTGCATCCTCCAATACCCATAAATTTCTTTCTCTGGCAATTTCCAAAATTTCCCCCATTCCGGCCGGATTGCCATATAAATGAACGGCGATTATACCGCAGGTTCTGTGGGTAATTTTCTTCCGGATTTCCTCCGGATTTATATTCCAACTGCTTCTGTCAACATCAGCCAATACCGCCTTAGCGCCGACAAAACTGACGGCGTTGGCGGTGGCGATAAAAGTAAAATCGGGTACAATGACTTCATCCCCGGCTGAAACATCCAAAGCTGCTAAAACCAAATGCAGGGCGGTAGTTCCGTTTGAAGTTGCCAGGGCATAGCGGGTCCCGGTAAATGCGGCAAATTGCTTTTCAAACAATTCCAGATACTTCCCGGTACTGGAAATCCAGGTAGAATTAAGGCAATCATTTAAATATCTTTTTTCATTGCCTGAAAGATCGGGAATGACCAGCGGCAATTTAATTTTAGTTTTCACTTTTTGGGGGACAGGATAAAGACGTGGACATTTTCATAAATTTCATCTGACAGGATGTTAAATTCCGTCAAAAACTGCAGCTTGGATTCCTGCCATTTAACCAACAGCTCATTCGGCAGCCTGGGATCAATCATAGACAGCAGGACTATCTTTCCGGGATTACCCTGCTTCCGGTCATAATAGAGCCAGTCATAGTAGCTGTCCATGTATGAATGAACCGGTTTGCCTACATAATGCTCATAGAGATAACGCCAGCCGCCGAATCGCGGGCACTCTCCCAATGCTTCCAGTGAATATTCTTCCTGTTCTACGGCTTTTTGGGAATAATCAAGTACAGCCATTTTTCCGGTATATGAGTAGCTGGAAAAAGCAGTGCCCAAAGTAATTACATTACCCAGAAGGAACATGAAACAGACGGTTGCCCCCAGATAAACCAGATCTTCATTTCGCCACAAACTTTCTACGGCTACACCTAAAATTATGGCCAGGTAAGGCAAAAGCCAAAGAAGATAATACTCGAAAAATGCCCCGGGATAGAAAATGACGGCTGCCAGTCCCAAGAGCAATACTGAACCGATTATGCCCAATCCCAGATTATCCGGCAGAAGTCTTTTGTGGCTGAAAAATGATTTCATTTTGTGGAAGGCAACTTTGATAAATAAACCGATTCCCGCCAGAGCAAGCAGGATAATTTCGGGATAGGCGTCTTTGCGGAATGCTGTCAACTCCCGGCATTGCCCGTTTTCCAGGAATAAATCGGGACGCGGCGGAATCCAGAAAAACCTGCCCAAGGTATTAAATAAAAGCCTTATCCTGTCGCTAAAAGAGGCAAACAATCCTCCGCCTCTTATCTGTGACAGCAGTGAAAAAAAAGCCTTCAAATTGGGAAAATCATGGCGTAGTTCGAAAAGCAGTAGCGGCAGCTGCAGTAGCAAAAAAACAGCCACAGCCCAAATAATAATTTTCCGGCCGAAATGACGTTTATATTTTACCGTCAAAAAGAGTATTAAAGGAGCCAGCATCCAGACGGACAGATGGCTGTGCAAACCCAAACCGAAAAAGAAAGCCGCAGCCAGCAGGTATTTTTTATTGTCGGTCATTGACCGGTAGAGGAAATAACCGATTAATAGAGAAAACAGGGGCATCAGCATCGGATTCCAGTACTGCCTGTCGTAATAAGATGTCAAAAAAGAAACGGCATAGAAAAAGGCAGCCAAAAGCGCTGCCCGCCTGTTAACCATTTTTTTAGCAACAAGAAAAACAACCAGGGTGGTCATCACTCCCAGGGATGAGGCAAAAATGGCAAAGCCTGCGGGATTTCCTCCGAAAAGAAGGTAAGGCAAAGCGGAAAAATAAATGAATAATGGCCCAAGGTACAGGCCGGTATCGGCAGCGTTTACCCCGATGAGCGGAAAATGGGCGCCTTCGACAATATTTTTGGCCAGGAAAGCTTCATATTCCTGGTCCATACCGAAGGCAAACCAGTCTGTCAGATGGTAAAACCTGAACAGGAAAGCCAGGACCAAAACGCCCAGAAGCAATATCCTGATCCTACTTATTTTTTTGAGCTTGCTCATGAGTAACTAGGAAATATTGTAACAAAAATCCTGTTATAAAGATAAATTGCGCAAATAATACAAACACCAATAAAAATCCCTTTGCGAAAAATGGTTTATACTGGCTGGCCTGGATAATAAAAGTCCGGGCATCTGAAAAACTATAATAGCTGGCAGAAACAGTTATAAGGGCAACATAGTTAAGAATGATCATTGCCAGCGACAAAATGTAACTGCTCCAAATCTTCAATTTTTTCCTGAAAGAGAACAACTGGCCCCATCCGGTTAACACCACAGCCATCTGGACTGGGATAAATGATAAAAAATACCTGCCTTGAATACCTAAAACGTATGAGCTTTTTTGCCAAGAGTACCAATCGTATACTGAAATTGATAAAACGAAAATAAAAAAAGCCGTCAGGTAAAAAAATAAAGTCTGAACTTGAGGTGAGTTTAATTTTTTATTACGCCATATGGCAATCAGATAGATAACAAAACCAGCAATTGAGACAAACAAAACCCTGTTTATAATCCTGTGGACAATTCTCGGATAAGTCACACCGAGCCAATTGAAGATTCCCCAATACCACGGTAAAACTTCCCTGTAAGAATGGGGCAAAGTATATTCTTGGCTAAATTTTAAAAAGCTCCTCAAATCGAAATTTTCCGCTACTTCTTTAACAAGCGGAAATGTTGAAAAGTCAAGCCGGGTAAAAAATACGACAGATAAATAAAGCAGGCTGAAAGCTGCCAGCATTAAAAATATTCTGTATTTATTATGCAAATCGCGAACCGCCAGGAAGATAAACAAAATTACCAGAAGCGGCAACATAACTATAAATTGAGGCTTTGTATAAATACCAAGTAAAAGGCAACCGGTGATTTTCAGAATTCCAGAGTAAGTCCAACCGTTTTTTAACATCAATCCCGCGTAATACAAAAAAAGTGTCATCAGGAAATTCCCCAATGAATCGCTGTTGACTCCCGCATTTGCAAAAACCATCATCGGTTGGTACGCGGAAAGCACTGCCAAAGAAAGTTGAGAAATCATGTCTTTGGGAAATAGAAGTTTACCGATTTTGAAAATATAATAAATATTAAGAAGGAAAATTATCCCGGATAAAAACCTTACCATGAATACCCTGGTAAAAAGATCAGCCCCTTCCGCAATCTTATAGACTAAAGCCCCTCCCAGATAATAAAAAGGCGGATAGCGGGCAGCTTCCTGATGGACAAATTTTTTCCCGTAATCAGAAATCCCGCTGCTGCGGATGGCTTCCTCGTATTTTCCCGTCAACTGATCCGTATATTCAATGCGGTATTCCGGATTGAAAGTGAAGCGGTTCTTCCCCGAATTATCCCTGGCTGTTCCCAATAACTGTTCCGACAGGTAAATTTCCTCGGTCAGGTCATATTCCGCATCTTCAGAATTTCTCCACTTCTGAGACATGAAGGCTACCTGGCCGAAGTGTGCCTGTTCATCGGGAAAATGCCAAATAGGGACAATAAAGATCCACGAGAGCAGTGTCAGAATCAGCGACAGGTAAAAAAACAGTTTAATTCTTCTATTCATCCGCCTCCAAAAGATATAAGGCTTCAGTTGCCAGCAAATTGGGAAAAAGAAACCAATTTTCCGAAAATCTTTTTTGTTTGGGATAAAGGTAAAATCTTTTTAAGATTTTTAGTTGCCGCTTTTTGATAAACTCCTCGAAATCAGCAATTGACAGTTGATGCAGATGACCTGTTGAATACCAGTCATAGCCGGGGATCATTGTCTTGGGCATACGTCCATAAAAAAGAAGTTCTAAGCGGTTGACAATAAAAGCGAAGTTGGGAAAAGAGACGATCTGTTTTTTGGCGATCCTCTTCATTTCCGACAGCAGAATTTCCGGATAGACCACCATTTGCAGAGTGACGTTGCAAACAGCAAAATCAAATTGCTTGTCTTTGAACGGCAAGGAAGTGTCAATCCTGCCGGTAATTGCTTTTATCCCTTTTTTTTTGGAGGCCGCGGCCGCGCTTTTGCTCATATCCATACCCCAACCGGCGATACCTCTTTTTTTCATAATAGCCAGCAAAGTACCGTCACCGCAACCCAGATCAATGACCGTGCTGCCGTCGCTAACCAGACTATTTATCAAAGTATATTCCCGCCGGTCGGATCTGGAATTCAAATCATAAAGATAGTTACGGTTATCCAATTTCATAAATAGCGTCTTAATATTTCCTCCAATTCCGCCATCCTTTTTTTATAATTGTGGTCGGCGAGCGTCCTTTTTTGACCGGCCCGGGCAATTAACTCTCTTCTTTTATCGTCGGCGAGAAAGTATTTCACTTTTTCCAACAGTTCGTCAACCGATCCATAATCTTCAATCTCCTGCCCGACTTTAAACAAATCAGGTAAATTATTCTTGCGGTCGCTGATCAAAAGTGCGCCCATGCCGGTTGCCTCAAATAAACGCATATTATTGGCATTGTCTTCGGCCACATCGATATGCCGGTTGATGACGATCTTTGCCCGGGCTAATATCCGGTACATGTCTAAACCCCAGGCCTGGCCATGGTAAGCCCGCCGCAACGGCGAGAAAGGATTGCCCGGAGATGTATATTGTCCCCAAAAATCCAGGCCGGCCGATTTTGCCACTGTTTCCAGCATTTTTGTCCCCTGCCGGTGATAAGGTGTCACGCTTCCCACGAAAACTGTCTGCAGATCTCGCGAGACCGCCCCGATTTTTTTCAGTACCCGGCGCTCAAAAGCCAATTTCAAATATTCGCTTTTTTTGCCCATTTTCCTTAAACGCGTCACAAAATGGGGAAATGAGGTGACCACCAGATCAAAATACTGAAAGTATTTTCCGGCCGGTAATGGCGAAGCAATCTGGGCGACGGCCAGTTTTACAAATCTTTTCATCAGCCGCAGAGTCTCCGGTTCGAGTAAAGTCATATCCTGACAATAAATAATATCCGGAGCATACTTCTTGATTTGGGCCAGGATTGTCTGTTGCATCCAGGCGGGACGGCCTAAAAAACGGTAAGAGTACGGCAGGCGGGCAAGATCGTCCATCAGGCCGCTTTGAGACAGGTGGAGTCCGTTTTCCTCTGCCCACTTCCGCTGAAGAATTTCATCGTTGGCTACTATGTCTCTTGCTTCAAACCCCTCTTTTTGCAAATTATAGGAATAAAAATCAGACGTGCCGAAAAACTGATCCATTAAAAGTCTCAGGTGTTTATCATAAGATAAACTTACGGCTTCAGGATGCTCCCTGAAAAAGTCACCCAAGAAACGGGGATAATAACTGTCAATAAAAACGATTTTCATTTATCTTTTTATCCTTATTTTAATACCCACGGATCTGATGATATATCCGGCTGCATAAAAAACCGGGCTCAATTCCTCAACCAGCCACTGTTTAAAATTATTATGGCTGAATATTCTGACCGACGCCCTAATGGAAAAAACAATCAATCCCCCCGTATATTTAAAAAAGGATAAGACAGCCCTGGCCGGATTATCCTCTAGATATACAAATTGTGAAGATCCGGATGCGTATGCCCTCTTCAACTGGTAAAACACGGTCATTTTATACGCTGATACCAAATGACTGACTTTCATTTCCGGGATATAGAAAAATTGTATTCCTTTTTTGTTGAGACGCGAGAATAACTCCGTTTCCTCACCCAGGGACAACTCTTCCCCTTTCATTCCCAGAGAAGTCCGGAAATTTCCGAATTTCCGAAACAGATCCTTCCTGAAGATCATATTGGAACCTGAAAAAGTTTCCCCCTTCTTTAAAATCCGTTCATTATCTCCCCAAAACCTTGCTTCATATTCGTCCTTAAACCACGGGGGTTTCTTGCTTGTGTAGAAAGGATAAATGGGTCCGCCGAAAACGGAAACATGCAAATGATTTACGATAGTTTTTTGGGCAACCGAAAGATAATTTTCATCGGCAAGGGCATCATCATCGATAAAGGCAACAAAATCTCCGATTGATTCCGCGATACCCTTATTCCTGCTTCCGGCCAATCCGCTGGTACCTTCGAAAACCGTTTTCAATCTGGGCATTCCCTTATTATCAGGTAGGGGGATTTTTTTGGGATTTCCCGGATTATTATCAACCAGGATTATCTCATACTCATCTTTCGGGAACTTCAAACTAACCAGTTTCTTCAGACATTTTCCCAAAATACCGGGATGGTTATAGGTGGCAACGACTACGGAAAATATCATTTCATCATCCTTTTGAATTTTCTTAGGGCATTTTTAATCAGCGATGTTTCATTCCGCAAGGTAATCCAGCTCTTTCTTTTTTCCTTTTCCTTCAACTCCCATTTTTTAATAAACCCTGCCATGAAAGGAAAAAATTGGTATTTGTTGAGGATCAGATCCCTTGAGAAAGAAACGGCTTCATGGTTTTTTTTCCAGAGATTGCTTTCGGTAATTTCTTTTATTTTACGGTCAACGCCTTTTTCGTTAATATCAATTACCGCCATCGACTCATTTGGGAAATAATCGGATATATTTGTGCAACCGTAATAAATCGGCATGGTAAAGGCAAGAAAACAGTCGGCGAGTTTCTCGCTCCAATAATGCGGTCCTCTATAATTTTCTATGATCAGCGAATAACGGTAAGGAGCCAAAGCTTCCCACTTATCTTTAATATAATTTAAACCTTTACCGAATAAATCAAAATCTACTTCATTCCGGATTCCCCTGATGAAATTCAGCCTCTCCCACTGTCCTCTAAATTCCGTTTTATCAGATGAAATACAGGAAAGTTTTTTTTGCTTGCGGAGATATTTCTCTCTTTTTAACTGATCATAGCTTTTATCGATATGCCATGGTAAAGCGGGTTGTGTATGGATAAAACGGTTTTCCCTAAGGCTTAGGTCCTGCATAAAAACCTGGGTATATACTTTATCTGCGTTATGGAAGTACTTAAAATACTCATTAGGAGGCTCCTGCAGGACGCACCAGATATTTTCCGGATAGCACTTTACCCTGACATCTCTTGAGGGGTAATTGGAAACTATAACATAATCGCATTCCTCTATTTCAGCATCGGTAAATTTGATATTATCCCATAATCCGGATGATTTCGGGGTTTGTCTCATAATATCGGGACTGTACCAGGATTTTACTATCCTAACTGTTTTCATATTGTTGAACGGATTTACATCGGAATCCTTACTGATTTTTTTACCTGACGCAAGTTATCAACAAGAAAAATAACGGCTTTTTCTTTATTCGCGCGGATCAGCTTTTCTTTTAAAGCATCCATATCGCTGCAGGATTTTATGTTTCTTTCAGCATAATAAAGTATCTGGGGTTCAATAAAACCGCCGGGATACCCGCATAAATAGACCATTTCATTATCCAAAACCCGCTCTTTAATGGTATACCCGAGACTTTTATAGCTTGTGTCAAAAGTTGCGTCATGATAACGAAAGTAATAATAGACGACGGAGATTGATATAAAAAGGCATATGGCAGACGCATATAAAATTTTCATAAATTTGCCATTAGAGAAAACCTGCATAATATATATCAAACTTAATGAAGTGATGACCGACAAAAATAAGGATGTCTTCAAAACTGAAAAACTGTGGTTGGAATTGAAATTGAAAAAGACAAGATAATGCAGTATTACCGGGCATAACGAAAAATAAAGAAGATGGCCTGATTTTTTTGATAAGAGCTTTACGGAGATAAGCCTCTTTTTACGGATAAGAAACAGGGCAATCATGATAAAAATAAAGGCAGGTAAATAGTTAATGTAGTAGAAATAAACGATGTTTAAATAAGGTTTTGCCGAAAAAAACAAACCGCTGCGGTCCTGATATTTTTGCCACATCCCGGAAAACATTTCGCCTGCCCCGGCAATTCTTGAATACTGAAGGAGAGTGAGAAAAACCGCCATAAATGAAGCACTGCCCGAGACAACGGCAATTTTTTGATAAATTGTGTCTTTCCTCTTAAATATGGCAATTAAAATAAGCGATAGGGAAAAAAGCAAGCCGATCCATTCACTGTACGCCATAAAAAAAGAGACGATAAAAAACAGTGAAAAATACATATTTGTCCTTGATTTTTCATTAAATAAAATATTCATTACCAAATACGTTGATATAACGAAAAAAACCTGGACAAAAATATCCACAAAATATAAGTTTTGGTGAAACCAAAGATTTCCTGAGATGAATAAATAGACAATAAATCCGATAAAAGCAAATTTACCGGGTAATTTCCCCTCTTTAACCGGAAATAATACCGAAAGGGTCAAATAGACAAAGTAAGAGGCAACCAGATGAATAAGTAAATTTAATATGTACAGGCTTAAAACTCCGGATGGCACTTTAAAAATCTGAAAAACAAAATAGGGGAAAATAAAAGCAAACGGTGGATAGGAAATATAATAATAATTTCCGTAAATATCTTTTATTCCTCCAAGATTTGAAATATGTCTGTCATTTTCGTTCGGAAAGGTATAAACAGGGCTGAAATTGTACTGTTTTATGCCGACTTTCTCCCAAATCTTCAAAGTCAACAGCGTATGAGCGGTAATATAACCGTTAAAATCCAGATCCCTTTTGAGGTTTTCGAAACGGAAACTTAAGGATAATAAAAAAAATAAAATAAATACCAGAAATTTATTCATCTGTCCTTAACGGCCAGAATATACATTTGATCACCTGAAAAAGGCCGTATCAGTTTAAACCTGCTTATTAAATAGTTAAACGTATTGTATAGACTATTGGCTATTTCGGAGAAATTTCCGAAATGGCAGATGATTTTATAACCAAGCGGAAGAATGGACAGTCTCAGGATTCTGAATTTATTTTCAGATAAAAGGTATTCAATACCCACAGGGCTGAAATGGGAATAATGCTCGTTTGGTACCCAGCCCTCCCAGTACCTTCCCAACAGTTTTGCGACTGAACCGGTATAGTTAGTTTGAGACAGAAACAGCAGGCCGTCTTTTTTTAATAATTTCCGGCATTTTTTTACAAATAGGGACGGATCAGGATTATGTTCAACAACATGAGAGGCAACCAGGATATCAAAATAATTTTCCGGAAATTTTATCCTGCCGAAATAACCCTGCCTGACATTGAGCCGTCTCTTTTTACAAAAAGCAATTGCCCCTTTGGATATGTCAACTCCCTGCGCCCGGTACCCGGCTTTTCCCGCCTCTTCCAGTAAATAACCGGCTCCGCAACCGATATCCAACAAATTTCCCTCAGGTTTCACGTTTTTAATATAATCAAGAATTAACCCGGAATAAGCAGTGTAAGCCTGAACGTCTTCCTCACCTTTTTGATAGAATCGGTTTTCCTCATATTTATCTTCAGGCGCCGGGATGGTTATGGCATTGGTACAGCTATCACATCGGTAAATTGAACTGCCGCGGAAGGGATTGAGTAAAAAATGAAGAGATGAAGAATTACAGATAAGGCATTTCATAAATCGGGGTAGGTGCTGTTAATCCAGGTATTGGCAGTAATGTCGATATGTTTGCTTTTCTTAATAGAAGTCAGCATAAACAGAATTAAATCCCGCTCTTTTATTCTTACTTGTTTTCTGAATGACAGATCTTTATATAATTGAAAGACAGGTATTCCCCAGTCGGCTCCCAAACAACAAATTTTGAACCAATAGTCAAACAACAGTTGTTCAAATATTTTCCGGTCATAAACTTTGTTCTCTCCGTTTGCCTGACATAATTTTTGCAGCCAATATTTAGCTTTAACAAGCGCTTTCAGGGTCCAACCGTCTTTTTTCCGCTCTAAACTGTCATGTACAAGAATTTCCTCTTCAGTAGGAGCAAGACCCATTTTCTCCAATGATGCGGCAAATATCCTTCTGGTGCAATTTTCTATTTCCGGGGAAGTTTTATCGGTTAAATTCCCTTTATATTCGCGGTATAAAGAAAAAACCCGGGGTATGTTTGCCAGCCGCAGATGTTGAGCCAGCCTTGACCATAAATCAAAATCAGGAGCGGCATTAAATGAGCTGCGGAAACCGTGCTTTTGGACTGCAGCTTTCCTGATCATTACGGCTGACTGGGTGAAACAGTTTCTGAACAAAAGCACCGATTTAATGATTTCAGGCCGACATACGTGTTTAAATACGCGACCGGTGAGTTTATCCTCATCATCAATTACTTTAACCCAGCTGCCGGTCAGGGAAATTTCCCTGTTCCTATCCATGTAATCCCATTGTTTTTCGAGACGCTGCGGCAGAGCAATGTCATCACTGTCCAGAAATGCAATGAATTCCCCCCGGCATTCCCTGATGCCTTTATCGCGTATTTTTGCCAATCCAAGCCTTTTGGAAGAATTTATTAATCTGATCCTTTTATCGGTGAATGAATTGACTATTTGAATGGTTCCATCAAACGAGGCATCATTCACAATCACCAGCTCAAAATCCCTTAAAGTTTGACATAAAATACTCTCAATGGCCTGCTTAATAAATCTTTCCCCGTTATAAACGGGCATCAGTATGCTGATTAACGGATTTAAAGTCATATTTTTACCCAGGTTTCGGGAATTAAATCACCGGTATCGGAAGGATTATTGTCAAACCATCTGAGCGGGCTTATGATAACTTTTTTTGTATAACTGTTAAGCCATGCCGCCCACCAGCTGAATGTACTGTTGGCAATTATATGGTGTCTGCACAAACTCATTAGCCTCATATCTTCCCAGGATTCTGTTTTGACTTCCCTGTCAATAAAAACAGCATTAACGGGCAGGTCATAATTCATTTTTACATAATTTAGGTCATCTGAAAAAATGAAATAGACAGGTTTAAGAAGGCGCCTGCTGAGCAAAAAAATCGACTGACGATAATATTCACCGGGCAAAACATAGTGGTATTGGTCCTTTTGTTCAGATTTCAAATAATCGGTAATTCTGAAGTGGATGCTTACCGGCAATTTTGCATTCCGTATTAACGCCAAATATTTTTTTGAGTCATTATTTAATTCTCCTGCAAAAGTAAAATTCCTGCGAATCAGGTCCTTAACCGGGAAAAAATATTTTTCGCTTTGGAAATCACCTCTAAGATAAGTACCGTCAGGCAGATCGAAAAAATCGGCATCGAAATGGAAATGTTTTTCCCGGTATTTTTTTTGAGCGGACTTTAATTTGGAAGTTATAGTTCCTATTTTCGCCAATATCCCGGAGGACTGTCTGATTTCAGCTTTAATGCGGAAAATATCCAGTTCAAAATTACGGAGTTTATAGCCCGCAAAATGGCTTAAATCCAAAACCAACCCCGTGCCCACTTTCTCCGCCAGCGAACGTCCGGCCGCATAGCGGAACATTTGATTGCCTAGACCCCCCAGCATTTCCACCGTAATCATTTACTGAAATAACTTCCTTTCAGGAAAATCGTATTAATAAATGTATCAGCGTAAATTTTATATCCCATTTCTAGAATCTGATTTATCAGTGATCTCTTTTTTTCACCCAAGCCGCGGACAGTAAAAGTCACTGTCTCAATACATAAAATTGCAGGTTTATTTTCCAGTTTTTTAAGTGATAGTATTATTTTCCTCTCCGAACCTTCAGCATCGATAAGCAAAATATCCGGCATTACTCCATGACACTGTTCACTGATGATTTTTTGAAGAGTGGTAACGGGTATCTTTTTCCGGTCCTCAAGTAAATAACCTTCCCTTATACATTTATCTGCTTCTTTTTTGGAGAACGTATTCAGAGTTGCTATATTGAAACAATAATAAGTCATGACCTTCGCAGAATCCGAAACACCGGCAGTGAGGTTTATGTCTTGTGATCTGTATTTTTGAAACAATTTGCTGGCTTCAGGATTCGGTTCCACATTCACTCCTCTTGAACCGAGTTCATAAAACAGGGCGGTATTACTGATATGAAACGGGTGATAAGCACCGATGTCAAGATAAGTCGGTTTGTCTAAGCTAATTGCACGGCACAAATGGAACAAAATCAAATCTTCTCCGCACTGTGAATAACTTACTTGACAGTATCTGTTTATTATCATCTTAAATCGTGTAAGGTAGTGAAATACGTTCATTTTTTCGGTCTTTTTTTTTCCTTTTGCCCGGAATCGGTTTTTGTCGCCAGTACTAAATAATTCGTTGTGAAATCTTCAATCTTTTTTATGTGTTCCAACTCCGCGAAAAAAACAGAAGGAATATTATATATAAATAATTGAATTACTTTTACCAACGGAATGAATAATGGAGATTTTTTATACAAAGCTTCGAGAATACCGTGACTTCTCCATATCAGTTCTATGATATGCCAGTATAGTCCTCCGCTGTATTCAATTGAGTCAACCGTCAGTTTATTTTCAGGTAAAAATTTAAGGTACCAGAATTTAGTAAACCCACCGTAAAAATGGTAAGGAATCTGATGAAGTCCGCTGCCTAAAGGAGAAGTAAGAATCAATTTTCCTCCGGATTTAAGTAATCTGCTCATTTCCTGTACCGCTTCAATCGGATACGGCACATGTTCTAACACTTCTGTGCATAAAATAACATCAAAACTATTATCAGGTAATGGTATGGATCTGATATCGCTGATTACGTCAATTTTTCCGTAATTTAAATTCGGTGTCTGACAAAAATCTTGTGAAGTATAACGGCAATGATTTAAATATGATTTAAAAGGTGCTGATCCTGCACCGACGTCTAAAACGGTTGATCCTTTGGGTAATTTCTTTAATTGCTCGATAGTCCAATCATGCCTCGTTTTCCAGGCTAGATTTGAAATTTGGAATGAATATGATGAATTAAATAATAAAAAAAAATTTCTTATGAGTTTGAATAATAAATTTTTACAGAGAGAAAATATATCAGTTACTTTTTTTGCTTTCTTCACCATCAGCAGTGCTGAAATTTTGTAAATTTTATTAATTAAATTTTCATCGATAGTTATTCTTTCCAACTTAAGATAATCTTTTATTTTTGACGGTTGCCATCTTGAGTAAAAACGCTCAGGATTCTCTTTAATTACTTTTTCCCAAATTTTCCATTTATCACCCTGATAAACACTTATACTTCCCGAGGTATTTATTGTATCCGACAAAAAAGCAAAAACTTTAAATCCCTCGCTTTTCGCCCGAAAACATAAATCTATATCATCCATGTAATAAGGCGCATATGATTCATCAAGGTATCCGTATTTCTCCAGAAATGATTTTCTTAAAATCAACGGTCCTCTCATACAAGCATCAGTCTCAAATACCTTATGTTTTAACTCGGGGTCCGTATTTTCATCCTGTCTCCAGTAGACTTCATGTTCGTTAACGACAATCTGTCCTTTCCCCGTTAAGTTTTTCATGTCTTTAGGATAAAAATTTACACCTGCCAAGGCTCCTAATATGGCTATCTTCGGAGATTTCTCAAGAATTGAGACAGCTTCAAAAAAAATATTTCTGTCATAAATAAAATTATCATCCTGTAAAATAACGGCATACTTTCCTGAAGATTTTTTCAATCCTAAATTATTAGTTTTGGTTTCAAAAATATTCGCTGTGACGTAAAAGGTTACGGGATACTGTTTTTTGTCCTTATAAAAATTCCTGACGATATCTTCAGTCTGATCCTGACAGCCGTCAAAATAAATATGCAACTCACAGTTGCCATATTGTATTAATGCGCGATGAAGAAGTTTAATCAGCGGTTTAATGGTTCTTTCTTTGTTAAATATGGGTAAAATAACGCTGATCTTCGGATATAGATCGTTTTTTACCGCACCAATGACTGCTTCTTTCAGGGAACTTCTAAAATCAGCATGGAATAAACCGTAATATTCTTTTGTCTTCATTTTCCAGCGGTTGATTTCTCCTTTCGGCAGAGAAAGTGCTTTCAGCATAATATTCCTGTTAATTTCAGAGTTAGTGCTTAATTCCAAATTTCCAAAAGGGGCAAAATCAATACCACAATTTCGTGACACTAACGGAATTAAACCGCTATCCAAGGCTTCAACAGCTGTTCCTGCCTGGCCTTCTTCAAGAGAAGGAAATATAAAAAAATCACTATTCGCTACTATCCTGCGGTATTTTAAGTTGCCTGCGTCTACCCAACCGTAATGTTCAGCTTTATTTCCGAGAATCTTAAGGAAACGGTTAAGTTTTTGTTCATAAAATGAATTTGTCGGTAATCCCATTATCTTAAGATGAAATTTCCGGTCTAAAATCTGCGGTTGGGTAAAAAGAGAATATACAATATCAAATCCTTTCCGTAGACCGATTTCTGAGGTTAAGTAGATAAATTCGGGTACACTCTTTTTTTTATTGATAATTTGGGAAATATATTCAGCTCCGTAATTAATCATTTTAATTTTTTGTTTAGGGATCCCGCGCTTTATATAGGTGTTGTAAGTTCTTATGTTACCCGCACAGATTATATAGTCTGCTGAATTTATTGATTGATCGATAGACAGAAAGTTCATTAAATCCCATCCGGCCAATGCTTTCAGATTTAAACTTTCTTTCAATAAAAACGATAGCAGTATCCTGTTTCTTTCCGCAGGATGCATATTAACGGCAAATAGAATACTTTTATTAATTTTGCATACCCTAAGAATTTCATTGAACTTATAATGGGTACCTACGAATAAATCGAATTCTTTTCCCCTGACGGAGTCTATTTCATTTCCATCAATATATGTAATTTTTCCAATTTCAGACAAAATGCGGTATAAATTTCTGGCCAGTATTCCGGCTGAGGAATGCCAATACTTTTGTGATGTTGGATTCTTCGAAGGATCGAAATGAAATTTACTATAAGACAAAAGTATTTTCATTTACGAATTCTCCACAGACTAGGAATAAGAAGATGGGCGGGAAAATTGGCAAAAGACTTATGTGAAGCAAAAGCAGGGGCACTGACAACTGTTAAATCTCCCATTTCAAAACCGTCAGTCACCAGATTTCCGTCAAGCCAGATCTGTGTTTCCAGAGTGTATTTTCCGGGAGATACATGAGGTAAATGAAACCGGAGGGAAATGCTTCCTTTTTTTTCTGTCATGTGCCGGACGTTCTCCAAGTGGTTATGCGAATAATACATTAAGGTATAATCCTCTTTTTTCCTCAGGGCAAACGAAAGACAGAGGTCATAGGACTTGTTGCCCGAGCCTTTGTATTCGGCCGTGATTTCCATCTGGCTTTCAGGAAACACCTCCGGTTCATCCTTGACGGAAATACCATTGACCCTGAAATTTATAAATTCAAGATTATATCTATTCAGTCTGATCGAAGCCGAAGATGTCTGTCTGGACTGCTGATAGGTATTTATAAGTTCATCGATGGCAGTCAGTTTACTGCTGCGGCCGTCTTTAATAATGATTCCCTTTAGGCATAATTTCTTAACCATGCCCAAATTATGGCTGACAAACAGGATTGTCCTGCCTGATTGTGAGATATTTTCCATCTTGCCCAATGATTTCTGCTGAAAAGCCGTGTCCCCGACTGAAAGCACTTCATCGATCAGGAGTATTTCGGCCTCCAAATGGGCAGCCACAGCAAATGCCAATCTCATATGCATGCCTGAAGAATACCGTTTAACCGGTGTATCCAGAAACCGCTCTATTTCGGCAAAATCCACAATATCATCAAACTTTTTTCTGACTTCCACTCGTGACATACCCAAAATCGCTCCGTTTAAAAAGATGTTCTCCCGACCGGTAAGTTCCGGATGGAATCCAGTACCGACTTCCAATAGGCTGGCAACCCTGCCTCTTAATACAGCTTTTCCCTCTGTGGGAGGTGTTATTCTGGATAACACTTTAAGAAGAGTAGTTTTCCCGGCGCCGTTTCTGCCGATAATACCGACAATTTCCCCTTCCTTAACATTCAGGTCGATATCCTTCAAAGCCCAAAATTGTCCCATATCGGTCTTTTTATTGCCGGCGAGGACTTTAACGGGATCTGTAATCCAATTTGTTAATGAATCCCGGAGGGAATAATACGGTTGGCTGACCCCGTATTTATATTTTTTTGAGAGCTTGTTAATCTCAATGATCGGCTTCATATCAGACTATGTCCGCGAAAAACTTTTCGGTTTTGGAGAAATAGACGAATCCGGCTATGAGTATTAATAGAGAACTTACGGCAGAGACGGTTAATAGAAAAAAATCGGGGGTAGTACCGGAAAAAATTCCCCGTGACGCTTCAACTGCCCCCGACATCGGATTAAAAGCCATATAGATTTTATGTGACGGAGATAGAATGGAAAGCGGATAGATGACCGGAGTAATAAACAGCAGGATTTGGATAAAAAAAGGAAGGATATAGCGGACGTCCCTGTATTTGACGTTGACTGAGGCCAAAAACAGACCGATACCGGATGAGGAAAATATCGTTACCAATATGGAAAACGGCAGCAGATAAATAATTCTGAGATTAGGCGAATGGCCGGTAACGACTGCAAAGATAAAAAGAATAAACAGGTTGATTAAAAAGTCGATAAAACCGGTCAGCAAAGAAGACAAAGGTAAAATAATTTTTGGAAAATAAACTTTTTTGATAATGCTTTCATTTTCAATCATGCTGTTGGCTGCATGGGAAACAGAGTTGGAAAAATAGTTCCAAAAAACCAGGCCGGTTAGAACGAAAAGCGGATACGGCAGGTCCCCTGATGGAATTTTGGCAAAATTTCCGAAAAAGACGGTAAAGATAATTGTTGTTACCAATGGCTGGAATATTACCCAAAATATTCCCAAAAATGTCTGCTTGTACCTTACTTTTATATCCCGCCAGGAAAATATGTAAAACAATTCCCTGAAACGGACAATCTCGGCCAAATGAAAAACTCCGAATGATTTCGGGGAAATGACTGTTTCTCTTGACGATACTCTCATTTTATTTGCGGAAATACCGTAATTATACCTGAAGTGAGCTTGCGAATTAATATTTAGTCAGGAAGGTAGTAAAGCGTTCTGCTATTTTGGATGAGACGTAGTGATTACGGATCAGTTTTACCGATCCTTTTTTATATTTATCCAGATTTGACTTCATCTTCAGGATGGATGATTCCAAATCTTCGATTTTTTTCACAGTGATGCCTGCTTTATATTTTTCCAGGAATGGAATTTCACTTTGTTCGTTTGTTATGACCGGAGTCCCGCAGGAGAGCGCCTCCAAAGCAGCGGTAGATGTCTCTTCAAAAAACCTGGGTGTAACAATATAACAATCGGCGTTCCTGTATGCTTCATAAACTTCTCTTTCATAAAGCGGTCCGGCAAATATAATGCTTTTACCCGCTTCATTCCCCGCTTCCCGGCGCAATTGGTTTTCATACCCATCATCCCTACCAATAATCATCAGGCAAATGTTATGTTTATTTTGCAGAGATCTGACGGCCCGGATTATTCTATCAATTCCTTTAAGTAGATTCAGTCTGCCAACGTATAGAAGCAAAAAATCATTTTCTTTGATACCGAACATTCTCCTAAAGCTTTTTTTTACTGTCTGACGATTAACCGGAACATTTACCGGCAGAAGAAGAAACTGTGTTTTTTCTTTGGTTACTGAAAATTGGCGGTACATTTCCCTTTCATGTTCTGTCTGGCAAAATCTGAATCTGGCTGATCTGACAAAATCATTCACCCACATACGGTCAAAGACCTTCTTGATTTGTCCCTTTACTCCCGAATCATAGGGAATCTGTCCGAAAGTAAATATACCGTATGGTATTCCCATCACTTTAACTTGAGGGAAAATCTGCCAGTTCATAACAGCCCGCAAATCGGAAAAAAAGACAAATTTTGATCCCGCCAGTATATTTTCTATTTTTTTCCTTATGAAAGGCACATAAAACAGTTTGAAGTTATAGGCCAGGAAGTTGGAAACGGTTGGGAATCTGAATACATTTATTCCTTCGATCACATCTCTGCCGGATTTTTGTCTTCGCCCGTCAAGAGCATCGGTTGTAACAACATCAACTTTATATCCCATTTTTACTAGTTCCCTGGTTAGGCGGTAAAGAACTATTGGCGGGCCACCATAACTCCAGGCCGGAGCAAAATACTGTGTGATAAATACCAAACGGTCAGTCATTGATAACATGCTTCATGTACCAGGCAACGGTTTTTCCCAAGCCGGCATCAAACGAAGTTGAAGCGGAAAAGCTGAATTCTTTGGTAGCTTTTGTGGTATCCAACATCCGCCTTGGCTGTCCGTCAGGTTTTGACTTATCCCAGATGATTTTTCCTTTAAATCCGCTTATGTTACAGATTTTTTCAGCCAATTTCTTTATGGATATTTCAAAACCGGCTCCCAGATTGACCGGTTCGCTTTTATCATATTTTTCGCCGGCCAGGATAATTCCGCGGGCTGCATCTTTAACATATAGAAACTCCCTGGTCGGTCTTCCCGTCCCCCAGACGGTAATTGCATTTTCCCTGTTCTTTTTAGCGTCGAAGACTTTTTTAATAAGGGCCGGAATTACATGAGAAGATGCCGGATCGAAATTATCACCGGGACCGTATAAGTTGACTGGAAGAAGGAAAATGGAGTTGAAGCCGTACTGCTGGCGGTATGCCTGAGATTGGATCAAAAGCATTTTTTTAGCCAGGCCGTATGGAGCATTCGTTTCTTCAGGATATCCGTCCCACAATTTTTCTTCCTTAAAAGGTACGGGTGTAAATTTCGGGTAGGCGCAAATCGTCCCTAAAGCCACGAATTTTTTAACTTGTGCCAGCCTTGCTTCTTCCATTAACATTGCCCCCATCATGATGTTGTCGAAATACATCTCGCCTGCATGTTCACGGTTGAAACCGATCCCTCCCACTTTTGCCGCCAGATGTATTACTATTTCCTGATTTTTGACAATTTCCCTGCAATTCTTCCTTACACGAAGATCGAAATCTTTCGAACCCGGGGCAAAAACATCAGCCCCAAGATTCTTCAAATTGCCCACCAAATGACTTCCTAAAAATCCGTTACCTCCGGTCACCAGGACTTTTTTCCTTATCCAAAAATTGCGCTTAGGATTTACTTTCATAAAAAATCAGTATATCCATATAGTCTTATTTAATCAATAATTTACGATAGATAAGTTTTGCTATAGTTGCATGCCATTTATGCAGACAATGAATAATTATTGAATTGCTGTGTTTTTTGGCCAACATATATTCTTCCTCAAACTGGTTTTCGGGAGACTTTACCGTTTTGGAAGACGGATGGACACGGTAGCATGCCAGGTAGTCATCCAGAAAATAAAGGGGGTATTTTTGCCAGATTCTCAACCAGTAATCGTAATCCATGCTGTAATGTAAATCAGTATCAAGTAATCCGACTGATTTAAAAATATCCCGTCTCCAGAAAGTTGCTGGCTGGGAGATAAAATTGATTATCTCCAGAGTCTGTATCAAACGGAAATGTTTAAGCAGCATGTTTTTATAGGCAGTGATTGCTTTCCTTACTTCCCTGTTATTTAAATCAACAATCCGGCATTTTCCGGTGACCCATAACGCCCGGGGATAACGGTGGAAAAAATCCGACACTTTTTTCAGGGAACCGGGCAGTAGATAATCATCGGAATTGATAAAACCGATAATTTCTCCCGTCGATTTTCTGAAACCGCGGTTTAAAGCATCAGACTGCCCTTTATCCTTGCCGGAAGTCCAGTCAATTTGCCTGGTGTATTTTTTTAAAAGATGGGTCGTCCCGTCCTTCGAACCGCCGTCCATGACGATATATTCCAAATTAGGATATTTTTGCCCGAGAACCGACTTGATGGTTTGCTCTATAAACTGCCCCTGGTTAAAAGAGGGTGTAACAAGACTAATTTTTAGATTTCTTCCGGCCATTTTTTTTATTACTATCAAGAGCCAGTTTCCTGACCAGATCGGTAATTTCCTGCCTGACATTTTCCAGATAAACGTACAGCCGGAAAACCAGGTAAAAGAGAACGGCTATGGAAATGTAAATAACCGCATCGACTCCGCGTCCGATTCCCAACAATTGGGCGATTCTGCTGGCCTGGTCGGGAAAAGCTGTCAGGTATACGGCTGCCGCAAACAGAAAACTCCAGAAAAGGAAACTTAACAATGACAGATTGCCGCTTTTATACTGCAGGGTGACCCGGCTTAAGGCAAAAAGTAAAAAAACAATCAGCAGAATCTGGGTAAGGCTCATTTTATTTAAACAAACGCACCAGTAATTGTAATATGATTTTCGGCGCATTGGTAATTCTCTGCCCTTTGGCCTTTGAATATTCCGTATAAATCACGCGGATGGGAATCTCCGCATAACTTAAACGGTTCTTGGCAATTTCCCGGAAAACCTCGCTTGAGACTTCCATGCCATCCGCTTGCAGCCTTACACGATCAAGCGCCTTTGGCCCGAATGCGCGGTAGCCCGACTGTGAATCGCTGGTATTTATGCCGTAAAAAAAGTAAGTCAGCAAATTAGCCAGTTTGTTTACAATTATACGTGTCCGAGGGGCTGATCCGGCCTTAAGCCAGCGGGATCCGACAACGACGTCCTTATGGCTGTCTATAACTTTTTTGATAAACAAAGGAATGCTGCCGGGTTCGTGCTGTCCGTCGGCATCTATGGTTATTAATATCTGGTAACCTTCCCTTCTGGCAAAATCCATGGCTGTTTTTATGGCGCCTCCCAATCCCCTGTTTATAATATGCCTGACTACAATTGCTCCGTGCTTTTGAGCTTTTTCAAAAGTCCTGTCAGTTGAACCGTCATCAACTACCAGAATATCCCTTTTCTTTATGCCGGCAATTTTTCCGGGGATGCTTTTTATCACCTGGGCAATCATCTTTTCTTCATTAAAGGCAGGGATGGCTACTAGAAGTTTCATGACGGTATTTTAGGCTACCCAATGGCCGGAAGTAAACAGCATGGTTAAAACAAGCTGCAACAGAAGCGAAATGAAAAGCACCAGGCTTCTGATTTTAAGATTGCGGATGGATGCAAGTACCAGAAAAATCGGTAATGCCACAAGAACATATCTCGGCATACTGGAAAAGGTCCCGGTCAGAGTCGGCAATATAATGGCCGGCCAGGCGAATATCAGCCATGACAGGTAAATTTTCTGCCTGCGGGCGACTAACAGTAAAAAGATAGTAAAAAGTGTCAGATAAAATTCCAGAAAGGTAATCCAAAAGACTTCCTGTGAGACGGGGATATCGGCAAACATTTTGATATAACGGTAAACGACCTGGGGCATGAAAATCAGCGAACTGCCGCTCCGGGCAGCTCCGAAAACAGGCTGGGCATGCCAGAAGTAAAGGGCATCTGAAAAATAATAATAAAGATATGACATATAGGCAATTAGTCCCAGAGGGGCCAGGTAAAGCACCGGAGACTTTAAAAAATGCAGGAGAGTTGATTTTTTCTTTCCGTCCATGTATTGCCAGAGAAGTGCCGGCAAAAGAAAAATGCCGATAAGTCTGGTGCCCGAGGCCGCAGCTCCCGCAAGTGAAGCCAGAAACCATTTTTTCTTTTTGGCCAGCCAGAACGACAACAGTAATAAAAACAGAAACAGGCTTTCCGTATAAAGGCTGCCGAAATAATAAGAGGTCGGGAAAAAAACAAGGAAGGCCAGTATCCATTTAAGCCTGTTTTCCTGGATATCAGGCCTGAGGATCGCAGATAAAAGAAATAAAGACGCCAGAAACAGAACATTTGACAAGAGAAGACCGCTAACTAAAGGATGAAATACAGGCAGCAGGCGGTAGAAATATTTTAATATGGCGGGAAAAAGAGGAAAATAAACCTGGGTATACTGCGCCTGGTATCCCCGGCTGGCGATAGTCAGATAATGCACACCGTCAAAATTGGCAAAACCCCAAATCCAGCGGGGTAAATTGGAAGGTATTAAAAACAGGTCGGCATAAGGAAAACGCGGGGTAAAGGGCATGATTTTTTCCGCCAAATAGGCGGCGGCAAAAAGGAGTATCCGCCAGCTGAAGAAAAGTCCCGCTATAAAAACTGTCATATTGCCAATACCCCGCGGTAAACTTCCAGGGTCTGTCTGGCGGTTTCTGGCCAGCTGAATTTCTTTGACTGCATTTTCCCTTTTTTTATAAATTTCTCCCTCAGTTTGGCATCAGTCAGAAACTGTTTTATCTTTCCGGCCAAATCCTGCGGATCGCGATAATCGGCATATAGCGCTGCTTGGCCGGCTACTTCCTCTAAACTGCCCCTTGCGGTTACAACGGCCGGGCAACCTGAAGCCATTGCCTCCAAGACAGGCAAACCGAATCCCTCGTCAATTGAAGGCTGGATATAAACACCGGCTTGGCTGTAAAGTCCGGCTAAATCTAGCTCGGATAGACTTCCGGGAAAAAACAGCTTATCCCTGATATTTAACTCATTAACCAGTGCCGAAATTTGCTCTAACGGCTCTGAGGGATCCTTAAATCCTTTTCCGGCAAGCACCAGCCTCAGTTTGGGAAATTCCCGGGAAAGAACGTCAAAACTCCGGAGCAGGACCGGAATATTTTTATTGAAATTAACGTCACCAACATACAATAAATAATCATCCGGCAAACGCAGCTTTTCTTTTATTTCTAGGGTTTCTTTTGCCTTTAAACTGCCGAAGATTGAATCGGGAGCCAGCGGTATGACTTTTATTTTTTCTGTTCTTATGCCGGTTATTGCGGAGATGTCGGCTGCCGAACTTTCTGAATCGGTGATGATTTTCTCCGATTTTTTAAGTTGGCGCTTTTGCCACAACCATTTAATACTGCCCCGAAATCCCGTCGGATTTTCCCTGGGGTACTTAAGCGGGATCAAATCATGCACCGTCACAATCTTTTTTTCCCCGGATACTAAAGGCATGGTCAGGAAAAAGGGATCGAAATAGGGAAAGTGGACAAGGTCATAACCCTCTAAATTAGCTCCCCAACTGACGATTTCAACAACAGGATCCCTGACTGAAACCAAAAGACGTGACAAATGACTGAAGTAAATTCCGCTGCCGCGAAGATTATGTCCTTTGATAGGAGGAGTGACCAGTGCCGCTTTCATAGCTTAGAATATTTACGCTTCCGCCCGGTTTTTCTTCTCCCAATATTTGATATAGGCTGCCGTAAATCTCAGGGAGGAAAAAAGGGAAAAAGCAAAACCGGGCATTCCGTCCCGGAAACCCTTGTGCCGGAAATATGTTTTTATAAACCACCATTTCGGTTTAATGATCAAATAGTTAATTGCCGACAGCAAGTTCAGCGGAAGTTTTTGTTCAGCCAATTCCGAAGCCAGGATATCCGTATAAAGGTTGAAATGCTCCAAGTAATGGGAAAAGTCCGGATAGGAATAATGCAGCAGGTCGTTTTTAAGACGGCCAGTTTGCCCGGTCACCTCAGCCTGTTCATGAACGCTTTTGGCGGGCAGTCGGCCTTTGCCCCGGCGGTACAACCTCAGAGTATAGTCCGGGTATTGTCCGCCTTTCTTGAGAAACCTGCCTAAAAAATAATTTCTGCGCGGAATCCAATATCCGTCAAATGCCTGCTTTGAACTGATGGCCAGTTTTATTTCTTCTTTCAGGGCCTCACTTAGTCTTTCATCGGCATCAAGCTGGAGAATCCAATTGCCGCCGGCTGAATCAATGGCCAGCTGTTTATTGACATGGAAATTGGCCTGATTCTTTCTGATCAGTACTTTGGCACCGTACTGCCGGAGGATATCGGCGGTGGCGTCATTTGAAGTGCCGTCGACGGCAACTATTTCGTCGGCCAGGCCTTTGACACTTTCAAGGCAGCGTCCGATGTTCATCTCCTCATTGTACGTGGCCAAAACAACAGACAGATTAAGTTTGTTTTTTTCCATAGTAGATTAATCCTCCTGTCAGTATTATAGACAAAAATGACAGGATATCGGCAAACTGCCTTAAGGGGGTTGAGGTAAATCGGGCTGTAATGACGGATTCTCCCTCAGGAAGCGCCACTTCAATCAATCCCCTGTCCCGGTAGTTTATGTCAGCCGGACGTCCGTTGACCTCGACCTGCCAGCCTGGGTAATACAATTTCTTCAGTCTGATAATACCGGCCCGGGACGTATCCACTTCCGCCTGCCAAAATGCGCTCCTGTCTGTTGTTATTTTTCCGGATATTTCACCTTCGTATTCCCAATCCGGCGCTTTCTCTCTAACCAGCTCCGGGTTAACCCATCTGGGCGTATATTCATCAAAACTGTTGGTAGTCTTTTCCAATGCCAGAAAAAAGGGCAGATCCCAAGCAAGGCTTTCATTAACCCTCAAGTGGTTGCGGTTGGAATAGAAAGTCAGAACCATCAGCATGAAGGATAAAATCAGGGCAATTTTCTTATTTTTAAATCTGTTGACAGCCAAAGCAGCCAGGACTGCGGCCGAAAAAACGGATACAACCAGGATTCTCCAGGTAAAATCTATGACTGCCAGTTCCTGGATACTCTCCCATAAAAAAAGCGATTCCTTCTGCATCATAAACACACTTAAAACAAAAGCAGCCGTAAAAAAAAGAGTTAATCTCAATCGTTTAAAGCTGATAAAAACTGCAGCTAAAACTAATGCCAGCCATTGACCTGAACCTATCTGCAGTGACATACCGCCTTCGGCCGCCTTCATCATGCCGTAGCCCCAGGGACTGTATAGCAGGTTCTTCAGACTGACAAAGGTATTTCCGGTAAACGCCGCGCCCATAACCGCATTGAATTTGGTGTAACTTCTTTCAATGAAAGAAGGCAAAAGATAATAGGCAGACAAGCCGGTAAAGAGGCAAAAGGCCGAAAGATGATAAATTATTAGGCGGCCGATCTTTTTTCTCCGAAGGGAAATCAGCATGAACGGAATAAAAGCAAACATCACCAAGAAAAAAATCATGGCATGGGACAGCAGCAGTCCGGTAAGGGACAATGCATACAGGGCAATCCATAATAAAATATTTTTTTTCTGACGGATTTTGACTGCAGAGAGAAAAATCATCGGAATAAAAATAAAAGCAGTCGCATCGCCGATTGCAGCTCTGACAAAAATATTGGAAAAACGGTATGGAGCATAGAGGTATAAAATAGTGCCGGTAAATGCGGCCAGACGGCCGCTGATAGACCTCAAAAACCAGTACATGGTGATTCCTGATAAGATAAATCCGGCTAAAAAGGTGAACTTTACACTGTCAATAACGGAAAAATTAAGCGAGCGGAAGATTTCGGCAATGTACCAGGGCAGCTGATAGGAAAAAATAAACAAAGGGTAGCCGAAACCGTAATTGAGCCCTCCTGCCCAGCGAGGCGGAAACTGTCCCTCCCGCAGCAGTCGGTCGAAATAATAAAAGCGGACAATCTGGTGCGGCCCGTCATGGCTGGTATAAAAACCGGGCAGAAACAGGTCTTTCAGGGCATAGGCAGATGTCAGAATAATGAAAAGCAGGATTAACCAGTCTGTTTTCTTCACGGCTTACTTTTTAAAAGCGAATAACTTATGCCTGATCCCTGATTTGAACATTGCAAAACACAATAAAGCCCAAAGAATCTCCAGTCCGTATTTAAGGCTTCTGGCAAAATTAATCGAGGAAGCCTCAGGAAAATACCGAACCGGCACCGGAATTTCACCGATGGCAAAGCCGGCCGCATGTGCGCTGATCAGAATCTGGGCGTCAAAGACAAAGTCGTCCGAAAAATTTTCCAATGGCAGTTTTTCCAGCACTTTCCTTTCAAAAGCGCGGAAACCGGTATGGTATTCCGACAGGTTTAAACCGAGCACGATATTTTCCGTCAGAGTCAAAAAACGGTTGCTCAGGTACTTATACAAAGGCATGCCGCCCTCCAGACTTTCCCGGCGGCTCCTGATACGGCTGCCGAGCATGACATTGATCCGTTTTTGCCGTATCGGCGCAATCAGTTCAGCGGTCAACCGGGCATCATACTGGTAATCCGGATGGATCATAACTATTATTTCGGCACCCCGTTCCAGAGCTTGACGGTAACAGGTTTTCTGGTTACCTCCGTAGCCCAGATTTTTTTCATGGACGAAAACCGGCAGTTTCAGCTTCCTGGCGACGGAAACGGTTGCATCCCGGCTGTCATCATCAACCAGAATAACTTCATCAACCTGGTCTTTGGGAATATCAGCATAAGTCTTCTCAAGGGTAGTGGCGGCGTTATAGGCGGGCATGACTACGACCACTTGGGGAGTTAATGTTCTTTTGCTTTTCATTTTCTGCCGTTTTCTTCCAACAGCTCATCTTCTACTGTTTCTATCTTCTTTTCTTCTAGATATTCCCTTTCGATATTGACAGAGTCGACATCCCATTTCCTTTCCCCCTTAATGATGTTCCAGGCGGCATATAAGCCCATCTCTATCGAATGGTCCATATTGTTGTAGCGGAATGTACCGTTCCTGCCGATAATCTGCAGATTGCTGAATTGGCGCAGGTAATCCTTAAGGATTTGCACGTCCTCCTTATAATCAAGATGGTAGACGGGATATTCTTTGGGCACCCGGTGAACATGTCCTCCGATCAGATCTTCCTTTTTTATCAGATTGAATTCGCTGATAAAAGAATCGGCTATCATATTTATCACCTGTTCATCCTTCATTTTCCAAACCCGGTCACCTTCATTGCAGGCTACTTCAAAAACCATGGTGGTTGTGCCGGCCGGTGAAAGGCGGCTGCTCCAGTTGTCCATCTCCATCACCCGCATGAAAGGGATTTCCTTGGGATGAACATAAATCCAGGTATCGGGTGTAATGTGCGTTTTTTTTATAAACAGGGCTACCTGCAGCTCATCCCGGTATTTCAATTTTGCGGCTGTTTTTAAAATTGCCGCCGGAGGGCTGGGTTTTAACGACTCAACCAAAGAATTTAAGGGAATGCTGGAAATGAACTCTTCCGCCTTATATACTTTTTCCCCGCCTTTTTCCCTGGCAACAACCGAAACAATTTTCCCGCCCCCGCAATTGACTGTGACAACTTCGCTCTCCAGTTTTATCTCGCCTTTGCTTTTCTTTACAAAGTCTACCATTTTGTCGGCGATGCGGCCGACTCCCCTGTCAGGATAGGAAAATTCGTCGACTAACGAAACGACGCTTTTGCTTTTGAAAACCGATTCCTTCAGTATCGTCAGGAAATTCAAACCCCGCGTTCTTTGTCCCACCCAGTCAATCGAGATATTCCGGCAGTTGGTACCCCATAATTTCTCGCTGTACCTTTTAAAAAAAGTTTCGTAGAGTGTTTTACCGAACTGAGATATGTAGCCGTCCTCCATGGTATGGAGAACAGACGGAAAAAGCCGGGACTTTAGCCTGGCGATAATATAATCAGTCACTGCCCGGAAGGCTTTGATGAGACCTATGCCCATCATGGCGTTTTTCAGTTTGATGGGATAGAAGAAAAATTTTTTATCGAAATAGATTCTGGTAAGCCTCGGGACATTAATGACCTCTTTGCCCAGAAGTTTAAGCATCCAGCCGTTGACCATATTGCTCTTGGTATACCAGCGGTGGGGTCCGGTATCAAAAGCAAAACGGCCTACCTTAATAGTCCTGGCCAGTCCGCCGACATCTTCCCATTTTTCCAGAACGGTAACTTTTTTGCCTGCCCGGGATAACTCGTAAGCGCTGGCCAGTCCTGCCAGGCCGCCTCCCAGGATGACTGTTTGGGGTATCTTCCTCTTATTCATTTTCCTTAAAATAATCAACTGTCGCTTTTAATCCCTTATCCAGATCCGTTTTTGGCTGCCAGTCCAGAATCTTTGCAGCCTGTGAATTGGACAGGACGCTTTTTTTCTGCTCACCTTTCTTGGCCGGTCCGTGTTTCGCTTGAATCGTGCTTCCGGTTATGCGGCGGATTTTATCATATAAATCAATTACATTGGTACCTAAGCCTGTACCGATATTAAAAGAACCGCTGACTTTTTTCTCCATAGCCTTAAGATTTGCCCGGACCACGTCGCCGACATATATATAATCCCTGATCTGCAGGCCGTCTCCGTTGATTACCGGCACCTCCCCCTTTAATAATTTCCTGGAAAATATGGCTACCACTCCCGCTTCACCGTGGGGATTCTGCCTGGGCCCGTAGACATTTGAATAGCGCAAAGCAATAAAAGGTATGCCGAAATTATTTCGGTAATAATGCAAATAGTGTTCGCCGGCAAGTTTGGATACACCGTAGGGGGACAAAGGCAAAAGCGGTACGTAATCCTCAGAAGTAGGGATTTTATCCGCATCTCCGTAAACAACACCGCCTGATGAGGCAAATATGGTTTTTTTGAGAAATGTTTTGCCAGCTTCCATGAGATTGATAAGGCCGATGAGGTTGACCTCGGCATCGTGACGGGGATCGTCCACTGAATTCCTGACGCTTATCTGGGCAGCATGATGGTTGAGAATTTCCGGTTTTTCCCTGGTGAAAATTTTAACGACGGCATTAATATCCCTGATATCAGCCCGGTAAAAAACCGCTTTGGGACTTATAAATTCGCGTTTGCCGCTCGACAGGTCATCAATGACCGCCACCCGGTGTCCAGCGTCTATATAAGCGTCTGTGATTTGTGAAGCAATAAAACCGGCTCCGCCGGTAATCAAAATATTCATATCAGTATTCTAACATTATCTTAAAACCAATCTGAAGGCCGGCTGACCGTTCAGAAAGTTTATTTCCTTAATGAGTTCCCCGTCGTCTTCAGGTATTTCTCCCGGGGCTGACACAAACAATGTTTTTGTTAATTCCTTATCCTTTGACCAGTCAATATTGCGGAATTCATATTTACCGATTACCCGCTCCGATCTTTTTATCTCCAGATTACGGGAAATTTCCTGATATTGCCCCGGATCAATTAAATTATAAAACAGGTAAAAAATATAAGGCTGGTCATAGCGGTAGGTAACCACAACTTTATCCACCCGGTCCTCAATCTGCCGGGCTGTGAGTATGGACTCTTTATAACCGTATTGCCACCAGTCCGAATACTCGAAAGGCGTTATCACATAATAAAGGTGAAGGTAGTAGAAAAAACTGAAAGTAAAAAGCGGAATTACCAGAAATCTGAAGCTTTTTCTCAGGTTGAGAAGACCTGTGGCACTCAAAATCTGATAGAGAGGCAGGTAAAAAAGCGCGCGGACAGCGTGGGGGGTACCGGAAGTCAAGGCGGAAGCAACCGGTGCCGCCAAAAACCACCAGGCAAAAAGCTGCCAGGATTTCTTCTCCTTCAGCCTGGCTATAACCAAAAAAATGCCTGCCAGAATAAACGGCAGTTCCCATAAATAAAGCATGCCCATACCGCTGGCATGATGCCTGCCCGGAGGGTCACCTGTCAAAAACAGAAAATCAAAATTGAAATGATCCAAATAACCGCCCAGGATTTCCCGGAAATAGACCAGCCTGCGGTTGTGAAAGAGTCTGCCCAGGGGTATGCCCTTTTCCTGGTCAAATTCGATATCTTTTATGCTCTCCCCAAGTTTTTCATCAGGATTGACTACGGAAACCGAAGAAAATCTGGCTGAAGTTGATTTCTGAAGCTGTACGGCAATCGGCAACACCGAAAGCAGAAAAACAACCAGAAACACGGCCGTCTGTTTCAAATTGTCCCTGAATTTTGACCTATAGATCCAGAGTATACCGGCCAGCAGAAGCGGCACTATCAGCCTCGGGCTGTGATAAGCGTACATGGACAGGGCAAGAGAGACTGCTGAAAACAGATAGAACTTCAATCTTCTATTAGAGGCAGTAAGCAGAAAGATACCCCAAATAAGAAAAAACAGGGCTAAATTCGCCTCAAATGCCACCCTGGAAAACTGCAGATGCCAGGGCGAAACCGCCAAAAACAAAGCCGCCAAAAGATCCAGTTTGGCAGACTGGTGCCGAAAGAGCCTTCTAAGGAGCAGGTAAACGGCCGCCACAGTCAGAAGGCCGAAAAAAGCCGAGGTAAACCTGACTGAAAATTCATTCAAGCCGAAGGCCGCCACCGGCAGGATACTGATATAGGTATATAGCGGCGGTTTGTAGTCGTTAAAGGATTTAATGGATAAAGGAAATCTGATTGCGTATTCATCACGCCCCGTCTTTAAAAGAGAATAGGCATTGTAACCCAATGCTGCTTCATCCCAATCCAATGCCGGAGGATTGCTGCCAAGAGCATAAAAACGCAGGCAGAAAGCCAGCAGCAAAACAGCCGATAAAAGCAGTTTTCTATTCATAATTTTTCAGCGATGATAAAAGCCGGACGGCCAGACAAATTGTTTATCGTTTTAAGCATATTGAATCCGGCCGGCAAATCGCCGTCGGGTACAACCAGAAGAGTTTTCCCTGGACTTGAGGTTGACTTTTCCAGGTCAAATTTAATTTTGCCGAGTGCTGTCACATTGTAAAAACCGAACCAGTCCCTGACGGCTGTTTTTTTCATCAGAAACTCTTCTGTTTCAAAAGGCTGGTAAAAAGCAAAATAAATATAAGGCCGGCCTAAAGACTGAGTGACGAAAATATTGTCATACTCATTTTGTCTTTCTAAAACATATTTGACCATTTCCTTATAACCGTACTGCCACTCGCCGCTCCACTTGGTAGCAAAATGCAAATGGTAGTTATGCAAATACAAGGCAGTATTTAAAATAAACAGCAAGGCAACTGCCGCGGCTAATGGTATAAAAAAATCGGCTGTTTTTTTCCGCAATTCTTGGATAATGAATAGTAATCCGGAGGCAGACAGCCAATGAAAGACAGGCATGGCAGAGACAATTCTTAAGGCGTGCGGTGTCTCCCTGGCAACAGCAGCTGGCAAAGGCACAATAAACAGCCAGGCTAAAAACAACAGGTTGTATCCTCTAAGGTATTTCGCAGCCAGGTATAAACCTATTACAACCGGGGCAAGATCGAAATAATACAGTTCGCCCATCCCCTGGATATGGATCCTGGGGTTGGCATCCCCGTGGGTAAACAGGAATTTCCCTGAAAAATTGTCGAAATAATGTTTGAGGTAATCAGCGGCAAAAAGCCAGCGGCGGTTATGAATCAGTCTGGCAGCAGGACCGCTTCCGGCAAGGGCTATTCTTTCATTTGATGATTCCACAGGCTGCGGATTGGTAAAGATGGATACTTCCTCCATTCTCAGACGGCTTTCCCTGGCTTTAAGGAATCCTGTGCTTGGCAGAAGCATGATTAAACCGGCCGCAACAGCCAGCGCATACCAACTGCGGTTTTTTAAAAGTTCCTTTAAATAGATTAGGGAAAGTGAGAGCAGCATTAAAGGAGCAATGATGCGGTTGGCGTTAAAAGTATAAAAAGACAGGCAGAAAAAAATTACCGATGGAAGATAAAAATAACCTGTTTTTCTGGCTTTGGCAAAAAAATAGATACCGGCAAGATTAAAGGCTGCGGCCAGATTGGCTTCAAAAGCTCCTCTGGACAAATGCAAAGCCCAGGGTGAAAAAGCGGTAAAAAGTGCCGCCAGCAGGGCTTTTTTCTTTTCTTTGGCAATTTCGAGAATTGTCAGATAGACAAGGTAGACAATGGCAATACCGGCCAAAACAGACGGCAAACGAACTGCCAGCTCATTTAAACCGAATAACCTGACAGCAATAGCCGCCGCATATATATAACCCGGCGGTTTATAATCCCCGAAAGCAATAAAACGGGCCAGGGGCAGGAATTCGCCGTGTTCGTCCTTTAGGGAGGTGGCAATCGAATATGCATTGTAACCCAGGGAAGCCTCATCCCAATATAGTGACGGCGGCACCGAATCAAGGCGGTAGAAACGCAGTATTGCCGCCAAAAAAATAATCAAAATTAAATGGATTTTGTGTTTATTTATTATATTATTCAACAGGCTTTCCTTTTTTCAATATAACAGTCCTTTTTTAAAGTGTCATGGACGACGAATATCAGCCTGCCGTCATCCGAAGCCAATATTTCATCCTCACCGGCGGGTTCTTCGGGACGGCCGATATACAGGCTTTTATCAGGAATTACTTTTTCTTCGAGCCTTTTATTGTTTAAGTCCAGTGAGCCGAAATAGTATTTACCGATTTTTAGGAAATGCCGTCCGTCTGAAAGTGTGACCGGTTCGGCTTTCGCCAGGCGGTAAGAATCCGGATCAACAGAATTGTAAACGGCATACGCCAAGGCAGAACCGGAATAGAAATCCGATATGAAAATCCTCTCATAATCCTCCTGTTTGGCAGCGGCATAATCCAAAGCTGCTTTGTTCTCCCAACCCCACCAGGTTGCGGCATATACAGGATATTCCAAATAATAACGCATCAGGTAAAAAACCATAAATAAAGCCGCTGTAAAGCTCAGAACCATTGTTCCCGTCAAACTGATTTTGGCAAAGCGTCGGAAAAAAAAGTGAATCCCTGCCGCGATAAAGACATAAAGAGGAGGCAGCATGGTAATACTTCTGACGGCAAAGGGCTTGCCGACCAGGCTGGCAGGCAAAGGTGCCAGCAGAAGCCATATCAGAAAAAACCAAAATACAAAACGCTTTTGCCTGAAAAGATAATAGAGGCCGGCGATTAAAAAAGGATACTCCCAAAGATAAAGCATCCCTCTTCCCCCAAGGAAATAGCGCAATGAATTGTCCCCGTATATAAATAGGAAATTTGGCGATAGCTGTTCCAGATAATAATCCAGTGTCATTTTTATTCTCGTCTGATATTTATTGTGCAAGACCGGTTTTATAAAATCCGGCAGAAGCGAAGTCCTTCTTTCTTTTTTTACCGACTCGGCAACTGATTGGGAAAAACCCACAGACAGCTTTTGAAAGCGTGACAGGCCGTAACCGGAAAAAACGGATATAACCAAAGGTGAAACCATAAGGGCTGTTAAAAGAAATACTCTGACGGTTTTCTTCCAACTGCCTTTTTTATAATAATTTAAATAAACAGCCGTCAAAGGCAGCAGTACCGGCAACAATATCCGAGGAGTAAAATAACTGTATGCCGATAACGCCAGGAAACCTGCAGATAGGATAATCGATTTCGAATTTTCCCTCCGGACCAGGTAATAAAAACCGGCAATCATAAAAAATAAACTGATGGTCGCTTCAAAATAGCCGCGGGATAGATGGATGTGCCAGGAGGAGACTGCCGTTAAGAAGACAGCTATCAAGGCTGTTTTTCGTTTTAAAAAAATCTTTACCAGAAAATAAAATACCGGGACAGTAGCTGTTGAAAATATAACTACCGGCAGGCGGATTGAGTAGGCATTCATTCCCAGAAATTTAAAAAGCGGAACCAAAAGATAAACCGGTAGTGGGGATTTATAGTCGTCAAATGAACGGAATTCCAAAGGAATTTTTGTACCGTATTCATCAGCTCCGGTCTTGAGAATATTGTAGGCATTCCAGGCAAACGCCTGCTCATCACCGTAAAGTGTGGCGGGATATGTTGCCAGCTGAAAATAACGCAAGGAAAAGGCCAATATAATCACCAGGAGCAGAATTATATTATTTCTGTTCATAAGGAAATGAAGTTCTGTCCGTGACATAAAAAGCCGGCTGCCCGTCGGGATAGGTGATAGTTTTTAAAGGATTTACTGTACCTCCCAGAAAATCTTCCGGAGAACCTATATACAAAGTTTTATCCGAAACCGTAAAATCTTCAGGGAAATCATCAAAGACATATTTATCGAATTTTCTTACCCACCCGAAACCGTATTCGTTGACTTCCGACAAATTGGCTTGCGGTTGATATTTCTCAGGCGGGTATTTCAGAAAAACAAGGGCATAGATATATCCCCAGGCGCTTTTACTTAACCAGACGGTTTTATACTCATCCTGTCTTGCGATTATTTCGCCGTAAACCTCATCCATGCCAAAATGCCATTCTTTGGCATAACGCAAGGGCGTATGACTGTAATAATTATGAAAATAAAACGTTAAATTAAAGGCTAAAACTATAATTACGAACAATATAAATACTCTTTTTAATAAAGGATATTTAATTTGTTCAATAATCATCATCAGGCCCAATGCAACATATATTGCCATAAAGGGTAAACTTAATTGCATCCGGCTGGCTGAAGGTACATATCTGGTCAGAGCAGCCACTACTATACTGATGAGAAAACCGTATATAAATATTCCGCCGGCTGTATCTCTTCTTCGCAAAAAGAAATATATACCCGCATAAAAGAAGGGCATCATCCACATAAGCATGACGCCGCTGTTTACAGCTTTGTATATCTGTACATTATCCCCGTTGAAAAAAAGGAAATCCCAGGACAAATGCCTGCCGTAATTCTCGGCAAAAGTCATAACGTATGTAACAAGTTTATTATGGTAAAGATTACGGAATGTAAAACCGGACAGTACATCTTCCCCCCTTTGGCTGTTAATGGCAGCGACAATGCCGGGGTCTGAAAATATACTGGTTTGAATTGGACGCGACCAGAATGACTTATTAAAAACGGAAGTCAGCAAAGGCAGGGCTAAAAGCGTAAATACAACTATGGATAAGATAACACTTTTTACGTTCAGATTGCCTTTTTTTAGCCACAGATATAAACCGGCAATTATAAATAGCGGGGCCAACAGTTTGGCATCATGATGAGCATACATGCTTAAGCCGAAAAGAACAGCCGGCCAAACGATAATTCTTTTATTTTTAAGATCTTTCAATAGAAAGGCCAGGCCGCAAAATAAAAGAAAGGCTGACAGATTTCCTTCATGTCCCATCCGGCTGAACTGTAATGATTGCGGCATGACGGTAAGCATAAAACCGGCAAGCAAACCGGCTTTGCTGCCATACAATGAGTCAATCAATAAAAATACCGTCATGATTGTCCCTAAACTTAAAGCAACAGACAAATATCTAACCGCCTCAACCCGAAGCCCGAAAATTTTTACTAACGGGACAGCTGCATAAATATAGAGAGGCGCCTTATATTCTCCGAATGATTTGAATGCCAGGGGAAATCTGACCCCGTACTCATCCCTACCGGTTTTTAAAAGCGAATAAGCATTATACAAATAGGCTGCTTCATCACTGTATAAACCCGGCGGGTTTTGGTTCAGTCGATATAACCGCAGGCTCAAAGCCAGCAGAATCACAGCAATCGAAAGGAAAACTGTTTTAATTTTCATTTTGTTTGGTAACTTTAATCAGATAAAAATAAGGCTGGCCGTCACGCAGGTATATCGTTTTGACAAGTTGGCTGACAACCACGTCCCTTTCCTGTAATCCGTAATCCGATCCCGAGGAACTCCGCAACTCGGCTAAAACTTTCTTATCAACCCTGACTGCGCCGCTCGTGGCATTTGGCGGGGTGGATTCCGCATATGACACAAGCAGCCGGTCTGGAATGGTCAAATCATTTCCCCAATCAAGTTTCTTGAATTTCAATTTGTCCAGTTGTGCCACATGTTGGAAACCCTCGCGGTCCTGGCTAAACCTGACAGCCTTTCGACGGTAATATTCCGGGTCGGTAGCATTGTAAAAGAGGAAATATATATACGGCGAATTTTCCGGCCGGTCCATGACGATTTCCCGGTACTCTGGTTTCAACAGTTCAACTGTGTCTACGAGTTGGCGGTAGCCGTCCCCCCACCATTTATCGGAATTGACAGGAAAATGAAGAAAATACTGGTCCGTGTATAACAGCAGATTAAATGCGATGATGATTGTAATGACCAATGACTGCCGGGGATAATATCCACGGCCGCTTTTGTGCGAAGTTAAAAGCTGAAGTCCGGCGGCTGACAATAAAGCCAGTACCGGCATGACAGCAAACATCCTGGCCGAATGCGGACTGTCGCGGGTGATTGCCGCAGGCAGGATGGCCGTAAACAACCAAAAGGAAATCAGCAACCGCCACGGTAGCTTTCGTCTGAAAAAGAAGTAAAAACCGGCAAAGAGAACGGGATATTCCCAAAGGTATAGATTGCCGAAATTCGGAATATTATGCTGTCTGTTATCACCGCCTTTAATAACTAAAAATTCCGGGGACAGGCTTTTAAAATAACCTTCGACAAACCGGAGAGCCGCATAGGTAATTTTATTGTGAAGAAGACGCGCAAGAAATGCATCTGAGGTATGATCTAACCTCAAGAGATCTGTTTTTTCATACACAGAGTACTCATCCGCGAAATAAGAAAGGCCTGTCATCTTGGTCCGGTCTGCCGAAAACAATGTCCCGGAATAAATATACAGGGCAAGTAAGGAAAAAGGCAGGGCAAATATCAGCAATTTTCGCATGTTTCTTCTGAGCAAAAACAAGAGCCATAAAAACAACAAAGGGGTAAAAAGATGATTGCCGTGATAGGAAAACAGGCTGAAGCTTAAAATAACCGAGGAAACTGCCAGCCATATTTTCGAATATGATCCGTAAAGATAAATGACAACCCCTAAGGCAACGGAAAACGCGGCCAGATTTGCTTCCGAGGCTATCCTAGAAAAGTGGATATGCCAGGGAGTAATCGCCAGGATAAAAGCAGCCAAAAGTGAAGCTTTCTGGGACCGGTAAAAGATTTTTTTTCCTATCAGATATGTCAAAAACACTGTCAGGCTTCCAGCAATAAACGAAACTGAACGGACTGAAAATTGGTTCAACCCGAATGAAGAAACCGGCAGAATCGAAGCATAAATATAAGCCGGTAATTTCCAGTCTCCGAAAGATTTAAAGGATATCGGGTAGCTTGCACCGTATTCATCTCTCCCGGTTTGCAGCAAACTGAAAGCGTTGTAGCCGATGGCAGCTTCATCGCGGTTTAAACCATTCGGTATTTCTCCCAACTGAAAGCCTCTCAAACATAAAGTGAGAATGAAAATTAAAGCCAGTATAAAAATGTGTCTGGTTTTAGAAATCATAAAAACGGTATAATGGCTTTCCCCGAGGGTCTTTAACTTCATATAAATAGCCCGCATCATCTGACAGATTTGCCGGCAATATATAAAGTGAATTTTTTAAAGGGGACCTTTTGACTTGCTGCCAGTCCAAATTTTCTGGAAAAAGGTATTTGCCGAAACCCTCGACATGCTCGAAGCCGAAACGGTCTGCTACATACGTCCTGGCAGCCTGCCTCTGGTATAATCCTGCATCATAGCGGTTATAAAAAAGGAAGTAAATATAAGGCATGCCGTTAAAATCAGCTACGATTATATTTTCATACTTTGATCCGATTCTGGAAGTCTCCGAAACTGCTTCCCTCCAGCCGTAGTTCCACCAGTCACTGTGGCTTGAATTCAGGCTGATAAAATATTGGCGGAAAAAATAACCGATCAGGAAAATATAAATGGCACTGACAGCAATAACTGTTTTTTTATCACGGATTATGCTCAGGCCCGCGGCAATTAACGCGGTCAAGGGAACAATTGCCGTAAAAGTTCGGTTGCTGGACGGTACCATGAAAGTCAGTGAGGCCGGAATGAGGGATATTATGAGCCAGCCAAAAAGGAATTTTTTTTGCCCTGATCCGAAACGTACAGCCAATAAAACAATGCCTGTAATCAGAAAAAAACCGTCTGTCAGGTACAAAAGTCCCATGCCGGGAATTTGAAAAGGCGTCACAGTATCACCCTTTAAAAACAGGTAACGGCCGTCAAAATGGCTGAAGAAATTTGAGGAAATTTGGCGGAAATAAAGGTAAGCTTTATTATGGAAAAATCTGGCTAAAACCGGCGGGGCGTCCCGGTCCTGAGTTATCAGTTCCCACTGACGCAATTTTACCCCCTGGTCATAAAAGACGCTGATTGTCCTGGCGCGGCCGAAAATAACATCCTGGTTTGTCAGAAAACCGAGAAACAAAGGTGCAACCGCCAGGCATATTGCAACCATAGGCATGAGGAGGAGCCGGGGCTTAGCCAAAAATATCTGTCTGTAAATAACCATCAATAAAAGTATAAGCAACGGCACAAATACTCTTAAGCCGTAATAGGCGTAAAGTGAAATTCCGAAGAATATAAAAGACCAGAAAATATTATGATTTTTCTTCACTCCCTTCAGAAAAAATATGACTGAAAACAGCACAAAAAATAATGCAATCCCGACCAGCATGGCACTTCGGGATTGGAGAATATGCCAGGGTGAAACTGAGATTGACCAGGCGGCAATTAAGGCCATTTTATTTCCCGCCTTAGATCCGGGAAAGAGCATTACGACCAACAGATACAATAAATAAACAGACGCCGTACCGAGAATCGCCGAAGGCAGACGCACAGAAGTCTCTGATAGGCCGAAAATAACGACAAAGGGAATCATCAGCCATGACTGCAGGGGCGGTTTCCAGTCGCCGAAAGAACGTAAAGTTACCGGAAAATTATATCCGTGCTCATCCTTGCCTGTTATCAGCAAGGAAAAAGCGTTGTACCCCTGGTTGGCCTCGTCGGTATATAAAGACCCGGGAATACTATCAAGCCTGTATAGCCTTGCCACAGATGACAAGACAAGTATTAAAAAAAGAAATAAAAAACTTTTTCTTTTAAAAAGCTCCATGGATTTTATCAAGATTTCCTGAGATAATAAGCGGGTAATGCCGGAAATAATAATGAATCAGCTGGCTGTATTCATAAAGCAAAAACAGTGTTGATCCTGTTGCCACTGTTTTGACATATATGTTCCTGGCTTGAAAGGAGTAAAACAAACCGGTTCCGGTTAAAACTGACCAGAGCGGAACAGCTAGAAAAATCTCCCTGCTCTCAGGAAAAGCCGGACTGAAAGCGGAAAAAACCAGTATCCACAGTAGTATAAAGAGCAGAAATCTCTTTCCCGGAAATGCTTTTAAAAGTCCCAGGATTATAAATGGCAGGAAAAATAGATACATGATGCCGAATTCCCTCAATCCCCCCCACCAGAATGTAATATTCCGGTAGAACAGCAAATCAGGCGATAAGAGTATAAATAAATTATTCAGAATACTATCTACAGGCAGTAATGGCGGATATTTAATCCACCAATACAGGGGTATGACTGAAAAAACAAGGGTAGCAAGAGTGAAATATAATTTCGTGTTATTTTTTTTTAAAAAATATTTTGTGATTATTATTCCTGACAAAAACAGTAAAAAAGTCAAAAGCTGAATTGGAGAATAAATCCTTCCCTGTTCTATAGCCTGTGGGATTATTGAATAAACCCAAGCTGCCAAAAGGGAGGGTTTGCGGTTTATTCTTAACATCCTACTGAAATAAAAAACAACTAAAGTCATAAGGACCCCGGTTGCCGCCGACAGTAGTCTTCCTTCCAAAAGCGTATTTTCAGTTTGCGGAGGTATTGATTCAAGATGCCAAAACCTCAATATACTGCTTTGGGCAAGAATTAAATTCAGGGCAATTTTAAATGTCATAATTACTCTCTTTGATTTTCCCCGATGTAAAGGGCTGTAGTTCCGTCGGGATAATTAATGGTATCCAGGATTCTGCTACCTGTAGGAAAATCTCGGGGATTTCCAACCAGCAATAAATTGCCTTTACCGGTCAGTTCAGAGTAATTGAAATTACGGAATTCATATTTACCGAATCTATTTCTTTCTTCTGCAAAACCCCCTGAAACTGTACCTCCCTCCTCTAAATACCGTTTAGGAGGGTACTGTGTGTAGTACAGCCAAAAAATATAGGGCATGGAAGCCCCTTCAGGCAGATCAGTCCCCAGGGAAACCAAAATACGGTCATAATTGTCTTTTACTTTTTCGGTATATTCTACAGCTTCTTTTCGGCCGTACATCCAGTTTCTTGAGAATTCAAAATCAGTATGGAAATAATACTGATGCATATACCTGCCAATGGAAAAGATAAAGACCGGCAGCAAAGCCCAAACAGCGGCGGTATAAAGAATGTTCCATTCCCTTTTTAAAAGCTTTAAAATGTTCCATAAGCCTATTGCGGCAAATATTTGGAGAGTCGGAAGAATTATTTCAGCCCGCACGGAATGGGGCGCCTGACGCGTGACCGCAGCAGGCAGAGGTGCCAGAAATAGCCAGATTGGCAGGATTGCGGTAATTCTTTTGGTATATCGAAGGAAGAAAAATCCGATGCCTGCCAATATGAAAAAATAGTCAAAAAAATAAATCATGCCGAAACCGGGAGCGTGATGAAGCGGCACATCACCTTTAACTACCAGAAAATAGGGTGAGAAATGTGAAAAATAGTTAACGGCTAAACGCTTGAAGTTTTCATAATTATAAATACTGATCCTGCGGTTATGGAAGATTCGTCCTGAGAAATAAGCTTGCGGACTGATTACGGCATCCCTGGCAATTTCATCTGCTGCCTTCAAAATATTTTCTTCCATGCGCAGATCATTGGTCACAATAAAACGGATTTGGGCATTTCGGTTGAAAGCTATAGGCAGGAAAAAAAGCCAGAATAAGATATAAATACCGAAAAAACCGATTATCATTCTCCTGCCCGGCAGCTGATGCCTCAATAAAATCACCAGGGAAATCAGAAGCAATGGCGCCACAACCCTGGTTGAATGATAAGTAAAAAGACCTAACCCGAAAAGGACAGCCGACAAATAAAATAGGTTATTTCTTTTTCTCGCTCCCTGAAGAAACGTAAATACGGCCGCAGCCACAACGGTCACCGAAAGATTAGTTTCAAAAGCCGCGCGGGAAAACTGCAGATGCCAGGGAGAAATTGCTAAAAATAGGGCTGATAAAAGGGCAATCTGATTTTTTTCCGGGTGTCTGCGGAGCAGTTCCCGGACCAGGAAAAAAACCAGAAACACTGCCAGTGAACCGGAAATTGCAGAAGGCAACCTGACGGTAAAATCGCTGAGTCCGAAGAGAAATATGCCGGGAATGGCTGAATAAACGTAAAGAGGCGGCTTCCAATCATCCAGGGAGCGGAAATTCCGCGGAAATAATTGACCGAACTGGTCACGTCCGGTCAGCATGATGGAGTAGGCATCATAGCCTAAAGCCACTTCGTCCCATTCGAGGGAATTTGGGGTTTTCCCCAAATTAAAAAGCCGTAAACAAACGGCTATAAAAGTAATGACGCCCAGAAGCGCCATAACTCTTTTCATGGCCATATTTTACCATAGTCAGCCCACTTGGAAAGTTTTTAAGTTTGTCACCTTGCGCAGATTGGTTCCCGAGCTTAAAAAGCGATGAAGAATCTTATAGGCATCATAATCAAAAATATACTCGTATTTGCCCGGCACCGGCATGTCTTCTTCAGAACTGAAGCTGTCGAGCAGACACCAGCGGTCAAACAGAAATGATTCTTTGAGCTCTGATTCCTCCCTGACAAGTATCGGGCCGGCAAACGGCCAGGGTTTAACCCGGTACTTGGTGAATGCATCCATAAACCTCAAATTATACTTAAGTTTATCTTCCTTTTTAGCACAGATGCCCCGGCAACGGTTAAGTCTGTACCAGAAACAGGCGCCAGTCGTATTCTCTAAACCGAGCAATTTCGGACATAAGTCATACTCCCCGGCCAGTGAGTACAGGAACTCTTTAGCTTGAGATTGTGAACGGAAAATGCTTAAAAGATCCTGGAAATTACCGTTTCCGCCGGATTTTTCCTCAATTTTGAAAACGTATATGCCATCTGCGTTCACACATTTTGTGACCGCGATCAATTTTCGCCGCAGCCGCAATCTGCGGTTATATATAGGCTGGAGCTTTTTGATCAGGGATGACTCCAAAAACAAGGCGCCCAACTCGCCCGCTGTTCTCTCGTATCCTATTCTTCTGATCTCCCTGGATATATTCAGGTCTTTAGAAGACAAATAGTCCCGGGAAAAATGTGATTTGACCCTGTCTTTTATGTTGATACTTTTTCCGACATAGAGGGGCGTTTCATGGTCGCCGTAAAAAATGTAAACACCGGGCGACTCAGGCAGGCTCTCCAATTCATCTCCGGTGATATTTAGCGGAACCGACGGTTCTTTGAGTGCCAAATTCAGGGCTTTCTCGAAAATTTTTCGGGCGGTATTTTTTCGGCTAAAACTATACAAATCCCAGATGACTTTTGCATCGTCAAAAGCACGATGCCGTTTTTCTATCTTTAAGTGAAAATTGCTGATCAGATGGTCAAGATTATAGAACCGGAGTCCGGGATAAAGCAGTTTAGACAGTTTGATGGTACAAAAATGCTTTGAGGAGAAACTTATGCCGCACCTCTTAAACTCCTGGTGCAATATTCCGTAATCAAATCTGATGTTATGGGCGGCAATGACTGAATCTTTTATCATCTCCAAAACTTCCCCGCAGATGGCCTCAAAAATAGGTGCCCGGTCCAGCTCTTCATAAGTTATGCCTGTCAATTCCAGGACAAAAGGACTGATGGAACTTACAGGTCTTACCAATTGGGAATATTTTTTGACGATTTTGCCTTTTTCAGTTCTGATGATTCCGATTTCGATAATCTGGCTTCTGGCTACATGGCCGCCGGTTGTTTCCAGATCGATAAAGGTAATACTTGGAGGCATCATAGGGAAATAATAAAGTAGCAGAAATATCTGTGAATTGGAAGTTTCAGATAGCCGATTCCCTATTACTGTTCATGATCCTCTGCCTTAGATACGGTGAAAAATGGTCGCCGTATCTGTCCTGTAAATCCGTTCTCTGCCAATCATTATTTGTCAGCCGTCCCCGGCATAAATTGCTTCCGCAGCTGCAGCGGCCGTCGTCGCTGTATGCCCATCCGCCGTCATCCCAGGTGGCAAAATCGACCGTGATTTCCTCACCTTTTTTAATATGGCGCCTGGCCGACACAGTCACTTCATCATTCAACCAGGCATTGGGATCGCAGGAATGATTCAAAAATTCATCCAGACTGCCGGTCGTAACGTCAGCAGACAGCCCCAGATAATGGTCCTCAGAAATTGGCACCAGGGAAAATTCCCGGTATAAATTATCGTCAAAATCCTTTTTGGGAATGACTTCGCCACCCCAGATCATGATTATTTCACCGGCATTGATATCCTGACTGGTGAAGACACCATGCCCGTGGATATCAGATTTCTTTACTTCAAGCCGGGGATCAATCCAGCTGTCTGACAGGTATTTTTCTTCTGCTTTTTTCTTCATTTTGATATAACTCTCATTTTATGAAATATCTCAAAGTAAAACCCGTTTTGCAAAGTAAAAAAATGGATATGTCTTACTCCGGTTTTGCTTAATTTGAAGCTAAATTCTGAAATCCCCTTTTTTTGTCAGTCGCCAAGCTTGATTGCTATCACAAAAAAACGCGATTAAATTTTAAACAGAAGGGTTCTGATATTGTCTTCAATATTAGTGAAATCGTCTGCCATTTCCATAAGTTCCCGGTTGGCTGTCTTTTTAAAGGCAACAATCTCAACCAGACAACCGACAGCCTGCTGGAGGTAATTTACCACCGGACGGAAATCGCCGTCGCCTGAAACCAGAATTATGGAATCTACCTTTTGCCCCAAGCGGATGCCATCCATGGCCATACCGATATCCCAATCACCTTTTTTAGCTCCTCCCAAAAATATCTGAATCGGTTTTTCCTTTACTTCAAAACCGGCGTTATTCAGAGCATCAAAGAATTCCTGCTCATCTGAATCGGCCTTAATGACATAGGCGATGGCACGGACCAGAATTCTGCCAGCTAATATCAGATTGAGCAGTTTTTTAAAATTAATCCTTGATTTATAGAGGTTTCTGGCCGAATAGTAAAGGTTTTGGACATCAACTAAAACGGCAACTCTCTGGTCAGGATTTTTTACTATCATCTTTATCCATTATACACATTTTATTTCCGGTAAAGCTTTATCGCCTCGTAAAAACCGTAAAAGAAAGACCGGTCGCCTGAAAACAAAGCTTTTAAAAAATAATAGGGAAGCCAGACGGCATGTCTTGCCAGATAACCGCCCTGATTCAGATTCTTCCAGACGAAATAAAACTGGTTGCGGTAGGCAATCATTTTGATTTTATCAGGCGTAAAGAAGCTGCGGATGGCTCCTTCGCCTTGCCGGTGGACCACTCTACTTCGCGGTTCAAAGAAAATCCGGTAGCCCGCCTTAACCGCCCGCCATGAGAGATCAACATCTTCCCAATAAAAAGGATCGTATTTTTCATCCAGTCCACCCAGCTTTTGCCAGATATTCCTGCGGTACAGACCAGCCCCGCCCGATACCCAGAGTGTATCTTTTTTATCCGTTCCTCCCCTGCGGTGCAGCAGAAAACCTCTTTTAAACCCGCCTGTAGCCCTTCCCCGCCCGACTGTCCCCTCTTTCTCCTGACTCTCCTGAAGCATACCGACGGCGAAGACTGAGGGATCATTGAAATAAGGCAGGAGCGGCCCCAGCAGATTTTTCCTGGGGTATACATCCGAATTTAAAAGAAGCAACAGTTCCCCCTGTGCCGACTTAACTCCCAGATTGACGCTTGAGGCAAAACCCATGTTTTGCTTTCTGGAAATAACTTTTATTTGAGGATAATTTTTACTTAAGAAATCCGCGCTTCCGTCTGTCGAAGCATCATCTACAATAATCACTTCAGCATCTATTAATTCTTTCAGTACTTGCGGCAGATTCTTCTCGAGCAGTTTTCTTCCGTTAAAATTGGGGATGATGACGGATATTTTCATAATAACTTCCACTCAACCTGTATTTCATGATTTCCGGGAGGAACAATAATACCGGTCAAAGACAAATCTACGCGGTGGACTTTTACGGGTAGGGTATCGACTGTGGCTTTCATAAATGGATTATGAATTTCGCTTAATACCAGAAGCCTGGACTGATTTGCAGCTGTTTTAATTTTTATCAGGTTGGGTAAATAGGCTGTTATCTGGGCAGACTCGTTATCTGCCAAAGGGCTCTCGGCGAGACCCAAATCACCTTCACTGACGGCTGTTAAACGCAAATTGACGCCTAAGTCATACATTTCTTCAATTGCTTCCTGCGCGTTATTAACCACTACCTGCCGGTTGACCAAAAATGCTCTTGGGAAAAAGTCCTGCCGCCGGTATAGAAAAGTCTCGCCTTCATTTATGATAAAGCTGTAATTCGGATTATCCAGAATCCCGTAACTTAAAATATATTTTACATTCAAAAGGTCCGCCAAAAATGAATCTGATGCCTGGGGAGTGACAATCCGGTTGAAAGCCGAAGGGGAGATATCCGGTTTTTGCCTATCCCAGGCTGCCGCATATAGGGCGAAATTGGTCAAATACAGAGGGTCATAACCGGAAACGTCGTAAAGTCCGTGGACAACGGAAAAATTGGGCGGAAGAATACGGCGGTCCAATGACATTATGCGGAATAATGACCTGTCAGACTTCAGCTCTTTGATAATCCGAGATTCCGGGTAAAGATAACCCGGCTCGGAAAAAGAGGTAAATTTCCAGCCGAAACGCAACAAATCAGTTATTATCAAAACAACGAACAACCATAAAAAAATTTTCCGGACATATTCAGTTTTTAAAAATATAAAAAGTACTAAAAAGATATAAACCAACATAAAGACTGACGTCGGCCAGATCAGATTCCTTAAACTGATTTGGTTTGGTGGAGGTAATTGACCGCTGGTGATTGCCGGAACCAGAACAAGTAACCAAGTGGCAAAAAACAGAACAGCCATTCCGTTGAGGATGAATAAAAGCGGCCGGCCGGAAACAGACAACGCCCTATGCCTGCCCGAAACAGTTCCATGCAAACGTTGGAAAGCCAAAGCTGCCAGAACTGACAGTGATAAATCCAGCAAAAAAAGCAAACGGGTCGGCTGGCTGGAAGACAGGAAAGGAATATTCAAATTTCTGATTAAGGCTGCCGCAGGAGTCGGCAGGGCAAAAAGCAGGCAAATTAAACTGACAGCCGCAAAAAATCTGACGGTCGCATCTTTTAATAACAAGATGGAAGAAATTGCCAGAACCAGGCCTCCTACGCCGATGAATCCGATAAATTCCCCGTAATTCCAGACGCCGAAATAGTTGCCGGTAGCCGGGTTGCCGAAAAAATCAGGCACCAGAAATTGAATGAGGTTCTGCCAGGGCAGAAAAAAGCCTTCACTCAGTTGTGACTGATCGGCCGTCCTGTAGCTGTTGAGGATAAAATTCAGTGTAGGCAATGCCTGCGGCAGGCTCAATAAAATAAATATTCCAAAGGATAAAACCGCCTTTTTAACATGTTTTGACCTGCTTTTTTCCATTCTTATCAGCCGGTAAGACAAATATGAAACAACCAGGATAAAACCGTAGATGAAAACCTGCAGGTGTCCGGCCAAAAAAGATGAAAGCAGGCAAGCACTTAAAACCAACGGCCATTTCCGGCCTTTATCTGTCGTTAGTTTATCCGCTGCCAATAGAGCCAGCGGCACCCAGGCGGCAGCGTGAAGAAGCGTATTCCATTCAAGCCAGGCTATGGCAAAACCGCCGTAAGCATAAATTACCCCTCCGATAAAGGCTGCGGGAGAATCCAGCTTAAGATTCCTCAAAAAAAGATACATGGCCATACCGGCCATTAAGGTAGACAAAACAATTTGCCAGGACCAGGCCAGACTGAAAGGCAAAAAAAGGTACAAAATATTCAAAGGATAAAAAACCGCACTTTGGAAATTAGCCAAAAGCGGCGTACCGGCAAAGGAGTACGGATTCCAAACAGGCAAAAGTCCCTGTTTCAACTGATCCACTGCCAATTTTCTCCAGACATACTGCTGCCTTACCGGATCCGTAATCAGAAAATTCCTGAAAGGGATGCCGGACGGGTAATCTGCTGAAAACAAATCCCTGTAAGGATGGTAAAGTCCGACAATGGTATCAGCGGGGATCGGTAATTTACCGAGGAAAAAAAATTGCCGGTAAAAAATGACGGCCGTAAATATCTGCAGCAGGATAAATAAGTTATTTCTGAAGAATTTCATCTACCTTCTCCCGCAAATGTTTCAGGGAATACAGATCAGCTTTGATGACAGCTTCCGCAGCAAGCCTTCCACGTTCATTTTCATCTGCCGCAATTTGGGCCGTTCTTTCCAACAAAGATTCTTCATCATCCCAAAAAATCCCGTTGATGCCGTTGTTGATAATATCCAGTTGTCCTCCTGCCCTGAAAACGACGGGAACGGCTCCGGAGGCCATGGCTTCCAATGTAGTTATGCCGAAATGCTCTGCTTTTTCCGGATATTTGATAAGGTTTTGCCCGAAACCTGCCGCATGCCAGTATATTTTAGCCTGGGAATAAAGTCTGCACAGATCGCTAAAGGCTAAATTGCTGTATACGGATACCGGCTTGCCTATTATTTTGGCACGGAGTTTCTCCAAATACTTGATTCCGCTGTTTTCGCTGACGTTGCCAACCAGTATCAGCTGCCAACCCGGAAAATAATCCTGATGGTATCGGCTGAAAAAATCTATCAAAAATTCCTGGTTTTTCTGGTGCAAATCTGAAGAAAAATAACGGCCGACATTCAGGATTATATTCTTTTTTTTCTTTTCATCATAAGAAAACATGTCGGTATTTACCGCCGGCGACAGTATTTTAACTTTAATTTTCAGTCTTTCCTCAATAATGCCTTTCATGAAATCCGAATAACAGACTGTCTGCCAATTGAAAAGTTTCAGGTGGTTAAAAATGGAATCAGCCGGAATATGTTTGGGTGACTGGATAATTAAAATGTTTTTGCGGGCAAAGGGGAAAAAAAGGCTGCCGTCAGTGGTATGGAAAAATAAGTCGAAGCGTTTCATAAGACGGAACCTTTTAGCGGCATCCCCCTTCATCAGCTCCGGATCTAGAAATTCACCCCTTAACTCAATGCCGAAGACTTCCCGGGCTTTTTTTAGAAGATGCCCCTGCCCGATAAAATAAATCCGGTAATTTTCCGAGAGGGCTTTGGCTATCTGAAAAAGATAACGCTCTCCCCCTCCGGCAATCTGCCAGTACGGGCTGTAAAAAGCGGCCGATTTTTTTTTCATATTCTAATTCACGGGGCGGTTGTTTTGCTTCTCCCAAAGCTTGGCATAAGTAATGAACATGGAAAATGACTGGTAAAGGCTTTCTATCAAACCGACAGTACCGGCAAGATATCCTTTTTCCCGGATATAGGATTTCCAAAAAGCCGAAATCATTACTCTGAAAAACCGCCACCATGAAATCGGCGGGTGGTTGTTCTTGTATCTCAACTGGGCTTCAAAATCGGACCAGATGTTCGTCTTTTCCAGCATGCCCGTTAAATCCCTATGGGTATCGTGCATCAGTTCCCCGTCCAATCTGCCGATTTTTCCTCTTACCTGCGCCGTCTCATGAAGACCCCCCTGCCAGCCGACCAAAGCGTCTTTGCGCACCAGACGGACCATGCTTTCCCGGTTAGGCCAGAGGCGGCCGAAATAATAATTTTTTCGGTCAACAGCAAAAGCTGCATAACCGGATTTGACCGCAGACCTTATGCTGGCTTTAAGTTGGGACGAAATCCATTCGTCCGCATCAACGTAAAGCAGCCAATCTCCTTTGGCTTTTTCTCTGCCGATGTTTCTTAAATAAGCAAAATCAAGGCCGGATACGGAAAAAACCCTGGCTCCTTTTTTTTCGGCAAGGTTGCTTGTTTTATCAATGGATAAATTGTCAATTACCACCACTTCATCGCAGAATGAAAGTGAAGCCAGGCAGCGGCTGATTGTTTCGGCTTCATTTTTGGCAATTATGACGGCTGATAAAATCATAAAATTCCCTTACCCATCCGGCCGAAATAATAATCCAAAACTGCCCGTCTCATGATGCCGCCGTGGCCTGCCAGATGTAGGGAATCGAAAAAGAGCGATTTTTTTGTCCTTAAGGGAGCATAACGGTAACCGATATAAAGTCTGTTTCTGGTCTGAAAGTAAAGGTGGAGCTTTGAACCGGGACCCTCTGACGACAATGCATTCTTATGCCAAACAACCGCTTCCGGACAATAATATATTTTAAGACCTTTAGATTTTACCCTTAATGATAAATCAACATCTTCGTAATAGAGAAAGAAACGCTTGTCGAAATTACCGGCTTTTTTTATAGCCTCAGCCGTTATCAGCATGCAGCAGCCGGTGGCAAAATCAGTTTCCTCCGATTTGTCGAATTGCCCCCGGTCAACTTCATCAACACCCCGGTGCGAAGCCTGGACATACGACCAGTTTAAAATTCCGCCGGCATACCAAATTACTTTCCCCTGATCTTTTTTGCTGTATTTTTGTGTCCTATATTCGAATCCTTTGGCAAAATAAATTTTAGGAGATACAAGTCCGGCGTTTTTATGCCGGCGGGAAAATCCGACCAGCCTGCTGATCAAATTTGTACCTGTCAGGGTATCACTGTTTATGAGAACAATACGGTCAAAATGGTCGTTGAGCGCTTTTTTTATACCCAAATTGCAGCCCTCGGCAAATCCGGTATTTTTCCCCGGCAATATTAAAGTTGATGACGGATACTTCCAGACAACGGAAGACATATCATCTGTACCATTGTTGACAAGATAAACGGAAAACTCTGATTTCTTCTCCATTTTGAAAAGCGAATTCAGGCAGTCAAAGGTAGACTGTTTGCCCCGGTAATGGATGATGACGACGGCGGCTCTATGCATAGCTGGCGACTTTGCGCATGAAGCGGTAAATCAACTCCCTTAAAATACCCGGTTTTTTCTTTAAAAGTTCATTGTAGAGCCAATATTTTCTGAGGCGGCTTTCTTTGTCCGCCAGCTTAGCGAAAGAGTCCAAATTGACTGCTTCCTGCTGAAAATTTGACAATTCCCACAGCTTCAAGGCAACCACTGTTTCAGAGAGTGCCTGCAGCAGAGACAGGGATAAACCATGCAGACCGTCCCGGTAACCCTCATACAGAAAAAAGCGCCTGACAAATTCGTTGGCCGGATTTAGCATGAGCATATCGAGGGAAAATTTACGGTTTGAAAGATACATTTCCTTGGCCTGAATGGTCGAATAACGGTTCATTCGTTCCAGGAATTGTTCGACCGTCTGATAATGATAATGAATCAGGGCGGATTCTTCCTGTTGCGGCAACTCCCTGCCTTCGCCTGTGGTTATGGGTACACCGTGAAGTTTATCAATCCAGGATATGGTGCCTTTTCTGAAAAAACGGATCTGATAATCCGGCCACCAACCGGCATGTTTAATCCATTTTCCGAAAACCAGATTCTTGCGGGGAATTCTGTAAAAATTGACGGCTGATTCATTCTTACCGGCTATTTCCGCAAGAAGTAAAGACAAAGGGCGCGGCACTTCCTCATCGGCATCGGCAACTAATATCCAATCCCCGCGGGCTTTATTCAATGCAAAATTGCGTGCCGGTTCGACAAAACCGGTATAGGGATGGTGGTACACCCTGGCCCCTGTCTCCTTAACCCTGGCAACTGTGCCGTCCTTTGATCCCATGTCGACCACAATAATTTCATCGGCAAATGAAAGGGAAGAAAGGCAGCGGGTGATGTTGTTCTCTTCATTTAAAGTGTGAACAACGGCTGAAATCATATCCTTCTGATAATTTTACACTTACTTGCTCCGTTCAACAAATCCTGATGGAAAAAAACACCTATCTTCGATAGCGGAAAGCTTTTAAATTTTGCCAGGGTTTGGTACGGAAAGCTGAATAATCCGAAAAAGGGAGCGGATGATTTAAACCCTAAAAGTTTCTCTGGCGGCAGGTAAAGGCCGGCAAAATGACTCCCCTCGATTTTCGAATAAACCAATAAAGGTCTTACGGATGATTTCTTCCAGGTGTAGTAATCCAACAACAGGCGATTGAAATAGCCCGTCCAAAAAGGCTGTTTATCCTCAAATTTCACAATCAACCTGCCGTTGTTCCTGATTCCGAACCTATCCAGGGTCAACCTGCCGGAGTTTTCCTTCTGCTGATAATCCAAATTAAATATATCTCCCTGCCTCTTAACGGAGGTAAAGATTATATCTTCAGCTATCAAAAGGGAATTATTGTCTGAAAGGTCATCCAGGCATGACGGCAGATATCGTTCCAATCGGGGTTCTCTGTCCGCGGTCAGCAGATCATTAAAAAAGAATGGCTGATATACTTTCAGGTCGCGAATTTTTAAGACACCCTCTGAAAGCTCAAGATAAGCGCGGTATGCGGAAAAGTTAAACCACCAGCCGGCTGTTTTTTTCCCTTCGCGATCCAGTCCGTAAACCACACTGGCAGGCTGATTTTCCCGGGAAAGACCTTTAAAAATCCCGGCGAATTGACGCATGGTGCTGAGTCTTATTTCTCCTTTGTCCCGGCGAAGCCGGAGCTCCGCAATTTGCCTGACGAATTCATCCAGGAATTCCCAACCTTCCTGTCCTGCCTCGAGCCCGACTGTTACCTGGTTTATCGGATTCAACTTGTCAAAATAGCTGTCCAAAAGAATCCGGAAATATGAAATAGATAAATTATGATGGTTTATATAATCATTTGCCTGAAAGCTGTATGTTGAGTCTCCGACAGTCAGGCCGTATCCTTTTATCGGGTCCCTGGCTGCCCATTGTATGGCGACCGGACCTGCCTTGTCTGTCCCGGCGGGAATTAACGGATTGTGTAAGGAGGAAATGTAAGGAATTCCCCAGGGTTTACCCCAAAGTCCGTATGTATCGGTCACATACTGGTCGGCAACCCCCAGAATCGCTGCCAAAGAATATTTGTTCTGAAGATAATTGACGGTCACCGCATCCACATACCAGGCCCCTGCAGAAGACGGCAACTCGCCGAAGACTGATTTAAACCGGGTAACAAGACGGTCGGCCATTCTGATTCTTTCATCCGGTTGGTAACCGGAAAAGAGAATCTGGTTGGCAGCCGCTTTATCAAAATCACCGAAATGGTATGATACCAGGCTGTCGTTTGCCAACTGCTGATCAACTTCCAGAAAAAGTCCCATTTCCGGCCTGTTTTTTAAACCATGTAGATAGTTTACAACTTCAGTGTCATTCAGATTGGCATATGTCAGAAGGACCGTAGAGGGCAATTTTTCTTTATTGAGGTAATCCAGAATCTGCCTTGGTTTGGCAAAATCCTGCCAATATTCCCTGCCTCGAAAAGGGATTACGATAGTGGCAAAGTTTTGCGATGCGGCAAAAATATTCCCCGAATAAATCGGAGAAGAAAAAACGACAGTCAGCAGGATAAAAAAGAATAAAAGGATTCTTCTCATGCGGAAGATATTAATCGCGGCAGGTATGGTTTAATTTCCCTTTTAAGCCAAATCCAACTTAAAGTCAGATAAATTGCGCCTGAAATTAACAATAAAACAGCCAGGCTATAAATGTCCTTCGCAAGAGGCAGAGTCGCCAGTGCAAATAGAGCGGAGGCGGCGGTCATTAAAAACGGTTTCAGAATATTGGGCAATATTTTGAAATTAACTTCTTTTTTAAGCATGGAAACCGGCAGGAAAACAGTTAAAGAAATGGCTACGGAGGCATATGCCCAACCGTTAAAACCGTAAATGCGTGTCAAAAACGGCACCATAATCCAGGTCATGCCTGTCCAGATAACCATCAGAAACAGTGTTTTTTTTATGCCTCCTAGGGCATTCAGGGCATTTACCAGAGGAGAGGAAAAAGCAGCCAGAACTGAAGAAGCGCTGAAAAAATAAAAAGCGGTCAGAGCCTCATTCCATTTGGCATACCGGGGGACGATAAACATCAGTGGCCGGATGTAAATCGCCAAAAAAACCGAAGCGGGCAGGATAAACAAGGCCAAAAACAACACTGCTTTTTCCAGGGCTTTTTTTAAAAGAATTTTATCGTTCTGGATACGGGAAAACGCCGGAAAAGTCACCCTGATAACCGAATCCATTATCAGTCTCAAAGGAGTTTCCGCCCATTTCTTTGCCCAACCCAGGTAACCGACATGGGCAAAAGGCAGGACTTTACCCAAATACAAAGTTAAGAGGTCGTCCTTGACCAAAGCCAGAAGACTGTTTGTCTGGAATGGCAGGCCGAAAGTGATCAGGCTTTTTACCGCCCTATAGGAAAAACCCAAGCCGGGCATCCATGGCGATACAAAATAGATACTGACCAAGCCGACCAGACCCCTGAGGACCGCAGCCCAGGCAAAACTGGCTACTCCCATCCCCAAATAAGCCAATATGACCGCAGTCAGGTAAAAGGCAAGAGTTTCCAGGATTTGAGGTATAACCAGCCTGGAAAATTCCAGCTTCCTTTCCAGAAGTATTGAAGGTATGGTTTTTAAGGAAGAAAGGAAAAATGAAATTAAGAGGGCATTCAGTAAAAAAATCCCTTCATGGGAAAGCCTGTAAAATAAACTGATATAAGGCACCAGAAAATAGGCTGCCGCCAGAAGAGTGATGACAATTGCCTGCTGCAGGGTAAAAACGGAAACCAATTCGACTCTGCCCGGTTCCTCTTTTTTCTGGATCAGAGCTGCAGCCAACCCGATATCTGAAAAATAAGTTAAAAAGGAAATGACTGCCGAAACCACAAAAAAAACCCCGAAAACAGCCGGGGACAACAGTATGGTTAAGATGAAGGTAGCGGTGAAAGTAATTATCTGCAGCAGCATCGTCCTGCCGGTCATGGCCATGACACCTCTGACTATTTTGCCCTTGATCACTGCACTGCCTGCCGAATCCATGTAGGTATTATATTACATAAGGGGAGCTTCTTTTCCGGGTTTATTCAGACAGGTAAAATTTACCCAGGCCATGCAAAGAGTAGTCGGTGATAATATCGTTCCTGCTGAAAATATACTGTAAAGCGTCCTGGTCGTTTAAAGCTAATTTATATTCCGAATAAGGTTTTACCGAAAAAATTACCTTCTCATCCGCACCGAACGATACCGATTTGGCTTTGTCAGTCAATATTTTAGAAATTCTCGCCCGCCTTGGAGCCCAGTGGATTTTACTGTTGAAGGCAACCAAAGCGCAGGCTGAAATAATGGAAGAGGCAACCACGGCAATTGTCATCACTTTCCTGATTAATAGCCTGCTCTGAAAATTTAAATAATTGTGGAATACTACCGTCAGCGACAACAGCAGCCCGGCCATGGGTATTATTAAATAGTAACTGAAGACATGCAGGGGGAAAAAAATAACCGGGGCAAGTCCGATTAAAAACCAGCTCAGACCGAAGTAAAAAAACCGGATGGAAGTTGTGTTTTTATTTTTTAAAAGATGGACAAGCGGTAAAAAGTAAAACAGCAGAATGTTAACAGCTAAACTCAGGCAAAAAACAGCCACATACGGGGCAAATTCCCTGACGAAGCGGGGATTCAGAAGACCGAAACGGTAAAACTGGCCCTGGATTTCTTCCGGCCAATTGTTGCTCCATAAAAAGTAATTCCGCAAAGAATAAGCGGTTTCGCGCGCCACTCCCAGGGAATAACTCTCAGTTACGGGAGGCGGGAAGAATAAAAACCTGATGCCGACAAGTATGGCAACGGGGACAAAATACGGCAATAGGCGCCAATAACTGATTTTGTTGATAATAAATGAGTATGACAACAACATCAAAGGCAGTACCGCTGTCATTTCATTTGTGAACAGTCCCAGAATAAATGCCGTCAGCGACAAAAAATACCACACGGCCTTGCCTTCACTAAACCTCAGAAAAAAATAGAATGAGGAAAACAATAAAAGCGGCCCCAGGAAAAACGGCAGGGTGGAGCTCCAGTAGAAAACAGTATAATGAACCCCGGAAACCGCATAGAGAATGGCGGACAGACGGGCCGGAAAGACAGAGCCTCCCATTTTTTTTATAAGCAAATATATCATAACTGTATTGGCTGCGTGCAAAACGAAATTCAGCAACCTGAAAGGCAGCTGGTTCAGACCGAAAAATGACTGCAGAAGATAAAAAGGGATTTGCATGCCTAACGGTCTGTAATAGATGACATCTCGTCTTGGGACAAAAAAAGCTGCAATTGCAGCAAGATCAGCTCCCCGGCTGATCTTCAGGGTAAACCAGTCGTCCTGGAAAAAATAGGACCCCAGTGACTGGCGATAGATAACAAAGGAAATAAAAATTGCACCGGCCAACAGGATAAGTGACTTATAGTTGGATCTCATGTCTATTTTTCAATTTCAGCTACAATTGTTTTGCCTCCCAAACCCCAGGAGTATCCGACAACCAGATACTCCACCTCTTTTTTACCGATCGCTTCCATCGTGTGAGGACTTTTTGCCGGTATCATGACTGCATCCCCGGAACGGATAATTTCCGCCTCACCGTCGACCATAATCCTGGCCCGGCCCGAGGCAATTATAAATATTTCGATTAAATCTTCATGGTAATGCAGCCGGAATTTTTTGCCGGCCGGAATTCTCGCCCAATTGATCATTTGCGGCGACAAACCCTTGGGAAAATCCAGCTTTTCAAACAAGCGACGTCGGTATGATCCCGGATTGTCTTCACTTTCATGGCTGGCCGGAACTTCCCTTATTTTGCTGCTTCTGATAATTATCATTCTTAATTCAGTGCCAAATAGTATAATGCAAAATACGGTTTATGACCAAGCTTAAATTTTCAATCGAAGCCACCGACGGCACTGCCAGGACCGGCAGCATCCGTACTGAGCATGGCATAATTGCCACCCCGGCTTTTGTTCCGGTAGGCACGGCAGCTTCGGTTAAATCCCTGACCCCGGATGAAATCGAAAATACGGGTCACCGTGTCTTTTTCGTTAATACCTACCACATGATCTTCCGTCCCGGCCTGGAAACCGTAAAACACGCCGGCGGGCTTCACAAGTTTATGAACTGGCCGCATGTATTGATGACTGATTCCGGCGGATTCCAGGCATTTTCCCTTTCTGAAAACGGCCCCCGGGTTAAAGAAAACAGGGCAACGGAAAGATCCCTTGTCAAAATTACTGACCAGGGCATTGCTTTTAAATCCGCCTGGGACGGCAGTCCGGTATTTTTGGGGCCCGGGGAATCAATGGCAGCACAGGGAATACTGGGTGCTGATCTGGTCATGGCTTTTGATGAATGCACTTTTTATCCCATCAGCGAAAAAAGGGCCGGCCTGGCAATGGACAGGACCCATGCCTGGGCAAAAGTTTGCCTGGAATCCAGAAATCTTCTTAAGTCCCGGCAGTCGCTCTATGGTATTATCCAGGGATCCGTTTACAAACGATTAAGGATCAATTCAGCAAAATTTATGGCTTCATTGCCTTTTGACGGTTTGGCTATTGGCAGCGTCGCCAACAGCCGGGAACCTAGGGATAAAGTCTTTGCCGTCCTTGACTGGACCATGCCTCTTCTAAGTGAAACTGCCAAGCCTATACATTTCCTGGGTATAGGGGAAATCGAAGACATAATCCTGTCGGTCGAAAAAGGCATTGATTCATTGGATTGCATTACACCTACCAGGCTGGGAAGGATGGGCTGGCTGTTTACAAAAGAAGCCGGACTTAAAAATAAATTCCGCTATGATATAACACACAGGCAGTATGCGCGTGACCTGCAACCGCCGGATCCTTTATGCAAGTGCTATGCCTGTCTCAATTTCAACCGCAGCTATCTTCACCACCTTTTTAAAAGCCGCGAACTTCTAGCCCTTCGTCTGGCAACAATGCATAACCTCTATTTTTTCGCGGACTTGATGGGGAAAATCAGACAATCAATAAGGGAACGGCACTTTTCAACGCTTAAAAAAGAGTGGCTGAATTATTAACCGGAAGTAAAGCCTTAAATACAATTCAAGATAGCTTCTGGTCATTTTATAAAGTTTAAAATTGGAAACACCTTTGACCCGGTTGGTGTAAACGGTCGGCACTTCTCCCAGCTTAAAACCCGCCAGATAAGCTTTGATGGCAAACTCCGGCGAAATGCTGAAACCCGGTTCCTCAAGTATGATTTTTCCCATTATATTTTTTTTGAATCCCCTGAAGGCATTTGTTATGTCATGGACCGGTACCCGGAAAAAGATTCTGGCCAGTTTGGTTCCGGAAGAAGATAAATAAGCTTTTAGGGGATCGAGATTCCCGCGGCTGCCTCCGGGCATATATCGTGATCCGAAAACCAAATCATAACCCCGGCTGATTTTTTTAATGATTTCCGCATATGTTTCCGGATCATCGGCCATATCGCCCATTGTCCAGATAATAACCTCTCCGCGAGCTTTATCTGTGCCTGCCAGCAAGGCCAAACCCATGGTATTACCGTTCTCCATATTGTCTTTTTTGCGGAATATAGGCCTGATATGCTTATTTGCCATAGACATGTCTCTGAGGATGGCGGCTGTGCGGTCGCTGCTTCGGTCATCAACCGGGATAATCTCAAAATTTAATTTCCGGCTATTGGCAAAAGTTAAAACATTTTCCAGCATCTGCCGGCAATTTTTTTCTTCGTTGTGGAAAGGGATGATAAAGGAAACGGTCATCTTAAACCATGCTCTTCCAATTCATACATTGCCTTTTCTACTAGGTCGACTGCTTTTTCATTCTTTCCCCATTCTATGACTTCCGCCAAACCCTGCTCCAGGGATATCTTCGGCGACCAGCCCAATAGCCTGTTTATTTTGCCCGTATCGGCAAAACAGTGCCTGACATCCAGTTTCCTGACTTTGCCGCTTATTTCCGGTTTTAAATCTGCCCGGAAAAGTCTGATCAAAATTTCCGCGACTTCCAATATAGTCGTCGGGCGGCCGCTGCCGACATTAAAAACCTGGTAATCGGCTGCGCTTATTTCAAGAGAGCTTCGGCAGGCTGCTACCACATCCCGGATATGGATAAAATCCCGGGTTTGTCCGCCGTCTTCGTTTATGAGAGGCGCCTTGCCGTTTTTAATCCGGCTTATGAAAATGGCAGCCACGCCGTTGTACGGATTGGACAGGCTTTGCCTTGGACCATAGACATTGAAAAAACGCAAAGCAACTGCCGGTATGTTGTAGGCGGCGCCTATATTGAGCACCATTTCCTCTTGATTTTTTTTGCTGATGGCATAAATGGAATTTGAATTCTGTTTGGCTTCCTCGTCCGTGGCGACGGGTTTAACCGGTTTACGGCATTTCGGACAAAAATTCCGGAAATCCTTTTTTTTCAATTGCTCTTCGCTTCTCAAGGGAGGCCTGACCTGACCGCAGTCATGGCAATGGTAACTGCCTTCCCCGTAGGAACTCATGGAAGCAGCCACCAGCATTTTTTTAACCGTATGTTTTCCGTTGGCCAATATATCCAGCAGAATGGCGGTGCCGGTTGAGTTGACATGCACATAACGCTCTATTTCATACATGCTCTGCCCGACCCCGACAGCCGAGGCGAAATGGACGACTGCCTCAACACCGGCAAGGGCTTTTAGCCAATCGGCCCGCCTGACAACATCGCCCCGCATAAATTCCGCTTTCGGATTAAAATAGTCCGGCAGGCGGCCGGAAGGATGGATCTGTTTATCGAGACTGTCCAAAACCCTTACCTCGTATCCGCCGGAAATAAGGCCGTCTACCAGGTGGGAACCGATAAATCCGGCACCTCCCGTAACCAGTATTTTTTTAAATTTCATATAAATATATCTTTGTTGTTCTTTACCCAGCGGTAAAGTTTCCCTACCCCTTCCTCTACGCTTACCTCCGGTTTCCAGCCTAAAGTTTTTTCTGCCTTGCGGATATCGCTGATATATACTTTCTGGTCGCCGGGCCGCCAATTGTCGTATTTGACTTTGATTTTTTTACCGTATAGATCTTCCAGCATGGGACCGAATTTGCTCCAGACAGACAGAAGATTTTTCGATCCTCCGCCGACATTAAAAACTTTCCCGCGTGCCCTATCTATCTTCCTGACTGTCGTTTCAAACAGTCTAACCAGATCTGTTATATATAAAATATCCCTTACCTGTTTTCCGTCACCGTAAATGGTTATCGGCTTTCCGAGAAGGACGGCTATAATGAACCAGGCAACCCAGCCCTGGTCTTCAACACCGAACTGGCGGGGGCCGTAAATGCAGGATTGGCGGAAGACTACCGTTGGTAAATCATAGATGCGGGAATAGTCATGCATATACTGGTCGGCCGCACCTTTGGAACACCCGTAGGGGGAATGGAAATCCAGATTGAATTCTTCGGAGATGCCATTGGGATAATCTGCATACAGATAACCGTCTTTTTTTTCGATTATTTTTAAGTTTTCCATCCCGCCGTACACTTTATTTGTCGAGGCATAAATGATAATCGGTTTGATTTTATTTTTTCTGACCGCTTCCAGTAAATTGAAAGTTCCGGCCATATTTATGTCAAAATCAGTCCGGGGATCTTCAACAGAGGTCGTTACCGCCACCTGCCCTGCCAAATGGAAAATAATATCCCTGCCCCGGACGGCTTTATTCAATATTTCCGGCTGCCTGATATCACCGTTGATGAATTCCACCGATCCCGTCCCTTTCAGCCAGTCCAAATTTACCCGGCTGCCCTGCCTTGAAAGGTTATCCAATACAGCTACCCGGTATTTTTTTTTGAGGAAGTAAGCTGCCAGATTAGAACCGATAAAACCGGCACCGCCGGTGATTAATAGTCTGTTATTCATTTTGCTCTCAGTTTAAGCCACGGCTTCTGCCAAAAAAGCCTCCACAGTCCCTCCAAATCTCCATAGACAGTCCGTAGCACCCTGACTGTCGAACCCGGATTATCCGTCCAGATCACAGGAATCTGTTTTACGCGGTAACCCATTTTTTCCCCTACAATCAAAAGCTCACTGTCGAAAAACCAGGCATTATCTTCAAGATGCGGTATCAGGTTGTCTGCCAGTTTCCTGGTTATCCCCTTGAATCCGCATTGGGCGTCGGAAAAACCGACACCGAAAAAAATCCTGATCAGAATATTGTAAACCCTGGAGAGGATTTCCCTTTTTATTGTCCTGCCGACGACTTTTGATTCCGGCAGCAGCCTGGAACCAATCGCTATATCATAGCCGTTCTCCAAGGAGGACACAAGAGTATTTAAGGCCGATAAATCAGTGGACAAATCAACATCCATATAGCATAAAATGGCAGCCCGGCTTTTTAACCAGGCCTTTTTTACCGCCCGGCCTCTTCCCTTTTTATCCAGATGCAGGACTCCAACATTATCCAGTTCCCGGCTTAATTTTTCGGCAATTGTTAAACTCCTGTCTGTTGAAGCGTTGTCGGCAATGGTAATATGCCAATCGCGACCTTGCAGGTGCACTTTAAGGAAACGGCAGAGGCGATTAACGGAATCTGTCAGCTCTTCTTCCTCATTAAAAATAGGAATGACTATTTCGAGATCGGTTTTTTTAGCCATAATTTAGTTGAATATCCGGATGATAAATATAGTAGCAAACACAGAGATAAAAAGGAAACGCTATTTGACACCTTTCTGACCGGAGTGTCCTTAAGTCTGAATTCGATGAGTTTTTTGCCTGACGGCACTTCAAATGACAATTTGCCCTCTATTTTGGCGGCCGGCACTTTATTACTATCGACCGAAACATTCCAACCCGGAAAAAAGGGTAGACTTGTTACCAGCCGGCCTCCTGCACCTTCCACCATATATATTTTATGTTCAGCCGTATCCTTGACTGATACTGCCTGTTGGCCGACAAGACCGCTGAATGGCGTGCGGTAAACTTCCTCTGCAGAAGAAGGCCTGGGAAAATCTTCCGGTAAATATTCATCGGATATTAAAGATGAGTTAAACCGCAAATTTTCAGTGTTGAGAAATTCATCCGCTTCGGGGTAGTACAGCGTTTGCGGCAGGAAATATTTAGGATAAAATATCAGACTGGCGGAAATTATGACCGCCGATAAAAATAAACTGTAATGCTTTGAAGTAAACCTGAACAGGCCGGTTACCAGAATTACCGAAAAAAGCAGGATGAAATTCAAAAAACGCCAGGGATATTGGATAAAAGTAAAACCGGGTATCATCCGGTAGACGGACGCGGACATCTCCAGGGTCATCAAAACACATATAATCAAAAAAACAAGGCTGATTAAATAAAAAAACTTGAGGCTGTTTTTCATTTTTTTACTTATGTAAACGCCTGTCAGGAGAATGATTGAGGCCAGCGTTAATAATATGTGCCATTTACCAATTTTAAATGACATGCCGTCGGCAAGACCCGGCCCTGACCCGGCAAAACCCCAGGCAGAATCCCATAATTGTCCGGGGGTTACAAAATGCTGCTCAAAATTACTCCCCTCAGTCTTAAGTTTGTCTACAGAAGTATAAGCCTGTTCCGCAAAAGCGGGAAAGATAAAAAAAGCCGATAAACCAACACCCAAAACAACCATCATTAAATATTTTTTTAAATCATGTTTCGAAAAATACATAATCGGCAGTAAAAGAAGGGACACTGCCGAAATGATTAGCCCGCTGATATTATGACTTAAAAAAATCCCCGCCAGCCCGACACTGCCCAGAAGAAATCCCCGTCTCTTTTTTGCGGCCTGTTCTGCCATACACCAATAGATGCCCAGAAAAAAGAGGGGCAGGAAGGCATAGGCATAGTATTCACCGACAGCCCCCCTGACATAGATATTGACGGCATGATAAGGAGCATACAGGTAAAGAATAGCGGCTGCTATTCCGGCCACCCTTCCTGACAGAGACGCCGCCAAAAAATACATCAAAAGGGGCGCCAACAATGCCCCGGCAAGATACATCAAATTAGTAGCAGTAAACAGGTCAAACCCCGACAAGTAAAATAATGCTCCCGTATAGTAAGGCAACGGAGCATAAAAATTGAACAACGGATAACCGTAACCATAACCTAAATTTCCGACCATACGGACCGGAAACTGGCCTGACTTTAATTGCTCCGCCATCTCAAAAACACGAGCCTGCTGTGTTTTGTCATGGACCGGAAAAACAGCACTGCCGGTCAGGTGGCTGACAGCAGGATAAGAAAATAACAAAAGCAACAGAATGACCGGCAGGTGTTTCCTAATTAATGGAATCATCATGCTTTTTTCTGATAAAAATATAAACGCAATAGAATAAAGCTGACAAAGACACGATGTCTGCCGCAAACCGCACCGGAGTCTCAGTAAAATTTGCCTCTATCTGGTGCCGGCCATGCCCGAAATCTGCCTCGATAATTCCGAAGTCATTATTATATCTAAATGTCATTGGCTTGCCGTTATCCGCCAGCTGCCAACCCGGGAAAAAAATTGTATTCAAACGGACAGTTCCCGGTGTGACTGCCTGAATAGTGAATTTTGCCTTACGGGAATTATAATTCAGGTCCGAAATCTCAGCATCGCCCGTCACAATCTCAGCTTTTCGCAAATAACGGTTTTCGGGTTTACGGCTTACATAAACCGGCATCAGTTCATCAGCTGAAGTTGTGGTGGCATCATTGGTCAAATAATAATCATCGCTTTTATTTATCGGATTGTTAATTCCGGTTAAGGGCAAAATAGACATAAAACCAATTAATATTAGGAGGCTGCCGGCGTAGACAGCCTGTTTCTTATAAAATAAAAAAACTGACGCTAAGGCAACAATAAAGCACAATATGCCTCCCATCCTCCAGGGAAAATCAATGGAGGACAAAAGAGGCAATTGCCAGACAAGCCGGGAAGAGGAGTGAAGCAGAAAAACCGTCAAAGGCACAGAGAGCAAAAAGAAAACTGCGGACTGAATTTTTGCACGGTTTTTAATTAAAAGGATGACAGACAGGATCAAAACAGACGTCTGTTGGGCAGTCAAGCCGAAAGACGGTAAGCCTACCCTTGGCGTGGCCATGAATATTTCACCCAAGCTGAGAAAATGTGATGACTTGTCAGCCAAAGGCATTATCGAAAGCAGGATGTATTTTCTTTCATGAAGGGCAGGGACAATAAAAAAGGCAGCCAAGGCAAAAGACAGAATTACAGGAAATAAAATCAGCTTCAGCTTATTCGGCAAAACACTTTTTACATCTTTAAAAACAGTTATAAGCCACAAGAACCAAAACGGGGAAAAAAGCAGGGATAAGACATTATGGGTTAAGAGCAGTGACGCTAGAGACAATGAAAGAAGGACTCCCCTTTTTAGACCGGTCTTCTCCCTGTATACAAGGGTCAGATAAAATATCAGAGGGAAAAGGCTTAAAGCCAAAGATTCCCCGAGCGAGCCCCTGACATAAAGGTCAGTCAGGCGGTAAGGAACGGTCATATAAAAAAAAGCAGCCATCATGCCCGCCCAATTTCCTTTTATTTTGGCGGCTAATAAGAACATAAAATAGCCGGACATAAAAACACTCAGGACAAAAAGCAATTTAATGATTTCAGTAAAGTCGGCCCCGGTCAGGCGGATTAAACTGCCGAGATAAAAGGGCAAAGGGTAAGTAAATGAAAACAGCGGGTAACCGTAACCGTGGTTTAAATAATCAGACCATCGCGGCGGAATCTGCAGATCTTTGAGCTCCCTGACCATTTCTGCTAAACGCACAATTGCCCATTCGCCGTCATCGGTCGCAAAAAAACCCGGCCTGGAAAAAGGCAGTATCAGAAGGGTTGCCGCCAAAATGAGGATTAATCCGCAAAAATACGGCAGCAACTTTTTCATAACTCGGGCACAGGCTTTATCCGGAAAAAGTAGAGATAACTGTCGCCAGTACCCCTTCGGATTCTGAATATCAATTCAGCCGGCCAGTCGTCAGAAAGCTTCTGTGAATCTTTAAGGACAAGATAAGTCGGTTTTTCGGAAGCAAATCCGATCAGTTCCTCTTTACCGCTGTCCACCGGCCAATAACCTTTAATGGTGATATTTTCATTTTGCTTAAGATAGATTTCATAAACCGCAGGATTTAAACCGAAAGTGCCTTCAGTTGCCAAAACGATCTCCTTCCCCGCAGCTTCTTTTTCAATAAATGAAATCACCTGGTTTACTCCGTATCCTGAAGGCCAGTCGTTCAACAGTTGGTTACGGTCACTGTCCGGTATCCTGGCTTCAAGTGGCCTGAAACTCACCAGATAGGAGTTTATGACCAATGGAGCCAGCACTACGGCTGGAACCAGGTATAAATATTTTGCTTTATCACGCGCAAATGAAGTCATTCCGGACAAAAAATCAGCTGCAACCAGATAAAAAGGCACAGTCATAAAAAGGAGAAACCTGGGAAACAGCACTTTGCCGAAGGCGGCTAAAGAAAGGAAGGGAATTATAAACCAAAGTAATAAATATGGGATACGCCGGTCTTTTCTGATTAAGGCCAAAATTAATGCGATTAATATGACTGATATAAACGGCCAGGAAAAATATGAAAGGAGCATCTGTGTCAAACCGTTCAAATTCGGACGCAGTACCGAAAACGGCCGGTCAAGAAAATCACTCAAGGTATAGATAAAAGAATAGTTTTTTTGTTCAATAATATAGAAAAAAGGCGACAATCTGAGAGAATTATATATAATATGCGCAAGCAAAATACTCAATAGTGAAAGCCCGCTCCATTTTAACAGTGATTTAAAATTATTTTTTCTTTGCCAGTTGAACAGCAAGAGGGAAAAAGGCATCAGATATATAAAGAAAAAAGCGGAAGATTTTGTCAGCAAACCCAAGCCGATAACCATACCTAACAAAAGCGCTATATCCAACTGCCGTTTTTTCACCAGCAATACTTCCAGATAGAGTGACCAGACAGCCAATGACAACAGTAGGGAATCCATTAACGCCAGCCTGTCATAGACAAGAGCAAAAGGCGTAAATAAATAAATCAAGCCGGTCCATACCGCCGTTCGGCGGTTAAACAGATGCAAAGCCAAAAGATACAATCCGGCGGCAGACAAAACCCCTGATAGTACGGATACCATCCTTCCGGCAATAAGCGGATCTTCCATTATTTTCAGAAAGGGATACATCGCCCAGGTCATCAATGGCTGTTTGCCGTCCGTCAGGGAAATAAAACGGTGAGCAGGATCATTTAAACCGATTTGCGCCCACCTGATGTAGATTGCTTCATCGGTAAAAATAGGTATTTTCGTCAGATTGAGAGTACGGCTGGCAAAAACAGACAGGCAGATAATAAAAATCAGTAAAAAGTCTCTCATGAAACATACAAATTATAGCAGATATCAGCTTTTAATCAGATTTTTTGAAACAAGATAAAGTGAAGCGAGAACGAGCGGGACCAACAGGAAAATGTCTGCGGTTTTAGCCGTCAGCTCGGTATAGGTGCCGGAATAAAGGTATGGAAGGTAGCGCAAGAGAACCGCCCAGGATAAAACAGCTGTCAGATTTCTGATTTGTGGCTGATGTATCAAAGAAACAATGCCGATTACAGTCAGAAAATACCAGGGATAGGCTTCCCTCAATGAAATTAAATATATGATCATAATTCCGACGGAAGCCAAAACCAGATAAAGAAATTTCTCCCTGGATTCTCTGATCTTTTTGGGTGGGAACAAAACCAGAGGAATGACTACAGTTGTTAAATATTTAACCAAGGCGGACAGGGAAAGGAAAATCAGTGACCCTTTTATTCTTTTTTGAAAGTAATAATAAAAAAATATCAGCAGGAAAAACAGCATCATGGATTCGTTGTGCGGACTGACCAGGCTTTCAATAATCACCAATGGACTTAAAGCAAAATAGAGCATGTTTTCTCTGGCGGTTTTTACCCCGTCAGATAGACTAATTCTGCCGATAAGATATGTATTGCCCAAATACAGGAGAAAAAACATCAGCTTAAAACCTGCCATAGTCAGGACAAAAATTTGCCTGCCCAAATAGGAAACCGCTATGGAAACCATAAGCCAAACCGGGCCATATGGGTACGTCCTGTGTGTCCAGTGCATGAATCTTGTCCATAAATCATCCGGAAAATCCAAAGCAGTATATAAATAAGGATTAAGATGGTATTTGGTTACAATCCGCGCATCGAACAGATAGTTGAAGAAATCATGGGAAAAAGCAGGATAGGCAATGGCACCTGTTGCCCCGGTCACAACCAATAGAAGCAGTAGTTGGCGGCCGCTAAGCGGAAATTTTTCAGTCAGGAAAAGCCAGTATTTTTGCATGAAGAATAAACAGACTGTCAGCAGGAAAAATATCAGGGCAGATACAGGCCTGCGGAAATAGCCCAGGACGATCATCAGATTCTGGAAGGATTGGTAGGCAGAATTACCTGACAGGGTCAAATTCAGGTCTATCTGGGAATAACTGTATACCGAAAGCAATATCAGAACAAGAAACGAGCCCGTGAGTAAGCCGGCATAAATTTTTTTAGGCATCGTATTTGCCCAGAGAGCTGTTAAACTTTATCCTCAAAAGATCATAGAGGCTTTCCAGCGAGTCTTTGACGGGGTTTACATTGCGGGTTTCCTGGTAATGCCACTCAATGGGTACTTCAGCTATGCGGAAGCCTTTCTTTTTCGCCAGATAGAGGAGTTCTATGTCGAAACCAGCTGAGACAGCCGATCCTGAAGCCCTTCTTTTTTCATCAAAAACCTTTAACTTGGGAAAAAGCAGGCGGCCGCACTCAGAAGTAAAAGCCTTGAAACCGCACTGGGTATCGCGGATGTTTAGATTGAGAATTATGTTTCTGGCAAGCATGAAGCCCTTGGCCATGGCCAGCCTCAACAAAGGCGCCCCGCGCCTTTCATTATTTCTGGAACCGATGACCAGATCACAGCCTTTTCCGAACAAGGGAAAAAGTTTTTCTATCTGGTTTAAAGGCGTCGCCTGGTCGAGATCGGTAAAAAGAATGATTGCGCCTTCGGCTTTCATGACACCATAGGTGACGGCGGCTGCTTTGCCCTGGTGTTTTTTGCGGTAATAGAAGAAATTTTTCTTGTCATTTGCGACTGATTTCAACAGCCTGGGACTGTCATCATTGGAACCGTCATCAACCATGATAACTTCCCAGGCATATTTTTGCTTCTTCAAATATGCGTCTACACTCTCGAGAGCTCCCAAGCGGATATTCCGGGCTTCATTATAGCAGGGGATGATAACTGATAAATAAATACTGTTATCCGTCATAAGGAACCAGTTTGAATACTTTGGCAGTTGAAACCTGCCATTCACCTTCTATTTCCGCCTGGCCGAAACCGGCAATTTCCCATAAAGGATGGCCTAAAGGCATGCAGATTTTTTCCTCGCAGACTATCAAAAGCTGTCCTGTTACCGACTTTCTTTCCGGATCGATTTGCGGATTTTCTATCACCACCGGCTGCCTCTTCCACAGTTCCAGAAAATAACGGTAGGCATGGTCGGAATTTTTTCCGGCAATCAGGGCAAAGTTATAAGGATTTCCCTCGCTTTTTTCATAAACAAAATCAGCTATATCGCGGGTATTTTTCAAGAGATTATTCGGTTCCTGCTTAATCGGCGTATTTATTATATTAAAATAGGTCAAAACTGCCAAAATGGTCAGTGAAACTGCTTTACCCCATCCGCTTCGGTAAAGAAGATAAAGCATCATTCCGGAAAATAAAAAGGGCAGTGCGAACAGGGATCCCATATAGTAGTCATAAATTACGCCGCCATATAATCCGTAGGAAATTATCCCGACAATCAGCCAGACAAGCAGAAATTTCAGACCATTGGTGTATTTTGCCAATTTTTTCTTGAAAAGGATCGCCGTAACCAAAATGAGCGATACCAGATAAATCTTGGTCAGTTCCGCTCCGGCTATAATGTGAAGTCTCCAGAACAACCTGACTGAAATATCGTTGACGGCTGTCAGCATTTTAACGAATCTTGACGGACCCGCCTCAGCTTCCTGCTGCCAGAAAAATTTCAGGGCTCCCTGAGTATTTACGAATCCATGCCTAATCTCAAATAGGATAAATGGGGAATAGGCTGCCAGAAAAGCAACTAAGAAATAAAGCAGGTACTTAATCGGCGGTAGCCTTCTGAAAACCAGGAACAGTACAGCCGTAATTAAAAAAAACATAAAAGTTACATAGTGGAGCTGTATCATCATGCCTAATGCCAACCCCGCTACCGCCAGCCAACGGTCATTTTTACTTATTAAGACCTTCATCAGACTATACATATAAAGGCAGGCAAAGAAAGGCACCACATTCGGATTCCACGATGCCCGTCCGTAAATGATGGTCAAAGGAGAAATGGCATAAAAAAAGGCGGCCGCCAAACCGACCCAAGTATCAAGGAAATCACGGCCGATGCGGAAAACAAGATAAACCGTGGCCAGGGAAAATAAAGCTACCATGACTGCCGGACCGGTAGGATCGAATTTCCATAAAAACAGAAAAGGCGCCATCAGGTAATAAAAAATAGGGCCCATATAAATGGATCCGACACTGGTAATCGGTCCCAGCAGAGTCAATTTACCGTCCACAAGCATCCGCTTAACAACCAGGACATCCCTGCCTTCATCACCCAGAAAAGTCAGGTATTCGGATATGCGATAAAATCGTAAAAATCCCGCCAGGAGGATGACGGCCGCCAAAATAAAAAGCGGAAAGTTACTCTTTCTGAATATATTAGGCATAAAGTTTCTGCTGGTGGGTTTTCCAGATAAAGCGGTTATAAACAAAGTAGCTGTAAGGGATAACCAGAAAAACAATGGAAAGAATCATAAAAATAAACCAGGAAGATTCGCCGAAGATCCCCGTACCGGCCCAGACAACTGCTCCCTGAATCAGGACAGCCCCGATTGAGGCGGCATTAAACTGCAGAAATTTTTTCAGCATATCCCCGCCTTCAATGACGTGTGATTTAAATGTCCAGTAATTATTTAATAAATAGTTGGTGATGATGGCGCTTTCAGCTCCGATTGAGACTGCCACGGCCGGCGCCATGCCGGATATAATCAGGATTTTGGAAAGAAGTGTCTGGACCGCCAATCCGATTAAACCCACAAGTCCGTATTTGAAAAATCTTTGCGACCTGTCATATCTTATTAACAGACTTGATTTAATGTATTCCAGAATATCACGAAGGTAATAACGGTTAAAACCGATTTTCGATTGCCCGAACTTCCTCTCACGGAAAACAACCGGCACTTCAATAAATTTGGCAGTAGTCTTCGACAGTTCGTAAAGGATATGCAATTGGAAGGAAAAACCGGCATTTTTCATTTTAGCCAGGGGAACCTTGTCAAGAATCCCTTTGACTCTGATGGCTTTAAAATTTCCGGCATGGTCTTTTACTTCGTGCACACCGGCCAAGACCCAGGCCAATAATGAATTGGAGACTTCGTGGTTTAATTTACGAAACCAGTTCCAACCGACAACTTTCCCGCCCGGTATATGCCGGGAAGCTACCGCTACGTCATATCCTTCTTCGATTTTTTTAACCAGTTTGGGGTAATCCCTCGGATCCCATTGGAAATCAGCATCATTGGGGATGACCAGGTCGGCTTTTACTTTTTTAACGGCGAATTCATATCCTAAAATCAGTGCCCGTCCCAGGCCTTCTTTTTTTTTGGACAGAAGATGGACCTTCAGTCTGTCTTTAGTGTATTTCCTGACGATTTCGGCAGTGCCGTCCGGAGACTGGTCGTCAACCACTATCACAATGTTTTCCCACTGGGGATACTTCCTGGAAAGATCATAAAGCACGTCAAGCATTTCCTTTATATTATCTCTTTCGTTAAAAGTGGGAATAATATGCGCGATTTTCATTTGGATTTTTTGAGTTCTTCGGAAAAATATTCAATTGTCCTGGACAGTCCTTCTTTTAAATCAATTTTCGGTGTCCAACCGGCCAGTTTGGCGGCGCGTCCGATGTCCGGACAGCGCTTCTCCGGATCATCGGCCAGCCTTTGATTTTTTTTAACAATCGGCGATTTCGAACCCGTTTTTTCAACAATAAGTTCAGCTGCCTGTCTTATATTTATTTCATGCGGATTTCCCAGGTTTACAATCTGGCCAATGGTATCGGCGCTTTCGGAAACTGCTAAAATCCCCGCAACCATATCGGAAACATAACAAAAAGAACGCGTTTGTTCACCCTCACCGTAAATGGTTACCGGCTGTCCGGAAAGTGCCTGGCTGATAAAGTTTGAAATCACCCTGCCGTCGGAAGCCTGCATCCTCGGCCCGTAAGTATTAAAAATTCTGATAATCCTGGTCTTCAGGCGGTACTGGCGATAAAATTCCATGGTTATAGCCTCGGCAAACCTTTTCCCTTCATCATAACAGGCCCTGATTCCGGTCGGATTTACATGTCCGAAATAGGTTTCCTTCTGAGGGTGTTCTTTGGGATCGCCGTATACTTCCGAGGTTGAAGCCAGTAGAAAATGGCTGTTGTATTTACGGGCGGCTTTTAATAACAAATAAGTTCCCAGTGAATTAACCAGCAGGGTTTCAATCGGATACTTGAGGTACTTCGGAGGACTGGCTGGCGAAGCCAGATGATATATATAATCGACTCTGTCCCCTAATTCCAATTCAGTATCTTTACTGACATCTGCTTTGAGAAAACGGAAAGAAGGATGGTTCTCCAGATGCCTGATATTATCCCGGCTCCCTGTGATCAGGTTATCAATGCAGATTACCTGATGACCTTTTTCCAGCAGGCGGTCAACAAGATGTGAACCGATGAAACCGGCCCCACCTGTAACAATACTGGTCGTTTGCTTTGCCACAAAACCATCTTTCACGGGTGATATTAAACTTTCTCCCGCCAATAATTCAGCAGGTCTTCCATGGTTTTTTCAAATGGAATCTCCGGCTTCCAACCGGTAATCTTCATGAATTTACCGGCATCACCAACCAGTACTTCAACATCTGACGGCCTCATCCTGGTCTTATCCTGCTCGATTTTGATCTTAACCTTGCTCATTGACAGCAGCAGTTTGAGGACATCCCTGATTTTCCAGCTTTTACCGGTGGCGATATTATAGACTTCCCCGCTTTGGCATTTTTGCACTGACAGATAATATGCTTTGACCATGTCCCGGACATCCGTGTAATCCCTTCTGGCATCCAGATTGCCGACCAGCACCACAGGTTCCTTTTTGCCTTTTTCAATTTCCGCTATCTGCCTGGCAAAAGTTGATTCGGCAAAAACATCACCCCGTCTGGGACCTGTATGGTTAAAGCCTCTGGTTCTGATGATCCTCATACCATAACTTTCATAATACTGGTACCCTATATAATCCATAGCCAGCTTGGAAACGGCATAAGGGGAAAGAGGCCGCAGCGGATTATTTTCGGTTATCGGGATTTCATCAGGAAGGACTTTCCCGTATTCTTCCGATGAACAGGCTATCTGGATGGCTATGTTCAAACCGGTTTTTTTAACGGCTTCAAAGAGATTGACGGAACCGATCACATTAATTTCCAAAGTATTGGTCGGGGATGACCAGGATGACTGGACGTACGACTGGGCTGCCAAATGGAAAATATAATCGGGTCTTGTTTCATCAACGACTTTATAAAGTGAATGGGCGTCCAGAAGATCCGCTTCATGAATAATGATTTTTTTTTGGATATTTTCGATATTATCAGTCTTGCTGCGCCATCTCTGTATGCCGTGGACATTTACCCCCTCATCCAGCAGAAGTTCCGCCAGATGGCTGCCGGCGAAACCGGTAATGCCGGTAATAAGGGCGGTCTTTTTTCCTGTTTTTTTCATTATTTCTCCTTATTCCCTACCAACACCTTTATAAACAAAACCCATAGATTTAACTTGGGCCGGGTCGTATATATTGCGACCATCGAACAGATAGGGCGTTTTCATAACTTTTTTAATTTCACGCAAATCCAGCTGTTTGAATTCATTCCATTCCGTCAGAAGGAGCACCGCGTGGGCTCCTGCGGCGGCTTCTGCCGGTGACCCGGTAAAAGTGACATCCGTGATAACCTTGGCAGCATTGTCAACGGCAACGGGATCAAAAGCTTTGATTTTGGCCCCTTTGGCCTGCAGCAGTCTGATTATATCAATGGAAGGCGCCTCACGCATGTCATCGGTGTTGGGCTTGAATGCCAATCCCCAGACGGCCAGAGTTTTTCCCTTGACTCCGGAAAGCGTCCTGTCAACTTTTTCCACAAATCTTTTTCTAGCATCATCATTTATCAGATTTACGGCTTTTAAAAGATCGAAGTCATATTTTTTCGATTTGGCGATGGCTATCAGGGCTTTGACGTCCTTGGGGAAGCAGCTGCCGCCAAAACCGACTCCGGCATAAAGGAACATTCTTCCCAGGCGCTTATCCAGACCGACCCCGTTTAAAACATCTTCGACGTCAGCGCCCACTGCATCGCATATAAATGACATGGCATTGGCAAAAGAAATCTTGTTGGCTAAAAGCGCATTAGAAGCATATTTGATCATTTCCGCGGATTCAATGGTTGTGTTTATTCTCTCTCCGTCTATCGGTTTATGCAGGTCCAACAGAATTGTTTTGGCTTTAATGCTGTCGAAACCAATAACAATCCTGTCAGGATTGAGTGTGTCGGAAATGGCACTGCCTTCCCTCAGGAATTCGGGACAGGAAGCTATGTCAAAAGGCACTTTGCCGGCTACGATTTTTTTTATAACCTTGGCAACTTGCCTGTTTGTACCAACAGGCACGGTACTTTTGGTAACAATGAGTGCATAGTTTTTCAGATTTCTGCCGATTTCTTCGCTTGATTTGAAAACCGCTGACAGGTCAGCTTCACCGTTTTGCTTGGACGGCGTCCCGACACAAATAAAGATGACTTTCGATTCGGAAACAGCCTCCTGGTAGTTGAGGGTGAATTTCAGCCTGCCGGAAAGCGTATTTCTCTTCACCATTTCTTCCAGACCGGGTTCAAAAAAAGGCATGATGCCTTTTTTCAAATTGTCTATTTTTGATTTAGTGCGCCCGACCACCCAAACAGAGTTGCCCAAATCTGCAAAAACTGCTGCTGTCACCAAACCGACATAGCCGTGTCCGATAAATGCTATCTTCATATAAATAAATTATCATTCCTAAGACAAACAACTATCAGGGAATGAAAAAATAAAACTTAAAAATTATGAATCCTGTTGTTTAACGGTTTTAAGCCCTTGTGCAAAATCACTCATAGTAATCCCTAATTTACTTATTTTATCATTTTTCAGTGCCAACTTAAACGGACGAAAAGCCCTGTCTTTAAAGTAAGTTGCCCGGTCAATCGGAATTATTTCGCACTTAATATTATAAGTGGCGGCAATCGTCCTGACGGCATCTATTGTGGTCAAACTGCTGCCGCCTGTCAAATGATAAATACCGGGCAAATTCCTGCCCAGAAATACTTTGAGGCCGGTTGCTATATCATCAACCAAAGTGGGAGTAAAAATATGGTCAGTCAGGGCATGGATTTTTCCTTCTTTCTTGAACTGGTCAATTATGCGGTGTACAAAATCTTTTTTCGGTTCAAATAAATTCCTGTAAGGATAACTTATGCGTATCACACTAAAATCGACATTCGATTCCGCTAAATGTTCTTCTCCCAGATGCTTGGTGTAACCGTACCAGCTTACTGGATTCGGCAAATCATCTTCATGATATTCGTCACTGGTTCCGTCAAATACGAAATCGGTGGACACATAAATTACCCGTTTGCCGTATTTCCTGGCACAGGCTATGATATTATCTGTACCGACGACGTTTATTCGCCAGGCTCCGCCGTCATCACCTAAAATCTTATCGTCTTCGCAGGCATCAACGTCAGTTTTTGCAGCCATGTGCAGGATAACCTCAGAATCGGACTCCCGAACGGCTTTGTCGACTGCCTCAAAATCAGTGATATCAATACCGGTTGTCAGACTGACATCCCTAAACTCATACTCTGAGGATAATATTTCGCTGATTCTGGTACCGACCAGTCCGGATAAACCTGTTGCTAATATCGGTATTTTTGTCATTGTTGATACTGTTTCCGGTAATATTCCCGGAATTGACGGCCTTTAAGTTTTTTCCACCAGCTTTTATGCTCCAGATACCAGTCTACCGTTTCCCTGAGCCGTTTATCAAAATCAGCTTTCGGTTGCCAGCCTAATTCATTTTTAATCCTGCTCCAGTCGAGGGCATACTTCAGATCATGGCCGACACGGTCTTTCACGAATTCAAGCTGTTTTTCATCCTTATCCATCAGCTTCAGAATTTTCTTTACTACCTCCAAATTGGAGATATCCGAAGTCAATCCGCCGACACAATATACTCTACCGGGCTGTCCTTTTTTTAAAACCAGATCAATAGCCCGGCAATGATCGTCCACATAAAGCCAGTCACGGACGTTTCTGCCGTCGCCGTAGACAGGCACTTTTAATCCTTCCAGCAGGTTGGTAATGGTCAAAGGTATTAATTTTTCAGGATGTTGATACGGACCGTAATTGTTGGAACAGTTGGTGATGGTTACCGGCAAACCGTATGTTTCATAATAGGCCAGCACCAGGTGGTCTGAGGCGGCCTTGCTGGCAGCATATGGGCTGCGGGGACGGTAGCGGGTATCTTCATTGAATTTCTTACGCCCGGCCAGACTCAAAGTACCGTACACTTCATCAGTCGAAATATGATGAAAATGCCCAACCTTATTCTTGACTGCCTGCTCAAGTAAAACCTGTGTACCCAAAACATTTGTCCTTAAAAAGACTTGCGGGTCGGCAATCGAACGGTCAACATGCGTTTCAGCGGCAAAATGCACAACCATCTCCGCATCTTTCATGGCTTCCGACACAAGTTCCCTGTTGTTAATATCCCCTTGAATAAACCGGTAGCGGGAACTGCCCTCAAAATCAGCCAGGCTGTCCGGATTGCCGGCATAAGTCAGGACGTCATAATTCACGATTTTGTCCTGTGAGTATTTTTCCAGCCAGTACCTGATGAAATTGGTGCCGATAAATCCGGCTCCTCCGGTTACCAGTATATTCATTCTAGATTATTTTATTTCTGGTCCTTTCAGCCAATCATAGCCGATTTTCGGATCATCATGAGGCAACCGTCCTTCTTCCTGCGGATTATAGACGCCCGAGGTAACATAAAAAATTTCAGCTTCGCCACCGAGTACTTTCAGTCCGTGCGCCACACCGGCCGGAATTTTTAGAACTATATTTCCGGAATGTTCTCCCATAAAAAATTCATTCAGCAATCCTTCCGTCGGAGAATTTTCCCTTAAGTCAAATAGGGCTGTCTTGACGTCGCCGCGGCTTATATACCACCAGTCAATTTGGGTTTTATGGATATGCCAGGCCTTGATCACACCGGAATACATTAAAGCATGGGAAACCTGGCCGAATCCTTCACTGAAAAAATGGTCAGTTACACGGATCAGCTCTTCAAAATATCCCCTTTCATCCTTGTGCCGCACCGGCTCTTTTATTTGCACACCGTCAATAAGCTTTTCCTTATTAACTGATAAATTTGTTTTCATATACCTCCTTTGTTTGCCCAATAGACATTTGCCCGGTAAAGGGTTTCGAAAGTACCCGCATCTGACCAAAACCCTTTCAGTTCGACCCATTGCAGCATTTTTTTCCTGATATAAATGTTATTAACATCGGTAATTTCAATCTCCCCGCGGGCTGATGGCCGGCAGCTCCGGATATGATCAAATACTTTTTTGTCATAAATATATAGGCCGGTTGCCGCAAATTCGCTTTTGGGAATTTTCGGTTTTTCCTCAATGGCATTTATTTTATCCGGGTGCTCTTTATCGAAAACAGCGACCCCGAAACGGCGGATTTGCTCCTTATTATTTATTTTCTTCAGAAATACAGTCGCTCCCTCACGGAAAGCGGCAACTTGTGAAGAAATATCGGCATCGGTCGTATTGTCCCCGAGGATGACCGTTAAGGAATCATTGTCGGCAAAATCCTCGCCGATCAGCAGTGCGTCAGCTATGCCTCCGTTCGGTTTTTCCTGGTAGGCGTACTCAAGGTGCCGTACTCCCAATTCTTTGCCGTTTTTCAAAACCCGGATAAAATGGCCTGCATGCGGGCCGCTTGTCACAATCAAAATCTCATCTATACCCGCAGAAACCAGAGTCCTGATGGGGTAAAAAATCATCGGGCTGTTATAAACCGGCAGCAGATGTTTATTGGTGGCATGGGTCAGGGGATAGAGTCTTGTGCCTAATCCGCCTGCCAAAATAATACCTTTCATAGTTAAGTATCAGCGGAGAAATGCTCCCCGTAGTATTGTGACGGCCAAAAATGCAATGAGAATGTATTCTATCACAACTTTCAGGTGTAAATCACCTTTTAGGTAATGGTACAGAATGCCCCAAACCACATAGAGTGCGGAGATCGCGACTGTCAGGGAAAATTGCCTGTCGGGATAACCGCGGTTGGCAAAAAAAAGAACCAAGCCAGTCGCAAGGATCAAAATCAGCAGAAAATTATGAAATATGTAATGATGTTTTCTCATTTTAGAGAATGGCGCCAAGACCGGTGGCGCTCATGGCTCCCAACAGCGTCAGGAAAAATAAAATATGGGCCAGGCTGTGACCCGTAAGCCTGATTGTTTTATGCTTCCAAATAAACACGCTGTCCAGCATTAAAAGCACCAGCATAAATTCAGCCAAAACCAATGACAGCAGTCTGGGCAGGCTGGTTGCCGCCGGCAAAGGTCTGATTTGAGCTTGGGCTACTGCCGGTACCGGCTGCAACACAGGTTCAATTCTCATACTGCTTTCAGTGAGGTCGCTGACTGGCAGTGTTCTGTCCCTGGAACCGAATTCCTGAACGACTAAAGTTGTTTCCTCTCCGTTCAGACGGCCGTTGACTACAGCCAAACCGATTTCAGTATACTCCCTTTTCAGGATGTTTACCCGGTGGGTAGGTGAATTCATCCAGGCCATGACTACTTCTTCCGAGGTATCAAAACTTTTAGCCAGATTCTCACCGGCATAAATATACTGGTAGCCGTTCCTGACAATAAATTCCCAGGGAGTCGTACCTGTCGGCGAAATATGAGCCCAATAATTTTTATCGAACATGTCCCCGGCTTTTTCCGCGGCGGCACCGGATAATTCCATCGAATAAGAAAGTACCGGCATGCCTTCTTTTTGCCGTTCCCAGTTTACCAGCTGAAATACCCTTTCAATATTGATATCGGTCGCGAATCCCAGGATATTCGGATTGGTTTTCCTGACTTGTATGTAAACAGTCTGGATCAGCAAAAGAAACAGAACATAAATGAGGATACTGGGGTGATGCAGTGTTTTCGCCCGGTAATTATTGGTATGGTGGGGAAGAAAAAAATGGGCAATAAAATGCCCCAGTTTTAATAACATTAATATTCATTTTAATTACTCGTGTCAGAGTTCACAAGTATAGACTGTCTCACCCAGGCACTTGTCTTTACCGTTCCGGCCGTATACCTTGTCAAAACCGTCCCCGCCGGAAATAAAGTCATTGCCGTTCCCGCCGTCAAGCACGTCATCGCCATCATCACCGTAAAGCATATCATTGCCGTTCGAGCCTTCCAGCTTATCTTTGCCTTCTCCGCCCGACAAAATGTCATTGCCGTTCGATCCCTTGAGGGTATCAGCGCCTGAGCCTCCGTAAATCCGGTCATGGCCGTTCGATCCTTCCAAAACATCATTGCCTTCTTCCCCATACAAAAAATCGTCGCCGTTGCTGTTATTGATCCTGTCATTACCCGAACCGCCGATGACGCAATCACTGCCGTTTCCACTGTCAATCCGGTCATTGCCTTCCAAACCGTAAATTGGAAGAATTAGACTGAAGGAGTAATCAATTTCTGTAATTCAGTATTTGTTTCTTCATTACTCACATCTTCAAATTGCTGTAGTTTATACATATAAATATACTGTGAAGTAACAGTGTATTTAATTAATAAGCATTTTTTTATCTTTAGAGAATTAAACCAGAGGCTTTTGTGTTCGCTTCCTAACCAATTCACTTATGGCTTTTGCAACTCCGAAACAATATTTCTCAATAATTAGATTAGGAATATGAATAGTATGGAAATTATCTATTTCAGAGTAGTGTGATCTACCGAAATCCCTTGCGATTTGATCAGGATCTAAAAAATGGTGCATTCCATCCACTTCAATATAAATTTGTGCGTCAAGAATAGCTATGTCGACATGTTTATGTCCGTCTGAGTATTCATATTCAGCATTAACGCCCAATCTTTTAAGTTCGTTAAAGAGTTTTTCTGCCTGCGGTGTACTATGTAGATGATTCATATAACTATCTACGATTCTTCAGGAAACTGGAGACTTTTTATAATCCACTCGAATGCATACATCTCTGAAACAAAGAATCATAAGTCTGAGAATCATATTTACTTTTAACTGACTTGTAGCTGTAACTGCATTTAAATTACAATCTTTTTTGAAATTAGCCGGTCTTAATATAAACCAATAAAAAGAAAATAGTATTAAACCGATCGTCAGTAAGAACCACATCATAATTTGATTATAATACGAATCATGAAACTATTCTTTAAAATCTTGCATAAAAGATTCTGGACAAGAAATATAATTTTAGTCTGTACACTCTTGGTTTTAACTTCAATTCTTATGTATTTGAATCAACCTAAACAATATAGTTTTCTTCCGAAATTTAAAGGCATGGTTTCTGACACGGATAAAACTATTCAAATTTTCGGTCTGAGGTATTCTTCATACCTGTCCGGCAATTCATCCCCGGCAGAATTTAAAGAGGCTCTTATTAACTTTCAGGATGATTTGATTAGCCTTAATGAAGGATTGGAGAATTTAAAGCCTAATAAGGAACACCAGGAGCTATACAAACAATACCTGACTGGAATCAGTCTGGTAAAAGGTGTGGTCAAATACAACCTTGAAAACCTGACTGATGAAATCCTTGATGCTGATTTAGTGGAGGAAGAACAGGTAAAAATGGAAACAGGATTAAATTTAATTCAACTTACTAAGGAAAAACTAGGGATAGAATCAACTTCTCAGCCAGAAAGCTTAATTTAAGTATTCATGAGGTGGTAATATTTAATTATATGGAAATCTTTAAGTCTATACTTAGTTTTATATCTGCTATGTTTATTGGAGTCTTCGGATTTATCAATCCTGTCATTAAAATAGCTCCCACACCAACTTTACCACTTTCAATTGGTAATACTTCTGTATCACCTTTAATACCTACCACCAATGAGTTTAACTCTAAACCTGTTGATCGTGGAGATGTAATTGGAATAATGGGGAATACAGGAAACGCTTCTAGACCAAAACTACATTTTGCGGTTTACAATTTAAATGAATCAGATTTGAACAAGTTTAACGCTGATGTCGGACATTTAAACCCTTTTAATTTTCTTCGAAATAAGAAATTATTTTTTGATTCTGATTCCTGTCACGATGTGAGTAAAAAAATTGAAAAATCAGTCGGAACTGGAAATTGGGATTGGCCAATGTCTAATCCAATAATTTCACAATGTTATGGAAATACTCAATTGTCATTAAATAATCCTGATGAAATTAATAATGGAATTGATATGTATGATGATGTCGATACGCTTGTGCGGGCGGTTGAAAACGGAAATAAATATGTTTATCGTGGCGGAGCTTCTGAAGGAAATGGGGTATTAATTTTTCACTCTGACGGTAAAATGAGTCTTTATTGGCACCTTCAATAATTAATAACAACATAATCTTGATTTAAGAAATAAATATTTCATATAAAATTACCTTTACAATCGGACAACACAATATGATCAAATTAATAAATTTAGTAATAGATTATTTACTGGAGTACAATACGGATTATGTATAGCCTATATAAAATATGTACTATTTTATTAACTGCCTCTTTGGCAGTTTTTTTATACTTTTCGCCAGTTGAAGCAAAACAAGGGTGTTGTTCTAGTCATGGGGGAGTTAATTGTGATGCTGGAGCGCAATCTAATGGTCTAGTAATCTGTAATGATGGCTGGAGGGGATCTTCTTGTTTATATTCAGAAATGGTAATGTGTGGTGGTTCATCGAGTAATTCTATAAATATTGCACCTATAAAAGATCAACCAATTCAAATATTACCTTCATCAACTCCGACTATTAAGAGAATTTATCCAACCTGGACACCAAAGCCCCAACCTACCTTAATCCCTTCTGCAACTTTAACTCCTGATTCAACAAGTACTCCATATCCAACATATACTCCTTACCCTACTTATACACCTGTTCAGATGATCTCAGAATATCCTAAACCTTCAGGTTCTATACAGGGTGTTTCAACAGATTCTAATACAGCTTCAGGAGATTTTTTTATCGGTTTACTGCTTGTAGGGCTGGCCTGGATTTTTAGAGGTAAAATTAAATGGATATTGAGCTCTCAAGGGAAATCTGATCAAGAATTACCTCCACAAAAATAGCGCCCAGTAACTTTTTAAAGTCGTGAGCGGTCTAATTGGAATCAAAAAGCATTTTCGCACATTCCTACATACTATTAACAAATTAATATTTTTTAAATTCGCATACTATATTTAAATATCAGTGTGATACATTTATAGCTTATTGTTACAACATATTTCACATGATATTATTCAGGCAAATTTTTATACCTATAGTATTTTTAACATTAACAATTTCATTTATATGAAAATGAAAAAATATGCATTTATTTTCCTCTTTGTAATATTTGCTTCATTAATTAAGCCTCAAAATACTTTTGCATATGGTGGTGGTGGTCTTCCTGGATTACCTCCACCTCCTAAACTTAAACTTGTTTGTAATTATGAAGCTAGAATCATTAGACTAGTTTTCAATCGGACATTCACAATTTTAATACCAAAATGTCATGTCGAAGTTATTAAAGTAAATAATGATGAATTTAAAAATAGATGGAATGATTTCATTAAGCGTGTAAGAAATGGTAATAGTTAATATGTATGGATTTAAACTCTCAAAACGAAGAAAAATATCTATATATTCATAAAACTCCCACTTGGAAAGTCCGTATACTATATTTTTTTGGGATTATCTCTTGGTTATTTGTAATTTATAGCTATGCTGGTTTGATAGGCATTGATCCTTTCTTTACTTGGTATTTTTTACCAATTCTTACCGTTCTATCTTTATATTATCTAATAAGTTGGAGTATTAATGCTTTTTATAAACAATTTAATTTATATAATCATCAGAGATTAATAAAAACCTATTGGGCATATCATCGAGAGCCATTAGTTGATATATTTCTTCCAATATGTGGTGAAGATATTGAAGTATTAAGGAATACTTGGTGGCATGTTTTTAATATTTCTTATAAAAACAAAAAAATATATGTACTTGATGATTCTTCGGAAGAGTGTGAAGAGCATCAACAATTAGCAAATTTATTTGGCTTTAATTATTTTAGTCGTCCCAATAAGGGAGAAAATAAAAAAGCAGGAAATTTAAAATATGCTTATGAACGAACTAATGGAGAATTTATTGCTATATTTGATGCTGATTTTGCTCCACATAAAGATTTTCTAATTGAAGCTTTACCTTATACAAATAATTATAATGTGGGAATAGTACAGACTCCACAATATTTTGAAACGAACGAGAAATTATACAAATCTTCATCACTTGCCTATGCGGCTGCATATCAAGAAGAATTCTTTTATCGTATAATTCAAGTTGCAAGAAACAGATTTGATGCTCCTATATGTTGTGGTTCAAATTCAATATTTAGACGAAGAGCACTTATGACAATAGGGGGATTTCGGCAAGTAACAGCAAGTGAAGATTCTCGGACTGGATTCGCACTACTTTGTAAGGGTTGGATTATCCGTTATATTCCTGTTATTTTAGCCACGGGTATGTGTCCAACTAATGTATATGCTTATTACCATCAGCAGCACCGTTGGTGTAGAGGACGTTCAGAACTCACTCTTTCTAGGGAATTTATATTTGCTCCTATATCGTTTATCAAAAAACTATGTTATACAAGTGGTTTTCTTATGTTTTTAATTAGACCATTAAAATTATTTATTTCGTTTCATCTATTTTGGATTTTATTTATATATAATGATACCATTTCTTTAAGTAATTCCTTCATATTTTATCTATATTTACTATTTGTTTTTATTCTTGACCCCCTGTTTCATATAGCAAAATTTAAGAAAGAAAACTTTTTAGTAGCTATGATTAAGATTTATTCAAGTACCCATGCGATTATTTCGGTTTTAATGAGAAAAACAGTAAGTTGGATACCAACGAATGCTAAACATAAGAAAGTTTCTCACGCTTTTATTCAAACAACAAATCTTGTTGGTCTTTATTTATTCTTGTATGTAACACTGATATTATTAGCCATTAGGACGGGTGATTTACACTTATTGAATTATGACTATTTTTCTATTCAGTTTTGGATATTCTGGAATATTTTACTTACAATTGTTTTATTTGTACAATTTTTAAATGTAATTAAAAGTATGAAATATAGTAAGAATGATAATAGTTTTTCAAATCAATATAAACGAATTAATCTACTTCCAAAGTTAGATTTAGATATTGCCTCCTATTAATTTTGTACACATTTAAATAATAGGTATTTTCAGTATAATATCTACAACAATACAAGCAAATATTTCTCGTATTAGCTTCAATTCTTCAGCAAAATCAATATAGAGCTCCAACTCAAACATTCAAACCTCAACCAACAAAACATATTCCTCCCTCAACAAGAATTCCTCCCATCGAAGAACCACTTCCCACTTATACACCTTTCCCAACTTATACCCCATATCCATCATATACACCTGAACCAACTTCTCAACTTAAAACAATATCCCCAAAACCAACCGGTGAAATAAAAGGGGTCTCTACTAATGCTTCTACATATTTTGAAAGGGAAATGTCGGGTTGTGTTCAAACCATCCTTACAGTTATGGTGGAACATGACATTTTCAAACACCTCCTTCATATAAAGATAACTACGAACTCGTAATTTTCTTTGTTCTCCTACTACTGTATCTATAGATTTTTGCATTATTGCTCGTTTTACTGGAAATTTCTTACCTTCTTCGTAAGGTTAATCCATATTTACTTATACTCAATTTTAAAATAATACACGTATTATCATTAGACGTTAGAAATGACTTTGTTTTTGGTATAATCCGGATAATGAGGAATAATCTTCGGCAGTTACGACTAGAATATCACATGCTTCAGGATCACTTAGGGAAAAAAGTAGATCTCACAAGACAATCAATTATATCTATAGAAAAAGGAAAGACTGCTCCTTCACTTAAGACCGCCTTTAAAATAGCCCAATTTTTTAATAGAAAAGTTGAGGATATCTTTTTAATAGATAAGGGTATTAAGTCCAGAGGAACGAAGCAAAAAAAAACCACTTATACAGTAACTATAACTAGTGATTCTCCAATTGAGATAGTAAAAGTCTCACGAAACAGTGGCCATAATAAACACCCATATAAGAATCGGTAGGTGTCTTTAAAAAGTAAAAAGGCTGAACTCAAATAATGTTATATTAACCTCGGGAACTAGTGATAATCATTAGTTATTGCAGTGAATTCAGAATTACGTTATTTCCCCATTTGAATCCTCTTTTAAAGTAATCCATAATATTGCCATTCCAGCATCCGGGTCGTTTGTAATATCATTTTGTGTTTTAATATAAATTTCCTTTAATTTTTCAGCTACCTTAGGTTTATCAATATATTTGAATTGTCCAATATATTGCTTTCCTTTATGGGCGTTTATACTCCCATTACACCAGATGCTATTGAATCCACAAGGCGGCCGTTGAGATTCTTCAAATGATTTATCTTTATATACGACTAAATTGATCATGTATTCATACGTAGTATGTTTCATATTGATATCTAATTTTTCCTCTATTTTTGTAATTCTTCCTTTACTGGTCATGTATTTTCTCCTCAACAATTTTTTCTATCTTTTCCAATCTATCTTCAATTTCAGATTTTTCATGAGCGTCAGGAAAGCAACGAATTAGGAAACCAATCGAAATGTAACGAATAGTCTCTTTTACTTTTTTTACGGGGAATTTTTGACGGCGGTCACAATCAGGCGCTTGCTGTCGGCATAGCCTGAACAGGTATAGAGGGTAAGAATGGAACTGTCAGTCGGCCCGATAACTTCCGTTTGGCTGGGTAAAACTTCCTTTATTTCCGCAACGGTGTAGGAATACCAGGCGTCAGCTGTCAGAACCAGGACGCTTTCTCCGGTCTTAATCTCTTTTAAAGGCAGAAACAATCCCTGCCTGGCATGAGCGAAAATAACCGTGTTGCCGGTCTCATCAGGATAAGCTGATCCTAAACCGAAACCGGCACTGTCGGGGAAAACTTCCCAGAAGCCGCTGACAATCTTTGCCTCTTTGACCGGCAGATTGATATTCAGTGAAGGAATGACAATCCTGTTCGGACTCTGCTGCGCTTTGGCAGTGGCTTTCTTCTCCTCCAAAAATTTCTCATCTATCTTGACCGGCTCGCTGGCAAAGGATACGGATATCAGTTCGCCGCTTTTTTCATCAAGGATAGGGGCTGTCTTTTTCAGCGACTGCTGGTTTAAGTAAATGGAGGCCAGTACAAAAAATAAGCCTGATGCTAAAAGCACCAGTCTTATCTTTTTTGTCCTGTCAGCAAGGATCGACTTTAACGTCGGTTTCTTTTGCCTATAAGGTTGTTTGCGACGTCGGTGTTTAGTTTTGACTTGGCGTACAGCAGCAGGCATAAGATTCCTCCCAAAAGCATTATATCAGATGCCCCCACTTCTTCTCCGGCCGTTTCCGACAATCCGGAAACCGCGGGTCCTTCCGATAGACCGCCTATGCCTCCGCCTTCTCCGTTTCCTCCGCCCCCGCTTACATCACTGTTATCTACATCAGGTGTCCAGCCGCAGTAAGGTCCCGAGTATGATTTACCGGCTGCGCACGGATCATCCTCATCATTGCCGCCATTTCCTCCATTGTCAGAAGGTGTAACTTCCGGTCCTCCGACGGGCGGAGAAGTCGGTGAGACTTTACTGGTTGGTGAAGGATTATATTGAGGTGGTAAAGTAGGCAAAAACCTGTCTTCGTTAGGTTGTGTCGGCCTGGTTGTCGGCCTCTCCCACCAATCCGCGTTAACCGAACGGTTGAGAATAAAACCGAAGCTTAAAATCAGGATTATAATTAAGATTTTTTTGCCCATACTTTCACCTCCTTTCAAAGAATTACTTCTAAAATATTGTTAAGATAAACCGTCAAATCGATATTGACTTTTTTCCTTCTTCTCCAGTAAAGCATAAACAAAGCCAGCGGCAGGACGGCCAGCCAGCTGCTGGTGACCCTGAGTGAAACGCCTCCCAAAAGGATACCCGGGAATGTTGCCTGGGTGGCTTTGGCGAAATTATTTGACAGGAAAAGGCCTCTTCTTAAAACTCTTGCCTCTGAATCCGCAGTCGTACCTGTCGGAGAAGGAGTTGCCGTCACATAATTTCTCAATACATATGTCCTGTACCTCTGGTAATTGACATTATTGACAGCCGCAACATACTCCTCAGGGTAATAGCTCTCGCCGCCGGATGAGGCAGGATATTCATAATAATAACCCTGGTTTTGGACATAGGGTGTATAGTCAAAGTCTGTCGTCTGGTCTACTGTAATGTCCAAATCCGGTAAAGGCTGGATGGTCGGCAAAGGAGACAAAGTCGGCAGGGCATCGGGGACTCCTCCCTGGTTATAGCCGTTATTCGTTTGTTCTGTACTGTCGCCATATCCGGTTGGAATGACATTGCCCAGGAAATCACCGATAACATTCACCAAAAGGACGACGATTTTTTTGGCTGTGACATTGGTATTGGCCAGATTGACCAAATTCAGGGCAGTGTCGGCATCTCCGGTTGAAATGACACCGGCGCCGGTATTGTATGTAGCCTGATTGTTGCCGGTATCGGCACTGGCCGTAATATTATTGGTGATGTCTGCGTTATTGTTATTCTCAACTGTAGTCGACTCATTGGTCGATATAGTAGAAACATCAGTCGAATAAGGTCCTGTAACATCATTTCCGGCATAAACAGAGAAGCTTTGTTCTCCGGCTCCGGCTGTTTCCGTGGCGACAGACAGTCCGTTGGAAGCGGAACCGACTCCCGGCAGTTGTCCGAGGATATGCCCAACCCATCGTCCTGCTTCATTGACAATGACCATCCAAACCGTATCTTCAACGCTGGTAACATTCTGATTGGCCACCGTCGAATTAGCAACAGCAGCATCGGCATTGCCTGATACCACCATGCCGCCTCCGGTATTGACCGAAGCGGTATTGTTGCCGGTATTGGCGGAAACATCCAAACTGCTTACGATGTCGGCATTGTTTATATTGGTGAACTCGGCCGTAGTATTGGAGGTATAGGAAGAATAATTGTCAGACATCGGCCCGGTGGCCTCATTGCCGACATAAACTGTTTCTCCCTGGATACTTCCTCCACTGCCGCCGTTTTCTTGAGGCAGGATAATGTCGCCTAAAAGGGTACCGAAAATATTGACGACACCGAAAAGCCATTGGGCTACATTCAGATTGGTGTTGACCATATTGATAATGTTGCCCACAGCTGTTGCATCCCCTGTTTCAATCAGTCCGTTGCCGGTATTGAAGGAGGCTGTATTATTGCCGGTCAAGGCAGCTAAATTTATGTCATTTTCAATGGTGGCGTCATTGCCGTTGTTTTCCTTTACCGTAAATGAAGATTGTGAATCAGCAATATTTGAAGACATGGGGCCTGTAACCGAATTTTGGGAAACGGTCTGCGAAGCATTGACAAATGAATTTAATAGATCACCGTCTGCAAAATTTAAAACAAGATCACCAAAATATGTTCCATAGATATCCATCACGGAAAAACCGCCGACTCCGGAAATATTGCTGTTTAATTTATTCAAAAGATTAAGAGTTGAAGTGGTATCGCCTGTGAAAACCTGTCCGTCCAAAGTATTTAAGTTGGCGTAATTGAAGCCGGATGAGGTAATAGTGTCAATTTTATTCTGCATTTCAGCCAGATTCTGATTCATAACTTCTAACTTCTTATCTATTATTTCCTGGCCGTAATTATTAGAATAAGCACCTGTATTGGTATTTAACGGATCATTGTAACTGCCTGCCTGATAATCGGTACTGCCTAAACTACTGCCTGTGCCGTCATTGCCTGACTGACTGCCTGATGGCGACTCGGTTCCGGTAGGAGTCACAGTCGCTGCGGAAGCTGAAGGATCACCGGTCGGCAAAGGCTCATATGTCGGCTGGGGTGATGGATACACTCCGCCGGAGGAAGGACCTGAAGGTGCGCTGGGAGCGGTCGGAGCGCTGGGTCCGGTATAGGTTGAAGGCCCGGAAGGAGCAGACGGGGCTGTCGGAGCGCTGGGACCGCTCGGAGCCGAACCAGGGCCTTCTGGAGCAGACGGAGCGGACGGCGCAGACGGACCCGCCTGTGCTGACACCACAAACGGGGAAAAAATATTCCCCATTAAAACTGCCGTAACTAATATTAAACTGATCCTTTTTTTAAATTTTTCCACTCTGTATTTCTATAATTTTTAAATCTTCCTTGCTGGTGGAGATCCGTATCTTCTAGGATCGAATCTCCACCAGTTGAAAGGAAGTCCTCATGTTATTAAGGAAGAATCTCAGTCAAGGTATCATTCATGTGAACCAAGACCTGTTGCAACAGCTCGGCAAATCCTGCCTCAACGCTGCCACCACCAGTATTGGTGTTGGACAAGTTGTATCCGGTATCTGAGTATGAATCAACGTTGTTGAGCACGCCTAGATTATCCGGGTTGCACTCGCCTTCGTGATCTTCACTTAAATTGTCGGAACCACCATCCCTACCAAACCACCTTGACCATAAAGGTTTATCTATTCTGTCTGCATTGTGAGATTCACACTTGTTGTTCCAATTATCAACTGTAACTTCGCGTGTATTCTCGATCCAAACAGAGGGATCTTTACCTGATCCATCCGGTCCGGTAACAGAATTACTTCCGTAATTGTTGAAACCGCCCAAGGCCATAGCGATTCTGGTAGTGTTGATGTTGCCTTCAGTATTTACACCAACTCCGGCTGCGGCATCTCCGGTGAATATATCTCCGCCCAAAGTATTAGTTTTGGCTTCGTTATAACCGGTATTGGCACCTGCATCGACGTAATTCTTTACTTGCAAATCATTAACATTGGTCACATTTGCCAAGAATCTGTTATAGATTGCAACGTCATTGTTTGAGAATGGACCTGTGGTCAAGTTCTCGGCAACATTGGTTCCGGTACCTCCGGCTGATCCTCGGATGTCATTGTAGTTGTCATTAACATGTGTGTTAACGAGCAAACCTAACCAGGCATCTCCGGTATCAACTGAAGCGGGTCCGGTATTTGTGTTAGCTTTGTTGTATCCAGTATTGGAATCCGCATCGACATTATTCTTTACGGTTGCAGTATTGCTGTTGTAAAGATTGATCCGCTGTTCATTCTCAATCCAAGCCGAATTATTGGAATAAGGCCCGGTGATGGAATTTTCACCGCGGTTACTGGCGGCTCCAAGAGCTGAAGTGATATTGGTGGTATTGATGTTGGCAACAGATGAAACGGTTGTATTATTGGTTGCATCTCCTGTTTTGATCGTACCGCCCAATGTATTCAGGCTGGCTTCGTTGTATCCGGTATTGCTGTTGGATGTTACGTAGTTTTTGATTTGAGCATCATTAACATTGTTAACGGTGATCACATCGGTGTTTTTAATGGTACAAGTGTTATTGGAAAAAGGTCCGGTTGTACTATTTACACACTCATTGGTTGCGGCAATAGCCGGAACGAAAGCTGCTGCCAATAAGGCAGCGCTACCAACTAAAGTTGCTATTTTTTTCATTTTATATTTTCACCTCCTTCCGTTGTATAGTCATAGATAGCCAGGTTCTGCCTAGAACAGCCCGGTTTTCTATTTTTATAAAGCCAATATTCAATCCAATAAAAAAGAGGTAATCCCCGATTTAAATCGTGGATTACCTCCGTTTGCGGTCGGTATCTTTAATCCCGACTAAGTCGGGACTAGATATTAAATTTTACAGATCCTTGATGCTGTGACTTGTTTTCTTGATATTTCTTTCAGTTATTTGCGTGACCTTGAAATCCTGCACGTAAATCTCCACGGACCCCCATCCGCGTACATTTTTTATGGCGTTTTTAAGTTCGTCCAGTAAATTTTTACCGATTTTCTTTGTTGAATAGTCGACCATTTTTTTCAGTTTGCTGTCAGAGCAGATAGCGTTTCTTCGGGGCAAGTTTTGGGGCAGCCAAAGATCGGGGCAGATCAGGTCAAACTCCAAAGCATCATATATAAACTCATTTATTTATGTCAAGAGGGAAAAGTTATATCGACCTCTTCCTTTTTCCCGTCGATTACCCCAACCAGCAGCTTAAATTTCTTCTCTGTTTGTGAAATAACAAAGCCGATCCGGTCAACCCTGGTGGAAATGGCAGCTACCGGCACCAGGTTATTATGAAGGTCAGGCGCGTATTTTGTCTCCGCATTATCGCCGATTGTCAGTCGGACCAAATCTCCGGGCAATATATTCAGGGGAGTGGTCGAATCATTGGTCAAATCGAGATTAACGATCAGAAACAGTTTGTCATTTCTGGCCGTGAAAGTTTTATCCTGAACCATAACCTGGTTTGTTTTTTCCACTCTGCTTATCTTAAATTTTATTTTGTCGCTGACTTCCTTGCCCTGGTTGTTGATTCCGGGAAACTCAAAACTGCGGGCAACATCGACGGTCTGAGTGGCTGCTTTGGCCGATGAGGCGGATTTTTTCAGGGAAAAGAAATTAAAAAAGCCGATAACGGCCAGGGTCAGGGCAATTGCAATAAACAGTTTTTTCTTCTTTTGAATTTTTTCCGTTAGTTTTTTCTTCCAGCCGTTTTTAAACATATTCATGTTCATAAATATATAGATTAAAAAAACCAAAGCTTTTCAGGGCTTTGGGCAGTGTGATCAATATACATTCTGGCAAATTATTTGTCAAGAATCTTTTTGATGTGACGCTGTTTCCCGATTTTTATCCACAAAAAAGAACCCCGACTTAATCGGGGTTCTTTCGTAACATCCAACAGTAATACCGGTAAAAATTAAGGTCCTACTGTAATGCTTGATGTATTGGCAACAGTCGTTACTATTGTCGTTGAGCTGGCGTTGCCGGTAGAAATTCCACCATCAACTTTAGTATTGTAACTGGTTACATTTTCACCTGAATTAGCACTCGATGAAATATTATTAACGACTCTGGCATCCTGTCTATTGTTAACTCTTATTTCCTGAGTATCAACTACAACTGCAATATTTTTAGATTTATAACCAGTCTGGTCAATTTTGACTGTCGTATCTTCATCACAACCACAACCGTTAACTTCTATAGTTGAATCATTTACCTGAGTCAAAACATCAGTAGTAGAAGTTGCATCACCAGTCCCGACATCGCCTAATACTTTTGTATTATATTCAACTTTATTTTTGCCCGAATTCACATTTGACGTCACGTTATTAGTGACAGTGGCGTTCTGCGGGTTACTGACTGTTGTTCTTCTTAATTTGACGATGGCACCTATATTCCAGGATTCGGCACCGGTATCAATAATCCTAACAGTATTGGCAGCAAATGACGGAGAAGCGCTTGCCAAAAATATGGCGGTACCGAAAGCTGCACTGATTATTTTTTTCATATACTTCACCTCCTTCCGGGCAGATAAGTTATCCCGATTAAATCGGGATTATGCATTTCTAAGCCTCATTTCATTTCAGCAAGAACTGCATAAAAAAACACCCGTCGGTCTTCCCGCTTTGGGGAAAACAAACGAGCGCATAATAACGGCAGTTGGCAGTTGGCAGTTCATCAGATAACAAAAAAAGCAATCCAAAAAATGGATTGCTTCCGAGTGCGGTCAGCAAATATCTGTTATATCTACGTTAGATTAACTGCCGGCCTTTTGTCAAGTCCCTTGTGCTTATATTGCGCCGCTGGTATACTCTCTGGGATAATTAGAGCCATGCAGCAACTTAAATCAATTGCCGAAGTTTTTCTTAAAAACTGCCTGCCGTACCTGGTTGTCTTTCTGATGGCCCTGTACCCGTCAAGCGATACGGACCTGGGCTGGCATCTGAAGTACGGCGAATACCTGGTGCAAAACGGACGGATATTAAGGGAAAATATCCACTCCCTGGAAATGACTGACTATCAATGGATCAACAGTTCCTGGGCCATAGACGGAATTACCTACCTTATATATAACAGCTGGGGCTTTCTTGGCCTGACCCTGGCAGGAGCCGTGACCGTTACCCTGATCCTTTTTTTTGTCGGCAAAGCCGCCGGCATGACTTTCTGGGAGAAAGCGGTCTTTTTCCCACTGCTGACGGTTATTGAAGAACCCCTCTTCCAGGTATCATTCCGCGGACAGCTCTTAAGCCTTTTGTTTGTCTCCATGCTTATTTATCTGCTAAGCCGCTACAACAGGATAAAAGACAGGCGGATTCTATGGGTAATTCCTCTTTTCATCCTCTGGTCCAATCTGCACGGCAGCTTTCTTCTTGGTATCGGTATTATTTTCATATACAGCCTGGTCGCATTAATTAAGTATAAGCGACCGGATAAAACCTTATCCCTCGTCGGACTGGCAGCTGCGGCGTCCTCTTTGATCAATCCCTTCGGCTGGCAAATCTATGCGGAAACCTGGAAACATTTCGGCAACCCGTTTCAGAAATATATCATCGAATGGGTGCCGTTCCCGGTTTTTTCAGAGGTCTGGTGGACGCTGGTTTTTTGGGGCCTGTTTTTAATCGCCAATGTCTGGTATCTCCATCGCAAGAAAAAACTTTCTTCCTCCTGGGAAATTCTTATTATCTCTGCCGTTTTGTTTCTGCTATCCAGTTGGATGAAGCGCTATGCCTGGACAATGTACCTTGTATCTGCCCCTTTGGCCGTTCATCTGGTCAAAAGCATCAAGCCGACCGACCGGGTTCTGAAAATACTTTTGCCGTCCCTTATCCTCTTCTTTTTCTATCTCTCAGCTATCTTCAGCCTGCCGTCCAAACGACTGACGGCCATGAATTGGCAAAGATATTGCAGCGAGTATCTGTTTTGCTCTGACGAATCGGCCGAATATCTGCTAGGTCTAAATTCCCGGGAAAAACGGCTGACATTCTATAATTGGGGAGGCTGGCTGATCTGGAATTATCCGGACCTCAAGCCATCCATTGACGGCCGGATGCATTTATGGCGTGATGAAAACAATTACAGCGCCTTCGGGAAATACTTTTTTCTGGAACAGAATGTCACCGATATCGACAAATCCGAATACGACCTGGTTTTTATAACGGTCAATAAGCCGCTTTACCTGAGACTTGCCGCACTGGCTGAAAGCGGCAAATGGCAAATGCTCTATAAAGACGAGAGAGCGGGGATTTTTGTTAGAAATAAGTAAGGAATAGTCCTTATAAATCGGTGCGTTGTCACTGACAGTACTGCGGGCGGAAACGGCACCACCAGGGCGTCGGAGTCGGATTTGCTGTAACAGGTGTCGGAGTAGGGGTAAAGGAAGGAAGAGGCGTCGGGGAAGGAGTAGATGTAGAAGAAGGAATAAGAGTCGGAGCGGGGGTAAAGGTGGGAGTCGGTATTTCAGTCGGAGTGCTACTTGGCAGGTAAGCTGTAACTTCCTTCAAACTGTTTAAGGCATTAATTCTACCGTAAGTCCAATAATTGCCTGTTTGGGCAATTTTATCCGCGTTCTGATAAATATTATCAACAATCTCTGTATGGGTTAAATTTCCGGCTGACTTAAGCAAAGCGGCTAGTCCTGAAACAAAGGGCGTAGCCATGGATGTTCCTGAAAGATAAGCGTAGTTATATATTTTTAGCTTATTTGTATGGTTGGGAGCCGTTGAGTATATTGAAACGCCCGGTGCCGCAATATCTACCCAATGACCGTAATTGGAAAATGGGGCTTTTTGATCGTTACTGTCTGTGGCGGCCACGGCCACGGCATTTGAGTAATAAGCCGGATATGAGGGAGAGCTGGAATTGGAGTTGCCGGCGGCGGCCACAACAACAACTCCTTTATTCCAGGCATAATTGACGGCATCCTCTAAAATCTGTGATGAAGATACGCCGCCGAGACTTAAATTGATGACTGAAGCGTCGTTATCGGCAGCCCAGATAAGGCAGTTGGCAATCCAGGAATAATAGCCGGAGCCGTTATCGCCCAATCCTTTGGCATTTATCAGTCTGACGTTATAACCTGTTCCGGCAACTCCTTTACTATTATTGGTCGCCGCCGCAGCGATACCGGCCACATGCGTACCGTGTCCGTACCGGTCATCAACTGTCGAACTATTACTGCAGTTTCTGTTTTTAGCAATTTTGCCGATCAAATCAGTATGGTTCTGATCTATACCGGTATCAAGTACGGCCAGCAAAACATCCGGAGTTCCATGGCTGTAATTCCAGGCTGATTCGCCCGGATCGCTTGCCCTGATTTTGGACAAGCCCCACTGTTTGGAGGTATAGGGATCATTGGTTGTTTCTAATGCAAAAGCCAGGTTATCTTTTTCGGCATAAAGTACTAAATTATGTTTATTTAAAACATCCAGTAATTTGTTAAAAAGAGGCTGAGGAACCTCAAAAACTTCAGCGTTTAAATTATCAATTTTTTCAGGCAAAAGAGTACCGATCATCCGACGGATTTTAAATTTATCAGTATTACCCGCCTGAGGTGTAAAACGGACTATTAAGCGTTCTTTTTGGGGATTATTTTGCGCAAAAGCTGTTGATGGTAAAAAAAACAGGACTATTAATGAAACTATGGCAAATAAAGACTTGAGCAGGGCCACTCTTTTAATATCATAACCCTTCTATCAATTAAAATATATTCATTCATAGTCGGGAAGTACAATCTTATTTTTTTGACCGTTGACCGGAATTTTCAAAAACCAACCCAGGGTATTGGCTACCGTTGCCCCTACTTTCAAACCGGTATAGGAACCCGGCCCCCGGAAAAATTCTATGCCTTTAAGATCACTGATTTTTACCCCTGCTTCCCCCAGCAAGTCTTCAATAACACCCAGAAGCGCCTGTGAAGAAAAACCCCTTTCAGCCGTTTTCTCACGGACCTGTCCTTCGGCGGACTTAAGGCTGACTTTAACTTCATCGCGTTTGGCCGTATCAAGATATAAGATCATAATCTGAAATTTTAAGGCTGCCCTGTCTGAAAATTTTCCATGGAGAAACCGTGCAGTCTATAACCGTTGAGGCCATTCCTTCCCTGCACTGCCCTGGAATAACCAAATCAACCAGACTTGCCAGTTCCGGATCCAAGTCCTCCTGCCGGAATGGAGCAGGCTCCCCATGAAAATTGGCAGAAGGCCCCAATACCGGTACTCCGCTTCTTTTTATCAGTTCCAGAATAATTTTATTGTCAGGCATCCTCAGGCCGATTGTCCCGCCGACTCCCAGAACCGGGGGAGTGGCTTTATCCGTTTGTGCATAGTAAATGACGGTTAAAGCGCCCGGCCAGTATTTTTTCAGTAAATGTCGCACATTATTTGGAAGAGGGGAGCGGAAATAATTTTCAGCCATCCCGGGGCTTGAAACCAGGACGGGAACAGCTTTATCCTGCGGTCTCTTCCTGACCCTGTACAATTTCTCAATTGCTTCCTGCCGGTCAATCCGACAGCCGATGCCGAATACCGTATCAGTCGGGAAAATAATCAGGCCTCCTTCCCTAAGGCGATTAACCGCATTATCAATTGTCGGGTCCACTTATGGTTATCTCCCTTTCGTTACTTTCTTTAATGATAAAAGATACTTCCAGACATTTCCGGGGTTTGTACCCGCCCAGTTTTTCCGCCCATTCAATAAATACCAGCGTATCTGGCTGATGCAAAAAATCTGCCAGTCCCAAAGCTTCAATTGACGGCTTATCTTCAAGCCTGTATAAATCGGCGTGCAGGAGATTTTTTACCGGCGGTTTGTTAAACCGGTAATGTCGCACAATAATGAAAGTAGGGGAGAGAACACGGGTTTTCGGTTTGAAATAATTGACAACCCCGGAGATAAAAGTAGTTTTGCCCGATCCCAGATTGCCGTAGAGACAAACCACTTCCCCGCCTTTAAGTCTTTTGGCAAATCCCCTGCCCAACTTATGTGTTTCTTCCTGGCTCTTACTGGTATATTTCATATATATTGAGTTAATATGGTATTTTATACCATGAATATACGGCCGGCCACTACTGATGACCTGGAAGGCATTGTCGCCCTGACTGAGGATCTGCTGGAAAACCACCTTGAATACGATCTGGAGTATTTCGAATTGGCCGAGAGCCACAGACTCTATCTGGAAGATTGGGTTAAATACCACCTGGGTTCAACCAGTCAATTCATATTTGTCTCCGAAATAACTGCATCCGGTAAAAAACCGGTTCTGACAGGTTATATTTCCGGCTATATTAAGCCTCTTTTCCCCTGGTTTAAGATAAAACAGGTCGGGCACCTTTCGTTTCTGGCTGTTGATAAACGATGGAGGAGGAAAGGAGTCGGAAATCTGTTGGAAGAAAAAGCCTCACTCTGGTTTAAGGAAAAAGACATAAAATATATTGAGGTTTATACCAATGAAAAGAATTTCCCCGGACTGTCAGCCTGGACTTCATACGGCTACAAACCCTTTAACCGCTTCCTGCGCAAAAGCCTGTAGCTTAGTGCGGCTGCCAGAAAAAATGACAGGATAGCAGGCAATAGAAACAAAAAAAGTGTCGGCTTGACCGGCTCTGATGAAATTCCCGCTACACTGGCTTCAGAAAATGAAGTAACCGCGTTTGCCGATCCCGTTGCTGTGGCTGTAACAATCTTAGTCGGCGTAATTTTGACTTTTACAGTAATTGTCGGGGACGGCATACTTAAAGTAGACAAAGGTTTACCGGTATTGGTTGCTGCCGGTTTTTCGGTGGCGGCAGTTTTAGTCTTGCCTGGTACCGCAGTCGCCATAGGAGCGGTAGTCGGAGTCTTCGTTGGCAGGGCAACAACTACTTTCAGGGGAGATTGCCCGTCATCGGCTGAACTGCCGGATTCCGTATACCTGATGATTTTAAAAAGATATTCACCCGATTCGCGGCAATCGGAGTCTTCAGGATCAATCCTGGCTTTAATTTCCGTTTTGGCTGAGCCGGAAGCGATGGTTACCGGTAACAATTGCTTCCAGCCGTCAGCTGAAGAATAGGGACCCTTAAACCAGGATTGTCCGTTCCAGGTATAGCCGCAATATTTGGCAGTGCCTTCCTTAAAAAAAGCTCCCCTTAAATAATAAAGAGTCCCGTCACTGCTGTTTATCTGAAGTTCACAAGTTGCAGTGAATTCCTGATCGCTCCGGTTTATTTCACTTGTGTCCGGTCCGCTTAAAATGATGTCTGCCATCAACCCTAAGCATACTTCTCTTTACTAATTCGCGTAAAGAATAAAAGGCTTCATCCTAAATTTTTCGTGCTCGCGTCCCCATCCGGGATATCTGCGCGCGAAAAATTTGAGTTGAAGCCTAAAAAAGTTAGTCTCTATTGCAAGTGCCAGTAGAGGGTCATTTTGCCGTTTTCATGGAAGATAAAAACACCGTTGCCTGCCGATTGTCCGCCGCGGTATACGTATTTATTGCCGCCTTCAACAGACTTGATTAAAGTGTTTTTGTCGTCATACATATCGACTCCGTTGTGGATGCCGGACTGGTAACGCCAGGACCAGGGAGTATGGCCGTAACACTGGGAAATTGACGGACTATCCATCGGCCAGTCCCAGGACCCGGAGCCGATCGACTTTGAGGTTCTCTGGTCGGGCGAGACGTCGTCGCAGGCGGTTGCCTCGAAGCCCAACTCCCTGGATTTCAACAGGTTAAACGGATTCTCATAACCGCTGTTGAAATTGAACTTATTCAAATCAGCTTCGTTCAGGTTGTATACAGCAAAATGCAGATGGGCACCGGTAGAAAACCCTGTGTTCCCCATGATGCCGATGACATCGCCTTTATTGATTTTGGTTGGTACCCCGGCCTGGGACAGAAGTGATGCAGCGCGCTGGATGCCTTCGGCTTCCCTCCTGGCCGCATCAAGTTCCTGGCGGTAGCGGGACTCGCTGCTTCTGGTAGTCTCCAAAAACAGCTCTTTTTCTTTTTTCTGCACCGCCAGGGTATTTTGTTCTTTTTCCAGCTGTTTTTTTGCCTGGTCAAGCTCCACTTTTTTATCTTCACGCTGCTGTTTCTGGTCTTTAAAATTTTCCTTGCTGTTCTGGAGCTGAAACAGCAGTTTTCTGTCATGCGCCTGGACTTTCTGCATGTATTTGAAGCGGTTGACGAAATCGGAAAAACCGTTGGAAGAAAGAACCATAGTCAGATAGGATTTTTCCCCCAGCCTGTAGGTAGCGGCAATCCGGTCCAAAAGGACCTGGGAAATTTTTGTCAAAGAAGATTCCAGGCTGTCGATTTTTTCGGAAATCGTATCAATATCTTTTTCAATTTGCGCAATCTTACCCCTGGTAGCATCAATTTTCGCCGTAGTCAGCTGAATTGAAGTCGTCAGGTAAACAATTTGAGCTGCCATGTTCTGCCTTTGGGCGGAACAGACATTGACGATGTCAGTATAACAGCTGACGCGTTCATTGGCCTCTGATTTATCTTTGCAGGGATCGTCGTTCGGACAGACAGACAATCCGTACACGCTCAAAGGAGTTAAAACCAGGTATATAAATACGACCGATAAGATCCTGAAAAGTTGAGTGGTTATTCTGGACATCTTTAGGTTAATCGTTAAGATACCTGCTTGATGCAAACAGGCTGCCGACAAAACCTATACCCAATCCGCAAGCAACAAGCAGCAGATAGAGAAGCAGGAACAAAGTCAGGTTTAAAGGCCAGATCAACAAAGTGAAACTGCCGGCAGATACAAGTTTTAAACTGCCGACACCTTTGAGAAATGAATCGGCATAAGGCTCAAGATAAAGCATCAGGAAAAAACTGATGACAAAAGCCATGGTGGCGCCTGCCAAACCGTAAAGTAGACCTTCTTTGATAAAAGGTTTTTTTATATACCAGTTGGTAGCACCGACCAGTCTGAGAATTTCGATTTCTTCCTTTTTATTGGCAATTTTCATGCTGACGGAAGTCAGCAGTATGAAAAAAGTCGACAGGATGAGAAAAAATACAAAAATAAAACCTACTTTACGGACGGTAGATGCCCAAACAATTAAGGTATCCACTACTTCCTTCTGAAAGACGACGTCCTCCACTCCTGGTTCCGAACGCACTGACTGGTATATCTCATCCAAATACTTTGGAGAAGTGGCTGAAACATCCAGTGAAGCAGGCAGGATGTCGGCTGTCACCATTTCCAAAAGCAAAGGGTCATCCTTGTTCTGCTCACGGTAAATAGCCAGTGCTTCTTCCTTGGAAACGTACTTCGTGGAAAGGACTTTATCCGTGCTTTTAAGCTTTTCCGCAAATTTATCTATCGATGCCTTATCCTTGTCGTTGGAGAAAAAAACGGTTAATTGGGGCTTGGATTCGAAATAACCGACCAAAGCACTTGACGATGCAACCAGGAGCAGGAACAAACCCAACACAAACAGGGTGATGAACATCATAAACAACGAAGCCACAGTCTGATACGGCGTCCTTCTTAATCTCTGCCAAACCGAAATGGTCGAATACATACTTATGAATACTTGCTTTTTTTCTGGTCCCTGATTATTTTGCCTTTGCTTATTTCGATCACTCTTTTTTTCATGCTGTTGACTATATCAACGTTATGGGATGCCATTATGACCGTTTTGCCCTGTTTGTTTATCTCAGTGATTATTTTAAGTATATCCCAGGATGTTTTCGGGTCCAGGTTGCCCGTCGGTTCATCAGCCAGGAGGATTTCCGTTTCGCCGGCGACTGCCCGGCCGATGGCTACTCTCTGCTGTTCACCCAGGGATAATTGTTTGGGGAAAAAATTGGCCTTTTCGGTCAAAAGTACTATATTCAGCACTTCCCTGATTCTCTTGTCGATGTCGGCGGACTGCCTGTCCAAAATTTCCAGGGAAACGGCAACATTTTCTGCCACAGTACGGTCATTTAATAATTTAAAATCCTGGAAAACGAAACCGACTTTACGTCTGAGAAAGGGTACTCTTGATTTGGGTAACTTATTTACTTCCAGGTCGCTGACAAAGACAGAGCCTGATGAAGGCAGTAATTCCCGGTCAATCAGGCGGAGAATTGTGGTTTTGCCTGCTCCCGAGGAACCGACCAGGAAAACAAACTCCCCCTTGTCGATTTTGAAATTGATATCCTCGACAGCAGTAGATTTACCGTATCTTTTGCTGACATTATCAAATAGGATCATCTGACAACTTCTACCTTACCGACGTCCATCAGCCAGCCGGCGGTTTGAGCGGCAAACGTCTCTCCCCAAACTTTTACCTGTTTACCTTCGAATTTCGAAAGATCCAAAACTGAAGATGTTAAAGCTACAGTCTGACTTTCCCCGCCCGGACGCTTCAACTGGTGGGTGCCCTCCCCGTCAACGCCTCCGGCGGAAAGTGTTCCTTCGGCACTGTCTTTAAATGTTTTACTGTCGGCCGAACCGGCTATCTCAGTCTGGTCCGATCCGTCACCAAACAATCCTTCTCCTGTAGAGATTTTATTTGAGGATAGGCCGGACAAAAAGTAACCGCTGAGAACACCGGACATGACGAGGACAACTCCGAATGCAATGATTTTGTAAAAGGTTTTATTTGAATCCATTTGGTGCACCAGGGGGCGCCCGGAGTAATCTTTTACCGATATATTGTTTGAATCTGACATAATCCTAACTATACGACAGTTGAGAATTTTTTCAAGTAAGCAGTCAAAAATGGCTCGATATGACCATCTAAAACGCTTTTACTGTCGGACGTCTCGTGCCCGGTACGCAAATCCTTTACCATGTGGTAAGGATGCAAAACATATGAGCGGATTTGATTGCCCCAGGAGGCCAGTTTAAATTTTCCTTTAAGGTCGGACAGGTGCTTCACCTTTTCCTGTTCCATCAATTGCCAAAGCTTACCCCGCAAAAGTTTCAGGGCTGTTTCCCGGTTCTGGCCCTGGTAACGCTGTTCCTGGCATTCAACAATGATTCCGGTCGGTTTATGTTTCAGTCTGACAGCAGTTGACACCTTGTTGACGTTTTGGCCGCCTTTGCCTCCTGAACGGAAAAAGTCCCATTCCAAATCATCTTCCTTAATCTCAACTTCCTGGTTATTCTCAATTACCGGGATTACCTCAACCAGGGCAAATGAAGTCTGCCTCAGTTTATCGGCATTAAAAGGCGACTGACGTACCAGACGGTGGGCTCCCGACTCTCCTTTCAGATATCCGTAGGCTAAAAATTCGGGCACGGTAATGGTCACGCTTTTGATGCCGGCTTCGTCGCCTCCGACCTCGTCTACCAGTTCAAAATGCCAGCCTTTGGATTCAATATACCTCAGATACATACGCATCAGCATTTCAGCCCAGTCCATGGCTTCTGTTCCTCCCTGGCCGGCATGGATAGACAGGATGGCTCCCTCGGTATCATGGGGTCCGGAGAAAAACAGGTCGAACTCCAGCTTCTCCATTTTATCGCGGGCCGATTGAGAATCGCCGGATGCAATCAGCTGGGCAATTTCTTCGACAGACTTGATCTGTTTGGTTAAAACAGCCAGTTCTTTCATCACTGCCGTTGATTTTTCACGGTCAGACCAAAAAGCGGGATCAGCGGAAGACGTCTCGATTTCAGCCACCCTCCGTTTTTTTTCTTCTATTTTGAGTTTGCCGGAAAGCTCCGACAGGCGTGTTTCTTCAGCGGTCATGGAAGTAATTAGTATACCATAAAATGAGGCTAGAAAAGATAACTGACCCAATCGGCCAATTGGCCATCTGTCACAGCCTCCATTTTAGTTTCGATCCTCCCCCATTCTTCACTGTTGCGGCCCGGAGGCATAGGTAAATATATCAATTCATTCCCAGCCAGTTTTTCCCAGGCATAATCGCGGCGGGCTTTTTTATATTTTTTGCCCTGATATTTGTAGACGGCAAATTCATTCTCAATTTTAAGATTGTTTATTAAATCGCGATTCCGCAGACTCAATTGGGTGCCCATAATTGCTTCATCACCCGGGGGCGGTAATGGTAAATCAAGACCGGAAAATTCGGCAAAATGGTAAGCCAAAAGCGGAATACGGCCTACAGCTCTTTCCAGATAACTGTAAAAGGAAGACGAAGCCGTCAAACGGGGATTGATTTCCGACAAACTCACTTTGCCTGAATTTTTTTCTACAAAAAAATCCAATCCGAAAAATCCCCGGAAACCCAACTTACTGATTATTTTAGCTGTTGTTTCTGAAATTTCTTTAATTGCTTTAATTTGTTCCTCCGTAAGCTGTGATGCCGGCCATTGCCGGCCGCAGGTGGCAGCAGGGTTGGACGACAACAGGGCAAAACCATTTATCTGTATCGCCGGCGGCCCAATCAATAACCGGCCTCGGTAAAGGCAACAGTTGTTTAAAAAAGTTAAGGCATCAATTTTCCTGGTAATTCTGACTTTGGTTTCGGGAAAACGGTTTTTAAGCTTATTGAATTGCGCCCCTGTGTCAATAAAAAAAGTATTTTTGCCTGCCCATCCGAAGGCGAATTGAACCGTCAAAGGCAATCCGAACTTAGCTTCCAAGCGGGCGAAATTAAACTCCGACAGGCTGCCTGTTTCGGAATCCAGCAAATATTGCTCAAACCCGGCCAAAAGGACCGGCAGGTTAAGTTTGCTTTCCAATTCCCTGTTTAATTCCGCTACGGTTCCGATTATCCCGTAGCCTTTTTTCCGGATTATCATTTCGGTTTTTAATGAAGGCTTAAAAAAAGCAATCTGCGGCTTATTGCCGCCTTTTTCAGCCAGGTAACGGGCAACCTGCGGATGGTCCAAGAGCCGGCCGGAATTATTCGGAAGTATCGCTTCCCCAGTCTCCTCCCCAAGGCAAAAAATCCGGACTCCTTTTTTTCTCAAAACCGGAATTAGCTCATCACGGAAGCTGACAATCAAATGATACTGCGGCAGCAGGTCTTCCAGACCCAAACCTCTTTTGATATCGGGCGTGACAAAAAAAATCGGCTTGTTAAATTTTTGCTGCCATTTATCCATAATGCTTTCCGGTTAAAATTACCACAGTTCTGCCCAGACGGAACCCTGAGACCTGTGCTTTCTTTACGGCTGCATAAGCGGCAGCTCCCTCAAAAGATGTCTCAAAACCCAGCCTGTCCAGTTCAGTTTTGGCTTCTTCCATCTGTAGGTTTTGAATTACCCAGCCGCTTCCTGACGAATCGCGGATGATATGAAGGAGTTCTTTTTCCCTGGGCAGACTGCGTGCCACAATACCTTCGGCCAGACTTTCCGTTTCCGGTGTAAAGTCGTGGTCAAAATGAGCCGCCAAAGGATTTATCCTGGAAGTCTGCACTGCATGGAAACGGGGCAACCGGCCGCTTTTTTTGAAGCCGTCATAAATACCTTTCATGGCCGTACCGCTCGAGACGGGCAGAAAAATATCATCGGGAATTCCCGCACTTTCAGTCAGCTCAAAACTGACAGTTTCGAATCCAACGGGTGCTTCGGTATCGGTAGACTGCCGCAGGTTATGGGCTTTATCCCAGAGTGCGGTTTGAAAGGCGGAACTTACAGGCCGTGGGGTGATAACAACTTCAGCCTGTTTTTTTAGGATATCAAGCTTGGTTATGTTTATTTTGGGTGAAACAAAAACCGTCAGGTCAATTCCGGCCAATCTGCAGTAAGCTGCAGCTGAGATACCGGCATTACCCGAGCTTGAAATGACCGCTTTTTTTATTTTTCTTTCAAAAAGTCTGGAAATCTGGAAACATAAACCCCGGTCTTTTATTGAACCGGTAGGATTTTCGTATTCGCATTTGAAAAACAAACCGTTTTTCTCCGCAAGCGGAGTATCACCTTCATTAAGGCTTAACCTGTACTCTTCAGGCACACGGGGCAGCATCGCGGCATATTTCCAAAGTCCTGAATCAACTTGTTTACCCTTTGTATCTATGGTTTAATTATATCTTTAGATGGGTCCTTCTCAAAATCAGATTGCCAAATTTGTCTGTCCGGAATGCAATAATCCCCTTGTAAAAGACAGGGAGATAAAAATCGGAATACTTCTGGAATGTCCCTCCTGCGGAACTGAAATCGAAGTTGTCTCGGTCAATCCCCTGAAACTCGCCCCCCTGGAAGAAGAGAAGTAACGATTTTCCTCAGTGATATTTTCCCTTTGACGAACAGGCTGTAGAAATTGGCAGCAGCCGGTGAAACAAGCAAAGTTCCGTCGGGCGGTAAAGATTTTAAACCGCAAACGACTGCCTTCTCCAGATTTTCAGCACGGGTTATGTCATCAGGAGCATTTCCTGCCATTTCGCTCGGAAGAAGAATAATTTTTATCCCTGATTTGTGCTTTTAATGTCATCGATAATTTTTACACCGTTTACGGAACCTATTTCTTCTACCCTGGCGGTTAAGCCTTGAGACTTGACGATAGCTTTAAAGATGGTGTTGTCGGTTATACCGTAAATTTTTGCTGTGGTCGATGCAGCCAATACATTTTCAGGATAATGGACACTTTTTATATTCAATATTTGGTCATAAATTTTACGGATACTTTCCGTATTCATATTTCTATCTTTTAGGCTGTAATAAAACCTTTTTGACATTAAACCTTCTGTTTGACGCCTTAATTCATCATTGTCATAATTGATGACACTATTGCCTTCTTTTCCCTGCCGGCGGACCAGGGTTAATTTCAATTTCAGGTAAGACTCCCAGTCCAGCTCATCCAGATGGTTGGGGAAAAGATTGGTGACCACAACTGTTGCCGGCGGACGGCTAAAACCGTCTGCCAGCTGGCGGTGTGACACTTCCAAAACCAGAAAATCATCGGGTTTCATCCGCTTCAACTTGTCCACCGGCTGAACCTTCCAGGTTTCATTCCCGGCAAAAAATGAATTTCTGCCGCTTTCCCTGAAAATTTCAGTCAATAAAGAGGCGGTTGAACCCTTGCCCACTGTTCCTGTGACCGCCACAACCTGGGCCTTCGCGAAATCCAGATATATCCTGGTCAGCGAATAAAACGGGATTTTTCCCTTTAAATCAAAAAGCGGCCGGTTTTGGCTATATAACTTCCAGGATTGGGAGACAAAAATTATATCGGCCTTTTCAATGTCTTTTAGATAGTCCCTGCCGTCATAAAAGCGTACTTTGCCCAAATTTTGACTGAAGCGGCGGAAGAGTTTCTGCCGTATGTCCGTATCGATACCCTTATGCCAGATTTTAAAGTTTTTTTCCAGTTTATCATCTGAAATAAAATCATGAGCGGTAATATTCTTTGCTCCAAAATCGCTTAAGAGGTTTAAAATGCCGGAGCCTTCACTGCCGGTCACGCCCACTATATGGATATTTGATTTTCCGATTCTTTTGAGAAAGTCACCGAGTTTTTCCATTTTGTATTAATCAATTTAAAATCTTGAGCCGGAATACCCCGTCTCCCCTTACGGGCTTAAAATATTTATTCAAATTGCCTCCTGCCCTGGCTTTTTCCAGCCATCTTTGTTCGGAAAGATCTTTTCCGGGCTTTATGATCTTAATTTCTCCGTAATGGACACCCTGTATTTCAGTCAGTTGCGAAGAAGCGTGAGCATATACAATATTGTCAGCGTTTACCTCCGATATTAAAGCAACATGACGCCCGCCGTTCAACCGCAGATTGTCGCCGAAACGGATATCCTCAATCCGTTCTATCTTAAGGCAGGCAGATCCTGAGGTCAGTTTGTCCGCATTGGTCCTGTTGATCCCTCCGGGGAAAATCTCCTCCATCTTGGGATCTGCAGTATTGCCGTATTTATTTGCTATCAATAAATTCCAAACTCTGTAAACAAAACCGGAACAATCGATCCCCAGGCGGTTTTGTTTAGCCAGGCGCCTGACTTTATCGGCATTAGAGGCTATTATCCGGCTGTTTTCTGTTTGAGACAGCAATTTTAATAATTCTTTTCTGATAGCAGAGGCTTCCCCTTTTCCGTTTAAAAATCCTCTGACGGTTACAAATCCTCCGGTAATTTTATTGGACCAGTAAGGGCAATTGTGTCTGACACCAAAAAGATCCATTGAGGCGTACTCTTCTATGAATTTACGCGCCATCTGTCTTATTTTATCCATATTATAAAAACGCCAGTGAAAAAAAACCGACGGAAAAACCCAGAAAAATTCCACCGGTTACATCGGAAAACCAGTGCTCACCCAAATAGATCCTAGTGTAGAACATGGCTGTAAATATAACAAAAATTGCCAGGTAAGCCGCTAATTTTGAGCTTTTTTTTCCGCAGAAAAGCCGCAATAGGATAACGGTTAAAAAGGCAGTCCTGGCCATATGACCTGACGGAAAAGAATAATTGGTCTGGATAATATAACTGGAAGGCAAGTGCAAATTCAGAATATTTTTGAAAAAAAACAAGGGGGGTTTCGGATGGTAGATAAGAAGTTTGCCCAGCAGTTCCAGCGGATACATCAGCATATAGATAAAAATGCCCAGAAAAAGATGTTTCCTTCGGAAAACAAGGTACATAAAAACGGACAAAAGCAAAAAGAGGGTCACTTCGCTTGATGCCAAAAGGGTCAGTAAGGCAAAAGGTAAATCCAGTTTTTCCGGTGTTAATTTCTGCAGCATTACCATGGACCGGTAGTCAAAATTACGGAAAAGGTCACGGTGCACTATCAGACTGAGAAAAACAAAGGATAGGAAAAACAACAGGGAGGCGGTAAGGTAATATATCCTTTTCGGATTACTCACTTTCTTCGTCCTCCCATTTATACAAATTGTCCCTGATTTTCACGGTCAGGAAACAGCCTGTCTTGAGATAATGCTTTCTCTTGAAATTCCAGGTAAATTCCTTATTCCGGCTGTAGGCATTAAATATCATGATGGGATCCCCGTGGGAAACCACCAGAATCTTCTCCCCGGGATACTTTTTTGCTATCCTTTTCACAAACCGCTGCATACGCGCTGCTATTACAGATATCGACTCCTGCCCCTTTTTTATATTCTCTTCCGCATAAAGCACAGTTTGGATTTTCTCATGGTAATAAGTCAACGGAATGTTCTCGAAAATAGTATCAACTTCGACCAGAAGACCGGATATCCGCGGTTTTACTCCCACTGTCCCGGCTATTATGGCGCCTGTCTGGCGTGTTCTTAACAAAGGACTTGTAAAGATGCGGTCTATGTCTTTCTTTTTTAGTTTACTGGCAGCGAGCATTGCCTCCCGGCGGCCTTTTTCAGACAATCCGAAACGCGGCTGCCGGCCGTAGAGAACCCTCTTGGGATTATGGACTTCGCCATGGCGCATGAATATTAATGTTGTTGTTTTCATCTTATAAGTTGTCGGTAGACTTTAACTATTTTTTCAGCCTGCTTATCCCAGCAGTATTTATGACTTTCAGTATAGGCATTTTTTCCCAGTGATTCCATTTTTTGCGGGTTGTGCAAAAGTTCCCATATTTTTTTTGCCAGGTCCTGCGCATCCTGGCTTTTGAAAAATATTCCGGTATCTCCATCCTCAATTAAATGTTTTAAACCACCGCTTCCTGAAGCGATAATCGCTGCGCCGCCCGACATGGCTTCCAATACAACCAGCCCGAATGACTCATAGACCGAAGGCAAAACGACCAAATCCGCAGCCGAATAATACCCCGGCAATCTATTATGGGCTTTACTGCCGAGAAATTTGATACAACAGCTTAAATTTCTTCCGGCAATATTCCGAACAATTTTTTTGACTTCAGGATTTTGCCAAAATAAACGGCTTTTAATATCACCACCGATCAAAAGAACCTGAACCGTCTTCTCAAATTCCGGGTGCTTGTCTGTTAAATTGCCGACAGCATCTATCAATAAATTTATACCCTTAACCGGATCTATCCTGCCTACGAATAAAATAATTTTTTTAGTTTTGGGCAAATTCAACTTTTCCCTGCTCTTATTTTTGTCCAGCGGCCGGAACAGGTGATGATCGACTCCGGGTGACACCACATGCACTTTTCCCGGTTTTGTCTGATAATACCTTACTAACTCATCTTTCTCAAGTTCAGTTGAGGCTATTAAAGCCGATGCTTTTGCGGCTATGTTTTTTTCCGCTTTAATCCGAAATGAATCGTCAATCCCGGCATACTTTTTTTTCATTTCCCCTAAAGTATGAAAAGTCATGGCCATTGGCTTGTCTGACGCTGACTCCAAAAAGCTCAAACCGGAGAAAAAATAATGGGCGTGAAAAATATCATATTCCCATGAATTTTCCTTTATGAATTTGAGCAGGTTTTTACCGAACTGCCGGCTCTTTATATAATCATTTCCATACCCGCTGTCCAAATGTATCAAACGCACATTATGAACCAACTGATTTATCCGTTTTTCATGGCTTTGATGTGTTTTAGTGAATATATCCACCCGGTGTCCCAACTTTCCCAGTTCCCGGGCTAAATTAAGAGTATAAACATTCATCCCGCCGGAAGACAAAACGCCCAAGCGGGACCGCGGACATGACCAATAGGAAATAAAGGCTATTTGCACGTCATTCTTAAAACTTATATGATCTGATAGTATCAGAATCGGCTCAACTTATGAAACAGCTGAGTATAAAATTAAGCATTATTCTCCCCACATATAACGAAGCAGGAAATATTATTCCCCTGATTGAGAGCATCCGTAGTAATCTCCCCGGTAAATCCTATGAAATAATCATTTCTGATGATGACAGTCCGGACGGTACGGGAAATCTGGCTGTTAAAACATACCATAACGAAAGAAACATTAAAGTTATCATCAGAAAGAAAGACAAAGGCTTGGCCTATGCCATTGCCGATGGTATTTCCAAAAGCCGCGGGGAATGGATAGCTGTTATGGACACCGATTTCAACCATGATCCCCAACTGTTGCCCCTGATGCTTTCTTTAACGGGCAAATATGACCTGGTTATCGGTTCCAGATATGTCAAAGGCGGCGGCATGGCTGATCCCCTACGGAACCTTTTTAGTCTTTGGTATAACCGCCTTGTCCGTTTTGTTTTGCGGTTGCCTACAAATGACAACCTCTGCGGTTATTTTATGATCAGGCGGCGTATTCTGAAAGGATTGCCAAAGGATAAAATATTTTCCGGTTACGGCGATTATTTTATCAGGTTGCTGTTTTATTTGAAAAAGCAAAAAATAAGAATTATCGAAATTCCGGCTTTTTATCGGGAAAGGTTCAGCGGAAAAAGCAAATCCAGATTCCTGCCGATGCTTATAAATTATACACGAACCGTGGTCAGCCTGATGATAAACCGATGACGAAAACTCAATCCCTTCTGGTTGCTGCCGCTTTTTTTATATATTTGCTGGCAAATGTATTTTTATTAAAAGATTACGGTGTAACCTGGGATTTTTCCTATCATTATAATGCCGGTTTATTCCATCTGGACAGGACAACTGAAACAGGTTTTAAAATTGGCCCGTCTCCCCCGTTGTCGGATATCCTGCCGGTTTTAAGCAAAATATTATTTTCCGACCGTCTACGTTGGTTGCCCTGGAACAGCGCTTATAATCTTTATTCTGTTGTACTGGGCAGTACCGGCATTCTGGTTTTATTTTTCTTTGCCTCGTCTCTTTTTAATTGGCAAACCGGATTATTTTCCGCGATAATCCTGGCATTACTGCCCAGGTATTTCGGACACCTCCATAACAATATGAAAGATATACCGCAGGCAGTTTTCTTTACCCTCTCGCTATACTGTTTCTGGGCTTTGGTCAATAAACCATCTTTTAAAAAACTGATATTTTCCGTGCTGGCATTTGCACTGGCTTTTAACAGTAAAGTAAATGCGGTTTTTATTCCTTTTATTGCAATTGCCTGGCTGCTGATCCGGATCTTCACCGGGAAAATCCGTTTAAAGAAGTTAAATTCTTACGTTCATCTTTATTTTTTTCTGGCTCCGCTATTTGCCTTTTTCCTCTGGTCAATTTTTTGGCCGGATCCCCTTGCGCGCCTGGCTGAAGCGACTCATTCCTACACTACTTCAACTACCAACATGCCGCTTCTCTATTTCGGATCAACCGTTTATTCGGGCAACAACGTCCCCTGGCATTACCCATTAGGAATATTTCTGGCTACCACGCCTATTTTAATTATCCTTACCGCGCTTATCGGACTTATGCTGGTCGTAAGGATTATTTTTAAGAGCAAAGCAGCTCTGTTTACGGTTCTCTGGTTTTTTCTGCCGCTTTCCAGATATCTCAAACCGGGGATGGCTGTCATCGATGACGTCAGGCACTTCATGGAAGTGCTTTATCCGCTGTCTTTGCTTGCGGGAATAGGAACACTGACGATCTTTAATCGCCTGCCGTTATTTTATAAACGGGCTGCTTATACTGTATTTTTCATCTATTTGTTAATTCCGGTAGTCACTTTCCATCCCCATCAAACCAGCTATTTCAGTGAAGCCGTAGGAGGAATTAACAGAGCACAGAATAAATTTGATATTGAATTCTGGGCTAACGCTTATAAACAGGCACTTCCCTGGCTGAATCAACATGCCCCCTTAAACAGTAAAATTACGGTTGCTATGGCTCCTGACATCGCCCGCCTTTATTTGAGGCAGGACCTGAAAGACCGGTTAGGAACTGTCAATCTAGGCATCAGGGATGATTCAGTCTATACCACCTCTGATTACACCGTTATTTTAAACAGGCAATCCTTCTATAACTGGTATGCCGTAAACTCTTATATGTCGTCCCGGCAGCCGGTTTTTTCCCTGACTGTTCATAATGTTCCGCTCGTCCGGATATACCAAAATAAGAAATAGCATCTTTTTATTTGGCAAACACCCAGACTAAAGGTACTGCATATCTGGTAACACTGAAAAGTACTTTTTCTTTTTGGATTTTCTCATTCTTGAAACTTTCAACGTTGTAAAATGGAAAAAATGAACGGCGGTTGAGAAGGACCGTATAATCGCTGTCGTTAATAGATCTTTTATTCAGATTTTCCAGAAGGTCCTCTCTCAGATATGTCGCCGCCGTACTTTGAGCCATGACAACATGGATAAATGATCCGCGGGGGGCAATTCCATTCAGCCAGAGAACCGCTTCCTTTTGGGGAGTACCCCAGAAATCGATGTCGTACTTATCCTGTGCCCCGGAAATTCCAGCGGTTAAAAAATTAAAATAACTGGCCTGGTATGGATGAAAAACTATTAATATCAAAACAGAATAAAAAGCGGCCGATAAAAACAGAATTGTGACCGGATATTTCTGCCTGATTTTTTTTGTCATGATTCTGTAAACCGCTGCACCGCCGATTGCTGCAAATGAACCCAGCGGAAAAAGAACTTCCATAAAATGCCTGACACCGTCGATGGCCGCAGCAGTAGGACTGAGGTATCTTATTAAAGGCACAAAAAACCAGAATATAAAAAGCGAGAATTCACGCTTTCCTTTTAATATATTTCTGGTACAGACAAAAACTCCGATTAAAGACAGGATGATAATGGGAGGAGGTGTTGATATCAATAAATACCAGTAAGGGTAATAAATCGGGATGTTGAATCCGGATTGGTAAAAGTTGCCGTTAAGAAGAACGGACATGCCCAAAGTATTACCGGAGTAAAATGATGGCATCTGCAACAGTTTTGCCAACGGATCCTGCCAAAAAGGCCACCACAACAAAAGCGTTGCCGGAACAACCAATAGGAAATATTTGAAGATGTGCCGATTGTTTTTATTACCGAACGTCAAATAATAAAGGAAACACACCACAGGTACAAAAACGGAGTTTATTTTGAAATTAAAAGCAATGGCAGCAGCAACCAAAGCCAGGGCAAGCGATAGCCGACTGGAATTCCGAGTAAATCGGTAAAAGAGGTACACTGCCAGGGCAAACATGACTGCGTTAGGAATATCCTTCATATTATTGTGCAGATAGGCAAAATATGGCGGCATAAGTCCCAAACTTATGGTACCTATTACAGCTTCCAGAAAGCCGAATATTTCTAACAGAAAAAAATAGAGAATCAAAAGGCCCAAACTGCCGAAGAAAACCATCGGCAGATTATAGGAAACATCCATTGGTAGTAGATTCCAGTTATTATAAAAAATTGTCTGGGAGAGTGCCGGAATAATTTGAGTAAAAGGTCCGAACGGGTCATTTACTGTCAGTCTGGGATCGGGATCGGAAAAAGGGATTTTCGTATTCTCGGCAGGCAATGGCAGACCCAAATGGTAGAGGCCGGCATAATAGTGGTTATGATAATCCCAGGACAATCCGTAGTCAGGCAGTATGATCAGATTGATTAGAAGGTAAAAAAGAAAGATTATAAGGCCGGTTAATTTATGGCTTAATTTCATGCTTAATATTCATTACAACAACCAGAACTATAAATGATATTAATGAAATGACACCAGCATATAAATAAATTATTGGGTGATAAATATACTCAATTTGATGGAATCCAGCGGGTAAAAATATTGTTCTGAATGCAAGATTTGACCTTATGACACGCGTAGTTTTACCGTCAATTTTTGCCGACCAGCCCGGATAGTAAACTTCACTGGAGGAAAGCCAGACAGGACAGTCAAAATCAGACGTTAATCTAATCCTGTTCGGGAGGTATTCCAGGAGATTGACTTTTCCGGTAGTAGAACAGTCACCGGCAGTTTTATCGCCTCCTGCTGATCCTTCGAGAACAACAGACGAAATCAGGTCTGCTTCCCGGTCTGAAATAAGCCGGGCAGCCTTGTCATCATTATCAGTCCAAATGATCTGGCTAACCGGAAAAAATCTGGGGAGGGAGTTCGAATTGCCGTATATGGCGTAATCCGCCGAAGAATTCACCAGACTGAAATTATTTTTCTTAATTTGTGTACTTTCCAGTAGGATCCTCTTGACGCCAAGAAAATTCATCATGGCCGGATCAGCGGAAAGAGGAGGAATTTCCACGTTATACCAGAGAATGGAACTGCCCGGATTTTTATTGGCGCTATCTGCAAAACGGTGGTAATTTTTCAGGATGACCGGATCGTATCCCGAGGTACTGTAAATTTTATGCATCATGGGAGCGTTCATGTCGATTTTTTGCAGAAGCGGTGAGACTACCCTGAAACCGGGCATAAACCGGCCAGTTTTTTCACCGGTCTTAATGTCAGTCAAAAGCTTTGTATCGGCAGCCGGCAAATTGGTCAGAAAAACAAATGGACGGCTGAATAAAATCAGCTCCCCTATCATCAAAAAACCTATAATCAATTTAAAATTAGTGTATTTTATTTTGGATAAAACAATGCCGGTCAAAACCGGTACGAATACTACCGGGATAATCAGATTCTGGATGGGAATGCGGATAAAACGGTAGAAAGGCAAAAACGTATAGAGAAAATAATGAAGGTTAAAAGGCGCGTTCGGCCCTAGGGCTATCCACAGAAAAAAAAGGGAAATGCCGGTAAACAGCCAAAAATGAGGGTGCACGGCCTTTCCCTTTTTATTGCCCAATTTCCGCCACAAAAATACAGCTGAAAAAAACCCAACTGAAATTAAAGGCAGACTGCCTGTAAAATGATCAAAAGGATTAACTTTAGGCCCCCCGCCTAAATTGAAAGTAATCCTGTCCAGACTTGTCCGGTTAAAAGGAGTGAAGAAAAGATCCAACGAGGAAATGGACAGGGAGCCCCAGGAAGCCAAATCATAAGGAAAACCGCCTGCCCTGATAGACTGCCCGGTTAGCTGCCAGGTCGGCAGCCACTGGACAGCCGTCAAAGCCAAAGCAGTCAGGTATACACCCGCCGTAATTAAAAAGGGGCGTAGGGATTTTTGTGTATACGCAAAATAAGCCGCGAAAAACCCTGCCGTCACAGCGCTGAAAACCAAATAGGCGTTGTAACCGGCCAGAATTAGAAGAGACAATACCGTTACAGCCGTTATAAATCTTTTTTTTGTGAATCCTTTTTCCAAAAGGGAAATAAGTGCCAGAAAAATCCAGGGAAGCCAGATGCTGGTTGTCAGCAAATCGATGTGCCCGGCATAAATTCTGGCGCTATAATAACCGCTGAAAGCAAAGACAGCTGCCGCAACGGCTGAGGAAATGGGATCTGCATAGCGTCCGGCCAAACGGTACATGCCGGCAAAGGCGATCAAAAGATGGATGGCGATTACCAGTGAGAAAGAAATATTCAGCGGAAACAACAGATAAATGAAAGTAGCCGGATAAAAAAAAGCGGTAGAGGGATGTGCCAGGAAGGGCGTTCCGGAAAATAGATAGGGGTTCCAAAAAGGGACAAAACCTGAAAGCAATGAGTCTTTTAAAAAGCCTTTCCAGTAATAAAATTGGGACAAAAGGTCTCCGCCATAGATTATCTTTCCGCTTCCGGGAATGAGCGTTTTACCGAAAAAAATGACCGCCAGTAATGCGAACAACATTAGAGGAAAAATAAACCCGCTGGTCTTTTTCATTGACGGTTCAATTCATTAATGATATTTTCCGCTTCGGTATGCAGCTCTTTATCGGCCTGGACGAATTTTTCCTCATCCGCGGACAACCACTGGTTTTGGGAGAGTCGGCTGTAAATTTTCCCGGCGTTGGAAAGGCGCTGTGCCAAAAGATCGAGTAGCCTTTCCAGTTTTTCCCGGTTTACATTTTCCGCGGTCCTCAAATTTTCCCAGGAAGGAATGATTGATGTCAGGTTTTCCACCAGTTTTTTCCAGCTGGCTACATCATCCGGATCGTATTCGGGATCCTGGTAACCTCCCAGATGGATGACGATTACCTGCGTCGGACAACCATTTATTTCATCGATTACCGCTGCCGCACCGATATCCTGGTATTCGGTTGAGTATAAAATTTCAGAAGAATCGGGAAATTCCCGGAAATTTTCCATCAGCTCTTCACTCTCATAAAATCCGCGGGTAAAGAGCTCTCCGAAGATGATATTCTTATAGTCTGATTCGCGGATGGAACGGGAAAGGTCAACCCCGCTTCTGGTTGCTTCCGTTGAAAAATCATCAGTTTTTAATATGCTTAAACCGCGGATCCTGGCAGAATGCACCAGCTTCCCGTCATTTGCCAGAGCTTTTAATTTCTTCGATTGCCGGACCTCATTTAAGGCTTCCACAAAATCAGACTCATTCAAAGTCGGTGAGTGGGCATACTCTCCGTCGGCTGATATGTCACGCCAGTTGTTCCGGTATTTATCCTGTTCTGAAAGCGGCAGGACATGATGGACATCATTTATCGCCACAAAACCCAGATCATGCCGCGAATCCAGGCTGGCCTTGCGGTTGTCGCCCATGACGAAAATATAATTTGCCGGAACTTTGACGGTATTACAATCGGACAGAAAAGCACCCCCGTAAGTGCTGCGCGGTTTGGCTGTATACGGTTCCTCCGCTTTCTCTCCGGACAGATAGACATAACCGTCCCGAAGCTCAATTTCGTCACCCGGCAAAGCGACAATCCTTTTGACGAAGCCTGTCGCCTCCCGGTATTTATCCCTGGTGATTTTACGGGTCATTTCGTTTTCAAATTCTACGATGTCGCCGCGGCCGAGTTTGTAGCTAAAAAAACTCTGTCCGAAGATCTTTAAACCGGCCGGATATTTTTTCATTCTCGGTGTCGCTACGGTTTGCCGGGATGCATCCTCATCCGATACTCCCGTGCTTTTGGGAAAAGTCGGATACATGGAGCCTGTTCCGGAAATGGCAATTTCCTCCGACAACATTCCCAAATTAAAAGCGGCAGTCCTGAGTTGCGACGGCAAACCCAAACCCGCTATTACAGCAACTGCTGTCAGAATAATTAAGAGGGCAAACTTCCTCATTTATTAAGATGAGTATAGTTCAATTATTACCGTTTGTGTACAGATGATTCTCTGCGGTTTTTCAGATAATATAAAAGAAAAATAAGCGGCAATACCAACCAAAGATACATTCCTACCTTTTCCAAGTTTTGCGGCCTGTATAAAATTTCAAGTTTTCCGCCGTCAAAATCCCTGCCGTCTATTTCCCAGCCGTTCTCCCAATTATTGACTTTAAGATGCCGGCCGACTTCCTTTTTACCGTTTTGATCTCTAGCATACAACTTCCAACCATCATCAAAGCTTTGGGCAAGAATTAAGGTGAATGTATCGTCCGGAATTTCATTAAATTCAATTAAATACTTATCCGGGTGCGGATGGACAACAGTTATATCATTAAGTGGAATTGTCGTACGCTTTTGCCCTGGTTTGACCAGTTTTAATTCTGAAAGAAAATTATATGGTATGGGATTTACTGTAATTCTGCCGATATCATTTGCCGTCTCCTGTCTCCCTATGGAAATATTTCTGATATTGAAAAGATATCCTAAAGCATAATTTTCCATCGGAGGAATTATCAGATAGGAAACATCAAAATCCGAAGGAATCAGCTTATCCTTACGAGGTAGCATTACCTCCAAATCGGATCTTTTGGAATTATTATTAATAATCCCGAAATATAGACTCTTGCCGCTGATATTTCTGCTTTCGACCCGGACTAAATAACCCAATTGATGCGAGAGCCTGTCGGTTTCATAATTCAGACAATAAATTCCGTCCCGGCTGGTCATTCTTAAAAACGGCTTATCGAACTCAATTATTCTTTCATATATATTCAGCTCTGGGTCCGGTTTTTCGCAGGTAAAAGGATTGACCGATGAAATCGAATCGGTTAAATAACTGTCAAAACTGTAATAGCCTTTTATTTTCGGTATTTTTACTTCCAAAATTCCCCGCTCAAAATCAGGCAATACAATTCCATTATTGAAATCCTTGTCTCCGACAGAGGCTAATATTTGACTGTCCAGGTAAATATCAGAATTTTTTGCGGTTGTTTTTGACAGATCACGGCTGTCAATTTCCAGAAAGTCCGATGCATCCGTTGGAGGTATCCTCAGCTCCTGGTTTCTGAATTCGCCCGGTATGACAGATGTGAAAATATAATCCTCTTCAGTCTCCGTAATGGTAAATTCATGACGGACGTTGGATGTATCGGAAAATAGTGACCTGAAAGGATAATGAATCCTGTCAGCATCAATCCTTTTTCCGTCATCACTTTTATAATCACCCGATTCCAGATAAGCCATATCAAGATTGCCTGAAATATAATCCGGCGATACCCCCGGCAAAATGTCCGTCAAACGGATGTTTTCTTCAGTTGTCTCAACCCGGTATAAGGATATGCGGCCGAAAGTCCTGTCCTTCCTGATTATTGCCGATGAGGAAATAAGAGTCTGCAGGCGGTCTCTATATAATTCACGTGAATTGGAAAAACTGATGACATTGCCATCAAATAATACCCATTTGATCTTGTATTTTTGCAAAGTTTGTTCAAATAAGTATAGATTTCTCGAATATATGGCATAAGAAATCTCATGAAAATAATTCTCATCTTCCCTGCTCCAGACATCGAACGCCCTGTCCATCACAGGCTGCTCTAATCCGTACCAGATAAAACCGGACCCTGAGTAATTGAAACGGTAAAAGGTCCATCCCCAAAAAGTATATTGCGGGAAATTGGCAATTCTGTCAGTAGAGGGCACTTTTTTGAAATAATTAAAAAGATCAAAATATTCGCGGGGAATCTCAGCCCGTACTTTGTAATAAAAAAGCCTTCCCGAAAATACCGGCAGGCAATAAAAAACCGGCAGGAAAATCAGGAGGATCATCAATAAATTTATTTTGCGGAAGGGCAGTACTTTTTCAGACAGCCACAGACTTCCTATGCCGTAAAAAACAGCCAGTCCTGTTATATGCAGGATGGATAATTTAGTAAAAGGAAATCTGAATACCTGGGAAAAAAGCGGAATTTTGTTAAAGATGCCTGCCAGATAACTGAAAAAAGGGGCATCATTTGCCAGAATGGAAAAGCTGAAGACGACAAGAGGCAAAAGCAGTCGGCTTTTGCCTTTCTTCTCGCTATAGGCATAATAACAACCAATTATAGCCAAAAGGGGGAATATAAAACCTACCGTCTGCAATCGCGGATCTTTAAGATAATCTAACCAGTCCTGCAACTGGTACTCAAGTCCGCCGGAAGTATTTATTTCGGTATTGTCGAACCAAAATCCTCTCAGAAGCAGGACGTTTTCCAAATCGCCGAACTTCTTATTTCTGAGAAACATATCCTCTGTCGACATGCGGTTTATTTTGGCTTGTGTATTGACTTCGATTTTCCTGACAATGAAATAAATATTAGGCAAAAGCCAAAAAGCGTTGACAATAAAAACCGTCAGAAATAAAACGATGATTCTGCGCAAATATTTCCGGTTAAAAAACTGGACGGCCAGTAATGACAGAGACAGACAATAAACCAGAAAAAATGTTCCTATGTAGCTTTGGGGAACCGCCAGAAAATTTATCAGGGCTACTCCCAAAAAATTCTTGAAGCCACCCTGCCGGAAAAAGCGGACAGTTGAATATAATAACCACGGTAAAAAAGCATAGTGGACTGAATAAGGTTCAAACGGTACATTAAACATTTGGACTGTGGCCAGATTGAACAAATAGTACAAAGCTCCTGCCAGTGCTCCCCATTTCCTCATGACATGACGGGACGGTATCAGGTAAAAAAGAAAATGATAAAGTCCCAAAGGACCTACGAAAAGCATCAGAAAATGGAAAAAATAACGGATAAACTGCACCGGAATAAAGGGGGAAATCAGGTAAAGAAAAATCTGTCTTATCAGATCCGCGGCATGCCCCATCCCGCCCAGGAGACCCAATCCCTGGTATTCCTGCCAGACGGCAAATAATGAACGCTTCAGGTTTATGTCAAAACCGAACTCAGGATGCAGGTTATCCCAGCCTGAAAGAACCGTCCCCGGCCTGTAATTGGTCCAGGCTACCGCCACGGCCAAGGCCAGTATTATCATTTGAGGTTTTTTGAAGAAATTCAATAATCTGTTCAACATGTGCAATACCGTCAGTTTACCCGGAAAATTTCATAATCACTCGACAAATAAACCCGCTCTATCGGCTTTTTTACTTCATGCGAATTCTCATCAGCTTCAAATGAATAATAGAAATTTATATAGATGGTATCATCAAACTTCATATCAGAGGAAAGAATCAGTTCTTCACCTGCATTGACTTGTAAAACCATAGGGGCTTCAAAAACAGTATTAATCCCCTCATTGACAGAATTCCATTTCAAACCGTAAAGTGAATTATTTACTTTAATGTTAGCATCCGTAAAAATGCCGGGAGCAATATGAATCCCATCCAGTATGAATTCTCCATCCTTATGAAAATAAAACCCGGTTTTCAAAGATGGGTATTTTATTAATTTTATGGAAGAAGAAACAACACCGTGAGTATCAGTTTTAAGAACAATTACTTCAGGATTTAGGTTATACCACCAATATCTTACATTACTGCATTCATCATAATAAAATTTCTCGTATTGGCGGTTTTTATGGATAATAATGCTTCTGATATCAAAATTTCTTAAAAGAGCCAACGTGTCATTAAAATTTTTATCGACATAGAGCAATTTATCTTTATGCACTTTTTCTGAATCACAAATATACCTTTGGGTATATTCCTGTTCAAAAAAGGACAACGTGCTCTTATTTTCAGCAGTGTCATGAAAATAGCCGTCAACAATTTTTTTATGCGTCATGTACGGTAAAACACTCCGGAAGGCATTAGTTGCCGATAATGGAATATTTAAAATTGCTTTTTCGGGTAGCTGAGCGGCGACTTTACTCTCCATAAACGGCAATGCAAATGTCCGGTGAACAGTAAAAGTCAGTCTTTCCAATAACATTAAAAGTATTAACGGATAAATAAATTTTTTGAGTTTGAAAAAAGGAATCACCGACATAAATACCAGTATCAAAATGGAAAAAATAACAATACTTCTTCCGCCTTCAGGCCAATAAGGTAATGGAATCATACCTAAGGTGGCTATCAGATAGACTGCCAATGACAATAAAATAAATATCTTTCTGCGGTTTATTTTTTCCTTGAAATAAAATATTATGAAGATTATCCAGCCTACCAGTCCAGGACTGATTACCTTCTCTATTGAGGCAGAAGAAAAATTCAATTTCGAATATAGAAGATTAATATACTGATTTGGAATTAGAATGTCAGACAACTGCGGGAGACAGCATTGAACATACCTTCCATAATTAAAGGGGTAAACAAAACTGCCAAAGATTATACCCTTGGCAAATCCGCCAAAGAAATATAAAGCGATTATTGCATTAAGTAACAGGACAAAATAAAACACTTCCGGTTTATTTCTTACTTTAACTTTTGCCATCTGAAGATAATATATTATGACGGCCAGGCTGTCTTTCGGATATAAAAGCAAATATCCGGTCAGAAGAAACAGGAAAAACCAAAATACTATGATTAAATATTGCAATGATCCGAAAGCGATTAATAAAATACCGAAGATGATGTTGAAATAAGCGATAAATCCTGCTTTACCTTTATTTCTGAAAAAATCATAAAATGCTTTTGCCAAAAAAGGGAAACCGCCAATAAAGGCCAAATTAGGATGTGAGTTGATTCTGGCGATCACATAAGGTGAGAAACCGTAAAAAATACCGGCGAAAAGTCCGAATAATCCAGATTCTGAAATCGTACTGAAAAATGAATAAGTTATATAAAAATTCAGGAAAAGGATTAAAATTATCACGAGGTTATATGCTAAAGGGAGCGGCAGGATAAATGAAAGTAAGGCACCGCTAAAGGTTGATAAGACGCCATCATAACCGTGGCTTAACTCGAATCCGTTCGGATAACGTAAAATATCGGTTTTTTCCAGGGCATATTTTCCTGATCTAAGATTTTCTCCAACCAGGTACATAAAATTAAAAAATTCATACTTATCTCCATGATCACCGAGCAATTCTTTATACGGGTTGATTGAATAAATCCTGGAGAAAATAAAAGCCAGTATTAACCCGATAATAATGATCTTATATTTGTTCATTTTTAAAAATATATTCATAATACCTACGGCCAATTTTGCCGAAGTCCCTTTTTTCTCTCATTAAATTGCTGAAGACTTTTAACTTATCCATAATTTTCAAATCCGGATTTTTTAATTTTTTTTCCCATGAGTAATCACTTAAGGGGAAAAACATATCTTCCGAAGTTAAACGGGCTTTCTCCATTGCTTTTTGAAAATCAGCCGTATTCATATAGCCGGAAATTGCTTCGGATAAAATGACCGGTTTACCGTAAGTGAAAGCCATGGCTAACGGACCAGAGGATGACATAAAAGTCCTGTATGGAAAAACAACCAGATCAGCGGCCTGATAATACAGAGAAATTTTTTCTTCACCTACAAAACCGGTAACCACTATTCTTCCTTTTGATGAAAGGGCTAATTCATCAATTTTTTTTACATATTCCATATAGTATGGTTTGTCCCGGTGATTCGGATTTGTTCCACCGGCAATGATTAATTTTACGTCAGAATTCACGATTTTTTCCGCTATCCAATCAACTCCCTTATACCAGGCAATAAAGCCGAAATACAACAGGACCGTCTCTTTTTTAATACCTAATTTTTCCCTGGCTGATTGATAACTTAAAGCCGGTTTAATCGCTTCAACACCGTGTGGAATAACGGTTATTTTCTCCTGTAATTTAATATCGAATAATTTCCTAAAGTCATCCTCGAAAACAATCGTTCTGTAGGACGATTTGACAGACAAGTTAAAAAACATCCTGATAAGAATGTTGAAAAATTTAGATGAAAAACTATTTTGAGTGATGCCTATATGACCGGATAATTCATTAATATCAACAATTATCTGATGAGGAATAAAATATACCTGTTTACCGAGCATAGAAAGCACTCTCAGAAACATTGGAAATAAAAGCAGATATATTGGTCCGCCAAACATGGAAACTTCAAATTCTACCAGAATTTTACCGGCATCACTTTTCAGGCAGGCGGCAATTATCGAAAGATAGGACAGCAGACTGCTTCTTTTCCAGATCCTTTTGACTTCGAGACCGTTTTCATAGTATTCAGATTCCGACCCTTTCCCCAATTTTTCGGCTAAAACGGTTAATTTCAACCCGCTGCCAGATGATTTTGCCGCTTTAAGAATATTCAGCAGAGTATTTTTGGTATATGAGGCAATACCGACAGTGCCGGCTCCGTGCACTGAGCCTTTTTCGGGATAACTTGAAACAACCAATAGTTTATTTTCCATCATCAGTTTAAATCGTATACTTCATGTTCATTACTGGTAAAAACTTTTCTGAAAGCCGGTTTTGTGAAAACAGATCCTGTTTTTTCAAATTTGTAAAATATTGTTAAATAAACTGTATCAGCTAATTTCCCGTCAGAAGATATGATTATTTTGTCTCCGGAATGTACTTCGATTAATACAGGATCGGCAAAATTGCTTTCCAGACCGCTTGATCCAACAATCCAATCCGGTTTTATTAGATTATTCATCGGTAAATAGACAGTTGTATTTGTTAAATTCGGCGGATCCAATAAAATACCCGTTAGTTCAAAAATCCCCCGGTAAGGAAAATAAATTTCGAACTCAAAAATATCGCGGTATGATAATTCATAATTATTTATACCGATATCTTCCGTTGTTTTATCAATTATTAAGGTTTCAGGCATCCTGCGATACCACCAACTCCTCATTGATCTGCATTCTTCAAAGTAAAACTGTTCATTATTTAATTTCTTGAATAAAACTAAAGTGTATATACCATTAGTTTTCAAAAAATTAAGAAACTCCTCCTGATAGTTATTATTGATGCTATTTTCAGTATAAGAGTATTCCTGCCCGCATTCCAGATTCTGAAGCATCGTATTTTTAATGAAAGATTTACTTTTATCTCCATCGGCCGTGTAATGGAAATAACCATCGATGATTTTCTTATTGAAAAAGTATGGTAAAGTGCTTTTGTAGCTGTCCGTCTCGTTAATTGGCATATTTAAAACCGCTTCTCCGTCTAAAGCCCTGACCACCGAGGAAACCTGGGTGTCTATCACAGAAGAAGAATATATCCTGAAGAAAAACCTTTCCAGTATTATCACCAACAGTACCACATATAACAGTTTCCGTTTTAGATTCAATAAATAATAACCGCTGAATATTGAAGCAATCAGCGAAAAAATCACGACCAGCCTGCCAGGTTCCGGAATAAATGGCAACGGCAACAAATTCAGAACAAATAAAATATAAAGTGCCAAAATTATTATCAGCCAATAAACTCCCCTTCTGATAAAAAAGAAGGCAGCCAAGCTGAAAATCAGCCATTCAAATATGCCGATCGAAATTGCTTTTTCAATGGAATCTGGCGATGGATTCAATTTTTGCCAGATAGTACCTGAGTATTGGTTTGGCACAAAAATATCCGTCCAAGAAGGCGAACAACATTCGTAAATTTCCGAAGATTTGGCTGAAGTATGCGTAAATACGTCACTCAGGTGGGTAAAATATCCTTGATAAAAATAGGCTGCCAGTAATATCAGCACCGCCAGGCTAACAGAAATTTTGAACTTATCTTGCTTCAAATAACCGAGAAATTGGCGACAATATGAAATCGCTATTCTAGAATTAAAAATCACAAAAAATATCACCGCCAGTGTTATTATCTCAATAAGTATTAATCCGTATTGCAGTGAACCGAAAACGACTGTTATGAGTCCTACGGTCACCAAAAGATAATCCAGTTGGGTCCTCGGCTTATTTTCCTTTACTCTGGAAAATAAACTTATCAGGCTGTATCCTAATAAGGGAAACCCACCGGTAAAAGCAAGGTTTAAATGGCTGTTGATTCTGGCTAAAACAAAGGGAGAATAAGCATAAAAAACCGTCGCTATGACTGAAACTAATTTATTCCTGTATAGCTTATAAAAAAACAGGTAGGAAAAACCCGCATTGGCAATAAGAAGAACGAGTACAGTCAGATTATAGGCCAGGACATGCGGAATAACTAAACCTAATAAGGCTCCTGTCATAACCGGAAGGACGCCGTCAAAACCGTATGATAGGTCGAATCCCACCGGGTAACGGAATATATCAGTCGGGGAAAATGGCGCCTTGAGGCTTTTGAGATTTTCAGATACCAGATACTGAAAACCGAAATACTGGTAATTGTCACCGCCGTCGCCGATTAACCTGCTTGAAGGATTTATATAAAGTATCCCTGATAAAAAGAGACTTAAAATTAGAGCAACAGCAGCAATTTTCATACTTTACAGTCATACCGTTATTTTCCTAAATTAAAAAAGATAAGATCTAATCGTCTTAACCGCTTTTGCCAGCATTTGGAACCACCTTAATTCCGTTCTTTTAATACCTGTCTCGTAAGACCCAAAAACATCCATTATTCTGATATAGATTAAATCCCAGAATGATTTAGGGGCGTCTTTTATAATATTAACCTTGCTCCTTCTGTCATCACTCCAGATTACCGGAATTTCTTTATATTCAAAACCCGCTATTCTGCCCAAAAACATAAGTTCCGCATCGAATCCCCAGTCTTCAATCTTAAGATTGGGAAAGAGGGCATCCTTGGCCTCTCTCGAAAAGGCTTTAAAACCGCAGGTAAAATCGCTCACCCAGGTATTCAGGATTAAATTGGACAGTAAAGTAAAAGCCTTACCTAAGGATTCCCTGATAAACGGCTGGTGGCGCACAACTGTCGAGTGACTGTTTTTCCGGGTACCGATGATGATGGGAATTCTTTCTCTTATGGACGGCATAAATTTCCTGACCTCGCTCAGGTCAGTCGACATATCCGCATCCAAAAAAAGAGAATAGTCGGAAGTCGACTCCTTCATTCCGGCGGCAATGGCATACCCTTTTCCCCTATTCTCCTTATATGAGACAAGTTGCAGATTTACACTAACTCCAGGGATGGTGCTGGTTTTAGCTCCTCCTGGGACGGTGGCAGGCTGAACGGAGTGAAGCCATGACTCCTCCCAGGTGGAGCTTTTAATAAACTCTTTAATCTTTTTAACAGTCCCGTCAGTCGAACCGTCATCCACAAAGATGACCTTTTCCAGCATAAGTCCGCCCGGCAAGCTGAAACTCGCCAGTGAACTGAAAGTCTTGTCCAGTCTAGCTTCTTCGTTATAAACCGGTATGACAAGAGAAATTGTTTTCATATTTATAAATTCATTTGGCTTTCCGTTGCCGGTTGCGAAGCATAACCTCGCAACCAACCTCTGATTCCAAATGTCACTCAGTTGCGATTTTTGTCGTATAACCCATATCTTCTATACATGTCTTATAAAAGCCGTGATTCGGCTCCATAGTTCTTGAAGTGGTCTGATTTCCGTTTTCGCCATTGCTTCGTTCCTCAAATATAAAGTTGGCTGCCTGGGAACATTCAGCCATGGCTCTTATCTGCATGAATTTATCGACACGCTGTAAAGCCATAAAAGCAGTGACTATCAAAACCAATCCCATAATGACCATTCCGACATCTTTTACATCAGTTCTCATAGAATTTTCACCACCTTTCAAAAATACCCTTACTTCATCTCTAGAAACAGAGCGTCAGTAAGGGCAGAATTAACCTTTAATTTTACTAAACTATCCTATAGTTGTCAATAAAATGATATGGTTAAATTGTTGCATAGTTAAATTGTTTAAAACCATTCAACCATATAGCAATTCAGCCATAATGTTGATATAATAATTGTATGCGATTCCATAAATTCACAACTGTATTTACACCTGAAGAAGATGATTCTGAAGTTTATAATGTTTCAGTTCCGGCACTTCCGGAAATACATACTTTCGGATGCTCTTTTGAAGAAGCCCGGTTCATGGCTCAAGATGCTATGGAACTGGTAATTCTTTCAAAATTGGAACAAGGCGATTCTATTCCCGTAGATAAAAAACCTGTCAAAATTAAAAAGAACGAAAAAGTCGAAGAAATGGAAATAAATTCGTTACTGTTCCCTGGCATACTAAAGTAACAATTCCCAAAGGCACTCTGCAAAGCATTCTCCGCCAATCAGGTTTATCCCGCGACCAATTTCTTTCTTTTCATAAAAAGATCAAGTAAAAAATATTGCTTCATTTTCAAGGTGCAAGGTCCCATCTCTATAACTAATTATTTAGTAATAAGGATGGGACTAGGACGAGAACAGCGAATGCTGGAAAAAAATGTACCGGAATGCGGTACAAAGTAAAAAAGGGGAACCGGCTAACCGATTCAGTTTTTACTTTTTTTTCAGTTTCTCACTGGTAGAATTGAGTCAGTCCCTGACTCTCTACGGTAGTTCTACGCTACCTTTTTTGGATCACAGCGCCTTTGGCCACTGCATGAAATTAACCTTTTCTCACATAAGGGATGCTACTCCGAAGAGTGCCCCATAGGTGGGAAGGAGGCTTTCATGCGGTGCCTGAGGCACCTGCAATCCTCTCCCCGAAGGGAGAGAAGAGACCCGTCTCCATTGGGTCTCTTCTCTTTTGTTGGTCTACGGGCAAGCCCGTGGCCCAACCTCGACACCGGCGCCATCTGTGGCTGCCTGAAACCGTACCTCGAAGGAGGGGACTTCGGAAGCTCCGAAGGCTTTCTCCTTCTGGTATAGTTCACAGACATTGTGGACGGCATCGTCCGATGGGTAGCCGCCTGGTACACGCCACGTCCCGGCGTTGATTTGAGCGGTCTGGTCTACGCCCACATGAACGACTGTGATGTCCTGGACTACATCCCAGGTACAAACCCAGTCACTAGGGCAAGTAGCCTGCACCGTCGCACCAGAAACGCCTCTCCAAACGAAAGCGCAGCTTTCAGTCCCCAACCTCTGAACATCGACACCGGTGAGGTTCTTTGCCTCTTCAGTCGTTGGGCAAAGCCCGGTGGGCTGGTCGATGGACGGTTCCGATTTTGCGAGTTGATCATTCCCTTGCCCAATCTGTTCTAACCGATCTACAATCTGATCCAATACATTCATGTATGGATCCATCGGTTCAGGGGTCGGCTCGGTTTTCGGCAACGCCTCAATAACCTGCTCAGCTATCTCATCAGGGTTGATCATTTGCTGAGTAGGAATAGCCGCAATAGCCTCATTTATCTGCTCGCCGACCTGGGTCGCTTGGGAATTCATTGCTGCTTCAAGGTCCTGATCCGTAGCGACGCAGGCGCTCAAAACGAGGCCTAAAGCGATTAACACGACGTAAACAATTTTCTTCACGTTATCCTCCTCTCACATTCCTAGGTAGGAATACGCATTTCTGCGCTCACTATACTCATGTATAGTGACCTAGGTACCTTCTCCCTTTTGGGAGCTTATTTGATTCACTCGTCCGGTTTCATTCCTTTCCTAGAGGAATGTCCAATTGAGTAAATCAATTTGTGACGGCCTTGCCGTCAATGGCTGGTGAGTGGATAGAGAAACAGTAATTTTCTGGTCCCTCCACCGTCCGAGGAGCCAAAGTCGTTGCTTTATCACCTCGGAGGTGTAAAACAGCTTTACTGTTCCTTTACCCACTCACCATGAGAGAAGAATTAATTTGATAATTAAATTAATTTCTCGTCCTAGTTGTTAAAGTGCAAATCAATCTGCAATTTAAACAGACCGCAAAATGGCTTGTTTAAATTATTCGATTGTTTCTCAAGCTTTTTGAGCTTAAGGTAAAACCCATTCGACTATCGCTCAGGGTTTAACTCTAAGTTCAATTGATGTTCTTTGATTTATTTACAAACTTATTTTTATGAATTATTATCGAAATATGTTTACGAAATCTGATAAAAACTGGCTGAAAAAAAACTTTGCTACCAAAGATGATCTGAAAAACTTTGCTACCAAAGATGATCTGAAAGATTATGCAACAAAAAAAGATCTCATCGGTCTTGCTACAAGTAAAGATATAGAAGAATTAAAAACAACATTCCTTATAAATCTTGAGAAATGGAAAAATGAGCTTTTTAACAAAATCGATCCAGTCCTGAACCGAGTCAAAACTGCCGAGGAAGAGAATGTCGTTCTCCACTCCCGGGAAGAAGGACGACAAGAAGAACGCAATGCTCTTGAAGGACGGATCAAAAATCTGGAAGCCATTCATCCTAACAATCGTCATATTCAATCCACCAAGGATTGAACACAAAAGATATTTTTGATTTCTTCTAAATATTTAATTTTCAAAGTGCTTGGTACTCTGGTTTTACCCAGAATAAAGCACCGCTTGTACTTGGCGGTGCTTAAGTCAAGATAAAACTGTATATTTAATATTTCTACAGGCTTTCTTATATTTCATAAATATTTACCGAAAGCCCGATATTAGTCTATCGGGCAGTCATTTAAAGTAGTGAAGTATATCATGCTATAGGCTAATTTGTCAATCTTAGTCTACTTAGAAAATCAGCCACATGTATGATTTGTTGGTATCAAACGGCAAATAGGGATGTGTCACAAAAACCAGGCTTTTATCCCGGACTTTGGATACGTCAAAACCGTTCCCCTCCCAGCTCATGAAAGTATAGGATTCTTCCCCTCTTTTTTCCCAGGAAACAGGCAGACCAGTCTTTTTTCCGTATATTCTGAATGAAACATAAGCAACTGCTTTTAAAAATATCAATTTGGCTTTGGCTATCAGGGTATATGTTTTAACTTTTCCGTAGAGCCTGATTTGGGCAATTCTTTCCTCTGAGGCTACCTTCATAACTACTTCTGCCACCGGCGAAAGTGCGTGAACATGCTGGTGGGAATCAATAAAACTGACTTTCAAACCCGCTGCCTTCAAAAACCTGATCTGGCATCTGATCTCCCTCTCCAGGTGAAAAGCATCAACAGCCCGGAGCATTAATTTCGAAACAAGCTTATTTAAAGGATAAAAATTGCCGCGGTTGTCAACCAGAGACGGGATGTACTTTTTGCCCTCGCAGGATTTGCCTTCGACTAAATTGAGATGCAAACCAACCCTGATGTGCGGCTTTTGCCTGACCAACTCAGCCAAAGTCTTTAGCCTAGGACGGGAGGTCATATTCATCAGGACGGAGACGCTTTTGATTTTTCCCAAACGCAATAAACGGATAATTTTTTTATCCGAATACATTTTATATCCGTAATCGTCACTATGGATTGTTATCATAATTACCTCCACCGTCCCAGGAGAAATATATTCCCTCCACCTGGGAGGAGGAGTTAAATTCACATAAATAATTGAACTAAGTATTGGACCATGGCTTTTTGGATGCGGAAAGCATAAGGCAGCTTTACCACTTCAGGTTTAAGATCAAGGCTCAGAAGCGTAAAAAATTCCCTGATAACCTCGCGCGACCTGACCAAAAATGGAAAGCGGCTGCCGCGAAGCTCCTTCAGGCTGACCGGAATTTCCTGCCAGGGATGACCGTCAAGGGCAATCCTGATCAAAAGCTCACTGTCAAAAAAGTGGTTTTGACAGACCACCCGGTCCAAATAACGGTCAACCATTTCCTTTTTTATGGCCTTAAGCCCGTGGGTATCGCTTATGGAAACCGGAAATCTCAGATTAATGGCTTTCTCCATCAGCCTGCTTACGATTCTCCTTTTCACCGGCCTCAAATCTTTCGAACCGTTCAGGTTTTTGGACCCGACCACAAATTCGCAGGAATCCAGTTTAATTAAAGACCTTTTGATAAAACCGATGTCCCAAAAATCAATGTCAAACTGGAAAACAACCGGATTTTTTGCCTTCCTTAATCCTTCTTTGAAAGCAAGCCCGTATGAGGGTTGGTTAATCCTGATGACTTTGATCCGCTTATCCTTGGAGGCGAGTTTTGAAGCTATTTCAGCAGTCCTGTCCGTGCTGCCGTTTTCCGCCAGTATCAGTTCAAAAACTGATTGCGGAAGACTTGTGTCAATACCGGAAATAATCCTCTCCACCTGAGGTTGCAGGAGTTTTTCTTCGTTGTATACCGGTATGATTATCGAATATGATTTCATGGGCAAGACGCGGCAGTGAGAGTTAAAGAGGATTTTCCTGGCTTGTCTATCGGGTCGTACCTCTGCCTACCCTCTCTGCCAGGGTCTGATTTAATCTTTCTTGGACTTTTTCCTAAACCAGATTCCGGCTGACAGAGCAGAACCGATTGCGGTAATCATAAACGGATCCGCGCCCGTTTCGGGCACCTGCTCTACTTCCATTTCCTTCTCGATACAAAACTGGCTTTCATCTTTTTCCTGCCTGTCCCCCGTGACCGCCTCGGCGATGTTTACCGGACAAACGATGTTTTTCTCTTCGGGCAAGGTTGCCTGGTGGGAAGCCCTGGCTTTGATATGAAATTCCTCTGATTCTCCGGGTTCAAGATTTTCAACGGTAAAAGTCAGCTTCCTACTGTCCTGATCATAGCTTCCGGGTCCTGACATAAAATCGACAAAATCAGGCAAAAGGTCAGTTACAACCACTTCACCCAGACTTTCTTCGCCGGAATTCTCGACTCTGATCCGGAAAGTGACAATCTGTAATGAACGGTACTTGGGATCCGTAGGTCCAAGGTGATCGACAAATGCGTCAGTAGCAGGATTAAGTACCATTTTGTCGATAAGCAGTTCTCCGGACTTGGAAACTATGACGCCGCCGCCGTAAACTGGTTCTCCTCCATAAACAGTCGTTCCGCCGTAAACAGGCACTCCGCCTTTAGTATCTTCGGATACTTCCTGCTCTTCCTGGGGTGTCGGGGTCGGCTCTTCTTCATCCCCGTCAGCTGAAACAGATAAAGGGTTTAAAACCACAACACAAATCAGAGCCAAAAAAAAGACTGCCCGCAAAAAATAGTTTTTCATAATGTGAACTTAAATTGGGCAGAATTTTTAGGTTGCGGCGGATTATAACAGACTAAAAAGGGGATGTCAACAACTATAGGGCGTCACAAGGCTTCGATCTCCTGATTGAGATTTTCCTGTTCCCGGTTTGTCAGTTTCAACAGGTCAAATGCCAGGCTGTTTTGCAAAAGGTCACGGCAGAGAACCAGGTGGTTATTTAAAAGCAGGTGTTTCTGCCAGCTGCTTAAAGATGACAGGACTGTTATGGGATGTAAATTGTCCTTTTCAATCAGGTCCTGCAGATTCCCTTTGTCCGGATAGCCCCAGCTGACTATTTTGATACCCATGCATTGGGCGTAAGCAATGGCATCGGTCGTACATTTGGTATTGGTCACCAGCCACACTTCTTTTAATTTGGAAGCATTGTTTTTATTGATCCAGCCTACGGTCAAATCCTGGTACCTGGCCATGACATAAAGGGCGACCTTGACATCGGTTCTTGTCCCAATTCTGTTATGAAATTTGCATTCGATCATGATCTTCCGGTTGTCCTTTTCCGCCAGCACATCCACTTCATGGGAAACGCACAAACCGTTCATTATGATATCTGTTTCAGCTTTAAAGCCCTGCCGGATCAAAATAGCCGCGATAAACCTTTCAAAAGGGAAACCGGTCGGACCCAGGTCCATGATGGCCTGTTTCAGAGAATAACGGCTGCCTGAATGCGGAGATGAAGACTTGCCGAGATATTCCAGGATATGTTTGTATATTTCTGCTGTCGGCATATCCTGGTAAAGCAGTTTCCGGATATGGTCAACTGCCTCCTGGTGCATACTTTCAGGAACCCCTGCCCGACTGATAGAGAGGCGCAGTTTTTCTTCATCGAAATTTTCTTTCCGTCCGTCGGCTTTAATAATTCTCACTTCGGGCATTATTGTCATTATGCCAAAAATATTACTCTATTTGAATACCTCTTGACAAAAGCAACTTAGTTGCATTACTATAAATTGAAAACATTTTGATGCTGTTTAATATTGTTCTTTTTACCATCCTGGGCAGCATTTTCTCCCTGATCGGAGGCCTTATTCTTCTCACCAGGAAACAGCTTTCCGATAAAGTAATCCTGATATTGACCAGTTTCGCCGCAGGAGTACTTCTCTCGACCGCCTTTTTTGACCTCTTTCCCGAAAGTCTAGAGTCAGGTACTGAACCGACCACTGTGTTTACGGCTGCCCTGACCGGCATAATTCTTTTTTTTATTTTTGAAAGATTTTTTCTGTGGTACCACCATCACCACGGATCGCACAAAGGCGTGCATCCCTCAACCATCCTGATCTCTGTCGGGGACGGCATCCACAATTTCATTGACGGTGTGGCTATCGCCGGAGCTTTTCTGGTCAGCTGGCCATTGGGTGTTATCACTTCAATCGCCGTGGCCGCCCATGAAATACCCCAGGAAATTGCCGATTTTTCCATCATGCTTTCGGAAAAAGTCGAACGCCGGAAAATTGTTTTTTTCAATCTGGCTTCTGCCGGTACTTCCCTTGTCGGAGCTGTCGGAACATATTTTCTGGCTGAGACTGTCACTATATATCTTCCTATCATCATCGCTTTCACTGCCGGCATGTTTACCTATATTGCCTCCTCCGACCTCATTCCCGAGTTGCACCGTTCGGGCGAAGGCAAGGAAGAAGCCTGGCAGCAACTGACCGTCTTTCTGATTGGCATCATCCTGATATTTGTCGTAAAATCGCTCCTGCATGAAGGCTGACAGTAATAAAGACGCGAACCTTAAGGAATTAAATCAGCTTGCCACAGACAAACTCCGGCAGCTCCGGCATTTTCAGAAAGTCTTTTCCCGCTTCAGCCGGTTTTTATCACCAGGTGAAAAAAAATTAACAGCCGGAAAAATTAATCAACTGGATGAGAAATTTAGTGATTTTCTAAAATCAGGCTTCCCGGATATATATGTTTTAAGGATGCTTGTTTCTGATTTTGCTTCGCTTATGATAGCTTCCGATTGGCAATCCCCTTCTTATGATCACTCGTTGATGCCTTCAGCAGGCAGACAAACAGGCAAAATATCAGGCACCGTCAATGACTATAAACGGGATGTCCATCTGGATGAAAAGGATTACGAAAAACAATTTATTTCCCAATATATCGATGCCCTAAATAAATTCCGGCTATCCGCTTTTCTGGTAGCCAGCGGCCAGGCAGCTTTCCAGACGGTACTGACCTATTTGCAATCTGAGGGCAAATTGAACGGCCCGGTTGTTTGCGGCCGGTCCTCATACTTTCAGTATAAACAGATACTCAAAGGCACTTTCAGGGAAGAATACTTCGAAACGGACGAAACGGACACTTACAAAACGCTCAGTCTTATTAAAAAAATCCGGCCCAAAGCAGTTTTTCTTGATTCCCTCTGTAACAGCAGTGAAATTGCCGTGCCTGACCTGAAAAAAATCATCGAAGAAATATACCGTACGGCGCGGGATGATTTATATCTGGTTATCGACAACACCTGCCTCACTTTCTTCTGCCAGCCATACATGTGGCGCAAAAACAATAAAAAAGTACACCTGATTACCTTTGAAAGCCTGAACAAATACCACCAGTTCGGCCTGGATCGGGTAACGGCGGGAGTTGTCGTCTGTCACGCTAAAGATGCTGCCGGCATTTATGAATACCGCAAACATGCCGGGACCAACATCTCTGATTTTTCCCTGTTTTGTTTACCTACGCCCAACCGCCGGCTTTTGGAAAAGAGGCTTTTGCGACACGTGAAGAGCGCCTTGTCTTTGACGGCTTCGCTTGTATCTGACGGCGTCAGTGTAATATATCCGGGTTTACCGCAACACCATGGTTATCCAGTTCTCAAAGAAAAGGGTTTTTTCGGCAGTTTTTTCAACCTTTCTTTTAAAAACAACAGCCCGAAAAAGTTTAAGAATATAATCCGCAAGGCCGTAATTTACGCCAAAAAGGAAAAAGTGAACCTGACGGCCGGCACCAGCTTCGGCTTCTCGACAACCAGGATTTATCTCACCTCACTCTGGACCAGACACGGCACCCCCTTTTTGAGAATCTCCTGCGGAACTGAAAATGAGGAAGAAATCAATAAATTGAAAATTGCCTTCAAAAAATCCCTGCAATAGTCTTATACTTAAGTTATGCTGGGGTTTTTAAACAGGCTTTTCCCTCACAAAATCACTTTCCATACCGTAAGTTTGCCTTTGACTGATCTTCACTACATGAAGTACGGCTCGGGCGAACCTTTAATAATTTTTCCGGCCACCATCTCCCGGCTTTCCAACTGGACAAACCTGCTGCAGTTCATGGGTGATAAATATACCGCATATTTTTTTGAATTGCCGGGACACGGATTCTCAAGCGCTTTCCGGGTCCCCTATAAAAGCGAACTGGTAGCCCGGACCTTTACCGATCTTCTTGATGCTTTGAAGCTTGATACGGCCAATGTCATGGGATTTTCCTTCGGAGGAATCCTGACCTTAAAAACGGTTTTAGCCTTCCCGGAAAGAATCCGTTCCCTGATCCTGTATGCACCCTGTATCTCCCACAAAGCCCTCCGCTATTCACAAAGCAGACTGACTGTTCTTAAGAATTTACTGCCTTTTTTTTCCCAAGCGAAGTTCCAGCAGCTTCTTTTGACCGCTGCCCATAATCAGCATACCGTCAATAGTCTAATTTCATTTCTCCAGTTTGCCGGCCGGCTGGAAAGAACGATGGAAATAAAAGAAACCCTGCTTCACCTGCCGCCGGAAACCCTCTCAACAGTCGTTGTCCAGATCAGTGAAATACTGACTGCGGATTTCGAGGGGGAAGACTTTTCGGCTGCCTCAAATATTCCCCTTTATTTCGCCATGTCCGTCAACGATCCTTTACTGGATTTTCATTTTACGCGGGATTTCCTGCAAAAAAAGTTTCCCAATTTCAAAGCTACCCGCTTCGACTTCCCGTTCCACCAACTGCCCAAAGAATACGACTATCCCTATCTGAAAAAAAATATGGGGGAACTGCTTCGGACTCTTAATCTGGGAATGTCAGGTTAACGGCGTTTCTTCCATTTTTCCAGCTCTTCCACAGATTTAATTTGCATTGCCTTGCTCAATATCTTATCTCTCCAGCTTTTAGCCTTTGCAATTGATTCTGTTCGCGCATCAAGCAAAAGATCCAGTTCACGCCCGTCTTTATTTCTTCTGATCGTACAGACATAATCCTCATCCCAAAGTCCGAAATCCTCTTCAGCATCTATTTTTTTATAATCACTAAATGAAATGAGATGTACTTTTATCCCGGCGTTCATATCCAGTTCAATCTGTCTCTTCAGTACCTTTCTTTCCAAATGACGGAGGTCTTTTATAACAAACACCCTGCTGAAACTAACACCTCTTCTGCTGGCTTTCCTGCCTTCGGTAAAATACTCATCTTCAGGATCCCACTCCTCAGCATTGGAGACAAACGTAGCAAATCCGCTCTTGCTGATGTTCATGAAATGGAATCTGCCTTCGTCTTTACCCTCTTCAGGGCTAATTGTCAGGAATTTCTTGGTCGAATTAATGATATTCTGCGCTATTGAATCCTTCGTCCGGCTTAAGGTATATCTTTGATAAAGATCAAGATCAAGCCTGGTAACACAAAGTTCAAACACCAGCGGGAATTCATTTAGATTTACTTCCGAGTTGAGATGCCCCGCTTTCTTAATGAATATGGGAGAACTCTCCATTACTTTGGCAAAATGCAATGCCCGGCGGGGTTCTATATACGGATCATTATCAGAGTAAAGAACGTAGGATGTAGGTACAAAGCGAATCAGCTCATCAAAATCAAAGTCTGTTTTATAGAATGCCGTATTTACTAAATCATACTGCCAAGGAACCAAACCTAACTTATCCAGACACGGAGAAACAAAAATAGCACAGTCCAACGGAATCTTGTGTTTTGAAAGCACATGGAGTATGAATAAATTTCCTAACGAGTGACCGATAAAACAGATCTTTTTAGAAATATCTAATTGCGGCAGAACATCCCGTTCGAACGTTTCCATCCAAGAGGTTAAATTCTGCTTTGTTGCACTGCCCTTCTTAATTTTGTCATAAGAATCTACGGGAAACTGCGGACAGATGACTTCCTGTCCCATATCAGTCAGCTTATTTTTTAAGTCTGAAAACCAATTCCCTCTATTTGAACCCAGTGAACCGTGAAAAATAACAAACTGCATAAAAATTGTTTAAGGAATATCAGGGTAATGGCACTTCTTCCATTTTTTGCCGCTGCCGCAAGGACAGGGATCGTTGCGGCCCAGCTTTTTGGGCGTGCCGGGAGTTTTAAGATTGGCAGCCGGTTTCTTCCGTTCCTTTTCCGCTTCGCGGCTTATGGCTGTCTGCTGCTCATGTTTAACTGCCTGGACCTGATCAGGCGACAGGCGGACCTCAACCCTGAAAATACGGTGGGCAATGTCTGAATCCAAAGTGGAAACCAAACGCTCAAACATGGAAAAGGCTTCATTTTTATATTCGACCAATGGATCCAGCTGTCCGTAACCCCGAAGCCCTATGCCTTCCCGCAGATCGTCAATTGCTGCCAGATGATTCATCCATAGGTTGTCGACCACTGAGAGGCAGACCCATTTTTCCACCTGTCTGAGAACAGGTTCAGTCAATTGTTTTTCCCTCATGGCATAAGTGTCCAGCGATACTTTGTAAAGAAATTCCGCAAGTTCGGCCGGATTTTTAATTTTAGCAGTTTGCTCCGTCAGCCTTTTCTGGGATTCAGGATCAAAAGGAATAATGGTAATAAATTCCTGGATGATTTTGGCATGGTCCTCAGAGGAAATACCTTCGGCGAAATAAAGATTTACCAGATTCTCAAGCTGCAATTTGACTTTCTCCAAAATCATTTCCTTGAGATTTTGTCCCGTCACAATCTGGCGCCTCAAACCATAGATGATTTCCCGCTGCTTATTGAGCACGTCGTCATATTCAACCAGGTGTTTACGGGTATCGAAATGAAAGCCCTCGACCTTGACCTGAGCCTGCTCGATGGCCCGCGAAACCATGCCGTGTTCCAAAGGCACATCCTCCGGCAGTTTGAATACCGTCATAAGCCTGGCTACCTGGTCGCCGCCGAACAGCCTCATAATGTCGTCATCCAACGCCACAAAAAAGCGGCTGGTGCCCGGATCCCCCTGCCTGCCGGCCCTTCCCCTCAACTGGTTGTCGATTCTTCTGGACTCATGCCTTTCCGTACCCAGGACAAAAAGACCTCCCAGAGAAACGACCTCGTCATGGCTTTTTTTCCATGCATCGTTTGCCTTTTTATCATCTTTATCAGGCGGAGCACCTCCCAGAATAATGTCAACTCCGCGTCCGGCCATATTGGTGGCCACCGTAACAGCTCCTTTTTTTCCGGCATCGCTTATTATCGATGCTTCCTTTTCATGATTTTTGGCATTTAAGAGGTTGTGCGGGACGCCTTTTTTAGTAAGCAGCTGGGATAAAAGCTCGTTTTTTTCGATTGAGGTCGTGCCGACCAGCATCGGCTGACCTGTTTTGTTGACCTCCTCAATTGTTTCAGCTACTGCCATGTATTTGCCCCGGGACGTTTTATAGACCAGGTCAGGCAAATCCTGTCTTACCATATTGCGGTGGGTCGGGATAATGACTACTTCAAGTTCGTATATTTTATGCAGTTCCTCTGCTTCGGTGGCGGCTGTACCCGTCATGCCTGCCAGTTTCTGGTACATGCGGAAATAGTTTTGCAGTGAAACCGTAGCCAATGTTTTCGACTCCTGCTGGATATTGACTCCTTCCTTGGCTTCAATGGCCTGGTGCAGTCCTTCGGAAAACCTGCGGCCGTGGAGCATGCGGCCTGTAAATTCATCGACGATGATCACCTGACCGTCTTTGACCACGTATTCCTTGTCTATATGAAAGAGAGTTCTGGCTTTAAGTGCTGCTTCCAGATGGTGGACGGTGGAAAATTCTTTTTCATACAAGTTGTCTACACCCAGCATTTTTTCCACTTTGGCAATGCCGTTTTCCGTCAGATGGGCGGTATGCAGTTTTTCGTCAACGACAAAATCTTCTTCCTTGGCCAAATTCGTGACCATCTTGGCATAATCGTAGTATTTGCTTGTCGGTTCGGTATCCGGAGCGGAGATAATATGCGGCGTCCGGGCTTCATCGATCAAAACAGAATCGACCTCGTCGACAATGGCATAGTGGAAATCCCGCTGGACCATCTGAGTTGCTTCGGAAACCATATTGTCGCGCAGGTAATCAAAACCGAATTCGCTGTTGATGCCGTAAGTCACATCGGCTTCATATGCCTGCCTGCGGCTGACAGGTTTCAAATGCTTCAACCGCCAGTCGGTAGCGCTCTTATCGGTATATTCAGGATCATAAACGAATGACTGGTCATGGATCATGGCTGCGGTGGACAAACCCAGCAGGTGAAAGATCGGCCCCATCCAGCCGCTGTCCCGGCGGGCCAGGTAATCGTTGACTGTAACCAAATGGGTGCCTTTACCCGTCAGTCCGTTCAAATATAAAGCCGGGATGGCGGAAAGGGTTTTCCCTTCACCGGTTTTCTGCTCGGCCACAGCTCCACGGTGCAGAATTATGGCCGCCATCAACTGGACATCATAATGCCTTTCCCCGATCGTCCTGCCGGAAGCCTCTCTGACCAGGGCAAAAGCATAAGGCAAAAGGTCGTCGAGCGTCTCTCCGTTTTCCAGGCGCTTTTTCAGTTCAGCTGTCTTTTCGATAAACTGGCCGTCTTTCAGTTTTTTCACTTCCGCATCATGTGAGTTAACCTCATCTACCAGCTTCTGCAGCCGTGTTATTTCCTTCCGGCTGGAATCAAAAAGCTTGCCTAAAAACTTAAACATAAGGTATCTATTTTACCATGATTATTATTCTAGAGAAACGGTATTCTATAATTGTATCCATATCAGTAAAAATACAGCGGCAGAGATCCAGGAACTTTTGGAATTCCCCGGCGTTTTTTTTCCGGTAATGGCTGTTGTAAAGAACCAAACCTCCGCCGGCAAGATGCTCTTTCATTTTTTTCAAAAACTTAATCTGTCTGAATCTTTCCGGATTCAAAAAACCTATAAAAAGATCAACAATAATCAGATCGTATTTTCTGCCGCTTTTCGAAAACCAGTCATATGCATCAGCCCGGTAAATTTTAAGTTTGCCGTTTGCCTTTAAATTGAAAAATTTTCCGGCTATCTCAATCATGACCGGATCCAGCTCCACGCAGTCAATTTTCATTTCGGGATAGCGTTTCTGCAGAAGTCTGATTACATCTCCCCCGCCCAGGCCCAAAACAAGACAATTGCCCTTCGGATGCGGCAATTTTCCGATTTTATTAAAGGCTTTTTTCCACATGCCGGTTATGGTGCCACCGGTTTGCTCTGCGCCACCGGCGTAAACAATCTTTTTGCCGTGCAATTCCGCAATTGAGATATTCCCGTTCACTTCCGAGCTAAAACTGGCGGTTTTTTTCGGTAAAAAAAGTTTTAAAATATCCATAAATTTATTTATTTTCTATATTGATATAGAGCTTCACAACAGTCTTCTCAGGAAAAAAACTTGACAACGATTTTCACTTATGTATCATGAATACAATGCATCGTTATTAGCATATCATGAAATTAACTGCCGACGCCCTATTATCTTCCATAACTAATTTCCCACAACTAAACAGAATTACTCAACCCAAAAGCGAATTGCCGCCGATAAAAGTCAACGGCATAGCTAAAATCTCGGGCCAGAACAAGGATTTCGGCATACAGGTAAATATTAATAACAAAAGTTTCCGCCTGAGATATCCGGCCGGCATCTGGAACCGCTTTCCCAAAACGCACCGCAAAATTCTGACGGAAAATATCAGTTTCAGCCATACTTTTCACCTACCTTATGTCTTCGGCAGTCTTAAAAAAATGCAATATAACATTCCCGTACCTCTATCGGAAGCTTTCCTTTTCAAAAGCATGTCCCTGTCTTTGCCGTCAACGGCGATGATGAATGATTACAGCAGCGAAAAATTAACCTCCGTCCTCCTCAAAAGGCTTTTTGAAGTCGATTATATCTACAACAATAAAAAAACTGACATCCCTCCCTACAACCGCACCAGTTTTTCTGACCATGCCATCATGCCGTTTACTTTCGGCAAAGATTCACTCTTAACCTTTGCTCTCTCGCGGGAAATGGGTATCAAAGTTCATCCCATCTATATCACGGAACCGGAATTTCTTTTCGAAGCCGCCGTTAAGAAACAACTGGCCAAAAACTTCAGAAAAGAATTCAAAGTGAAAATTTATTTTCTGAAAAACAGCCTGGGGAAACTGCGCGACCCGGGGGGATGGCACGGCTGGGAACTTCAGCTGACGCAGTATTCACTGATGCTCCTGCCGTATGTTTATGCCAAAAAGGCCGGCTATATTTTCTTCTCCAACGAACAAAGCTGCAATGATTCCGTCATTGATGACGAAGGCTTCCGCTGCAACCCGGTTTTTGAACAGTCGCATTCATGGCTTTTGCAGAATTCCCTGATGACTTCAATTATCGGCGGCAACAGCCTGTCCATCGGCTCGCTTCTGGAACCTTTGTATGAAATCGCCATTATGAAAATCTTGCACCACCGCTATCCGGATATCGGCAAATACCAGAGTTCCTGCGATTTGGATGCCAAACCCAGGTCAGGCGGCCGCTGGTGCGAGGGCTGCTCAAAATGCGGCAGAATATATATTTTTCTCCTGGCTCTGGGGATAAATCCCAAAAAAATCGGTTTTAAATACGACCTGTTGTCCCGAAAATACAAAAAACTGTACGGTATCTTTTCCTCAGGAAATATCAAAGACTACTATGGTTATGATGCCAGCGGAGCAGGTTCCGATGAACAGATTTTTGCCTTTTACCTGGCCTACAAAAAAGGCTGCAAAGGGCCTTTAATGACCCATTTTGTCAGAAAATATCTGCAATATGCCAGGAAAAACGAGAAGAATTTCCGTAAAAAATTCTTCGGACTGCATTCCGCCAAAACCGTACCCGACAAGATCAGGCAGAAGGTTTTGCACATATTCCACACAGAGCTGAAGGATGTTCAATGAGTCCCCCGCCGGACGGCTTTATGGCGCCGTCAAAAGTAGCCGTTGTTCACAGCGAAGTAAAAAGGGAGTATTTCCCAACAGTTGCCCAGTATCTGACGGAAAAAGATTCTGAAAAAGAAGCGCTGGCCGTCGCCGGATACCTGAAAAAACTGGGCATCGGCTTCAAATTGATGGCCGCGGATGAAAATATATTCGCCTCCTTAAAAAAATACCGGCCCGAGATCATCCTTAATATGACCGGGTCTGTGGCGGGCAAAGAATACCTGGCCACCCTGGTACCGGCTGCTGCGGAAGTCCTCGGCATTCCATGCACCGGATCTTCTTTCCAGGATGAAACCCTCGCTTACAACAAGAGCTATATTAAAAAAATGATGTCTGAGGCGGGCATACCGGTTCCCAAAGCCCATTTGATTACTGTAAACAGTCAACAATTTCCGCAGGACTTATCTTACCCTTCCATTGTCAAACTAAACAGCATCCACGGTTCCGTCGAAATTAACAAAGAGGCCGTCTGCAATACTGCCGAACAGGTAAAAAAAAGAATCCGCTATCTTCAGATAAAATACCATGATGCGGTCTTGGTTGAAGAATTTATTGAAGGGGAGGAATTTTCCGTGATTTGTTTTGACCGGCCGGGCCTTGAAGTTTATGCCGCCAAAAATATTTTCGGTTCCGATAACAACCCCAGGTCATTCGCCTCATTTGAATACCAATGGGACGAACAGGAAATCGGTTTCCAGAAATACCATGATCCCATATTATCGGATCTGGCTGTTAAAGGTTACCATGCCTGCGGTATGCGCGATTACGGAAAATTCGATGTCCGGCAAAACCGGGAAGGCACTTATTATTTTATCGACGGCAACACCAATCCGGCTTTCGGCCCGAAGGAAAGCGACTGTGCCCTGGGAACGGTCATGGATTTATACGGATTCTCCTTTGAAAAGGTCTTAATAATGCTCTTTACAAATGTAAATCAGCGCTTATCCCCTGCATCGCGGAAAGAGTGAGCCCGATAAACATATCAAGTTTTATGCCCAACTTTTCTTCGCACTTTTTTATTTGTTCCCTGTGTACTCCCGCTGCGAAATGCTTGACAGGAAACTTACTCATGACTGAATCAACCGAAACATTGGCCAATTTTTTGTCCTTGACCAGGGCTACAGCCACGATCAGGCCGGTAAGTTCATCACAGCAGTAAAGTGACCATTCCAGCCTGTTTTTGGGCGGATTCTGGCCTGTATGGGTAAAATTGTGTGACAGAATAACCTCAAGAAGTTCCCTGTTTTCTACCCCTTTTTCTTTCAGCCATTCGGTCATTTCCAGGGTATGTCTTTCCGGGGTGTCTTTGGTCATTTCATAATCGCCGTCATGGAGAAGCCCTGCTATACCCCAGAGTTCCCGGTCCTCCCTAAAATGTGAAGCTAAAGCCCGCATCACAGCTTCAACCGATAAACAATGCCTTATCAGGTTCTGGTTTTTCATCTTCAAATTCAACAACTCCCAAGCCTTTTCCCGGGTAAATTTCAAGTCAGCTTTTTTCACTGGTTTTTTCTTCGCAGGTATGGAAGTTTTGTTAACTTGAACTTTTCCAGCCTGATGCGGGGCCAGCTCCGGCCGCAAAGTCGGAAAGGCAATCACTTCCTTGATATTTTTGGCATCCGTGAACAGCATAACCAGGCGGTCAATACCGATGGCTATGCCGCAGGTAGGCGGAAAACCGTGCTCGATTGCCTCCAGATAGTCATAATCAGTCTGATGGGCTTCTTCAAAACCGGCTTCCTCCCGTTTTTTTTCTTCAACAAACCTCTTCTTGAGGTCAATAGGATCATTCAGTTCCGAATAATTGTTTCCGAGTTCCGAGCCGAATGCAAACATCTCAAAACGCTGGGTAAAACGGGGATCCCGGCATTTTTTGGCCAAAGGCGAAACTTCGATCGGGTAATCGAAAACAATCGTCGGCTGGACGAGGCGGTCTTCCACCATCTCTTCGAAAACAAAGGCGATGACCTCGCCAAGGGAGTTGATTTTATCCAAAGCCTCAAATTTTACGGGAGCAATTTTTAATGTTTTTACCTCTTTTTTAGCTTCCACCAAGGTTTTCCATTTCAGCGGATCAAGACCGGCAAATTTTCCGATTGCTTCAACCATTGAGAATCTCTGCCAGGGCCTTTTGACGTCCATCTCAATTCCCTGATAAGTGAATTTCGTTTTACCTGTGGCTTTTTTGGCCGTATATTCAATAATTTCCTCAATCAGGTCCATGCCGTACTTATAATCCCGGTAGGCAATCTGTGCTTCAAACATGGTGAATTCCGGATTATGGTCCCGGTCAAAACCCTCATTGCGGAAAACTTTGGTAATCTCATAGACTTTTTCTATGCCGCCGACTATCAGGCGCTTGAGATACATTTCATCGGAAATTCTCAGATAGAAATCGGCCTCCAATGAATTGTGATGGGTTTTAAACGGCCGGGCGAAACCGCCTCCGTAGACCGGCTGCAGGGTAGGTGTTTCCACTTCCATAAAACCTTTGTTGTCCAGATAATTCCTGATTGCCCTGACAATATGGCTTCTTGTTTCCAGCTTTCTTCTGACTTCAGGATTCAACAGCATGTCCAGGTAGCGTTTCCTGTATCTTTCCTCAATATCCTTAAGTCCGTGCCATTTATCCGGCAGAGGCCTGACGGTTTTAGTGATTATCTGAAAATTGCTGGCTATAACTGAAATTTCCCCGGCTTTCGTCCGGCCGACATTTCCCTGGACGGCAATAAAATCCCCCAAGTCGATATATGACAATAATTCCGATGTTTTTTTAGCCAGACTGTCGGTCTTAAATACTATCTGCATTCTTGCCGATCCGTCGAAAATATCGGCAAAGCTGATTTTTCCCTGTCCGCGGATGGCCATAAGACGCCCGGCAACACCCACAGTTTTTCCGTCCATGGTTTTGGCTTTGGTCAGTGTCTCACTGCGTCTGATTGTGGCAGGATATGGATTGACATCTTTTTTCCTGAGCTCCTCCAGTTTTCTCAATCTGGTCTTTTTTAAATCATCGATGGTTGCCATAAGTTGTTAAGACGTATTATCCAATATTAATACCAAGTATTCAATTCACTTCTGCTTAATTTTTCCCAAGGAAAGCTTCCAAACGGCATAGAACCGATTACTGTATGAAACTCATTCTTAAATGAATACAATTGAAAATAATCATTTTCTCCAGGATATTCATTCAAGGCATAAATAGATTTATCGACAATTAAACCGATATTCAGACTTTCAATCTTATCAGCATGAGATATTAACTCTGACCTTATTTCCCATAATGCCTCAACCGGCTTCATGGCCAACATTTTTCTTTTCAAAAGTGAAAAGATTTTCTGGGCTCCGATTATGCCTTCCAATTGATAAGGTAATTTAACCCCTCTTGCCATGCCGTTAAAAACAAAACATAAGTTTTTTTCCAAATAAGGCTGGTTATAAGCCAAAATGCCTTTTTGGCTGGGAAACCCTGCGCTGCGGGCATGGATAACGAACATTTCCGCTGCCGTTATATGGGCCAAAACCTCAGTTTCTTCCCAAATCGGCCGCAGCGATTTTTTTATTTGCCAATTTCCCTCTTTCAGCCAAGCCACCCCCCAACCGTCTCCCTGTTGGTCGCCTTCGGGCGTCAGACTCCGACGGCAGGCATTTGCAAAATCGGTCAGGAGCCGGTTTGATTCTGTTTTCACCTTGTTTCTGATAATTAAAAATCGGCACATTATCAGTTATTAAATAATTTATGAAGAACAGCCATTAATCTCTCTATTTCCTTTTTGGTTATTAAAAACGGGGGCAGAAAACGCAGAATATTCGATCCGGCCGGTATGGCAATAATTCCATTCTCCTGCAATTTTTTAAGATAGGGAGTAGCATTAACATTAAGTTCCAGAGCCAACATCAAGCCTAACCCCCTGGCTTCGACAATCTCAGGATGTTTCAGTCTTGAAAGTTCAGATAGAAAATATTGACCCGTTTCCCTGATATGGTCAAAAAGATCGGTATTATTAAACTCAGCCAATACCGCCAATATTCCCGCGCCGGCCAAAGGATTTCCGCCGAAGGTTGAAGTATGCAAATGAAGAGGGATCCCGACGGCGATATCAGCTGAAACAAGGGTGGCGCCGACCGGAATTCCTCCAGCCAAACCTTTGCCCAAACAAACGATATCAGCTTCCAGACCAAACTGCTCAGCGGCCAGAAAAGTCCCGGTCCGGCCGCAGCCTGTCTGAATTTCATCGGTTATCAGTAATATCTTATTCTGCCGACAAATTTCAGCAACGGTTTTCATGAATTCCATTGAAGGAATAACAATACCGCCTTCGCCCTGAACCGGTTCGATAATTATTCCGGCGGTCAGCTCATCTACCGCCTGTTCCAGGGCTGAAATGTCATTTAAAGGCACAAAAGTGAAATCCCATAATAACGGCAGAAACGGCAGCCGGTATTTTTCCTGGCCGGTGGCTGACAGAGCCCCAAGAGTTTTACCGTGAAAGCTGTTTTTTACGGCGATAAACTTTTTTTTGCCGCGGGCATAAGCGGCAAATTTCAAGGCTGCTTCGATCGCCTCGGCGCCCGAATTGGAGAAAAAAACGCTGTGTATCTTTCCGCCGCAGATTTTGACCAGGTTTTCTGCTGCCTGATCTCTGATCTTATTTCCAAAAGAGCCGTGCAGGCTGGTCAACTGCTGCAATTGTTTTTCCAGCTCCTTGGTGATTCGCGGGTGGCTGTAGCCGAAAATATTCACGCCGTAATTGCTGCCGAAATCAAGATATTTGCGGCCGATGTCCGCTGTCAGATAAACTCCTTCTCCGCTGACAAAAGTTATATTTCTGTTCGGATAGGTTCTGATTAAATAATCATTCATTTTATTCAATGACTGTGCCACAGGCTTGAAGTGCTCTGGTAACCGGATTTTTTATCCGGCCGTCGCTTAGATAAATCCTCCCGGCGCCGTAATTTAACGCTTCCTTAATCCCCAGTAATTTCTTTTTCATCCGTCCGGAAGTTTGTCCCAAAAAGGTATCAATGTCTCCTTTTTTAATTCTTTTAATAAGACTGTCTTCGTTTGTACTCTGCGCCAGCAGTCCCGGTGCTTCAAAAAGCATGACCACTTCCCTGATTTTCAAATCCCGGACCATGACGGCGACCGCCCGATCATTATCCACATTAATAAGTTCTCCCTTGTCGGATATGGCCGGCACCGTCAACACCGGTAAATACTTACTTTCCATTAAATTTGTCAGCAGTCGGTGGTTTACCGAGACCACTTTTCCGGTCAGGGAATCGCTAACCATTTTGGTTTTCTCTTCTTCGACTGCATAAATAGTTTGTTTTCTGACTCCCTGCCAAATCCGGCCGTCAGCACCGGAAACGCCTATGGCGTTTATCCCGTTTTTCTGGAATGTCATAACCGCTCTTTTATTGACTAACCCGCTGTAGACCATAGTCATCACTTCCATCACTTCCCGGTCGGTATAGCGGCTGATCTGTCCGGATGGAGAATGGATGACTTTGCTGCTTATACCCAATCGCCGCAGCGTCTCTTCCATGAAATAATTTGCTCCATGGACCACTATCGCCCGGCCTTTTTTAAAGAACGGATCGGCCGCGATATTATCCCAATTCACATCCTTGCCCCCTCCTACTTTAATTAACAGCATATTCACTCCGAATAATCTTTATAACTGACTCGGTTGCGGCAGTTGTTGATAACTGACCGCCCAAATCATGGGTACATAAACCTCTTTGACAAGAAATGGCAACCGCTGTTCTGATCATTCCGGCAAATTTTGCCAGTCCCAAATAATCAAACATCAGTGCAATGGCCAAAAAACAGGCAAACGGATTGGCAATATTCTTGCCCTGATATTTCGGGCAGGAACCGTGCACTGGTTCAAATAAGCCGGTGTTTCGTCCGATATTGGCAGCGGCGGCCATCCCCAAGCCACCCGTCAAACCGGCCGCTTCATCGCTGAGAATATCACCAAACATATTGGTCGTCACCATGACATCGAATGTCTGGGGTTTTCTGACTAAATTTAAGGCAGCTGTATCAATCAATATATCCTCGAAATCGATACCGGGATGTTTTGCCGCAATAGCCCGGCCTATTTTTAAAAACAAGCCGTCGGTCAATCTCAATATATTGGCTTTATGCACCAAGGTAATTTTCTGCCTTCCCTTGTCGGCGGCATATTTAAAAGCAAATTCGATTATTTTCCGGCATGCTTTGACGGTAATCACTCTCTCGGCGACCGCTCCACCCTTCAGCCGGTGTTCAATTCCCGAATACAAGCCTTCGGTATTTTCCCTGACTATCACCAGATCTATTTTCTTTGGCTTCCGCTCAAATGAATAACAAGGCCGGACATTAGCATAAAGTCCCAAAATCTGCCTCAACCGGACGATCGGACTGACATAGTCTTTCAAAAATAGCGGTGTCGTCACCGCTCCGAATAAGACGGCGTCGGCAGTCCGACACTTTTTAATAGTTCCGGCAGGGAGCGGATTGCCGTTTAGTTTATAACTGCCCAGTCCGATATCACCGTAATTAAAATGCCAAGTCAATGGAAAAATGCTCATCAGGCGCAAACCCTGATCAATGATCTCGGGTCCGATTCCATCGCCTTTGAGGACGGTGATCGCCAGTTTTTTCCGGTTGATCTTCATATTTTTAACTAAAATCAGAAAGGGCTGTTAAGCCGTTTGTCTTTAAATAATTAATAATTCCGCCTTCGCGGTATAAACGAATCATCATTTTCGGAATCGTAATTTTTACTTTTGTTTTTTGAGTGTTATTTATCAATAAATTATTTTTTAAATCTAAATTCAACTGATCGTTTTCCCTGATACCGTCGGTTGCAGCGGTTATCAGTAATAATCCGATATTCAATGAATTCCGGTAAAAAATTCGGGCAAACGACTTGGCGATAATCGCCCGGATTCCGGTAGTTTTTAAAGCAATCGGCGCTGTTTCCCGGGAACTGCCGCAACCAAAATTTTGGCCTGCGATAATCAAATCACCTGATTTGACTTGACCGGCAAATTCCGGCCTTATTTCAATAAAAGCAATTCCGGCCAGTTGTTTGGCATCTGTCGTCATGTTGTACCGACCGGGAGTAATCACATCCGTATTAATGTTGTCGCCGAATATCCAGTTCATGCCAAAAATCTCCTGGGATCAGTTATTAAACCGGTGACGGCAGAAGCGGCGGCGGTCGCGGGCGAAGCCAGATAGATAAAAGCTTTGGCACTGCCCATTCGGCCGGTAAAATTCCGGTTGCTGGTCGAGACGCATACTTCCCCGTCGGCCAAGACTCCCTGATGGCGGCCAAGACACGGACCGCAGCCAGGATTGGTCACAACCGCTCCTAAATTGGTAAAGAATTCGATGTATCCTTTTGCAAGGGCCTGCAGATAAACCCTTTTTGAGGCGGGAGTAATAATAACCCGCAAATCCGGCGATAAATCTTGGCCTTGCCACATTAAATAGACTATGTCCAAATCTTCAATCCGGCAGTTGGTACAGGAACCGATAAAAACCTGATCAACTTTTATTTTCTTTTTTTCGATTGCCCCGACATCCCGGACATTGTCAATATCCGGCGGCAAAGCAATTAAAGGAGTCAAATCGGATACATTTATCTTTAATGTTTCCGAATAACGGCACCCGGCATCACTTTTTAATTCAGACTGATCAAATGAAAAAGGCCGGTTATTTTCCGTCAAATATTCAACTGTTTTTTCATCGGGGGCGACAATCGCGGCTTTGGCGCCCATTTCCGCCGACATATTGGTTAAAGTCAGTCTTTCGTGAATTCTTAATTTTTCAACCAATTCCCCTCCATATTCCATAACCCGGTAATTGGCTCCCTCCGGTCCGATCTTTTTGGCTACTTTCAAAACCACATCTTTCGCAAAACAGCCTGCCGGCAGATCACCTTCGATCTCCACCCGAATTGTTTCCGGAACTTTGAACCAGCACCGGCCGCTGGCCATAGCGATCGCCGCATCGGTCGACCCCACCCCGATGGTCAGGGCTCCCAGCCCGCCGCCGGTCGGCGTATGTGAATCGGCACCCAGGATTAAATTACCGGGACTAATAAACCGCTCGGACATAATCTGATGGCAGACGCCGTCGATGGTGATTGCAATATCCTGATCCCGGGCAAATTCCCTGATTTTCTTCTGCAGTTCGGCCATTTGGGTATTGGGAGCCGGATAAGCATGATCAAACGGGATAAAAATTTTCTTGTTATTCCAAACCCGACGCGCAAGTTGGTAAAACGGTTCGATCGCCCAGGCACAAGTCGTGTCATGAGCCATTACCAAATCCAGATCAGCCACGGTAAAATCACCGGCTTTGACTTTTCTGGCGGAATGCGAAGAAAATATTTTTTCGGCAAGGGTCATCATGTCAGGGATTTTTCTTTTTAAAATCTTCAATTTCTCTCTTGGTCGTTTTTCCCGAAACCATTGTTCCGGAGACTAAATGTCTCTCGTTACCGATCATTTTCGGGGGCAGCAGTTCATACGATTGCGGACCGAAATTTATCAACCCGTGAAGATGGACACCCGCCTTGTGGGAAAACCCGTTGCTGCGATTGGTCAATAAATTAAAAGGGACATCTTTACCCAGTATTCCGGCGAGGTTATTTTCGGCTTCCGTCAATAACTGCATACGATATTTTGAATCCGGAATTATTCCGTAAACATAAAGTGAAACCAACAAGGTGCTCAAAGCGGTGATACCGCTTCGCTCGCCTATCCCTAATAAGGTGGTATCCACCCAAGACGCTCCGGCTCTTAGGGCAACCAGCGCGTTACTGACGGCCTGTCCCAGATCGTTGTGGAAATGGACCTCGATATCCGGCCGGAAATTTTTTTTCAACAATCCGACAGACTTCTCCACATCCCAACTTAAGGCCATACCTAGAGTGTCAGCAATACCGATCCGATCGCAATCGGATCGGTCGGCCAATTGATAAACCCGCAAGGCCAAAGATAAATTTGAATTGAAAAAGTTTTCCACGCTGACTCGAATTTCCAAATTGGCTTTTTTGGATAAGGTAATTATTTTCTCCAACTCCCTGAGATATTGATCAAAGGTCAACCCCAGCCTGTCAATTCTTGCCTCATCAACCGTACAAAAAATATTTATGCCCTCCACGCGGCTCTCCATGGCTGCCGCGGCATCTTCGACCCTGTTTCGGATATGGGCTAAAAGCGGCGGCCTGTTTTCAATCTCCAATAGATTTCTGATCAAAAGACTGACCTCCCGGTTGACCGGATTACCAACTTCGGCTTTATCAACACCGATTGCTGACAGCATTGTCAGAATTTGTTTTGATTGACTTTTGCTGAAATCGGCATACCGAAACTGCAAACCTTCACGCAGAGTCGAATCGATGATGCCTTTAAAAGCCGGGAAGTAATTTGAGAGTTTCATATCTTAGATCGGGTGGAGACCGGCAAACTCCAAGCCCCAGGTTTCCGGAAATCCGAACATTATATTCATGCACTGAACACAATTTCCCGCCGTGCCTTTACCGAGATTATCAATTGCGCCGATAACGACCAATCTGCCTGTCGACTGATCAAGCTCAAAACCGATATCACAATAGTTGGTTCCGGAAAGAATCTTCGGCTCCGGAAAACGGTAGTTACCCTGCTTCTGTTTGACAATTCTGATAAACGGCTCCGAACCATACTCCTGCCTGAAGGCCTGCCAGATATCGGTTTCCCTCAGATTACCAGAAACTGTAGTATGGATTGTTACCAACAGCCCCCTGACCATATCAATGGCGGTAGCCGAAACAAAAACTCGGGGACTTTCCCCATTGATGCTTAATTCCTGATTGATTTCAGCCTCATGCCGATGGCGGGTCGGTTCATAAGAACGGACGACATTAGCCCTTTCCGGGTGATGGCTGGCAAAAGAAAAATGGTTACCGCCCTGGGAACTTCCCATTTTGGCATCGATAATGATGTTTTCCGGTTTTATCAACCGGTTTTTAATCAACGGATAAAGAGAAAGAATCGACACAGCCGCTTCACAACCCGGTCCGGCCACCAAATCCGCCTTTTTAATCACGTTTCGATGAATCTCCGGCAGACCGTAAATAAAATCGGACAAAAGATCGGGTTGACGATGCGGTGTTTGATACCATTCTTCCCAAACAGCCGGTTTTTTTAATCTGAAATCCGCGCCCAAATCAATGATCCGCCTGGCCATCTTCCGGAAACCGGGCATTTTTGCCATTGAAAGCCCGTTCGGCAAAGAAACAATCAATAAATCGCAAGACTCGAGATCAACCAGATCCGAATAAACCAGATCGGTCCGGCCGCGCAGATTTGGATGGGTAATCGCTACCAACTCATTGACATGGGACTGCGAGGTTACCTGCTGCAAGCGGACATCAGGGTGGGACAGCAACAATCGCAAAACTTCTCCTCCCGCATAACCTGAACCGCCAACTACACTCACGGTTATCATGAAAGCCGCTCCTGACAATAATCTAGAATGGCTCCGGGGACATCACTCCCTGTTACCCGGACCACGTTTTTAAACTCCGGTGTATGATTTATTTCATTTACCTGATAACCATCGTCGTTCCCGAATACATCAATGCCCAAAATCCCTCCGCCGACAGCCCGGCTGGCCTGAAGACAAATATCATTAAGCTGCCTATCTATCTTCAGGGGATATGCTTTAGCTCCCCGGGCGGTATTGGTAATCCAATGTTCCGCTTCACGGCTAATTGCCGTCATAAACTTGTCTCCAGCCATCGTCACCCGGATATCCCGTCCTTTTTTCTCGATAAATTTCTGGAAATATAAAATTTTTTGAAGTGGACTGCCCAATACCATCTTCTGTTCAATAACCCCTTCAAGGGCATCACGGTCATTGATTTTAGCCAGCAGCCTCCCCCATGACCCGGTAACGGACTTGAGAATGACCGGGAATCCCCCGACAGCCTCAACGGCAGCGGCCGCTTCTTCGGCAGAAAAAGCGACCGCAAAAGATACAGTCGGGACATTGTGTTTTACCAATACCAGGGAAGTGAAGAACTTATTGTCACAGATCCGGATTACTGCCGGAGAATTCACCACAGGTACTTCTACTGAATCGAAAAAACCGGCTGCCTGATGAATAATTGTCGATGACAGACATCGAAGTAAAGCAACATCACAGCCAAAGTCAGCGCCGGGCTGGAAAACGGACTTTCTGATATCAACTGTTGCCAATTCCAAACCACGGCTTTTCGCTGAATCCATGATCAGCTTCTCATCTTCACGAATAGTCGTATGAAATAGAGTAATTTTCATTTTTTAATCTTTATTCACCCCAGTCTTCTTCAACCTCCGGAGCCGATGACAGAGTAATTTTCCCGGCGTTTATTTTATCTGCCACCAACCTATTTTGACAGTCCGGGCAGGAAATTACTTCCGAGACAACGGTGGTATCTGCTAAATTGAGAGCATTACCGCAGACAGGACATTTACCTGATAAGTCTGACATTTTGAACACCTCCAATCCGATAAGAGACTTATCTTAATTTCGGATTTCCAATATGTCAAATTATTAACTTTTTTTGACTTTTTTAGTATAAAATGTTATAAATTTAACATGATTACGATATCGCAGGTAGCTTCAACAATTATCGAAAATTCTCCTTTTTTGGAAGATGGTCTAAAAAAGGGAATTATCAATATTTCTGCCCTGGCACGGCTAATTAAACCGGAGATTGAAAAAAAACTGCACAAGAAAATCGAGTCCGGAGCAATAATTGTCGCTTTGAACAGGTTAAATAATAAATTATCGGCAAGATTATCAGAAAGCAGGTTTTTAGAAAGTATCGGCAATATTACCGTACGGTCGAAAATAACAGAAGTAACTTTCGGAAATTCATCTTCACTTTTTGAAGCCCAGAAAAAACTGTATAACAGAATCAGCCAAAATAAAGATTTGTTTTGTTCATTTTCGCAAGGGGTCAGGGAAACCACTCTGATAATAAACAGCTCTCTGGAAGATTTAGTCGGCAAAATTTTTGCCGATGAAAAGGTAATTTATAAATACAGCGGTCTGTCATCAGTGACAATCACCTACCCTGTCTGGATCGTGGAAACACCGGGATTTTATTACATAATACTCAAACTCTTGGCCTGGCACGGTATCAATATTTTTGAAATCATTTCAACATACACCGAACTGACAATTTTGGTATCTGAAAAAGATGTTGAAAGGACATTTGCCCTACTTAACCGGCTTAGGCGCTGATTTTTAAGTACATCCGGATTTGTCGTTCCATATAGCCTGTATTACAATTCCACAGTTATGCCGGAACTTGAACAAAAACATATTAAAGCCATCATGGGTCTGGATAATCCGCAAGTACCTGTTGATCCGGATCGTCAAATAATTTACGACAGGGTTCATGAAAAATTATTAAGCACAGCAAATCGTCATTATGAAATATGGCAGAGACGATTGTTCCCGCTGATGGATGATGTAACCGGCTTGAGAAAAGCGATTGAATGGCAAGCCCCCTTTCCAATTCCTTCCCCTACTTTTTCGGAAGCGCAGGAAAATCGGCTTATAGCCATGCTTAAAAGAGTCGAAGACAGGTATCCGATCCCGGTTGAATTGCGCGGAAAAGTTGAGCCGGGTATAGAAATACATCTAAAACCGGGCACGTTGAAACAGGATTTGGAAAATTTTTGCTCTTCCGTCGCAGATAGACCGATACAGCAATTCACTTTAAATTATGAGGATATCGGTAAGCTGGAAGTCATTCCTTTGCACCTCAGACCGAAATGGATAAATATCCAGCCTATATTAGATTTTCACGATCCTTTTTCCGCAACACCCAAAGCAATTTATACCTTTGACGTAACCCACTCACTCGGACTGTCCATGAAGGATATTCCGGCAAAAATGATGGTTGAAGAGTCATTAAAAACAGGTAAATTAAAACCCGGCCAGCCGATCAGCGAAAAATCATCCGGAAATACCGGCGTCGGTTTAGCCCTCATGGGATTGCATCTTGGGTATAAAGTAATTTTATACACCACAGATAAATCCAGTCAGTCAAAAATAGACAGACTCAAACTGCTTGACGCCCACGTTGTTGTGGTACCGGAACAGGCTGAATTCAGTGCATCTGAATACGGATCAATTGGCGGTAGTATTTCACGATATGTTGATAAAAAACTAGGATGCTTCTATATAAACCAGCACGGAAATATAAACAATGCCAATGCCCATTTTAAAATTACCGGTTCTTACATACCACCTGACATTTTAGACGAAATAACTGCCTTTATTGCTCCGGTCGGGACTTACGGTAGTTTTGTAGGCTTAGGCGGTTTTTTTGAGAATTATATGGCAATGGATAGAAATCGGGGCAGAAATATTAAAAGAATAGGAGTAGATGCCGAAGGTGGAGTCATACACCAAATATCTCCTGATGAGAGAAGGACAATGACAGCTGCCGAGATTGCCGAAAAAGCTATACCGCATGGCTTTCAGGGTTTTGGCGGGAAAGAAATTTCAGAGTATTTTCACCCATTATTGCATCTGGATACTAAATTTGTTGCTGTAACTAAAGATGAAGCGGAACTCTGCGCCCGAGTGGCCTTACCGCTTTTAGGCATATTGGGAGGCCAATCTTCTGGAGCCGTATATTCAGGAATCCAAACTTGTCTAGCAGAAGGTACAATAAATCAGTTCGATACCGTTTTAGCAGTTTTTACTGATCTTGGCTTTCCTTATGCGGATATTCTTTATCAGTCTTCATGAAAATATTAAATGACATCTAAAATCATGGCAGAAATAAAAAAAACCATAAAGGAAATACCCGGCAAAACGGTTCTTTCCGTTCAGATTATATTAATGAGAGAAAGAGAAAATAATCTGGAAGTTTTTTTAGGCTACCGAAATGACGGTAGTTTTTTAAACCAGTGGAGCTTCCCCGGCGGAACGGTAAATAATGGTGAAAGTAACGAACAGGCTGCCTGCAGGGAAATTTTTGAAGAAACAGGCATTGAGGTTAACGAAAACAGACTTGAATTTTTACTGGATACGGTTTCTTCTACCGTTCGTGATATAAATGGAATGACGGTTCAATACGACTATCGGATTAAGGTATTTACATTAGAAGCTCAAGAATTATCACCATTTCATGCATCGGAAGAAGAACATTCTGAAATGATATGGTTTACTCTACCTGATGCACTGTCCATGCATAGACAGGCTGTCCTGGATGAACAGGCACTTGGGGTTTCCCGATCCCCAGATAAAATTCCGAATGCCCTTGCTCCACAGACACTAAAAACTATCGAATTTCTCCTTAAAGCACAAAAAGTTTAAATACGACTTTTGCTGATCGCTTAATAAAACCTGAAGGATTACTCAATATGCAGGATTTTGTAGAGGATTTTTCCGACCGGCGCTTCCACTTCAACTTTATCACCGGGTTTTTTGCCCAAAAGGGCTTTACCCAAAGGTGATGAATGGGAGATTTTCTTCTGCATAGGATCTGCTTCCCATTCGCCGACAATGGTAAAATGCTCCCTTTTTCCGTTGACATGAAGGGTGACTTTGCAGCCGACATCCACTTTTTTCTTGGAGTGGGAAACCACGATTTTAGCCTCGGACAGGATCAGCTTAAGCTCGGTAAGTCTGCCATCTATAAAGGCCAAATCCTGCTTGGCGGCAGTATACTCACTGTTTTCGGTAAGATCTCCTTCACTTCTGGCATTGGCCAACCGTTCGACAGCAACGGGCCGCTTCTGGTTGAGAAGCTCATCGTACTCTTCCGTCAGCTGTTTGACGCCATCCTTGGTCAGGACTATTTGCTGGTTCAAAGTCATATTACTGTCTTAATTAAAAAAATCCCCGCAAAAATATTTGGGGAATCTAAATAATCTCAATAAATATACTCCAGATAATATCCACTGTCAATAACCTATAGCTTTGGTATTGTAGGGAGGTCAGCACATGGTATACAGTTTTTCGATCGGAAACGATTTGAAAATTACCGGGATCGCTGTTTAAATCTTTTCGGCCAGGAATATGATGG
>LCFP01000002.1 GCA_000999095.1 Candidatus Gottesmanbacteria bacterium GW2011_GWA2_43_14
CCATCATATTCCTGGCCGAAAAGATTTAAACAGCGATCCCGGTAATTTTCAAATCGTTTCCGATCGAAAAACTGTATACCATGTGCTGACCTCCCTACATTCCTTAATCCATAGCTGATTGTTTTTCCGCGTCTGTTTTGCTAAAATTCAGGACATGGCAATATTGACAAAATATAACGATCTGACTTTCCGTGTAGGTGATACGCTGGCTGTGGATTATCGTTTGATTGAGAAGGAAATCGTGGCGGGCAAAGCTAAGCGGGAGAAAAAAGAAGAAACTCGTGAGCGAATTCAGACCTTTGAAGGTATCTGCATCGCAATCAAAGGCGACAGTTACGAGAATAGATCCTTTGTAGTCCGCAAAATTGCTTCCGGAGCCGTCGGAGTTGAAAGGATATTCCCTTTATCTTCGCCGTGGATTAAAAAAATTACGGTTAAAAAATCAGCCGTAGTCAGAAGGGCAAAACTTTATTATTTGCGTGATAAAACCGGTAAGGAAGCTGATAAACTGAAAGAAAAAAAAGTTCCGGCTAAAAAAGCAGCCCGTGGAAAAGACCCGAAAAAAACTTAAAGCTCTTCTGTACGGTAATCTTACTTGCGATATCAATAATCTTCATGGCCGGAAAATTGCCAGTCCCGGAGGGAGCGTATATTTTGCAGGTAAAACTCTGAAAAATTTTAACCAACAGGAAACAGAATGTCAGAAATCAGGAATCCGCCAAAATTCCAAAAGTATCGGCAATTCCCCGTAAATGGTTGATATCGAACAATCTTGGGGAAGAGGAGATCAGAAAGCTGTGTTTGGCGAATCTTTCAGCTTTTAAAGTACTGTTGCCCCAGGGATTTTACCGTCAAGTAAAAAAAAACGGCAGCATTATTCCTTTTGATCTGCATAAAACTGAAAAACTATTAGATCTTTTTGACCTGATTATCGTTTCGCAAAAAGATTACCCGCAAATTGAATCTCAGGCAAAAGAATGGTCAGACATAGGGATTATAGCTGTCGTAACAAAAGATTCGTCGGGAGCTTCAGTTTATGTTTCAAAAAGACGCCGTGATTATACGGCTTTTGAGACGGAGATTACAGATGAAACCGGTGCGGGAGATGTATTTGCCGCTGCTTTTGCCAATGCCACTGCTGCCTATTCTTTACGTTTCTTCCCCTTTGAATTAGAATATACAAAGGAACAAATACAGGAATTTTCCGCCAGGCAATCAAAATCACTTTAAATATGAATTTTGTGACTGAAACAATCAACGCTTTATCTTCATCAGTTATTTTTCTGATATCAAATTTTTTGCCGAAATTTTTAGCCGGACTGATAATCCTGATTATCGGAATTATTGCAGCGTCACTGCTTCGCGATTTGATTAAATTAATTTTTAGATATGTCAAACTCGGTGAATGGCTGGAAGCAGCCGGACTGGCCAAAGACCGTGAAGTGCAGGTCTGGCCAAAATTGTTGGCTGAACTGACGCGCTGGACTGTAATTTTTCTCTTTTTAATGTCAGCTGTTGAAACATGGGGTATACCTAAGGTAGGTGATGTTTTAAATCAGCTTCTTTTTTTCCTGCCGAATGTCTTTTTGGCGGTAATCATAGGATGGATCGGTCTGGTGGCCGGACGGTTTATCTCAGAGATTGTACGACATGGCATCGATGGGGTAGGCGGGAGGGAGGCTTTGATTTTAGGCAATATTGCCAAAGTCTCCATATACTTCTTTACTTCACTTATTATTCTGACCCAACTGGGCGTTGCGGCAGATTTGGTAAAAATACTGTTTACCGGTATTGTCGGTATGCTGGCTTTGGCCTTTGGCCTTTCTTTCGGACTCGGCGGACAGGAAGAAGCCAAAAGCTTACTTAAAAGATTGAGAATGAAAATTGAACGTCAGGTTGAAATTGAAGGAAGCCCGTCCCGCAGGAAAAATTAAAAAACAGGAGTATTACACATTACCAAAATAATCCCCATCACTCCGGAAGGTTATAGCAAGCTATTAGCCGAAAAAGAAAAATTGCTGGAAAAAAGACCCTATAAAGTGGAAAATCTGAAAGTGGCCCGGGAAATGGGTGATTTATCGGAAAATGCCGCTTATAAAGTCGCCCGGATGGAATTATCAGCCATAGATTCCCGCCTGCGTTATCTGCAAAAACTGATACTGACCGCAAAGATTACCGAAGTCTCCAAAACAGGACGGGCCGGTATAGGATCTTCAGTCCGATATAAAAATGATAACCGGGAGGGTGTTTATCAAATTGTCGGCAGCGTTGAGTCAGATCCATCTCAAAACAAAATCTCACATCTTTCTCCCATAGGACACGCTTTCATGGGTAAAAAATCCGGCGACAAAGTTATGATCAGGACACCTCAAGGTCAGGCAGAATATGACATCCTGTCGATTGACTGACACAAAAATGCTATAATTTTATTATGTCACTGTCCGGCATACATATCGGTACAAAAGCACCCGACACGGTCAATGTTGTCATAGAAATCCCCAAAGGCTCGCATAATAAGTACGAATATGATGAGAAGCTGGATATTATTAAATTGGACAGAATTCTGCATTCTCCTGTCTATTACCCGACAGATTACGGTTTTATGCCGCAAACAAGGTCTGAGGACGGTGATCATTTGGATGTCTTGGTTCTTCTTAGCGAACCGACATTTCCTGGTTGCCTTGTAATTGTCAGGCCCGTCGGAGTGCTGTATATGGAAGACCAAAAAGAGCACGATGAAAAAATAATCGCCGTTGCTCATGATGATCCTTTAATGACCGATATCAAAGACATCGAAGACGTAGACCACTTTTTCAAAAGGGAGGTTCATCATTTTTTCGAAGTATACAAAGAGCTGGAAGACAAAAAAGTGGAAGTTCACCATTGGCACAACCGGGAAATTGCCCTCTCTATCATCAGGCAGTCAATGGCCAGATTTGACAAGGAAATAAAAGTTTAGCCGTCTAAACCTTCTGAATTGAATTTTTTCCCGTAAACTCTTATTATTCTGCAAATGGGGATTGAAAAAAGCAGAAGAATGTCCAGAAGAACATTTCTGACATTAGCCGTAGTAGGCGGGGCCGCTGCATTATTTTCCCGGCATAAAAATACTGTCCGGACTTTGATTGCTTTAAGCGGAGGAACGGTTGACTGTGTTTCAGGTTTAGAAAAAAGACAAGGTAATTTTCCTTATGATACTATTGCCGTTCCGGGTGCCGGTGTAGTCATAAATGAAGACGGCAGTGCCGAACCAAATGAGTTTGAAAAATTACGTTTGGAAGCAGCAACTTTAGCTTATATATATGGTTTCGCGCCTAAAATTATTTTATTGGACGGAGCAATGGGTCCCCAGGTAAAATCCTATCCCATCAAGACGTATTTGTAAAAAGAAGTCAAACTTCCCCGGTCGGGTCTGTATGCGTGTTATCAGGGAATCAGAGTGCATCCTGTAGGGGCGGAAGAAATAATTTTGATCTTTAATCAGGAACGAAAGCCGGATATTGAAAATTTTTATAAGTCACAAAATATGATGGAAATATATGCAAAAGAAAAACTGGCCATTATTGAAAATCTGTTTGATCCCGGAGGAGAAATTTATACTTTTCTTAAAGAAAAGATTCACTAGAAAATTGGTTGCTTAACCTGCGTTCTGACCTTATACGGTCGATTTTCTTCAAATGGACTTTTCTGAGTCTTAATGATTTCGGTGTAATCTCCAAGAGTTCATCGTCTGCGATAAAATCAAGACATTGTTCAAGCGTTAACATAAGCGGAGGATCAAGTTGGATTGCCTGATCAGCGTTTTCAGTATGCATATTGGTCAGCTTTTTTGATTTGCAGACGTTTATATCAATATCTTCTTCACGGTTATTTATGCCGATAATCATTCCTTCATAAACCGCTTCATTCGGACCGATTATGGACGTCCCCCTGTTTTGCACAGTCTCCATGGCATAAGCGGTTGATTTACCGGCTTCAAAGGCGATCAGGGCTCCTTGCCTGAATTGGCTGATATTTTGAGAAAGCGGTTTGTATCCGGTGAAACTTGAGGCAAATAAAGCCCTTCCGCGGGTCTTGGTCATCAGCAGTCCTCTTAAACCCAGTAAATTCCGGCTTGATGCGGAAAATAGAAATCTGGTGTTGTCTTTCAGGGTTGTCTTAACATCAATTATTTTTCCTTTTCTTTTGCCTATTTCTTCGACAACTACACCGATAAATTCCTGATCGACTTCGATGGTCACTTCCTCATATGGTTCTTCTTTATGTCCGTTTTTTTCTTTAAGAATGATTTTCGGCCTGCCGACCTGCATTTCATATCCCTCCCGCCTTAATGTTTCAAGCAGGATTGACAGATGGAGTTCGCCACGTCCGGCTACGTCGAAACCGTTACCAGATTCGCTTCCAGAAATTGCCAAACCGATGTTTGTCTTTTTTTCTTTAGTCAGTCTTTGTTCTAATTGCCTGGCTGTTGAAAATTCCGCTTCTTTGCCTGACAAAGGTGACGAGTTTGGGCTAACGGTTATTTTCAAAGTAGGCTCACCCAGTTTAATGGTAGGGTATCCTGACTCTTCTGACGTGTCTGCCAAAGTCTGTCCGATAGTAACATCATTCTTTCCTGTGACGGCTACGATATCCCCGGTTTGTCCTTTGTCAACTTCGATCCTGTTCAGTCCCATGCTTGCAAAGACTTGTTGTACTTTGAAATTGCCCAGTTTCTTCTCAAAATCAAAGAGGCTGATGTTTTGTCCGGGCAAGAGTATCCCTTGGGTAATTTTACCGATGGCATAGGTTCCCTTATAAGAATCAAAGTCCAAAGTCGATATCAGCATTTTAAAAGGCTTGTTCTTGTCAGCTTCCGGCTGAGGTATTTTTTTTATGATTTCCTCAAACAGGGGGGTCAAGTCGGCGCGATCAAACGAAGTAGCGGGTAATTTTGTCCAGGCTTGTCCGTCTCTGCCTACGGCATAAAGGACAGTATATTCCAACTGATGCGTATGTTTGGCTAAACGCAAAAATAGTTCTTCAGTTTCTTTCAAAACTTCAACTGGCCGGGCATCGCGACGGTCGATTTTATTGATGACAACGATTATTTTAAGATTTTGTTCCATAGCCTTTTCCAGGACAAATTGAGTCTGGGGCAACGGTCCTTCCGCCGCATCGATGATCAGAAGCGCACCGTCAGCCATATTGATCACCCGTTCTACCTCTCCCGAGAAATCAGCATGACCGGGGGTATCGATGATATTGATTTTGGTATTTTTGTAGACAACAGCCGTGTTTTTGGATAGGATTGTTATCCCTTTTTCCCTTTCCAGCTCATTCCGGTCGAGTATGGTTGTTTGGGTCATTTCCTCTTCATTATCCCGAAAGGTATGAGTCTGTTTCAGCATCCAGTCAACCAGAGTAGTTTTGCCGTGGTCGACATGGGCGATTATAGCAATATTTCTGATATCCATATCGATAAAAAAATAAACCCGCCAAAAACCTTCAAGCGGGTTTTAAATCTTTTCTTATAGCTGATTATAACATCTTTTATAAGCGAATAATACATGCATGATTATATATAATGATACTCATTGAAATTCATTTTTCTCTTCTGACACCTAAATCTAGTATTTGGTATATTACAATTCAAATAACTTCAGTATGCGGAAGCGACTAATTTCATTTGAAACGACAGCGATCTTCTTTATCCTTTTGGGAACATTTTTTGTTTACCGTGATGTCTTTTTCAAAAATAAAGTGGTTTTTCCCTCGAATTTCCTGGCTGCCTTTTATTCTCCATGGGCTACCATGAAGTTTCCACAATATCCGGCGGGTATTCCATATAAACCGATTGGCGGTAACGATAACGTCAGGATGTTCTATCCGTACAGATCCTTTATCAATGAATCGTTATCTCGAAGACAATTTCCGTTATGGAATCCCTACAATTTTTCCGGGTCACCGCTTTTGGCCGATTTTCAGTCAGCAGTTTTCTATCCGCTGAATATAATTTATTTTTTTCTGCCGCAAATGACCGCCTGGTCATTGCTTGTGGTTATTCAGCCGGTTCTAGGTACTGTCTTTATGTATCTGTATTTGCGCTTGTTTATAAAAGTTAAAGCGTCTCTTTTAATGGGCGCGGTCTCTTTCGGTTTTTCAGGCTTTCTGATCGTCTGGTCAATGGAAAATGCCGTGGTTGGACAGACTGTTTTGTGGTTTCCGCTGATACTTCTTCTGACGGAAAAATTTGCCGTTATAAGCTCAATAAAATATTTTGTCCCGCTGGTCATAACTCTTGCCGTATGTTTAATTGCAGGTCACTTCCAGTGGGCATTTTATATTTTTGCGGTCACCCTGATCTATGGACTTATCAGGATTAACAGTTTAAATAAAACAAAGAAATTCCGCAGGTTATCCCAACTTGTCTTAGCCTATTTTTTCTGTTTTCTGCTTGTCTCCGTTCAACTGTTGCCGTCGATCGAAGCATTTTATCATTCTGCCCGAAGCACTACCTCCATAGAACCCCTGTTAAACGTCTATATATTACCCCTTAAATACCTGGTAAAAGTGCTTGCTCCGGATATCTTCGGCAATCCGGCCAGCGGTAATTATTTCGGTCAGGGTTTTTATAACGAAACTGTTTTATATGCCGGCATAATTCCGGTTGTATTTGCCGCTTTCTCCGTACTCAAGCTCAGAAAAAATAAAATAGTCTCTTTTTTTCTTTGGACAACTTTCATTTCCTTGCTTTTCGGCATTAAATCGCCATTTTCCGACTGGTTTTACCGCTTGTCTTTGCCTTTGATCACAACCTTTACACCCAGCCGGATATTCTTTGTCACATCAACCGGTCTTTCAATTTTATCCGCTTTCGGACTATCTTACTGGCTGAATAAAAGGGATAAAACAAGCAGCCGGATTATTTCTCTGACTTCACTGGTTTTTATCGTGATTCTCTTGTTTTTTGCAGGAATATATTATCTGACCGAAGTGTTTTTAATTAAAAACATGCTGCTGGAATTTTTTTATATCCGTATTAAGCCGAATTCCCTGATGTCCGTTGCCAAGGCAACTACAAGTCTCAGAAACATAGTTCTGCCTGTATTGATGGTCTTATCTCTTATTCCTTTGACTTATCTTAAATACAGAAAAATTGCCGGTTTTCTTATTGTCCTGATTTTTTTTACGGGCCAGCTGTATTTTCTGAATAAATATCTAGTTTTGGGGGATCAGGCACTTCTTTACCCGGAACATTTCATTTTTTCAGACATTTTGTCCCAACGAAATAAATTTGGCAGGTTTGTCAGTTTCGGCTTGCCTATTGCGGGAAATGTCGCTATGGAAAAAAAGGCTTATTCACCCGATGGCATTGATCCCGTATTTTCCAGAAGGTACGGACAGTTGATTGAGGCTGCCAAAAACGGTGGCAGATATACAAATGATATCGATAGGATTGCCGTTGATGTCTCCGGTTATTCCGATAATTATAAAAGTTGGGCTAATGATAAAAATTACCGTTTGTTAAATTTGCTGTCTGTAACCCGTATCTATAATTACGAGAATGCATATAAAGATCAAGTCAATTTTTCCGTACTCTTTCCGGAATCCCGGTTCTTGCCTGTCTGGAATCGTGACGGCTGGCAGGCTTATGAAAATAAAAATGCTAATCCGAAAGCCTTTCTGGCTGATTCATATTTAGTCGAAGCAGAACCGCAAAAATCATTGGATGAAATTTTCAATCCCGCAAATGATTTGGAAGAAATAGTCATTTTGGAAGAAGAACCCGGTATTTCCGGATATGAAGTAGGAAGTGATAATGGGGAAGTTAAATCGGCAACTATTACAGATTACCGGGCACAGTCAGTAAAAATTTCTGTTGAAACGGATAAACCGCGCCTGCTGTTTTTGTCCGACAATTATTATCCTGGCTGGGTTGCCCGGATTGACGGAAACAAAACTAAAATATACCGCGCTGATTTTGCATTCCGGGCTGTTACGGTCCCGCAGGGAAAACACACGGTAACATTCTCCTTTGAACCTGATCTTTTTAAAATAGGTTCTGTCATTTCTGCAACAACCCTTCTTCTTCTCGTCATGTTATTTATAATGAGAAATAACTTTAAGAAATTATTCGTTACCTAACTTTTTTACTGCTTCCCAATAGGAGGAGTATCGTTTTAACTTTTGTACATACCAGTATTCAAATCCCCATAAAATAATATATTCCGCCTTAATTTTTTCTGACGCTCTTTTGATGTTCTTCTTAAGTTTTTCCGGAATCATGCTGGGAGTGCTTTCATATTTTTTCGGTGCTCCCATGGTTCTGCCTGCAATTCCGTGATTATTACAGGCTTGCCAAGTTTTTGCAGCTGACTGTTAATTGAGTCGTCCCGGATGCCTTTGGAAAAAGCGCCTTGGGGTGATATTTTCGGCATGCTGACCGATAAATTTGGCATTGAGTGGACGGGGAATATAACTACGTTCCCTATTTTTTAGTAGAATAAGTAAAGTATCAACCGGTTTTTCAAAATACCCCGGAAATGAATAAATTATCAATAAAATCATGGTACCTACTTTTCCCAATCTTGTTATTAGCAGTTTCTCTAAGACTGTTTAATCTGCCAGAAAGGGTCATCTTCGATGCAGACCAGGAATTTGCCGCCACATTCGCTTATGAAGTTCTAAAGATATTTCCGGTACGACTTATTGGCCAGGGTTTGTCCGTCCAAAGCCTTTTTATGGGGCCTTTATATTTTTACTTTCTGGTTCCTTTTTTTGCAATTTCCCGTTTGCATCCTATAGGCGGTTATATAGGTTCAATTGCTTTGGGCCTTATCACTATTTCATTATATTTTTGGGTATTCAAATCCGTTTTTGGTACGAAAGCAGGCCTCATTGCTGCATATCTTCGCACCATCCTGTTTTTTTCCGTTCAAACGGATTTACTGATGACTCCAGCTTTTTCAAGCGATCTTGCGGTTGTCCTTACTTGGTATTGTTTTTATAAATACTGGCATGATAAACACTTTTATCTTTTACCCTTAAGCTTTCTGTTCGGTCTCTATACCAGTTTTCATCCCATATTATTCCCTTTTTATTTTATTTTACCGGTTTTATTTTTGTTAAAAAGACATTTTCCCCCACCGAAATATCTGATCCTGTCTTTTTTATGTTTTTTGCTTCCGCTTTCACCACTTCTGATTTTCGAATACTTCCACAATTTTACGGAAATAAAAGCACTTTTTTTAATTAAGAATTCAGGTAGTTCAGAAATAAAAACTGTTTCTATACTGATTGATTACCTGAAAATAATATTTATTTATCCGGTCAGAATGCTCGGCATATCATTACCCGATAAAATTGTTTTAGTCCTGGCGTTTATATTTTATTCCCTCAGCAGTATATTTATTGCCCGAAAAATAAGTTTTTGGAAACAATCATTTCACCGGATTTTTCCTTTAACGACTTTTATTATTTTTCTGCTGTATTATTTTATTCTCCCTGTTCATGTACCTGATTATTATTTTTCAGCCGTTTTTACCGTTATTTTTATTTATTTTGCAGGAAATATAAGTATTATGTTAAAAAAAAAGCAATTTATTTCTGCATTTTTCCTGCTTTTATTAATTACTCTTACCAATTTTGTCAGGCTTCACCAGTCATTCACAAGTCCTTTTCGCGCATCACTCAAAGACAAAGAAACCGTAATCAGAACAATTAGGCGTCTTTCTCCGGATAACAATATGAAAGTTTACTACGATACTGATCTTGGCTTGCACTTCGGTTTAGGCTATCTGCAGAGATATTACGGCATGGAAGCGAACGGCGGTCCGGGCACACCTGAATACATTATAGTTATTCCCTCATCCAGAAGGAAAAATTAACTATCTTATTCATCGGGAAGTGTAGGATTAGTGGTACTTCATCCTTAGCAATATTTAATACTGCTTATTGAATGAAGTTAGAATATTCTATGGTACTAAAACATTCTATAAATGCAGATAATTTTAAATTAGTTATAAAAGCTTGCGCAGAGCATAGAGACAAAAAAATATTTTGAACTTCCTGGAAGTGCATTCACAAAAGAGAATGCAGTTATAGATTTATAATGCCCTATAGTATAATTCGACTTTATGAATACGGAAAATCCCAGAGCACGGGGGTTACATCATCTTCAGCCGTCAGATCCTGTAATGGATCAGTGGGAAAAAATCGGTTTAATTGAACCTGATTTGGCACTTGTAAGGCAATATGCATCAGAACTTGATGATTTTATTTATTTTTACCATCAAAAATTTAACTCATGGGTACAGAGTTTTGGAGGAAAATCATATTCTGAGATCACCACAATTTCTCAGCATATGCTTCTCAAATTGTTGGGGACAACATCAAATGAAGACAGAGAAAAGTTTTCCTCCACAGCCTTTCCCAAATTAGCCCACCTCACCTGGAGAATTGTTTCAGCGATTGATGATTTTGCTGACAGACAATCTACGAACGCGGCAGATTTAGAAATCCTTACTGACAGCGAAGGAACAAAAGTAGCTGACATGATCAAGGAAATAACCAGAATTCCCAATTCCGACAAAGCCGGTCTTTGGTTTATTAAGCAAACACTTATATATATTGAAAAACATGAAATAGCTGTATTAACCTTTGAGGAGGCAAAAGGTGCAAAGGAAAAAACAACAGGTATATTTACTCAGGCTGTAACTTTGGGCGCGTGGCCATTTCTTATGGTTAATTTCCCCCGACAAATGTCCCGGTTCCCCATTAAAAAATTTGTGCAGCATTCCATATCAGGTTCTCTGATTGCACAATGCCTGGATGATATAGCGGATTTCAGGAATGATTTAGGAAATTCTGATTCGAGTTCTTTACTGATTTCGGCCGCAGGAAAAGCCGGAGAAAAAGACATATTAATGGATATGCTAAAGACTGGAATTCCGATTACAATTGCAGAATTAATAAAGCGTAAACTGTATACACCAATTATATTTACGGAATATTTTCAATCTCTGTTAAATAAAATGCCTCAAGCGCCTTCCGATATGAGATCATATTTTACGTATCAGTTTTTCAACCTTGAAAGTGATTGATCCGAGATTAATTTCCAAGACGGTCTTGTAAATTTAGATTCAACACGATGTGTTCCTCTGTTTCTTATACTAAAGTTTTTTTAACATACGATCGGCTATCTTTTGTAAACCGCCTTGTACCGAATTGTACAGGCTATTGGACGAAGTTCTAACATATTATTTATTTTTCAGCTCTCTTTTCGGTGCGAAGTGATTAGCTATGATTTGTGCTCCCGACCTTAACTATATTTTTTTACCACTCACATCACCAATCGGCTCGACTATTTTCCAGTAGGAATCCTTTCGGACGACTTTGCCCTTTTGAAACTCCCAAAGATCACAACCTCGCACATTCAAAATATCCCCTGATGTTGAAGTTCCAGTGAGCGTCCATTCTGATACACCCGTATCTGCATATGCTGACACCCAATGTCTATCGTCTCCGTAGTGAACGTCAGGAATACCTTCGAATCGACTGGCAAGAGCTTTACGCACCTGGTCCTTGCCGACGAAGCGTTGTCCCCAGGGTTCAGGGCCCCTTGGAAAATCAAAGGAGCAGTCATCAGAGAAGAATTCCATAATCGCATCGAGATCATGATTATTGAATGCTTCAAGAATTTGCTTTAAAGTCCCGACTGTGATGTCCCCATGGTTTATATTTCTTTTAACTGACATTATCTAATTTTAACAGATTTTCCTCCGAGTTGCGGACAGTATTGAGAACTTATATTTTAGCCTGTCAGATAAGCTTATTTAATTATATGTACAGGCTACTGGACGATGTTGTAACTTATTTCGCAAAGCAAGTTGGGTCAATTATCTTTTTATTTCTTGCTCTACTTGTAAAACATACGTATCTCCACTGGAAGTTATTATTCGTAAGAACCATTTACCATCTTTTGTAAGTATTCCGTCAGCGTTCTCTCCGTTTGTCATATTTAAAACATTAAACGTCGCTTTGATATTTTCAGGTCCTTTTTGATTATAGAATGTAAAATTTCTTGTTGATTCATCTTTTAATCTTTCTTCGTAAACAATAATTGCACCTTCGTATTCTAAACCTTTTAAATCCGAATCTTCAACTTTGTTTATTCTCAATGCTTGAGGTAAAGAAGTAAACCCATGAAAACGAAGGTTGGTTTCAAAACCCTGAATAAGTCTGTCTTGCCCGTAAGTTTCGCCAATGTTTTTAGTTTTTGTTCCATCAATCGGAGATAATCGGTTAAATTTATCAATGCTTTGATATAAATTTGATAAATTATTTTGAATAATTGCTGGTCTTATATCCATAATTTTGGTCTTTTAAGAATAATCTAATACTTATACTATAATTTGTAAAGCGAAATAAACGAAATAAATTACAGATATAAATTGATATAGTAGCGTCTATAAATTTGTACACCTTATTTAACGATATTCAAACCGAAACTTTGGACTATTGGAATAATATTTTCCTTAATTTAAAAGACTATATTTGTACTAGGCTCTGAAGTTAGGATCTCTTTAAAAATACTATTAGAACGAACCACATAATTACATTTCTCCTATATTCAAATATATTAATTGCTTATCCTATTTAAATAAAATAATATCGAATTAAATATTTATAATTGAAAATGAAAAATGAAATAAATATATGGTCAATAAAGAATAAAAAAAATAAATTTCTTCAGATCAAATATTTCTTAATATTATTAGCGCTACTTTTGATCGTATTCGCTATCTATTTCCAAATTTTAAATAAAATTAATTTATTAACGATTCAATTTCAAACTACTAATCCATCTCCTACTATTAATCCGGAAGAAGTAAAAAAGGTTAAAAAAGAAAAGTACGTTCAAAATATTCTTTCGTCTATGACACTTGAAGAAAAGATCGGACAGATGATTATGTGGGGTATAAATGAACCTGTATTATCTTCCGAATCAGCATCTATGATAGAAGATACTCATGCAGGAGGAGTGATAATAATGATTAATAAAGATCAAGTATTCACACCACAACAGATCAACAAGCTAACTCATCAAATCAAGTATTTAAATAACAAAATACCGCTTTTTATTGCCATTGATGGAGAAATCGGAATAATAAAATCTAAAATATCTGGTTTTGAAAATTATAATCAGTTTCCAGAATATATGGATGACAGTAAATTCTGCTCCGAAGTATCTGATATATCAAACTTTCTTTATGATAATGGAATTAATGTTAACTTTGGAATTATTGCTGATATTGGTTGGAATCAAGGTTTTATCAAATACCGAACATATGGAAATACTCCTGAAAGTGTAAGAAACAGAATTACTACAGCAATTGATTGTTCAAATAATAATTTACTTATAACTGTAAAACACTTTCCCGGGCATGGAAGAACTGTAGTAGATTCTCATTATACTTCTCCCATTATTGAGACCGACTATGACAAATGGCTAAAAACAGATAAAGTTCCTTTTCAAGAAGCTATAGATAAAAAAGTGGATCTCGTTATGATGGGACATTTGATTTATAACAAAATCGCTAGTGAACCAGCCAGTTTATCACTGGTTCATAATAATAATGTCCGTCAAATGGGTTTTGATGGAATTATTATTACTGATGATTTGGGTATGTTAGAAAGTAGTGGAATAGAACCTAAAGAAGTTCTAAATAAGGCAATTAATGCTAAAAATGATATTTTGTTATATGTAAACCATAGGCTTGATGCGAATGAAATAATCAATCAAATCGTTAATGAAGTTGAAATTCATAATATTTCTGTAAATAGAATAAATGAAAGTGTTCAACAAATATTAAAAAGTAAATATTCAATAATTGATTAATTACCTAAATTGTGCTCTTTCAGTCGTTGTTTAAGATTTTCAGAGTATCCGATGTAAATCCAAGAAGGGAAATTTATACTTTGTAAAACATAAACGTAGTGAAACTTAAACATAAAAATAGGGACGCACCAGCCGGTGCATCCCTCGCTTTATTGTTTTAAATACAGTTTCATTATTATACGGATTGGATTCCTGACTTCGGACATTTAGTGCCCCAAAGACCGTAATTTCTCCAGTTGTCCACAAAGTTTTGGATCTTCAATTGTGGTTTCCACAAATCCAGTTTCTCCAGTCTTCAGAATGGTTATCTGTGGGCTAAAATCTTTTGAGCCACTTTTAAGAGGTGTCCGAAGTCAGGTGACTTTCTCTTTTTTAATAGACCAACACCGGATAGTTTGTTGATATGAAAGGTAACGGTGGGCTGCCGCAGGGATAAGTGTTCCACAATTTCGGTAACCGTTGCTTACCTTCCGATTTTTTTAAGGTAATCCAAAATGGTCAGCCTGGACGGAATACTGGCTGTTTCCAAACACTGTCGGCATCTCTGGTGAATCATATTTATTGGTATCTATCGGAAGAATATTATTTAAACACCAAAAAGTCAATTATTATAGCTTATCAGGAGAGCTCCGTCATCGTAAATCATACCCACTCCCGGAGCGTAGCGTTTGGTTGAAGGCGGAGTTTCTTCAACATAAAGTACATTATTAAAAATTCCTGCGGGAGTGTTATAATTTTGTTCAAATCTGATATGGGCAGCCCTGTCCATAGCTATACCTGGAGCTACTTCCTGCTGGTAAGTTTGTCCCACAGTTGGATTAGCCGGCATGACAATTCCCGGTTTATTTGATCCTTCTCCGGCCCTCCAGGCACCGGAATGACCGACAATTTGCCCGCCGGAATAGATATCAACGTCCTCTCCGTAATAGCAGACCGTACCGTCCGGGGCGGCAACAAAGAAATTACGGGAAATTTCAATAAGATTCCCGTTATTGGTTTCATATTCTTCCACTACCCTGGTTGTGATTCCCGCAACGACTTCAGTCTGATTTAATACTGAAAATTTTACCGTAAAAGTTCCGTCGGATATGGTATTAACTTTACCTACCGGAAGGGGAAAATAAGGATTGGTTATATTTAATGAGAAAGGTCCGTTGGTTGGGTCGCAGATCGAAATATCCAGTTCTCCGGTTGCAGGTTGAGTAGGCTGGGTACCGGTTACCGTAGGAAAAGGGCTTGAATTTTTATTGTAATTATTCAGCCAGATAACGTAATCAAGACCGTCAACCTTTCCGTTATTGTTGAAATCTCCGGATAGCCTGCCGTCGCTGACTGTTTTGTTATAATTTTTAAGCCAGATAACATAATCAATTCCATCCACTTTGCAGTCACGGTTTGCGTCCCCCGCAAGCTCCGTAAGGCAGGTTTGGGCCTGAACTTCAGGAACCGGTTTATTCAGAAAATAGAAATCTGTTAATAAAATTATTAATGAAAGAAGAATGTAGGCAAATATTTTCCTAAACATGTTTATAATTCAGTATCACAAATTATTTTTTTAATTTCAACAAGTTATTTGAAAAAGTAACAAAAGGGGGCGCAAAAGGGCAAAAGGGGACGGTTCTTAAATAGCCTCGTTTTTGATAAAATAGGAGTACCGGATTTTAAACGATACTTGGTACTCGCTTTATATATAAATGATAAAGGTAGTTGCTATGTTTTTAAAATAGTCAAGATAAAGCTAATAATGAATCATATAACTTTAATCATTTATTGGTAAAAAAAACTATTGAGATATCTTGTACAAAGATAGCTGTAAAGTCATTATTCGAAGCTAAATATATTAAAACGTAAATGAGTGAAATACAGTGAGGTTAATTTATTAGTTTAATATTCGGTTATTAGTACCCCGTGCCGGATTCGAACCGGCGATTCTCTGGCTGAAAACCAGATGTCCTGGGCCGCTAGACGAACGGGGCTATATATGGTCATTTTATCACAAATGGAAGTAGTTTACAGCGCAATATTAAAGATTGTGTAAGAAAAGAAGGGTCCTTACTTTACTCCGACGAAATCGATTTTGGGGAAGTCGCTGCGGACAAGAGTCCAGATTTATCCGCCAAATTAGCAGAATATTTGCCGAACTGGCCTCTTTCACTTTCGCGGCACAGTTTGCCTTCCCAGTCTCTTATTATGGCTACTATTTTTTCGCCGACTTCATTGTATTTGACCTGCCACGAGGCTGAATCTTTGGTATATTTATCGTGGAGATCGATAAATTCTGAAAAAATCTGCTTATTATTGTCGATCATTTTCTGGTAATATTCCTGATGCTTGGTCATTTGCAAAAATTATAAACGAAGTCCGAAAGGAGGACAATGGAAATAATCAGTCAGTTAATTTTGTTTTTGGTGCTGCTTTTTGTCCTTACTCCGGCTGTGTATGCCTCTTTGACCGTAGCACCATTCATCCCTACAAAAACAGACGACATAGGACGGATAGCCAAATTAGCTAAATTTAAAAAAGGAGACCGCTTTTTGGAACTGGGAGCAGGTTCCGGCAGAGTAATGCTGGCTCTGGCAAAGCAATACCCGGAAATCACAGTCTCAGGCATAGAAATCCATCCTCTACTGTATCTTTTGATAAAAGCGAAAATACTGGTTCAGGGTCTTAGCCTTCGGGCAGATATCGGACTCGGAACATTGTACCGACGTGATTTTTCCGCTTCCGATGTCATTTATTGTTTTTTGATGCCGTATCCCATGAAAAAATTAAAGCAAAAATTCGAAAACGAATGTAAAAAAGGAACAAGAATTATCTCCAGGGCTTTCCCGGTTCCTGGCTGGCAACCGGCAGAAGTTTCATCGGAAGATAAAGAGATGGCGATCTATTTGTATAAGATAAGTTAGCCATAACTTGACATAAACCCAGCCTCAGGATTATGCTTGTGGGTGACGATAGATTAAAATCTATATGTATGAATAAATATTGCCATAAATGTCTGAAAAATCTGATGGAACCATCCCGTTTGAAGATTTTCGATTATGTGCAGAAATCTACAGACAGAGTAACCCTGGGGACTCTGGTCAACTTTACCAGACTGAGGCAACCGACAGTTACTTTCCATGTCAATAAGTTGGCGGAAGCGGGACTGCTGCAAAAAAAGAAATTCGGCCGCGAAGTCATTATCCAGACAAAACACCTCCCCGAACGCTGCACCACCTGTCCCATTTTTCACTAACTGTTCCTGGAAGTATCTTATTTTTAACGCCGGTAAACAGGCCTCTCATCGCGGCCGAAGAAGGAGAAAACCGGATTATATGGAGAAGAATCTTCTACTGATACAGTCGGTTTAGGAAAAAGACTGATTGAGCGTAAAGGCTTTAATGTAGGCAAAACAAAAGGAGTGGGAGTCGGTAATGCGCCGTAATAATGAATTTTACTGTCTCCACCTATCAGCAGGCCGTATATATGCTGACTGTCATCTGTTGCCTCGGTGCTGCCCCGGGCAGAGTTGAAGTTCCAGACGAAAACAGTTGAATTATCGGAAGTTAAGTCGTTGAGATAAATTCCGTTCTGCCAGTTTCCCGCGATATCCCTTGCCTGTCGGGAGACACGAATTTGGTCGACGCTTCCTTTAAAGCTGTTTCCGGATAAAAATGAACTGCTTCCACTCCCGCCGAATATAATTGATGGACCAAGCGGTTTAAGCTGGGTAGCACCGCCCGCGCTAAAGCTGGAAACACCGTTGATGAAAATCTTAGTGGAAGAAGATGATATGGTAACGGCAAGATGGTGCCAATTCCCGGGGGATAAATTTCCGGTGGTCATCTGTCTCATGGCGTTTACAGCATAGGAATAAGTTAACTGGAGAGATCCGCCGTTTATGGATATCTGATAGTTAGGTGAAACATTGCCTTCTGCTCCTATTGTTAAAAGATGCTGCAGACCGCTGAGGCTGTTGGGTTTTATCCAGGTTTCAAAGGCAAATTCCGCAGGAGAGGATAAATCATTGTTTTCAGCCTTAATAAACCCACCATTGAGTTCCAGATAGTTGCCGCTGGGAGGTGCTGCATTAACCAATCGGGGATGGAATAAAGCTAGCAAAAGAACAGCAGAATAAAACAATATTTTGATCATTTTTCTGGGGGGCAGCGTATAAGAAGGCAGAAGAACCACCTTACTTTATATAAAACGTCCAACAGCATGTCAAGTCACGGTTTTGGTGGAATATCGGGTATAATAAAAAAAATGGAATGGTATCCCGCGACTGATATCAAACGAGAGCTGGGTAAAATCGTCAGGGAATTGGAACTTGACTATATTAAATTAAACAAAATTGTCTGTTACCGTTCCCACGGATCCACGTCCCGTGCCAGGGCCAGGATTTGGAGCTTTCCCAAGGTCTGGCAAATGGCATTGAAGCTGCCTCCGTATTATATTATAGAAGTTATCAGTGAACGGTTTGACCGGCTGAACCAGCAGGAAAAAATACGGACGCTGATCCATGAACTTATGCATATCCCGATGAATTTTTCCGGTAGTCTCCTGCCGCACCGCACCAGAAGCGGACATCTGGAGAAGAAAGTGGAAAAATTCTACAGGCTTCTGGCTAATAAAAGAATATGATCATGCTCATCCACGGTAATGACAATGACTCTTCACGGAAAAAACTGCAGGAAATTATTTCCGGAAGGGATGCGGAAAGTATGTATTTCGATGGAGGTAAACTGGAATTAGCCGATCTGCTGCTTGCCAATGAAGCAGCCACGCTTTTATCAACAACCAAAACCATTATTATTGAAAACTTCTTTAAAGGCACAAAGCAAAAGGCAAAGGAAGCGATTCTGGACTACTCTTTAAAAAATTCCGGTGACAACCTGCTTATTTTTTGGGATGATCATGAAGTCGGCGTCCAGTCAAAAAAGTTTCCGGCCAAACAGAATTTCAAATTCGATTTCCCCAAGCTCCTTTTTAAATTTCTCGATGATATAGGCCGTCAGAAGACTTCTGTTATCCTTACTTACTTTCACGAGCTGTTAAAAGAAAAAGAAGTCTCACTGATTTTTGCCTTGATAATCCGTCAATTCCGTTTTCTGTTAATGACGGCTGACTTAAATCTGAAGGAAGGTTTGCCTTTAGCCTCCTGGCAGGTAGCGAAATTCCGTCAGCAGGGTAGGGCTTTCTCGCATGATGAACTGATGCAAAATTACCGCGGCCTATTAAATATCGATTACCGGTTGAAAAACGGCCTTACTCCGTTGAAGCTAGACCAGCTTATTGACATCTTTCTTATCAATTTATAGGATTAATGGTAATATCATATTTTTTCATAAAAGGTAAAAAGGCATATTGACAGACATATCAATTGACACTTCAATTTTCCGGGATTACGACATCCGGGGCATCTATCCTGAACAAGTCAATGAACAGACTTTTCTCGTCATTGGCAAGTCTCTCTCCTCCTTTCTTAAAGTGGATAAAATATCAGTTGGCTTTGACGCCCGCCTGTCATCAGAAAAACTGTCTCAAAGCCTGATATCGGGAATAACCTCGATGGGAACGGATGTTGTCACTTTAGGACAGATATCAACGGAAATGAATTATTTTGCATCTGGCAGGTACGGTTTTCCGGCATCTGTCATTGTCAGCGCCTCACATAACCCTCCGCAATATAACGGTCTGAAAATAGTTAAGAAAGGGGTTGTGCCTTTACACGGGAGTTTTGGTCTGCCCGAAATCAAAGAACTTGCTATAATCCAAAAATTTAACAACGCGACGCGAACGGGCAAAGTAATTAGTATGGACATTAGCGATGATTGGTTGGATCATCTGCTTTCTTTTATTGATCCGAAAAAATTGGCCGGCATGACGGTTGTGGTGGATACGGGAAACGGTATGGGGGGACCGACCTGGGAAAAAATCAACCGCAGATTGCCTTCCATTAAAATTATTCCGCTTTTTTTTAAACCGGACGGCCATTTCCCCAACCATCTGCCGGATCCTTTAAATCCCGATAATCTGGTCGCTTTGCAGGAAAAAATCAGGGTTACTAAAGCTGATGCAGGAATTGCCCTGGACGGTGACGCTGACAGACTTTTTACCGTAGATGATAAAGGAGATCTTTTATCCGGAACCTTAACCTGTGCCATGCTTGCCGAACATCTGCTTCTGACCAGAGGTTCAGGACCGGTTTTATACAGTATCACCACCGGAAAAATAGTGCCTGAAACAGTTAAAAAGCATAAAGGCATACCATTCAAAACACGCGTCGGCCATTCTTTTATCAAAACTGAAATGAAAAAAAGGCATGCCCTTTTTGCCGGAGAACATTCGGGCCATTTTTATTTCCGGGATAATTATAATGCTGATTCAGCCTCGATAGCCGCGCTTTTATTTTTGGAATTTCTTGCCGTCAAAGGCAAAAAACTGTCGGAATTGCGTAAAACCTATGAAAGCCATATCAGCTCGAGTGAAATTAATTTTCTGGTTGACGATACGGAAAAATTTCTCAATAATATAAGGAAGCACTTCGCCGGAAAAGAGCTTGATCTGATTGACGGTTTGACTTTGGACGAAGGCAGCTGGTGGTTTAACGTGCGTGCTTCCAAGACTGAACCTTTAATCAGATTAAATATGGAAGCAGACAACCCTCTTCTTTATAAGCAAAAATATAAGGCGATTAATACGGTTATCAGGCAGCTCGGTGGTACTCCCAAAATTGAAACATGAAGATAAATCTTGAGAAACCTGAAGACATCAGAAAATTGGACGAAAATAATTGTCTTATCTCAATAAAAAATTTCGGACTGCAGTTTAAGTCCGCCTGGACAGAAACGGAAAAATTGTCTTTGCCCGTTTCCCGGTTCAAACGTGTCCTCTTCTGCGGAATGGGCGGCTCTGCTTATGCCGGCAGGCTTATCAAGGAATTATTTTTGGACGAATCAGCAGTTTCCTTCGAGGTGATTGACGATTATCGTCTGCCGAAATATGCCGATAGCGAGACTCTGGTTATGGCTGTCAGCTATTCCGGAAATACGGAGGAGACCATAGCCTGCCTTAAACAGGCTTTTATACGGAAAATACCGGTAATCGGAGTAAGTTCCGGGGGTAGTTTGGCCGAAATTTGCCGGGAGAGTAATCTCCCGTTTTTTGTTTTTAAAGATACCTTAAATCCGTCAGAACAGCCGAGGCTTGGACAGGGTTATCTGATCGGTGCCCAACTGGCCGTCCTTAACCGTCTAGGTTTGATCACCATAAGCCAAGAGGAGGTTTCCCGGATGCTGGCATTTTTGGATTTACAAAATGGACTCTATTCAGAAACATCCGGCATAGCTCAAAATCCTGCCAAGCAATTGGCTGCCGGTTTGGAGCGTCACATTCCGGTTATTGTCGCTGCCGAATTTTTAAAAGGGGCCATGCAGGCTATACGCAACCCGATCAATGAAACAGGTAAGCATTTTGCCGTTTACTTCCCCCTGCCGGAAGCCAACCATCACCTGCTGGAAGGCCTTAAGTTTCCCGAAGGCTTGAAATCCCAGCTAAAATTCATTTTTGTGGACTCTTCACACTACAGTGATAAAATCAAATTAAGGCTGAAACTGACGGCGGAAGTTGCCGCTAAAAATGATTTGACGTCGGAGATGATTGAACTTAAATCCGCCAGCCGATTCAGCCAAACAATGGAGCTTTTACAGCTTTTCAGTTTTCTTTCATTTTACCTGGCGGTTGTCCACGGAGTAAATCCTGCGCCTGTGCCATGGGTTGATTTCTTTAAACAAAAATTACTTACCCGGTCCTGAACCGGGAAAGGAAAGGGGGAAATATTATGAGAAAATATAAATACGTCGTCTGGTTTGACGAGATAGATAAGGAAGATATTCCTGTTGTCGGCGGCAAAGGGGCCAATCTGGGGGAAATGTTTAAAGCTAAAATCCCCGTGCCTTACGGTTTCGTCGTCACCTCCCAAAGCTATTTCCAGTTTCTCCGAGAAACCAAGCTAGACAGGAAAATTGCTGACCAGCTGAAAAATCTGGATCATCATAATTCCAATCTCTTAAACTCAATATCCAAAAATATCCGCAATCTGATACTCAGCCAGCCCATACCTGAGGATATTGCCAGGGAAATCATCTTTGCCTATACGGAACTGACCGGCCGCAGCCAGAAAAAAATGAAACTGCTGGATAAATTGTCGTCGCTTCTCAAAAACCCGTATGTAGCCGTACGCTCGTCAGCCACAGCCGAAGACCTGCCGGGCGCTTCATTTGCGGGCCAGCAGGATACTTATTTAAATGTCAGCGGAGAGGCAAGCGTCATTAGAAAAGTGCACGAATCATGGGCTTCCCTGTTTACTTCCCGTGCCATGTTTTACCGGGAGGAGCAGAAGTTTGACCATATGAAAGTCGGGCTGGCTTCGGTTGTCCAGCAGATGGTAGCTTCCGATGCTTCAGGAGTCATGTTTACAGTTGACCCTGTGACTAATGACAAGAAAAAAATTACCATCGAAGCCATCCTTGGCTTGGGTGAACTTATTGTCCAGGGTTCTGTCACACCCGATCATTACGAAGTAGATAAGGAAACGATGGAAATTTTAGTGCGGCATGTCGGCGACCAGAAGAAAAAACTGGTTAAAAAAGGCAGTTCAAATGCCGAAATCCGGATGACAAAAACGGAAAAAGACCGGCAGAAAATCAGCGATGACCAGGTCAGGGAAATCGCTGCCTTGGGCAAGAAACTAGAAAAGCATTATTATTTTCCGCAGGATATCGAATGGGCTGTTGATAAGGGGCATGTTTACATTGTGCAGACCCGTCCGATTACCACTTTTTCAGAAAAGGAAAAAACAGCAGTTCCTGCGGCTGATCTTTCCTCCTTGAACCTGAAATTGCTCCTAAGCGGTGATCCGGCTTCACCGGGCATTAAATCAGGTCCCGTGAAAATTATCCATAAAGCATCGGAAATAGAGGATGTTAAAGCGGGGGATGTGCTGGTGACGGTACAAACAAACCCGGATTTTGTACCGGCCATGAAAAAAGCTGTGGCTATAGTGACTGAAAGGGGCGGCCGGACATCCCATGCAGCCATTGTTTCCCGGGAACTTGGTATTCCTGCTGTAGTCGGAACAGGTAAAGCCACAAAAGTTTTACCGGCGAATTCAATAGTCACCGTAGACGGAGCCCAGGGAAAGATATACCAGGGAGCCTTTACAAATGAACTTAAGGCATTGACGGAGAAAGTAAGGCCTTCCAAAAGCACTGAAAGATTAAAGACTGCCACCAAGGTTTATGTCAATCTCGCCACACCCAACCGGGTTGAGGAAGTGGCCGCCATGAATGCTGACGGGGTAGGTCTTTTAAGAGCGGAATTCATGATTGCCGATATCGGCGTCCATCCCAGGAAGTTAATCAAGGACAAACGCCAGCATTTTTTCATTGACAAACTGGGTGGTGACCTTCTTAAATTCTGCCGGCACTTCAATCCCAGGCCTGTAGTATATAGGGCTACTGATTTCAAAACCAATGAATACCGCAATCTGATCGGCGGCAAAGAGTACGAACCGGAGGAGCCGAATCCCATGCTTGGTTATAGGGGTGCATTCCGCTACATGTCCGACCCTGAAGTTTTCAATCTTGAATTGGAAACCATCAAAATGGTCAGAAACAAGCATGGCTTGAAAAACCTTTGGCTGATGTTGCCTTTTGTCCGGACTGTCAGGGAACTTATAGAAGTCAAAAAAATCATTTCAGCCAGCGGTCTATCCAGGTCAGCCTCCTTTAAATTGTGGATGATGGTAGAAATTCCGTCCAACGTTATTTTACTGGATAAATTTTGCGAGGCCGGTATTGACGGAGTATCAATAGGGTCAAATGATCTGACCATGCTGATTTTGGGTACAGACAGGGATAATACCGAAGTTTCCCCTGAATTTGACGAAAGAAATGAGGCGGTAACCTGGGCGATAGAGAGGGTTATTACTATCGCTAAAAAATATAAGGTAACAACCTCAATCTGCGGCCAGGCTCCCTCCGATTATCCGGAGCTGGTGGAAAAACTGGTATCTTTGGGGATCACCTCCATGTCCGTCAATGCCGATGCCCTGGACAAGGTCAGGGAGACGGTGGCCGGAGCGGAAATGAAATTAGCCCAAAAAGTAGCCAAAAAATAAAAAATGGTTCAAATCAAAGCAGTTACAGCACGCCAAATTTTGGACAGCCGGGGTCAGCCGACTGTAGAAACAACCGTCATTTTGGAAAACGGTATAAAAGCTACAGCGTCAGTTCCCTCGGGCGCTTCAACCGGCATTCACGAAGCGGTAGAACTTCGGGATAACCGTGCTGAGTCTTTTGGCGGTAAAAGTGTCAGCCTGGCGGTTGAAAACGTCCGAGGAATACTGAATAAACTGCTGACCGGACTGGACAGTACCGATCAGCAGGGTATTGACCGGAAAATGATCGAGTTGGACGGTACTCCCAATAAAAAAAACATCGGTGCCAATGCCATCCTTTCAGTTTCGGCAGCAGTCCTTAAAGCTTCCGCTGCAGCCGAAGGAAAAGAAGTTTACCAAAGAATCAGCGATCTGTATGGCGGAAAAAAAACGGAGCATCAGGTCATACCTTTATTTAATGTCGTAAACGGCGGCTTACATGGGAATAACAGGTTATCAATCCAGGAATTCATGGTCATTACTGCTCCCGGACTGTCCTTCAGCCGGGCTTTGGAAACAGGCGCAGCCATCTATCAGACAATGAGAAAAGATTTGGCACAGCGTCAAATCCCTTTGGCTGTCGGCGACGAAGGCGGCTTTATTCCCGATGCCTCCGATAACAGTCAGGTCATAAGTTACTTGTTGGAAATAATCCGTCAGGCGGGCTATAAATACGGCATAGATGTTTTTCTGGGACTGGATTTTGCTTCAAGCACATATTTTAAAGACGGCTACTACAGTTTTACGGCTGATACCCTTTCTTCTGCCAGGGAATACCTGACTGAAATCGAAAACCTTCAACGCCAATACCGTTTTCATCTATTAGAAGATCCTCTTTCAGAAGATGATTGGCAGAACTGGTCTGTTTTAACGGAAAAAATCGGCAGTCAGACAAAAATTGTCGGCGACGATCTGCTGGTTACTAACAGTCAGCGCCTGGAAAAAGCCGTCAGGGAAAAATCCTGCAATGCTATCCTCATAAAAATCAACCAGATCGGAACAATCAGCGAAACATTAGAAGTCATGCATCTTGCTGATAAACACGGTTTTTCCAGGATCATATCCCACCGTTCGGGTGAAACCAATGACGATTTAATCGCTGACCTGGCAGTCGGCACAGGCGCCCAATACGTTAAGTTCGGAGCTCCTGCCCGGGGTGAACGCACAGCAAAATACAACCGTTTGCTGGCTATTTACGATCAATATTCTTAAATTATTTGACAGATAACCGTAGGTAGAAATTTACCGGCGGATATATTAGACTGAAGTATTAACCGAAGTTATAAAGTTTCAATTTAAGGAGCTGGAAAATGAAAATAACAGTTTCAGTTATAAAAGCTGATGTCGGGTCCGTCGGCGGACACAACCGTCCCAGCGAAAAACTTTTAGCTTCACTTCATAACCATCTGAAACAAAATGCCCAAAGACTTCTCAAGGATTTTAAAGTTACTTTTACAGGAGATGACGGCTGTCTTTTGATGAGCCATACTAAAGGGGTTGACCATCCAGAAATTCATAAACTGGCCTGGGAAGCTTTTATCGAAGCCACCAAAGTGGCCAAAGAACAGGGCTTGTACGGCGCCGGCCAGGATCTTCTGAAAGACGCCTTTTCCGGTAATGTTCGCGGTATGGGTCCGGGTTCCTGTGAAATGGAATTTGAGGAAAGACCTTCAGAGCCTTTAGTTCTTTTTGCCTGTGATAAAACCGATCCGGGAGCATTCAATTATCCGATTTTCCGGGGTTTTGCCGATCCCTTTCACAACGCCGGACTTCTTTTGGCACCGGATATGGCTGTCGGCTTTGAATTTACCATCATGGATGTCAACTATACCGAAGGCGATAGGGTGATTGTCCTGTCAACTCCGGAAAACTATTATGATATGGCCGTTTTATTACGCGATCCGGAACATTATGTCGTTGAATCTGTCAAAGCCAGGTCAACCGGAGATGTGGCAGCGGTAGTTTCAACTTCAAGACTCCATAACATTGCCGGAAAATATACCGGAAAAGATGACCCGGTGGCGTTGGTCCGAACTCAGAAGCAGTTCCCATCAACCGGTGAAATCCTGTCTCCGTATGCTACAGCCCACTACGTGGTCGGAGACAACCGCGGCAGCCATATTGTATCCCTGATGCCCTGTAAGCAAAATGCCATTATTTCGTTCTTTGACGGTCCGGCTATCGTGACTGCCATGGGATTCTGTATCCATAACGGCATCTTTACCGAGAGTGTCGATCTCTTCGACCAGCCGTTCTGGGACATGATCAGAAACAAGGCAGCCGAAAAAACCATGCATATCAGGGACCAGGGCTTTTTCGGTGCAGCCATGGCTCCCATGGAAGAACTGGAATATACAGGTGTTGTCGAGAGAATTAAACTCTTGGACAAGAAATTTATAATCAGGAAATAATTTGACCATTATGGCTGCCCAAGTATATTCCAAAAAAGACAAAAAATTTCCCGTTCTCCCCAATCTGGCGGATTATGAAAAACTGCATGCCGAATTCAATTGGTCAGAGGCTTCCAAAGAACTTGACTGGTTTGAAGACGGCAAACTGAACGCAGCTTATAATGCCATAGACCGTCATGCCAAAGGGGACAGGAAAGACAAACTGGCCTTAATCTGGGAAGGGGCAAAAGGAGAAAAGAAGCAATATACTTTTCTCGATCTATTCAAGTTATCCAACAAGTTTGCCAATCTGATTAAAAACAAAGGCGCCCAAAAAGGCGACCGTATCTTTATCTTTCTGCCCAGAATTCCTTACCTTTACACTGCTTTTTTGGCTATTCTCAAAAACGGATCTGTGGCCGGGCTCCTTTTCAGCGCTTTCCAGGAGCAGGCTCTATTGGACAGACTTTCGGATTCCGGTGCCAAAATCCTCTTTACCAACAGCGAACTGGCCAAAAGGGTTGAAGGCATCCGTTCAAAACTGCCTGAACTAAAGGAGATTTTAATTGTTGATACGCCTGAATTTGAAAACGAATTGGCCGCTCAGCCCGATTCTTTTGAAACGGTTAAAACAGATCCTTCTGACTTTGCTTTCATGCTTTACACCTCCGGCACGACCGGCAAGCCAAAAGGCGTTGTCCACCACCATTATGCCATCGTTGCCCAGCATGCTACAGCCAAGTATGTGCTGGACATTCATGATACGGATATTTACTGGTGCACAGCCGATCCCGGCTGGGTCACCGGCATCGCTTATACAATTTTAGGCAGCTGGAGCTGCGGCGTCACCAGTTTCATAGACGAAGGCCGCTTTGATCCTTCCAGATGGTTTCAGAAACTGCAGGATTACAAAATCAATATTTGGTATACCGCTCCCACAGCCATCCGCATGATCATGGCCGAAGGTGAAGATTTGCCCAAAAAATACGACCTTTCCCATCTCAGGCATATTCTCTCTGTCGGAGAACCTTTAAATCCGGAAGCAATCCACTGGTCAATCAAAACGATGGGCATGCCTTTCCATGACACCTGGTGGCAGACGGAAACAGGCTGTATCTCGATTGCCAATTATCCGACCATGGATATAAAAATCGGTTCTATGGGTAAACCGTTTTTGGGTATGGAAGCCGCAATTGTTGATGATGCGGGTAAACCGGTTGCCAATGATACGGAAGGAAATATTGCCTTAAGACCGGGTTGGCCCTCGATGATGAAAACCATCTGGCAGAGGCAGGAAAAATACGATTCTTATTTTATCAATAACTGGTATCTTTCGGGCGACCGGGGCTACCGTGACAGTGACGGTTACTTCTGGTTTATCGGCCGCAGCGATGACGTCATCAAGACTTCCGGCGAAAGGGTCGGTCCTTTTGAAGTTGAATCCGCTCTGGTAGAACACCCGGCTGTGGTTGAAGCCGGTGTCATCGGCAAACCTGACCAAGCCAGGGGAGAAGTGATTAAAGCATTTGTCGTTCTGGAAAAAGAATATCTGGACAAAGTTAAAACGACCGAGGAAGCGCAAAAACTCAAGGATGAATTGTCCCAGTATGTTAAAAAACACCTGGCAGGACATGCATACCCCAGGGAGGTGGAATTCATTGATAAACTGCCCAAAACAAGGTCTGGCAAAATCATGAGAAGGATCCTCAAAGCCAAGGAAATGGGTCAGCCTGTGGGAGACACTTCCACCCTCGAGGAATATTAAATACGGAAAAGGATCACAAATTCCCCTTTTGGATTTTTAAAATATTGTCCGGCCTCTTTTGGCTTGCCTCTCCAAACTTCCTGGTGGATTTTAGTCATTTCCCGGCAGACAACGATTTCAATTTCTGAAAATAACTCCTCTAAAACTTCCAAAGTTTTGCCCAGACGGTGCGGAGACTCGTAAAAAATAATAGTCTTTTGCATACTTTTCTCTTTAAAACTTGCGAACCACTTTCTCTTTTTACTAAAAGAAGGGGGAGAGAAGCCTAAAAACAAAAAAGGCACCGGAGGCAGTCCGGATAAAGTCAGGGCTGTAACAGCAGCTGATGCCCCAGGCAAGCTGTTGATTTCGACACCCGCTTTAATAGCCAGACTGACCAGTTTAAAACCTGGATCAGCAATAAGAGGTGTACCTGAATCGCTTACCATTGCTACTGTGAAATTTTTTTTAAGCAAACTGATAATATCAAAAGCAGCAGCTTCTTCGATTTCATCATAGAACGGAATCAATTTTGGGACAGTTGATTTTTCGTGTCCGTATTTTTCCCTCAATATTTTCAAAAGCTGTCCTGTCCTTCTGGTATCCTCACAGGCAATAAAATCGACTGAAAGTAAAGTATTAATGGCCCGGATGGTGATATCTTCCAGATTACCGATAGGGGTTGCTACGACAAAGAGCGTTCCCATATACTGGTTATAGCTTCTTTTTTTAAAAGTCGCAAGCAGTTGACAGTCATAACCTATTAAAAGTATGATATTTTCATATAATGAGTAATTTAGCACTAGTCCGCCATGGTGAATCTGAATGGAATGCCAAAGGTTTATGGACAGGCTGGACTGATATAGGCTTGTCCGAAAAAGGCAGGGATGAAGCAAGAATGGCCGGACGGAAACTGTCCGGTATCGGATTTCACCACGGCTTTACTTCGGATCTTTCACGTGCCTGGCAAACTTTGGAACTGATCAAGGAAACCCTAAAAATGCAGAATATGCCTACATCCCGTCATCCGGAATTTAAGGAAAGGCATTACGGCATTTATACGGGACAGAATAAATGGCAGATTAAAAAGAAAATCGGAGAAAAAAATTTCAGGGAACTGAGGCGCGGTTGGGATGTGCCCATTCCTGAAGGCGAAACTTTAAAAGATGTCTATGTGCGTGTCGTTAGGGGATTTGAGAATTACCTTCTGCCTGAAATTGGGAAGAACAGAAATTTAATATTGTCCGCCCACGGCAATTCGATTCGCGCCCTGATAAAACACTTGGAGAACATACCTGATAATCTAATTTCTGAAGTTGAGGTGGCAACCGGAGAAGTCATTATTTATATCTTGTCGGAATCAGGAAAAGTTATTAACAAGGAAAAAAGATAATGGGAGGTAATAATATGCCTCATAAAAAAGTCAGGATCGGTCTTAACGGATTCGGCCGGATCGGCAGGATTGCGTCAAGAATTATTTTGGAGAGGCAGAATCTGGAGCTGTCAGCTATAAACAGCCGTTCTGAGGCTGAATCACATGCTTATCTTCTCAAATACGATTCCGTTTACGGTACACTTAGCCGTTCGATCACAGCTCACAATGACAGGATAATTATAGACGGGAAAAAAATCTCCGTTTTTAAATTTTCCAGCCCTGATGAAATTCCCTGGTCACAAGCTGAAACTGATATCGTTATTGATGCCAGCGGCAAATTCAGGACAAGCGAAGTATTATCAGGTCATCTTCGGGGATCCGTCAGACAGGTAATCCTCTCAGCTCCTGCCAAGGACAGCACCAAAACCATTGTTTTAGGAGTAAATGACAGCTCGTTTAAACCGGATACGGACTTAATTATTTCCAATTCATCCTGTACCACCAATTGCCTGGCATCGATCCTAAAACCTCTTATTTCCGATTTGGGCATCAAACGGGCTTTTATGACGACCGTGCATGCGGTGACTGATTCACAAAATCTGCTTGATAATTCTCATCCCAAGGAAGAAAGGCTCAGAAGGTCGGTATTGGCTTCAATGATTCCCGCTTCGACGGGATCAGCCCGCGATATAGTCAAACTTTTTCCGCAGTTAAAAAATAAAATTATTTGCAAAGCGATCCGAATTCCCACAGCTACGGTTTCGCTGGTCATTTTAACGGCTGAAACGGTTAAAAATACTGACATAGATGCACTCAGCCGCTTGTTTACCCAAGCTTCCAACACTTCTCAGAAGGATTTCTTGGAATTTTCCAGGGAGCCTCTCGTATCCGTTGATTTCAAAGGCAATACGCATTCAGCCATCGTCGACGCTGGTTTAACGGAAGTATTGGGAAATAATCAGCTAAACATTTATGCTTGGTACGATAATGAATGGGGGTATGCCAGCCGCCTGGTAGACCTGGCGGAAATGGCTGCCAGCAAGCGTAATCTTCTGTGAACAAAAAAACGGTCAGTGATTTAACCAGTCTTCGGGGACGGACTGCCTTTGTCACCTGCGATTTCAATATATCCCTGAAAAACGGCAAAGCGGTCAATAATACCAGGATTGTAAAGGCTTTGCCTACCATAAATTATCTTCTCTCCCGTGGCTGCCGGGTGGTTCTGGCATCGCATCTCGGAAGGCCGCAGGGAGTTGATCCCCAATATTCATTAAAACCGGTGGCAGCAGCTTTAACTTCCCTAATAAAAAAGCCTGTCCGGCTTATAAATAATTTTTGGGACAAATCAGCTCTTAGAGAAATTGACGAAAACAGGAGCGGAATTACGCTTTTGGAAAATATCCGCTTTTTCCCGGGCGAAAGAGAAAATGACCAGGATTTTTCCCGTCACTTGTCCCAGATGGCTGATTTCTTTGTCAATGATGCATTCGGCGCCTCCCACCGGGTTTATGCTTCGACAGTCGGCATCACCAATTACCTGCCTTCTGTAGCCGGACTTTTACTGGATCTTGAAATCCGCATGCTGTCAAAAGCCTTAAATAACCCCGAGAAGCCGTTTGTGATTTTTATCGGCGGAGCCAAAACACCCGAGAAAATTTCAGTCATTGAAAAACTATTAGATAAAGCCGATACCATTGCTTTGGGAGGAGCCATCGCCAATACTTTTCTGGCCGCCTGGGGATTTGGTCTGGGACAATCGATGGTTGATTATGAAATGGTGGAAATGGCCAGGGTTGTATTTTGGAAAGCTACACGCATCCATTCGGCATTGGTTTTACCGGTAGATGTAATGATCCAGGCAAACGGCGGTAAAGCCCTACCCAGAGTATCCGATTACGATAAAGTGCCCAACGGTTCAGCCATTTACGATATCGGTCCGGCAACCGTAAATATTTATTGCAAATTACTTAAAGGTGCGGGAACCGTTATCTGGAACGGACCGATGGGATTTTATGAAAATAAGCATTACAAAAAGGGAACGGACTCGATTCTTAAGGAAATTACCCGGGCCCGGGCATTTTCCATCGTCGGCGGAGGTGACACTTTATCCTGTCTGGATAAAAAAGATTATTTCGATAAAATTTCCCATGTCTCAACCGGCGGCAGTGCCATGCTGGAATTTATGAAAGAAGGTACTTTGCCCGGTATAGAAGTCCTGCTGGACAAATAAAACAGGCTATTGATACTTCCGGTAAACAGCCACGACCCGGCCCTGGATTTTGACATGGGTTGTGAAAATGGGAGACATGGCGGCATTGGCAGGTTCGAGTCTGATTCTCTCTTTTTCAAAAAAGATACGTTTCAGAGTAGCCAGGCCGTTCGGCAGGATTGCCACGACAATATCTCCGTTTTGGGCTTCACTTTGGTGTTGGACAACCACAAAATCACCGTCGAGGATGCCTTCATCAATCATTGAGGTACCTTTTACCTGGAGGATATATCCTGGCTTCTTGCCGGAAAGCATGCTGGCAGGGACAGACTGGTAATAATTGGGGTCAGTGTGCGGTTCCAGGGGGCTGCCAGCTGCTATGTAGCCGAGTACGGGTAATTCGACCGCAGTTTCATTTTCATTGAATTTAGCTCTTTGGCTGACTACCTCAATCGAACGTTCATAGCCGGGAGTCCGCTTGATATAGCCTTTTGTTTCCAGTCTGGAGAGATGTTCATGTATAGTCGAAGCGGCACTCAAGCCCAGGCTCTCGGCGATTTCCATCAGCGTCGGGGCATAGCCATGCCGCTGAATGTACTGCTGGATGAATTCCAAGGTCTGCCGTTCGCGATTATAAAGGATGTTTGCCATAAATTAAGCGAAAGAATAAATGCTTAATATCATTTAAACTAAGGTATTAAATCCAGAATAGATTAAAAAAAAGCGAATGTCAAGATGGACAAACCTGATAAAACTGATGCTTTCTGTAAACACCATAATTACCTATAGGGTGGTTCAACGGATGAATCATAAAATTACAATATAGGGGGGTCAAAAATTGCGCGGATTTGTGTTAAAATTAAAGATTCCAAAAAATGAATTTTAAACTTAAATCACCTTTCCAGCCTACCGGAGACCAGCCTCGGGCTGTTAGGAGTCTGACCGATGGCTTGGAAAAAGGACTTAAATCACAAGTACTTTTGGGGGTGACCGGCAGCGGCAAGACCTTCACCATGGCCAAAGTCATAGAAAAACTCAACAAACCCACTTTGATCATCTCGCACAATAAAACACTGGCTGCTCAGCTTTATCAGGAATTCCATGAATTTTTTCCGGAAAATGCCGTATCCTATTTCGTTTCCTATTATGATTTTTATCAGCCCGAAGCTTATATTCCCCGGAGCGATACCTATATTGAAAAGGAAACTGAAATCAATGAAGAAATCGATAAACTGCGGCTTTCCGCCACTACCAATCTTTTGACCAGGGCTGATACGATTGTGGTCGCCTCCGTTTCCTGCATCTACAGTTTGGGTAACCCGGAAGAATACGGCAAATTCGTCCTCGAATTGGCCTGCGGTGCCGTCATCAGCCGTGAAGCTATTTTTATGCGTCTGGTGGATCTGCAGTATCAGAGAAGTGATTTTGGTTTCCACAGGTCGACTTTCCGGGTGCGTGGAGAAAATATCGATGTTTTTCTGGCATATGAGCCATATGCCTTAAGAATTAAAAATAACGGGCAGAAAATCATCTCGATAAAAAAAATCGATCCTTTAACCGGTAAAGTCCTGGAAGAAAAAGAAAAAGAAGTTATATATCCTGCCAAACATTATCTGTCGGAAACCTTCAGCCAGGAAGATATTTTCAAGGAAATTCAGCGTGATCTTGAGAAAAGGTGTCAGGAATTTAAAAAAGACGATAAACTTTTGGAGTCCCACAGACTTAACCAGAAAGTCAATTTTGACCTGGAGATGATCAGGGAAATGGGGTATGTCAACGGTATTGAAAATTATTCCCGTTATTTCGACGGTCGCAAACCGGGTGATCCGCCATATACCCTGCTTGATTATTTTAATAAACCTTACGGCCAGGATTGGCTCTTGATCATCGACGAGTCGCATATAAGTGTCCCGCAAATCCGCGGCATGTATAACGGCGACCGCAGCCGTAAACAGGTCCTTTGCGATTACGGCTTCCGTCTGCCTTCTGCCCTTGACAACCGACCCCTGCGCTTTGAAGAATTTCTTACTCGCATCCCCCGGACTGTCTTTATATCCGCGACTCCGGCTGATTGGGAAATCAGACAAGCCTCCGAATCTGCCGGTAAAAAGGGATTGCCCGGTAACGGCATCGCAGAACAGTTGATCCGCCCGACAGGTATAACCGATCCCAAAATCCAAATACGGCCAACCAAAGGCCAGATTATCGATCTCGTCAGTGAAATTCTGGAACGTAAAAAAAGGAATGAGCGGGTATTGGTAACCACATTGACTAAAAGAATGGCCGAAGACCTGGCAGACTATATTAAAACGGAAAAATACCGTGATTTGGAAAAGTTTAAAAACATAACTGACGCGGAAGCACCTCTGGCTGCCTATCTTCACAGCGATATCGAAACATTGGAAAGAAGTGATATATTGGATGATTTAAGAGCCGGAAAATATGACTGCCTGATCGGTATTAATCTCCTGCGGGAGGGGTTGGATCTGCCGGAAGTCTCTTTAGTTGCCATTCTCGATGCCGACAAGGAAGGTTTTTTGCGGAGCGAAACATCATTGATCCAAACCATGGGTCGGGCTGCCAGGCACATTGAAGGCAGGGTGATCATGTATGCCGACAACATAACCGGATCGATGCAGAGGGCTATATCTGAAATTGACCGCAGGCGCCGGATTCAGAAGGAATACAACCAGAAAAATAAAATTACGGCAACACAAATTGTCAAACCCATCAGGGCAAAACTAGTCGAGAAAAAAGAGGAAAAAGACAATTTGGAAAATCTCTTTTTGCAAAAGAAAGAAAAACTGGATAAATTTATTTCACTCGATCCGGACGAATTGACACCGTTTGACCTGAGGAAACTGGCTAACAGGCTCGAACACGAAATGAAAAAAGCTGCCGCGGCTCTGGATTTCGAACTGGCAGCTTCAATCCGGGACAAAATAAGGGAGATAAAAACTCGCCTGGGAGAAAAAATATGAACGGAAAAATTATAGTTAAAGGAGCCCGGGAACACAATTTGAAAAATATCAGCCTGGAAATCCCTAAAAATAAGCTGATAGTATTTACGGGCGTTTCCGGCAGCGGCAAATCGTCACTGGCATTTGACACGATTTATGCGGAAGGGCAGAGGCGGTATGTGGAAAGTCTGTCATCCTACGCCCGTCAATTTCTGGGAATAATGGGCAAGCCGGATGTCGATTCAATCGAAGGCCTTTCACCGGCCATATCAATCGATCAAAAAAGCACTTCCCATAATCCGCGTTCAACCGTCGGCACCATAACGGAAATTTACGACTACCTTAGATTGTTATATGCCAGAACAGGTCATCCTCATTGTCCTACCTGCGGCCGTGAAGTCGTCAGGCAGACCATCCAGCAAATTGCCGATAATGCACTTCAATTGGCTAAGAAATTATTAAAGAACAATCTGAAAAAAAGCGGGGTACGGCTGATGATCCTCTCCCCGGTTGTCAGGGATAGAAAAGGGGAGTTCAGCAAATTATTTGAAAATTTAAAAAGTAAAGGTTACCCGGGGTTACGCATTGACCGGACTTTTTATTCCATGGATGAGGATTTTGTACTTCTAAAAACTAATAAGCACACAATCGAGGTCGTTGTCGACCGTATTATTGTCAATAAAAACAACCTCAAGAATTCGGAAAGCCTCCTTATCAAAAGACTGACTGAAGCCGTTGAACAATCAGTCATGTTATCGCAGGGGCTGGTTCTGGTTTCGGAGATTGAGGACGCCTCATTTGATTTTCCGGAAAAACCGAAAAAATGGACGGACCATCTGTTTTCTGAAAAATTTGCCTGCCCCTGGTGTAATATTTCCCTAAGTGAGATAGAACCGCGTATTTTTTCCTTTAACTCTCCCCACGGTGCCTGCAGCGAGTGCACGGGTATAGGGCACCTTCTCAAGGTTGATCCCGATCTGATCATCAATTCCAATCTGTCGATAAGCGAAGGCGCCATTATACCTTTTTCCAAATTAATACTGGCCGATACCTGGTATGGCCGGATAGTCGCCAAAGCAGCCGGAGAGATAGGCATAGACCTAAGGAAACCTTTACAACTGGCCGGAACGGATAAAATTCAAAAATTGCTATACGGTACGGGTGACAGATTGTATGAAGTTTCGGGTGAAAACCGTCACGGCAGGATTGTCTCTATTGCCGAAACTTTCAAAGGCATTATTCCGGAACTGGAGAGGCGTTTCAGTGAAACAGAATCTGACTACGTCAGAACTGAGATCGGCAAATATCTCCGGCAGGAAGTCTGCCCTGCCTGCCAAGGTAAGCGGCTGAAGCCGGAAGCCCTCTCCGTGACAATTAACGGCAAGTCCATAGTCGAGATAACTTCCTTGCCTATCACTAATGCGTTTTCCTGGGTAGAATCACTTTCCGAAAGCCAAAACAGCCGGGAAAAGGCCATTGCCGATTTGATAGTCCGTGAACTGAAAAACAGGCTGTCTTTTCTGATTTCGGTCGGACTTGATTATCTGACCTTGGAAAGAAGCGCCCAGTCCCTGGCCGGGGGCGAAGCCCAAAGGATACGCCTGGCTTCACAGATAGGCTCAGGTCTTACCGGCGTTTTGTATGTTTTGGATGAGCCGTCGATCGGCCTTCACCAGCGAGACAATTTAAGGCTGATCGCTACTCTGGAACACCTTAAAAATTTGGGCAACACGGTCATTGTCGTAGAACACGATGCGGAAATGATAAGAAATGCGGACTGTATCTTTGATTTCGGTCCGGCTGCAGGAGAACACGGTGGAAAGATTATAGCTTCAGGCACGGTCACGGAAATTCAAAACAACACAAAATCCCTGACCGGCGATTATCTGTCGGGACGCAAAAAAGTCACCCGCAGCCTGAATCTTCTGACGGAAATGCCGGAAAAGAATTCCGAACTCGTCATTACCGGTTGCCGGGAAAATAACCTTAAAAATATAAATGCGAAATTTCCGCTTAAGAAATTGATTTGCGTCACCGGCGTTTCCGGCAGCGGCAAATCTACCCTGGTCGTTGACACTTTATATAGGGCGCTTTATAACCACTTTAACCCGTACTCGCGCGAAAAAGGAGGTAAATACGACCGTCTGGACGGTCTGGAACTGGTTAAAAAAGTCATCCTGATTGACCAGTCGCCGATTGGACGCACACCCCGCAGCAATCCCGCGACCTACACCGGTTGTTTTACTTTCATCAGGGAACTCTTTGCCCAGACGCCGGAAGCCAGGGTCAGAGGCTGGCGGCCGGGAAGATTTTCCTTCAATGTCAAAGGCGGCCGCTGCGAAGTATGCGAAGGCGAGGGACAAACCAAAATAGAAATGCAATTTATGCCGGACGTTTACATCACCTGCGATGTTTGCCATGGATCCCGTTATAACAATGAAACATTGGAAGTCAGGTATAAAGATAAAAACATCGCCGATGTCCTGAAAATGACGGTTGAGGAAGCTCTCTCATATTTTATCCATATACCCGGGCTTTACGGGAAAATGCAGACTTTGCACCAGGTGGGACTCTCCTATATAAGGCTCGGCCAGCCGGCACCGCACCTTTCGGGAGGCGAAGCTCAGAGAGTCAAGCTGGCCAGTGAACTCTCCAAAAAAAGTACCCGCGATACCATATATATCCTGGATGAGCCGACGACCGGTCTTCATTTTGCCGACTTGCAGAATCTTTTGAATGTGCTTCATTCCCTGGTCAGCTTGGGAAATACAGTCATTGTCATTGAACATAATCTGGATATCATCAGGTGGGCTGACTGGATTATTGATTTGGGTCCGGAGGGCGGTGACCGCGGAGGACAAATCCTTATATGCGGCCTCCCGAAAACTGTTTCTGAAGCCAAAAACTCCTTTACCGGCCGGTATATCCGTTAAATAAGTATGACTAACTTTTCCCTGTCTGATTTAAATAGGATACCGGAGACAACCGGTGTTTATCTTTTTCAGGATAAAAATCGCCGGATTATATATATAGGCAAAGCCGTCAACCTGAAAAAAAGAGTCCAATCATACTTCCGGGCAGATTTCTACGACGCTAAAAAAAAGCGTCTTGTGGAGAATGTCAGTGAAATTTCATTAATCGAGGTGCGCAATGAATTTGAAGCCCTCATTCTGGAAGCCAAACTCATTAAGCAAAATCAACCTAAATACAACATCTCTTTAAAGGATGACAAACAGTATATCTATCTGATTGTTACAGACGATGAGTATCCCAGAATTTTACTGGCCAGGAAAATAGACACGCAAGGCGAACTTTTCGGACCCTTTCCCTCAAAAAAGACTGTCAAGGTAATTATCGGCCTGTTGAGATCCATTTTTCCCTTCTGCACGCAAAAACCCAAAAGCAAAAGAAGTTGTTTTTACAGCCATCTGGGACTTTGCATACCTTGCCCGGCGGCAATCAGAATAATGCCGAAAAAAGAAGCTCAGGAGGCAAAAAAACTGTATTTAGGCAATATCCGCCGGATCAAAAAAATACTTAAAGGATCAATCGACCAGGTAAGCAGGGAATTAACCCAGAAAATGACGGAGTTATCCCGGCAAAACAAGTATGAAGAGGCAGCTGTCATCCGGGATCAGCTGAAAAAGCTGGAGGAAATTACCGAAGTAAAATTCCGTCCCGATCAGTATATGGATAACCCTTATTTAGCGGCCAATCTCAAGCAAAAAGAACAGCAGATGCTTGAAGAGTCGTTAAGCCGGGTATTAAACCGCAAAGTCAAAGCGGAAACGATAGAATGCTATGACATCAGCAATCTGTCCGGCCAACACGCGACCGGCTCGATGGTAACTTTCCACTTGGGTTGGCCTGACAAAAAACGCTACCGGCATTTCCGCATCAAAACCATGTCAACTCCTGACGATTACAACATGCTTCATGAGGTTATTGTCCGTCGGTTGAGGCACAGCGAATGGCCGTTGCCTGACTTGTTCATAGTAGACGGTGGGGAAAACCAATTAAAGGTATTTTTGCAGGTCTTACAAAAGCTGGAATTGAATATTCCGGCAATTGCCTTAGCCAAACGCTTTGAAAAAATTTATTATGCCGCTTCTGATGGTATCGGAACACTGGAATTTTCAAGGGATACCCCGGCCTTGCAGTTGGTGCAGCGGTTGCGGGACGAAGCCCACAGGTTTGCCGGACGCTACCACCGTCTGCTGAGAATTAAATATTTATTAAATGGTTGACATGTGCTACTCTCCAATAGTATTTAACTCGAAATTATGAAAACAATTATCCGGAAATATTTTGCCGCTGTTTTTTCAATTGCTATTGTCTCGCAACTGAAAACCGGACTGGTGCTGGAAAACGGCTGGCAAAACACAGCCTCTGCGGCAGCACTTTTAACGGTTATTCTTTTTATCAAACCCCTGATTGACGCCCTTATGCTGCCTTTAAACCTGCTGACATTGAATCTTACAAACTGGCTTATGTATATTACCTTAATCTTTATCTGGTCGCTGCTTTCCTGGCAGGTTAATTTAACTACATTTAATTTTCAGGGGGCAAAAATCGGTCCGATTGCCCTGTCTGCCGCTTTATTGCCGGCCTGGCAGGCAGGCATCCTATCTGCTCTGTTGGTAGTTTTAATTTTAAAATTTTTCGGCTGGCTGTTTCGGTAAATGAAAAATAAATCCTATATTGTCATCGGAGGCGGAACAGGCACTTTTTCAGTCCTTACCGGTCTCAAAAAATACACAGATAATATCGCCGCTGTTGTTTCCATGGCTGATTCGGGCGGCAGTGCCAAGAAAGAACGTGATGAGTGGGGTTTGCTCCCTTCAAGCGATATCCGTAAATCACTGCTGGCTCTGGCAGACGTCTCTGCCCAGGACAGCCTTATTCTTCGTAAGCTATTTGAATACCGTTTTGCCAAGGGAATAGGCGTATCGGGCATGACATTCGGAAATCTTTTTCTGGTGGCCCTGTCGGATATCGTCAAATCACAAACCAAGGGAATTGAAATGGCCAGTGAACTTCTGAGGATTCGCGGTAAAGTATTGCCGGTTTCTCTGGACAAAGTCGATCTGGTCGCCGAATACGCTGACGGGTCGGTTGTTATCGGTGAGCATGATATTGACGAACCCGTTCATAACGGCCGCATCAAAATTGAGAAACTATACCTTAAGCCGCAGGCGAAAATTTCTCCGCACACCAAAAATGCGATTGCTGAGGCTGATGTTATTATTATCGGTCCCGGAGGGTTTTACACTACTGTCATTGCCAATCTGGTAGTTGACGGAGTTGCCCAGGCAATCAACAACTCCAAAGCGAAAAAAGTATTTATCATGAATCTGATGACGGAATACGGCCAAACGTTCGGCTTTTCCGCCAGTGATTTCATCAGGGAAATGAACAAATACATCATTGTCAACGGATTGGATTATGTTTTGGTAAATAAGTCGCCGATTCCGGAAAAAATTCTGAAGAGATATTCCCAATTCCGGGCAACACCCGTTGTCAATGACCTTACGGGTGACTGGCCATTCAGAGTAGTCGGTCTGGATCTGCTGTCAAAAACAATTGTGCGAAAACAACCCGGCGACACCTTAAGAAGAAGCCTTGTCAGGCATGATCCGGAAGCGATTGCCCGATTCTGTCTCAAAATCTGAATCCGTCTGCCGGGAAAAAAGAGCCGTAATAGGGTATAATAGGAATATGCTTCAAATCCTGGTCATTGTTCAAATCATCATTTCCCTGACTCTTCTGGTCACTATTCTCATTCAGGCAAAAGGTGTGGGATTGGGAAGGGCATGGGGGGGCGGCGGTGAATTCTATAAAAGCCGGCGCGGTGTGGAAAAAGTAATCTTCCGCCTGACGATCGTTTTGGTTGCCCTGTTTTTGATATCATCTGTTTTAAACGTCATCTATCTTTAGCACTTCAATTCATGCGTAAACACTTGCTGTATTGGATGTTTTTTATCCAAACGTTTTTAAAACGCCATTCCAAACAAATTATATTTGCCGGAATCAGCGGTTTTCTGGCTACTTTGTTTATCTTTCAAATCTATCCGTACCTCTCAATGATGGCAGGCAGGAAACACCAAAGAATCGGCCTCATCGGCAATTACACCGTCAATAACCTGCCTTTGTCCATTCAAAACAAAATCAGTTTCGGTTTGACCGGAATCCTGCCGGACGGACAGGCTACCGAAGCGGCAGGACTATCCTATTCCGTGGAAAATAACCTGATTTACAAATTTAAAATTAAGCCGAATTTGAAATGGCATGACGGTAAACAGCTCACCGCCGGGGATGTCAACTACCGCATACAGGGCGCAGAATTGAAAGCCGAGGACAATTATACGCTGGAAATAAAACTCAAGGATGCTTACGCACCTTTGCCGATTCTCCTAAGCCAGCCCTTATTCCGCGAACGACTTATCGGCTTGGGACTCTACCGGGTTGCCCGGCTGGTCAAAGCCCAGGGAAGCGACCAGATCAGCGAACTGACTATTATTCCTGACAGCAAGGATTTGCCTTCGGAAACTTACCGCTTTTATTCGACCAAAAAAGATGCTGTCTTGGCTTTTAAGCTGGGGGAAGTTGATTCACTTCAGGATCTGGATAACGTTCAGGAAGTAAAATCATGGAAAAATCTGGAAGTCAGCGAAAAAACGCTTTACAACCGTGTAATCACCCTCTTTTATAATTTGGATGTAGCCAAATTCAAAGACAAAGAAATAAGACAGGCGTTTGCTTATGCCATTCCGCCGTATGATACTTATGAGAAGGCAGCCTCACCGATTTCCCCCCTGTCGTGGGCCTATTCGCAGAAACTGAGACTTTACCAGTATGACCAGGAGACTGCCGCTAAAATCCTCTCCAAAAGCCCACTAGCCACGTCTTCGTCGGAACTTGTTTTGACTTCACCGGTATCAACCTTAAATCTGGCCCAACATCTGGTTGATGCCTGGACCAAAGTCGGCGTCAACGTCAAAATCAGGGTTGACAACGGCATTCCGGAAAAATACGACATGCTGCTGCGAACCATACCCATTCCTCCTGATCCGGACCAGTATTACCTCTGGCAGTCAACCCAGCAAAATACCAATCTCTCAAATTACTCCAGCGCCAAGATAGACCAGCTGCTGGAAGTAGGGCGCAAAACTTTGGATTGGGAGCAGAGGAAAAAAATATATGCGGATTTCCAGTTTTATCTGGTAGACGATGCGCCTGCCATTTTCCTTTATTACCCTAAAAGCTACCAAATTGTCAGAAAATAAAAAATTAATCGCGGAATTTCACGCTGATATGATAAAATGAGATGAAATACTGTCTGCCGCGGTGGCGAAACAGGTATACGCGCAGGACTTAAAATTCTGTGATCTTAATCGATCGTGTGGGTTCGATTCCCTCCCGCGGCACCATGTAGGAAAAGTCAAAGAGTTTTAGTTCGCCTCGCCTCGCTCGGCGGCTAGTTGGTATTCAATTTTGGGGGAAGAAAATTTTTTAATCATATGAGTCAAAAAGGATTTATATATATAGTTATCATCATTTTTGTCGTTGCAATTGCTGGTACAATTGGATACTTTGCTTTGTTAAAAAAACAAACACCGACTACTGAAACGAACCAACTGCAACAGACAAACACGCCAGTAACGCCCCAAATACAGACAACAAAAAATAATCCAACCGCAACACCGCCGCCAGTCACTCCTAAAAGTGTAACTCAAAAAAATGTTGATGATTGCAATTCCATTAGTAATTCGTCTTTCCGCTCGATTAACCAATACGAGGTTGGACTTGGACCCAATGGTCCAGCGATGGGATATTGGGGCATTCAATTTCAGAAAGGCACAACTCTCTCTGACTATGGTGAGCCAACATTTCAGTGGGGCCACTCCGATGTTTCCGAAAGCGGTACCTATACCTGCAAGGACAATGTTTTGCAGGTTAAATTTTTTGCCTACTCTATTACCGCTTACTACGATGGGAGCAAAAAAATCTTGACCTGGGATGGTGTTGAATATAAGAAAGTTGAATGACATTTGATAATTTTTCCTAATAGATTTTGCCGTCAAAAAAAACTTGAAATTGTCAGCAGTGCGGCTCTGCCGCCTTTCCGAATTTTCGTGGGGGGGGTATTCCTCGTCTCCGCAGGCGAAATGCGTTCGGACTAATTCAAGAATACGGTACATGTAAAAATATCTTGACACTTTTTTCAACTGAGCTTAAGATGAACCTATTTCCCATATGCTTAAATTTCTGAAAAAAAGATTTAAACTGATCGTTATTTTAGCAGTTATTGCCGCTCTTACACTGTTGTATACCAGCCGCAGCCGGGCCCAGCAAAAAAAAGAAGAAACAGCCAAAGTCAAAACCGGCAAACTCGAAGAAGTTCTGACCATATCGGGAACAATTGATGCTGAGGAAAAAGCCACCTTGCGTTTCCAGACCTCAGGCAGGCTTGCCTGGATCGGTGTCAAGGAAGGCGATATGGTGGAAAAATACCAGGGTATTGCCTCACTGGACAAAAGGGATGTGGAAAAGAATCTGAAAAAGAAAATGCTCTCATACATGAATGAAAGATGGGACTTTGAACAGTCCCATGATGATTATGACATCCGCGGCAGGCCGATAAACGATATCGGCGAACTGACTGTTGAAGAAAGACGTATCCTGGAAAAAGCCCAATTTGACCTTGACTCAACTGTATTGGATGTTGAAATCCAGAATTTAGCCGTCGAATATGCCAACCTGTGGACTCCCATTGCCGGTATCGTCACCAAGGTGGCAATACCCTTTGCCGGTATGAACATTACCCCGGCGCTGGCTGAGTTTGAAATCATCAACCCTTCCAGCATTTATTTTTCAGCTATTGCCGATGAAACTGAAGTAACCCAACTGAAGGAAAATCTGGCCGGCGCATTGATTCTTGATGCCTTTCCTGACAATAATCTTACGGGTATTATCGACAGAATTTCCTTCGTACCCAAAGCCGGAGAAACCGGCACCGTCTATGAAGTCAAATTTAAGTTTAGGAACACGATCGGCAGCAACAATTACCGGATAGGCATGGCAGGTGACGTCGACTTTATCGTAGGTTCAATCGACAAGGCCGTATTTATACCGACCAAATTTGTTCAGGAGGAAGATTCCAGGACTTTTGTCTTCGTTAAACGGCAAGGTAAAAATGAAAAAGTTATGATCAAAACCGGCGAGGAAATCAACGGGGATACCGTCATTTTATCGGGCCTTAAAGTTAATGAAACGGTCGTCCTGCCTGAAAAATGATAATTCTTGACCATGTCAACAAAATCTACCAGATCGACGGAGAAGAATTTTACGCCCTGCGTGATATCAGTCTGGAAGTAAAAGAGGGGGAATTCACAGCCATCCTGGGTCCTTCAGGCTGCGGCAAATCAACCCTGATGCACATAATCGGGCTTCTGGATACTCCCACCTCAGGCAAATTACTGATTAACAAAAAAAACGTGACCAAATTGGATGACAACGAACTTTCCCGACTGCGCAATGAATTTGCCGGGTTTATTTTCCAGCAGTTCAATCTCATCAATAAACTGACTGTGCTGGAAAATATCCTCCTGCCGACCATTTATTCCGCAAAAAAGTACACTTATGATCCTAAGACCAGAGCCTTGGAACTGATGGACCGTTTCGGTATCATCAACAAACAGAAATCATATCCCAACAAACTGTCAGGCGGACAGCAGCAGCGGGTAGCTATTGCCCGGGCACTTCTGAATGAGCCTAAAATTATTCTGGCTGATGAACCGACCGGCAATCTTGACTCGAAAACCGGCAGGACTATCCTGGATCTGATCAGGGAATTGAACCAAAAAGAAAGTATCACCGTAGTTCTAGTCACCCACGATCGGGAAATTGCCGAATCATGCAGGCGTCATATCAGTATGCTGGACGGTAAAATCGTCTGAGCCGACATTTTATGGGCATCCTTCTGTCAATCATCAGGACATCTTTATGGGATTTCAGCCGTAACTTACTTCGGACTTTTCTGACTTCACTGGGGATTCTGATCGGGGTATCCTCTGTAATTTTGCTGGTGTCGCTGGGGGTCGGACTGAAAAATTATATCGGTGATCAATTTGAAAATCTCGGTAGCAATATCCTGATTGTCATGCCAGGGCAAATTTTCGGCAACAGCATGTCCCAGGGCGGTAATTTCTCGGGCATTACCTTTACCGAAAAGGATTTCCTGAATATCGCTAAAATCAAAGGCATAAAAGCTGTCGCTCCCGCATATGTCAAGACAGTTACCGCCGCATTCGAAGGAAAAACCGAGATCGGCAGCTACTACGGCACCACCGCAGATATATTTTCAATGAGGAATCTGGAAGCGGAGTACGGAGAGGTATTTTTACCGGGCGATGTCAGCAAAAGAAAAAAAATAATGGTTCTGGGACCGAAAATTGCCGAAAAACTGTTCGGGAATAAGGAAGATGCCGTCGGCAAAACCGTCAAAATTGACGAACAAGGTTTTAGAGTAACGGGAATACTCAGGTCAAAAGGCGGAGGAGGATTCGGCGGTCCTGATTTTGACTCCTTCCTTTACATTCCCTATAAGTCTTCACCGAAAATAAACCAGGAGAAAAAATTTTCCGTCATCAATTTTCAGGCCGATAAAGAATCCGCCATTGAAAAAACCAAAGATTCGGTGACGGCTTTATTGGAGAAAACATACGATGAGGAAGATTTTTCCGTCATCGAACAGTCGCAGATCCAGGAAACCGTAACCTCCATTTTCGCAATTTTAAACAGTGTTCTTGTCGCTATCGCCGCAATTTCTTTGGTTGTCGGCGGTATCGGCATTATGAATATCATGTACATAACCGTCACCGAAAGAATCCGGGAAATTGGTATCAGAAGGGCTATGGGTGCCACCCGCAATAATATCCTGATGCAGTTTTTATTCGAGGCGGTTTTTCTGTCGACTATCGGCGGCAGTTTCGGGTTGCTGCTGTCCTATTTGATAGTTCTGATCGGTTCCCGCTTTTTCCCCCTGGCTATAGATGTCATGAGTGTAGCGGCAGCTTTGACTGTTTCAACATCCATCGGCGTCGTTTTCGGTGTTCTGCCGGCCCGTAAAGCCGCGCTCCTGTCACCTGTGGAAGCTATCCGTTATGAATAAATTCAAAACCCTTTCAACCATTATCAAAAATTCCGTGGCTGATTTGATCCGCAACAAGCTCAGGTCATTTCTGACCATGCTGGGCATTATCATCGGCATAGCTTCAGTCATACTTCTGATTTCATTGGGTTTGGGTTTAAAAATGTATATCCAGGAACAGTTCGAGTCGTTGGGCAGCAATTTAGTCATGATTATGCCGGGAAAAATGATGTCCGGCGGGGGAGCCGGTTACCAGACCGCCATGATGTCAGGTTTCAAGTTTGAAGAAAAGGACATCCTATCTTTGCAGAAACTGGATTCATTAAGTGCCGTCGTGCCGGTTTTCTCCAGGGTTCTGGATATTGCATCGGATGGGGATAACAAAATTTATGAAACAATTATTTCCAATGAGGAAATATTTGACATCATGAATATGGAGATCGGCTACGGCCGGCTTTTCCGAAAAAACGATGTTATTAAGCGGAAAAAATTCGCCGTCCTGGGCTTTGGTCCGGCTGAAAAGCTTTTCAGTTCTCCTGAAGCCGCCCTTAACAAAAATGTAAAAATCGGCGATCAGGCATATAAAGTTATCGGGGTGCTCGAGAAAAAGGGCGGCGGCGGAGGGGCAATCCCATCAATTGACGACCATGTTTTTATACCCCATACGTCTGCCATCAGCATAAATCCCGGTAAGAAATTCATGGCCATTTATGCCAAGGCTGAAAATGAAATTGACATTGAAGAAACAAAAAAAGATATCGAGGAAGTGATGCTGAAAAAATATTCGGAAGACGATTTCAGCGTTTCTGACCAGAAGGAACTGCTCTCTTCCATTAATTCCATTTTTGACATTATCAGTCTGGTATTGACCGGAATAGCCGCAATTTCCCTGGTGGTCGGCGGCATCGGTATCCTCAACATTATGTATGTCTCCGTCGTCGAAAGGACAAAGGAAATCGGCATCAGGAGGGCATACGGGGCTACCCGGAGAGATATCCTTGTCCTGTTCCTGACTGAGTCGGCTCTGCTTTCTGTTGCGGGTGGTTTTATCGGCCTTGTGATTGCCCAATTGGGAGTTTTGGCAATCAGACAATTTTTTCCCGCTTATATTGACCTCAACAGCATTATCCTGGCCCTGACTGTTTCCTGGTCGGTCGGCCTTATTTTCGGCGTCCTACCGGCAATACAGGCATCCAAACTGACCCCTATCGAAGCCATCCGCAGGGATTAAACTGTTTCTACCCATCATTTGAAGAAACTGCCGCAGATTGACCAGCTGTTCTTTTCTTAACGTCAGCATGACCGTTGCCAGGCAGTCTTTCAATCAGACTAAGCAGTGTTCTGATTGAACATAAATTCAGAAAATTATCGGCAAATGCTTCCTTTTTTAGCCATGGCTCCCGGCCAATTTTTTGATGCCTCTGTGGCAGCATGATTTTCAGAGGTAGATTTCGTTTCCGGAGAATTCTCGGCATGCGCCATATTTTCGGGGCAGGCAATGGTGACCCGGGAGCGAATCGAACGCTCAACCTTCCCGTTAGAAGCGGGATGCTCTGTCCGTTGAGCTACCGGGCCATTCCGGAGCGGCGGAGGGGATTTGAACCCCTGACCTTCTCCTTGGAAGGGAGACATTCTACCGCTGAACTACCGCCGCTTAAGGTGCCGAGGGTCGGAGTCGAACCGACATCATGTGTTTTTCAGACACACGCCGTGACCACCTTGGCTACCTCGGCTTATAAAATATATCTTATCACAAAACCCCGAAGTGTGGACCCGAGAGGTCTCGAACCTCTGACCTTTGCGATGTAAGCGCAACGCTCTGACCAACTGAGCTACGGGTCCAACGAGTGTTTTTAGCTCCAACTATTTTATAGGAATACTTTAACTGGCGCAACCTGATTTGGTACAATAAAAGCATTGCGGGGTCGTCTAATGGTAGGACAGCAGCCTTTGGAGCTGTTTATCATGGTTCGAATCCATGCCCCGCAGCAAAATATGAATAAAAAAATGAAGATATTATTTGTTTTGCTTATCTTATTGGTGTTATTAGGGTATAGATATTATAAAAATGCAATATTAGATGATTACAATTCAAATGAAATGTTAAACCTAACCATTTCTCAACCCCCATATCCATCAGAACAGCCGCATTTAAATAATTCCAAAACAAAGTACATTTATAATGATCAATATATTACGTTTGAATATCCCCAGGTCTGGAAAGCAGATTATAACCGGCAAATTGGAAATCCGTATGTTGTTAATGTTGACTTTACTGGTGAATGTAATCCATATCGGGTAGTTTCTTTTTCTTACAAGAATACTAATCCGAATGACTCAGAAAGTTTCACAGTAGGACAAAAAAACCCACATGGTCCCGGAAACCAAACATCAAAAACGATAAAAATTAACGGTATTACCGTTGGTGAAAATATACAACCAGTAGGTGATGGATCAGGTGGATATGAGCCTAAAGTAGTTATTGATCTATTATCTAAATCTAAGAAATTCCATTTCTATTTTATTGCTGTAATAGGATATCGGAATTCGTTTGAAGAGACGTATAAAATAGATTTATTACCTATTTTAAATAGTATAGAATTACTGGATTAAAAGAAGCATTATTTGAATTTGTCTTGAAATAGGTTCTAACTTCGTCCACAGTTCGCAGCAGATTTTGATAAGTAGGTCGGGCACGAAAATTGCTCGCCGCGGGTGGGTTCGCGGCGAGGGCGTCAAAGCCGCCTTTTTTGAAACGGACTGCGAGTTTACGATCCTTTAAAAAGAAGTTCGAGCCGACAGTTGCGGAGGCGCGGCGGGTGGAGGCGCCGCGCCGGAGCGTAATATTTATATAAATGAGGTTCGGCATTTTTTGTAAAGCGACAGCAAGTTGGAATTAGAAAGATTTTTAAAACTTTCTTGTTACTTTTTCCTTTTTAAAAGGATCACAACAATTACCGCAAATATCAGTACACCGATGAATATAAGTATTGTCGGGGTAATACGAAACGGTGTAGTTTTTGTTCCGTTTTCCTTATATCCCTGAGTGTCACTCTCATCTGTATTTAAATTTCCGTTATCGTTAAGTTCGGCTTGTGCCAGTTCTGTTTCAATAAGCTCAGTTTCTTCTTTAAGAACATCAGTATAATTAAATTCAGTTACCTCATATCCATCTCCATTAACAGTATATCTGTCACCCGGACTTAGCGGTAATTTTCCGTTATCCGGCAGGGTCACCTCTACGCTTCCTTCCATGACATCGAATTTAGTTTCATTTGTTTCTTCTAAGTGAGATACGCCAAACGAAGTTCCCAGGACACCGGCAACTGTCAGATAGGTTTCTACTTGAAAAGTTTTTCCCTGCTTCTTTAAATTAAAAAACGTTTCACCAAATACTATCTGCACTCCCTGAAATAACATGGTTACCTTGGTGTTTGATTTTATTTTCAGTATTGATCCGTCGGGATATTTAATAATAAATCTTGAGTTTGGACCTGTCTTGATTACATCCCCTTCCCGAATATTAATAGGTCCGTCAGATGGAATATCTTCATAAGTCTCACCGTTATTGCGTGAAAACTGAGCAGTTCCTTTCACAAGCCCTCCGTCTACACCTTGCTTAGGAAGAAAATCAGTTTCTATATTCCACGATCCGTCAAAAGCCTCCGGATTATCAACTGTAAAATCAACTCTTAATGTATCGAAGACAGTAGTATAGGTACCTCTAATTAAATTAAACGAAAGGTCACCTATGATAAATTCCCCGTTTGGACCTCCTGAAAATGTACCTGTAAATTCATCACCACCGTATCCGTTACAATTTGAAGTGCACTCTGCCCTACCAGAGACCTGTGAGTATTGTCCTGATGGATCCAAAGCTCCTACATTCCAAAACTCCAGATGATATACCAAAGTAAAATTCCACACTTGGACAGTATCTGACGTTGCCGTGACCTTTTGGGGAGGTGGATAAGCATGGACATACCGGATCGGCCAGATGAATACAAAAAATAGTATTAAGCCGATGATTGTAATAAGGTTTCTCCGGATTTTCATAATCTTCATTATTTATTAAATGGAAGTTTACCAGAAACTATCTAATAATTACAATTTCATCAACATTTATAATAGCGAGGTTCGGCATTTTTTGTAAAGCAACAGCCAATAAGAAGAAAACGGACATGAGTTCCTGTTTAAGTTCCATCACGAATGCGTTAAACGTGGAATTGTCCGCTTCTTTTCAAGGCCAAGGACTTCAGGAGAAGTCTACGGGATATCATGAACCAGGACACATATTTGCCCAATTCTTGATTTGATGCTATTATTTGCCATTACAAAATTATGACTACCCGGCGTGAATTTTTAAAATTAGCAGCGGCATCAATTTTGGCTGGATGCATTCCTCCAGCTCCACCCAGTACAACGCCTTTTGAGATTATACCTACCCCATATCCAGAATTTGTTGACCCGAAACTAATAACTTACGGCCAGCAGTTGGCGGATTGGACTGTTGCCGATACGCTGATGGTAAAAAAATTTTCGGAAATTGACCAGGCAGCCCTGCTATTGTCCGGTGAAACCGATCCGGGACAGCTCATGTCATATGTCAATATACCGCTTGGTTACCTGATAAACAATGAGAGAGATCCGTACCTACGCTTTAATGCCGGAATCCAGACGGATCCTGATGCCAAGTTCAACATGACTACCAAAGCTGGTGACCCAATTATTGTACCAATTTCCTCAAATGTCACATTTGAATTTGTACTACCCCAAAATTTGGAGAATTCGGGGTTTGCCAAAATTACTATGTTGCGAATGGGACTGGAGGTATTGGATTTCCCATACTATTGTGAAATTTATCGCCAACAGTTGGAAGAAACGGGTATACAGATTGATGATCAGAGTGTTTCAGCTCTGGGAATACCGCCCGACCTGGTCAATTTTTCCATATCCAGGGATATGGACGCTATTCTCCTCGCAACTGGCAAATCTCCTCTTTTACCTTACCTGACAAAAATGGGCAGCGATATCCGCGCGTCCGTGACTTATGCCAATTGGCTAACCCAATATGATGCAGATGAAACCGACCTACCTCAAGACCAAACCGAACTTTTATCTACTCTTCGCATTATCAAAACATTAATGATAGATAAAGAGCTGATCACAAAAGAAGAATCAGGACTTTATGTATGGACCAATGGTGCCCCTCCCCAAATCAATGCTTCTGATTTTGTACAATTGATTGATGAACTGCAACATAGATATCAAGAAAGTAACTTACAGGGTTTTTTCATAAGCGAAAAAACACTTCAATAGAGGTTCGAAATTTTTTGTAAACTGACAGTCGGAAAACAGCTTCATGTTCAGTTCTCTAAAGAATTATTTATACAGGCATCTATTCTCAATTGCCCCCGAAAGTTTACGGCAGATTTATTTCCGGACAAAAGTACTTGTTCCCAAAAAAGTATTAACACAAAAATTTTCAGAAGCTATTGAATTTCTGAAGCATAACGGCCCCATCAATGATTATTTGGAATTCGGTGTTTTTCGGGGAGATTCCTTAATTTGTATGTATCAGGCGTTAAAACAGCATAAAATTAATCATTCTAGATTATTCGGATTTGATTCTTTTGAAGGTTTGCCCGAAATTAAAGACAAATATGACAAAAAGTTACCTTGGCAAAAGGGGGAATTTGTCTCCGCCTTGGCAACAACCAGAGGCAACTTAAATAGAGCACATGTGAATTGGAATCGTGTTTTCCTGATAAAAGGCTATTTCAATAACACTTTGAATAAAAATCTCATAGATAAACACAATCTAAAAAGTGCGAGCATCATCATGATTGACTGTGATTTATATTCATCAGCAAGAGAAGCTTTGGATTTTTGCGCTTCAATGATAAATGATCGTACCATTATTTTTTTTGATGACTGGGCAGCCGGAGGTGAAAAGCTGGCTTTTAACAAGATGCTCAAAGCCAACCCCGATCTTATAGCTCAGGAATTCGGTTCATATGTCCATTCAGAACAAAAAAATCCATATACCGCAAAAATATTCCTGGTGACCAGAAAAAAAAGAAAAAATTAAAATTTCTATTTTTCAATTTGGTCTTTAAGGTATTTTTGCACAGCTGACCAGCGGTTTGTTCCTTCTTTAGGCACTAAAATTGCTCCGCCGGCAGAAGAAGAATCTGCCCTAAGGACGTTTTCAGTTGAGAGATTTATCCTGACAACCCCGAATTCCTTTGCTTTTGTTATGGCCGGTATCAAATATTTAACCGCTTCGCCGTCCAAATCAGTTGATATATTCTTTGATAGGTCGCTAAAAAAACGCGGCAGGTTGTCCAGGGATTCGAGACTCAGGATTCTTTTCTTTAAAGCCAACATAACTTCCTGCTGCCGTATTCCCCTGGAGATATCTCCGGCTGAAGAACCGTGGCGTGAGCGGACATAAGCCAAAGCGTCCCCTCCCTGCATGCTGACTTTGCCCTTTTCAAAATTGAGATGCTTATAACGGCAGGGAAACTGCCTCTCCAGTTCAAATCCCGAATATTTTGCGGATACGTCCCCCACTTCTTCTGCCGTCATGCCGCAGGTATCAAGTTCCCGTCCGCGGACAGGATACCAGGAGTCGTCCAGAGTTTCAGATACATCCACCTCAATGCCTTTAAGATTGATGCCCACCGTCCTGTCAAATCCGACAAAATCAATACCTGTATAATAATCAATTTTCAGTCCGGTGATGGTGCCGATAAATTCTTTCATTGCCTGCCGGCCGTTACGACCGTAGGCAGCAAAAGCTCCGTTGATTTTAGTACTCTTGCCGTTTCCCAGGGTAACCCATAAATCACGGGGGATGGAAATGAGGGCGATTTTCGCTGTTTCAAAGTCAATATAAACGACCTGCAAGACATCAGTCAGGTGCCCGCCTTCATGTCCGGCTCCGCCATAGCCCAAAAGCAGCATACCCAGTGATTTATCACCGATGTCCGTACCGTCCTGTTGCTTCTCTGTTGTTTCAGACAGTACCTGCGGAATATTTTCAACTGTCGTATTTTTCCCGGCCCTGATTTTTTTGAAACTGAAAAGACCTATTACCGCCACAGTCAAGACAAAAAAACCGGCTAAAAAAAATTTCCGTGGTATTTCGAGCTTTGGCTTGATTTTTTCGGAAAGGCCTAATAAAGGCTTATAGCCAGTCATGATCTTTCGTATTATATGAAATTTTCACAATGTCTGCTAATTGGGGACGGTTAACGCGATTTGTTATTCCGCCTTTTGACTGCCGCCTTGTGGATCAGCCTGACAATAGGCAGGTTCGGTTTGATTTTCAAGATAATCAGACAGACTTTTATGCATTTTTCAAAATTTCCGGCCTTATAACTGGCCAACATCTCCGTTTTCATGTCCGCCAGTGTTTCATTCAATTTCAAATCCTTAAGGCCGGCGACGGCAATTTCCTTTTCATTCTTAAAAAGGAAATTTTCCTCATTTTTGACAAGTGTTAGTTTTATCGGCTTACCGGAATTTTTTTTCATAGTCGGCAATGACTGATTTTTTATAACTTAAATCAGCCAAAAGCTGAATTTTGATTTCGCGAAGCACATCGCGGTTGTCCTTTAAGCCCATTATTAACCTCAGGCGTATTTTATTCCATTCCGATTTTATCAAATCCGAATATTGTTTATTAAGTTCGTTCACCTGGTCATTAATTCTTTCCAGTTTTGTGATTAACTGCCTGGTCGAAAGCTCCCTATGATCAGGCGCGGTTTCATCAGCTATCCTCTCCAGCCTGCCCAGATCCTGTTGGTTATATGCCTGTATGATTTTTTTCATGATTTTTTCCCTGGCCAGTTTAGCTTTTTTGTCCGTTACCAAATCAGGATGATATTGACTTACCAGCTTCCGGTAGAGAACTTTTAATTCTTTTCCCGAATCCTGATTCATGGACAAAGAAGAAATGCCCATGCGGCTTTCCGAATCGCTGAAATTGTCAGTTTCAGCATCCTCATTTTGCTTTTTCATTAATTCCATAATCCGCTCGGCTTCCGTAAAGGTCGCTCCGCTTTTTACCAGTTCTTCGATCTGCTGATACCACTTTATCTTCCGGTCCAATAAATCAAGCTCGTAATATAAACTGCCGACCCGTGATAAATACTCATGCTGGGCAGCCATGATCACACTCCGTAATTTTTCGGTTTTTAAAAGCAGGTTTTCGACTGCTTTTTGTTTGCGCTTTATCGCACCAATAAGCCTTTTTTTATCATCCGTTTTCGCAATAACAGCTAATGGTTTTTCCATCGGTCTGAAAATTTACTTTTAACATAATTCTAACCTAGAGAAAAGGCATAGGATATAATATCTAAAGCTCAATGAAGAATAATCCAGAAAGATTTATGCTGGTCGGACTGTTTCCGAAAAAATACGGCAATGATGTAATCCTTTCTTATTTGGAAGAATTGGATTCATTGGTAAGGACTTACGGAGGAGAAACTACGGCAGTTTCGGTACAAAAAGGAGACCATTCCCACAGGGCTACCTATATCGGCAGCGGCAAAGCCAATGAAGTAGCCGATAAAATAGCGGAAAATCAAATCGATACGGTAGTTTTCAACGACATTCTCAAAAGCGGACAGCTTTATACTCTGGAAAAGATTTTCCAGAGATCCAATCCGGAGATAAAGGTTTTGGATAAAATCGGCTTGATTCTGCTCATTTTTGACAATCAGGCGGATACCGCAGAGGCCAAACTCCAGATAAAACTGGCCAGCCTTCGGCATATGGGACCGCGCACCTACGGCATGGGATATATTTTATCCCGCCAGGGAGGGGGCATCGGCACCCGGGGTATCGGGGAAACAAATACCGAAATCATGCAAAGGCACTGGCGGAATGAAATTCGCGCAATCAAAACTAAACTGACCAAAATAATTAAGGACCGCCAGCTTCAAATTGCCAAAAGAAAAAAAGCTGGTACTGTTTCTGTCTCTCTGGTCGGCTATACCAATGCCGGCAAGACCAGCCTCTATAATGCCCTGACCGGAAAAAATAAATTGGTCGAAAACAGGCTGTTTGCCACCTTGGACAGCTCAATCGGCAGACTTTATCTGCCTGAATTTAAAAACAATCTGATGGTGTCGGACACAATAGGCTTTATTCAAAACCTGCCGCCACAGCTTCTGGAATCATTCAAATCTACGCTTTTGGAGTCCATTCATGCTGACCTGATTTTGCATGTCATAGACGTTTCCGATAGATTGTTCAGGGAAAAAATAGAAGTCGTCGAAGAAATTTTGGCTGAACTCGATCTGCAGGAAAAAAATCAAATCTATATATTCAATAAAGCGGATAAAATCACGGCCGAGATAAAAAATCAGGCGGCTCTTCAGTTCGCCGGCGTTCCGTTTTGCTTTGTTTCCGCCAAAACAGGTCTGGGTTTGCAGGAATTAAAGGGTAAAATTACCGGGGAAATCAAAAAACTATAATTTCTCATCTGATTTAATGCGTGACGCAAATCTTTCCAAAGTCAGATATAAAGTTAATTCTGAGGGCAAATCGTTCTCATCATTAATAATTAGTTCTTTTCGTTTAGACATTGACAAATATTGAAGTGAAAATAATTAAATAAAATACTATAAATTATTTTGTGCCGAGGAGAGGACTTGAACCTCCACGCCTTGCGGCACAGCCTCCTCAAGACTGCGTGTATACCAATTTCACCACCTCGGCATTGTGTGGTTTACCCTGTTATTTTATCACAGGATTTTAAGAGGAAAAGTATTGTCGCGACGTGGTGCCCTGAGAGGGAGTTGAACCCCCACGCTCGTAAAAGCACACGCTCCTGAAGCGTGCCTGTCTACCAATTCCAGCATCAGGGCTCTGGAGCGGGCGATGGGATTCGCACCCACGGCCTCTTCCTTGGCAAGGAAGCATTCTACTGCTGAACTACGCCCGCTTTCCGGACTTAGATTATACCAAGTTACTTTCCCGGCCACAATCCGCCTAATATAAACTTCAGGAATTGAAAAAATCCGAAAAATAAGGCGTTTACTGCGCGGTAGATTGAAGGCCAGATATCTTCCAACACGTGCCAAAGGCGCGCGCTGTATTTTTCACTGGACGGTGCTGATTCATCATCCATACTTACTTAAAAATTATGCGGTCGCCTATTTTAATTTCCAACTCCTTAATTATACCAGAATTTACCTCTAGTACTTTATCAACCGGATTTTGCGGTGTAACGGTCTCTATATTATTGCCGTCAGGCGGTGGTATGTTTTCCGACAAGTCGGTTACCAGGACACCATCAATCCACAAAAAATCCAGGGGGAACTTCATCTCATTCATCCAGAAGGAATAGGCTTCTTTTTTATCGAAGATAAAAAGCATGCCCGTATCCCTGGACAGACTTTCCCTGAAAGACAGCCCGCGGTTTCTTTTTGAGGGGGTGTCGGCAACCAGAAGTTTAATAACCCGGCCGTTTATGACTGCCCGGGAGTAAAATCCGGCTTCTTTAAAAAATTTCAGGTAGACTGTCAGTAAAACTAAAATAACCGGAATTATGAGCAGGTATTTCTTCATATTATTATTATTTGGTCGGGGATACCCGACTTGAACGGGTGACCTCACGCTCCCAAAGCGTGCGCTCTAAGCCAACTGAGCTAATCCCCGGAATGCCATTACCTATTCTACTAAATTGAGCTGACGTTGCAAGATAAATGATATAACTGTAAAATATATTCCTCTCCCAAAAATGACAATATTATTGAGTGTCTTGCTGTTTATATTTCTACTCAATCCCGGCCGGATATCGGCAGTTTACGATCCCGTATCTCGCGAAAACAATAAATACGGCATCCACATCATCGATGAAAATGATTTGGAATCGGCGTCTGCCCTGGTCAATTCATCCGGCGGAGACTGGGGTTATGTCACCATGGTCATGCCGGAAAATGAAAGAAAAGAAATTAAATGGAATGAAACCTTTGACCGGATGAAGCGGTTGCATTTGATTCCCATCATCCGGCTGGCAACCCGGCTGGAAGGGGATACCTGGAAAAAACCCGAAGCTGACCAGGCTGAAATTTGGTCAGAATTTTTGGATTCCCTGAACTGGCCTGTGCAAAACCGCTATCTGATACTTTTTAATGAACCGAACCACAGCAAAGAATGGGGAGGCGAACTTGACCCTGAAGGATATGCTGATATTCTGGATAGTTACAGCCGGTCATTAAAAAACAGGTCAGATGACTTTTTCATTCTTCCTGCAGGACTGGACGCTTCGGCCAACAATTCCCGCCAGACCATGGATGAAACTTCATTCCTGGCGGCCATCTTCAATTATAAAAAAGAGATTTTTGATGCAATTGACGGCTGGACTTCACATTCATATCCCAATCCCCATTTCACGGGGGACGCCAGCGACAGGGGACGCGGTACAGTAGCCAACTTTGTCTGGGAATTAAATTTATTGAATAAATGGGGAATTACCCGCAACCTGCCTGTTTTCATTACTGAAACCGGCTGGCCGCACAATGCCGGCGGCGACAATTACCTATATTCGCCGGAAACTATATCTGATTTTATCAACGAAACAGACCGGACCGTCTGGACTGACTCCAGGATTGCCGCCATTACTCCGTTTATACTTAATTATCAGTCTTTTCCCTTTGCCAGTTTTTCATGGCAGAAATTGAACTCCGATAAATTCCATATTCATTTCGATACTTACCGTTCGCTGGTCAAAATCGACGGTAAACCACTTTTATACGTCGAAGAACCGACTCCGCCCGCACCGGTCATTAAAAAAGAATATTTATCGGAAAATAAAGGCATCCGCTTATCCAGCTGGCAGAAATTAATTTCTCTGGCAGTTTCACCCATACGCCAAATTCTGAAACTGATTTAAACTCCTGTTAGGGGATCCTGCTTTAACTTTTCTAAAAATCCCGGATAGGATATAATGACAGACAAGACGGTGACCGTAGCTCAACGGCAGAGCGTCGCCCTGTGGAGGCGAATGTTGCGGGTTCAAATCCCGTCGGTCACCCAAAAAATGAATTTTTAGGAAGTGAAAACGCATTTTGGATTGATAATACGGGCTATTCGAAATGAACTACTTGTTTTCCGAACATAAAAACTATGTCAAACGTTGAAACAAAAAAGGAGTTGTCGAGAGAACAACGTGAAGAACTACTGAAGAGCTTGAAAGCCCGTTTTGAGAAAAACATGAACCGCCATAAAGGTCTTGAATGGGCTAAAGTACAAGCAAAGCTGGAAGCGAGTACTGAAAAACTGTGGTCACTAAGTGGAATGGAAAGAACTGGCGGTGAACCGGATGTTATAGGTCTCGATAAAAAGACGGGCGAATACATTTTTTATGATTGTTCAGCGGAAACACCCCGCGGCCGCAGAAATGTTTGTTACGACCGTGCAGGGCAGGAGGCAAGGAAAGCATTTAAACCAGAAGATAACGCTATTGATATGGCAGCTACCATGAGCATTGAACTTTTAACGGAAGAACAATATCGAGGGTTGCAGAAACTTGGAAATTTCGATACTAAAACGTCGAGCTGGTTGAAAACACCAATCAGTATTAGAAACTTAGGCGGCGCGTTGTTTGCTGATCGCCGCTATGGCAATGTCTTCGTGTATCACAACAGTGCGCCCTCATACTATGCTGCTCGCGCGTTCCGTGGCTCGCTAAGGGTCTAAATGTGGCGTGTAATCGATTACACAATGATACGAATGAAGTTCTAAAAAAAGCTATGTCCTTCTGCGGTAATGTATTATAATAGGTACGGACATCGTTCGGTAGGCTACCCGCAAAAAGAACCGGACCTCTTTAAAAAATGCAAAGTTCCAGCCAATACGACAACGGTAACCAACAGGCTCATTCAGATAATAACCAGTCCCATAACGGCCAAGGTTATCCTCCTGCCATTGGAGTGCTCGAACCTCAACCACAGGGCGATACTATCCCCATTTCAAAATACACCAAAGCTTTAATCAAAAGCTGGAAATTTCCTCCCAGTCCGCATAATTCATCAGTTGTAAAAATTTCCGTTTCACAGACGGTTTCCTTTGCCGCTTTTATCTACGAAAAAATGCGCAATGCCGTCGAGTTCCGGGAAGAACACCTCATCAGGAGGGCAGCCATTGAAAGAATCATCAAAAGACGGATTCTTCTCAATGAAAACGGCCGGGAAATTGCTGAACCCCTCATTAAGGAACTTCTCTGGGCCAGGTATTATGAAAATAATACACTCGGTGAAGAAAAAATAGGGGAAATTCAGTCCATAACAGACAAATACTTTTTCCTGCGGAATGAAATCTCAGCCGGCAGGGGCAGCAAGGAACAGGAAAAGATTTCCGATTTTACCCTGGCGGTCATGTCCTGTGAAATAGAAGAAAGACTGTCACCGCCATACCGACTTGAAGCTTTTACCAATTATGTTTTCCAAATCCTCAAGCCTTACGTCAAACCTTTTTCACAGGATGACCGGGAAAAGGACATCCAGGTTTACATTGCTGTCGACAGGACATTCGCACACAGTGATGATCCCATGATCCGATACCATCTGCTAAAACTGGTCATTCCGGAAATTAATCAGGTCAGCTGGCTGTCAGCAGACAAGGTATTGCCTCAATATTATGAGGCTTTTCAAAGGATTGAAAGGGATATGAACCACCCGCTGGGTTTTAAAGTCAGAAATGCCATAAAAAAACAAATCCCGCCGTTTCTGATACTCAGGGACATATTTGAACAGAATACACCGGTAATTGAAAAGATTCTAAGTGACGACCAACGGTTAAAATACAAGGTTGATGAAGCATGCAGAAAAAGATATGACGAGTCGAGTTCGCGCCTTAAAAGAACCGCAGTCCGCAGTTTCATTTATATCCTCCTGACCAAAGTTGTTTTCGCCCTGCTTCTGGAAATTCCTTATGACTTCTATATTTTGCAGCATGTTTCTTATCTGCCGATTGCCGTTAACGTCATATTCCCGCCAATCCTCATGACTCTGATAATCTTAACCGTTTCCATACCCGGGGATGACAATACCCGGCGCATTTATCAGCTGATCAAAGGCATAATTGATAATGACCCTGATACACCGGCGGCGGTTGGCAGCGGCATTTTCGTCAGCAAAAGCTCCAAAACCAGAAGTTTTGTTTTTACGACCATATTCACCCTATTTTACGGTATGACCTGGCTTCTGAGTTTCGGCTCAATAATTTATGTTCTGACTGTGCTGGATTTTTCCGTCGTCAGCCAGGCAATTTTTATCTTTTTCGTTACCCTGGTGACATTTTTTGCTTTCCGCGTCATTCAAATTACTCAAGAATTCCAGGTTGTTTCCAAAGAAGGCATGCTTTCGACGATCGGCGATTTTTTCTTTTTGCCGATAATACGGGTCGGCCAATGGCTGTCAGGGGAGGTTTTGCAGCGTTTCAACTTCTTTATCTTTTTCCTTGATTTTATTATCGAAATGCCTTTTAAAGCCATCGTGGAAGTCTTTGACGAGTGGATCCACTTCATGCGTCTGAAAAAAGAGGAAATATTCTGAGACTCAGGTATAGACTTTCAAAAAAACCTCCTGGGGAATTTCCACTCTGCCCAGACTTCTCATTTTCTTTTTGCCTTTCTTTTGCGTGTCCAGCAGCTTGTCTTTTCTGGTACGGTCACCCCCGTAGAGTTTGGCGGTGACATCCTTGCGCATGGCTGAAATGTCAGCCCGGGCGATGACCTTGCCGCCGATTGCCGCCTGTATGGGGATTTGAAACTGGTGTCGGGGGATATGAATTTTCAGCTTCTCCACAATTTTATTGGCATAAGTAACGGCTTTTTCTCTGACCACAATCTGTGAAAAAGCATCTGCTTTTATCCGGTTAAGCAGTATATCCACCTTGACAGCATCAACTTTCCGGTGTTCATAATATTCATAGTCCAGGCTGGCATAGCCGTGGCTGACGGACTTCAGCCTGTCGAAAAAATCGATGATCATCTCAGAAAGAGGAATCAAATATTCCAAATGGGCCTGGTTGCCGACATAGTTTAGATTTATATACTCAGCCCTTTTTTCCTGTGTAAGTTGCATTATTTGCCCCACGTATTCTTTCGGGGAATATATATGGCTGTACATGATAGGTTCTTCTATCATCTTAATGAGTGACGGATCAGGGTAGTCGTCAGGTGTCTTGACCGTTTTAATTTCCCCGTTTTGGAGGCTGATCAGGTATTCGACTGAGGGAGCGGTAGCCACAATGCCAAGGCCGAATTCACGGTTTAATCTTTCTTTGATTATTTCGGCATGAAGTAGGCCTAGGAATCCGCAAAGGAAACCTTTGCCTAAAGCCAGTGATGAATGCGGCTTGCTGGTGACGGAACTGTCCGACAACTGCAGTTTTTCCAAAGATTCGCGCAAAATCATATATTCGTCATTGTCAGTCGGATAAAAAGTCAGAAAAACCATAGGTTTGGGTTTCTTGAAACCGGACAATGGGTCGGATGCTTCTCCGTACCTGATGATGGTATCACCGACATTAGCCTGACGAATATCCTTAAGCCCTGTGGCGATGTAACCTACTTCTCCGAATGCCAGTTTTCCCGAAGACACTTTTTCCGGGTTAAAAATACCGATTTCCAAAGGATGAAAATATGTCTTGGAGGCAGAAAAAGCCAAATCCCGGTAATCACTTTTTTCGTCAATTGAGACAGCGCCGTCTGTCACCCTGATAAAAACAATAACTCCCATATGAGGATCATATTGTGAGGAAAAGACCAGCGCCCGGAATCCGTCAATGGTCTGTTCCGGCGGTGGAATTTTTTTGACGACTTCTTCCAAAACCCGTTCCACATTGATACCGGCTTTGGCGCTGATATATAGGATTTCTTCTTTGGCAAAACCGAAATTCTCCACCAGTTCATCGGCGACTTCATCCGGGTGAGCTGTTTCCAGATCGATTTTATTGAGTACCGGGATTATTTTAAGCTTTGTCTGTTTGATCACGTTTAGATGTGCTACGGTTTGGGCCTGGATGCCCGCTGCGGCATCGACAACCAGTATTATGCCTTCGCAGGCAGCCAGCGAACGGGACACTTCATAAGAGAAATCAACGTGGCCCGGAGTATCGATAAGGTTAAGAATGTACTCGTTGGCTTCAAATGTATATTTCATCCTGACCGGGGCCAGTTTTATGGTAATGCCACGTTCGCGTTCAATCGGATTGGAATCCAGGATCTGGTCCATCATTTTCCTTTTTTCGATGGAACCTGTAATCTCCAGAATCCTGTCGGCCAATGTTGATTTGCCGTGATCGATATGGGCCACAATAGCAAAATTTCTGATGAATTTGGGATCGGTCATGATTAAAGATTTACCAGGGGAACAAATTCTATGTCAACCTCTTCCCAGGGGTGGACTTCCTTGATGGCCTCTACAATCTTATCAGCCTGTTTTTTATCACAGGTCATTTCGATTCTGACGACAGGCGCTCGGGTTATCTGGCCGACTTCACCCAGATAAGGTTTGGCGCCCTCCTCAGGCTCCCAGTTACCTTCACCATGCGTCAGGAAAGCTACCTGGCTGTACTTGCCGTAAACTCCGGCACCCAGAGTTGATGATACCCTGATTATCTGTTTAATAACTTCCTCATCATCCGGACAATAGACGTAAAATTTCAGTTTCATATTTGTCAATATTGTGCAATTATTATACACTTGACGGCCTCTTACTGAAACAATTCAATAAATGGGACTAATCGAAACAGAGTATCTCGGAGAACATATTCCGAAAACAGGATTGACTGCCGTAAGGGAATTCTTTTACAGAACAAAAAATCCTTTTGTTGTTATTTCTGATAATGGTATGCTTTTTCCTTCTGATGCCGACCCAAGCCCGGTAATTAGATATCCTGCGCTAGATTATTTAAAAACACATTTGGCAACTTCGGCAACCGGTAGGAAATTATTAAAAATTGCCTTTGGACAAACTCGTGGACAATATCAAGATTTTGTTCCTGATAATCCTATAAAAATTATATTCGGCCACTCCGTATTCAAACAGTTAGAGAGCGACCATCCGGAAGCCCAATTATTGACAGTTGTCCGCGACCCTCTTCCCAGAACAGTTTCCCAATATTTCTTTGTATTAAATGATAAAGCAATTACCGGTTACCTTCCCGACTGGGCAATCGGCAACGAAGATGAACTTCCCCTGTCACAGTTCCTCACAGATCCGGAAACTGCAAATTTCCAAACAAAGTATCTTAACGGTTATATTTCCAAACTGAAATTTATCGGGGTTACGGATAAATTAGAAAATTTTGTCAGATACTTATTTCCTGATAAAAAAATTGTGTTGGGGCGAAGGAATATTACCAAAAGACCAAAACTTCATATTCCGGATCAAGTTATTTACGAATTTAAGAAACTGAATAAGCAGGATTATGAATTATATGAATACGCTAAAAATACGTTCAACGCTTAAAGTCCTTACGGACATCCAACCTTCCCGACATTTTGGTGATCCCGCTAGTACCTTAAACAGACTGAAGGAATTCTTTAAATTATTCCTTTCTGATGGACTAAACTCCGAGTTTGCTTATGCATTTGGACTAAAAGATGTATAGCAAAGTACAATATCTATTTCTCTCTTAAGACATAAAAAGTAGCTTTGCCTTTTGCTTTCCTACTAATTAAACCTAACTCTATTAATTTTTTAAAATCTAATGCTCTAGTTGCCTTCGCTCGGTCAACTAATTTTGCATAATCCCGGTCAGAGATAAATCCCCTTTCTTTAATAAACTCTAGCATCTTTAGGTGATAGGGTTTAAGTTGGGTTTCTGGACTCATTCCAACCTGTGGAAGTAGTTTTTGGACCCTTAGTAGTTCATCGATAATTCCTTCTGTAAAATATTCTAGCCAAGGAGTGAAATCAATTTTATCTGTTAATTCATAGTAATTGCCAAATTCTCCTACAGTTTGAAAATATTTAGTAACATTTTTATTGTAATAATGCTCAAAACTGAAAAGGTTAAAAGTATTTAATCCCATTTCAGCCAAAAGCACTTTTGTAGCAAGGCGGGTTGTTCTTCCGTTTCCATCCATAAAAGGGTGAATAATTACCATTTGCTTGTGGAATATACCAGCTAAAATAAGAGGATCAATTTCGTTTCGGTTGCTATTTACAAACCCAATTAAATCCTCTATTAGTTTCTTTACATCTTTTGCATCAGGAGGTAAATATATAACTTTTCTAGTTCTCGGATCGTTTACAACTACTGGTTTCTCTCGCAATTTTCCAGATTCAAATTTAGGTAATAATCCTTTAGTAATTTCTTTTTGAATTCTTAATATCAGATTAAGAGATAATTTTACTTGTGCCTTTTCAAGTTTTTCATTTAAATTCTGGAGTGCTTGATTGTAATTTAAAATCTCCTTCTCGCTATCCCTTATATGAACAGACTTTGATATGAGGATTTTTTTAACCTCGGTTAAAGGAAAAGGATTCCCTTCGATACTCGTTGAGGCGTATGTTGAAACAGCCCTTGCAGTCTTTTCAAGCTCTATTAAAACAACATTAGGAAACCGCCTATTATTTAGTTCATTTACTAAAGCATTAACTCGTTTAATATTTGATAAAAGACGATCTGTAATAGTATATCGAGGTGTTAACATATAGTCGTATTATAGACGAATAGTAGACGATTCGCAATGGGTAAAATTTCGATCCTTGTGACCAGCCTCGACTAGTCGTCGAGTCTAGACGGGCCTAGATGAATCATCAAAATAGTTTACTCTGAGCACTTTCGATAAACTCAGTGTAAATTTGTCGAAGGGCTCTCTTAAAGTAAGCAAAGCTTGCCTTTTGCTACCGCAAAACGTAAGAGCCTGTCCTGAGCGATCCTGAGCTTGTCGAAGGATACTTTCACCACAAGGATCATTCGGTAAAAGTATTATATCTGTTTCTCGGCTGATAACACAATTGCCACTTAAGAAATTATCTAGGGATGTGAGTTCGGCAGAGGTCTTAAATCTTTAAATTCCAAATTCGGTCTAATCTCTCTAGTTGGTTGTTCACTATTTCTGTTAATCCAAATAGCATTAAAACCCTGTTCTTTGGCTGGGATAATATCATGAATATAGCTGGCGGCTACATGAAGTACTTCCTCTTTTTTAGTACTAAATCTTTTAAGCATTTCCTGCCAGTGTCCATGAGCTGGTTTATAAGAGCCAACTTCTTCAGCAGTTACCACCCCATCAAAGTCAATTCCCATTAGTTTAATTGATCTTTTAATAATTTCATTATCAATGTTGGAGAGAATTATAAGTTTATAGCCCTTTTGTTTTAACTCAGCTAAAAAGTCATGCGTTTCTGGAAAAGGTTGCCAGTTATAAATGGAATCTGCAAACTCAAGAGCATTTTCGTCTGAAATGTAAAAACCTATTTGTTTTAAAAGTTTTTTGGCTGAAAGTTGTAAAACTTCATAATATTTTCTATCTCTTCTATACGCTTATATTCTGATGAGTGCATTTTTTTGCGAGTTAATATTTCAATACAGTCGTGTTACTATTAATGATTATCTGATCCCATATATTTAATCAGTAATTATGTCAAAAAAATCTTATTGTTATTTGTTTGCAACGGTTATGCTAGGCGTATTCCTGCGGCTTTATCGGTTCCCACAAACGTTAATTTTAGGTACCGATCAGGGAGGTGCCTATATATTAGCTGATAGAATAATCAACCAGGGTCATATTTTATTGGTAGGTCCTCTAACTAGTCTTTTGCAGGTTAATCTTTTACCGCCTGCTTTTTATTATATCGTGACTTTTGTTTATCTTCTCTTTAGAAGTGAAATCAGTGTATCTCTTGCCTTTTCATTTGCCGGAATTGTCTCTGTTATTCTTATTTATTTTCTAGGTAAAAATATATTCAATGCTAAAAGCGGCTTAATTTCGGCATTAACATATGCCGTTTCTCAATCCATGGTCTGGTACGGCCGTAATATGTGGGAGCCCCATCTGGTCCCTTTTTTTGTCATTTTGTCATTATTATTTCTATTTAAAGCCAAAAATCAAACTAAATTAATATTTCTTCACCTATCGTTATTCTTTTTTTTCCTCAGTTTTCTTTACGTTTCATCATTACTTTTATTACCTGTTTATTATTTCTGCTTTGCTTATTTTTATAAATCAGTTAAATCGTCAGTACGCTGGCCGTATATTAAAACTGTATTATTATTTCTTATATACGGCGGTCTTGTTTATCTTCCGGTTATTATTTTCGAGCATACCCGTTCATATCCGTCCTTAAATTATCTCTTCCAGGTATTGCAAGGTAAAACTGAATATGTTTCTTTTCAAAGTCCAAATTATTTGACTTCGGTAACTACCCATATTTTTCTCTTTATAAATTCCATCTTCATCAATGTTAATATTTTCCAGTCACTAATTATATTTATTATATTTATAGGACTTGTTTCTTATATAACTGTAAAAACAAAAAATAACCGCTTTAATCTGTTTGTATTATTAATGTTTTTCATCATAGCTTTTTTACTGTCCGGATTATACAGCCAAAAACCTTCAGACTATAGACTGGCCAGTCTTTATCCGGTATTTTTTTTATTGATTGGTGCCGTTACAAAAGCCGGAAATCGAACTATTTTATTTTTGATTATTTTTATAATAATTGCATTAAATATAAAATCAACTCTCGATAGTATAAGAAACCTTAATCTGCAAAATTATCTGCATGCCTACCGTGTTGCAACAGAAATTCTTATCCGGTCTGAGAATCAAAAATTCACCATCTATACCGTTAAACCCTTCGATTTTAGCAATTTCCATTCTACCCCATATTGGTGGGCATTGGAGAAACTTACGGGGAAAAGATTAATTACTTTAAATGATAGGGGTAACTGGATTAACCAGGATTTAGATTTAAATAGCAGTCTGATTTACTTAATCTGCAGTGATACGGAAAATAAATCTTCATTTCAGGATAAATGTTTAGACTATTTTGCTTCAAGCTATCGGTTATCTGACCCGGTAAAATATTTTTCCATTGATAATGCCACCGTCTATGAGTTTCAGGGAATCTATTGATACGGCGTAGTGAAATTGTTAATTGGAATTCCAGATTAGCTTGCTGTTCTTTGGGAAGATCAGTACCAGTTACGGGTATACCGGATACGGTTTGCTGTTGAAACTCAAATTTAGCTTGGGATAGATAGCTTCAAGCCCCATCTCCCGCAATTGTCTGTGATGAGAACAGTAATATCTTTGAAGCCTGCAAATACGTCTATCCCCAGGCTGCAGTTCAGCTATGCCAGAATCATTAACAAGGAGAATATCCGAAGATCACTTGATCTTACTGTTAATCAGCAATATTTAGGCTTTATGAGGTAAATTGAAGAACTTTTTTCCTTCAAAAGATCTCCGGACGATTTTAACCGGAAAGCCAAGAATATCTTGAAAGAATATGAAGGGAATTTTTTATGTATTTCCATTATGGTTTCAATCTACCGTAACCAGCAACTTCTTCTTGGTTGGAGAGAAGGCAAGCATATTCCAACCACCACCAATCTCATTGAATGTTTTAATTCCCATCTTCAAGGAAGACTTAAAACCATCTAGGGATTTGAAAGTTTTAAACATGCGGATTTATGGCTTAATGGATACTTCCTAAGACGGAGATTAAAGATATTTACCAGTTGTCAGGGTAAATTCAGAAGTTTGAACGGTCACAGCAGCCTGCAAAAAGCGAAAATACCTAATGTTGATATACCGGCCTATTTCGATGAAAAACGAGACCGTTTTTGAACGATGGCTTTTTTGGTGAGCGCAGGAGGATTCGAACCTCCAACCGACTCCTTAAGAGGGAGTTGCTCTACCGTTGAGCTATGCGCCCTGGCGCGCCCAGAGGGAATCGAACCCCCATCATCCCGTCCGAAGCGGGATACTTTATCCGTTAAGCTATGGGCGCATTCCATGGCTATTATAGCATTTTAAGCCTTAAAAAAGAGTTGAGCTATAATATATAAATGGACTGGCGAAACTGGCAAATCCGTGAGGAAATAATCTGGCAGATAAGAAATCATTTCAGAAGCAAAGGATTCAAGGAAGCGGAAACGCCGCTGATAAGGCCTACTTTGATACCCGAATCTTATCTGGAAGTATTTACCACCAAACTCATGGACCGGAACAGGCAGGAAAAAGAAATGTATTTAATTACCTCCCCGGAAGCTTCCCTGAAAAAATTACTCTCTGCCGGATTCGGCAATTGTTTTGAAATTACCAAGGTATTCCGCAATACGGAAACGGATTCGGATACCCACCAACCGGAATTTACCATGCTTGAATGGTACAGGGTAGGGAGCAATTATCTGAAGATTATGTCCGATTGTGTTGAACTGTTTAATTATTTATGGCGGTCTCTTACGGAAAAAAAACTCGTCACAGCCCCTGCCGACGGAACATTTAAATATGCCGGCAAGTCTATCAATTTCAAACAACCCTGGTTAAAAATAAGTGTCTCTGAAGCTTTAGAAAAATTTGCCGATATTAATTTCAATGATATCACCCATAAAGACGGCAAAGACAGTCTGACCAGATTTCCGGCGGCCAAGTTGGCGGCAGTCTGCGTCAAAAAAGGATATAAAGTAACTGCAGATAATTCTTGGGAAGAATTATTCAATCAGGTCTATTTAAATGAAATCGAACCACGTCTTAACCTTAAAGTACCGGTAATAATATACGATTTTCCCCAACCAATGGCAGCCTTGGCCAAATTAAAAAAAGAAGATCATAGGCTAGCCGAAAGATTTGAACTTTATATCGGCGGGCTGGAACTGGCTGACTGTTACAGTGAACTGACCGATTGGCGGGAACAGCAGACCCGCTTTGAAGAGGAGACAAAATTACGAAAAAAGGCAGGCAAGACAGACGTCGTCTGGGACAGGGAATTTATTGAGGCATTGAAATCAGGCCTACCGGATTGTGCCGGTGTGGCTTTAGGAATAGACCGGACCGCCATGCTTTTTGCCGATTGCACCAATATCCGGGATGTCCTCCTGTTTCCATTTGCCTAGCCATTTTTGTATAATACGGTTTACTCTTATGGCAAAAGTCTCAACCAGCGGCTTTCAAAAAGGCATGTTTATTCTCTTCCGCGGAGAAATCACTCAGATTGTCTCATTCCAGCATGTCAATCCCGGCAAAGGTTCAGCCTTTGTCAGGACTAAACTCAGAAACCTGAAAACAGGCAATGCCATTGAGTTCACTTATAAATCGGGTGAACAGGCTGAACAAATTCCCGTTTTTGTCAAGGAATTGCAGTATCTTTATAAAGAAGGCAGCCATTTTGTCTTTATGGACAACCAAAGTTATGAGCAGATTTCCCTGGGTGACGCCATAATCGGCGATTTCGGCAGATTTATGAAGGAGGGAGAAATTTACCAGGTTTATATGCACAATGAAAACGGCTTGGGATTGAGATTTCCCAAAAAAGTCAAACTGAAAGTGACTGAAGCGGATGAAGCAGTTAAGGGCAACACCGTTTCCGGTGCTAAAAAAATGGTTGTTGTGGAAACCGGTGCCAAAGTGGCTGTTCCCCTTTTTATCAAGACAGGAGAAGTCATTTCTGTTGACCCTGAAACAGGTGAGTACGTCGAACGCGTTAATGAATAAATTTTCTGCAAATTTGACATCTTTTTCTCTTTGTGGCATCCTCTTTTAGATGAAACTGCTCATTCTCGGCCTTCTATGGGCGCCTACGACTTTTATTCTCCTGACCCTTTCGATGATGACATTGCTTAATTACGACCGCTACCAGGATTATTTCGGCAGTAAATCTGTCAAAAGGGAAATCCTATATTTTGACAATGAAGGCAAATTAAGTTTGGCTTCTTCACTTGTTCCCAGCCAGGATGCCAGAACCTCCATCCTAAAAAAATTCCTGGCTTCCTACAATTCGCCGCTTATTGAGTCCACGGACGAGATCATAAAACAATCTGACATTTACGGGCTGGACTATGCCCTCATTCCCGCCATAGCCATGCAGGAATCAGGAGGCTGCAAAGTATTGCCTCCCGGCTCACACAATTGCTGGGGTTTCGGGATTTATGGGGATAAGACAGTATCCTTTAATAATTATTCAGAGGCAATTAATGCTGTAGCCAAAACCATAAAAGAAGCCTATATAAAGAAAGGGCTCACCAACCCTACGCTGGTCGAAGACCGTTGGACTCCATCAAGTAAAGGCAACTGGTCTTACTCCGTCAATTTCTTTATCGGAAAAATCAGGGAATTGGAAAGAAACTACCATGCCACTTGACAAGCCTATAATATATGGTATAATACCACGTTAGATCCTAAGGTTATCCTGACTCGTTCGGGAGCGCTTTAGGATTTTTTTCTGCCCCGCGTTTATGTATTTATTAGCGTCTGTTTTGGCCGTTATTATTCTCCTGTTGAATCCGGGCAGAGTCAGCGCGGTAGTAGACTCTGCTTCCATTGTAAAAGAAATTAAAGAAGCAGAACCGGTTGATGACCGGGTCACCCGGCTGGAAAAAACCTTGACTGTCTATGGATCTGATTTGGCTCCTTACTCAAAATTTATTATAGCTGTATCTGATAAAAATAATTTACCGTGGCATCTGTTGGCTGCCATTTCCGGAGTTGAATCAGGTTTCTGCCGGAAAATACCATCTGTTTCCTACAATTGTTGGGGATGGGCAAACGGCAGGAAATACTTTACTGATTATGAAGATGCACTGGAGACTGTCGCGTCTGGCATTAAAAGCAACTACATCGACAGGGGACTGACCACTCCGGAACTTATGAACAGGGTATATGCTCCGCCGTCAGCAACCTGGGCTTGGAAAGTGCGTTATTTTATGAATCTGATAGAGTATCAGACCCCGGATATCAGTCTGGAGTTCAATTTGTAATAGGGTATAATATTGACGCCGCCGGGGTGGCGAAACTGGCAGACGCGCAGGATTTAGGATCCTGTGTCCGAATAGGACGTGGAGGTTCAACTCCTCTCTCCGGCACTTTTTTATGATATAATCGCCACATGGCTACGTCTACTTTAAAACAATTACCTAAAGCAACTGCGGAAATCGAAATAAATATTCCCTGGGCAGAAATAAAATCAACTTATGACGAGGTACTGACCCAGGTCAGCCGGGAATCGGAATTGCCTGGTTTTAGAAAGGGAAAAGCACCCCAAAAAATAGTCGAAGGAAAAGTCGACAAGACTAAAATATACGAGGAAGTCATTAAAAAAATCATACCCAAAGCGTACGCTGAGGCTGTTTCCGAACATAAACTCCAGCCGATCACTTCGCCTAAAATTGAGGTAGTAAAAGCCAAGCAGGATCAGGACTGGACCGTCAAAGCCACTCTTTCTTTGAAACCTAAAATCATTCTGAAAAATTACAAGGATAAAATCAGGGAACTGAAGAAGACTAAAGTAAAAATCTGGACTCCCGGGGAAGGTAAACCGGACAAGGAAGAAGAAACCAAAAAGTTGACTGTGGATGAAATTATTGGTGCTTTGGCAAGCGAAGCAGAAGTCGAGCTCTCGGATGAACTGATCAGTCAGGAGGCAAACAGGCTGCTCTCGGAGCTGATTGACCAGACAAGACAACTGGGCTTAACCGTTGAACAGTACCTTATTTCCAAAGGTAAAACTAACGAACAATTAAGGGCAGAATATGCGCAAACAGCCAAAAGGAACCTCTCCATCGAATTTGCTTTAGCAGAGGTGGCTGATAAGGAAAATATTACCGTCAGCCAGGAAGACCTCAATAAAATTTTGGACAAAGTGGAAAAACCGGAAGAGAAGGAAAAACTCAAAAAAGACAGCTATTATTTGGCGCATCTGATCAGGCAGCAAAAGACACTTGATTTTCTCAGCAACCTATAGTATAATCGGGCGCTATGTTTGCCAAAAAGAGCAATCAAAAAATCAACCCCTGGGGAGATGACAATCACGAGAAACTTACCCAAAGCCCCAAATCGGCTGTCAAAAAACAGTTAGGTGACCTTATCAGTCCGTCGAAAATGCTTGACCAGATTTTCGGCAATAATCCCTCAGGTGAATATTATCCCCGGCCTTCCATGCCGGAGAATCAGCCCAGCAAACCCTCCCGGGAAAATCTAGTATTTTCCTACCGCAACCGTTCGGAAGATGTCAAAATTACCCAGGAAACCCAGGCTATCGTCAATGAGTTAAAAAAACAGGTTACCATCCTGGAAAAAAAGGAAAAAGGCATAACCCAGGAATTGGCGAAGATAAAAGTCGAACAGTTGCCTCCCAAAACCGGAATTTATTATTTACGGTTCCTGGAATGGCTGCTTCTGGAAGTCAAGAGACTGATTGTCAAAGTCGATGAAGGAAAAGCGTGGCTCTCTACCTTTAACCAGAAAAAAAAGAAAAGAATGGGCTATTGGAAAATGTACAAAAAACACGGTACAACTTTCGGCCTTTCCCACGAACGGTCACTGGCTACCCAGTCCGGCTAATAAATTATCCATAGCCGCCTCAATTTTTTCCGCCCGGCTGCGTGTGTTGCCGAATATCACATAACCTAAATAATTTTGTTCCATCAGTCTCGTGCCTGTAATGACAATCCCTTCTTTTTTAACGGGATCATATAAAATCGGAGACAGGATTTCGAATAATTTATTTGCTTCTTCGGCCGGACCGCTTTTTTTTATCGGGTATAAATTGTTAGTCAGGATATAAGTGTCATACATAAAATCCTTACCGAACAAATACCTGGCCAAATGGTAAGCGTGGGTCCCGCCGGTTCTCCGTACATTCGATTCGGTTACAAAAATATCGCCGTTTTTGGAAGCGACAAAATCTATTTCATAATAACCACGGTAGCCACGGGAAGCCAATTGTTCGCCCAGGAAAAAACCGGTATCCATAATTTGGGCCGTATCCTGATCCGACAGAACCGTATTATTTATTTCCACACCCTTAAAAATGCCGCTTGCCGATATACGCATGGCGCAATAATACAGGAATTCCACCCGCCCGTTTTTATTTATTTTAAATTCGGCATTGGGGTAGCCTCCCCCGATAGTCACGGCTGGATCAATGTATTTTTCCACAATTATGGGAAACTTATTCCAATATGTTTCTTTGCGAAACGTATTTAAAATTGTTCCTACGCATTCGTTGTAACTTTTAGGCAAGTCGTTTTCCCGGAAGATCAAAAGGCCCGCACCGGCATGTCCTTTATTGGTTTTAATGACAATGCCGTTTTCCTTGACATACATCTTGGCAGCCATTTTAGCCGTATTTTCAATATCGATTGATATAAGTCCCGGCGGCATTTTAAAATCGGGCTCCTGGATGCCTGATTGCTGGGAAAGCTGTCTGATACCCGATTTGCTGCCAAAAAAATCGACTGTCCAGGAATCCGCTTCAACCGGAGATTCAGGCGTATGTATCACAACTCCCCGTTCCCTGATTGTTGAAACCAGATGAAGAAACTGGGAAGAATTGGTGTAACTGATAAACTCTACCCGGGTATACCTGCGGGATATACTGACCAGTTCATCCAAAAGCTGGCTGTCCGATACGATATCTTTGGAAATCTCACCGGTGTGGAGTTTCGGCGTCAATATTTTGAAATTTTTATTACCTGACAAGCCAAGAAAATATTTAATATATTTTTCCTTAACCGGTTTCGGCAGGACCATAACGATGTTTTCCATTCCGGTAAAACTGAAAAGATCGTGTTCCGCCAGGCCAGTATTTTCTATAATTTCCGTTTGACGGACGTAAGGGTTGGAAATTGACTGGATAAAAGGCCAGACATCTTCGGACATGTTGGATATATATATGGTGATCACCGATGAGTCTTTAACAATTGTTTTTTTCATAATTAAATCAGTATAAATCCTTGAGAAAACTTGTCAAACAGTATTTTGACAATTATAATCACAATGAAGAAATTTGAATCCGGATCCGTAGCTCAGACGGCTAGAGCGTTTCGTTGACATCGAAAAGGTCAGAGGTTCGAGTCCTCTCGGATCCACCGACGGCTAGAGCGGTCCGATGTCCATCGGACAGGTCAGAGGTTCGAGTCCTCTCGGATCCACCATAATTACATGCCCGACAAAATCACCTCTCAAAAAGTAATTACTCTTCTGAACATTCACTATCCTAACGCCAAGATTGTCTTGAATTATTCCGATAATTGGGAATTATTGGTGGCTGTAATACTGTCAGCCCAGTGCACCGACAAAATAGTCAATAAGATCACTGAAAAACTGTTCAGGAAATATTCTAGCCTGAATGATTATGTAAACGCAGATCCGGCTGAATTCGCCCAGGATATAAAATCTGCCGGTTTCTATAATGCCAAGTCGAAAAATATTCTGGCCGCGGCAAATTTGATAAAAACAAATTACCAAGGGCGGGTTCCTGACAGCATGGAGCAGCTTTTAAAAATCCCCGGTGTGGCCAGAAAAACCGCCAATATCATCCTCGGGAATGCGTTCAATATTTCCGAGGGAATTACCGTCGATACCCATGTCAGAAGATTGTCACAGAGGTTGGGTTTGACAAAAAATGAAGATCCAGTAAAAATCGAACAGGACTTAATGGATCAATTCGATCAAAAAGACTGGTTTAAACTGACATATTTATTGATTGACCACGGCCGCCAAATTTGTGATGCCAGGAAGCCGAAATGCGATCAGTGTTTTTTAAATAAAGTGTGTCCTTCTGCCTTCCGGTTTCCGCATTTTGCCAAATAGTGTATAATTGACAAAGTTTAATCTCAGCGTTTGCATAGAGACTCACCAACTCTAAAGCTGAGCGTTTCTCCCGATTCGAAATCGGGAACAATTAAGAGCCGTTTCTGGAATTGCGATGGAACCGTCCGACTTAACATCGGACTCGCAAAAAAAGAACGGTATTTTTTATGACTAAAGTAAATCTGGAAAACCTCAGGCATTCAACAGCCCATTTATTGGCGGCTGCGGTCATGGAATTGTGGCCGCAGTCCAAAAGGACCATCGGGCCTGCAATTGAAAACGGCTTTTATTTTGATTTCGACTTTGGTGATATCAAAATATCCGAAAACGATTTTCCCAAAATCGAGGCTAAAATGCGGCAACTTTTGAAGGGTTGGCAAGATTTCCAAAGGCATGAACTGTCAGCTGAAGAAGCTAAAAAAGAGTATCCAGGAAATCCTTTTAAACATGAACTGATTGATGAATTTTCTGCCGAGGGTCAAAAACTGACTTTTTACAAATCAGGTGAATATTGGGACCTTTGCCGGGGAGGGCACGTCGACCATCCCGATCAGAATCTGAAATATTTCAAATTGTTGAAAGTGGCCGGGGCTTATTGGCGTGGAAACGAGAAGAATAAAATGCTGACCAGAATTTACGGTACCAGCTTTCCTTCGCAAAAAGAGCTGGAGGACTATTTGAAATCGCTTGAGGAAGCGGAAAAACGCGACCACCGCAAACTTGGCAGGGAATTGGATTTGTTTTCCACAAGCCCTCTGACCGGCGCCGGTCTGATACTCTGGCATCCCAAACTTGCTACTGTCAGAAATATTGTCGAGCAATTCTGGAAAGATGAACATTACAAAGAAGGCTACCAGTTGGTAAACACGCCGCATATTGCCTCAACGGATATGTTTGTACTCTCACGACACCTGTCCAAATACATCGACTATATGTTCCCCATCATGATGCATGAATTTATCGAAGGGGATAGTGCCGGGGATTACTCAGCTGATGAAGTATTAAAACCCATGAACTGTCCCAACCATATCCAGATATTCAAAGCACGGCCCAGAAGTTACCGCGATCTTCCTGTCAGAATGGGTGAATTGGGTACCGTCTACCGCTATGAACGGGCAGGGGTTCTCCATGGCATGACGCGCGTCCGAGGTTTTACCCAGGACGATTCGCATATCTTCTGCGCACCTGAACAGGTTATCGAAGAAGTCCGGCGGGTATTAGCCATCATGAAACGATTTTACCGGGTATTCGGATTTTCCGGCTACCAGGCATATATCTCCACCCGTCCGGAGAAATTTCTGGGAGAACTAAAAATGTGGGACTTTGCCGAAGAATCGCTCAAAAAAGCCGCTGCTCTTGAAGGTCTTGCTTATAAAATAGATGAAGGGGCCGGAGTTTTTTACGGGCCAAAAATCGACATGAAAGTCAAAGATTCTCTGGGACGCGAGTGGCAGCTGGGTACGGTTCAATTCGATTTCAACCAACCGTCTCGGGCGGAAACAACCGAGGAGGAAATTGACGAATTCTGGAATTTGAAATCATTCAAATTAAAATTCAAATCCAGGGAAAACACGGCCAAATATTTAAAAAAACTGGGCAGGGGATTCGATGTCACCTATATTAACCATGAGGGAGCTGAAAAACAATGCGTCATGATACACAGAGTAGTGTTGGGCTCAATGGAACGGTTTTTCGGCATCCTGATCGAACATTACGGTGGAGCCTTTCCCCTGTGGCTGTCTCCGGTGCAGGTTGAGTTAATCCCGATTGCCGAAAGGCATTTGGAATATGCCCAAAATGCCGAAAATGTATTGAAAACTGCGGGTGTCAGAACGGAAACGGACAAAAGGCCGGAACGCATGCAGGCAAAAATTCGCGACCATACTTTACAAAAAGTGCCGTATTTGGGTATAATAGGGGATAAAGAAGTTGAAAAAAAAGACGGTGTCTATCTCTCAGTAAGATCAAGAGATGGCAAAGATTTAGGCCAGCTTAGACTGGACCGTTTTTTAGTAACCTTAAAAGAACAGATTGAAAAAAAGTTTTAAATATTACCGGATAAATTATCAGATTTCGGCAGCCAATTTAAGACTTTTGGATGAGTCGGGCAAACAAATCGGAGTCAAGACAAGGGAAGAAGCGTTAAAAATGGCCCAGGCAGAGGGAAAGGATTTGGTCGAAATTGCAGGGAAGGCAAATCCGCCGGTCGTCAGAATTATCGACTACAAAAAATTTAAATACCTCGAAGCCAAACGCGAACGGGACGCCAAAAAGAAAACCAAAAACGTCACGGTCAAGGAAATCAGGCTGTCACCCTTTATCGGAGAACACGATTTTCAGACCAGGATTAAAAAAGCTGAAGAATTCCTGAAGGAAGGCAACCAGCTGAAAATAAATCTGCCGTTTCGGGGGAGGGAAATTGTCCATAAAGAGTTCGGTATGGAAACGATGAAAAAGGCTATCCAGGAACTGAAGGAATCAGCCAAAGTCATCAGGGATCCTCACTTTGAAGGAAGGGTACTGGTAGCTCAATTAGCACCGGCCAAGGGGTCAATTTAGAATAATTATTATGCCAAAACAAAAAACCAGAAAAACAGTCGCCAAGAGATTTAAAATAACCAAAACCGGACTTGTTTTACGCGGACACCAGTATGCCAGGCACCGCAAAGCCCATAAGTCCAAAAGGACCATCAGTTCTTACCATGGCACTGTCAGACTTTCACATAAAATGGCGGCCAAAATAAAAAAATTATTAAGGGGATAAAAACATGAGAATTAAAAGAGGCATTACCAGTCATAGGCGGCATAAAAAGCTTTTGGAGTCGGTTAAAGGGTACCGCATGTCCAAAAGACGATTAATAAAATCAGCTACAGAGGCTCATCTCCACGCGGGAGCTTATGCTTATCAGGGCCGGAAAAAGAAAAAATCAGATTTCCGGAAATTATGGATTATCAGAATTACTGCTGCCGTCAGAAGCGAAGGAATCTCTTACAGTCAATTCATCCATAAAATGAAATTAAAGAAAATCTCTTTAGACCGTAAAATTTTAGCTCTGCTGGTCAGGGAAGATCCTGAGACTTTCAAGGCTGTAGTTGACAGGATAAGAAAAAATTGATAATCTTCAATATTGTGACAGGCCAAACCAACAACTGGTATTATTTTTATTTTACCCCTATACAGTCGGGGCTTGGTTTGATGCTTAGAAAATAACCTAATAACAATAAATTATATACAACCAACCCCGAAAGAATCGGGGTTTTTTTATGATTATCGTTTTAAAAAATGATTTAAAGGAAGAAAACAGAAAAACACTCAGGCGTTTTCTGGTAGATTTGCGGGTGGAAGCAGTTCCTGTAACAACTATCACTCAGTCGCTTTTGGTTGTTGTCGGTAAATGCGGGGAACTGACCCGCGAAGAAATCAGGAAACACTCTTCTGTTGCCCGTCTGATCGATGTTGACAGGCCGTACAAGCTGGCCTCGATCTCAAGTCTTAAAACCAAAACAAAATTCAAATTGGGCGAGAACATCACTATCGGCAACAAAAAAATCGTCATTATGGCGGGTCCCTGTTCGGTTGAATCCAAAGAGCAAATTCTGAATACCGCAGGCGAAATTAAAAAAACTGGCGCCCACATATTGCGGGGCGGAGCTTACAAACCGAGGACTGCGCCTTACGACTTCCAGGGATTGGGCAAGATTGGCTTGCGCTTCCTGAAAGATGCCGCGGATAAGAACAATATGCCCGTTATCACCGAGGTCATGGATATCAGAGATATCGACACGATCGAAAGGTATACCGATGTTTTTCAGGTTGGCACCCGCAATATGCAGAATTATCCGCTTCTAAAAGAATTGGGCAAACAGAAAAAGCCGGTCCTTCTAAAGCGCGGCATGTGGTCAACATATAAGGAGCTGCTTCTGGCGGCCGAATATATTCTGGTGGGAGGCAATGAAAATGTTATTTTATGCGAACGGGGAATCCGGACCCATGTGCCGGAAACCCGTTTTACTCTGGATCTCAATGCGGTGCCGTACCTGAAACATGAAACCCATTTGCCTGTTTTTGTCGATCCCAGTCATGGTACCGGCCGGGCAAGCTTGGTAAGAGCCATGAGCAGGGCGGCTGTAGCGGCCGGATGTGACGGGCTTCTTATAGAGGCTCATCTAGATCCCCGGCGTTCAGTCTCCGATGCCGACCAGGCCATATCCATGGTGGAGCTGGCTAAACTGATAAAAGAAGTCAGACTGGTAGCCAAAGCCGTTGACCGAATATGAAAAAAATAAAGCAAATCTTCTATTTGGGCATAAAGGGATCAAACAGCTTTTTGGCGGCAAGCCTTTCGGCTGGAAATAAGGTGAAATTATCCGGTCTGGCCAGTTTTGAAGAAATTTTCAGATCTGTTGAAAAAGAGAGTTCCGCCGCCGGAATCCTGCCATTGGAAAATTCTCTCAGCGGCAGCATATATGAAATTTATGATTTGCTGACGGATTCAAAAACCTTTATCACAGCTGAAACGGAAGTCAGGATCAATCATGCCTTGATGCAAAAAGAACGGACCGGTTTGCAAAAAATCCGGTACTGCCTGTCACACCCGGAGGTTTTCCGGCAGTGCCGCCGCTTTTTTTCGGACAATCCCTCAATTGAAACGGTACCTGTGGCGGATACCGCTTCAGCAGCCAAAATGCTCAAGGAGCTGGGTCCTGATACAGCTTGTGTGGCCAATCCGGCAGCTGCTGCCGTCAATAATTTGCGGATAAAAAAAGAACATCTTGAGGATAACAGGAATAATTATTCCAGATTCATAACTGTTGGCAGGAAACTGAAACAGCATGGAAATAAAATCAGTCTGATGTTCAACTTGAAACATGTGCCCGGTAGTCTATATAAAGCGCTGTCACCCTATGCACGGCTCGGATTAAATCTGACGAAAATCGAATCCAGGCCGATTCCGGGTAGGCTCTGGGAATATTTGTTTTATGTGGATTTTGAGCTTAACAATGGCAAACACGGGTTTGACGAGATTATTACGGCCATGAAAATGTTAACAAAAAATTTAAAAGTCTTAGGCAGGTATGACAAATATGACAAAATTAAAAACAGCTGAACTGCGAAAAGCTATTGACCGGCTGGACAGCCGTCTGACCGGCCTGATTCAAAAAAGGATAGAACTGGCGGTCAAAATCGGCCGTCTGAAAAAGGAAAACGGCAAGCCAATCGAAGACAGAAAAAGGGAAAAACAGGTTCTGAGAAATTGGGAAAGCCGGGCTGTCAAACACGGCCTGGACAAAAGAATGGTCAAAAAAATTGCCCGCCTGTTGGTTGGGGCAGCCAAAACAAAGGAACAGTCATGAATAAAATAATCATTGGCCAGGGACTATTGCCAGACCTGGACCGGCTGGTAAAGGGAAATCCGTATGACGGATATCTTTTACTGACCGACAAACAGGTTTACGGCCTTTATGGAAAAAAAGTTGTCGGCTTATTGTCGAAAATTGCTCCGGTCAGAGTAAGTATTGCGGACGACGGAGAAAAAGCTAAAGACCTGAAAATATTGCCGGAATTGCTGGCTCCGTTTTTCGAAGGCAAATTGACCAGAAATTTTTGCCTGGTTTCACTCGGCGGGGGCTCGATTTCAGATATCGGCGGTTTTATCGCCGCCATTCTTTTGCGGGGTATTGCCCATCTCGTGATACCCACTACCTTATTAAGCATGGTTGATGCGGCGATAGGCGGCAAAAACGGCCTGAATTTCAAACGCCGAGGCAGAATTTATAAAAACGCTGTCGGTACTTTCCGCCTACCTGATTTGGTCATTTGCGACATAAACCTGCTTCAGTCTCTTCCTGACAGGGAAGTCAGAAACGGTTTCGGCGAAATTATCAAATACCGACTGGCTTTCGGTAAACCCGAATTGAACGGTGTTTCTGCCGCCGATTTTCAACAGCTTTCCAAACAGAAACTAACTTCTCTCATCCGGGAGTGTCAACAAATTAAAATGAAGATCGTTTCCCAAGATCCCTTGGACACCCGGGGACTCAGGGAAGCTCTGAATTTAGGCCATACTGTCGGTCATGCGGTGGAAGGTCTGTTTCCGGAGAAATTTTCCCATGGAGAAGCTGTCGCCCTGGGTCTTAGGTCTGCCGCTTTTATGAGTTGGGATAAAGGGCTTATTAATCACCATAAATATAACCAGATTGTTAAAATTATTGAAAAATGCGGATTGCAGCTAAAAATTCCGCGGGTGAGAACTGCGAAGATTAACGACCTGCTGGATAAAGATAAAAAAGGAGGAACTACGGTCTTGTTAAAAGACCTGGGTTTTGTAGTGACAAAACAAAAAACCGATCGCAAACTTATTTTAAAGGCAATCAGGGAAATCCAATCATGAAAATTTTAGTGATAAACGGACCCAATCTTAATCTGCTGGGACAAAGAGATCTGAAAATATACGGCCGTATAACTCTGGCACAAATTGAAGCAAAAATTACGAAAATGGCCGATAGGGCGCAAGTTAAGGTTCGTTTTTTCCAATCCAACCATGAAGGTGGTCTTATAGATTTTATCCAGGAAAATTTCAAAAAAGCAGACGGTATTCTGATCAATCCCGGAGCCTTGACGCACTACGGATACAGCCTGCGCGACTGCCTCGAAGACAGCCGTCTTCCAGTTGTTGAAGTCCACCTGTCCAATACCGGGTCCAGGGAAGATTTCAGAAGGTTTGATGTCTTTGACGGTATCGTGGCGGCAAAAATTCAGGGACTTCGGGAAAAAAGTTATTTTGAAGGCTTTAAAAAATTAATCAAAATCATATCACCCCGGGGGTGATATAGCTAGACACCTCCGGGTGGTATTTATAAACTATGAAAGTCATAATAACTCCATCGAAAATTTCGGGTACAGTTTCGGCGCCGTCGTCCAAATCATTAAGCCATCGTGCTTTGATTACGGCCTCACTGTCAGACGGAATATCAGAAATCGACAATCTGTCTGATTGCCGGGATGTGCTTTTGACGCTTGCCGGTTTGCAATCCCTGGGCGCCGGTATCATCCTTAAAAAAAAGCAGGTGAGGATTTCAACCGGCAGCCTGCTTAAGCCTGACAAACAGGTCCGCTGTATTGACTGCGGAGATTCCGGCACTAGCGCCAGGTTTTTAACGGCAGTTGCCACAGTCTCCGGAAAAAAGATTTTAATTGACGGAAGCCGGCGCCTGAGAACAAGACCCATGGCTGAACTTATCAGGCTTTTGCGCTTAAATGGTGCTCATATTAAAGAAACACATAAAAACGGCCAACTGCCTCTGGAAATATATCCCGCCAAATTGACCGGCGGCAGTTTCCGGATCAACAGTGATGATTCCTCACAATTTATAAGTGCCATGCTGCTGATTGCCCCCTTAATGGAAAAAGCTCTGAGGCTAAACATCAATGGTAATCATTCCCGGCCATATATTGATATGACTGTTGAAACCATGGAGAAGTTCGGACTCAAAATCAAAACTCTGAAAAATAATTTGTCTGTTTCTGAAAACCAGCATTACCGGGCAAGAAAATTAACTCTGGAAGGGGATTATTCTGCCGCTGCATATTTTTTTGCTGCTGCCATGATGACACAATCCACAGTGACGGTAAAGAATTTAAAAACCGCTTCTCTGCAGGCTGACAGGAGATTTTTATCAGTCGCTTCTGAAATGGGTGCCCATGTCAGAATTAAAAATAAGGGTACTGTTGAAATTTCAGGAAAAGAGAAAAAATATAGGGGTTTGAAAATTAATCTGGGCCAAAGCCCTGACCTGGTTCCGGTTGTGGCTGTTTTAGCGGGAAATACAACAGGCCCGATTGAAATTTATGACATCGCCCACCTAAGGCACAAAGAATCAGACCGGATAAAGTCACTGACTCACAATCTGACTATGATGGGTCTCAAGGTCAATACATCCGAAAGCAAATTAAAGGTCTTTCCGGGTTTATTACAGGCAGCCAGAATCGATGCCTTTGACGATCACCGCATCTGCATGGCATTCACTGTGGCAGCTTTGGCAGCCGGCGGACAGACTGTAATTAAGGGAGCTGAATCGGTAAACAAATCGTATCCCGGATTTTTCGCGGATTTACTGAAACTCGGAGCCAAAGTGAGGTTATCATCATGAACCTGATCCTGATCGGCATGCGCGGCAGCGGCAAATCGACTGTTGCCAAAATTTTGTCCGAAACACTGAACCTGAATCTGATTGATGTTGATAAACTGATCGAATTAAAGGCAAAAAAGAGTGCCTCAGATATAATTAAAACAAACGGTCTTGAATATTTCCGGGACCTTGAAAGTGAAATTGTTCAGAATCTGCCGGATAAAAATAAAAGCATTATCGCCACTGGCGGCGGAACCGTGGAGAGGGAAATCAATATGCAGGCATTAAAAAAAGACTCTCTCATTATTTATCTGAGAACAATGCCTGTGACTTCAGCAGGCAGGCTGGCAAACATTTGCGACCGGCCAGTTTTGACGGGTGCCGGCAGCATGCGTGAGGATCTGGAGAATTTATACACAATAAGAAAAACTGTCTATGAAAAATGGGCTGACATCATTGTTGAAACAGACGGAAAATCTTTTAAAGAAGTTGCGGATTCAATATTAAGAGAATTGTTCGAAAAATTATGATCAGTGCCAAAACAAAAGTCTGTTGCATAATCGGCAATCCGGTAGATCATTCACTTTCACCGCAAATGCATAATGCGGCCTTTAAGGCCTTGAGTCTGGATTACGTTTTCCTGGCTTTCAAGGTTGAAAATGCACTGAAGGCTCTTTCCGGATTCCGCAGCGTGGGCATGGAAGGTATAGTGGTCACCGTGCCACACAAACAGGCTATCATCAAATCTCTTGACAGCCTGGATGAGGCAGCCCGGAAAATAGGAGCGGTCAATGCCATAAAAAACAGCCATGGTATTTTAAAGGGTACCAATACCGACTGGATAGGCGCTGTGAAATCACTGGAAGAAAAAACTATACTTACAGGTAAAAAAGTAGCACTTCTCGGAGCAGGAGGTGCGGCACGGGCGATTATCTACGGCCTGAAAAAAAAGCAGGCAGAAATAACTCTGTTCAACCGCACGCCTGAAAAAGCCGAAAGTCTGGCAAAGGAATTCGGTTTAGCCCGAACAGGCAGTCTTGACGATATAAATAAAATAAGGCAAAACGAAATTATTATAAACAGCACTTCAGTCGGCATGGAAGAAGATAAATCACCCATTCCCGCCGGAGCGGTTACAAATCAGCTGGTTTTTGATATTATCTATACTCCGCACAAGACCAGACTGATCAGGATTGCCCTGGAAAAGAAATGCCCTGTAGTCTATGGTTATAAAATGGTACTTTTCGGAGGCACGGAAATATTTAAATTTTTTACAGGACTGCAGGCGCCGCAAAAAATTATGGAAAAAGCGTTATTAAAAAATTTACATTAATATGTCATTAAGATTTTTAACCGCAGGGGAATCTCACGGACCGGCAATCACAGCCATTTTGGAAGGCATGCCGGCCGGCCTAAGCCTTGATACTGAAGAAATCCAAAAGGATTTGGATAAAAGAAGAGGCGGATCAGGCCGGGGCGGCCGGGGTTTGATTGAAACCGACACTGTCGAAATATTGTCAGGCGTACTTTCAAATCTAACCATCGGCAGTCCCATCACTCTGCAGATAAAAAACCTCGATTTTGCCAATTGGCAGAATAAAAAATTAGCCGAAATTAAAAATCCCAGGCCCGGACATGCGGATTACGTTGGGTTTCTGAAATACGGGTTTTCCGATATCCGCAATGTCCTGGAAAGGGCAAGCGCGCGGGAAACTGCCGCCCGGGTAGCTGTCGGAGCCGTCTGCAGGAAGCTTTTAGCTGTTTTCGGCATGGCCATTGCCAGCCACACTATTGCCATAGGTAAAGAAAAGTTATTCCGTCGAAATTATACATTTGCTGAAGTTGCTAAAGTCAGCAAAACCGATCCGGATACCCGCTGTATCGATGCACCGACCTCCGCCAAAATGAAAGCAGCCATACTTGTTGCGCTTAAAACTAAAAATACCCTGGGCGGGGTAGTGGAAATTTTGGCGGTAAATATTCCTCCTGGTTTGGGCAGTTACGTGCATTATGACCGGAAACTGGACGGTTTGTTTGCTCAATCTCTGATGAGCATACCTTCAGTCAAAGCTGTAGAAATCGGGACCGGCATATCTTTAGCCCATGAACCGGGAAGCCTGGTTCACGATGAACTTTTCCTTCATGAAAATAAAATCAGCAGAAGGACTAATAATGCCGGCGGACTGGAGGGGGGAGTGACCAATGGCGAACAATTGATTCTGCGGGTTTTTCACAAACCGATCTCCACTTTGGGCAATCCCCTGAGAACAGTCAACGTTGAGACCAAAAAGGCATCTCCGGCCCTTATTGAACGGTCGGACATTTGCGTTGTGCCCCGTGCAGGCATAATTTCCGAATCCATGACTGCTTTTGTCTTAGCTTCCGCATTTTTGGAAAAATTTGGCGCTGACAGTTTAATTGACATTAAGGAAAGTTATGCGCAATATCTGGGAAGAATTAAAAAATAGTTTTACAAACTTTTATGAAGCAGCATACTCACATTAATAAACATTCCGTACTGGCAACTTCGGCCGGGTATCGGGAAGTACCGGAAGCAGCTGAAAGACTGAAAAATACCAGCGTTTCCGTCATCAAGGAAATGATGTACCTGGGTGCCATGGAAAAAGCCAAAGGCCGCGACATTGTTTCCCTGGGTGTAGGACTGCCATTTTATCCCGCACCCCAATTTATCCATGAAGAAGTTGTTAAGGCTCTTAAATCAAAAAGAGACATCGATAAATATACCCTCCTGACCGGTTTGCCTGTACTTCGCCGGATTATAGCCGCACTTTCCGCTCAAATGCTGGGATTTGCAGTTACAGATGAAGAAATTCTGGTCACTCCCGGCAGCATGGCCGCTCTTTTTGATTCATTATTGGCTCTGGTTAATCCCGGAGATGAAGTCATACTTCCCTCTCCTTATTTCTCATCCAATGCAGAGCAGGTTTCACTCGCTTCCGGCAAGGTTGTACCGGTAGCTATGACAATCGACGGGGAAAACGGCTACCGCCTGGATGTAGCTGCCATAAAAAAAGCCATAAGTAAAAAAACAAAAGCCATAATTCTCAATAATCCCCAAAATCCGACGGGTGCCGTCTTTCTCAAGGAAGATCTAATGGAATTGGCCGGAATATTAGCTGACACTTCTGTTTTTGTCATCACCGACGAAGTCTATGATTACCTTTTATTCGACAATGCCGAGTACTTCAATATTGCCAAAGTGAAAGAACTCTGGCCGAGAGTTATCCGCTGCGCCTCACTCTCCAAAAAATACGGCATGATGGGCTGGAGGGTAGGCTACCTTCATACCAACAAAGACCTGCTGATGCAGATTCTGAAAATTCATGATGCCTCAATCGTTTGTGCCCCTCATATTTCCCAGGTCGCTGCCATTGCCGCTTTGACCGGACCCCAGAAGGTAGTTGAACATCACCGGACCATGCTTGCCGAAAACCGTGAAGTTATCCTGAAAAGGTTGGATGCGCTTGCCAATCTTTTTGATTATGTCAGGCCCCTGGGTACTTATTACGTATTTCCCGAATATAAGTTGAATTTATCCAGTATCGAAATGGCCAAAAAACTGCTATATGAAGCCGGTGTGGTTACTGTTCCCGGTATCGGTTTCGGCCGGCAGGGTGAGCACCATTTAAGACTGTCATACGGTTCCTCCATTGCTGATATCAATAGGGCTTTTGACCTCATAGAAAAATGGCTACGAAAAGAATAAACTGGAATATATGGACCAAAAACTGCAGCAACTCCGAAACAGTACAATTAAAGAAATATCGGGTATAAAATCCCGTGTTGACTTGAACCGCCTTTATTTAAAAATTTTCGGTTCCTCCGGAGAGTTTACCTTACTTCTCAAATCTATCCCTGAATTGCCCAAGGAAGTCAGGCCGAAAATCGGAAAACTGGCTAATCAGGTGAAAAAGGAACTGGAACAGGCAATTCTGATAAAAGGCCGGGATTTGGAAAAAGGCCGGTTAACGGAAAAAATGGATGTTACCTTTCCGGCTGTTTTGCCTCCCCTGGGACATTTGCATATCGTTACCAAGGCGATTGAGGAGATCGTGCTAATTTTTGAGAAAATAGGCTTTAACAACAGGCATTACCGGGAAATTGAATGGGACTGGTATGCCTTTGAAAGCCTGAACATGCCGAAAAACCATCCGGCTCGCGATGATTTCGAGACTTTTTACATTGACGAACCTCCTTCACCTTCATTCGGACAGATGGTCCTGTCACCCCATACTTCCAGCGGACAGGTCAGGGAAATGGAGGCTTTAAAAAGCCGGCCGCCTGTCAGGATGATCAATATCGCCAAATGTTACCGCCCTAACTGGGATTTGACCCATACACCCATGTTCCATCAGTTTGAAGGGCTGGTCGTCGATAAGGGGATCAATATTACCCACCTCAAGGGAACCCTTGATTATTTCGCCAGGGAGTTTTTCGGCAGCGAAAGGAAAACCCGCCTGAGACCATTCCACTTCCAGTTTACCGAACCCTCATTCGAGGTTGATATAAATTGCGGTATCTGTCTGGGCAAAGGCAAATTGGAAAACGGGGAAAACTGCAGGTTTTGTAAAAGCGGCTGGCTGGAATTGGGCGGCGCGGGCATGGTGCATCCCGAGGTGCTGAAGGCGGGTAAAATCAACAGCCAGGACTATACAGGATTTGCTTTCGGCTGGGGTATTGAACGGACTTATATGATGAAATCGGGGACCAGGCTTGATGATATCAGGCTTTTATACGGCAATGATATCAGATTTTTGGAGCAATTCTGATGAATATCTTAGTTCCCGATTCATGGCTGAGAGAATATTTGCAAACGGAAGCTACACCCCTTGATATCAAACGCTGCCTGTCGCTTTGCGGCCCGTCTGTGGAAAAAGTTAATGACATAGATAAAGAGAAGGTTTATGAAATCGAGATTACCACAAACCGGGTCGATATGGCTTCCGTTTACGGAATAGCCCGGGAAGCATCGGCCATCCTGCCGCGTTTCGGCTTTACCGCCAAATTAAAACCGCTGCCTTTGCCGGAAAAAATCTCAGCGGCCAACGTGTTACCACTTGATATCAGCGACCCCCGGCAGCTTTGCCGCCGCATCCTCGCAATTGTCATGGACAATGTCACTCTGGGGCAATCGCCGGAGTCTGTCAGCAAACGCCTGGAAGATAGCGGTGTCCGCAGTCTGAACAATGCCGTAGACGTGACAAATTACGTCATGCTCGAACTGGGTCATCCTGTACATGTCTTTGACTACGACCGCATAAAAACAAACCGCTTTTTGATCAGAACCGCCAAAAAATATGAGCCGATAGTCACTTTGGACGGAAAAAAATATCTCCTTAATGAAAATGACGTCATTATCGACGACGGTACGGGCAGAGTCATAGATTTACCGGGAATTATGGGAACGGAAAACAGTGTGGTAGCGGAAAATACCAAAAGGATTATCCTTTTTATCGAATCCAACGATCCGGCCCGTATCAGAAAATCTTCACTTACCTACGGCATCAGGACCATGGCCGCCGCCATCAACGAGAAATCGCCAGATCCGGAACTGGCCTATCTGGCCCTTGAACGGGGAATCGTTTTGATGAAAAAGTTATGCGGTGCTGAACCGGCCGGCCAAATTATTGACATTTACCCCGAACGGCTAAAGAAAGTGTCAATATCTGTTTCACCTGAATTCATCAACAGCCGGTTGGGCAAAGATCTGTCCCGGAAGGAAATAACTTCAATACTTTCCTCCTTAAATTTCGATGTAAGTGAGGATAATGATAAATTAATCAAAGTTATACCTCCTTCATACCGAAGTTTCGATGTCAGGCTGGCTGAAGACATTGTTGAAGAAGTAGCCCGCATTTACGGCTACCATAATTTGCCTTCGTGCCTTATGGAAGGACAAATCCCCATATCGGGCAGTTCCATAAATTTCATCAGGAAAAATCAAATAAAAAAAATGCTGAAATACTGGGGCTATACCGAAACCTACAGCTATTCATTTATATCAGATGAGCTGATATCCAAAACAAAACTGGACATTACGGATCATCTGAAAATCTCAAATCCGCTGACGAATGATTTTGCATATATGCGGATATCTCTCGTTCCTTCAATTTTGGAGGCATATGCTAAAAACCAGGCTCTGAAAAAAGACCTCAAGCTTTTCGAACTATCTGCGGTATATCAAAAAAAGAAAAATGATTTACCGGTTGAACCGGAGCGGCTGGTCATTGCCGAAAATGCTGATTTTTACCGTCATAAAGGAACAGTTGAAGGCGTTTTCCGTGAAATTGGCTTAACGGGTTGGACTGTCAAAATTAGTGCTCCGGAATTTTGGCATCCCGGAAAATCACTAACCTATCATTTGGGTAAAGATATTCTTGGGTATGCGGGACAATTACACCCTGAAGTCGCTTCTTCCTTCCGGATTAAAGAGGAAGTCTGCCTGGCTGAACTGGATATTGAAATTTTATTGAAATTCGCCAGTGACGCCAAAATCTTCAAGAGGATTATTTCGACCCCCGAGGTCATTGAAAACTTTTCCGTATATTTAACACCGGAAATTATGGTCGGAACGCTGATAAGTGACATCAGAAGGATAAATAAATTTATCAGCCTGGTCAGTCTGACAGAGAAGTATTCTGACAGCATTAATCTGGAAATCCGTTATCGGCACCCCGAACGCAATCTGGATAAAAAGGAAATCGAGTATATTAGACGACAGATAGAAAATCTTATCAAGAAACAATTCGGACTCAAACTTAAAAATATTTAAGCTTTTGCTTCACCTTCTCTTCGGCTGATTTTATGTTAAAATACAGGCGCTTCTAACTATTTAATGGGTAAAATGTCATTTTCCAAAGGTTTTATTTTTCAGAAATTAGAACAAAAAACGATAATTTTTGACGGAGAAAACTCATTTCTGCATAAAAGGTAATATCAAATGCTTAAAAATTAATGACGAATAATTGTCTCTTCTTGAATATCGCCGATTATTACTTCAAAATAAATTTTTTGGAAAATGACCTTAAATTTATTTTTGATAATCTCAAAAAAGAAATTGGCAGTAAATTTTCAGGATTTATCAGTACCAATATCCCAAAAAAATATCAATTTGAAATAAATATTATTGTAAGTAATAAATTTGATGTTTTTTTTAACCGTAATAAAAAAGATGTATATATAAAGTTTTACAGATATACATCACCTTATACTGTTGAGACTTACTATCAAATAAGTATCTACCAGTTTCAACTGATTTTAATAGATGGGATTTACAGAATTTTGATAAAAAATAAAGCCTTTATATTTCATGCATCGGCCAATCTGATCAACGGAAAGGCAAGTTTATTTTTAGGCGGTGATGGCGCAGGAAAATCAACAATCATGAAAATTTTAAGAAATAAATTTACGCCTTTGGCCGATGACAGCATGATTATCCGGAAAATTAAGGATAAATATTATGCTTTCCAAACTCCTTTTATAGAAAAAGAAACGTGGTTAAAGAGAAAAAAGGGGAAATATCTGCTTGGTAAAATATATTTTATAAATAAAGCTGATTTTTATTCGATTAAAAAAATCAGCAGTATAGAATCAGCACTTAAAAAAACTATAGAGCTAAATAAGCATTTCAGCATAACTGACAAGGAATATTACCAGCAAGTTAAATCGCAAATGGAATTTACTTCAGACTTTCCCTACCAGTATAATCTCCATTTCGGACTCAATAAAAAGAAGGTATTATCCTTATTCATTTAAAATAACGACTGACGACAAATTCGGGACTGGTTTTTAACGGAAGGAATGGTAAATATTTTTTTTCAGAATAACCTGCTTTTAAACTCTTCTTCATGATCAGAATGCCGTTGCTGATTTTTTTTATCTTTAATCTTTGAAAATATTTTACTAAATTCTCAGTTTGTTGCAGATATATTTTATAATCGGCTTTTAACAAATCATGGCTGATCAGCCATGAATAATGATACGGGTCACTTTCACTGAGTATTAAATATAGAATTTTATATTTTTTTTTATTTTGGCCTAACCATCTATCGGCTGATTTTCTAAATTCATCTTGTTCTGATTCATGGATAGTACAATTTACATGGCTAAATCCATCATCTGAAAGATGATCGGGAATGCTGCTTATAATCTTTTCCAAAATGTTTATACCTGGTTTTTGAGATAAGGAAGATATATCACCATTTTCAAGTATTGATTTTATACTGGGGGGATTGGCAACTATTAAATCATATTTTTCGCCGGCTGCAGATTCGAATAAATTACTTAATTTGAATTCAATATTTCCTGCTTGATTTAACCGGAAATTAAAATTGCTATAGTTTATTGCCCGAGGATTAATATCAACGGCTGCAACTTTTTGAGAAATTAGGGAAGATATAATTGCATGAAAACCGCACCCTGTCCCCAAATCAAATACTGATCTGTATTTTTTTTTAACTACGGATTCCCAGAGATTGATAGAATCATGACTGATGGGGTAAACTGTTTCCTTAAAGGAATATAAAACAAGTTTATCTTCACTGTAGTCAAATCTGAACAAAAAATCGCAGGTAAAAAAAAGATTGTGATAAGGCAAAATTGAGACTTTGGACTGTATCGCGTTTCCGTATGTTTCCTCTAAGATACTGAGATGTATGTACCTTTTAATCATACTGACCGGAATAATTGCGGCTAAATCTTTAATTAATACTTTATTTCCTAAAAAAAATAAATAAAAGCCGATTCCCTGAAATTTCAGGTGTCTGACTTTCTGGATTAAAACTGCATATTCCGCAAATGATCTTCTGTATGGATCTATATTAGATTGACGGAAGTCTGAAGTAGTATAACCAAGTTGATGAAATAAATTCCTTAGGGAATCATAGTCCTGCCGCTTAAACAGATGAAGTGGAAGGGTAGTATCAGGAACAATTCTGTCGATTACCATTTAAGGCTGTACTCCCGGGAAAATTATAGTGAAGTATATTTTTCTACTCGCTTTTCAAGCATTCTCAATTTTTTTTCCGTTATACTATTTTTTTCTGTAAGTTCTTTTATTGCTTCAACTAAAATTGCTGTAAAGGCAGGGTAGTTAACCCCCAGATAATTTCGGTTAATTTTTTTAGCAAGTTGAGGAAAGGCAATTTTTACGTCTTGTGCCAGCAAACCCATGGAGTCGGTGTTTTTCTGAATGCCTAACGACTTAAAAGATCTTTTCCATTGAAATTCATAAGCCTGAAGTCTTTTAATTTTTTCCAAAACCTTCTTAACCGGCTTGAGTTTATTTTTTAATTTCCTGTCACTACAGGAGAAACAAGTTCCACAGCAGGCTAAGAGTTCACCATTGACTTCCGGAATGAAATTAAAATAACCATCGTATTCATCATATAAATTAAAAAACATATTCAGCTTTATTTTTACTGATTTAATAGCAGGCTTTCTGTAAATGGGATATTTTTTCTTCATAACAGGGTAATTTTATTAATCTAATTTATAATACCGAAATTAGAGCTTCTATGTCAATCATTTGCATCCGCCCGGCAAATACATCAGCTCTTTTTTAATTCAGTCCTTTTCTTTTTAATCTCTCCGGCAATTATCTGATGAATTTCTTTTGCATAATGGCAGTGGAAAAAAGTAGAAGGGTTTGCCTGTGATTGAAGATAACGATTAATGGCCTCAGACGGATCAAGACAGAGATTGCTGTTTTTACGGCAATATGAAAGATATACCGGATTATTTGCTTCCCCTGCCGAAGTCAGTTCTTTATAACTTGGAATATTTACCAGCATCATTGTTGCACCGGATTCGACAACTGCTGTTTGCATTTCATTAAGCAAAGCCATGGCTATTTTATTGGTTTCAGAACGGACTTTTTCCTGATTTACATAATATTTATCATAAATCATGCTTAAGATATCTGATAAGATTAAATGAAATTGCCCGGCATATTTTTTGGGGTCTGTTAAAGGTTGATTAACCTGCGTTAATTTTCCCCCGACAAAGGCGAATTTAGGCTTTTGATAATCAATAAAGCCGTATTTCACTCTTTCTACATCATCACTGTAAAAACCAACTATTACCATATCAGGTTGATATTTCAATGCCCGTTTTAATTTTAAGTACTCCTGATCCAAACCATAGCCATGAACTCCCATATTAAAGACTTCAGTATCTTCGGAGATTTTTTCCAAATAATAGGAATAAGTTTCCTCATCATCCGCACACTCCCCGAATGTATAGGAGTCTCCAATGGCGATAATTCTGTTTTTTTTTCGTTGATTGATATAATTATCAGGGGCTCTGAAACCTTCTGAATTGATAGTGACTTTCGTGCCGTCAACAAGCTGGGCTTTGGTGTCTTTTTTAGGAATCCACCCCAATAGAGGATCGAATTCGTAGATTTCAGGAAGATGGGTAGGCGAGTTATTGGTTCGCTGGGTGTGCCAATACCATTTCCACCAGCCTTCTGATTTTTGATAGTTTATTTGATAGAAAGGTGTTCTTAAAAAAACTTCAGTTATAATTATTCCTGATGTCAAACCAATAATAATTAATAATATTTTTTTCATTTCCGGCTTGTTTTTTACCTTATGTATGATATTGTCTGAATTAATCTTATTGAAAGAGATTTTTTATAAGTAATTTTTTAACCCGATCTTCGGCATTATCTTAACATATGTTTAATGATTGACTTATGAATTCTAAAAAAAACTCATATAAGAGAATCTCTTTCTTGAAAAAGATTTTTATTCTATCATTTTTATTATCGATCCCTGTAATATATATTTTTTATGATGATTTTATTCGATCAGCAAAAACTGTTTACTATTTTGATATGGATGACTCTTCACAGGAATTATTGATTCCTTCCGGTCAAAATCATCCGGTATTGAAAATAGCGGGTAAAGTCAGGGAAATTACAGGCATCAAAAATAAAGCCTTAGAGCTTGAAGAACAGAACCGTTTGACCTGCCTAAATAATATTACTTGCCTCAAATTAGATATCGACAAAGGTTTGAGTCTGATTCTTTGGATTAAAATAAAATCCGGTGATAAAAAACCCTTTCAACAGGAAATTATCTCATTAACCCAGAATTACGGTGATAATTTTAAGAAAAAAAGTTTTTACAACGTCTTTGACTTGGCAACATTAAACAGTCAGGCCAAGGGATATATCAGCGGTATCTTTGACGGCAGGTACCTATATTTAATTCCGATAAAAAATGATTTGAAATATCATGGTCTCGTTGCTAGGTATGATACATCCAAAGTTTTTAACCAAACCAACTCCTGGGAGATATTTGATACGGAAAAAATCAATAAAGCCGCCAAAGGCTACGGCGGGGGAGTCTTTGACGGTCAATATATCTACCTGGTTCCCAATTATAACGATAATACCCGTTCCGGTCTTGTAGTCAGATTTGATACCCGAAAGGAATTCCGGAATAAGTCTTCCTGGGAGATTTTTGATACCACTCTGCTTAATGACAATTCCCGAGGTTTTTGGGGCGGGATATTTGACGGCCGTTATATTTATTTTGTACCACATCACCACAACAAAGATTATTCCGGCGTAATTACGCAATATGACACAACTTCAGCATTTTCTTCTCCTGATGCCTGGAGAATTACCGACATCACTAAATTCAACAGTCGAGCCAAAGGATTTTTAGGAGGAATATATGACGGCAGGTATGTCTATTTTATCCCTAACCGTACCGGCGTAGACATTTTCAGCGGTTTGTTGGGGATTTATGACACCGGAAAAGATCTGCAATCAGCCTCTGCCTGGCAATTTTTCGATATTCAAAAATTGAATCCCCAGGCAAAAGGCTTTGCCGGTGGAGTCTTTGACGGCAGGTACATCTACCTGGCACCTTTATTTTCCGATCCTGTTAATTTTAACGGACTGTCGGCCAGGTATGACACCCGGTTGCCCCTGCTTTCTCCTTTAGCCTGGCAATTTAACAACTTGAGCAATCTGGATCAGAATGCTAAAGGCTTTATTGATATCGCCTTTGACGGTAAAAATCTATACTATATTCCGTTCAGAAACCGCTACACTGAAAGTGAAGAAATTATGGCTGGAGGACTGAAATCCTGGTGTTCTGCCGATCAAACAGGCGGATTCAGCGGTACTATTGCCCGTTATAAGACAGGTGATGATTTTAGCCGAAATCAGTCATGGTCTTTTTTCGATTTAACTTCTATTGATTCAACATATAAAGGTTTTTGGGGCGGCGCTTTTGACGGGCGTTTCCTTTATTATATTCCGGTTAAGTTTGCCTGCTCAATCTTAAGCAGCCAAATTATAAGGTATGATACGGTCGATACAGCACTCAGCCAAATAAAACTGATTGTCTCTCCCGTCTTTCAAAGCAGCTTTTCGTCCCAGAATAAGTCGGATCTTGTTTTAACCGGAAATATATTACGTCAGAATATCTCAATCTACTCCGGGGAAAATATTGCCGATAATCAGTGGCATCAGCTTGCTTTGGTAATTGACGGTTCTTCAGCCAGTCTCTATGTTGATGGCAAACAAAAAAAGGTAAAATATCCTGATCAGATCAAGAATAAAATCGGGGATTTTTTGCTGACTGTCGGTAATGCAGACAGGGAGAATACGGCCGACTTTGCAATTGACGAAATTCAAATATATAATCACTCCCTGACTATAGAGAACATTAATCAACTGTATCTTAAATTCAAATGAAGGAAAACGCTGACAGAAGCCTGTTCTTCCTATTTCTATAATCGGGTTATTTGCCAAGCATAAAGTGCCTGCCCGCTTTTTGACTGGGAGATATCCATGGAAACTGTTATTTTAATCCTGTCTCCGAGCTGAAGTTCGGTTAATTCCAATTTATTTTCCGACAAATCCGTAAAAGTGTACTGTGATTTCTGTTTTTCAGTATCTTCAGGAAACTTCATCGGATGAAGTCCACCATCTTCACCTCTAAGGATAAAAGTAAAAGGAGGCTTATCAGAAATCATAATTTCCTGAATTTCTCCCTCTAAAGTTACGCTGACGACAAATTGTTTAAGCACATCAGGGTTAATTTTGAGGGAGCTGTCGAGCAAATTCATCAAGAGAACACTGTCCAATCCGTTAATACTCACAGCCGGTGACGGAAAAGCCGGCGCCGGAAAATTGCTCTTGTTATTTTGTTCATTTATTCCAGCCAGATTCCGGAAGATAGCCTGGAAGTTGAAATTGAGAGAGTAATAGTAAATAATTTCAATAATCGTCAGAGTCAATAAAAGACCCAGTATTATTATTAGGAGTTTGCGAGAACGAATTATCATCTTCCTTCTTATCGTATAAAATGACTGATACATATGTCAATAAAAATTTATATCAGGCATATTCCGGTTTTAATCAATAAGCATAAAGTATTCTTTTTAATTTTTTGTCTTACTTCAGTTTTATTCATCGGATTTCTGTATCGGGATCCGCTGTCCGACTGGGATGAGTGTATCTATGCAGAATATGCCAAAGAAATGAAATTAACCGGTAATTTTTGGACTTATACCTGGAATGGCAACCCGATTCTGGAAAAACCTCCTCTTTACGGTTGGCTTATGCAAATACCCTATCTTTGGGGGATTAATGAATTCACCTCCAGAATATCATCCGTTATCTTCAGTCTGGGAATCCTGACCTTAATTTACTTTTTTGCTTCCAAATATATGTCACGGAAAATCGCTCTGATGGCTGTCCTTATTTATTTAGCAAGTCCGACGAATCTTAATTATGCCGTAAAAGTCAATACCGATATCGGTTTTACTTTTTGGCTAAATTTATATGCTTTTCTAATAATTTTTTCAGGCCGTAGACTTTTAACTTTATCTGTGGCTGCTTTCTCTCTGACCCTAGCCACATTGCATAAGGGATTAAGTTCTTTATTCTTCCTGTCTGTCATGCCGGTAATTGATATATACCAGCGTAAAAAACAAGTGTCTTCAAATTTTCTACTTCTCTTTGTAATTGTTTTTTCTTTAATTATTCCCTGGCATATATATCAATTTCTGATCTGGAAAAATGGTTTTTCCAATACCTACCTGACAGAACACCTTTTCATCCGTTTTTTCAATAACATCTTTCTGCATAAAAATTTATTTTATTACCCGGTTGTTTTAGCCCGTGATTTTTTTCCCTGGTGGATGATTCTGGTCATTTTCTGTTACCAGTATTTCAGAAAAGAAATAAAGTTATCACAATTTTACGAAAAGTATTTTCCGAATGTTTTTTTAATGACTGCTATTCCGGGTTTATTTTTTATGGCGGCAAGAACTCAGGTTAAATGGTATTTAATGCCCCTCTATCCCTTAATCTCAATCTTACTGGCGGTTATACTTAACAGGTATTTTTTAAAAATGAACTTAAAACTGCAGACGGTCATTAAAATTCTGCTCATCTCCAATGTAATATATTCATTTTTACTGATAATTCAACCGTTTCGTTTCAAAAAAAATGTTTCTCCAAGCACTGAATCATTCCGTTACATAAACAATCTTCCCCAGAAAAGCTTTAATTATTTGGTTGAATCAAATTACCGCCAAATATATAATAAACCCCCGGTCCGTACAATACCGGCACAATTCATTTATGGTGAAAAACCGTGTTCGGTATTTTATAGCGGTAAAAAAGTTAATTTATTCTATCATCCGGACGAATTTGCCGCTGCTCTGGAAACTAAGTCCGGACTATATTTATTCAGCAAATCTGACAAGAGTCTGCTTGGTAAAATCACACTGAAGTATATTTTCCAAAATGAAGACTATGGTTTAATTTTAAGGTGAAGATTGGCGCCTTAATCATTTATCAGGGAGCAGAAGTTACAGTTAATATCTGGCCGACAGTTGGAGTCGGACTGAGGTAATTCGGGTCGGTATTTATACCGACGGTGATTTCGGCCTCGCCTGTTTTTCCTCCTTCGACATAGACTTTAACTTTTATTTTTCTGATTCCGTTATCCATCTGGATGGTTTTGCCGATTGAATTTCCGTCATTTTTTTCCCTGAGATTGCCGTCTACGTAAATTTCCATTCTCTCTATCCGGGCAACGGCTCTGCCCTCCGCTTCTATTTCCACGCTGTTTATGTCAATCCTGGCTTTATCAGAAGGCTTTTTAATATTTACCACCACCTGATCCTGGTTTGAAGTTGATTTTTCTTTGGGATATTTATAGGAAGGATCAGATTGTGTTTCCAGCCATTTATCAATGCCTTCCTGCCAGCGGTTGGGGTCGCTGCCGGCCGGGTCATTCTCTTCAAAGACTATAAAATCCTTTTCTTCGTATTGGCCTGTGGCGATCTCGACCAGGTTAGCCAGCTTATTTGAATCATTTTTGGAAATTTTCAATTTTTGATAGATGGGTGCGCTCTGTGTTGGTTCCGTCCCTTTAATGAAATATTCGCTTCTGGTCGGCCGGCCGTCGCGGGGCAGTCCTCCCCCGTAAGCATCTATCACCAGGGAAACGACATTGCCGGGGATTGGGAATGACTGATCTTTATGCTCGGCTGTTATTTCCTTCATTAAGCGGTTCCAAATCGGCGAAGCCCCCGTTGCTCCGGAAGCCAGACGCGGGTCCATGGGACTGTTATCGTTATTGCCTACCCAGACTCCGGCCACGGCATAGGGTGTATATCCGACTGCCCAGTTGTCTTTTTTATCGTCGGTCGTACCGGTTTTGACACTGACTGTTTTGCCCGGGATAACGAGGTAGCTTCTTTCCCCGAAGACATCCCGGCGGGCGACATTGTCCAGAAGGATATGGCTGACCAGAAATGAAACATCCTCGCCCAATACGCGTTTGCCGGACATCTTTTTATGTTCGAATAGTGTTTTATCATTTGTGTCTGAAACTTTGAGGATTGAAACAGGCTCATATTTTATGCCTCCTGTGGCAAACACGCCGTAAGCTGAAGTAAGTTCCAGCAGTCTGACTTCACCGCCGCCCAATGTAATTGACAAACCTAAACGGTTTTCATTGTCCCGGGTCGGCTCAAGAGTGGTCAAACCCATATTATAAGCCGTTTCCAGGATTTCCCGGATGCCTACCAGGGCTGTCAGTTTCACGGCCGGCACATTGATGGAATTGCCCAGGGCAAAACGTAACTGGACCGGGCCGCGGAACTTGCCGTCGTAATTTTTGGGGATGTAGTCCGGTTTATCGGTGCCTCCGGGAAATTTGGTCTCGACATCCATGATCAGTGATGCCGGAGTATAGTTTTTACTGAAGGAAACTGCATAAGTAATCGGTTTGAGAGCGCTGCCCGGCTGTCTTAAACCGAGGCTGACCACATCATATTTGCCCTGGAATTTCTCATCATCGGAATCGTATTGTTTGCTGCCGACATAGGCTAAAATTTCACCGCTGGCAGGATCAATAACCACAGCCGCGCCGTTGCCGACTTTCAAATTCTTGACCTTCTCCACCTCCTCAAAAACAATATCTTCAGCTTTTTTCTGCAAATCCAAATCCAGCGTAGTTACTACTTTCAGTCCGCCCTGTTCAACTTTTTTCTCGCCGAATTTGGCTATCAGCTGTTTTTTGACGTATTCCACGAAATGTGGAGCCCGGAAAGACAGGTCTCCCTGTTTAAACTTATAATCATTTAGCGATTTTTTGTAATCATTTTCCTGCTTGGTGGTAATGTAATTGTCTTCCCTCATCCTCCGCAGGACTTCTTCGCTTCGTTCCTTATAGGCATCTTTGGAGCCGTTAAAAGGCGAATAGAAACTCGGTCTTTGGGGAAGACCGGCCAAAATAACCGACTCGAGTAAATCGAGTTCCTTGGTCGTTTTGCCGAAATATCCCTGGGCGGCTGATTCAATACCCCACATGGTGCCGCCGTAGGGCGCTTCATTTAAATACATCTGTAAAATCTCATCTTTCGAGTATTTACGTTCGATTTCAACAGCCAGGATAAACTCCTTGAATTTTCGCGGCAGTGTTCTTTCCGAAGTTAAAAGAACATTTTTTACCAATTGTTGCGTCAGGGTTGAACCACCCTGCAAGCCTTTAAGGGTCAGAATATTAATGACAGCGCGCAACATCCCACGGGTGGAAAATCCCTGATGCTTGTAAAAATCCTTGTCTTCTATGGCTATGGTGGCTTTTTTCAGGTGGTCGGGAATTTGATCAAATTTAACGGGAATGGTATTGCGGTCAGTATAGATGTCATAAACCGTTTTGCCGTTCCGGTCGAGTATGACAGTGGAAAATCCTTCCCGGCGCTGGATTTTTTCCGGGGAAGGCAAATCCCGGGAATAAACGGCAAATAGAAGCAGCAAAAAAACTACCGTCCCTCCGACAATATACCAAAGGTAAGCCAGGATAAAATTCAAAAGGCGGACTCTGAGAAGACGCAGCTTATAACTGAACCGGGATTGCTGCCGCCGTGAAGCTTGCGGCAGTCTGATGCGGCGAAAACGCCTGTTATAAGCATAACTCATCTTGTGCACATCGAGTGTAGCAGAAAGTATTTAAGTTTGGCAACTGAAGCTGATATAATTCGGAGTATGGATGCCATCGAAGAAACGCTTAGTAGGGCTGTTGATAAAATTTATCCCTCCAGGGAAGCTTTGGTAAAGGTTTTACGGTCAGGTAAAAAAATAAAACTTTACCAGGGTTTTGACCCTTCCGGCATCCAATTGCACATCGGTCACCTGACAGGTCTTATGAAACTGAGGCAGTTCCAAAAACTGGGTCATCAGGTCATTTTCCTGGTTGGAGACGGCACAGGGCAGGCCGGCGACCCTTCCGGTAAGTCCAGGACCAGGGATAAATTTTTAAACCGGGAGGAACTTCGGGAAAACGCCCGGGATTATGTCTTGCAGGCATCCAAAATAATAGATTTTGAAGGAGAGAACAAGGCCGAAATTCTGTATAACGGAGACTGGCTGAACAGGCTCTCATTGCCGGAGCTTCTTGAGATTGCCGGCCATTTTACCCTGCAGCAGCTGGAAGAAAGGGACATGTATATCGAACGGAAAAACCAGGGCATCCCCATCAATTTCCGGGAGTTTTTATATCCCTTACTGCAGGGTTATGATTCTGTGGCCATGGAAGTTGACCTGGAAATCGGAGGCACAGACCAGACGTTCAACATGCTTTGCGGCCGTCAGTTGGTCAAAGATTATTTAAAGAAGGAAAAATTCGTCCTGACAACTCCCTTATTAACCGATGCTTCAGGCAAAAAAATCGGCAAAACGGAAGGCAATGTCATCGCCTTGACCAGTATACCGGAAGACCTTTACGGATTAATCATGAATCTACCGGACACAGCCATCATCAACAGTTTTTATTACATCACCGATCTACCACTTAAAGAGGTAAAGCAAATGGAAGACTCTCTTGATGCGGGTGACAATCCGATGAAATATAAAAAACAGCTCGCCTTCCGTTTAACCCGCATGCTCAATTCCGAAAAAGAAGCTCTGGCTGCCCAGGCCTACTTTGAAGCTGTGTTTCAAAAACGGTCGGAATCAGCCGATATACCGGAATTTAAAATTGACCGGGATAATATTCCCCTGACCGAACTCCTGCTTACACTGAATATGGTAAAATCAAAAGGTGAGGCCAAACGGTTAATACGGGAAGGGGCGGTGGACGTTGACCGGACAAGAATAAAAGATGAAAAATATTCCGTCGCCGTTACCGACGGCAGGGTTATAAGGACCGGCAAACACAAATTTGTCAGACTCAGGAAATAAACTATGAATTTTTTCAGAAAACACAGAAAATTTTGGACTGTCATTATCATTATCTCAACCGTAGCCCTGGTAGTCACCTCACTTGCTCCGGTATTGTTCCTGCCTTGACCGCTCTTTATGTTCGAACTTAGCTCGAAAGTCGATACGCTGGCGATGATCGGTCCGGTTTACCGGAAACTGCTGGAGAAACTGGGGATCAATACAATCGGCGATCTTCTCTACCATGTTCCTTTCCGTTATGAAAACTATTCCCTGGTATCCAAAATAAATCAACTGCAACCTGGTGAAACCGTTTCTGTCCACGGCCGGATTACCGATTTTAAAAATATTTATACCCGGACCGGCAAAAAACTCCAGAAAGCCAAACTTTCGGATGAAACAGGAGAAATCAGCCTTATCTGGTTTAATCAGACATTTTTGTCTTCAATACTAATACCGGGCACTGAGCTGACGGTAGCCGGAGAGGTTAAATTTTATGAGAGGAGATTGGCTTTTATTGTGCCGCAGTATGAAATCTATACCAACAACAGCCTCCATATTCACACAGCCGGTCTAATTCCCGTTTACCCGGAAACAAAAGGCCTGACTTCCAAATGGTTAAGAGCCAAAATCGCCGTAATCCTGAAGAGGCTGAATCCGGAAATAAGGGAATTTTTGCCCCCCACACTTCTCGAGGCATATAATTTGCCGGTCCTGAAAGAGGCACTCGGCAATATCCACTTTCCCAAAGATTATAAACAGGCAGAATCCGCCCGCCGGAGAATGGCTTTTGAAGAACTCTTAATCATCCAGTTGGCCGCCGCCTTCAGAAAAAAAGCCCTGGACAGGCAAAGTAACGCTAAAATGATCACTGTTGATGAAAAGTCTCTGGCTGCCTTTATAAAGTCTTTGCCGTTTCAACTGACACGGGCTCAGGAAAGAGCCCTCTCGGAAATTCTTGGGGACATTAAAAGAGATAAGCCCATGCTCCGACTGTTGTCCGGCGATGTCGGCAGCGGCAAAACCATCGTGGCTGTTTTAGCCGTTTTTGCCACCTGTCTGGCCGGCTATAAATCAATACTTCTGGCCCCTACGGAAATTCTGGCAAGCCAGCACTACCGGACAATTTCCAAACTGCTTGATCCCTGGGGAATCAAAATAGCTTATATCACTTCCCGGGAAAAAACAGCACGTCCCGAGGACTATCCTGTCACAGTGGGTACCCATGCACTTTTATATAATTATTCTCCCGGAAACGACCTGGGTCTTTTGATTATTGATGAACAGCATCGCTTCGGTGTGGAGCAAAGGGCAGTATTGAGCCTGAAAAATAAACAGCCTCATGTACTGTCCATGACCGCCACTCCCATCCCCAGAACTATCGGTATGACTCTTTTTGCCGATCTGGATTTGTCCCTGATCGATGAAATGCCCCGCAACCGGCTGGCGGTGAAAACCTATATCGTAAAGACTGAAAAAAGAGAAGCGGCGTACGGCTGGATTAAAGAGAAAATTCTGAAGAGCAGGCATAACAGTCCGGAACAGGTTTTTATCATCTGCCCGTTTATTGAAGCCTCAGAAACACTGGCCACTGTTAAAAGCGCCAATGAAGAATATGACCGCCTTGGAAAAGATGTTTTACCCGGTCTCAACCTGGGCCTTTTGCACGGACGGCTGAAACCTGCGGAAAAATCAGCTGTTTTGGCTAAATTTCAAAATAAGGAAATTGACATTTTGGTGGCTACTCCGATCGTCGAAGTCGGCATTGATTTTCCTTCGGCTACCGTGATTTTAATTGAAGCTGCCGACCGATTCGGCCTGGCACAGCTCCATCAGCTTCGGGGCCGTGTCGGCCGGGGCAATCTTCAATCATACTGCCTGCTGTTTACCGAAAGCCGTGAAGCAAAAGTTTTGGACCGTCTCAATACACTGACCAGATTCAGGCAGGGACATGAATTGGCTGAATATGATTTAAAAATGCGGGGTCCCGGGGAATTTTTCGGCACCCGCCAGCATGGCGGACTGGGACTAAAATTTGCCGATTTTTCCGATCTTTCTTTAATCAAAAAAACCCGCTCTGAAGCGGTAAAGCTGCTTAAACAAGATCCCGAATTAAAGTCGTCCAGCCTCTTGCGTGATAAAGTTCTAGCATATACAATTATAAAAGATACGATTGATTGAACTATGACACCGTTACCTAAAAGAAGACATTCATCCAGGCGTCAGGGAAAAAGGGAAAAAGCCAACCTGAAATCACGGCTTTTGCTTACTATTAAATGTCCCAAGTGCGGTCAGGCACGGCTTCCGCATCGCGCATGTCCCAAGTGCGGTTTTTATAAATGAAGAAAACGGACGACCCCAGGCACCGTAAACGGATTTCAATCATGCAGTCACTTTTCTCAAACAGTTTTGATGAACATACAGTTCCTGCTTCAGATTTGCCGGAATTGATATCAATCAGACAAAATCTGAAAGCTATAGATTTACTCATTGAAGAGGCAGCCCCGCAATTTCCAATAGCCAAAATCGCCAGACTCGACGCTGCCATCCTGCGGTTGGCAGTTTATGAAATGAAAGTGGTAAAACAAGTACCGCCAAAAGTCATCATTGATGAGGCAATTGAATTGGCCAAAGAATTCGGCTCTGATACCAGCCCGGGTTTTATTAACGGTGCTCTGGGTACCATCTATAAAAAAATCTATGGATAATTATAAAGCCGTTAAAAAAATACTCAGCGATAAATTCGGTGTCTCTGATGAAAATATTACTCCTGAGGCTGACTTAACAGGCGATCTCAACCTGGCCAACCTTGAAATTAACGATCTGATGGCGCTAATCGCCAGGGAATTTAAATTGACTTTCAGCGATACTGACACCATTTCCCCTCAAACAGTCAATGATCTTCTGGATATAATCGAAGAATTCGGAGAAGGAATTTAATGCAGGTATATCAAAAACTATCCGAGGTTATCGGCCTTCAATTCAAAGATCTCAGCTTAATCAACCTGGCCTTTATCCACCGCTCATATCTTAACGAAGCCAAGGATAAAATTCCGTCCAACGAACGACTTGAATTTTTAGGTGACAGCATTTTATCGTTTTTAACTTCTGAATATCTGTACCGCAATTATCCGAAACTGCCCGAAGGAGATTTGACTAACCTCAGGTCAAGCGTCGTTAAAACATCGACTTTAGCCAAGTTGGCAAAACAGCTTGATTTGGGTCTGTATCTGAAATTATCCCATGGCGAGGAAGAAGGCGGCGGCAGGCAAAATACTTCGATCCTCGCTGATACGTTTGAGGCATTTTTAGGTGCAGTCTACCTGGACGGCGGACTGGAACCTGTAATTACCATTTTGGAAAAATCCCTTTTTCCCCTGATTCCGGTCATTTATAAAGACAAGTCGTATAAAGATGCCAAGAGTTCCTTTCAGGAATTGGTACAGGAACAGATTAAAATGTCTCCGGTTTACAGGGTCCTGGAAGAGAAAGGTCCCGATCACGCCAAAGAGTTTACCGTGGGGGTTTTTGTCGGTGAGACTAAATGGGGGAGCGGATTGGGTAAAAACAAACAGGAGGCGGAACAAAAAGCAGCCACCGATGCTCTTGTGAAGTGGAAGAAAAAACCGTATAATACAGGCTAAAGATAAAATTTATGTCAGCAAAAATTAAACTGCATCGTCTGGGTAGAAAAAAAAGGGAATTTTTCCGTATCGTAGTTGCTGATGAAGCAACTGCTGTAGGCGGTAAAGTTGTGGCTAACTTGGGCTATTATGACCCTCTGACTAAACCTCCGAAAATCGAAATCAACAAAGAAGAATTGAAAAAATGGCTCTCCCACGGTGTTCAACCGACAGATGCCGTCAGAAAACTTCTTAAAATATGAAAGATTTTCTGCATTATCTCTTAAATCAGATAGTGAACCACCCTGAAGACCTCGAGATCGAGGAAGAGCAAATCAATGAATTGAGTTTCCAGTATACTTTAAAAGCAGAAGCTTCGGACGTCGGCAAAATTATCGGCCGTGACGGTAAAATCATTCAGGCAATCAGAAATGCGGCAAAAATATTGGCTGTTAAAGAAGGCATTCACGTCCGCATCCAAATAGCTTAAACGTGCTGATTACCATCTTAACCCTTTTTCCCGAAATTCTAAAACCGTATTTATCCTCCTCAATTATCGGCAAAGCGCAAAAAAAAGAACAGGTTGCAGTTAAACTTGTCAATATCAGAGATTATGCAAAAGACAGCCATAAAACAGTTGATAACCGTCCTTACGGCGGGGGAGCAGGGATGCTTTTGCGGGTAGATATCGTCCATAAAGCCATCATAGATAACAGGTTGAGCCAGTCTGGCGGTAAAGCGTCCCCGAATGAAAAGATCATCTTGACCGATCCGGCCGGGAAAATTTATAACCAGGCTAAAGCTAGGCGTTTCAGCCGGCTGGACCACCTGATGATTGTGGCCGGACACTATGAAGGCATAGATGAACGCATAAAGAGCTTTACTGATGAAACCGTCTCAATCGGCCGTTTCATACTGACAGGGGGAGAATTGCCCTCTTTGGCCATTGCCGACAGCGTAATCCGATTGATACCGGGAGTACTGAAAAAAGCGGAAGCAGTCAGGGATGAATCCTATTCAAAAAAAGGTTTGACAGAATCACCCCAGTTTACCCGGCCTCGTGAATATCTGGGATTAAAAGTCCCTGAAGTCTTAACCCGAGGCAACCACTCGGAATTAGACGACTGGAAAAAAAGCCACCGTAAATAAAGAAATATTAAACACTATTTCAAAAGAATAAATTATCATTGCCTACAGGAACCTGTGACGGAAATTCCGGCGGTTGACGATCCAAAACCATATTTTGCGAGACTCTTTCAATAATTTGCCGGTATTCGTGTTTGATTTGCGGCAGGGGCGAATCAATTTTGCCTATGGTCTTTGGCAGCGGATTAAAATAGGCATTACCGTCAATACTGGAGCGGACCGAACCGTCATCAAGCATGGTCAGCTGTAAGTGGTTAACAGTTATCATTCTCCCCGATAAATTAGTTAAGGATCTCAAAAAAATTTCTATTTGCCCGATATCTCCGGTCACTTCAAGGTTAATCGGTAAAAGAAATGAAGGCTCCCCGACCGGTTTTTTTAAAAGTGCCGATGAAGTAGATACTACCCCAAGCTGAAAATCGCTTCTGGTAACAAAGACTCCGGTTGACTGCTGTAATTGGTCAAGTGTAGAAAATAAAAGGACATAGTCTTTTGAGGCGGGAACAATCATATTTAACCTGGCGAAATCTTCCGCCAGGACGTCCCTGTTTTGCAAAGTCAACAATGCTTCTTTTTTTTTCAGCTGCACTAATTTAGTTGTCAGTTCTTTCCGCTCAGTAAAAATAGTCGTAATCCGCAGGAAATTCGGCAGAAGAAGTTTGACAGTCAATATCAGTATAAACAAAACTACCACAAAAGAGGAAAGGACTGATTCGTATTTAAGGATAAAAGATTTAATTTTCAGACGGTTTTTCATGAAGTAGCTGCCGGACTTTTCCTATATTTCAGGGAAATGGTCATGGTGTAACTGCCGTCCTTGTCACGCAAAATCCCCTGAGCTTTTATATCTGAAAACACGGCATCTATCTGCTTGTTTAAAAGCTCGCCTACAAAAACTTCCAGAGCCGTCAGGGAATAGGCTGTCAGGGAAAATGACATCTGTCCGTTGCGGTCGACAGTCAGTGTTTTTATATCAATCTCATCTGAATCTATCCCATAGACTTCCGGTAAAGTATCGGCAACGGTACTGAAATTTTTAGCTAAAATTTTGTTGATCACATCAAGTATATTGAAAGTTGCCAGATATAAGCCTTCAGTCGCCTGGTAAGACGTTATTTTCTTTTCGCTGGAGGTTACTTCGGCTTTTAATTTGTTGTATTCGCTGGTATTCAACTTGAGATAAATCAGGGAAATGGAATATAACAGGACAAACAATATAAGGCAGACAGCCGCGGTTACGGGGGCAAATTTTTTCAGCCTTTTCAATACAGGCAAGTCATCATCTTTCTCGATTATCAGATTGATTGTTTTCTTGCTCATAATTCCTTTAAAGCCAGACCTACGGCTGTGGTATAGATCGGACTGTCAGCGGTCAAAGAATTCAAGATTTCCTCATTAGCCTGGATATTGATGAAAGGATTTGAGATTTGTGAATTGATGCCGATATTTTTGGTTGTAGAAAGCATAAGACCGGGCATTTTGGCCGTTCCGCCCAGGATAACCACCGTCATCAGTTCCTCTTTGGGGTATTCTTCCTTAAAGTAAGCGATATTTTTTTCCATTTCGGTAAATATATTGTTAAAAAAAGGAGTGACGATTTTATATATTTTGCCTTCAAGTTTCGATTCATCCATGCCATAAGTGTTTTTATATTCTTCAGCCTGGGCAAAATCAAATCCCAATTCTTCTGAAATGGCCCGCGTCAAAGTATTGCCTCCCAAAGGATACGTCCTGGTAAATATCATCAGGTGGTTTCTGATTAAGGCAATATCGGTATTGTTGGAACCGATCGAAACCAGCAGCAGGTTGGGCAAGGTCGGCAGTGAATGCACGACACTCCTGGCCGAAGAGATTATCTCCGTTTCCAAAGCTACCGGATTTAACCCGGCCAGATTGATGATGCGCATGTATTTTTCAATCAGCGTAATCGGTGCCGCAACCAAAATTATCTTGAGTTTGCTATTGCTTTCACTTTTGCCGATAACTGAATAGTCAAGTTTGACTTTTGAAAGCGGCAGGGGAATATACTGTTCAGCTTCCCACTGGATACTCTGCTCGATCTCCTTTTCGTTCATTTCAGGGATTTCGATTACCTGGGTAATAACTTTGTATGAAGGTAGGGATGCGGCTACATCCGCGGAATTAACTTTCATATCGGAAACCAGCTGGTTTATGGCTTTTGCCATGATTTGCTCATCGGTTCTGCCGACCATGTCAATTTCAACTTTTGGAGTCAGAATATAGCCGGCCGATAACAGAGAAACATTATTTTTGGAACGGGACAACTGAACAGCTTTTATTGTATGGGAACCGATGTCCAAACCGAGCAGTATTTTGGCCATATATTTAGTATCTAATCACCCGGCAACAATGTCAATCCGGCAAGGAAAAAATAACTCAGGCTAATTTTCGGAGAAGAAGGAAAAATCAAGTAAAGTAGGCAGAACAGGAAATCCCTGGTATACCTGAATTTTTCTGACAATATTAGTATTGGTCTGGCCTATTGAAGTGATGATTTTCCCCTGCAGAGGTAAATTTTGCGCCGGATCGACTGCAAATGAAGTCGGGGCATACAATGGCTGAAGGCGCATCAAAAGCATTAAAGCGTCAGCCGGTAAACCGAAATCATCCGTAGCCGGATCAATGTCGGAACCGGCTACTATGACTATGCGGTAAGAGTAATCACCCTGGCAATAACCTCCCAAAATCTCAGCCGGAATGAAGTTATTACCGCGGTTTTCAGGGTCATAGGCTTTTTTGGCCACTTTATAACTGCCTGCATCCTTGTAAAAAAGTGTAATCAGAACAGCGGCTGCTCCTGTCGATTGACTTCCCCAGCAAATTTCCAAATTGCTTCCGGCAGGATAAGCATAGCCGGCCTCATTCAGACTGTCATCCGGGTTGTGGTCTAACAGCCAAACATGCTGGGTATCTCCCGGAACTGTCAAAGGCATAACCAGAGGATCACTGGAACCACCGATCGTTTTCACTGAGTAATTGGCGGAAGCCCCAGGCAGATTTACGGTACCGGTCGGGCCAATTGCCACGTTTCCTCCTAAGGCAGTTTCAATACCGGCTTCAGCAGCGGAAAAAGCCCGTGATGACTGTTCTATTTGTGAGGTAATGCGTACATCGGTAATGGTGCGTGAAATCAGGGAAAGACCGATTGTCAAACCGACTACCGTCAGTAGGACTAATATCAGGACAATTTGGCCCCGGTTCTCCCTCTGCATTTTTTTTATATAGTTATTTTTCATGGTGATAAATCCTGCCAGTTCACCCTGGACCGGCCCAGGAACGGCAATAGCTTTACCAAATAGCCTGGCTGGTATATGAACTGGTAGGTCGGTATATTCTGGTCAATAAAAGTCCTGGCAAAATTAAACCGTTTGGCATAAAGCATACCGTCAATGATTATCGGCAGATCGGATGAGGCTATACTGATAGTCTGGCTGCTGATGTAAAGCCCTGGAATCCGGCTGACATTGGCACCGATCTGGATATAGCCGTTAACAATAAATACCACAATGTCCTCAGGATCGGCAAGAGAAAAATTATCACTAATTTCCATAGTGCCGGAAACAAGCATCACTGTTACATCAGGACCGGCGGTACGGTTGCCGTCAAAAGACGGATCAAGTGTATATAATCCAGATCCCAGGTAAGCATAAACGGAATTTTGCTCATCCAAATCACCCGAACCTTCAGGAGTGGGGGTGGGAGCGGAAACATTGGGTAAAACAATAACGGTATACATCGATTTGCCCGTAGCTCCGTTTGTGCCGACCGTGACTGTGCCCGCCGGAAATTCTTTGGCATAAAGACGGAAATTTTTAGGTATATTTTCACTGTTAACAAGATAAAAACCCGTATCAGTCCAGCCGGAAAGCCAGGCGGGTTTAGGTGTAATAGTACTTTCATGAGCGACATAAGCGGTAACGTCAATATTGACTTCAAAGGTCACCAATGGTTCTGTAGTATAAGCCCGGGAATCATTGGCTGATTGTACCCAGGCAGCACCCAGGAATTCGGCAGGAATTGAGTTCAAAACATAAGTTCTGTCACCGAACTGGGTATCTCCTGTCTGTAAATTGCTTTTAATATGCCAGTCAACAGCATTGGCCATATCATTTACTGCCAAATTGGAAATAGCCAGGGGAGCCGGCGTGACTTCAGCCGGGGCATTGATTACACCGATTACATTATTGTTTACACTTTTAGCCTTGTTTTTCAATGATTCCCAATAGTAGCTGAATGAATAGGCGTTGGTAAACGTCCCCGGAACTTCCCAGTCAATTGGAGCGGATGATCCCAAACCGTAGTTGCCGCTGCCGCTGTTGGACCAGATCAGGCCGGCTGAATAAGGATTTTCGACCGGAGTCGGCAGGAGATCAAGGAAGTACTTGCCGCTGGGTACGGGCTGATTTATCACTGGCTGATAGATATCGCCGCCGAGAATTTGCAGCCAGGCACCCAAGGTGGGTGTCGGTGTGACTGTCGGACTTGGGGGCACTGCTGTCGGTCCTCCCGGTGTCGGTGTATTTCCGTAATTTATCCTGGGGGCGGTGAAACTGCCTCCGGTATCGGATTTTTCAGAGATATTGCCTGCTGAATCCTGAGTGGCCACTTCGGCATATAACTCCTGGCCGTCTTCAACAACCACTGTTATGGAAGTCTGATCTCCAATCCAGCCTGGATCCCAGCTCTCTCCGGTCGAAGTCCAGAAGTAAGGATGGTAATTGACGGTATTGGCACAGCCCTCAGAAACAGTTTCAAACCAGGTGCATGTAAAAAAGGATTCTCCTGTAACATAATTCTGGTAATCCAAAGTGCATACCGGCGGATCAGGCGGTTCAGGGGGAGTATAATCTAAAGAAAGCAACCTGGAAGGTGCCTGTCCCGAATCAGGGCAGGATGAAGACTGGGTTATGGCTGACCACCAGAATGACTCAGTCTGATTCAACTCCATCTCTCCCGGCGTCCAGACACTATCACCTGAAGGTATGACGGAATTCCCGTTTACGTCCAGTCCGTTTGATAAGAAAAAATGAGCCCAGACATTATCGCCGTTGGGATCTTCAACGTAAGCTGAAAAGTCAGGCTTAAAGTTCAGGCAGACATCGTGTTCCGGAGACTGCAAATCAGGTGTGGGTAAAGTTTGACATTCAGTCGGCGGTTCAATGGCTGAAGTCGGGGTTACCTGGGCAGTCGGGGCAATTCCGGAAAGAGTCGGAGTCGGGGTGTTTTCAGGCAGGCCGCCGCCGGGTGGTGTCGGAGTCGGGGTGCCCGGCTGATAGGTTGGAGTTATGGTTATATAAGGAAAATCAACAATAACTTCACTGCCGGCCACGATAGCCATCTGGGGATTTGTATAATTGAGATAAGGTACTGAATTCGCTGGTTCCGATAAAAGCTCAACCGTATAAATACCGTCAATGGTATTACTAAAACGGTAATTGCCCAATATTCCGGAAATCTGGGAATTTTGACTGGTAGTGGAATTATAAAGTGTTCCGTACAAATTTATGCCTATTCCGCCGATTAATCCTTCTGAGGCTGCCGTAGACCTGTTTATATTATTATTGGTTTCGTTGTAAAGCCAACCGTAAATCTGGTATTGCGTGGGGGTCGGGGAGGAAGTCGGTTGCGGTGCAGGCCTAATTGCTAATCCGTTCATCACCCAGTCAGTATTTCCGGAAAACAGATGATTGACATTGTCTGAACCGGAAACAGCCAGCATACGGTCATGAATATAAAGACGTGTTCTTACACCCACAAAATCGGTGGCTCTCTGAGTGTAATCAGGATCAGCAGTCTGGATAGTTGTATTCCTGGCATCAGTAGCTGCGAATAAAACCGAATTCGGGGTCGTTGAAGTTAAAGTCAAAAGCGAATTGGTGTTATTAACACCTCCGGTACAGGTAGTATCATTCTGACCCAAGGTATTTGAACCGGCCCAGTTTTGCACCGGATTTGCCGGATCCGCCCCGGAATAGCCGGATACGGAGCCAACGACCTCAGAAACTGACACTCCATAATTAATGGTTACATTCCCATTAGCCGGAGAACCGAAGGCGGTCCAAATATCCATGCGACTGGCGCTGTTTGCTGAACACTGAGTTCTCCTCTTAGTCCAGGATAAACCTAACCCGCTGACAGCGGATACCGTTGATGTACCCCTGTTAGCAGCTGTCACGACATACAGCCTGTTGGTACCGCCCGTAGCCGGACAGACCACCTGGGTGACATTTGTACCTTTACAGATCTGCGTAATTATGTGGGTAGGAATAATCGGTGTCGGTGTCGGTGCTGAAGTTATTTCAGGTATGGTTGGATATTGGGCTTGGGCTTGTCTGCCCCATGAGCGTGAAATCAATCCGGTTAAGAATACTATTACCACTAATGGAATAATAGACAACCAATACCTTTTGCCAAGCATGATTTAAGAATAGTAATTTGACCCGGTAAAGTCAATGAATAATGTTGGCCGCACATGATTTAACTTCCTCAGGAGAAAAAGAGATTGATTGGACATTTTTTTTTGCCGATTCGAGATATGCTCTGAAGTCATAATCCGCGGGAAAATCCCTGTTTAAATGGAAATGAAACACCGGGCAAAGCCTTGTGGAAATCGATAGGTAGGCATATGCCTTATCCGGATTATCCTGGTTAAAAGCATCTTCAGCCTGGGAGATATAATATAAATAGTCCTTCTTCAACAGGCTTTCACTGTCCAGCATATTCAATTCAATTGCCCGACTTAAAAGGACATGGGCCATGTCAGCATATCCCCTCATCCAATATATCTCGGCTGATTTAAGATAAAGTTCCCGGTTTGACCCGTCCCAGATCAATCCATCGGACAGCACTTTCCGGGCGCCGTCAAAATCACCTTTATCAATCAGCTTTTCCGCGTTTTGCATTCGTTTTTCAGTTGTCGGAAGCACTAAAGAACCAACCGTACCTGCGGTCAGCAGCAAAAGTATAAAAAAAAGGGGCAACCGGATTTGAAACTTTTTACCTTTGGGGACAACCAGAGCTAAAAAGATTAAAAAATACAGCATCAGGGAAAGGAATTGCCAGTCATAATCCATCAGATTATGCATCAGTGAAACAAAAAGGACTGTCAGTGCAGTTAAAACCTGTCTGCTGCCGGGACCCGAAAAAAATGACCTGAGAAATAACTGCAAAGATATACAGAGGAATAAAACAAACAATAAAACTCCAATCAGTCCCGTATCTGACAACAACTGCAGAATGAAATTATGAGCATACCATGACCATGATAATGGCTGTGTCTGGTACTTTTGGGATATGTACCGGAAAGTGTCAGGCCCGTTTCCGATGAGAGGCGATTGCCGGAAACCGGAAAGTGACTGGAGGAAATAGCCGGTTCTTTGTTCAAATCTGAATGGCTTATAATATCCTGCCGGCCTGCCGCTTAAATTAAGGAATTCCGAGTAAAAGTAAGTAAATATAACAAAAACAAAAGATGCCGCCACAACTGCTTTTGCCGACTTCCGGCTGTACTTCAGCAGATTGGGATCTTTGAAAAATAAAATGGCAACAAGTGACGCTGCCAGGGAAAGATTGGCTCCGCGGCCGCCTGATAATAACAGCATTCCCGTAAATAAAACCAGAAAACCCATATTAAGCCATTTTTTCCCGTTAATCGGATAGTTAAAAATTAAGACGGGTATGGCTAAAATCAAAACCGCGGAGATCCGGTTATGGCCGAAAGAGGCAAAAAATAAGTTCATGCCGTGAGGCAGAGGTAATCGGGGAATAAATTTGTAAATTACCGCAAAAAGAGTCAGTACTGTGCTGTTAAAAATTAAGGAAAAATAAAGTAGTCTCCTGGCTTTATTTTTGGCCTCATCTTCCAGCTGACTTACGTAAATAAAAATTAATAAATAGGCGAGATAACGGAGGACTTCCGCCAGCGAGTAATATAAGGAAGATGAAAACGGTAAAATCAGCACTGTCCAAATTACAAATATTAAAAATAAAATGGACGGTAGGCCGCCGACAAAACTGCGTCGTAAGATTTTTGCCGACAGGATAAGGGAAAATATGACTAAAACCAGTAAAGCAACAGACCTATTAACGGATTCAACAAGTGGCAGGGCGAAAAGAAGGCAAAATACGGATAGGGAAAAATATTTTGCGGTCCTTATGAAAATGTTCATTGATCTTAATACTTTTTACCCGGAATTATTCTATGTCAAGCCGGGTTTTTAATAAAGGATGAAAGACGGATCAATAATATATAATACCTTCAAATGAAAATCGCCATGGTTGTTTATGCCCAATATTCCCGCGATGCCAGAGTCAGGCGTTATGCCGAAAGCCTGGCAGGCAAAGGACACCAGGTTGATATTATTTGTTTAAAGGAGGATTATTCACCGCAATATAAAAAGCTGAAGCTTTATAAGTTTCCTTTTCCCAGAAGAAGGAAAAACTTTTCCTGGTATTTTTTAGAGTACGGTTTATTTTTTTGCTATACTTTCGGTCTTCTGTCAATTCTCTCTTTGTTCAAAAAATATAAGATTGTCCATATTCACAATATGCCGGATTTCCTGGTTTTTACTGCCGTTATGCCCAAATTCCGGGGCAGCCGGATCATTCTTGACATGCATGATCCCATGCCGGAACTGTTGATGACTAAATACCGTTTGAATCACTCCCACTGGCTGATGAATTTGGTATATTTTTTGGAGAGGCAAGCCTTTATTTTCGCCGACAAAATAATAACTGCCAACAGTGAGTTTAAAAAGATATTTTTGGAAAGGCAGACTATTTCCGCTGATAAGATTGAAGTCATACTGAATTACCCTGATCCCAAATTATTTAAACCCGTGAGCAGAAAAACGGCATCGGAAAATTTCATTTTAATGTACATGGGAACAGTTGACGAGCGTTTCGGGCTGGATATCGCCTTGGAGGCAATCCCGGCAATTAAAAATAAAATTCCTCAAATCAAGTTGATTATCATCCCGAAAATATCCGGCGAGGGCAATTACTACAGCCAATTAGTGCAGCGTATTACCAAGCTGAAAATCGGACGGTATGTGGAAATACGTAAGCCGGTGGCGCTGGATGAAATCGCCAAAGAAATTCACCTGGCTGATATCGGGTTAACCTTGGTCAAAAAAAATCTTTTTACGGAAAAAATCTTACCTTTGAAACTGACGGAATTTATGGCGGGCGGTATTCCCGTGATTGCCACAAGAACCAAACTACTGAGCAGATATTTTTCCGGCAAAATGATCTGTTATCTTACGGAAAATACTTCAGCGGAATTCAGCCGTAAAGTTCTGTTTCTATACCGGAATAAAAAACAAAGGGAATTATACGGCAAAAATGCCCTGTTGTTTTTCCGGAAATATAACTGGCACATGGAAGAAAAAAAATATTACCGCATAATCCGGACATTGACACAGTAATGACGTACTCCCGAATATTAAATCTTCTGATAAAAAAAAAACAGATAATAGTCAGTGCTGAAGGCGGCAGCATGCTGCCCGTACTTCATCCCGGTGATGTGCTGTATCTGACGAAAACCAATTTCTCAAAAGTCAATGAAGGGGAAATCATTTTTGCCAAAAAAAAAGGTAAATTTTTCATCCACAGGATAATTTATAAAGGGAAGAATTATCTTATCACCAAAGGAGACGCAAACCGTGTTTCAGACGGTAAAATTGCACCGGGTCAAATTTTTGCCAAACTGATTAAACTGAAAAGGCAAGGCCGGATTCTTTCTCCGGAATACTATAACCTCATCCAGTCCACCTATTACATCAGGGAAATAAACCGTGTAATAAAGGCTTTTAAACGCCATCAGCTTGATTATGTGTTCCTAAAAGGTTTACCCCTTTATCTTTATCTTCAGAAGATGATCCCATTGCGTTTCTATGCAGATTGTGATCTTTTGATCGCCCGGAAGGATTACCGGAAGGCAGCCTTTCTTTTGGAAAAAATAGGATTTAAATTCAATGACCGGTCATTTTCCGGCCTCCATCGTCTGCTTAAAAAAAAACCGACCGAATATATGTTTATCAAGAAAAAAGGGGTTTTCCCGGTAGTTCTGGATATCCACTTGGAACCGGTATTTTTAATGAACCAGTTAAGCGGGCTGGATTGCTTATATCCCCAACTTTACCTCGATAAATTATCCTCGGATTTTCTTAAAAAAAAGCAAGACGCCGTCATCAACAACAGTATGTTCAGACTGCTGTCTTCCTCTCATCAAATCATTTATCTTGCCCTTCATTTTTTCCATCACAATTTCAGGGGTTTTCACAGATTACAGCTTCTCCGGGATTCAGTTCAACATTATTCGGGACCATGGGAGAAACCGGCTGAAATGATTAAAAAATACAAGCTGGATAATTTCGTTTACCCTGCATTTGCGGCCGTTAAGCGCTTCTACCCGGGGACATTAACCGGCAAATACCTGACTGCTATAACTCCTTCGGCCGCAGTCTTAGATAAAACAAAAGCAATATTGAAGGATATTGAACTTTCTTCTGAAGAAAGCCAACTGAAAGAGGGAATCGAGAGGTTTATGAATATATTTCTGTTTTCCCCTCAGCCGAATTTAAAAAAAATATCCGTATTCCTCAATCCGCAGGTTCTATATTCAATTTTATTCACAGTTTTTGAACAGCTGCAACATATTGACCGGTTGATATTTCTTAAGAAAAAATCCGCCGAATCGTAATTGACGGGCAATGATTTATAGCCTATTCTGAGAGTAGTATGTATTAATATGGCTAAACTACTGAAAACAGCCTTTGTTATTCTATTGGTCATAAGTTTTATTGAGGTTTTTTATTATTTATTTTACTTGAATTCCTTTAAACTGCTGTTCTCCAAACCGGATACAGCTGATATCAGCGGGAAACAGGCTGTTAATGAAACGGAGCCTCCTGGTACTCCGGCTATATCGGTCACTCCTGCCGTTCATCCCGATGTATTAGAACGGCTGCGTAATTATAAGTATGATCCCAAATCGAAAATGTCGATTAAAACTGAATTACAAACAGAGATAAAAGACATCGATTATGACGGCAGGCAAAGTGGAGGGGATTTTTACCCGTTTGCCTTAAAAATCGTCACTACCTCCGGAAGAGATTTTTGGATGTACTTTCCTAATTTCTTATATCAAAAGGTAAAAGTCTACTCGAAAACTGACGGAGTAGATCAACCGCTGAAGCCTGGGGATCTAAAAATCGGGGATACTGTCCTGCTGGTAGAAACATATAATCCTCGTTTTGCTCCTGATAATCCTGAACAGGTTATTAGTTATGAAATATTCAGGATTCAATAGCCCATATGCCTCACAGTCGTAAAAGAAGTTCGTCTAAAAAATATAGTAGACCAAAATTAACCCTTTCCAAAGTAAAATTAAATCTGTTTTCATTTCCTTTGGAATATTTTCCGGATGAGGATTTTTTTTTAAATTCGGTTAATGCAGCAGTTTATTGTCCTGGTTTTTGTGATCCGGAAGCCTGCAATAAATGCTGATTCCCTTTCAAAAATAAATCCCATAGTTTTTGCCTATCAAGTCCCGAATGGAGGTCAAAAAATGTGTCATTTTTATCAATAAAATCCAGCAAGTATTTCATCTGCTTTCCGGTATGACCGCTGTCCGTGAAAAAAACCCTGATCAATTTTTTCAGGACAAGCTGTTTGTCTTTTATTTTTTTAGACCGGTAATTCATGTCCTTGTGTAGAAAAAATAATTTACCCATTTTATAACGCCTGACGGATTTCCCGACCCATGCCTGTTTATCAATCATCGGAGCCTGATATAGAAAATAGTTATTTTTTTCTTTTTTGATTATAAGCGTATCATCTGCCAGCGGAAGACATTTTTCAGCCAGAAGGCGAAGGATGGTGGATTTCCCCGCTCCTGATTTTCCCAAGAAAATATGAGCCTGATCATCAATATAAACAGCGGAACCGTGGAATATAAACCCTTTGTTCTCTGCCAGTAAATTCTGCAGAATAGTCCTTATGATGATGATAAGCTGCACAATTCCTATATGATAAAATGAAATTGCGGTATTCTTCCCTTTATTTTCATAAAAATTAATAAAGTGCTTGTTGCTTTTCTTTTCGCTTAAGACATCCATACCCAATCTGTCAATAAAATGTACGGTGGCATCCACGTGGATGTAGGTTTTTTTGACTATAAAACCTCCCAGGGAAAATTCAACCTCTTTTATCAGATGATGCCGGGTGGAAGGCCAGTCTGTCGGATGGAAAACGAGTCTGAAGGTAAAGCCTGCAATTTTAAGATAAACGGAGGAGTTTGACTGTTTCATCCATGATCGGCTTTATTTCCTATACTGATGATGTTTTCTTTGGCTAATACTTTTAAAAAGTCATCGACATCCCGTTTGGCCGTATCGTTATTCAAGCCGTATTCCGACTTAAGAAATAAAGTTATTTCTTCCTTTCCTTCCCCCTTTAACAGTCTTTTAAATATTTCCGAGGCGGTTTCATTCAGAGTTATCAGCAGGGATTTTTCTCCGTCAAAGATCATCGTCTTTTTGCCCAACTTCCTGCTTACGAATCCCTTGTTGACAGTGATTTTTTTCATGACTTTTCCTCGACTGATGTGATGAGCCCATCCCATAAGATGACGTTTTTGAAAAATAAATTAATATTTTCTCCTGTTTTTATTTTGCTGATCTCGGTGAAATAATCAATACCGTAGATATCTTTTGCCGTCACCTCAACCGATATCTCCACATTGCTTCTGGCCTCAGTATTAAGGGTAGTCGGCACAAGGTTGACGCTGATAATTTTTGCCATGACCTCACCCTTGTTATTGAGCATGACGTCATTGGGTTTAAATTCCTTGGCAATAAACGGCAGCTCATTGTCTTTAGCAACAGTCAGCAAAACCTGTTTTTTCTTGAATTTCGAGGGTTTCAAAGAAAGATAGGTGATAAAGCCCCGGTGTTTGAATTTACCGAAATTAAAATTTACCCATTTGTTTAATTCAAGTGACTGGCCTTTATAAAAATAATTATCCTCCCTGTCTTTCTGGACAAAAAGCTTCAGCTCAAGTACCAGGTGCTTTCCATGGCTGCCTCCCTCATATGATTCCACCTCAATTACTTCGGCTGTGGTACCGCCAAAAGCGGATTTTTCTTTGTTGCCCTTTTCAACCTGGTTTGCCACCCAGTAAGGGACGGCTACTTTTAAATCATCGCTTTCGGAAAATATTGCCCGGCCGTATAGTACTATACCGCTGCGGGATTTATTATAGAAAAAATAAATTACAAACAGGGCAAAAACAAGAATCAACAGGCTGAAGAGATTATAGCGGGTCATAAGTGAAAAATTTTTAAGTTTCATACTGCGGCTTATTGTATACCAAGAGCATTACTATAAGCAAAAAAAGGGTTTTCATCTGTCCTGTATGGAAAAAGGGGTTGACGTAGGAAATAACGATAAGTCCCAATAAACCCGCGTAGACTGCCAGTCCGATATCATCCGTCTCTGTTCTCTTCTGCATGTTTCTGACGACCGAACCCAGAAAAAGCAGAAACAGCAGAAGGCCGGGCAGTCCGGTTTCCGAGGCGATTTCCAGAAAAGTATTATGGATTTTATAAAATGCCCCCGGCTGTTCACTTTCAAAAATATTGGTCACGGGGTATAGGGCGTAAGTCTCAAGCGACCTGTTGAGTCCTGTGCCGAAAATATAATTCTTACTTATTAAATTAAAGGCCTCGATATCCAGTTTGACCCTGATTCCCATTGAACCGAATTCATCCAGGGAAACCGGGCTTGTATTGACTCGGGAGAAAAAATACGGTGACAGGATATAAAGTGAAAAAAATAAGGCTACTGCGGAAATCAGAACTTTTTTGTTCAGCCAGGCTTTTTTCTTAAACCAATAATAATTCCGGGAAAAAGGGCTTATCGGTATTAACAATAAATAAACGGTGATCAGCACAATCCAGGCAATCCGGCTGAAAGTAAATATCAAAACAAGCAATACCATGATTTTGGCCAAAGTCATCCACTGACTTTTATGCGGGTAATGAAGAAGCAGGGGGAAGACCGAGAGCAGAAAAGCGGCGAAAGCATTCGGATGTCCGAATGCCGCTGTGACCCTGAAAAGATTTATATTTTCGACAGCTGTGATTCCCGCCGGATTATAAAAAAGAACCGATTCCAATACCAGTCCGAGCGGATGCCTGAAAAAAAATTGAAGCAAGGCGATAAGGGATTGAAAAAGAAGCATAAAAATAAGCAGAATCCGGACTTGGGGTAAGTCTTTTTCGCTTAAATTCAGCCTGAGCAAATAATAGAGGGCAGCCATTTCAAACAACTGGATAAGTCCGATAAAGGAATTGTGGCTTATATTGACGTAAAATGAGATGCCGGACCAGACAAAAAAGGCAAACAAAGCCAAATCAGCCGTCTCAAATTTTCGCAGCCTTTTTTTATATGAAACCAAAGCCAGAAACGGCACAAACACCGTCAGCGAAGAAATCCACCAGCCTGAACCCATGTTCAGGCTGGCAGGCTCCAGCCTGAAAAAAGCCGCACCCAGGCTGATATCTGAAAATATAGCCAGGATGACAACAAATACTAATGCTTTGGCAATGCTTTTAAAATAATTCAGAAAAATAAAATAGGTTAAAAAGAATGAAAAAAAATAGAAAGGCTTATTGGGGGCCAAAAAGAGAAGGAGGAAATGCAATGACAGACCAAAAATAAACAAATTTACATCCACCCCTGAAAACCTCTTCAACTGCTTTTTAATGATTCCGGACATCTCAGAGTATATTTAGCTGACCAAGCCATTTTTTAAAACACAAAAGAGACCATATCAGATAAGCATGGTCATTAATGCCTTCTGCATGTTCCTTTAATACTTTATTAATATAGGACATGTCGAACAAATCGGATCCGCTTAATACGCCGTCAAAAAATTCATCCCTGACCTGCTTTTCATACTTACCTCTGAACCAGGAAGCCAAAGGCGGTAAAAAACCGTGCTTTTGCCTGATGGGCAAACCGGGAAATTTCCGGGCGATAATTTTACGCATGATATATTTACGCTGCAGGCCGTTAATTTTTAAACGGTCAGGCAGCTGGGCAGACAACTCAAAGAGTGTATGGTCGAGAAGGGGAGAACGCACTTCCAGGGAATGTGCCATGGAAGCAATATCCACTTTGGGCAGCAGGTAATCAGCTAAATAGGATTTCCTGTCATAAGCCAGGACGTCGTCCAAAGAATTTAATTGCATCTTCTGAAAATGTTTTCGATTTTTTTTAAGCAGCAGGCCGACTTCCTTTTCCCCTGTCAGAGCTGAAGCTGATAAATAAGCATTTACACGATCTTTCCCCAATGCCGGCAGGTATTTTCCGCTGACAACAGACAGGGACCTGATTTTCAATATCCGGTAAAAAATCTTTAAAAGAGATACTGCTTCTTTTTGCCAGGGCAGACTATTTAACTGACGATGGTATTTCCAGAATAAATAACGCGGGTATCCGGCAAAATTTTCATCACCGCCGTCTCCGTTTATAGCTACCCTGACCATTTTACCCGTCTTCTTCATTAACATCCAGGTGGGCAGCATTGACGGATCGGCAAAAGGTTCTTCATAACTTTTAACAATATCTCCCAGGAATTTAAGACTGTTTTCTCTCACGGTCAATTCATGATGTGAACTGCCGATGGCAGCGGCAATATTTCTGGCATACGGCAATTCGTTATATTCATTTTCAGCAAAACCGACGGAGAATGTGTTGATTTTTTTGCCTGAAACGGAGGCGGCAATGGCACAGACCAGGCTGGAATCCATGCCTCCAGATAAATGAAAACCCAGAGGTACATCACTCTCCAGTCTGATTTTCACACATTCAACCAGTTTATCGGACAGGATTTCTATCCATTCATTTTCAGATAAGTTAAGTTTGTGCGAATAGTCAATATCCCAATATTTGTGCAATGATTGTTTTCCCGAAGAAGAAACAACCAAATAATGGGCAGGAGGCAATTTAAAAATATTTTTATAACCGGTCTGCGGTGATTTTACATATCCGTTGGTAAAATATTCCTGTAAAACCGTTTCATCAAAGATGCTTGGGATACCCGGCTGGGAGATAAGGGCTTTCAGCTCTGAAGCGAAAGCAAAAAAATTGTCGTCAAAATAATATTTCAGAGGCTTTTTTCCCAGTCTGTCCCTGGCCAGAAAAAGTTTATTCAACCTCCCGTCCCAGACCACAAAGGCAAACATGCCCCTTAAAAAGGCCAAGCACTTTATCCCGTAATGAAGATACATGGCCAAGAGTACCTCGCTGTCACCTCTCGATTTAAAACTGTACTTATTTTTAAGCTTCTCCCTTAAATTTCTGTAGTTGTATATTTCGCCGTTAAAAACCAAAACCACTTTGCCGTCGGGTGAAATCATCGGCTGATGACCGGCAGCTGACAAATCAAGGATGGCCAGTCTCGTGGAAACCAGCCAAATTTTCGCTGATAAAAATGATCCGGCATCATCAGGTCCCCGGTGATGTAATTTGCTCAGGACGGAGCGGATAGCGGATTTTTCAGCTTGAGAGTTTACTTCCCTGGTCTTAAAATAAAGTTTACCGGCAATACCGCACATAAAAAAAGTTATGCGATTCTCACCAGCCATTATACTACTGATTTTACCGGTGGCAGTCACCTATATCTGGTTTTCCGCCGGAGATTATCATACACTCCACCGGGATTATGAGACATTCGCTGACTCGATTAAATACCGGCAACTGCCTAACTGTACCGATAAAACCGTTTTTACGGACTTGGAAATCGCCTTAAAAGAATCTTCCTCTGTCTGCACACTGTTATTGCCTAATCAGAAATTGTCGGAGGTACCTGAAGCAATAACGGAACTGGTAAATCTGGAACGTCTGGATTTGCATGAAAACCAACTGACATTTCTTCCTTCGGGACTGGAACGTCTCCGTGCCTTGAAAACCCTGGATTTGGGGGCCAACCGCTTCATTGAATTTCCGGAAATATTGGGCATTTTACCGAAATTGGAAACTCTTGAGATTGCCTTCAACGGTCTGACGGATATTCCTCCTTTTGTCTCCCGTTTGTATAATCTGAGAATTTTATCATTAAATAATAACCTGTTAACCGGGTTTCCGGCTGCAGTTTCAGGATTGGCTGGTCTGGAAATTTTAGAACTCGGAAACAACAAAATCACCGTCATAGACAGCTCTATCGGGTTCGCGAACGGCCTTAAAGAATTATATTTATACGGAAATCATCTGACCGGATTGCCGGACAATATTAAAAATCTGAAAAATCTGGAAGTACTCAATCTACAGAATAACCGTTTAAGTTCGATTCCTGAAGCGCTTTTTTCGATGCCGCAACTCACTGAATTAAATCTAAGGGGAAATAATATTAAGCCTGAATCTATAAATGAATTTCAGAATAAGCTGCCTGAGACTGATCTGATTTTTTGATCCGTTTGTAATCCCACTTGACAAATTTTATTTTATTTCTTTATACTGATTTTAATGTCCGAAAAAAAATACCTAATCCTCACCGTTGTTTTCATTTTCCTATCAGTTATCGCCGGTATATCCTATGTCTTTATAAAAAACAGTCAACAGCCGCTTCAGCTGGCTGAAAATACGGAAACTGCTGACGGGGCGCAGGCACTGGAAAATTGTAACGATGATACGCTTTATGACTGGGACAGCATGGATAAAGCTTTGGAGAAACCGGACTCTGTCTGCAAATTGGATATCAGTAAACATGATGTGACTGAAGTTGTAGCTGATGTTTTTCAATTTCCCAATCTTGAAGTACTAATCGCCGAAAACAATTTAATTGAATCCATTCCTGACCAGCTGGAGACTTTGACGAAGCTTAAAAGCGTTGACCTCAGTAACAATAAACTCCAGGAATTCCCTCCGGTTTTATTGCGAATGCCTAACCTTCAATATTTGGATCTGGGAGGAAACCAGATAGCTGCTATACCGGCAGGCATCAGCAGTCTGACCAACCTCTATAAACTGGACATGAAAGAAAATCTGATAACCGAAGTACCAGCGGAAATCGGTAGCCTGACCAGTTTGGAAACCCTGGAATTAAGCTATAACAACATAAACCTGGTCAGTGCAGATATAGGAAATTTAACAGCTTTGTGGGAATTGTTCCTGGGGGATAACAGTCTGAGCGCTTTGCCCTCCGAATTAGGTAATTTATCAAATCTTAAAGTATTTTATCTGAGTAATAATCAATTCACTTCGGTTCCAGAAGTTATCAAAGCCATGAGCGGGCTGGTTGAACTCCATCTGGAAGGCAATCCCTTAAATCAGGATGATGTGTCGGCATTAAAGAATTCCCTGCCCGGTGCTCAGGTAACCTTCTGAACTTTTCCTATAACTTATTTTTTATTTCTTCAGCGATTTCTTTTCCGATCAGATCATTTGCAAAAACTGTAGGATGTGCGTGATCGTAATACAATTTATGCTGCCTGAAGTCCCGTAATACAGGCAAAAGGTCAATGTATTCCAATTTCAGCTTGTCAGCAATATTTTTCAGCATAGTTTGCGGGTAATTTTCCGAATAATCAGCATAAACCTGATAGGATACCGGAAAACAGACTATAACTACCTTAAAATTATGTTTTTTTGACAATAAAACCAGTCTCTCTAGTTGTTTTTCTACAGAAATCCAGCTCTCTTTGGTCCAGGCGGCACCCCAATCATACTGAGTAGCCTGAATCATTTCTTTAAATTGCCCGGGATCCTGCCGCCAATTTTTATTTCCTATCCTGCTCCAGTCGCGATAATTAACATTATTTTCCTTGACCCATTTTCTAAATACCAGTTCCCTGTATATAGTCTCGATTAAAACGCTCTGGCGGCGCCAGAAATTACGGTAATCAATATCAATGGGAAACCCGTGAGGCGGCCGGCTGTCATTGAGATAGAAACCGACAACAATCATATCCGGTTTTATCGCGAGTCCTTTCTCCTCCAAAATATCCACTTCTTCCGCCAGTCCTATATCGCTGACCCCGGCATTAACAACCTGCAGCTTTTTACCGGAGAAATTGCTTTCAAGGTATTTGCCTATTTTTTCAACATAGACTTCATCGGCTTTTAGATAATCTCCCAATGTTATGGAGTCACCCAAAACCAAAATTCTGAATTCAGACTGGACTTTTTCACCGATTTCCTCATCTCGGAAGCCCAAGGAATTTGTCGAAACAGGAATATCCCTTTTAGAAAGATAGTGATTCTTTATGGTAACCCGGACATTGGGAACCAGTCTTCTGCCCGAAGTTGTATTTCTGACTAAAAACTCCGGGTCGTTTTCAATTACTGATCCGGCGGACATTCTGTCCCTGACTACATAGGATTCCGTCAGCCTCAATATTGACTCGGCAACCAAAAGTGCTGAAATCAGTCCCAGGCAAAATAGCATTAACTTTCTCATATCATCTCCCCGTATAGCTTCATTACTTTCCGGTAGTGATCGACCGGATTAAATTTATCTACGGCCATTTTTCTGGCATTTCCCCCCAACCTTATAACCGATCCTTTGTCTCCGGAAAGCTTTTTAATTTTTTCCAACAAATCATCCAGGTCACCTGGTTTAAACAAATAGCCCGTGTAATTATCATCAACCAGTTCCGGAATGCCGCCGATATCAGAGGCGATTACCGGTTTACCGCAGGCAAAAGCCTCCAAAATAGACATACCGAATACTTCAGGCCACAAAGAGGGCAAAATAACAGCCAGGCTCCGGCTGATTACTTTCTTAAGCGCTGCTCCCTCTAAAAAACCGCTGAATTCCACATTTTTCATCCGTTTTTCTTTGACAAAATTTTTCAGTTCATCCTCCTGTTGCCCCCGGCCGGCAATTTTCAATTTAATGTCCGGTAAATTTTTCATTGCTTTTAACAGTAAAAGCAGCCCTTTTTCCGGCGATAATCTGCCGAAATACAACAGATATTCTCCGGCTGATTTCCTGTATGGATATTCATGGCTGATTATAAAATGTGGTATCGTTCTGATTTTTTCTTCCCTGATACCGGATTCAATCAGTTTCTTTTTCATAAAAACCGAAGGAGAAATGTATTTATCTATCAGGTTATGCTCCCAACCTGCCAATTGGTGAAAATATTTTTCCAATACTTCAATGGAACTGTAGAATCTAGAATTACGTATACATCTGTGCGCTATAGCCTTGTAAAATCTACCGCCGAGGGTTATTTCACAAACAGCACCGTTATGAAACAAATTATAATTCGGGGAGATCAGATGATAATCGCCCAGATTCTGGACAATCGGTAAATGCTTTTTTTTTACGGCCGGCAGAATGGAAGGGGAAAGATGGTGATATATAGTATGAAGATGGACGATGTCAGGTTTTACCTGGTCAATCAGTCTGCTTATCTTATTGTTAGCTTCGGGTGAATAGAATAACCTGATAAATTGCCTGAGACGCTGATATAATTGCGAATTGTCATAAGATACATTGGATACGGCAAAATCAGCCCATCTGCTTTGTCCGTCAGCGGCTGATTGCATGTAAAAATATGAAGTCCTGTTTCCCCGGGCCTCCATCAGTTTACCCAGCTCAAAAAAATATCTTTCCACGCCTCCGACCAGATGGAAAAATTTATTGACATAAAGTATATTCATAAATTGTTATGAAACAAATTGTTGTGCTGTCGGGAGGCAATTATTACTCGGATCTGGTCAGGATTGAACAGATGCTTCCCGGTTTTCTTTCAAAACATTACCAGGTACTTTTTATTGAATACCCTAAGTTTAGCAGAATTATCCGGTTGATTGCAGGCAAGCAGACATACCTGGAAAAAGTGAATAACCAGCTTACAGTCATCCATACTTTCGGACTGTTACCATGTGGCAGATCAGTAGCTCAAATAAACCTGCTGAATCACCGCCTCAACTATTTTCTTGTGAAAAACCTGATAAATAAAAAATATCTTTTACTTTCATTTACTCCGGAAGCGGTTCTTATACCCCTATTGATGTCAGGAGCAAACCGGGTTTATTATTGGGTGATTGATGATTATGTTACCCTCCCATTTTGGAACAATCCATGGCAAAAACGGCAATTCAGATATCTGGACAAACTGATGGTATCCGGATCTGACAGGATTATCGCCGCATCAACGACCCTCTATGAACAATACCGCAAGGATAAGCCTCAAACATTCTACTTTCCTACTCCGGCGGACTTATCGGATGTAAAGATAATCGATAATGAAATTCCCGGCGATTTAAAGGCAATGGAAGGTCTTAAAATAGGCTTTATCGGAGCTTTCTATGACTGGAGGATAGATATTGATCTGTTACTGAAAACAGCCGCATATTACAGTAATCATTCCTTTATTTTTATCGGCAGTTTTAAGGTACGGAAAAAATATCTGCGGGACAGGCTATACAGCATGAAAAATCTTCACTTTCTGGACTATAAAAAGCCTGAATACCTGTCTCTATATATCAACGCTTTTGATGTTTGTCTTATTCCCTATAGAATGAATGCTTATGGCATTTCGGCCTATCCGGTGAAAATCAACGAATACCTTTATGCGGGTAAACCGGTTGTCACTACTGCCTTACCGGCTCTTAAAGACCTGGCAAACAGAAAATTAATCTACTGGGCTGATAATAATCGGACTTTTATAAAGTACATTGGCAAAGCGATCAGGGAAAATGATCCTGAATTAAAAAAGGCCAGGAAAAAAACAGCCTCCGCCAATTCATGGCAGGCCAGATCCGCTGCTTTACTAAAATTGCTGGAACAATGATTAAACTTACCGCCATCATCGTTACCGTCAAAAAAGATAAACATCTGCTTAAAACCTGCCTGGTATCACTTGATAAATCAGTAAAGCATGCAGGGGCTGATATAAATTATCTCATCGTTGCCAATGGCACCGTAATAAGAAAAGAAGAATACCCCGCAACCGGCGTTTCCATTTTGAAATTAAAAAAAAATGCTGGATTCGGCCCCGCCGTAAATTCAGCCATGAAAAAGGTTGAAAGTGACTGGGTGATAATTGTCTGTCCTGATGTTATTACCGGAAAAAGCTGCCTTAATGAAATTTTGCCGTTTAGCCTCGACACTACAGCCGGCATAATCGCCCCTCTTGTCAGACTTAAAGATAAAAGAATCCAAAAAACTATTCTGCCCGTCCCCTCAATTAAAGAAATTTTTATCGAATCTTCATATTTGTATAGGCTACTGCCGGCACTATTTAAATCCCCGCTATCTGATAATTCTTTTTATAAAAGGACAGGCAAAGTCGGGGCGGTAGCGGCTATTTGGTGGCTGGTCAGGAAGGAGGCATTTCAGAAGGCAGGCGGATTTGACAATCGCTTTTTCCTCTACTTTGAAGATGTTGACCTCTGCTGCCGGATGAGAAAATCCGGTTATGATCTTATATTCGCTCATAGGGCTGAAGCTTTGCATCTGCCTCATCAAAGCACAGGAGGTAAGACAGACGGCAGACTCTACCTGATATCACTAAAAAGATTCCTTAGGAAATATTACGGAAAAAATACCTCCGCTTTTGCCATTATCATTTTTGCAATCGGCAGCTATCTCAGATTTTTTTACTGGCTGTTTATATATTTGACAGGACGAAATTTGAACACCAGAAAAACAGCGGTGGATAAACTCTTTTTTTTTAAAAGCATGGCATCTTAATTTCTATGAATCCAAAATTAAAATGGCTTTTTGCTCTGGCATTGACCGGTTATCTTTTAATCAACTTTTTACTTATCCCCTCTAAAGGCACCGGGGATGTTGAGAATTGGACCGGGATTATCAGCTATGTCAGATTGAATCCTGATAAAAATCTGTTTCCCTCCTGTCTAAACCATCAATGCGGGGTTTTCTATCCGGTTACCTATCCTCCCGGGCATTTTCTAGTAGTATACTTAGCAGCCAGACTGTTTCCGGCAAATGTGACTCCGCTGTCAACCTTCAAACTCACTGTTGCCTTATTCTATCTGCTGGGATTTGCAGCTTTATATTTCTATAACCGTTCACAATCGAAAATTAAATTTTCTTCCCTTAAACTCGCCTTGCTTTATTTTTCCCTGCCCAGCTTCATTATTAATACCCAGGGATTAGGCTATACCGATATTTTTTATGTGCCGTTTTTAATTTTATTCCTGATGCTTATCCGGAATGAACGCTATTTTTGGTCAGGTCTTTGTTTCGGTGTAACACTTCTGATAAAGTGGCAGCCGATAATCCTTTTGCCCCTGACTTTGGTTTTTATAACTTTTGGCAAGGGCAAAATTATCAATTGGCGCAAAACCTCACTTTTTATCGGCGGACTCTTTTTAATGCAATTGCCAATTTTGCTGTTGAACAAAAACTATCTTTTTACCACCTGGAATTATTTAATAAACGGAGCCATCGGCAATACTATTTTGTCCGCAGCCCTGAATCTCCAATGGCTTGTCTCCTTCTACTTCCAAAATATCCTGGAAATCAGGGCCGGAAGTCTGCCTGGCTTTCTGATCTTTTCCCCTGATGATCCCTTCAGGTATCTGCTTGATTTAGCGAAAATCAGTTACCTGATAATTTATTTACTGATTGTTGTTTTTTTCATTGGAAAGCGAAGCCGGCGGGGAATTGATTTTCCCTTTTACCTCCACACATTGTTTGCAGTTTATTTCAGTTATTTCATGCTGTCCGCAGGTGTTCATGAAAATCACCTGATAATGGCCGTAGTCCTGGCATTGCTACTTTTCATTCAGCATCGTACTAACAAAAACAAAATTCTCTTATTTTTTACTGATCAGGTTTGCTTCTGGAATATGTTCATCTTTTACGGATTAACCGGTATCCCGTTGTTTGCCCAACCCTATGATAATCCCCGGTTGTATTTAGCGGCTGCCATTATTATTTTTCCCTTATACCTTCTGGTTATTTTTAATTACTTCCTGGGTCAAAAACCGGAGGATTATTATCAGGAAATCCGTATTTTTCGGTCATAAATTGCGCCAGTTCATTTCCGATTAAGTCATTGGCAAATTCTCTGGGATGGCAATGATCATAAAAAAGTTCCCGGTCCTTATTTTTCCTTAATAGAGGCAATAAATCCAAATAGGTAAACCCGTACTTACCGGTCAGATCAGCTAATTTCGTTTGGGGAAAATTTTCGAGAAAATCGGCTTCTACCTGATATTTTACCGGGAAAGCTGCTATCAGCACCTTAAAGCCATGGTTTTGCGATAACCGGTTCAGTCTTTTAAACTGGTCGCCGATCAGACTCCATGTCTCATCTTTCCAGGCGCTGCCCCAGTCCAGTTCAGCTGCAGCGACCAGTTCCATGAATTCCCTTCTGTCGTCAATCCAACCGTCTTTTATTTTATTATTAAGAAGGGAAACCCATTTGGCTTTATCGATTCCCTTAATACTTATCCATTGTCTGATCAGAAATTCCCGGTAAATTGCCTGGACCAGATAACTGTATCTTCTTAATAAACTCTTATTTTCCGAATCACCCGGAAAACCCCAAGGCGGGCGGCCGTCATTGAGATAAAAGGCTACCGCAACTATATCGGGTTTTGTGCTCAATCCGCTTTCCTCAAGGAGATCGATTTCCTCTTTTATTCCGATATCGGCAACGGATGCATTAATGACCTGATAATTCACTGAATTTTGTTTCTGATTTAAATAATGCTCAATCCTGGAAACGAACACCTTTTCTACAGGCAAATAATCGCCCAGGACTATTGAGTCACCAAGTACCAGAATTCTGAATTCATTTTCCTTCTTCCCGGTTATCTCCTCATCACGAAAACCCAATGAGTTTGTCATAACGGATATGTTGTCATACTCTGAAAAAGGGTGGTTTCTGATAATTATATTGGCATTGGGGATCAATCGTCGACCTCGGGCAGATTCCGTCACCAGAAACGGCGTATCCGCATCTCCCTCGGAAAGATGGAATTTATTATTTTCCCCTTTGATTATTCTGACAGCGTGATTTCTGTAAAAAATCTCGGCAATAAGAAGCGGCAGAATAAAAGAAGCGGAAAAAAGCAGTAGTCTGAAAAAATATTTAGCTGATTTTTTTTTCACGACGGTATTTTTTTTCCTAATGCCACCACGGATGAACCGAAAGGCAATGATATATATTTCAGAAGCTGATTTTCACAGTTAAGGATCAGATAGAAAATTTCATTTATAAGAAGGGGCAGGGGATGGCTGTCGGAATGAAAATATCTTTTCCCTTTAATTCTTTCCAGACTTCTTTTAATTAATAGAGGCACGGTCAGCAGCATGTTGGCATAGGAAATCCCTACAACCGTAAATCCTGAAGTTTTCATCTTACGACCTACTTCTCCGGTAGTGTATCGGTGACGGGTTTCCACTACAATATCATGTGCTCCCCTCAATATCTCGAGAGCGGGCAGACGGAGCAATAATAATCCTTTCGGTTTCAGAACGCGGTATAATTCTTTAAGTGCAGCAGTATCATCCGTAACTTTTTTGTGGTAGAGAACGTCCAGACAGACAACCAGATCAAAATAATCATCCTGAAAAGGCAACTCGGAGACGCTGGCTTTGATTACATGCCTCAAGCCCTTTTTTTGGGCAAATTTTAAAGCAGTTTCGTTGATATCAACAGCGTAAACGGTCCCGAACCGTGTCAACTTTAATGACATGCCCCCTGTTCCGCAGCCGGCATCAAGTATGACTTTTTTTTTCCGGACAAAGGAGGCTATGCTTTCTATAACCTGTTCTCCCATCGCCCGGTACCAGAAATGTTTGTTTTCCAGTTCTTCTATCCTCTTGTATTCCGACTTATGCATTGATAAAAGTTATTATATATTATAAGAGAGGAACAACATTACTGTGACTTACGTCAAATTACAGTCCTTCTATAATTCGGGCCGGAAACCCGGAGTCTTATTGCTGGCGGCAATTCTGGTTTCTTTCCTTTTTTTAAAAATTTTTCTTAATCCTTTATATGATGATGAATACAGCAATTACGGCCAGATAAAACTTTTTTTGGAAGGGAATTATTCCGCCTATCCGAAAATCGGCGTTATCCCCGGATACCACTTTTTTGTTTCTTCCATGGGAATTTTGCTCGGTTTAACCCAAATCCCCCAGTTAAGAATAATTAACTTTATTATGGTACTCTTATCTTTCTATCTGTTCTGGAAAACTGCCGGATTACTTGAAGATTATGGATCAATTAATCTTAAAACCCTGCAATTTATTTTCCTGCCCGTAATTTTTCCGTACAGATTTCTTCTCTATACTGAGAATTTGTCAGTGCCGCTTATACTCGGCTCACTTTTCTTTCTGCATAACAAAAGGCATTGGCTGGCAGGGCTTTTGGCCTGTTTAAGCATGCTTGTCAGACAACTGAATGTATTTCTGGTGATTTACCTCATTTTACATATTACAGCGGAAACAATGGGTAAGCAGAAAAAATTGAAAACAATTATCAAAAATAATTTAATTAATATATTTGGACTACTGGCATTTGCAGGGTTGTTCATAATCAATAAAGGCACTGCCATAGGAGTTCAGGACCTGCATCCCGATTTTTTCATTTCCCCCGGAAATTTATACTGGGCCCTTTTCCTGTTTTTTATCATGTTTATCCCCATAAACATTGCCAATTTTTGGGCAATCAGGACCTTTATCAGACAGCATAAAAAAATTTTAATATTCGCCATGATATTTATTATTTCTGCGGTTATAACCTTTACGGCCAATCACCCCTGGAATCAGTCGCCTGAACATCTCAGAAACCGGCTGCTCCTGGCCGTCAACGGCAATATTATCACGGAGATTCTCTTTTTTAGCGCCGTCGTATATGCCATTTTCTCGCTGGCTATGATCAAACTCAACCGACCGCTGAATTATCTCATTTATCCTCTATCGATCCTGTCACTTCTGCCGATCTGGCTGATTGAATCAAGATATGCCCTCTTACCGCTTCTTCTGTTTATGCTTTACCGGAAACCTACGGAAAAGCGGTTGGAATATCTTACATTGGCCGGCTTTATTATTTTTTCTGCTTACCTGTATTACGGTTACTTAAAGCAGGTCTTTTACTTTTAAACTGACGGAAAAGTGCTATAATTTTTATTTTATCGGGCTTCCTTCTGACCGGTTATCTGCAATTTATGTCAAAAAAATTAACCTTTTTTCTTTTTACAATCGTTGTTTTAGGCACGTTATTACGCATCTACAAGTTGGACCGGACGCTTTCCTTTGATACAGATCAGGCTGCCGCTTATCTGATTGCAGACAGAATTTTAAGCGGAAAAAATCTGCTGCTGGTCGGCCCGTTGACCACTATCTGGCAGGTTAACCTGCTCCCGCCCACCTATTACTATCTGATTACCCTGCTGAAGTTTTTTCTGCAGGATGAACTCCTGATAACGGCATTCTTTACCGTCACCGGCATACTGACCGTGGTGCTGGCATTTATTACCGGCAGGGAAATTTCCGGAAAAAAAGCCGGGCTTTTATCAGCTTATTTAACGGCGGTATCAGTCACCATGATCCAATATTCCAGGAATATCTGGGAACTTCACCTGATCCCGTTTCTGATACTGCTCTCACTATATTTTATTCAGAAGGCAAACCGACAAGGCAATGTTAAGTATCTATGGCTATCAATCCTTACATTTTGTATCAGCCTGATGTACGTGTCGTCATTTCTGCTTATTCCGGCGATGCTTTTCCTTTGGACGGCGGCTTATAAAAAAATTAAGCTGCAGCCGGGCTTCAGGTCATTCAGGAAAATATTAATCCCCTTTATATTTTTACTGGCCGCTTTTTATTTGCCCGTATTATTTTTTGAAACATTCAACGGATTTCCCTCGGTTGCCTACATAATCAATATTCTGACGGGTCAGACAGGTTATGTCAGTACAAACTTGCCGTCCGCTTTCCAAAATCTTATTGAACACAGCTGGTTATTTTTATATTCATTGTTTCCTTATTTAAACGGAATTTTAATACTTCCGCTGCTTCTTATTTTTCTTATTCCTCAGTCTTTCCGTAAAAACAGGAGTAGCGGATATCTGACATCCAAAGTTCTGACTGTTTTGTTATCGGCTTCATTGCTGTTGACTTCTCTTTATTCGGGAAAAGCGGAAGTTTACCGGATGGCCAGTCTCTATCCGTTTTTTTTCCTGATAGCGGGCAGTTCACTTAACCGGTATTTAATAATGAAAAATAATTTACAATTGAAAACCGTAACCTATTCCCTGGTTTTGATTTTTCTGTCTGCATTTACTATTTTTAATTTAAAAAACTACCGGTTTCATCTGCTACAGGGCAACCAGCTTGCTTATAAACCTCTTTTCAATGCCGCAAAATTCATCCTGAATGACGCCGGCAATGCTTCCTTTACTTTATATGTAATAACCCCATTCGAAAAACAAAACCACCACGCCACTCCTTATTACCTGGCTTTGGAAAAGCTGACCGGTGAGAAGCTGATAAACCTCAACCAAAAGGGGAACTGGATCGACCAGAATCTTCAGAAGAAGAATTGGATTTATCTCATCTGCAGGGAATATGCCGATATGAGTACGGCTGACAGAGATTGTCAGGAGTATTTTACCAGGACATACAATTTGTCTCAAGCCGTGATGAAGGTAAAACTTGACCAGGAAATTCTATATAAAATAAGGGGACAGTCTTAAATTTCCTTCAACTGGGTTACCCGGAAATCCCATAAACTGATTCCTTTAAAATGGATGTTTAATTTATCCCCGATTTTTACTTTCTGCATTTCCTGAAAAACATAACCGTCGGCAGTCTTATTGACTCTTATGTTTAGGGTCAAATCCATATCCTTTCTTGTCCGGTCATAAGTTATGACAGTGGCTCCGGTATCGGTGTTGGTTCTTATTTCCGCATCTTTACTCGTTTTACCCGTGATTTCCGCTACTGTTTCCCCTTTATTATTTTTAAGGGTATCTCCTATCCGTGTATGATCATCGATTTCAGGTAATTCACCCCTTTTCTTTATTACGATCTGAAGATTTTGAAATAAATTTTTGGGTTTATCGGTGGATATATATGTTACCAAACCTGACTGATGCACCCTGGGAAATCTCATGTCAATAAATTCTCCGAGTGATAACGGCTTGTTTTTAAACAGATATAAACCCGCCCGGTCTTTAACTGCCCTGACCTCAAGCAGCAATATGACAAACCTTCCCGGCCCGTTCCACTCATACGATTCCTTATCAATTATTTTGGCATTTACAATACCGAACGAGCTTCTGTCACTGTTGCCGACTTCCAATGACTGGTCATTCCAATAGGGTATCTGATAATCCCTGCCCAGAATTACTTTCAGATAGAGTTTTTCCCTGTTCTTTTCGCGGATATAAAAAAAGCCGGTTGCAATAACAAAAAATACTGAAACCAGAACGATTATCAGAATATTAATTCTCCGGGATGCATTTTTAATATACCGTTTGAAATTCATAATCTAAAAATAATTTCAGCTAGAGGGCGATACCATTATAAATGAAATGTAAAGCAATAACAGTTGAAAGGGTAGGTTGTGGAAAAAAGGGTTAAAGAATGAAATGATCAGCAGAAATATTAAAGACAGCAAGGCGGTTTTTTTGAAATTGATTAACTCATTGAGTTTACCGCCAACCTGCTTTTTTTTCCGGCTGATTTTTTTAAATTCAAAATATACTGTCACAAGTATCAGCAAAAACAAACCTAATCCGATTAGACCTGTTTCGGCGGCGATTTCCAGAAACATATTATGCAGCCGGTAGGAAAAACCGACTTCCACCAGGCTGAATAAAGTCGTCACCGGATAACTGGCATAATAAACAAGTGAATTGTTTAAACCCACTCCCGTGAAGGGATATTTTCCTATGATGTTCAACCCCTCACTGTACATCTTCAACCGGATATCCAGAGAGCTTTTAGGAGTAAACAAGTTTAAGAGTGATTCGCTTCTGGAAATAAAGTAAGGAAATAAAAGGTAAATAAAGGGAAAAACCGGAAGAAGATACAAAATTTTCCTTTTGTCCGGAAATTTTAACCTGAATTTGATCATTTTCCTGAAGTAAATGATTACAAGCAGAATACCCCAGGCTGCCCAAGCCAGGCGGGAATAGGAAAAAAACAAAGGCAGGCCGAAAAATAACAACAGCCAGAAATTCGGCTTAAGTAATGCTAAAAACGGAAAAAGACTGACAATAATTGCAGCAAAAATATTGGGATGGTCAAAAGTACCGGATACTCTGAAAAGGTTTTCGTTTTCATAGGTAGCCAGGCCGAACGGATTACTGTAGGTGGATCCTTCGGAAATGAAACCTGCATTTCTTTTCAGGATGAACTGTAAATACGCGACAGACAGCTGGAAAAAAATCGTTGCAATCATTAATAATTTAATATTTTTTATGTCATCTGATTCCAAATTTGCCCTTAACAGTAAATAAATTAAGAGCGCTTCAAAAATTTGGATGATCCCGTAAAAAATATTGGAATATGGCAAATAAAAAAAGGAAATTGCCAACCAGATAAAAAAAGCCACGGCAGCAATGTCCGTTTTTTGAAATTTCATTTTTGTTTTTAGTATAGCCAGGGGAACTAACCCTAAGGCAAGCATGGTGGCCGGCTTGACGGCATAAAGCGATCCTAAATCCGGCTCCATTTTAAAATAGCTGTAGCCGATACCAACATCAAGGAAAAGTGAAACGATCAAAGCATAAGTCAGGCCTTTTACTGTATTTTTTAATTTGTAGGATAAGAAACCGGCCAGTATTAAAAAAGAACTGAAATAAAAGATTTTAGAGGGAGAAAAGAAAACCAACAGGAAAAAAACAGTCAACACCGGGTAAAATTTTAAAGGTCTCATCATTTAGGCAAAAGGTACGACTCTTGACAGGAAAAACATTATAATACAAACTATAAAAAATGAAAAAGCGGTTGTTCAGACTGATAATTTTCAGCTTATTGTTTATCGCAATTATCCTCTATATAAACGGCTTTAAAACCAGGATCGGTTCTGACAGTCCGGAATTAAATTTGGAACTGGAAACCAAGGAAGATCTGTCGGCTAAAGCCAAAGATATGACCAAAAAATTTATCAACGGCAATGACATAATCAAAAAAATTATCACAACCGGCAATTGCGATCTTTCCGCATCATGTTTGGAAATTGTGAATCAGGACCGGAACTGGCTGGGGTCTTATAATCAGGATTATCCCGTAACCCTGAATAATAATAATCTGCTCAAGCTGACGTTTAAAAATTCAGAAAGCTCTGCCGGTATTCATCTTATCAGCCGCTACGGAGGTAAAAATGAATTATGGTGGAAAAACAGGGTCAGTCTGAACCTGGCAGTACTAAAAGAATTATTCAGTGTCTATCTGGATACGGGCACTCAGGAAGAACCCCTGCTTCTGTTCAGCCAAACCATTAATACTGATACTAACGGCCTGGCATCCGTTTATATCATTTTTGACCGGCAGGGCAAAATAATTACTTTTGCAGACTCATTTGGCAGTTTCTCCAAGAAAGTCAACATTGCCAAAGATGTAAAATCCCTGTCCCAGGGTCTTTTCCCGGAAAATAAATTGCATTTGGGAGTCTTTGTGGCTCCTCTGTCAAAATTAACCCTCACTGAATTGTACCTGTTCCCATTTGAGTGAAAAAGGAAGTGATCAGGTTTTTTAATACAAATAAAAGAAAATTTTACCTTGGTTTAATTCTTGTCTTTGGATCTTTCCTCAGGTTGTACCATCTGGAATATACGTTACCCGTGGATCCAGATGCTGCAATGGCTCTTCTGATTGCCAAAAAAATAGTAGAGGAAAATTATGTGCTGCTGGTTGGTCCGCTGACCTCTTTATCCAATTTCAATATTTTACCGCCTACTTATTATTACATTATCTCTGTCTTATATTTCTTTTTCAGAAACTACCTGGCGATCGCATATTGTTTTGCCATTATCGGCATAATTTCCATTTATCTGATATACAAGGTGGGATTAATCCTTATCGGTCCGAAAGGGGCTCTTACAGCTGCTCTTGTTTTCTCTGCTTCACATTATATGGTTCGGCATGCCAGGGCTGTCTGGGAACCGCATCTGGTTCCTTTTTTTATCCTGCTGGCTATATATTTTCTATTACTTTATGAAAAACAGGGAAAATTCCTCTTGTTTATCATTTCCGTAAGCGCGTTTTTCGTCAGCCTGATGTATATTTCTTCATTTTTATTGATCCCGGGATACTTCATGCTTTCATTTTACGTTTTGAGTAAAAAATTTCAAAATAAACTGCTTGTCCTATCCGCTTTAGCTGTTATATTTTCTGTTTTTTTCCTAATGATTTATTTACCGACCATTATCTATGAAATTAATAATAATTACCCTACCTGGAATAATCTGAAAAATTATTTCAGAGGAAATACGATATATTTTAAACCTGACTTTTCCCTGATAATAAGCCAAATTTATAAAAATTCCGTTCTAAGTTTCGATTTGCTGAAGCTTTTTCCGAATTTGCTTTCTGTTGTATTTCTCTTTATTTACCTTGTCATGCATTTTCTCCTGACAAAAAGAGCAATATTGCCGCCTAAAATCAAATATATGCTACTTCTTTTTTTGCCGGGGTTTTTTATGACCGGATTTTACCAGGGTCAGCCGGCAATTCATAGGTTAAACGCTCTCTCCCTTATTATCATTATTTTATATGCCGGAATCGGGGGAATTAACCGCCTGAATTTAAAAAAATACCGGTTATTTTCGGCAATCAGCGTTTTTTTACTGCTGGGAATTTACGGCCAGTTTCTTTTTTTTACAATCGGGGAAATGAAAAACATACCCTGGGAAAAAATAAGCTATAAAGACCGGAGTGTTTTTCAGACTGCTGAATATATTCTGGCCAAAGCGGGTCAATCTTCATTTTCCATTTCAACTTCCACACCCGGAGAACCGAAGAATTATCATACGACAAGATATATATACGCCCTGGAGAAAATAAGCGGGAAAAACCTTTCAAAAATGAATAAAAAAGGCAATTGGCTCTCCAGCAGGGTCCAAAAAAACAAAGACTATATTTTCCTTATCTGTCAGAATTATAATGCGGCAAATGTATCAACCGAGTGTCTGAAATATTTTTTAAACATGGAGAAACTGCCGTTATTCTTATCTGAAAAACAGATAGGAAGAAACATCATTTATCAGATCCCCGGTATATAACAGATTTAAGAATTTTATCAGTCAAATCGTGATTATAGTGCTTTTCCATCAGCGCTAAGCCTTGCTCGGACAGATGACGGCCTGTTTCCTTATTTTTTATGATCTCGATAACCGCTTCAGCGAAACTTAAAGGATCATCAGCTATTACCACTTCCTTAGAGGAAGTAACCGGAACTCCTTCAGCACCTTTTGAAGTTGAGACTACCGGCATTCCCCGGCTTAAAGCATGCAATAATTTAATTCTAACGCCTCCGCCTTCATGAATGGGGTTGATAAATACCGATGTCTTTTTATATAAAGAATCCAAATTTACCAGATATCCTTCATATGAAATGCTCATATCCGCTATATTATTGAGATGTTTCATAAGCCTGTTTCCCATTTTACCCGCAATTTTCATCCTGACTGACGGAATGCTTCTTTTGATATGCGGATATACTTTATCAATAAACCAGATTATTCCCTTTAAATTCGGTTTCCAGGATAATAAACCGATAAAACTGATTAACGGATCCCTTTCCCTGTATGAATAAAGATTTAATGTTTTAAAGGGAACAGGCAGGTGGGTAATTTTTTTTTCGTGAAGATTGCCAACTTTAATAATTCTTTTTCTGTCCAGTTCGCTGATTGTAAATATATGATGGAATTTTTTCAGATATTTCCTTTCGAACCGTTTCAGCTTGCTGCTCTCCAAAATATATATAAACTTAAGCAGGGGGTTATTCTCATAGATACTGAAACTGGTAAAAGCCAAAGATGATATATCCGCTTCGTCATAAATCAATTTTCCTACATAGCCGACAGGTATGTACTGAGCCATGTTTAAATGATCGATATAAATTAAATCGTATTTCCTATTCCGGCATAATTCTTCAATATAATTTTTCATCTCATGGGAATAGTATTTGAAAACAATGAAAGGTTTTGTCAGAAAAACACTCAATGCCAGTTTGAATAGAAGCTGGTTATGACGGGCATTGACAATGGGTGAAAAAAATACTTTATATGTTCTGCAATATTTTTTTAATGGTTCGGCATTAACCAGGTCATGCTCATCATCAATCATTGACACAAAATCAATATTGTTCTTGGCAGAAATTAACTTTAAGATATGATGTGTCTTATATTTTGCTCCGGAATCAATGGGATACGGCAAAAGGATGGTAATAAAAAGGACTTTCATCTTTAATTTATGACGGATTATATAGTCTTCACCGGCGGTAATTATGATAACGGAATTAAAGGTATTGAACAATATTTACCGGAGCGGCTTGCCGCTTCAGGAAATAAAGTCGTCTCAATTGAATATCCACGATTCCGCAATCTACTGTTTGCCCTAACTGACGGATACCGGAGAATTGAAGGCAGCCGTAACCTTATAAAAATAAGGTCCGTCGGCCTTCCGTTCGGCAGGAAAATTCCGAGCATTAACAGATTCAATCATATGTTAAATTGGACGGTTATCAGTAAACTCGTAAAGATTGATAAACCTTCAGTTATATCCTTTACTCCTGAGTATTCGTACATACAGCATCTGATCAATCCTCGAAAACTCATTTACTATGTTACCGATAATTACTTCAGCCTGCCTTTTTGGCGGAATTTTCATAGTGAGTTAAAGAGGCTGGAACAGCGTGTGCTGGCAATATCAGACCGGATAATAACAGTTTCTCCCGTATTGGTCAGGTATTTCAGCCAAAACCACCCCCGCGTAACCCTATTCAGGAACCCGGTTGATTTATCGGAATTAATTATCTCATCAAAAAATATAAAAAGTAAAAAAAGACTCGCTTCCGGGATCAAAAAAGTCGGTTTTATCGGAGGATTATACGAGTGGAAAATTGACAAAAAACTTATTCTGCAACTTTTAAGCAATTATCCCGGAATTTCTTTTGTCTTTGCAGGCATTTGGCAATTAAATGAAAACCGCCTTACCCATCAAATACTTTCCAAACCCAATTTTAAGTATACCGGTTTTATTGACAATAAATACTTGGGGAGATTTATTTACGAGTGTGATGCCTGCATAATTCCATATAAATCCGACTCCTGGGGAAAATCTGCATTCCCCGCCAAAATCTACCAGTTCCTCTATTTCGGCAAACCCGTGGTAACAACCGAACTGCCGTCTTTGGCTTATCTGGGGAAAAGGAACCTGATTTATTATGCATCAGACTATGATTTGTTTATCAGGTTTCTCGGTCTGGCACTGAATGAAAAAAAGGGTGATAAGTACAATTCAAGAAGGTATGAAGCCGTTAGGAACAGCTGGCCGGTAAGGCTAAAAAAACTGATGACGATTATTAATTAAATACACCAAAGCCATGAAAATCGATATCACAATCATAATTCCGATTTATAAGAATGAACACGTTTTAAACCAATGCCTAAACAGCTTAAAAAAGGCACTCCTTAAATCCAAACTATCGGTCGAATATATTTTTATCGTCAATGATCCCGCTTTTAAAAAAACCCTGTATATATTTCCAAAGGGAGCAAATATCATATTTAATACCGAAAATTTGGGATTTGCCAAAGGGATAAACTCGGGTGCCGCTCATGCCGGGGGAAATTGGCTGCTATTGGTAAACGCAGACACTGTTTTCAAACCTTCTTCTCTGGCTGAGGTACAGCCGTATCTGAAAAGCAAATCAACCGCCATGATAGTCCCGAAGCTTCTGAATAAAGACGGTTCGCTACAATATAATTTGATTGCCGAGCCGACTCTGTGTAATCTTCTGATTGAACAAAGTTATCTCTATAAACTATTACCGGAAATTTTCCGCCACCCCCAGTCAGACAAACGTTTGTATAAGCATTCGGGTGAAGTAAATTTTGCTTCTGGGTGTAATGTATTTATAAATAAAAAAGTTTTTAAGGATCTGGGAGGATTCGATGAAAGGTTTTTTCTCTATTTTGAAGATACTGATTTTTGCCACCGCTTAAAAAAAACCTCCTATAAAATCATTTATAATCCTGGCTCTGTTATGGTTCACCTCAGACATCAAAGCCATGGCGGAAATTTTCCCGTTGATAAGTATACAAATAGTTTATTTCTCTACTTATGCAAATATCACAGCCGATCTTATGTAAAACTATATCTGATATTTCTCTTACTGGGACAAACCGCCCGCTACTTTTTTCTGTCAGTAACAGGCAAATTACATGCCAAAAATAACGATTACCTGAAAGGGCTGTTTACTATCAGAAAATTTTTGTTATCTTGAAAAAATTCCCAAAACTGTTTTTATCTGTTCTTTTTCTCGGGGTATTCCTCTATGTCATAACACTCAATTTGGATGCGCAGGGACCGAATTACGATGAACTGCTTCTGGCAGTTCCGTCATTTACGTATAAAGGAATACCTGTGGCGATGTTCAACGAATTCTCGCTTGCCGGGGTTCCCGTCTTTGCCAATTCCATTCTCGGGGGGATAAAAACAGCCATCTACGGATCATATCTTGTCCTCACCGACAGCAGATTTACGATAACTGGTTGGAGATTTATGGCAATCGCTCTATACACCCTGGGCCTGATATTTTTTATCTTTAAAATTTCACACGTATTAAAAAGACGTGAGTTCTTACTTTTGGTCTTATTGATAATTACGGACATAGACATTCTTATCAATGTCCGCTTTGATTTCGGACCCGTGGCTATGTCCTTTTTATACAAATATATTTTTTTAGGGCTGGCCATCAATACTGAACTGAATAAAAAACTTAATTCATTTCTGTCATTTTTAATGGGACTGGCAACGGGCTTAATTATCTTTGACAAGCTGTCAGCTGTTGTTTTTCTGATACCATATTTCATGTTTTTATTCCACTGGATCAAAAAGGCAATTTTAATATCAAAAAATTTATATCTGAATATAATCGGCCTTTTTATAGGATTGTTTCCCATAATCATCACCAATATCTATTATTTAATAAGGGAAAACCGTCTTTTTTCCACTGTCAGTCTGGTAAGTAATACTGTTTACAAATTGTCGACTATTAATTTATTTATCAAGAGTTATTTTTATTTAGGTTCAGGCTTTGACAGTATTAGAGGCATGCTTGGACAGGACATTATCAGAAATACCGGGTCGTTTCAGTTTTACATACTGGTTCTTTTTATTTTAGTACTTTTTATCTTTAATTTTCTTTTTTTAAGGCAAAAAAGGAAAATTCATTTATCTTTACTTTTTCTGCTTTCATTTATTTTTATCGGATTGGCACTTTATTTAATGCCGCAAAAAACATATGAAAGACATTTTCTTTTAGGCACTCCTTTTCAATATATATCCGTAATTTTGATATTCGATTTGATAAATAAGATTAAATTAAACAAAAAATTAAAAAAATTATTATACACTTCATGCATCATTGTATTCACTGTCTGGATATCAGTCAGAACGGCAAATCTCATCCTGACAGCCAATTATTTAGCTTCCGGAAAGTCTTCCCTCCAATGGGATCCTTCGTTTAATGAAATCGGGGTATTTGCAGATAAAAATAAAGCCGACAGCTATTTTATTGCTTCTGATTGGGGAGTAGCCACTCAAATTTTTGCCTATTCCAACGGTTCCCAAAATCTGATTTTCGAATTATTTCCCGGTTATCATAATTCCGGCCAATTACGTAATGTCATTAAAAACAGCCGCAAGAAAATCATTTATATCATCGGCCTTAATCCTCCGACTCAGCTCTATCGTGCAAATTCTCAAAAAATCGAAACGGATGCCAAAAGTGCCACTTATTTGGAGAGTGTTCCGCTTGAACAGGAATTACGGGATCTGAAGGCAATAAGAATAAAAAAATATAAAGTGATTTGATGATCAGCTGCATACATATTTTAAATTTGACATTAAATATTCATAAAGCTTCTCTGCTATTTTTATATGCCCTTTTTTATTGGGGTGGTCATCAGGCAGCCTGATGCTGTCGTCTTGCCAGTACTCAAGGAGGGAATCAAAAAATGCATACCCGGGATTTTTATCAAGCAAATACTTAACAAGCTCAAGCGCCTTTTCATCTTCCCTGAAATCCTTGAAAGTTACGATAAGCAGTTTTCCCTTATAGCTGTTGCTCAGACGGTCCAGGACTTTTTTCTGGTAAGACATGATATCCGTATTATATTTTTCTTTAAGTACCGAGTATGTGTCATTTTTCAGTTTGTCATATGAATCATATTGTTTTTTTTCCTGCAGACCGATGGTAATTTCATTTACCCGATCCAGATTCCAGGCGTGCAGAAGCCAAATTACCAGATCAGGTTTGTAAGTCAATCCCTTTGTCAGCAGTCTCTCAATGGTAAATTCAACATCAAATCCGTGCATTCCCGTATTGATCACTTCATATTTGGAAAAATTTTTGCACGGTTTTTCATTCCGTAATTTATTCTCCAGCAACTCGGTGTAATTGTCCTTTGTATCAATATAGGAACCGTAGGTAAATGAGTCGCCGACGGTTATGATTCTGAAAGTATCCCGTTCTTTTTCAAATTCATAATCAAATCTGTCATGAAGACCATCCGCGTTTACAGTATGTATTGCCTGAACTCCAAGCCAGTCAGGATTAAATTTTACTGTAGAACCGGGAATTAATTCGTAATAATTTTTAAAATTACTGCTGTTTGTGGCAATTGATACTTCCTGCTTGCTTATTCTGGTTATATATTGATCATTTACTTCATACGTTTGAATATTAAGTAAATTTTTAACTTTCAAAAGCAGATGAAATACCAGTATCATCTGAAAAAGAACAATAGCCAGCAATACGGTTTTTTTCAGAATCATTTTTCAACCTGGTCAGAATCGGCAGCTTAAAAAATATGTACTTCCGTCAAGTCGGTAGGAATTGATGCCGGAACAACGATATCGCCGGGCGAACTTATGTAAAGAATCGCCGTCACCTGCAAAATCAAACAGCCAGAACTTAATCTGATTGTCAATTCCGGTCATGTACTTTTTATAGTCTCTGAAATCATCCAAAAGAAAAATACGGTCTGAGCCGTAAATATTTAAGTTTAAATCCCGCTTCAAATAAAAATACAGCGGTTGGAAATTATATTGCTGGTTTTCAGTATCGGTAAAAAAATGTGCTGTACCGCTGTTGGTCTTTATATTTTCAGCAATGACATTACTTGCTTTTGCCCAGTTAAATTTCATCACTCCCATTTTAGAAAACTGGTCATATCCGGTCAGGCTGAAAAATATATATCCGGCCAAAAGTAATGGTGATAATACGTTCCTCTTTATATAAAGTGCATACGACATGGAAAAAAATAGCATCACGGCTACCGCATATAAATTTCTGGCCAATAAAATAGGCTGGAAAAATACGCTGAAAGCATAGGAAAATATCAGAGGTCCCGCAACTGCAAAAACCATAAATCTTAAAAAAGAATTATCTTTATTTCTTGCAGTAGTAAAACTGATAATTAATCCTAATGCCATCACAAGAATAAATACAACGGAAACCGGATTCAAAGAATGCGATATACCTGTAAAAACCGCCATTGCTCTTATAAAAATATCATCCGATTCCAACCAGCCCGACATTTCCAAAGCTGCCGGCACTTTATTCAATACCAGCATTAACCAGACACTAATAAATAAAACTGTTGCAGTAATGACCGAAAGTTTAAATCCCGATTCCTTGAAGAATAACTTTTGCCGGCGGTAGGCAAATAGATAATTATATGATTCAAATAAAATGAGACTGATGATCAGCCAAATAAATCCGTAATCTGTCAAAAAACCTAATATATTTACGGAAATTAACAAAGCAGCGGAATGCATATTTTTCAGATTAAAAAAATAAAGGTAGAGTGAAATAAGCACAAGCATAATCGCCAGTGAATAGACATTCATTTGCCAGGAAAGGGTAATTAAATAATTGGAAAACGAAAATACAGTCAGGACAATTAATCCGAAATATCTGCTTTTCAACCGTGATCCGATTAAATATGCTGTCATAAGTGTTATGGCGGAAAAACATAACGAAGGCAGCCTGACAGCCAATTCGCTGAGACCAAGGATTTGCCAGAAATGCATCAGCAACATATAAAGAGGCGGCTGGGTAACATTCCAATGATTCTGGCTTATGATATCCGCCACCTTATTCCCGCTTAAAATGTAGTAAGAAGCTTCATCTAACCAGATTGGGTATTTGCCGGCGGCATAAAATCTGAGAATCATACCAATGGCAAAAATAATCGTAGCGGCAAGTCTGACGGAAAAAGCTGACACTAATTTTCTTATCATAGTAAAAGATGTACCGGTATATAATTAAATATTGCACATCATGATCAGGAAAGTAAAACCCATAAGCTTTAAACTCTTATTGATAATTATAATATCTGCAAGTTTGTTTTTGTTATTGGAATTGACAATGATTATTCTGACGGACAGAAAAATATTAAGTGATTATAAGCCTTTAATTATTAATTATTTGGCAAAAAAAAATTCAGACAATGGAGATTGGCGGCTGTTCCATATTTTCCAGGAAGAAAATTATGAAGTGGACGAAAAACTATTCTGGGCTCCGAAAAAAAACAGCCATTTCTACAATGAGGACCGTTTTATTACCCGGCTCTCAGACCGAAAAGAAGACAATAAAAGAAAAATCACCATAATTACCTACGGTGATTCCAATACCCAGGGCAATGAAAAAATCTCCTGGGCGCTGGAACTGGGCAAAGAACTCGAAAGGAAATTTGATAATATCAAAGTAGACATACTAAATGCAGGGGTCGCCGGTTACAGCTCGTACCAGGGAGTAAACCGCCTAAAAGATGACCTGAAGAAGTTCCGCCCGCAAATTATTATTTTTTCGTTCGGCTGGAATGATGCCGCTTTTGCCGCCGGACCGGTTGATAAATATTACCAACTCCAAAATAGCCTGTTGGAAAATAAATTATTGAATTTACATACTTATTCGGTTATTAAATACCATATAAATAAAGCCGGCGAAAAATTTCAAGATGAGAGGACTAAAGTAAACATCCCCAGAGTTCCGTCAGATGAATATCAGGAAAATCTGAATTTATTTATAGATATAGCTGCCGATGACGGGTTTTATCCGGTACTTCTGACCAGGCCTTTTATGAATTCCGATACTTTAAATCGGCAATTTTTTGATCAGATTCAAAAAAATAATGAGGCTGTCTTGAAAATCTCTGAACACAGATCTGCTTTGGCTATTGATATCCGGAAAGAGTTCGGTAATAACCCCGGATTATTTATCGATCAGAGTCATTTTACGAATGAAGGACACAAACAGGCTGCAAAATTTATAGCCGGTAAATTGGCGGAAGACCGGAATATTTCCAAATTGTTTTTGTAATGAATAAAATTATTTATGCCTTTCTGTTTCTGATTCTTTCGCTGATAGTTTTAATGGATCCTTTTAAGCTGGGTTTCGGCGACTGGGATCTGTTTTACTTTTACAGCCAATTAGGTAAGTTATCTCTTTTGAAATTCGGACAGCTGCCTTTATGGAATCCTTATCATTGCGGGGGGATGACCCAGATCGGCAACGGTCAGGATATGTTTTGGACTCCGTTTAACATTCCGCTGCTTTTATTGGGTCCGGTTTCTGGTTTCAAATTACAATTTCTGCTCTACCTGATCTCCGGATTTGCGGGAATGTATCTTTTGGCCAGATATTTTACCGCATCAAAAGAAGGCAGTATCCTTGCCTCTCTGGTCTATTGTCTATCAAGCCTTTTTTTCGCGCCATATGCCAGCGGTATGCCGGTTTTCTTACCTTTGCTGCTGACACCTTTTGTCTGCCTTTTTTTGCTTAAAGCACTGGATAACTCATCACATCTCCGGCCGTCAATTTATGCCGGCATAACAGTATCACTGATATTTCTGGGCGGGCTGCACTATATTGCTGCTTTAATGCTATTCATTCTGGCCATTTGTACGGTGAAAGCAATATTAGTAAAAAAAATATATCCGTTTAAGGTTTTCTCTTTCGTTTTCCTGGTGTTCTTATTGACTTCCGCCGTAAAACTAATTCCCGTCATTGAAATGGTATCCAAATATCCGAGAATAATCACGGAACTTTACTCCGGCTACAGTCTAAAGGTACTGGCTAAAAGTCTTTTTTGGCCCCAGCAGGGATTTGCGGTATTCAGACAATGGGCTGACTCAGAACATAATTTTTTTACGGGAGCTCTGTATAATTACGACGAAAATTCCATATATATCGGGATTATTCCTTTATTTTTTTTCACCATAGGCCTGATAAAAAAAGGAAAAAAGCAAATCCTCCTGTTAATTATATTAATTATTTTTATCTGGCTGTCATTCGGCTTCAATATATTTCCCAGTTTATACCGGATTATCCGCGGCATTCCCTTTTTTAAACTAATGAGGGTAGCTCAAAGATTCCGCTTCTATTTTATGATCCCCATGGTTTTGTTTATCGGCTTCGGTTTTGACGAGGCAACTGTCTATTTCGATAAGCTTTTCAAAAAGAAAAATCAAGTTCTAAAAATACTGGCATCAACAATAATATTTTTAGTTTGCATTGATTTACTGCGGGTTAATAACGGTATCCTCAGAGAATCCTTTGAAATTCCGATACCGGCAATTGCTTCAACAGACGAGTTTAAACAAAAATGCGGTTTCCGGCCGTATGATAAAAACGGCTTTTTGAACGAAGAAACGTTCAACAGCAGCTACTCTGATGAATTTATAAATTTAGTTCACGGCTGGGGGACGACAGAAAGTTGCTACGAAGCTCAGCCTATCCGGATCAAGGCACTTTGTACTGACAATCCGGCCTACCGCGGCGAGTATTATCTTTTAAACGGCAACGGAAAAATTACCAGCCAGTTGTGGAGTCCAAATAAACTGGTCTTAAATACCATATTAAGGAAATACGATTATGCCGTCATCAATCAAAACTACGATAAGGGATGGCAAGTTAGGGTGAACGGCGAAAGAAAAGAAGTAATAAACCAGGAAGGCCTGATAGCCGTAAACCTGGAAGAGGGCGCATATCAGCTTACATTCAATTATCTCCCTCTCTCATTTATTACCGGCTTTTTTATCAGTCTATTTTCATTCATGGCATTTATCGTATATTTAATGATAAAAAAGTCAAAATGAAAAAAATACTTATTAAATTTTTATTATCGATTGCCGGAGGGATAATCAGCCTTATAATTTTTGAAATATTCCTGAACATTACCGGTATCTACGACAAAAAAGAGATTGTCTTTGAAACCAACTACAGGTATAAGCTGGACAAAAGATTAATTTACTCCCTAAAACCTGATAATGTCAGCGAGTGGGAGACGGATGAATTCCATGAAGAAGTTTTTATTAACAGTACCGGATTCAGAAACAGATACAATTTAAAACTTGGAAATTATAATGAAACCTACCGGATTTTCGCCATAGGAGATTCATGGACCTTCGGACACGGATTGTCAGACGGATTCACTTATCCTGAACTGCTGGAAAATATTCTGAATCAATCCGGATGTTTAAATAAAGAAATTACGGTAATTAATGCGGCTGTGCCGGGATATTCTTCCGACCAGTCTTACAGAGTAATTGATGAAATTATAACGCCATATTTACCGGATGCGGTGATTTGGAATTTCACAATAGGCGATGTGGATGACATGCTGGGACCCAATCCCTCATTATATGATTTAGACAAGGAAAATAGGCTTATTTCTCATAGCGGTCAATATAACTGGCTGTATGCACAAAGCATAATTCATAAATTTACCCCGCGGATATTACGGAAGAGTAATCTGTACAATATGCTGGTTGCTAATCTTTATTCTGTCAATCCTGATAATTTGGGAAAGAGCAGAACTGAATCTGAAATTTTAGATTATTCCGTCAATAAACTTAAAGCGCAAATAAAAAATTGGCAATCGGATAAAGGAAAAAATACAATTCTGATAATTACCCGATTGCCGGCACTGGCAGATTTTTCGGCTGATCAAAATCAAAGATACAGCTATTTCTTTAATAATTTTGTCCGTATGCTTAAGGAACAGGAAATAATTTATATTGATTTGACAGGACAGTTGAAAGATGACGATACCGATCCCCGCCGCTTATTTTTCAAAAATGATTTTCACCCAAATGAAAACGGCGCGAAACTCATTGCCTCAATTCTCGCAAAGCATCTTTGTGAAATATTGCCTCCTATGGTGAATTTACCAGAGTGAGCTTACAGTTTAGAAACCTGGTGTCCTCGCCGACTGTATATTCCCTGATATCAGTACATAAAAAAGAAGGGGGAATGGTCAGATTCTTGCCGCTTCCTTTAAAATCAAAATACCATAATCTGAAATTTTTCCGGTCGGCTGTCGCATGGATGATCTGATTTAATTCATGATTATCTTTTGGGATCACCATATCAGGTGTATTATTACCCTCCAGTTCCAGGTAATACCGTAATGTTCTGAAAAAGTGCCGGTTATTGCCGGCGTCGATAAAAAAATTCAGTTCTGAAGTATGCATTTCCTCATATTCCGTGATTATATGAGCCGATTTCTTCCAATTGAAATCATCGACTCCGAGCTTGCCAAGACCCGGTAAACCGGAAAGACCTGCCAGGAGATAAACAACAATTACAGGAACCGCCCAAAGTTTGCGGCTGTAATATACAAAATAAGCCAGGCCGAACAACAGTCCCAGACCGGATACAAAAAAATGGCGGGAAATCAGGACCGGTTGTTGAAAAAGGCTGTATGCATACGCCGTTGCCAGGGGAAAAGTAATTGAAATCAGTATAAAAATGACAAATGATTTGTTTATCCGGGATTTTAAGGAAAAACCGGCATAAATACCCGATATGCTTGCCGTCAGTAACAGCAAGGTTTTCAGGTCGAACGAGTATGAAATTCTGATGAAATCGTTCAAACTTTTCAGCAGCAGATTTCCGGAAGGCAACCACGATATCAAGGTAAGTGCTTCCGGTAATTTTGGCACGTAATAAATACCCCAAGCCACCACAACTGCCGAGGAAAAAATCAGGGAGAATAAATGGAATCTGCGGGCTTTAAAATAGTTATTGATTTTACGGTATGTAAGGAAATAAACGGATAATTCAAAAATAATCAGACTGAAAATAAGCCAGACAAAACCGTAATCGCTGAACATTCCGGCCAACATCAAAATAATCAAAATAACGGCCGAATACAAATTTTCGGTCCGGAAGAAATAATAATATACAGTCAGCAGGGCCAACATGACGGCCAGGGCATAAGTATTGGCCTGCCAGGAGAATGAAATCAGATAATTGGAAAAAGCAAAAATTGATAAGAGTATCAGACCGAATACACGGTTTTTCAGCCTGCAGCCGATAATATATGAAACATAAAGAGTTACCCCTGAAAATAAAAGAGAGGGCAGGCGGAGAAATATTTCGCTGCTGCCCAGCATCTGCCAAAAATGCAAAAAGAGCAGATATAACGGGGGATGGGACACATTCCAATGCTGCAAAAGGAGCAAATCCGTGACATTGTAACGGCTGGTAAAAAACATAGCTGCTTCATCAAGCCAAAAAGAAAAAGCAGCCGCTGCGGCAACTCTGATCAGCAGCCCAACCAGAAAAACTGTACATATTGCAGTTTTTGTAATGAGAGTTTGCTTGTCAGCCTTGTTCATTTAGACTTATGACTTGCCAGCGGTTATCCTGGTAAACAGGCTCGTCTAACATGTTTAAGAGATCACCGGAGATATAATAAATATTGTCCCTATCCTCATTCAGTTCACGGTCGACAATCAGGTAATCCAAACCCAGTTCCCGGACTTTTGCCTGCCAATTGTCACTGAACAGATCCGCTGACAATTCCTGTTTAAGCCTGGTATACTTTTGTGTTTCAAAGCCGGTGTAGCCATTGACCATCCGGAAGCGGTTTTGTGGAATAAAACTCAGATATTTGGCTGTATAGCCGTCATTGCCTTTGGGGGGGAATGGCAAAAACAGGACTTTTTTACCCTGCAAATCAAAATTTATTTTTGAGGAAGTCCGCCGGCTGAACGTATACGGTTTATTCCAGTATTCCGCCAGCAATAAAAAGAAGATTAAGAACATGACTATTTTTTTATGGCTGCCTGCCGGTTTCCGGAAATAATTGTCGATAACCTGAATTGCAGGAATGATCAGCATCAGTACTCCTGCTAAAAAGATCCTGCCTGGGGTTCTGGAAGAGGCCAAAAACGGCAGCAATTGCTGAAGATAATAATAGGGAAGTCTGAATCCGTTACCGTCCCAAAAAGGACCTAAAGACAACAGGATGGCCATAAAACCCGTTGCCGCCAGGATTTTAAATATATACCTGTTTTTACCGGGCTTTCGCCACTGAAAAAGATATACAAACAGTAAAAAAGTAAACAGGAAACCCGGAAACTGGGTATGTTCTGCAAAATTAAATGAACCTCTTAACTCCTGAGGTGAGCGGACGGAAGAGATTGATTTGTAGACATTTCCCAAAAGCCAATTCTGGGGTATACCGTATACATAGTCGCTGATACGTGAAGAATTATGGGCGGTTTCCGACAGGGACCGCTGTATCTTTTCCGCCCGCAAATACTTTAAATAAGGCGAGTAGAGCAGGAAAACCGGCAACAACAAAATAAATACCGGGGGCAGCGAGCTGAAGATTTTAGTCATATAATGCATATTTTTTCCGGAAAAGGGAAGGCGGATCATAAACATAATAATCAGCAGAATCATCAGAAAGACTGTTAGCTGGATATTGGTCAGCAAATTCAGGACGAGCAAAAGACCGAATGCCAGGGAGGATTTAAGGGAAGGTTTTTCGATAAATTTCAGGAAAAAAACCAATGCCGGCGGAATAAAAAAAAGGCTCAGATATTCCAGATGGCCGTTAAAAAAACGGGTCATAACCGGCGGGGAAAAAGTAAAGATTATGGCTCCTGCTAAAGCGGCTATTTTTGTTTTGGAAAAGAATTTCAACGAAAAATATGAGGAAATGAAATTCAGGACAAATGCCGTAACGGTCAGAAATTCAGTCGCCACAATATGGTTTCCGGTCAGTATATAAGCGGGAGCATACAAAAAAAGCGAAGGAACCAGCATCATTTCAACCTGGGCTAAAGAACCGGGAAAAGGGTAAAACTGCCCGGTATCGTAAAATTCATCCTTATTGAATATTTTTCCGCTCAGGAGGGAATCGCTGACATACCAGGCTGTATAGCTGTTTACCTCGAGGTCAACACGGCCCAGGTAATAATTCATTGAGGGAAAAATAAAAAGTGAAGTCAGTATCAAACCCAGGCTATAAATTAATACTATCTCCAGTTTAAGTCCTGACATGAACGTTGTCCTTACTTCCTGCTTTTTTCTATCAGTCGGGCAATTCTGTCGACATTCTGCTCCGTAAGCCGGGTTGAGGATGGCAGGTATAAACCGTCCCGGCATAACTTTTCTGCTACCGGGAAACGCTCATTTCTATACACCCGGTAATAAACCGGTTGCAGGTGAATGGGAACAAAAAAAGAGCGCGTCTCGATGCCATTTTGGGCTAAATAGCGCCTGAGCTTGTTCCTGTTTATGCCGAATCTCCGGCGGTCAATCAAAACGGCATTCATCCAATGGCTATGGACGGTTTTTAGCGGAACCGACTGAAAGCCCACACCGGGAATTTTTTCCAGCTTTTCCTTATACCAGCCGGCAATCTGCTGTTTTTTGCCGAAAAAATAATCGAACCGTTCGGTCTGGCCGACTCCGACTGCTGCCTGAAGATTGGTCATCCTGTAACCGAAACCGATCATTTTGTGCCAGAAATGGCGTTCAGGCGAAAAGGCGCTGTTTACCAGTGTTCTGCTACGTTCGTTCAAACGATAATTATTTGTGGTAACCATGCCCCCTTCGCCCGTGGTTATCAATTTGTTGGCGTACAGGGAAAAGGCGCCTACATCTCCGATACTTCCTGCTTTCTGCCCGTGGTATCGAGCACCGTGCGCCTCGGCCGCATCCTCAATTACCCACAGCTTATATTTTTTGGCGAGGGACAGGATTTCGGACATGTCAGCGGGTAAGCCATAGACATGAACGGCTATTATGGCTTTTGTTTTTTCGCTAATTTTCTCTTCAATTCTGCTTCCGTCGATATTCCAGGTCCGGGCATCAGCATCGACCAGTACGGCTTTGGCCCCGCAATAACTGACAGGGTTTATGGAGGCAATCATGGTAAAAGCGGGAACAATCACTTCATCACCCGGCCCGATGCCGCAGGCGGCCAGGGCAGTGTGCAGGGCGGATGTGCCGCTGTTTACGGCAACGGCATATTTTGTCCCCGATACTTTTTCGGCAAACTTCCGCTCAAAAAGACCGACATACTCTCCGGTCGAAGAAATCCAGGATGATTTTATAGCTTTGAGCAGATATTCTTTTTCATTGCCTGATATGTCTGGTTCACAGACCGGGATGATGTCTGTGCCTTTTAAGGCTGTTTCCCGCTCAGGCAGGTAGGCGGCAATTTTTTTAAGTTCGCCCGGGGGAATTGATTTTTCTTTTAATATTTGTTTCATGCAAGTCTTAATTTAAGAGCAGTCAAAAGATAATCAGCCGTCATCAGCCACAATTTGGATTTGCTTCGGCCGTATATACGGTCGGCAAAATATCCGGGTAATTCATATAATAGCAGGCCTCTTTTCTGTGCATAATATATCAAACGGATAAAATAATCACCGTAACCGTAATATATTTTATCGATGGGTAATTTCAGAAGTGTCTCCCTTTTGACCGCGTAAAATCCGCTGGTCAGATCACATACCTTGGATTTTAAAATAATTTTCAGGAAAAAATTCATTAAGTAGCTTGTCAGATAGCGGAATCTGTTTTGCATACCGCCTCCTTTCACAAAACGTGAACTGATAACCAAATCATATCTAGACAAAAAATTCAACAGTTCGGGTATTTCGTCTGGCTTATGGTTGCCGTCTGCATCCATACCGATAATTATTTTGCCGCGTGCTTTTTCGATGCCCAGAAGCACTGATTTTCCCAGGGAAGGGTCTTGTCTGCGGTTAATCAGGTGTATTTTGGAATTGCCGGAATATTTTTTTTTAACTTCGGCTCCTGTTCCGTCAGGACTGTTGTCATCAACAATTATAATTTCGTGGGAAGGCGGGATTACCCCCTGTATTTTTTCTATCAGTCTGACGATATTTTTCTTTTCATTGAAAGTGGGAATTATGACCGAAAGCCTGATTTTATTCATTATTTAATTCGTCTTCGACCAATAGCCTGACCAGTGCTTTGAAACGGACCGCAGGTGTAAACCCGAAAGCCTTCTTAGCTTTGGAGATATCGGCAATCAAGGGACTGGTTTTCCCGGGACGGACCAGTTTTTTATCAAAAGTGACGTACTTGCCTGCGTCCAGGCCGACCAAACGGAAAGTTTCCTCCGTAAACTCCCTGACCGTATGTGCCTCACCTGTCCCGATCACAAAATCATCCGCCCGGGGCAACTGCATGATCTGCCAGATGGCTGCCACATAATCGCCGGCGAAACCGAAGTCAATCGGCGTGTCAACTTCACCCAGAACCAGTGATTTCTGCAAGCCTTTTGAAATATTAACGGCTGCTTTGACGATCTTGCGGCTGACATAAGAATCGGTCCGCCTTGAAGATTCATGATTGTATAAAATGGCACAGGCGGCAAACATCCCGTGAACGTCGCGGTAATATCGTGACAGCATCCAGGCGTAGACCTTGGCTGCAGCATACGGGCTTTGCGGCCGCAGAGGCGTTTCTTCATTTTGCGGACATATATTTGTTTTGCCGAACATGTTTGACGTCAGGGGCTGGAAAAAACGGATTTTACCGTTTATCTGCCGGATTATTTCCAGTATCCGGCCGACCGCTGCGCCCGTGATATCTGAGGCATAATCAACGGCATGGTAACTCCATCCCGCATGATCCTGGTCAGCTTCGTTATAGATTTCGTCCGGCCGGCTGTCTTTGATTATCCGATAAAGCGACGTCGCATCGGAAAGATCCCCTGACTGGACTTGGATTTTATCCAGGATATGTTCGATATTTACGGTGTTGCCGGTTGACGATCGGCGGACAAGTCCGTGGACCTGGTAACCTTTTGACAATAAAAGTTCCGCCAGGAAACTGCCGTCCTGTCCGGTAACCCCCAGGATTAAAGCTTTTTTTTTCATGAGACGATTTTAAATTCAGGCAGCGGCAGGATAAATTTTCCCCCTTTATCCAACCACTTTTTCTCCCTTTTTATAAATTCGGAAATAAAAGAGTAGGGCAGGACCAGAAAATAATCAGGGTCGGCTTTCCTGGCTTTCTCTTCATCAAAAATGGGAATTCGGGTACCGATTGTTTCCTTGTGCCATTTTTCCGGGCTGCGGTCCGATGCCCCTTCAATCAATCGGCGGTCCAGCCCGAAAAACTGCAGGATGGTATTGCCCTTGGTCGAAGCTCCGTATGCCCAGACCCGTTTGCCCTTGGCTGCCTCTTTTTTGATGAAACTGACTGTCTTTTTTTTATTGGCCAAAATCCGTCTGAAAAAATCAAGGTGTACTTTCTTTGACTCCAGCTTTTTCTCCTGACTTGAGTATTTATCCAGGCGTCCGGCAGCTCCTGTAAACGGTTTGAATTTGCCGCCTTCCGGCCTGACAAACAGCCTATAACTGCCTCCGTTTACATTATTGTATTCTATATCTATTATTTCAAAGTTATTTTTTTTGAAGAGGTATTTCAAAGCGGCCAGCGAATAATATTCCAGATGTTCATGGCAGATGTTACCGACGTCATTGGTATCAATCATGTTTTTCAGACACATCAGCTGGGCGATAAAAACCCCGTCATCCGCGATGACTGCCGCCGCATCTTTGATGAAAGCATTGGGGTCTTCCATGTCATAAAACATGCCGATGGCCGTAATCACCCTGGCTTTTTTTTTGACCTTTTTTTTGTATAATTGCGCACTCCAGAAATCACTGACAAAAATATCAACCCCTCTTTCCCCTTCCTTCTTTAAATTTAAGGCCGGTTCAAAGCCGACTTTCACCAGTCCCGGAAAGGAATAAGATCTTAACAGAGTACCGTCATTGGAACCGATATCAAGTACAATATCTCCGCGCTTTAAATCAACCAGGCGTTCAATCTCCTCCGTTATGTCACGGAGTGCTTTTTTCATGGTATCGGTCACCCCGGACCGGTACCAGTAATAGCGGGCGTACAAAAGCTCCTGGGGCGCGGTATGCCGCAGCTGCACCAGGGTACAGTTTTTACACAGTATCATCTCGAGGGGGGCTTTTATTCCCGCTTCATGCGGCTTGACGAAGTTGGAAATGTAAAGTTCTCCTAAAGAATATAAATACTCGAGCTTTGAGGAACGGCAGACGCGGCAGGTTCTCCTGACCGTAATTTTAACAGAATTTTTCATCCTTATAATTCTTTCAGGTCAATGATGCGGTATGAATTGATGGAGAAATGCGGAAAGGAAACGGAAAAAACTTCATTCAGCCTGATGCTGTTGTCCTGAAAATAAAACTGGCTGTCATTTTGCGATACTAACAAATCCAGAATGAGAGACAAATCGTAATATTGTTCTTCATATAAAGATAATGTGATTAAATTTTTATCAACTACCCGGGCGATTTCCCTGTCCCGGCTGTCCTTGAGCACTTCACCGGCAATGATCTTGTCAAAAATAGATTTATCAATAAGTCTGCCGCGCACCGTAATCCGCATATTCTTTTCAATCTTGGCCTGCGGCTCCTCTCCGACATAACGGACGATGCCGTCCGCCTCAAGACTGTTTAAATTTAACCTGATGGTTGAACCGACTGCCAAAGGTTTATTGCGGTAAAGATATATGCCTGATTTGTCCCTGGAGGCTTTAACACGCAGATGGACAATTACCTTTTGGCCGTAGTTGATGACTTCAAAAACGTCTTTTCCTACAACTGAGGCCGTCTTGCCGCTCAGGGGATTGCCTTCCGTGTCTCCTATTGAGACTGCCTGGCTGTACCAGTAGGGGACGGTATCCTGGGGAATATTGAATGAGAGGTTCATCGGTCTGATCAGCATCACAGACAGGTAGACATCCTGGCTCCGGGCTTGTTTCCGGAAATAAAGAGAGACAACTGAAACTGCCAGGACTATCAGAAAAACAAGCAGATACGGACCCAGGATTCGTTTGCGCATGAAAAATATTATAACACCGAAGGGGCGCAGAAATAATCCATTATCAATCCGAAGGTCGTTCCGGCAAGATAGTCGTGTCCTGCTTCATTGGGATGATTATCGGCAAGCCTGCGCCCGTCATTCATCTCCAGTTCCGAAAAGTAGTAAACGTCAGGCTCTGAGGTTTGCCGGCTGATCAGATCCCTGTATGCCTGTTCTATCCCGGTATAGGATAAAAATAAAGTTTTTCCCAGGTATATCCTGCGGAAATCCGCTAACACTTTGGCCTGATAGCTGTTGATATAATCCTTCCAGATTTTTTCACCTTCTGCTATGGCCAGATTTGACGCCACCGGTCCTTTGTCAGGATCAAACTCGGGGTATCCCAAGTCCCGGTATTTTCTTTTCAGAGGCGTGTAAATTTCGTTGATTTTGGAAAAATTCCAGTTATTGAGCAGCCAGATCACCAAATCGGGCTTGTATATTTCCCCCTGGCGCCGGAATTTTTCCAGGGCGTATTCCGCGTCATAGCCGGGGACGGCCAAATTTAAAACTTCAAAATTTGAGATCCGGGCGCACTTCAAACTCTCATTCAGCTTCTTTTCCAGAATTTCGGTCCAGTTGGCGTCACTCTCCACATAAATTCCGTAGGTATGCGAATCTCCCAAAGCGATAATCCGGAAAGTACCGCTCTTCTTTTCGGGCTCATAATGGCCGGTGTCATGCCAGCCGAGCGCATTTATGGTATTGACCACCTCTTTTCCCAACCAGTCCGGTTTTTCGGTAACGGTTCTGCCGGGTTTCAAATCATAAAAATTTTTAAGGCGGGATGCGGCAGTCGCCTCCGTCACCATCATGCTGATGTCAGAAGGCAGCGGTTTTGCTTGTGACCGCTTATCCCGGATCAAGCGGAAAAGATACAGGCAAACAATCAGCATGATTAAAATCAGGGAAAAAAGGGCTGTTTCAAAAATACGCTTTTTCATGAATTCAAAGCTGCATAATAAAATAATAAGGCCAGGTGCGGACTCAGAAAGTTGGTGCCCATCGACGTTTCCAAAAGATATGCCGACACCCCCAGTAAAGCCAATTGATGATGGCTGCCGTACGACCGGCGGAATTGCCATAACAGGAAAATCAGAAAAAGGAAAGATGCCGGCAGGCCTGTTTCAACAGCGATAAGAAGCGGCACGTTGTGAACAGGCTGCAGGTCCTCCTCATCAAAATTTTCGGAAACAAGAAGCCCGGCCGCCGGGACAAACGAGTTCAGCCCCACACCGGTTAAAGGTCGGTAGGGGAGTATTTTTGTTGTTTCCTGTAACAGCTTCAGGCGGACGCTCATCGAACCGCTTTCCCCGAAACTCAAAGGCGTATTTTTCAGGCGCTGGAAAAGTGGGGGCAGCAGGAAATAAAAAAGCAAACCCGTTGCCAAAACTGCCGGAAACAGTTTTTGGAAGCGGAATCGGAACTTGGGCAGTTTTTTGCGGCGCCAATATAAAGTCAGGCAGACGAGTATTGCCGCCGTCAGCATGCTGACCCGGGTCAGTGTCAAAAGAATGGCGACAACACCCGCAATCAGCAGCGGCAGGCGGAATTTCTTCAGAAACGGCAAAAGCTTTGCGGGCAAAACCAGTGTCAGGGGCAAAAGCAAGGTCATAAGGCGCGAGGCGAAGGTGGGCTCGGCGAACGTGCCTGAAGGCCTGAATAATAATTTGCTTTCTCCTTCAATTCTGCCCCAGGGAAATTTTAACAGGCCCTGTTCGATCAAAAGTCCCAAAGGCCGGCCCGCAATTGACTGGCTGATAATCAGCAGCGATTCAAAACAGAGGAAGGATAAAAGGAGTGTCGCCGACAGCATAAAAACAGTCTTATCCTTAAGATAAAGCAGAGAGAGGTAATAAAAAAAGACAAAAGATGTCAGTTCTGCCAAGCCGACAACGGAAACCGCCGGATGGATACTGGTCAAAAGGGAGACTGCCGCCAGCATTAAAAAAAAGAGGGGCAGCAGACGGATAAAATCAGTCTTCAAAAAAAACAGTCGCCTCAGGCTTAATAAGGTTGAGGCGGAAACCAGCAATAAAAACGGGGTGGCAATCAAAGGATATTCCGGCTGGCTGAAAAGTGTTTTTCCGAAAGTAAACGGCAGGCTGAAAACAGTTAAAAGATAAAGACTTTCAGGCAAATCTGTCTTAAAAAATCTGCTGAAGACGCTGAATAAAACCAGCCAGGCAAAAGGAAACAGCCATCTGGTCGGTGACATAACCAGCAGCACGTATACTAAAAGCAAAGTTAACAGGAGTATTTTTTCTTTTTTCATGAGTCGAATGTATTAAGCAGTTTTATAAACTTGTCCGCCTGTTTATTCAGATGATACCCGTCAACGACTGTCTGCCTGGCCTTGCGGCCCAATTCTTTTTTTTGCTGGTCAGTCAGTTTCCTGACTGTTTCCAGCATCCGGGTCGTTCCCGGGGGATCGGCCGCAGTAATAATAAAACCGTTTTGCTTGTTTTTGATAACGGCAGTCAAACCGCTTTCTCCGGTGGTTATAACCGGCAACTCCATGGCCATGGCTTCAAGGGCAGCATTGGGAATGATATCGCGGTTGCCGGAAAGATCAACAACTGACGGCTGGATGAAAACATCCGCCCATTCGTAGCGTTTTTTAAGTTCTTTCTGTGGCAGGGGGGGCAAAATTCTGACAAGTTTTTCCAGTGAATTATCTTCAATAAAAGCTGTTAATTTTCCCTGCTCCGGGCCGTTGCCGATAATCAGGCATTGGAAAGCTGTTTTCCCCTTCAGCAAAAGGCAGGCCTCAAGCAGGTGCAGATATCCCTTTTTTTCCAGCAGCTGCCCGCAGGCCAAAATCTTATAAACGGCTGTTTTGCGCTTTCTGTTTTCCTTTTTGAAAAAGCGTGTGTCGATGCCCCAGGGAATGACTTGAATTTTTCCCCTCAGTTGCGGAAAATATTCCAGATATTGCTGACCGACAAAGCCGGCCTTGACCATGATAAAAGCAATGCGGTCATACAGATAGCTGTTGAGAGCCGGATGCGGCCGGAAACGGAAATAAGCCAGACCGAATTTCCTGTCAAAGACAACGGAAGATAAAAAGGCTGAAATCAGTGAGTCGCCGGCAGCCCGGCTGTAAAAAAAATCAGGCTTGAAGCGGTAAATGTCCAATAGCTGCGGAGACAGTCTTAAATAATTACGCCACCAGTGAAAATTAAAGCGGAATATCAGCCAAATGATAGTTTTCAGACAAAGTCGCGGGCAAGACAGAAGGAATTTCAGCTGACCGGAAAATACTGTCCGGAGATTTTTAAACCTGGACCGGGACCGGTAATCGGGCAGGTAAAGAAAACGGCTGCTGTATTTGTCAAAGATGGTGAACTTCTGGCGTCTGCCAGGAGACAGGCGGCTTACTATTAAATGGAAATCAACCTTATGTCTTTCCAAAATCGCGAGTTCCTTAAAAAGAAAAGTTTCATATATTTGCGGTTCAAGCGGTACAAAAATGACTATCTTCATTTCTTTGCCCGGTCCTCCGCTTTTTTATAAATTGCCATCAGCCGGCGGTAATGGTTATCGCTGTCATAATTTTTTACGGCATCGGCACGTGCCTGATAACCCAATTTCCCGGTAAGTTCCCTGTCATGCCACAGTTTTCTGACGGCTTTTTCCATCTCAGGGATATTGTTGGGCTCAACCAGCAAACCGTTTTCTCCGTTTCTGACCATTTCCGGAATGCCGCCTGTCTCAGTTGCGATAACCGGCTTGCCCGAGGCAAAAGATTCCAGCACAGACAGAGGCGCAATCTCATACCATAACGAGGGCAGGACGGTAAATCGGCTTTTTTTCAAAATCTCTTTAAGCTGGCTTCCTTCTTTGAACCCCAAAAAACTGACATTTGAAAGTTTCAGCCTGTTTGCCTCGGCTATTAACTGCTTCTCGCAGCTACCGCCACCCACGATATCCAGCCTGATTTCAGGCAGGCGGCTCATCACCTGCAAAAGCTGACTTAGGCCCTTCTCGGGGGCCAGTCTTCCGAAGTATAAAATGTTGCCGCCGGCCGAATAATCTGGAGAATAGGCGGCGGTATCAACGAAATTGGCCAGATATTCCACTTTCTCCGCCGGAATTCCGTAAGACAATAGCTTTTTCTGCAGAAATTTGCTCGGCGCGATAAAAATATCCGTCAGGGAAATTTCCCATGGCAAAAGGTACCTTAAATATTTTTCAGCCGCCTCGATAAAAGAGGCGAGGTATGAATTCTTGATGCAGCGGTCAAGAACTGCCTCGTAATATTTATGCCTGTGAGTTGCTTCACAAATACGGTTATCATGGAAAAGCAGATGATTGGGGGCTATCAGGTGATAATTGTGGACTGTAGCGACAACCGGAAGCCTCCTTTTTTTCATTTCCAGCAAAATTGAGGGGGCAATCTGATGGTATATGTTATGAAGATGAACCAGATCCGTCTTATTCATATCAAGGAGCCGGCCAACCTTGCGGTTGCATTCGGTGGAATAGGTCAGCCGCCCTATAAATTTAAGCAATCTGGACAGCCGGAAATTCTTAAAGGAAACGTCCTCAGTAAAATACCCGGAAAATGGTGACGGGTCATTCCTGGGGTCGGTTACGGAAAAAAAACTTATCCTGTGCCCTTTTTTTTCCAGAAGGCGGGAAACGGCAAAAAAAACACCGGCGCTGCCTCCGCCGCGATAAAAATACTTATTTACCTGCAGGATATTCATTTAAATTATCACCCATTATAAGGCTACCTGCTTTCGGCAGAAAGAGGAAAGCTCGCCGAAATCGGCTTTTTCATAATTGCCCAAAAAGCCGCTTACTGTCCGGACCATGTCGTCAGGGGTATTTTTGATAAGAAAACAGTCAGACATGCCGGCATCTGCCAATACCCTGCCAAAGGCGGCGAAATCGGTATTTTTGGGGTAAGAAATTTCGCTGAAATTATTTTTAAGGCCGTATTTCTCGCCGTAATACGACAAACCCTCATAATAAGCCGCCGGATAAAAAGCTATCTCCATATTTTCCCCGTGCAGACGGTTGAGATAGGCGACATAATGGGACCAGGACATTTCTTTGGGTGTAGCTGCCGCTTCCAGGTATGAGACGAAATTGGCCGCAAATAAAATCAGCAAAAGCAGAAATTGCCATTTTTTGGCTTTAATAATAAGGCAGGACAAAAGCCAGTAGGCGCCGAGTGCCGAAATATATAAATTCCTGGTCTCAAATATCGGTAAAAACTGGCTGACGGCAAAAGATGCCAGCAGCGGAACCGAAAACATAAAAAAGGCCGGCGTTTGCACAGACTCTTTTAAATACAGCCCCAGCAACAGCAGAAACACAGCCGGAGGTAAGAGAACGGCCGTTTCAAAATTTCTGCCGCTGAGAAATTCCGACAGGGTTGAAAGAAGTCTGGAAAAATCAGGCTTGTCTATCCATAAACTTTGCTCGGCATAACTTGTCCGGGCAAAAATCACAATTTTATATGCATAAAGAAAGACAACCGGCAAAATCAGGAAAAACATCGTGGCAAGCGGTTTTATAACCTTCTTTTTACCGGGAAACGGAACTGCAAATAAATAGAGTCCCAGGGAAAGCAAAAGCCAGATAAAGCTGTAATCAACTGAAAAAGCGACCAGACCAAGAAGGGCCAACAGATACGGGTAGCTTTTCCTTGTCCGGAATTTCAGAAAGACATAAGTAAACAGCAGGCTTATAAATTGCATCCAGCTGTAAACCCTCAATTGGGAAGCCCAGCTGATATGGAAAGCCGAGAAAGCCAAAATAAGGGAGAGCTGAGGGGAAAATTTATAAGCGGCCACAACTGCCGAAAGCGACAGCAGGAATGAGGGCAGGCGCAGCCAGAGTTCGCTTGTGCCCAAAACAGACCACAGTTTGACAAGCAGATAATAAAACGGCGGATGAAAAGCGAACTGGTAATAGTTGCCGGCCAGAAGCTGTGTAACCGGCAGTCGGCTGTTTTTATAGACAACCAGTTCGTCATAATTGAATTCGGGATTCTTTAAAAGCAGAAAAAATCTTAAAATAAAGGCAAGAAGGACAATGGCAAACAGCAACTTGCGGCTCCTGATACGGCGCATGATACTATCTTAGCATCATGGGAAAAAAAACTCTTTTTATTGCCGGCCTGATTTTAACAGTATTTACCGTTCTGGAATTCTACCGCTACCCCCGGACTTTTTTATATGAAAGGGACCAGGCAGCCGCTTTGTTTTTTGCCCAAAGGGCAAGCCTTTTTGGCGAGCTGCCCTTATCCGGCATCAATGTGGCCATTGAGAATATCAACCTCCAGACTCCTCTCTATTACTACCTGATTGCATTGCTTTATTTTTTCCTGAAATCGGAAATCGGCATAAGCCTGGTTTTTGCTTTTTCAAATTATTTATATCTTTTACTGATATTTCTGACAGCGAAAACATTGTTTCATGCCAAAGCCGCCCTGCTTGCCTTTTTTTTTGCCGCTTTTGCTTTTAATACCGTCAATTACGGCCGTTATTTCTGGGAGCCCCATCTGATACCCCTTCTGATTGCGGCCTCGTTCTATTTTCTGGTTAAAGCCAATTTGCGGCATCTCAAAATATATTACTTGCTGGCATACATTTCTTTCGGCTTCTCCCTGATGTATCTGTCCAGCTGGCTGTTTTTGCCTGCCTTGCTGTTTTTGACAGTCAAAGCTGCCCGTAGCCGGTTCAAGCCGCTTTTCCATTTGCTGGTAACTTTTTTTGTTGCTTATCTGCCGGTAATTTTTTACGAATTTCAGACCGGATATTCTTTGGCGGGTATCCCGGCTTTGATTTCCGGCCGGACCCCGTTTTTCAGCTTTGATGTCCGCTCTATCATCTCCTCTACGGCCAATCACGCTTTTCTCTTTCTGGCATCATTTCTGGGAAATGACTTTTCCCCGATCTTCCTTTTGGCAGTTGCCGTTGGCTCAGTTTATTTTTCCGGTACTCAAAACAGGAAGAAAATTGCCGGCCTATACCTGGTCATCTTCAGCGGGCTGGCCCTGTCGGGACTTTACCAGGGTATACCTGCCAAACACCGTTTGAATTCGCTTTTTCCATTCTTCTGCCTGACAGCCGGATATCTGACCTGGACGTTTTTTAAAACTAAACTCAAAACATACCAGAGCTGGACAGCCAGACTTGCCATGCTCTCCTTCATCTTTGTCTTCCTGCAATATAACAGTCTGAAACTGGCTAAACTGTATTTTACGAAAAATGCCGAATCGCTTGATAAAGCGGAAAAAATCTCCGACTATATCCTCAGTTCCGCCCAATCCGAAGATTTTACCCTGGCGACAGTTCTGGCGGGAGAAATGAAAATGGTCTATAACGTCAATTACTACTTCCTGCTGGAAAAGGAAACCGGCAGAAAGCTGGTTAAATTGAACGATACCGGCAACTGGACCGGTTTTGAAACAGACCCGCGGAAAAGATGGCTCTACCTGATTTGCCGGGAAATTAAAAACCGGCAGGAAGCGCAAAAAGTCTGCCTGGATTATTACAGGACAAGATTCGGGGCAGGGGAGCCTGACGGTTATTTCCAGGCGGAAGACACCGGAGTATTCAAAATCCTTCAGGCGGATTGAACCGGCAGTCCGGAAAATACATATCAGTCAAAACAGCCAAAATTTCAGCGGCTATTTTCCCGTGCCCGGCCGGATTGGGATGATTGTCGGGCAGTTTTAGGGACTTATCCCCGGTGACATCGCTTATTTCTTCATAAACGATATTACCGTCTTTTTCCGCCAGCTCTTTTATTACGGCTGAATATTTCCCCGGTATTTTGCCGTTTCCGACAAAAAGGAGTTTTCCGCCGTAATCCCGGCGCAGCTCCGCCAGAACCCGCGACTGGTAATTAAGCATTCCCGCAAGTCCCAATTTATCCATGACATCCTCTGCCGATTGGTTAACGGCATCCCGCCAGTCCAATGTATCCGAATTCACGGGCAGTTCCCTTATATATTTTTCCTGCAGGGGCAGGCTGTACTCGTTGATGCTGGTGAAGTTCCAGGGACTTACCAGCCAGACAACCAGATCAGGGGAATATTTAAGACCGGTTCTGTTCAAACGCTCTGCCGTATACTCAAGATCGTAGCCGCTGACACCCAAATTTAAGACTTCAAATTTCGGGTATCCGGAACAGTCCGAATTACCGGAAAGCTCCCTTTCCAAAACCTCGGTCCAATTTTCCGCTGTCTCCACATAAACCCCGTAAGTGAAGGAGTCTCCGAGAGCGATTATCCTGAATGTCCCTTCCGTCTTTTCAAGGGGATATTCACGGTCCTCATGCATCCCGTCAGCATTTATGGCATGCACAACGCTTTTCCCCGGCCATTCAGGCTTTTTGGTAATCACCCTGTTCTTCTCAGGCTCATAGAAGTATCCAAGTTTTCCGGATGGTAAGAATTCTATATTAGTCTGTATATCAGAAATATATTTCATATATTCATTTTGATTATTCTTATTCCTTAACAGATAGATTAATAACAATACAGATATTATCATCAGCAACAATACATTAAAATTGAATTTATTCATTTTCAGTTGTCTAAATTAAGACCATTAATAGTATAATTTTCGTATGTTATATCTTGGGAAATATAAACTTTTAAAAAACTATATTTATGCGGTTGATATTGATTATGTCCTAAATATAATCATAAAGGCAATAAATAAAAACCAAGAAGTCCTATTAGCTCCTGTTCCCTCTCATATTCTTGTTACAGCCTTTTTTGACAATAATTTTAACAACATTTTAAACTCTTATGATTACTTGTTACCAGATAGTGTTTGGATTAAAAATGCTTTAAATTTTCTTTATGGTTCTAAATTGCCTAAAAATATCAGGGGAACAGATTTAATGCTTGAAATATGTAAATTATCACAAAAATTTAACTTTAAGATATATATGTATGGTACAAACAAAAATACGTTATATAAATTGGAAAAAAAACTATTAGAAAAGTTTCCACAATTAAAAATTGTAGGAAAAGAGGAATCTAAATATCAAAATCTGACTTTAATGGAAAAAAAAACTTTGATAAAAAATATCACCTTATGCAAACCGAATATAATCTTTATTGGTCTTAGTAGTCCCATGCAGCAAGAATTTGCTTATGGTTTGTGTAAAGTTGAGCCAAAATTAACAATCAAAAGTATAGTAATACCGGTTGGTGCTGCTTTTGATTTTATCTCCGGTACGAAAAAAGAGGCTCCAGTCTGGTTACAAAAAGCTGGTTTCGAGTGGTTTTTCAGAATCATTTCAGAACCTAGGCGGCTTTGGAAAAGGTATATAATAGAGGGTACTTTATTTATAATATTATCTTTATTTCAAAAAATATTAATGACTATGGGAAGAAATATAAAAATACTATGAAAAACCGAGCAATATACAAAAGTTTTAAAAGTAATTACCTAACTCTATTTTTTATACTAACTTTCATTATGACTATTCTTGTGTCTTTTTACAAATATAATACTTCTGAAAAACATTATATAAATGTCAAAGTTAAAGCAGGCCAGGGACTATGGTGGTATAGTGGCAATAATCCAAAAATATGGATGCTTAATTCTCTAAATAAAGATATATTAAACAATCCTCAAATCGCATTAAAATCTATAAGATATTATCCTATTAATCCTGAATCTAATAATAATACTGATTCATTTGATATATTCATAATTGCTAGAATTTCCGTCATTAAAGACGGTAATCAATATACATACAGAAGAAATCCTGTAAATGTGGGGGCACCTATTGATATGAGATTTAATAACATAATGGCCACAGGAACGGTAATTGATATGAATGAGAAGGAAATCGACGATGATCTTCATTCAATTAATGTCTCAATTATTAAACATAATCCTTTCCCTTATGAAATGGAATCGCTTAGCGGCGGTACGATTTATTTCGATGGAATGGAGAATACTCTAGAAGTCAAAGAAAAATTGATAACGACAAATTCTTTTAATGGTAGTAATCAGACTTTAAGTGTCAACATGAAACTGAAGGTTAAAAAAATCCGAAATTTTTACGTTTTTGGAAACGAAAGAATTATCTCCGTCGGAAATAAATTTACATTTATCACACCTTCTTTCACTTTTAGCGATTGGGTAATAACAAAAGTTGAAAATACAACTTAATTTAATTCAATACTTCAGAATATACTTTTATTAAATTAGAATAATGAATTTCAGCGGAATATTTTTTTTCGAATTCTATTTTACACTCTTTTTTCATAGCTTTTAATTTGTTAGGATATTTATTAACAGTATTAATCAAGCTTTTTAATGAATTAGTGCTTTCATTATCATAAAAAAACCCTGTTTTCCCATCTTTCACGATATCTTCAAATGAACCAAGATTAGGTACTATAACAGGTGTGCTGTTTGAAAAAGATTCCAATAATGTCAATGGCAATACCTCATACCACTTTGAAGGAATTATTATACAAATGGCTTTTTGCATATACTGGTTTACTATAGCATTCGGAATATTACCTAATAGACTGATGTTTTTAAACTTCTTAAAGAAAGATATTTTCTGTTTTAGAGGTCCATCACCGGCTACAAATAGCTTTTGCTTCATATCAGTCGAAGAAAAAATTGAGAGCAAATCTAGTATTCCTTTTTCTTCTGAAAGTCTTCCTGCATAAAAAAAGTAATTAGAAGGAATAATTTTCTTGGATTCTAATCGGTTAACAAATGTTGGAAATACGTAATTAACTGATTGTGCGAGTTCATTATTAAGAAATGTCTGATGATAATAAAAGGAAAATTTAGAAAGAAATATATTCGCTTTAACTTGAATTTTTTTTTTCAATCTAAAATATTGTCTTGACGCCATGAGCATAGAAGAAGCGATTAATGAATTCTGATAGCATGAATGGATAATAGACGGCCATTGTAAATTTTTTCTTGGACATAGCTCGCAAATTTTTCCATTTCTAAATAGAATACTCTTCGCACAAAGACTCCTATAATTATGGAACGTTCTAACGGTGGGTATCTTATACTTATTAAGTATTGAATATATTACTTCAGAAATTAAGGGGTAGACATTATTTACATGCACAACATCAGGTTTAAATTTATGAATTATGTGTATAAGCTCTCTATATACATTGTCTTTACCAAACATGCTTTTGGCAGCGGATGAATAAGATATTTTTTTACCAATATCTCTATTGTCCCTTCTTAGCAAATAAACATTATGACCCTTATTTAACAACAGTTTTTGTAATGACAACACATACATATCTTCACCACCCGGATATTTATAAAAATTATGAATTAGAAGTATATTCATAAATTGTCACTACTTCCTTCGATTAATCCTCTAAAAAACCAAAACCACCCAGTTCTAAAGATTGTATTGGCCGGATTTAACATCAGAAATAAGAAAATAGTCCATGAAGCTATTATAACCGGTATTATTTTTCTGTTACTAGTAGATTTCAATTTTGAGATATCGTTTCTTAAAAAGAATACTATCAGTATTAATAGAGCAGAAAATCCAAATATACCGTTTTCAGCTAATACTTGAATTAAGTAATTATGTGGAGCTGAAGCTGCATAATCCGTATAATCAAGTTTAAATTTTTCTTCTATATCGTAATAAGCGAATTGGGATAAGGTAGGATTATATAGAGAATATTGTCCAGATCCTATACCTAACAAAGGAGATTGCAGCAAAAGTGTGAAAGATTTCGAATATCCTCTATATCGAGTTTCCAATGAAAATATATCCTGCGAGCGGTTTCTTAAAAATATACGATCCAGTATATTAAATGAAAATAAACTATCACTTATTGATATTGATATATAAAAAATAATCAGAAATAAAAATGAAATTACTATTGGTTTAATGTTTAAAATTCTATTAATATGCAATTTTTTAAAATTCCAAATCCAAATTAAAGATAAAATACCTGCAAATAAAATAATCAGTATCCTACTGCGATAATTGGAAATAATACTTAAAAAGAAAACTATGAAAATTAAAATGAGATAATATAATTTCCTTTTATTTAAGTTTACCTTATATTCAAAAATAAAAAAGGGAAGAAAAGCCTCACTAATAAGCTCAAGAGAATATCGTCCTCTGGCCAAATCATATCTATATACATCCAACATTTCCTGTTGAACGATAAGGTTTAAAATTTTAAAAACAACGGAATGAAATAAAAAATACAGAAATTCACCTGTGATTATGAATATTCCCGTAATTAGTATAAATTTAAAAAAATATTTTTTATTGATTATTTTTACAAAAAAATAAGTAGAAACAAATATTACCAGGGCAACAAGCAGATTATGAAAACTCTTCCAAAATAGTCTTATATCTGTGGCTGAAAAGACCGAAACTGCCGAAGTGAAAATAAACAGAAATATTAATTTCATTACTAGACTATTTTTTACCGTGTACATAACACGATTGTATTTATGCGTAAACATTAAAAGCGGTAAAACAAACAATATCAATTTTGCAAAACTGTGTGATGAATAAATTTTTTGAGGAATTAAAAAAAGATATAATGAGGGAATTTTAATTAAAAAAAGGGATAGTAAAAAAAGAAAAAACAGGTATCTAATATCGATATTTCGTAATAATAACCTATTTCTCATAACACGGGAAATTTTTTCTATGATAATCTCAGAAGATATAAGTTACAAGAGTATTAAATTACTAAGAAATATTTCTCAAGACATCAGACAATGCATAGTAAGCTGCTTTGGGACCGTTATTATTAAATGGCATGGTATCCGCATCAGGATTATCTCTTTCCTGATATTGAGACTCATCTTCCAATCCAAATAACGAAAAGCTACTAATACCATTCTCAAAACACGTTCTGGCTATATTACGATAAATTTCTGCCTGTAATTCTAATCTGTCAGAACCACCTGATTCACGCATGTCAACATAACACTCGGTAACGATTACATCAACATCTAGATTCTTATATTTATTAATTTGACTGGCCAATCTCTCCATTTTGACTCGGCGTTTTTCTTCCGAATCGAACTGACTTGAATGGTCAATGTGTAATTGAAATCCTATTGCATCAACAGGCACACCGTTCGATATTAAATTGCTTAATACATCAAAAAAAACAGCGTCTCTCCCACTTTCCCAATCATTATCAGCAAACTCGAATCCAGTTTCATTGTAAATTAAGTATGAATTAGGATTAGCTTCTTTGGCAACGCGAAAACAACGGGCAAGCCAATTATTTGAATCATATAAATCAGGAAAACCAAGTTTATCAGTCCAGAAATTAGTAGTTTGCCATCCGCCTAGAATTTCGTTTATAACAACCCAATTATTAATAACTTTTTCATTGCCGGTATAATGACCTGCTACGTTTCGTATATGATTTTCCAAAATATTAATTAATTCTTCTTGTGAAAAATTACCGTCTTTCAGCCAAGCAGGAAGATGGTTTCTATCACCCCAAACTAAATGCATACCCAAAGGTGTTTTATCGGTTTGATTAAGATAAGGAAAAAGACGTCCGTCCATTTCAGAAAAATTAAAATAATCTTTTTCGCTATGTATGGATAATCCGGCATCGTACGGTACTATAAAATTTAATTCTGCACAGGTTGCTCCATTAAATTCTTCAAGTCCCAGCGGATTGGAACTTAATCGAGTCGAGGCGATCATGGCACCTATTGTTTTATTTTTAATGTCAGCATAGTCCCGCAACCAAGGTTTGTGCCAACTCCACTCATGTTGGACAACATTGAATCTGGCTACCAGAACGGGCTGGTTATCATGATTGTAAATCCATTTCATATAAGAATGAGGGTGGTCCAAAGTGCCTCCAAATTTAGTTTCAGCCTCCAAACCGTCTAAACTTTCAAGTCCGACTTGAGCCAATAATTCCTGCGGGACCTTTTTTATGACCGGATCGGGCATAAAAGTCCACTCATCAGTTTCATTACTGTCGTTTAT
>LCFP01000003.1 GCA_000999095.1 Candidatus Gottesmanbacteria bacterium GW2011_GWA2_43_14
ATTTGCTCTATCTACTTCGAGTAATTATAAACAATATCTTTAGTCAGTGACACAGGATTATGTAAAAAAAGAAGTAAAAAAGTTCCTCACATAGTCCACTAGGGGGAGCATTTCTACGGATTTCTTCGATTTACTCCGGGTTTTCTTTCTTGGATACTCTAACTCAAGAGTATGGTCTTTGGAATTAATTTATAGATTAATTTCTATTTGACAAACAAATATTCTAATCATAATATTAGTCGGAATGATTAACTTCAGAATGAAGGGAATTATAAATTTTGCATTCAGTCGGCCAATGAGCCGACTTTTTTTATTTTTAAAAGAAAGGAGGTGAAAAAATGAAAAAGATAAATATATTTTTGTCGCTGAGTGCTGTAATATTTTTTATTACATTTATTTCCGTGCTTCCAAAAAAAGTAAATGCACAGGCTGGACCAGATGTTTGTCCGAGTGGTTTGGTAAGTTACTGGAAAGGTGATGATACGGCCGAAGACTCAGTAGGGCCGAATAACGGTCAGTTTGTTGCACAGACCGCCTCTTATGCTACAGGTAAAGTGAACAATGCCTTCAACTTCGACGGCGGGTACTTTTTGTCTGGATCAACCAATTTGCCAATAGGAAACTCACCTAGAACCCTGGAGTTTTGGGTTAATGGACCTAACATGGCTCTTGCCAATAGTTTTCTGGCTGGTTGGGGGACAAGCAACGGTATTAATTATCAGATGAGTTCCATCTTTTTGGGATGGAGTCAGTATCCTTCCCGGCAGTTTGCATTCTGGGGATTCGGGGCAGATGTCATCGGTAACACTTTGCTGGACGATAATACTTGGCACCACTTAGCCATGACCTATGACGGTACAGACGGACTCAATTTAAAGATTTACCATAACGGTATATTGGAATCTTATGCTGATCGTCCCCACGGTGCATTTACCTTAAGTACACCGATTGGTACAGACTTTATTATGGCGTTCAATTCCTTTCTGGAATCTTTTGGTGGAGGACAAAGATTTCATGGTTTAATCGATGAGGTGGCAGTTTTCAATCGGGCATTGTCTGAAAGTGAGGTTTACCAACAATTCCAAAACGGGGTACACGGCCAGTCGTACTGTGTCGTCGCCGTAGCTATCGACATCAAACCGGGCAGTGATCCTAATTGTTTCAACTATAACGATCATGGAGTAATTCCCGTGGCAATTTTGGGAAGTAGCTTTTTTGATGCGACACAAGTAGATCCGGATACGGTACTGCTCAATGGCCAGGTGGTCAAAGCAGCCGGAAAGAGTAACAAACTCTTGGCTCATACTGAAGACGTAAATACTGACGGTTTTGATGATTTGGTTGTTCAGATTGCAGACTCCGATGGTACTTATCAGACAGGAGATGCTACTGCAACATTGACCGGAAAAACTTTAAGCGGCTTGGATTTTCAGGGAACAGATTCGATCTGCATTGTGCCATAATAAAGTAGAAGATATTTAACTTAAACGAAATCTTAAGTGATGATGTTATTTTTTTCTTCAAAAAGTGGTTAAATCGTTTATCATTAGTTTCTTTATCTCTTCCCACCGTTGTCTCATTTCCCCAATACACCTTAAATCCTGAAATGCCTGAAAAATTGAAGCATAATTTATAGTTATATTAATCCTAGGGACGGGGAGCACATTATTGCAACAATCTAAACCTCATTAATCCCAATGGACAGTTAGAACTTCTGATATAATATTCCTATGATAAAAAGGAATAAATCAAACATTCCTTTACCTGTAATTACTGACCCTGATAAATACAAACTTATTTTTGAAAACGATAGGGTTCGGGTGTATGACTACAGAGATAAACCAGGAGATAAGACAAAACTCCATCATCATGACTCATTTATTCTATATGCTCTTTCCCCTTTCAAGCGAAAATTACATTTTGATAACGGAAAAAGTGTTGTTAGGGAATTTAGGGAAGGAGAGGTAATGTGGTCAGAGGCACAAAATCATATCGGTGAAAATATAGGTGAAACTGATACGCACGTGTTGATTGTAGAACAGAAATAGTTCTTCACATAGTCCACCAGTCGGAGCAACGTTTTTTAGCCTCAATAAATATTATTTTGCAGCTTGGTCTTTGTGTTCAACATTAACTATCAAATTTAATTTGACACCTGCGACTGCAGGTAACAGGTGATTGAGTACTTGTTCTGCGGTCATACGGAATTTTTTCCCTCGTGCTGATATTTTTAACCATCCTTCTTTATCCTTATAATACTTTTCAGTGAAATTCTTTGTGCCCATAAAAATTACGTAGCTGTCATTCTTAAGACTCATTGCTTAAATTTTAGCATAATAGGTTTTGAAATTATTTATCAGGTGGCACATTAAACAAATATCGGCTGATATTTTTCTTCGGTCTTAATGAAATAAGTTTAAGTGTTTTAACTTCGGGAAGTAATTTTTACGGATTTATTCGGAATTTGTACCAACATATACAATTATATTCATTTAACCTATAATTCCTCCCAATGTTAAAAAATCTATTCCTACTGTTTTTATTATTAATAAATATTTCTCCTGTCCTGGCAGGCGATTTACCAAAAGGAGTAAAACCGGAGCAAGGCAAAGCATGGAATTTGGCTCCGGTACCGGATTCTTTCACCGGCGAGATTATAGGGGATACATACACAGAACTCTCTTTTTGGAATGTCGGGCAACTATCCGGGGATCCTGTTTACTCCAAAGCTGCAGTATCAAATAATTGTGCCAAGTCTACAACTCCCGGCTGCGGCGAAGGTGCACCGCTGGAAGGAACATTTTCCGGAGGGCCTGATGGGGTTATTACGATTGAGAGCTATGAGTATAAACTCAAAGAAGGCAAATATTTTGAGTTTATTACCGGTGGAAAAACATTTAAATACACCATTGAAAATCCGGAAATATTTTCTAAATACAATTGGGATGGGAGTGCAAACGCAGAAGAAAGAAAGCTTGAGGACTCCGGTGTGACTATTGAGAATGTTTCGAGGAATGTAGAAGTCAATTTACCAAACCCTGACGGGACGTATGACGAGAAGAACTGGAAATTAGCGGTCGATCTCGACGACGACGCCGGGAGTCTTCCGGTCGGCACACATATTAGGACATGGGCGTTTGGTCGCGCAGTGCTTTCTTTCGACGATGGGACAATTTTTAAAATGGCGGCAAAGTCGGAGATTGTTCTTTTGTCGCCAGCTGCAAAGCAGAGCAAAATCAAATTGCTTCCGGGTGCTTATTAGGCTAATATAAAAACTAGACAAGACCCGGACTATGAAATTGACATGGATGCGATGGTTATAGTCATCCAGGGAACAACATTGGTGTTTGAAGAAGCAGGAAACAAATCTACCATAAAAGTCATCGAGGGAAGCGTTTCCGTCAAATCCAAAACCAGCGGGCAGTCAGAAACGGTCAACATCGGAGAAACCATAACTGCTGATTTAAACGGTTTAGGGCAAAAAACAACCTTTGATGTGGCTAACGAAAACGCCTCTTGGGAAGCTTTGGAAAAAGAAGCAAGTAAAGCAGCCCCCAAGTTAAATAATATGGTTTATGTCGTTCTGGCGGTTATTGCAGTTGTAATTATCGGAACTGTTTTGAAATTCAGAATGAAAAAAGCACGCAAGTGATAATTTGGAATTGTTTATCTGAAGTTTTTTAATCTCCTCCCACCTCTGTTTCATTTCCCCAATATATCTTAAATCCTGAAAAACCTGTATAATACGGTCAAAATTAGCTTGACTTACTACTATATTGACGAGGGAGGGGGAGCATTTCTACGGATTTCTTCGCTTTTCTCCGGATTTTATAATTCAATTTTAATACGCAAAAGCCCCTTTACTTATTTTGTTTCAGTTTGTTCCTAGCAAGATTTGACAAGCAAAATTAAAGTATTAAAATGTTGACCAATGTTAACTCAAATTGAATGTAGGGATATTTCGCCTCAGGTTGCCTCCCATAGGGAGCAACTCGGAAAACCAAGATCAAATATCTTACTCGGATTAAATTTACCGCGTTCATAGCCCCCAAGTTCTTGTTTTTGAAAATCCCACTGATTTAAGTAAATATGCAGTGCAACTAAATCAAAGCAGGCTGGTAGATAGTCCCGACAAGAGTCCTACTTTCCCGACCGGAGGCACTTGGGAAGAAACATACACTATTATGGCTTCATTGCCCGATATTTCCAGATTGTTAAGACAAAGAAGGATTGCAACAGTTGATGAATACTTTCCAATTAGGCCAACTGATAAGAATTATCCCATGTCATATCGCGCTTATACCGATGAACGAATTGGAATACCAAATGGTCTTGGTCCTGAAAACTGGATCAGGCCGGACGGTGCCGCCGAAGATCCTATTGCTGAAGCTGCCAGGTTTGAAGCTGAACTACAAAATGAAAGATTTGTAATTACTAATCTGGGGATAGGGCCGGATCCGAAACTGGCAGATGGTAGAGTAATTCCGGTTGATTGGAATGATAAAGTAATTGGAAAAGCAATACTGGGAGGTAAAGTAATAGAAGGTTCATCACACATCGGTTTTGTTCCAAAGGGTATTTCTCCGGACTCAGGGGCAATTCTTGTATATATGGATGAGGGGACTATATTTGCCAATAAAAAATATGCACCTGATCCTGACAATATGCCTGGGGCTGCAATTACCCAAGCTCATGGTGATTTCCGCAGGGCTGATTTGAGAGTAGTGGCCGCCACCGGTACCTTTAAACAGAGGAACGTGGAGAAAATTCTTTTTGAAGTGCCGACTCCGGATAATCCTGCAAGCATGGTAAATCTGGGTGAAACGGTAGTGCTTCTTGATGCCAATGCAGCTGAAAGAACGATGAAAAGGCTGGGTTTAACTTCTTAATTGCCTAAAATGTCCGTAAGTCTGTGTTTTGCTTCTTCAAGGTTATTACAGATAAAATCAGCATCTTTAAAAAGTGACAATTCTATGCCTTTTGTGGGAACAGCTATTGTTTTAATCTTAGCAGCTTTGGCAGCTAATACTCCTGATAATGAATCTTCAATTATTAAAGCATTATTGCTGTCGGTTCCAAGATCTATAAGTGTTTTATTAATCAGGTCGGGGTAAGGTTTTCCTTTTTCTACATCATCAATAGTCGTAACTAGGGAAAAATACTTCATAATACCGAATTTTTTAAGAAAGAAAAAAACATAATCCTTTTTTCCTGAAGTCGCAATAGCAATCATTATCTTCCTTTTTTTCAGGTATTCCAGAATTTCTTTAACATAAGGCATAAGCGAAAGGTGATCAGTGAGATATTCACTCACTTTTTCATTTCTGTTTGCGACAAACTCTTCAAACTTTACCGGCAGCTTAAAGTGATCATAATAATTCCGGAGGGCTGTATTTACGGGCAATCCGATACTTTCAAGAAAATATGACCATTTAAAATCATGACCGTATTTTAAAAATATTTCTTCTATTGCCGAAAATACCGTTTCTTCACTGTTAACGAGAAGCCCGTCAAAGTCAAAAATCACAAGTTTTATCATCGGTTAAAATATAACAAATGGTAATTTATCCAGTCAAATCAAGATAAATTGATTAAAAAGTAATCTTAAGTATATAATATGGCTGTTAAGTTTAGTAGTGCCTGGAAAAATGAAACATAAAGTTAAAAGGCAGACGGATTATCTCGCACATGGCGACTTTGTTTACCGTCATTTTCCGGTCCCGGTTTTTGTGAAGGCGGAAGGACCCTCCCTTATCGACGAACAGGGATATAAATACTTCGCTGCCGAAGCGGCAAACGGCACCACCAGTCTCGGTTTTGACAGGACTCTTATCAGCGAGGCAGTCGGAAAATCACATAAAACTCCATCCATTCCCTCATTTTGCGAAACGGATATCAGAAAAAAAGTCGCCTCAAGACTTGGAAGGAAAATGAGGGAAATAACTTCAAAAGAAGGAAAAATTGCTTTTGAATTGGGCGGAGCTCAGGGTATGGAACTTGCACTGAAAATTGCCAAAGTAAATACTAAAAAGTCGATTTTTGTTGTTTTTGAAGGAGGTTACCATGGAAGGAGTGTTTATACTTCGCAGTTCAGTGCCAGTCACAGATATAGATCAATAATGGGAGATTGGCGAATCCCGATTGTCCGGCTTCCGTATCCTGATTGGGAACAATCGGACTCTAAAAATCCAAATGAATATTATGAGCACTGTCTTAATACCGTGAGTAGGCTTACATCCTCTGAAGTTGGAGGTATGATCACCAGAAATGGTGAACCCGATATTGCGGCTTTCGTACTTGAACCTTTGTTAAATGCCGGGGGAATTGTGAAACCGGATAAAAAATATATGGAGGAACTGGTCAGAATTTTCAAAAAACAGAAAGCTCTTATTGTTTTAGACGAAGTTTTCTGCGGTTTTTACCGGACGGGTAAAATGTTCGGCTTTCAGCATTATGATTTTATTCCAGATATAGTTGTTATGTCCAAAGCAATAACTAACGGTATTACTCCATTAAGCTGTGTTTGGGCTAAAAATCCCTTGCTATCGGACGAAAATTTTCCTCCGGGTACTCATTCTGCTACCTTTATCAATAATCCTCTTGCTCTCTCTGCTGCAGATTCGGTTCTTGATAGGTTTGAAAACTGGAAAACCAGGGATTCTGACTTGGAGTATCTTGAAAAATCTTTCATAAAAATATTTACGGAAATAAAAAATAGCTCAAAATTGGTAAAAAGCGTTTTTGCTTTGGGAGGTGTGGGAAGACTTCTCCTTAAAGATAATATTGCCGGAAAAATACTGGATATAGCCAGGACCGTAGCCTTAAAAAAGCCGGTAGACGGATATCATGGAATAATACTGGCAAGTACCGGGATGGCTTCTAACGTAGTTGCTCTAAATCCGCCCCTTAACCTTTCAAAAAAAGAGATATCTTCAATGGGAAAACTTCTTATCTCCACTTTTGAAAAAGCAGATAAAATGCTTTTATGAAAGTATCCCAAAAAAGGCAAATATATAAACCCGTTGCCGGATCACCTATGAATGTGATCGTCTTTGCCAGCGGTGGAGGGGGAAATCTTCAGGCCTCAATCGACATATCAGAAAAATATCCCGGATTATTAAAAATAGGGCTGGTTGTTACTGACAGGTTAAGAATAAAAGCAATAACAATTGCGGAAAAATATAAGATTCCGGTTATTGCAAAAGATTTTGAAAAAGAATGCGGCGTTTGGAATGAAAGCAAAAAGGATAAAAAAAGAATTCTGAATTACAGAAAATGTGCAGTTAAATTTCATGATGATGTTTTGGAGGAAATTTTGGAGCTTGAAAAGAAACTGGGTCTTAAATTTAATCTAGTGGTTTTGTCATATCACCGCTGGATTCACGGAAAACTTCTATACCACTTTAAACAAAAAATAATTAATCAGCACGCCGGTGATTTAACGGTAATGACTCCCGGAAGTACTACGACCCGGACTTACAGAGGAATAAATCCGGTATTAATGGCATTAAAAAATGGGGAAAAGAAAACCCGTACCTCTACATTTCTTGTTAATAACGGTCAGGATACCGGAGAAATTCTCTGCCAGGGTCCATGGGTAAAATATCAGCGCCCGTATCCGGTAACAAAAGAGTCATCAATTGAGCATGAAAATATCCAAAAAAGGGAAAGTGACTGGCCGTCATTGAAATTTGCTCTTTTGGGAATCGCCAAAGGTTATTTTTCAGTTTCAAAAAAAAACCATTATCCTGACGGTAACAAAAAAGTGTTTTTTAAAAATGTCCCTCTTTCCTATCAGGGGGTAGATCTGGAAACTTACAATGCCTAATAACAAAAAACTTTTAACCGGAGCCCAAGCTGTTGCCCGGGTGCTGAAACAACAAGAAATTAATACCGTTTTTGCCTATCCCGGGACATCGGAACTATTTTTATGTAATGCAATTCTGAATACAAAGGGGATGCATTTGATTAACGGCAGGGGAGACAAAGAATCTGCATTTATGGCAGCAGGAGCTGGACTCGTCAAACCCCTACAGGCTTGCGCTATACTTCACGGAGCTAGAGGTCTTACCAATGCCTGCGGGGCAATTGCTGATACCAGAAGAAATGAGATTTCAACGATCTTCATCGCAGGATTGCCTTCTTTATCTTCACAGCCTTTTCTTCCTCCCCATGGGGAATATAACCTAATTGATACAATCGGTAAATTTACCAATTCATATGAGGAAATTACCTCACTGGATCCGCAGGAGTTTATATTAAAATTGGGAAGGATTATATCCAGAACTAAAGAAATTCCTGCCGGCCCCGTATTGCTGGGTATTCCCCAGGATGTATTAGAAAAAAAATATATTCCTGCTGATTTCAATATTGGGAATTTCCGGAGTCAGAATATTGCCTCTAAAAACATGCTAATTAATAAAGCAGTAAGGAAGATAAAAGAAAGCAAGTATCCAGTTATTCTGGCGGATGATTATATTTTTAAAACTGAAAACGCTTTGAAAGCATTAAACAATCTTACTTTTTCAGCAAAAATACCTGTATTCCAGCTATTTTATTCAAGAGGACCTATGCTTTTTGAAAAAATATCTGTTAGAAAATGTCCCGCTTTTTTTGGTTACTATAAATTAGATAATCCTATTTCTCAGAAATTGATAAAAATGTGCGATTTGCTTATTACTATCGAAGATAGAAATATGTACTCTCGGGTTGTTGGTCAGCTTCCTCCTTGTCCAAAAATCGCAATTACATCAAGCAGGGATAAAACTATAAAAAACAATTATTTAAAAGAAACAGACGTAATCATTGAAGGAAATATTTCAAAAATTATGGAGAGCATCACAAATAAAGTTGAAATAACTGAAAACTCTCGAACTCGTCTAATTGATTGGGATAAATTGAGAAAAATAAAAATTAAACCTGATAAAAATTATCCAAGAAAATATTCTTTTCTGAGGGAAAAAATAGTGGAAATATTTGGTGAAGTCCTAAAATCTGTCAAAAATCCGGTAATTGTTGATGACAGCCAAATGTTTGGCGGAATGGTTGCTAAGAATTATGACAATTTACCGGATAAAATAAGAATTTTTGGAGATCATGGTGCCTTTGTGGGAGCAGGAATTTCATACGCAACAGGTCTTGCTGTTGCAAACCGTAATCTTAATGTTTTTTGTCTACTTGGCGATCAGGCTTTTGTTAACGGTTTTCAGGGGTTTGCTGCTGCTTTCGAAAATAAAACTAAATGTATATATATTGTGTTAAATAACGGTGAAAGTGTTTCTTTATTCAAACAAGTCAGGTCACAGGACTCAAGAGCATTTATAAAAGATAAACGATTCCTGAAAAACATTCCCGGTTTCTCATATTCAGATATCGCCAAAGCAATTGGCCTGAAGACTTATAAAATTGAAAATAATCAAAATCAGAAAACCGCATTCAGGAAAGCATTATTAAAGTCTTTGAAATTAAATAAACCTGTACTTATAGAAATAAAAGCCCCTTCCGAAAAAGATGCCTGGCATGGCGTCTGGACAACAGAAGGGAATGAGGCAAAATAACCGGTATGACACTTATTGAAGTAGGCTCTCCGTTAAAAGGAGCGTTAAATACAAATTATCTGATCGGCCCTATTATAGACGAGCCACCTACTCATCTTTTAAGAACCTCCCGGGAAAATAAAACAATTTTTGAATCAATTGATAACGAATATAATTTCATAGGATACACCGGTCTGGGAGGAAAATACCGCAGAAGATCTTCTCAGGAACAGGCGATGTTGGCAATAAAAGGAGCACATCTCGGATTAAAAGTTTTGCCTCCCTCAGACGGAAACGGCAACGATTTCACTTACAGTTTTCTTGACGATATTGAAACTCTGGATATATATCTTCCTAATGCAGAGAAAAGAGAAGCGGATGAATTTGTAATCGACCTTTTTGAGGACTTGCGTAAAGCACATTCAAAAGGAATAATTTATGGCGACCGCTGGTCAAAAAACATTTTATGGTCAAAAAAATACGGTCTTATCCATGTTGATTTTGATCTGGAATTGGAAGGACCTCCAGCTGTTGAATTTGAAGTTGCTCAAATTGCCTACTACACATTAAGTGCCGGAAAAGAAATAATAATTCCAATTTTAGCGAAGCTACTTTCAGATAGACAATGGTTCGATTTTAGTAAAGTCAGACGGTTTCTTAGAGGACATGCAATTCACTTTAACAACACACGGTATGGGGGAATTATTGATGAAACGGAAACACTAATTAGTTTGGTGGATAAATACAATACGGAAAAAAAATAAGAATAAGCAACTGCGTTTAAATTATTTTGCTATTATGATCTTATCTGCAGTTTCTTAATCTCCTCCCACCTCTGTCTTAATTCTCCGATATACCGTAAATCCTGAAAAGTCCGGATAATTAATGTGAAATCTAAGGTTATATTAATTCTAGGGACGGGGAGCAACCCCTTTTGAGTGTACTTAATTTCTCTTGACAACTAACCTTGAAGCATTTATTATTTGAATAATCGTTCAAATACTATGGCAGACTATCAACAGCTAAAGAAGGAATTAAAGAATAAACAGAAACTTTTGGTTTGTGCAAAGCAGCTTGGAGTGGTAGGTGATGCTACCAGGTTAAAGATTTGTTACCTTCTTTGCCATTACCCCGAACTGAGTGTTGGAGAAATAGCAGATATTTTAGATACTTCAATTTCTGTTGTTTCCCATAGCATCAAAAAATTGCTTAATTTACAGCTTGTAAAAAGAAGAAAAGAGACACAAACAGTTTATTATTCCTTAACTGAAAATGATTTTATAAAGACGCTTAAAAACTTTATCGCATAAATTATGGAAGAGTATAACCTGATTATTATCGGTGGTGGAGCAGGAGCTTTTGCTGCTGCCATAAAAGCAAATGAGCTTGGCGCCAAGACTTTAATGGTCAATCATGGTTTACCTCTAGGCGGAACCTGTGTCAATGTAGGGTGTATTCCTTCTAAAAATCTTCTTCGGGCAGGCGAAGTTTTATATTACTCTCAGAATCATAATTTCGGAGGTATTAAGCTTCGAGTCGATGAATTTGATTTTGGCAAAACCATACAAGAGGAATTAGATATCGTGGCGGCAATGAGAAAAGAAAAATATGAAGATGTCTTAAAGAATTTGCAGAATGTTACTTTTATTGAAGGCAGAGCAAAATTTATCTCACCGACAGAGATTGAAGTATCTAATCAAAAATATCAAGGCAAGAAGTTTGTTATTGCCACAGGCTCAACTGCTAATGTCCCAGCAATTTCCGGAATTAAAGAGGTAGGATATCTGACACATATTGAGGCTTTGGCTAATAAGAAACAGCCAAAATCTTTAGTTATTATTGGAGCCGGACCTTTAGGACTGGAGTTTGCCCAGATGTTTCACCATTTTGGTACTAAAGTCACTGTTTTACAAAGAGGAAATACTATTTTACCAAGAGTTGAACCTGAGATTGCTGATACCTTACAAAAGTATTTAACAGAAGAAGGCATCGCTGGTAAAACTGCCAATACTAAAGACTTAAACTTGCAGGTAGCGGGAATAGAGATTGACGAGAGACAAGCTATTAAAGTAAATGAGTATCAAAAAACCACCCAAGACCATATTTTTGCTGTTGGGGATGTAACCAATCAAAAGCTAAGGCTTGAGACAATAGCAGGGAGGGAAGGAACTTTAGCCGCCAAAAACACCTTAACTGAAAGTCGCGACGGTGTTAACTATCGGCAAGTTCCTTACGCGGTCTTTACTTATCCTGCTGTTGCCGGAATAGGTATGACTGATGCGGAAGTTATTGAAAGCGGTGGAAGATGTAATTGCAAAACTATTGATTTTTCTAAAGTTCCCAAAGCTGGAGCCATCAAAGATACCAGAGGAGCTATCAAGATGGTCATAAACAGCGAAAATAGAAAAATTTTAGGTATCCATATGGTAGCTCCTGAAGCGGCAGATATCATCAATCAAGGAATTTATATCTTAAAAGGAGGTGTGACTGTTGATGATGTCATAGACAGTTTACCTGTATTTCCAACACTATCTGAGGCAATTAAGATTGCCGCTTTATCATTTACCACCGATATAACGAAATTGAGTTGTTGTGTTTGAAACTTCGGAGTATTCTCCTTGACAAAATTACTGCTCTTACAGTATTATCGATTTATTCAAATGTTTCAATAATTGAATTATGAGCAAGCAGGCTGTTAAGTTATTCAAAGCACTGTCCGACGAAACGAGAATAGATATTCTGCGCCGCCTTCTGGGGAAAAAAGAGATTGCTTGCAAAGAGCTTCTGAGCAATTTTTCTCTTTCTCAGCCTACCCTCTCTCATCACTTCAATAAACTCATTGATGCAAACATACTAAAAGAACGAAAAGAGGGAGTTAGTCATATCTATAGTATTAACTATCAATATTTGAAGGAGTTAGGAATTGATATTCAAAAGATAGTTGCTCAAAGCGCATAAAAAGGAGGAAATTTATGAAAAAATGGGACCAATTAGCTGACGAGAAAACCATTGAAAATACTGTTACAGCATTAAAAGCAAACGGAATTGACACTCAAGTAGCAGAAAACAGACAAGAAGCCAAGAGAAAAGTTTTAGAGCTTATTCCTGAAAGTAGCGAGGCAATGACGATGACCTCTGTAACTTTAGACACCATTGGGTTATCAGAGGAGATAAACAAAGCGGATAGTAGATTTAGGCCAGTCAGAGACAAACTTTATGCAATGGATAGGAATTCTCAAGTTCAAGAGATGAACCGTTTAGGCGCTGCTCCTGAGTTTGCAGTTGGAAGTGTCCATGCTGTTACTGAAGATGGACATGTATTGATTGCTTCAAACACAGGTAGTCAATTACCAGCCTACTCTTTCGGGGCATTGCATATTATTTGGGTAGTTGGAGCCCAAAAGATTGTTAAAAATTCAGATGAAGGTATCAAACGTATTTATGAACACAGCCTTCCTTTGGAGAGTGAGAGAGCTAAAAAGGCTTATGGAGTACCGGGAAGTGCAGTTAATAAGATTCTAATAATCAACCAGGAAGTCCAGCCAGGAAGAGTAAAATTGATTTTAGTCAAAGAAAAGTTAGGTTTTTAAGGAATTGCAGTAATTTGCAACCTTTTAATTGCCTCCCATCTAACTTTTATCAATTCAACCGGTACTACATCTTTAAAAGTTAGTACAATATCGGTATGTTTATAACAATAACTACAAGTGAGGTTACCCCTGACCAATTAGTTCAAGTTGAAGGATTCCTTGAAGAATTTTTGCCCAGAATGGAAAAACAGCCTGGCGTACTTGCGATTTACCACTACAATAGACCTGAGAAAGGTGACGAATCTACTATAGTCATTTGGAAAGACCAAGAGTCGTTAACAGCCTATCGTGAGGGAGAGTTAATCAAAGAAGCAATCGCATTTGAAAAAAAGATGGGACTGGGAGCTACTACCCGAGAAGGCTATCCTCTGGTCTACCCCAATAAAGAGCAGAGATAAAGGAATAAGTGAACTATAGCGTAGCAGGATTTACTTGTGATCTTTTAATCTCTTCCTACCTAACTCTTATTAACTCCATTTGAATAACATTCTCAAAAGCCCTTAGAAAGCTTATCAATCGTAGCTCTAATAATCTCAGGGTTAGGGAGCAAAATGACCCACAGAGCTTCTTAATATAACCTCGTATGGGAAGTAGTGTTTAGGCCAGATCTTTTTTCATCTGCTCAAACTCTTTTTTATCGATCTCGCCTTTGGCATAGCGTTCTTTGAGCATGTCCAACGGAGATCTTCTTTCATCGCTTCTTCTGCCTGAACCCCCCAGATAACGGATTAGGCCAACAACTCCGAGAATAAGGAGTACCCAGAACAGAAGCATTGGAATCCACCCCAAAAGACCAAACCCATTCCATCCCCCCATCATATTATTCCAACCACCATAACCCATCATAGGATTACCACCTCCTCCCATCATCCACATCATCGGCATAAAACCAACTCCATTTGAAGGGACTTGAGCATTGGGTTCACAGCCGCTTACCCTTTTGCCCATTGCAACATGCATTTGTTCTTCGCCTTCTTCACCCATCATATTGGTCATCATCTGATTCATGAGTGCATGTCTTTGGGTATCACCGATAGATTGCTCAGAAGTAACTGATGATGGTGAACTCGTCCAGTTACCCATCATTCCTTGAGCAAAAGCTGTAGATGGCGTCAGCAAAAGAATAAACAGCGTAATGGTTATCAGTAGTGTTCTTTTCATAGATTACTTACTCCTGTCTATAATGCCCCTGATAATTTCATCAACTTCTATCGGTAAATTGCCAAGATTTGCGTTGGGGAAAAACTGCGACAGAATAACCGGCCGCATACCTGAAATATAGGTTTTGCTGTCTTTTTGGTAAACATTGATTTTACAAGGAAGGCATAAACCTATTTTTATATCTGCCTGTAGAACAGTGTAGGCACTCTTGGCGTTGCAAATCTCGACTATCTTAAATGGTTCAATCTCAAAACCCTTTTCTTTCAGTGTCGCTGTGACGTCGTGAGTATAAAGGACACGAAATCCGGCATGCTTTGTTTCCTGTTCAACCGCTTTTACCGCCTCATTAAATGTCTTTTCTGTTGTAACTGTATAGTCAAAATCCATAATATACCCTCCTTCAAAACGTAATTACTTTGTCGCTGTCGTCAACTAAGCTGTATAAATCCTCAATCTCGCCCTCGGGACATTCCTTGCTGCTTCCTTGTTTTCTGATTGCCAAGCAAGTACCACAGGCAATAATCTGTGCATTTTCTGATTTTAGAAACTTTTCAACCTGTTCTTTGATATTGAACTGAGAAGAACTTGCCTGCTGATACTCCACACCCTCACCGACAAGAAAGACAGAAACAATATCGCCTTTTGATAATGCCAGGTTTGCAAGCCTAAAAGCATTCCAGTTATTTTCTCCATTGTTTGTTGAAAGAACAATGCCTAGTTTCATATCGCGTTGCTTTCCGGATATACTTTTTGATATCCACGGAATAAATGATGAATCAACTCGTCGGTTTCTTTCAAAGAGGCGACCGCGTGTTTGAGAAATGCACGACCTTCCTCTGTGATTGTATATATCCGTTTGTCACGCTGGTTTTCTTTTCGATCCCAAGCTGAATTCACCCAACCGTCGTGTTCCATGCGCCGTAGCGTCCGGTATAGGTCACCGACGTCTACTTTTTCACCACAGTGTTTTTCCAGTCCTTCCATCAGTCCATAGCCATGAGTAGGTTCTCTTGAGAGGAGCAGGAGAATACAGGGTTCTATAAACCGTTCAATAGTCCCAAAGTCTCTTGACCGAAAAAGAGTTCCATTCACCCTGCTCATATATGTAAATATCATATATCATTCACTGAAATATTGCAACCGAGTAAAAATGATTATCTGGCCTGTATCACTGGGGGGATTGCATCCGGTAGTCCGCCTTTTAATAGCTTCTTTATTTCGATCCATCTCTGCCTCATCTCGCCAATCCATCGTAAATCCTGAAATGCCTGAATGATACGGTCAAAATTAGCTTGACTTACTACTATATTGACGAGGGAGGGGGAGCATTTCTACGGATTTCTTCGCTTATCTAGGTATTTACAAATCAACAGATTATTGATTCAGGCCAAGTTCCTGTTTTACCTTCTCGCTCAAAATAATTTTCACCAGAGACTGATAGGGAACATCCCTTTTATTGGCCAGAGTTTTAAGAGCGGCAATCAGTGACTCGGGTAATCTGATGGATACTGTTCTGGTTGACGGTTTGAGATTCTGTAAAACAGGATTAATGATAGCCTGACTCATGTCAAAATAATCAGTCAGGTCGTGAGTTGTCCAGAATTTTCTTTCCTCGTCTTCATTTTTGAATTTGGGCAATTTCTTAATATTCTTCATTTTGATTTATCACCCCTTTCTTTACTTTGTTTTTTACTTAAATTCTCTGCTAATTTATAAGCCAGTCTGTCTTTCTTGCCCTGGTCGCGGGCGGATATGACTCTGATTTTATCTGTCCGGATTGTAAAATAAATTACCAGCAGTCTTCCTTTGTTTGTTTTGCCTAATGCCCCCCACCTGTTTTCTGTTTGTGAGTGCTGTTTGTCCTCTATAAAAACTAACGGTTTATTGGTAAAAATTTCTTCACATTCCTGGTGTTCAACTTTATGTTTTTCCTTGTTTTTATTAATATTACTTACATCCCAATCAAATCTTTGTAACCTATTAAAATCCGGGCTTTTGCTCATAGTCTATTATGTATACAATGGTACAATACATTTAGCCTCATGTCAAGGCTCTTTGTAATTTCTTGATTTCCTCTCACCTATGTCTCAGTTCAACAATATGCCGTAAGTCTTGAAAAGCCTGGATAATTGCACTGATATCTAAGGTTATATTAATCCTAGGGACGGGGAGCAATTTCTACGGATCTCTTCATTTTTCTTCGAAATTGGCAGCATTAAGGGAAAAAGTACTTAGCGCATTTTGGTAGTCCGGAAACTTAATTATGACTGAATGATCGAAGCCGAGTGATATAATCTTTTTATGATTAATGCAACAGTTGTTGGTATTCCGTTGGATCTCGGAGCTGAAAATCTTGGTGTTGACATCGGACCAAATGCAATTAGATACCAAAACCTTAAAGAAAAGCTAGAAAATTCAGATTTTAAAATTTCCGATATTGGCAATGTCCCCTGTACAAGTAGAGAGCTTTTATCCATTGGAAACCCAAAGTTAAAATATCTAGACGAGATTCTAAGAGTTTCTGAATTGACCGCAAAAATTGTTTATAAACTAGTCAACAAAAAGGAAAAAATCATTGCCCTGGGAGGAGATCATTCAATTTGCCTAGGTACAGTTTCAGGTGCGTCAGCTGCAACAAAAAACAATCTCGGTCTTATTTATCTAGATGCCCATGGAGATATAAATACGGATAAGACCTCAGTCACTGGAAACATTCATGGAATGCATCTAGCGTCTTTATTGGGTTTTGGAGATAAGCGTTTGGTCCAAGTTTTTGACAAATCTACTAAAATAAAGAAAATCAATCTATTACACATTGGTGGATACGACCTGGATCCCGGAGAGGTCGAATTGATAGAAAAAGAGAAACTGAATACTTATAAAATTATCGATATTCTTTCGAATGGATTAGCTCCATTGTTTTTACAAATCGACAAGCTTAAAGCTCTTGTGGAAGACATGTGGGTAAGTTTAGACCTCGACGTAATTGATAGCACTTATGCCCCTGGTGCTGGAATGCCAAATAAAGCAGGACTAACATATCGAGAAATAACAACGATGTGTGAATATATTGGGAAAAATTGCCATGTGATCGGAATTGATGTGGTTGAATATAATCCTTTACAGGATATTGATGGAAAAACGGCAGAATTAGCAGTAGAACTCATTGCTAAACTATTTGGATCGAATTACAGCTGGTATACAAATTACCTAATCAAAAATAATCTAAAGAGGTAGTTTAACTTATCAATCAGAAAATTCCGAATTTCCTCTACCGCTCATAGCTAGATCACAATACACAAGCTTCCGTATGTAACTTTTTAATCTCCTCCCATCTTTGTCTTAGCTCCCCGATATGCCTTAGATCCTGAAAAGCTCTAATAATTGAAGAGAAATCTAAGGTTATATTAATCCTAGGGACGGGGAGCCAAAGCACCGTTTCAAAAACGGTCACCTGAGCAGCTTTAAAAGTAGCTCAATTTTCGAGGAATCAGATAATGTTTGTTCCAACGAACACTTTCCATTTAAACGGGTAAAAGGTTTCTCGCAATCGGTAAATATTTTTAATCTTCTTCTTAAAAAGTATCCGTTCAGCCATAAATCCGCATGCTTAAAGCTTTCAAAACCCTTGATGGTTTTAAGTCTTCCTTCCAGATGGGAGTTAAAGGATTCAATCAGGTTGGTTGTTCTTGGAATTCGTTTCTGTTGCATATAACCTGTAAGAAGCGGCAGTCTTCATTGAATATCGGCCAGAATGCCTGTGCAGATAGCACTGTTTCCAAAGTGATATGCCAAGACCCCACCTGAATAAATTCCGTTCTGGATCGCCGCTTATCAAACAGCAGCTCAATCTGTCTCATAAAAGGCAAATAAGTCTCATCAGTCCTTACCTGGAGAATATTCCGAATTGCCTCCTTGTAGTGGTTGTGACAAAGCTGAATAGAGCTGTCCGGATATACTTTTGAAGCTGAAACCGAGAAAAGATATGTCGGAATATCGTGGGTCAGATAGTCAATGCCGTAAAGGACCGGAATCTTTCTTTCGTATCCTTTTACCTTTATATACTTTCCGTCAACCAGAAGAATTCCGGAGAACCTGGTGCAGTATTTCCGGGTTACATCAGCTATATGCGGAAGACTTTTAAGTTCCTTTATTGTATGCCTGTAGGCTGTGGCAGCGCCAATTCCGTGTGCTGCTGCTAAAGACCTAAACGAAACTCCGGATAGATGCGAAAGAAGAAAAGAATACTTTTTTCTTCTTCTCCTGTTTATCTGGAACCAGTGTTTACAGGATTTGCAGCAGTATTTAATCGCTCCCCGGCGGATACCCTTGCGAACGGTATGGGAACTTTTACAGGTGGGACAGGAATATTTTTTTTCATATGACTACAGCATAATTCACCGAGTGAAAACATTCATGGAGTTTGTTAGAATATGCTGGATTGATTATATTAGGTGACCGTTTTGAAACGGTCTCGGAGCAACTTCTACGGATTTCTATGAATTTCTTCGGAATCAATAAGAAACTTTTAAAAAAGAGAAAATAAAATTTCTTAATTATTTCCATACAACTTGCGTTTTTGCATCTGTTGTTGTTAAATATCGGCAGTGAAGCAGTCAATCCTGCCTTACATCGCTGGAATTTTTATACTCCTGGTTCTACTTTTCCCTAAAATCACCATTGCCGAGACAACTTCTTTCCGAAGTGCAAATATCATTACAACTGACGGTTATGTTGCCTATACTAATCTGAATAATTGTACTCAAACGGACGGAGCAACTTGTGATCGGGCATTGGCAAATCTTTATGGCAACTTATATTTCCAGGGTTTTGGTGGTTATGATGATTTTGGTATACCGCAGAATGCAAAGATCACAAGGGTAAAAGCCCGTGTAACGGGAAAATCTAATGTTGGACTTTATTTAGGTATCTTCCGGGGAAGCTCACCCTGTTGGACTACTCCTTCAGATTTAATGACTCTATGGTATTTAGTAAGCTCAACCATTACCTCTCAAACTTTTAATATACCCGTAGCGGATGTCTGGCAGCCTGGTACAATCACCTCTTACTGCGTTCATCCGTCCAACATCCAAAGTACTTTCTGGCGCATAAATCATTCTTCAAGCCAGCAGTGGTTTTCAAATATCGATAATTTGGAGGTTTCCTTTGATTATGAAATCCTTTCGACTCCAGCGCCGACTCTTACTCCCACATCTACACCGACTCCGACTATAACAAAAATCCCACTGATTCTAATACCCGGCATGATGGGAAGTAAATTTTCAGTGACAGGTTCAGGTTCGATCGATTCGATCCGAGAGGAAACGCTTGATTCAGGAACAAAAAATTGTGTTCAATCAGCTGATTCTTGGTCATATAATCAGGGTGACCTTGTGTGGATAAATGAGAACATAATAAGCTTCCCTGAAACCAGATAAAAGAATTCATTGTCCTGTGCCAATTATCTTGACATTTTACGCTTGCAAAGTGATGGCAGTACGGTCGTTTATCCCCAGGTTGGTATAAACGGAGACATTACCGATACTCCATATAAAGATACTGTTACTTATCTCACTGACGGACAAGGCTATGTAAGTGGGGAAAATTTATTTATCTTCCCTTATGATTGGCGGAAAGATATTGCCTCCAACGCTGTACTCTTGGATCAGAAAGTTAATGACGTACTCAAAAAATATCCTCTAGGGATAAAGGTGCAGATTTTGGCCCACAGTATGGGCGGCCTGGTCGCGCGGGAATATATAAGAAATACAGATCAAGCTAAAAAGGTGGATACTCTTATTGAGCTTGGTACTCCTAACGTAGGTACGCCAACCTTCTTAGCTCATCTTCTCTACAATAAATGCGCAATAAAACTTTTTGGGTTTTATTGTCTTATTAACGGATACGAAGTAAATAAACTTGTACAAAATTTCCCCGGTGCATTTGAAGTCCTTCCAAGTAAAAAGTATTATCAGCTTTATCCTGATAAAAAAGACTACCCGTTTAACGACCTTAGAGATATAGATGCAAATGGCACAAAAGGTGAGTTGAACTATGACCAGTTAAAAACCCTGCTTACAAATATAAACAAAAACATGTCGATATTTGACATGGCAGAAAATTTCCATGACGCGCTTGACCCGAGTTTTTCCAATACTAACGGTGTCAAGACTTACATGATCGCAGGTTCAGGGACTCCGACTATTGGACAAATCCGTGATTATATAACAAAAATTATGATGATTGGAGGAGAAGCAGATATACAACAGCAGAAGCATCAGGATGCGATTGCAACAGACGGTGATGGGACTGTGCCCGAAAAAAGTGCAACCCTGGGTCAGACGGAGAATATATATTACGTCAAACAGGAACACACTGATCTGCCTACAAATCAATCATTGGTTATGGCCGTTAATCTTCTTAACGGTAAGACGGATCCTATAGAAGGAGTGCAAAAACAGCCCTTTCCGTTTGCAGGTAAAATTATCGGCATATACAGTCCCGCCAAACTGCATTCATATGATGAAAACGGCAATCACGTTGGTATAAATAGTGATGGAATTGTTGAAGTTAATATTCCGGGTGCAACTTATGATGAATTAGGCGAAGAACAGTTCATTTACCTGCCTGACGGGGGACATTACACAGTTTCAACAAACGCAACCGGAGAAGGCAGTTTTGATCTTAAAATAAAAACATATGAAAACAGCCAACTGACTGAGGAAAAACTGTTTTTAAACATAGATCAGTCCTTACAGACGAAAACGACTATGTCACTTGATTCGGATACTCCCGTTCTTTCAGTGGATAATAATGGCGACGGAAATACAGACAGATTGCTTCCGCCAACCAGCACTCTGACAGGCGACCAGCTTCTGGATTTTGTTCCACCGACAAGCACAATTCAATCGACTGGAATTCAGGGATCGGAAGGATGGTACAGATCAAATGTAAATTTGACTTTAAATTCCCAGGACAATGCTTCCGGTATATTAAAAACAGAGTATTCTTTAGAAGGAGGCCAGACAGTACAAACATACACCGGTCCCATATCATTAGAAAACGAAGGAATCACAAAAATAAAATATCATTCAATAGACAATGCAGGAAATGAAGAAGTAGTAAAGGAAATTGAGATTAAAATTGATAAAATAGCACCTGAGATTTCTGTTCAATTTAATCCCTCAACAAAACTACTTGAGAGAACAGGTGAAGATAGCGGAAGCGGTATTGATTCTGTAGTTCAAACGGATACAGGAATTACCGTTCAGGATAAAGCCGGCAATAATACCCAACTGGACATAAACTCAGAAAAAATAAATAATGAAAAGGCAGGTATGCAAGAATTAGTTGTTAATTCATTAAAATATAATGACCAGCCATCTGTTATTCCGCAAACGACGCTTAAGGTTGAATGGAATGCTGATTCTGATAATTCATTAAACCATCTTGTTCAGAACTTTGAAATTAGTGGTACTGAGAGAATTGTAGCAGTCTATAATGAAAATAAAGACAAAAGTACTATTATAACGAAAACAGTAGGACAAAACTCAGAAAAAACAACAACACAAGAGTTAAAAATAATCAAATTAATAAGCGATAAAGGGAAGTTACAATTAGTAATATAATTATTTCATATGGATATTAGTATGAGTCCAGAATATGCGGTTGCTTCAGTTATTTATCTTGCTCTTATGTTTCTTATTGGTTTTATTCCTGGATATTACTTATCCTATTTAGCTTTAAGCAAAGTAAAAATAAAAATTAATAGATATTTAAAGATCTTATTTTCATTAATTATCGGATTGATTATTGGAAATACAAGTTTTTCTTATTCTTCTGAAATCACTAATTTCCTTAATATTTATAATACTTATTCCGCTGGAATATTATACCCATTGATTGCCATTCTTGAAGTATTATTGGTATTTGTCCATTACTTCTTTTTTCTCAGAAGGCGGAAGAAAAGATAAATAATACCTATGGGTAAGGTTCTTTATCTCATCCCACCTCTGTCTCATTTCTCCAATATATCTTAAATCCTGAAAAGCCCGGATAATTGAAGAGTAATCCAAGGTTATATTAATCCTAGGGACGGGGAGCTGAAGATATTTTCCTCCTTAATATATTCGTTTAATTGCTTAAGAAAAACCCTATAGAAAATTGCTATAGAATGCATTTTCTGTTATAGTATTTAAGCAACAATATAATGACAAGCCCTATATTAGATTCCTCTTCCCATTCAATAACAAAATGGGCTTACCAAAAATCAAAACATCGATCCACACCGGAATGGGACGAAAAGATTACTATAATAGAAAATGCTGAACTTTTATTAACCCTAACGTTAGATAAAAATTGTCCTCAAAGAGCCTCAGTTTTGAGATGTCTTTATTCACTGGTGGGAACAAGCGTATCAAAACATGTTGATTCGGATATTGCAAAAATAAATGTATTATTAGGAAAAGCTAAATCTTCTTCAGACAGTATTATCCTCAATTGGGTACAAAGGTCAAGGATGATATTGAGTAATCTAAAAAAGTTTGATTATATCGAATGGTGCCAAGGTGGTTTTTCGGAAAAAGATTTACCTATAGTGAATTAAGGAAAATTCACCCAGGCTCCTCCCGGAAGATACAGAAAGAGATTTATATATCGTTTATGGGCACATTACTTTCCGCATCGTAAATAGTCATAAATACTTGACATAATGTAAATTATTTATTACATTATGGCCATATAGACAGAAAGAAATACAAACAACTTCGTGTAACCGTTACCCTCTTTGTTTCCGCTATTGTCGTCTTGGCTGTAGTCAATAACAGTTATCTTCTGTCATTTGCCGGTGTTGTCACCGCTATGGTTTTTATGGCACTGGTCCGTTCAAAAGCTATGATTAGAACTGATGAGCGGGAGACAACTGTTCAGGAAAAAGCAGCCTGAATGACTTATGCCGTTTTTGCTCCCACAATCGGTATAAGCGCACTATTATTGTTGATTCCAAGCCTTAGCGGGATTTCCGTTCACTTTTTGAATAAAAAATACGGCGGTGGCGGCGATGATGAATAAATTAAAAGTCCATCGGGCCATGCACGATCTGACAAAGGTAACAATCGAAGATGTTTTTTCATACGAAGGAGAAAATAATGAAAATTAAAACAGCCAAAGTAAAACTTTTTTACGCCGTTGTCGCCGGGATCAGTGTTTTTCTGTTATTCTTTTTTATAGGTAGTATATGGATCGGTTACGGAGTTCACCGTCAGTGCCAAGATGCTAAAAGAGAGTATGGCGGTGATTGTGTCGGAGCTCTTATCGCCCGGCTAGAAGATGAGCATAATGGTTTCAGGGCGAGAAACCAGGTAATCTGGGCATTAGGCCAAATTGGGGACATGCGTGCCTTGCCCATTCTTCAAAGCTTCTACACCGGCAATATACCGGACAAGGAACCGCTGGACGGGACGATCAGCCAGTATGAGTTGAAGAAAGCCATTAATCTTACCAGTGGCGGAACCAATATCAGCGCTTTTATTTGGAGATTTTTTTTCCGTGAGAAATAAGACCAAGTGTGAATAAAAAGAACAAGTGCATAAGAATATGGGAAGAGGATTGCCTCACCTGTTTTTCGAGAAACTGAGAATTATTTTTGTCATTGTATTTATAGCACTTCTGGCAGCATTTGGTCTTGAATTTACCCAAAATGACTGGGATCTGGGCAAACTATGGGAAACAAAATCTTTTCAGGAATCCAAAGTCAGCCGGGACACGGCAGGCAATATTCTTTTTGACAAACTGGGCAATATCACCACGGATAAATCAAAAGGAAAAATAGCCGATGATTATAACTGTGCTGATTTTTCCACGAAACCGGAAGCCCAGGCTTTCTTTGAAAAAGTCGGAGGCACAGGAAACGACATAAACCGTCTTGACGGAGACAAAGACGGAGAAGCATGCGAGTCTTTACCGAAAGGAAATACCCTATAGTCTTATTGACACAGCCGTAAAAATCAGGTATACTTGCTGATATTAAGAAACAGATTTAAACTAAAAAATCTGTTTAAATTTGATTTAGTTTTAACGAATCCTTAGATAAAGATATCCTAATTTTTCCACCTAATATCTTTCTTCTTTTTTTAAAGCAACTTCACGATTTAGGCAGATTTATTAGTTTAAATTCATCAAAAATATATGTACCATAAATCATTTACAGGGAAGAAATCCCGGAATTTTCGAAATTTCCATTCAAAAAGACGGGTATTTAACAGCCGGAACAAACGGTCTTCAAAAACGTTAAATCCGTCACTTTATATAAGTAAAGCGGACCCAGTTCAGACTGAAAGTCCTGTTTCCGTTAAAAATAATTTCAGTGATTTTCAGATAGATCTGAGACTGAAACAGAATATAAAAATCCGCGGGTACTCTATTCCCACACCGATTCAGGATCAGGCGATGCCCTATATCCTGGCCGGTCGGGATGTTGTCGGAATTGCCAATACAGGGACAGGTAAAACCGCCGCTTTTCTGATCCCTCTTCTAAATAAGATGATCAGTCAAAGAAATGAAAAAGCCCTGGTTGTGGTGCCGACACGTGAGCTGGCAGTGCAGATTAATGATGAATTGAAGTTTTTTTCCAGATCATTGAATATTTTTTCCGTACTCATTATCGGCGGTGCAAGCATGAACCGTCAGTTGTCGGAACTAAGGAGAAATCCCCATTTTATTATCAGTACACCGGGAAGACTCAAAGACATGATTAACAGGAAGTTAATTGACCTTTCATCTTTTCATAACATAGTCCTTGATGAAGTCGACAGAATGGTAGACATCGGTTTTATCAACGAAATTAAATTTATTGTTTCCCGTTTGCCGGCAGACAGGCAGTCTCTTTTTTTCTCAGCAACCGTTCCTCCTGAAGTGACTAATATTATCCGGTCATTTTTGCATGATCCCATTACAGTCTCAGTCAAAAAAACGGAAACTGTCAGAAGCATAGACCAGGATATTATCCGTTTCACAAACAAGGATGACAAGCTCAATAAACTGGAGGAACTGCTGCGCCGGGAGGAATATAAAAAAGTCCTGGTTTTCGGCAGGACGAAATGGGGAGTGGAACGCTTGTCCAGACATTTGGAAGAAAACGGTTTTTCAGTTGCCTCCATTCACGGCAATAAAACGCAAAACCAGAGATTGAAAGCTCTTAACCTTTTCAAGCAAAACCAGCTGCAGATCCTGGTGGCAACGGACGTTGTCGCCAGAGGCATGGATATCGATGACGTATCACACGTGGTAAATTACGATGAACCGGAATCTTTTACCGATTATGTCCACCGCATAGGCAGAACAGGCAGGGCGAATAAATCCGGGAAAGCCCTGACTTTTGTCGGATGACAACTAGATAGTTCTGAATTTATGATAAACTGGATATGAGATGATCCGTTTATTAATCTCCCTTCCTTTTTTGGCGCTGATCCTTTTTTCCAATCCCCGGGTCATTCAAGCTCAGATATATACAACCGATAAACTAATAACAGTTGATACAGGATCGCAGACTCTTACAGCCTGGGAGGGAGGAAAAATTCAACATCAAACCAAAGTGTCAACAGGGATGAGACTGACCCCCACAGTCAAAGGCAGTTTTAAAATATACCTTAAATATTCGCTTCGCGACATGAGGGGGCCGTCTCCGTATAAAAATATTTATCCGGCCGGCAAATACCATATCAAAAATGTTCCGAATATCATGTATTTTTACCAAGGATACGCAATTCACGGAGCATACTGGCATAATAATTTCGGAAGAGTAGCCAGCCATGGATGTGTAAACGTCCCGTTACCTTCGGCCCAGTGGCTTTTTGATTTTGCATCCGTGGGTACACGTGTTGAAGTCTTTTAAAATTTTGATTTAAAATTTCCGGCAAAAGAGGGTAGGGATGAAAAGTCTCGCGTCCGGCTTTAAGATCTCAAGCAGATAATCTGAAGTATAACTTGTTATTCACAATGTCCGGGCCCGATATCCCCGTTATTATAGAGGTCGAACTGCTCTGCCAGTGAAATAATATATTGTTGAGTATCGCTGTCCAATCCCAACCAGTCATTTTGATCATACTGGGCAAGTACGGTATCTGCCTCGCTGAGATATGTTGAAATAGCCTGTTTGATACTGCCTGAGAGGATATTCAATTTCGTACCCAGCAATTGGGCATAAAGTTTATTGAAACCGTTTGAGGCATCATCATTTTTATTTAAGAGTAAAACAGCCTGTTCGGCAGTTGTCACCTCAACACTTTTATCACCGTTAGCGGTTCCCAGCCATATGGGCAGGAGCGGAGTAAGCACATCATCCTGCGGTCCGAAACCCGCGTGTGTTTTCCAAAAACCGATGGTTAAAGTACAGTTACGGGGGGAAGGTGCCGGGGACATATTTTCATCACCGTAAACTACCGGAGTGATAACCGGAGTTACAACGACCGTCGGAGTGGGAATGTCTTCGCCCTGATCCGGATTAAAGGTGCCCAATTTAAGCGACTCATCTTCGTTATTTTCCAAATTATTTTCCAACGGATTCTCAGTGACGGATGCAATTTGAGTAGAATCATCAGTGTTGCCAACTGTGTAACCGATGGCCGTACCAACGGAAAAGACCAGCAGTCCGCCCGCGAACAGTAAATACCAGGGATAATTTTTTACCGGTTTATCTTTGGGCGTGATCACAATTAATTATTAAAATTAGCCTATTAAATCAGGTAGGGTTGGCTGTTACTTCTGTCGGAGTCACAGCTTCCGTCGGGAAAATCGATATTGTTTCAGGCGTAGCGGTAATTGATGACGGGGTTGATGAAATCTGCGAATCCTCATTTAAATTATAAACTCCCACGGCCAGTCCTGGAATGATATGGATTTTCTCTGCCAGAAGAGTCCCGTCTGCCTGCGGCAGGCCGAAAGCGGCAATTCTGGTATCAGGCTCGAGTGCCAATTGCGTACCTGATGAGGTAGCATTTTCTGCATCCGTATCTTCTGTTACCGGCTCAGTTAATTTACCGGTGATAACCGTATTTCCATCCATAACAATGGTATATATCCTATCCGATTGGATCTGATGAGCCAAAGTTATGATATTGCCGGAAATTGAAGTTATTATACCCATAACGGCACGCCGTTTTTTCAAAAGTGAGGAACCGGTCGCCTGTTTCAGTTCCAGTTTATAAAGTTTTTTATTCATATTCTTCAGTTTTCCTGCATCTGTGCCTGCAATATTTAAAAGATCTTTCATTTGCAACGTACCCAGCTTGGCGGTTTTTAACTTTTTTTCCTGATTTTTCCCGATTGTTATGTTGAGATTTTCATTTCCGGTCTTTTTTATACCTCCGAGACCGTTATTTTCCCTGTCAACGGTTTGCCCCGGTGCTTCCGTTTGTTTATAAATTCCAATATCTTTTTGATTTTCCGCTTTTTTTAGCTGTCCTTGTGAGAGGCTTTTATCGTCTTCCTGTTTGGCCGTGAGGGTGTTTGGCAAAACCAGAAAGATAAGGATAACGGCACTCATTATTAATGATGCGGATGTTAATCTACGATTCATAGTTCTTCGGCATTGACATTAATTTCCAGATCCAGTGTTTTTTCCTCGCCTTGGGGTGAAACTGCTGTTACAGAGAGAACATCAGAGGTATCAGATAAAACAATAGTCGTTTCAAAATTCCCCTGGCTGTCACTTTGGACAGTTTCCTCATCAGCATCAGTAAATATCAAAACAGTACTGCCCGGGAGCGTCCGGCCTTTAACCAGAGTTTCCTGGTCCACGGCGATTGAATCCGCTTCGGGATATTCCAGCGTCAGAAACATATTTGACGGTATTTCACGTCCGGTAACTGTCGTTGATAATTCCTCATTCTTTTTAAGGGACGGAACTATTATAAAAACTGAAGCTACAATCAGTAAGACGAGAATAAAAAGGCCCAGGTAAAGGTAACGAAAATCTCTTTTTTTAACTTGTTGGGATTCAGTCTGCGGATTTGCGTCAAGCGGCTTTTCAATATCTGCCTGATTCTGATCCATATATAATTGATACCACCCTTCCACCAGACTGTCAACGTCAATCAGGTCGGCAGTCTTTTGAAAAGAAAAACAGCAAAATTACCGACATCAGTCATCCTTTTAATCATGAAATATTCCCCGTATTTTCCCAAAAACTTGGAATGACATTTTTCAATTTTTTCTTTGTCACATACAATAAACAGGTATTCGGGTGTTTCATTAATCATATTGATACCGAAATCTGAATCCCCGGAGAATTTACTGAACTGATATTCAAGCTTTTCTTCAAAAAAATACCATAAAGACGGACTGTGGATGTAATTTCCCAGAACCATCAGGGTGTTGAAATCCTGCAGTTCGTTTTGCCTTACTTCTATTATCATCTGCTCTGCCAATTTCTGTTTTGTTAAGTAATCATCCTGTTTCCTGTACAAACGGTCATACGAATTTGAAATAAGAGATAAAAAATAAAATAAAAGAAAAAATCCGGACAAGCGGAAAGAGAGTTTTTTTGCACTGATAATGTTGATGCCGAGATAACCGATTAATAGATAATAAAATGGAAAAACAGGGGTAAAGTAAGAAGAACAGCAATATTCACTGTTATTGCTTACGGCTATTAAAAATATTCCAATGGGAAAAAGTAAAAAAGCTATCTTTTTCAGAGAAAGATTATTCAGCAATATGCTGCCGACCAGTAAAATTAACAGGATGATTACCGCGGGCAAGATGTTTAATTTTTCGATCCTAAAGATACTTTCCAGGTAAAGAGGAACAAAACCGGTAATTTTAAAAATACTGAAATTCGGCCGGAATGAAGGATAAACTCCGTCGCGGATATAAGTTTTTATCAACGGGATATTCAACAGTGTAAAAAACAGGAACAGCAATAAATTTGAAAAGAAAACCAACTTATAATTTTTGGTTTTCAGGTAAGCCCAAACAGCATAGGGAATAAGCAACAGGAACGGTGTGTAATAAATAAAACTTGATATGAAGATGAAAAGATACGACAGAAAGAAAAAGCCCAATTTCGACTTTTTCAAAAAAATCAGAAAAAAAGCAAAGGAAAAAACCGTCAGCGGGATAATTAAACTGCCACCCAGGATATTTCTTGAATAGAAAATTTCATTGGTAGCAACGGCAAAAAATAAAGCGGACAAAAGACCCGTCCGGTTATTAAAAAGCAGTTTTCCGATTAAATATATGGGGAAAACGGCAAGAGCATGAGTTGCGGCAATCAGGGAAATGATAAACTCCAGATTGCTGCTGATCAGCATGGGCAGAGCCAATATATAGTAGCCTATGACCGGATATTGGGATTTTATTGCCCAGGCATACGGACCCTTTACCGGATGGTCAGCGTATTGAACTATATGTCTGGCAATCAGATAATAATAAGAGTTGTCACCGTCCCAGAGGGTCGGCAGTCTTTGCGCCAGACGTAAAATCAATCCCAGGGTAAAGATAAAAAAAAGGAGACGGCGGCTATTTGCCAGCTTCATCTTAATAATTTTAACATTACGGCAGAATCAATTTTTAGTATAATTTTCCTATGCTGCGAAAGAATTTTATATATTTGGAAATTGCCTCGCTGATCCTTATGGCATTACACGGTATAATTCTTTTCGGACCGCAGATTCTTCTTCTTTTTGCCCTGACTTATATCTCAAGTACTGCCGCGGAGCTTTTGGCACTTAAAACACCAATCGGCTGTTTCGGAGTCAAATACAAGTATGACCTGAAAAATCCTCGCTTTAGTTCAGGGATTAATTTTTTCGGTGTTTACCCCCTGGAAATTTCTTTGGCCTGGATGGAATTGAAATATATTTCATTTTGTTTGGGAGTCTTGATCGTTTCGGCTTTTAAATTACCGGAAGCAGCGGCAATCGCTTTAATTCCCCTGATTCTGGTTTCCCTGGATTTTATCATTGATCCAGTATCAGTATTCGAAAAAAAACTTTGGAAGTGGGAGAGCGGCAGTTTTTATTTCGGCATCCCGTTGAGTAATTTCACCGGTTGGTATTTGGTCGGTCTGGCGCCGACATTATTATATGTCATATCGGCCGGTTATCCGGTGGCATCCGGGAAAATTCTGTATCTTTTGCCCGTTATTTTTTACGCTTTAGTCTTTAGAAATACCCCAGTCATGTTCAAGAAAAACCGTACCTTGGCTCTCTCAGGTACATTTCCGGCATTTTTGTGGCTTTTTTTGAGCACCTTAAGCCTGATGAGAATATCTTGACTGATGCAACTGTGTTGCATTATGATTGGAGTGTGGAGAACATCAACAGTTTAATAGCCAAAATAAAAAGCAGGGGACATAAAATTACCAGGGGAAGAAAACGAATTCTGCAAATACTTTTAAACCTGAACGCTCCGGTTACAGCCTCCGAATTAATGAAGCTTCTTGAAGAGAAAGAGGCAACACTCAACAAAACAACCGTCTACCGGGAGCTGGAATTTCTGCAAAAAGAAGGTTTGGTGAGGACCGTTCAACTGGATGAGAGAAAACAGCGGTTCGAACTTATAAAAGGCGATCACCACCATCATCTGGTTTGTAAAAACTGTAAGAATGTAGAAGATGTGGCTTTTGCATCTCTGGAGGAACAAATGAAAATGTTCGAAAAACAGCTGAAGTACAAAAGTCAATTCCGGGAAATCAAACACTCTTTGGAATTCTTCGGACTCTGCAGGCATTGTCAATAACACTCCATTTTGGTATTCGTTCCCCGCTTAGCGTAATATTAAATCAGATAAGGAGGTGAGACAGATGAATTTAACATTAAAAAGAGGAGTCTTTGCCGGAGCAGCCAATTTGATTACCGGGTTGGGACTCGGCTGGCTGATAGGAATTATTCTTCCCGCAATTGCGGAAGAATACCAGAACACGGCTATTTTCCGGCCTTGGAGCGATCCAAGGATGATGGTTTATTTCGCCTATCCTTTCATACTCGGTTTGGCTTATGCCTATATCTGGTCGATGGTCGAGAGGCAGTTTAAAGGGAATGACCGGATTGAACGGGCAGGCCAGTTTGCCAAACTCTATTTTATTATAGCGACCGTCCCCGGGATGTTTATCACATATACCAGTTTCCAAGTGTCGTTGATGATGGTATTGTTGTGGACGGTAACCGGATACATGCAGGCCTTTGTCGCCGGCTGGATTTTTGCCTCGGTCAAAAAATAAACAGTCTTTCTTATGTCACGATACAGAAACAAGATTTTATTCCTGGTGCTTTTGCTATTGTTTCTTTCACCTGTTTTCATTCCCGGATTGAGAAATATTTTAACGATAGAGGACGGCCGGATTATTTTGCAATTTGCTGAATCCGGTGAAAAAGTTACCCGGGAGAGCAATCTAAAGACTATACCAACACCTACCAATATGCCAAGCGCCACACCGCTACCGTACTCAGTCATCACGATAAACGGACCATCAGAAATTACCGAGGGAGAAATGGCTGCTTTCACCTGGTATGTCAATGGACAGCCGACAAAGGTGAATTCAACCTCAATCTATTACGGCAAAAAAAGCACTGCTGACTGGAATATCAGCGGCATTTCGCCTGAGGATTCAGTTTATACCCAATTTCTCCAGGAATTTATACAAGGCGAATTTAATATCCCGCTGACATTCGTGGGAAATTCGAAAACCATTGAGGAGGGAAAATATTATTACAGATCCTATGCTTTGATAAACAACAGGCATTATTGGAGCAGCGAAAAATCTTTTCTGGTAAAAGCAGTTCCCAAAAATGAAATTAAAGTCATCGATTTTCCCGGGAAAATCCATCCAAATGAGAATGCCGCCTTCACCTGGGAAATTCTGGGGCCGCAAGCCTCAACCTGGTATACGGTTATAGCCGGAAGCAAAGAGTCAAAATCCGGAGAACTGCCGGTAACCGCTGATTTGGCATCGACTCCTTATAAAATTCTGATAAAAGACTTCACTGAGAAGGAGAGCAAAGTCCCCTTAAGATTTATCGGCAATACCTTTTTTCCGGATACGGGCGTCTATTATTTCCGTGCTTTAGCGTTTATTAATGATAAAAATATCTGGTCGGAAGAATATTCTTTGACTGTTGAATAAAACATATGAATCGCGAAGGACAAAGTGCAATTAAAAATCATTTTGACAGACTGTATAAACAGGGAATTACCCCCTGGAAAAATCATCCGCCGTCATCCCTGCTTATCCGTTTTTTCGCCCTGTTGAAAGCTTCTGCGGCAAAAGCAAGGCTTCTTGATTTGGGCTGCGGCGACGGTTGGCTGACGATAGAAGCTGCCAGGGTATCTATTGCAGCTTGGGGTATCGACGCTTCGGAAACAGCCATCGAAAGAGCTGAAAAGTCGGCAAAGTCAACCGGTATTGCCTCCAAAACCAAGTTTGCAGCCGGAGACGCCCTGGATTTACCCTATGAAGACAATTTTTTCGACGGAATGATTGACCGGGGGCTTTTCCATCATATCCTGACGGAAAACAGGCAGCTTTACTTTGACAATATTTTGCGGGTGTTAAAAAAAGATGCCCTGGTTTATCTGGCTGTTTTCAGCGAGAATAATCCGGAAGGGATAGGCCAGAGGTTTACCGGGAAAGATATCGCAGCACTTTTCGGCAGATATTTCCGTATTATCCAAACAGAGAAGGACAAATTGCCGACTACTGCCCCGGCTCATCTGCTTCATTTAATTCTTAAGAAAACGCAATAAATATTCCCATGATAAAGGTCAGTTGCATCATCCCTTTTTATAACGAATCCTTAAATCCCCTCTATGTGATTGAGTCAGTCCGGAAATTAAGACCGAGGCCTGAAATCATTGCCGTCGATGACGGATCGGACGATAATTCTGCCTTCATGGCATTGAAACAAAAGTATAAAGACATTGTTTTATTGAAATTGAGCAAAAACAAAGGTAAAGCCGGGGCGATAAAATCCGCTTTAGCTCACGTCACCAGCAATTATGTGCTGTTAATTGACGGTGATTTATCGAGCATTAAAGAATATGGGATAACTAAAGCCGTCGACAGGATTATCAAAAATCCGGAAATCGATATGATTATTCTGCGGCGGACCAACGACAAAACAGCTGCTTACCTTCCTTTTTTAAGAGATGATATTATTCTTTCCGGACAGAGAATATTAAAAACTGAAGATCTGAGAAAAGTCTTTGCCAAAACAATTAACGGATATAAATTGGAATCGGAAATAAACAGTTTCATGATGAAAAGAAATAAGAAAGTATTTTGGATGCCTTTAAGCATAAAGAACAGGCATAAACAGCATAAGTGGGGTTATTGGGAGGGTATTAAAATCGGACTGCCGGGCTTTTTCCGCTATATGTTTTCCCCGGAAATGGTTCGGCAGATTTTGTTTTTCTGCAAAGAAGAAGCCATATAGAAGACTATACAAAATAAGAACCGTGCTATAATAAATCTGACTGCCCCCGAAAACCTGATTTATGACTCGAAGCATCTTGGAGCGGCTGACCCTGGTTCATCCTGATTTGGAAATCTGGTGGGATTCATCACCTCTGGTCTTCAGTTCATGGGTCAGGAAAATGGTCGGAAACGCCCCCCCGACTGAAAAAGAACTTCTTGAAGAACAATTAAACAGAATTTTTAATACCACTAATCCCTCCGAAAGCATCATACGCGGATGCACCACCAATCCGCCTTTATCCCTGACTGCCGTCAAAACAGACCCTGAAACATGGAATGGGTGGATCGACCAGTTGATCAGATCCAAAAAAGGCCTGAGCCGGCAAGAGTACAGCTGGCTGACCTATAAGGAAGTCATAAGAAGAGGGGCAAAAATGATGCTGCCGATCTGGGAAAGCTCCGGCGGCAAGTACGGTTATATTTCCGGCCAGCTTGATCCCAGGCTGTTAACCGAAGGGGAGAAAATGATAAAAATGGCCAAGGAAATCCGCGCCATTTCACCCAATCTGATGATAAAAGTACCGGCTTCAACGCAAGGGGTGGAAGTTGTTAAAGTCCTGACTTCCCTGGCCATCCCGACAAACGTCACTACCTGTTTTACCCTGCCGCAAATTTGGGCTGTTGCCCGTGCTGCCAAGGAAGGAGCGGCCATTGCGGAGAAAAACAAAGTGGACATGACTAAATGGCGGGCTGTCATAACCATGATGATCGGCCGGCTGACAGAACATCCGGTTTTGGACGAACAGGCAGAAAGGCGGGGAATTAAACTCTCCTGGAGCGACAAGCATTGGCTGGGTATTTATGTCTTCAGAAAAGCCTTTAAACTCCTGAAAGAAAATGCCATGCCCAGCAAAATGCTGGCCTGCTCCATGCGGGACGGACCCCTCGTTTCCGGCAGTTACCGCTTCTGGGATATCGAAAAAATCGCCGGAGAAATCGTCTATACTATGCCGCCCTACGTTTTGGAACCTCTGTTCCTGCGCTGCGGAAGTCTCAATTTCAGAGAGGAAGTTCTTTATGATGATGTACCTGAGGAAGTAATCGATAAAATGGGCAAAATTCCCTTCGTCAGGCAATCCTGGGATGAAAACGGCATGGAAGAAGATCAATTTAACCAGCATCCTTCAACCGTTTCAACCGCGGCAACTTTTGCTCAGGCAACGCTTGGCCTGGAAGAATATATCGGTAAAAGGATGTCGGTCAAGGCCCGGAAGAAATGAAAAAGCAAATCTCCGATTATCTGGTCCCCTATATTAAACCACTGACGATGTACGTTTCAGGACACATCGATCTGGCCTGGAAAAAACCTTCACTCAAACGCATGATGTCCAATGAAAACCCCCTGCCTCCCTCCAAAAAAGTATTGAAAACCGTGATGAAGTATGCCTCCATGGCCAACCGCTATCCTGACCAGGGCATCACCGTCCGCACTAAAATTGCAAAAATGAATAAACTGCATGGAGCGGAAAATGTGGTATTGGGCAACGGCTCCAGCGAGATTTATGACATGATTTTCAGGACTTTTCTTGAGCCGGGGGATGAAGTTATCCAGCAGACGCCCTGTTTCGGAATCTACAAACTGAGATGCGAAGTTCTGGGCGGCAAGATCATATCGGTGCCGATGATCTATAGGGACAAAAAACTGCTTTATGATGCAGAGGGTATTATAAATGCAATCACCCCTAAAACAAAAATAATCGTTGTCGCCAATCCCAATAACCCGACAGGCAACTTCATGGAAACAGCTGATTTTATCCGCCTGGCTAAAACGGGCATCCCTTTATGCATAGATGAGGCTTATATTGAATATGAGGGATTTAAAAAGTCACATACGAAACTTATAAGAAAATATAAAAATGTAATCGTTACCAGGACACTTTCCAAAGCATACGGACTGGCAGGGCTTCGTTTCGGCTACCTTTTGGGAGACAGGGAAGTCGCCATGAAAATAGCGGCAACACTTCTGCCCTGGAATGTCGGTACGATTTCCATGTGGGCAGCTTTGACAGCATTGGGAGACAAAAAGGGATTGAAAGACAGGGTCAATTACAACAACGGGGAACGTGCGGCTATCATCAAAGCCCTGAGCAAAATTCCGGGACTGGTCATTTTTCCGTCAAAGGCAAATTATGTGCTTTTCGATAGTGGACCGGCCGGTAAAAAAGGTGAGGACATCATCAGTTTCGCCCAGAAAAAAGACATTATTTTAAGGGGAGACAAACCCAAGTATGGAAGCGACGGTTGGTTCCGGGTGACCGTCGGCAGTAAAGCGGAAAACCGCAAATTCGTAAGAGTCATCAAAGAATTCTTTTCCAAATAATCCGTTATATGCTCGATGAACGATTTGTAATTGCCGGAGTTATTTTAAGTCTGGTCGGCGGATTAAAATACTTAATCGATACGGTTAAAGGTAAAACACAACCCAACAAAGTCACCTGGTTTTTATGGGCTCTGGCTCCTTTGATTGCTTTTGCCGCTGAGATGAAAGAGGGTGTCGGAATGCAATCATTAATGACATTTATTGTCGGTTTCAATCCCCTGATGATTTTTCTGGCATCTTTTATAAACAGGAAATCTACCTGGAAATTATCCAGTTTTGATATCATTTGCGGCGGTTTATCTGTTTTGGGGCTTGTGTTGTGGCAAATTACCAAAGTAGGCAATCTGGCGATTGCGTTAAGCCTTGCCGCAGACGGATTAGCAGGAGTACCGACGATAGTTAAAGCCTACCGCGCCCCTGAAACCGAAAGCGATCTTCTTTACCTGTTGACAGGCATCAATGCAATCATAACCCTGGCCACCATAGACAATTGGAATTTTGCACATTTTGCATTTCCCGTTTATATCCTTTTACTCTGTCTGCTACTCTTTATCCTTGTCAGATTCAGAATCGGCAGACGGAGGGAAGTACAGGGAAATATGGTAAAATAGACTGCCTCATGGTAAAACCCAGTAAAGAAACAGCCAACAAGCTCCCCGGTTTAAAAATGCTTAAAAAGCAAAAATTCGGCAGAATACTGATTTTTCTGGGTGTCAACACTTCTTATATTCTGACCTATTACCTGATAAATTTATATTTTCCGTTTATCCCGAATTATCCCTTCTACTTTGCATTGATCGCCAGCAGTCTCTACTTGGGTGGATTCAGGTTCGGCTTCTTTTCACTAGGGGTCAGCAGTCTGGCTATGGTTATCATTCAGCCCGATAATATTCCCGTTCTGCCGCTTTTAGCATCAGAAGGACTTATCGTTGTCTATTTTTTTGAAAAGATCAGAAATTCGTCCATTATAAATAAGCTTGAAGAGAGGGAACAACTCCTGACAAAAAAGTATGAGGAAAATGAACAACTTTTAAAAAGCGCCCAGAAAGAAATCCGCTTCAGGGATGAATTCCTCTCAATCGCTTCGCATGAGCTGAAGACTCCGCTGACCTCCATGTTGCTGGAACTCCAGCTGATGCTTCACAATGTCAGAAATGTTTCCCTGGCCAAGTTCTCGGTGCAAAACCTGATGACCATGCTGGAGAGCGCCGAAGACCAGACTAAAAGACTGTCAAAAATGATCAACGATCTTCTCAATGTTTCACTAATCACCTCAGGCAAATTAACTTTGGAAGCGGAAGAGGTAAGCCTAAATCAAATTGTCGAGGAAGCGGTCAATAAAATAACAACCATTAAAGGAGGCACCGATATCCAATTCATGAACGGAGTTCCCGTAAAGGGATATTGGGATAAAGTCCGGCTGGAGCAGGTGGTGGTCAATTTCCTGTCCAATGCCGTTAAATACGGCAACGGCAAACCGATCAAAATCTCCGTCAATAAAAAAGACAATTTCGCTCTTCTGATTATCGAGGACAAGGGAATCGGTATCGCCCGTGACAAAATGGGCAAAATTTTCGAAAGATTTAAAAGAGGTGTTACCGACAAGGAGTATAAAGGATTGGGAGTAGGTTTATATATCGTTTCACAGATCGTCAAGCAGCACGGCGGGAAAATCAACGTCCAAAGCAAAATCGGGAAAGGTACGATTTTTACGGTCGAACTTCCCCTTAATATTAAAAGGCGCGAAAAGTGATAATAGAGTTTAAAAGTTTTTGTATGCGGTAATTCTTAAGTCCCCATAAGACCATAAATCCCCATAAAAATACGGCTGCCGTATCTTTCAGCCAAACAGGCAAGGCCGGAGGCAGGTAACGGTAATCGAAGATATAAGCGGCATTTAGAACGGTAAAAATGCCGGTTGCCAGGAAAAATTCCGGGACGAGCTTATTTTTATTGACCAGAAGAAAGGGCAATATCCAGACAAAATAGTGAATGCTCAGTCCGAAAGAAAAAATGTAAAGGATGAAAATGACCAATTGTGCTGACCAGAAGATATTCTTATATTTATAAACCGCATATATCCGGATCAGAATTGCCAGTGACAGAAGTTTTGATAAAAAAACAGGCAGCGTAAGAATTTTCCTGTGCCCGCTGAGTAAGGCTAAATATTTGAACAAAACAGACGGTCCCCACCAGCCGAATGCGCTCTCGTAGAGAACAATCGACCCAACCATGGTAGCAAGGTCAGCATCAGGGATAAGGATTTTATAAGAGACAATCACAGCCAAAGGCATCAGCGCCATGATTGTCAGAAATTTGATGCGGGGCCGCCAGGCCTTTACCCGCAAAAGCATAAGCGGTGCGAAAATTACAGGCCATGGTTTGAATGCAATGGCTGTGCCCAGCATTAATGATCCGAGTGAAAGGGATTTCCGGCTAGCCAGATAAAGGGCAGTTACGGCAAAAAACAACGGGATGGCATCAAATTGTCCGGAAACAGCACAAATCAGACTGACGGGAGACAGGGCATAAACTATGCCCTTTTTTATATCCCGGCAGGCAGTGGCGATCAAGAGAGCCATAAGCGAATCGAAGAAAACTGCTGCCAACTTGATGCTGATAAAAGCCGGAAGGAAGTTTAACTTTAATAAGGCAGCGGTAATCATGCCGAAAGTCGGCAGAAAGGCAAAATATTCCCTGGTTCCCAGTCCCCAGTATAGATCCAGGCCTTTGTTGATTTGCCCACCCGCCCAAAGGAAAGCCTTAATATCCCAACCTACAGCAAAAGGAAACAGCATCATTGTCAGCCTGACTGCCATGGCCAGGGAAAAAAGTTTAATAAGCCGGTTTTTCGATGGCCTGAAGGAGGGTAAATATAGTAAACAGAGGTAATCCGCTGCCAGGAAAAAAAGGCCGATAATTATAAATAAAATAAAATTAAAATCAGTCGCAGCAAAAATCAAGGTTTTCCTTTCACAATTGCCCTAATAGCAACTTCTTGCGTTAATCTTAAGATATTTTTACTTAGGTTACTTAATCGAAGTGCTAGGTTGAAATAACCCTTAAGTATATGTCCAAGCTGAAAAAAGTATTTCATATTTCAATCATCATTCCAACTCTTAACGAAGAAAAGAATATCAAACCTTTGCTTGAGAGGATTGACGGAGCTTTAAAGGAGACGGCAATTGATTATGAGGTTATTTTTATTGATGACAGGTCAACAGACAAGACCTGTCAAATGATTAAGTTCTTCCAGCCTGCCTATCCAGTTTCCCTTTATCTTAAGAAAGGAAAAAAAGGCAAGGCTTTTTCCATACTAGAAGGCATTGAATATGCCAAGCACGATTTAATCGTGCTTTTGGACGGTGATTTGCAGTACGGGCCTGAAAATATACCGGTGATGGTGGTGAAAAGCAACAGGTTCGGAGTCGTGGTCGGCAACCGCAGGAAAAACAGGAACGGTATTTTCCGTAAAATTGCCTCACGGATTAATACTGTTGTGACAAGTAAAATGCTATTAGGGATTGAGGCTGATACACAATCAGGCCTCAAAGTCGTCCGTAAAGAAATTTTCAATCATCTGGATCGAAGTAATATCGGCCCCTGGTCTCTGGATATTCCGCTTCTGAATACCGCTTACGAGTTGGGGTATGACATCGGTTCCGTCGATATAACCTTTGACAAAAGAATAAACGGAACTTCCAAAATAAATTTCCTGACAGCAGCAATTGAAATTCTTTCGGGGGCGGTAAAAGTAAAGCTTCACAGGAAGAAGGTTTACCCTATTACACCTTTGAAAAACGGGTCAATGCTTGGTGCCGGTATCGTTCATAAACGCCGGAATTACATAACCCATACCACTCTTTCCCAAAAACAAAGCGCCATAGCCACTTTGACTTTCCCCCAGTTGATGTTTCTGGCAGTGATTTTCATAATATTTGCCGCCGGACTTCTGTTCAACCCGCTGGGTCTTTTGAAGCTGACAGTGGCTATTATATCCTCGGTTTATTTTATTGATGTGATTTTCAACCTGTTCCTGCTTTCCAAAAGTTTAAAAAAAGATATTGAAATAAAAATATCTTCGGATGAGCTAAGACAATTGGATGTAACAAATTTACCCCTTTATTCAATCCTCTGTCCTTTGTATCGGGAAGCACACCTTATTCCGCAATTTGTAAAATCTCTTGATCAATTGGATTGGCCAAAAGACAAATTGGAAGTGGTTCTGCTCTTGGAAGCCGATGATTCTGAAACAATTGATAAGGTCAGGCAAATCAAGCTGCCCGGCTATATCCGCAGCGAAATTGTTCCCGAATCTGAACCCAAGACCAAACCCAAAGCCTGCAATTACGGTTTAAATATCATCAGGGGTGAATATGTGGTCATTTATGATGCGGAAGACATACCGGATCCGCAACAATTAATGAAAGCCTATCTCGGTTTTGCCAAAGCCGGTCCCCGCGTCATCTGTCTGCAGGCCAAGCTCAATTATTACAATCCGAACCAGAATCTATTAACCAGATTGTTCACGGCTGAATATTCGTTATGGTTCGATATCATCCTGCCGGGACTGCAGTCGATTGAAACCAGCATCCCATTGGGTGGCACTAGCAATCATTTCCGAAGGCAGGATTTGCTCAACCTTAAAGCTTGGGATCCTTTTAACGTGACGGAAGATTGCGATTTGGGGGTAAGGCTTTTTAAAAAAGGTTTTAAAACAGCCATTTTTGATTCAACCACCATGGAAGAAGCCAACAGCAATGCCAAGAATTGGTTAAGACAGCGGTCACGCTGGATAAAAGGTTACATCCAGACATATTTGGTACACATGCGGCATCCTTTCGCCTATCTTAAAGAGCACGGAACCCATGCCCTGATTTTCCAGTTGATTATAGGTGGACGTATCGCTTTTCTTTTCATAAACCCCTTTCTTTGGCTGGCTACCATTTCCTATTTTGCCCTTCGTGCCCAGGTCGGGGCGGCCATTGAAGCAGTTTATCCTGCGGCTGTTTTCTATATTGCCGTTTCTTCCCTGGTTTTCGGCAATTTCATGTACCTCTACTATTACATGATCGCCTGCGCTAAAAAAAATCACTGGCATCTGGTGAAATATATCTTCCTGGTTCCTTTTTATTGGCTGATGGCCTCAGTCAGTGCGGGTCTGGCTCTGGTGCAAATTATCTTCAAGCCGTTTTATTGGGAAAAAACCATCCACGGCTTCCATCTCTCAATCCCGATCCAGGATTTTGTGGCGGCAGAAAAGCCAAAAAGGGCCAGGTTTTCATATTTGTACAAATTTATGCATATCGGCAGGATGAAGTTCCAAAATATGCTTAATTTTCTCGATTTGATATTTGGCCAGCAGACACCCGACATAAAACCAAACGGCAAACCGCGGATCCTGATTTTCAATTGGCGCGACATCAGGCATACCTGGGCAGGCGGAGCGGAAAGCTATATCCATAATATAGCCGCCCAATGGGTCCGGCAGGGAAGCAAGGTTACCATATTTTGCGGTAATGACGGAACCCAAGAAAAGACTGATGAAATTGACGGAGTCAGAATTATCAGGCGGGGAGGTTTTTATTCATTATATTTCTGGGCAGTTTTATACTACATTTTCCATCTGCGCCGAAGCGTGGATATAGTGGTGGACTCGGGTAACGGCATTCCCTTTTTCACTCCGCTTTATGTTTTTAAACCCAAGTACCTGCTGATTTACCACATGCACCAGGAAGTTTTCCGCAGGCACCTGCCTCTGGTTTTATCAAACCTGGCCCAATTTTTAGAAAGAAGGTTAGTGCCTTTTATTTACAGGAACCAGAAAATAATTACCATTTCCGAATCTTCTAAAGAAGAAATTGTCCGCCTTAGACTGGCTGATCCTAACAACGTTTTTATCGTAAATCCGGGCATTGATTTCGAAAAGTTCAATCTGCTGCCCAAAACAGATTTTCCGCTGATTACTTATTTGGGCAGATTGAAACCATATAAAAACATACATATCGTAATTGAAGCCTTTGTACATATTCTTTACAGGCATCCGGATGCCCAGCTGTTTATCGCGGGCAGCGGAGAAAGCCAATTTTTTCTCAATGATCTGGTTGCCAAATTGGGAATAGGTGAGAGCGTCTTTATTATAGGCAAAGTGTCCGAAATGGAGAAGAGAGCGCTTCTGGCCAGAAGCTGGCTGGTTGTCCAACCTTCTTCTGCTGAAGGATGGGGAATGACCGTCATTGAAGCCAATGCAGCCGGCACACCGGTCGTTGCTTCGGATATACCGGGGCTTAGGGATTCAGTCATTCATAAATCCACCGGCATTTTGGTACCGGCAGGAGATATTATGGCTTTTACCGAAGCTATTAATTCTTTAATCTCCGACCGACGTATCCTGGACCGGTTGGCAATCAGCGCTTACAGCTGGGCGAAAAATTTCAATTGGAAGGAAAGCAGTGAAAAATTTTACCGGCTGATAAATTATTCTCCGGAGCCTTACTTTTCCCTGGAATTTAAACGATTGGAACTGAATTAATTTTATGAAAATCTGTTTTTTCGGTACTTACTTCGCCAATTACGCCAGAAACACATCCATTAGGGAAGGGTTAAAAAGGTGTGGAATTGAAGTCGCGGAAGTCCATGCTGAAATTGCCAATATCCCCATGGATCAATCAAACGACGTCACGCTTTTCAAAGTATTCTACCGGTTTGCCAGAAAAATCAAGGTGTACATACGGCTTTTATCACGGTACCGGGAAGTATTGTCGGCTGATTATATTTTTGTCCTGCATCCCGGCCATTTTGATCTGCCGTTTGCCTGGATACTGTCAAAACTCGGGGGTAAAAAGCTGTTTTTTGACTCCAGCATTTCCCACTATGACACGATGTTCGTCGGCGAGACGATCGGCAATCGCAGAACCCTCAAAGCCAAAATCATCAAATTGGCGGAAAAATTCTGCCTTCTGTTTCCCGATAGAATCTTTGTTGATACCGAAGCGATGAAGGATTTTATGGTCAGTGAGTTCAAAATCAGTGAGGAAAAAATATTCGTTGTTCCCCTCGGGGCAAATGACACTCTCTATAAACCAAACGGTAAAGTAAAACATAACGGCACAACTGATGTCTTTTTTTTCGGACTTTACAACCGGATGCAAGGCGCCGATATCATTATGAAAGCTATCAATCTCCTCAAAGAAGACAGCGATATTGCATTCACCATGCTCGGCGACGGATCTCTGAAAACCGAATTTGTTGAATTTGCCAGGAATCATAATCTGACTAATGTCCATTTCGTTGGTTTCGTCCCGGAAAAAGAACTTGTTTCCCACTTGCAGCAGGCTGATATAGCCCTAGGTGTGTTTTCCAACAGCCCTGTTTTTCAGAGAGTTATACCGAATAAAGTTTTTGCTGCCTTGGCTTGCGCCAAACCCCTTATCACAGCAAGGTATCAAGTACTGGAAGAAGTTTTGCATCACGAATATAATGTCTTTTTCTGTAAACCGGAGAATCCGGAGGATCTGGCAAAGGCAATCAGGAGTGTATCCCGCAACAGACGTCTGCAGGAAACTCTGTCGCAAAACGGCTATGTACTTTATAAAAGAAACTTTACACCCGATAAGATCGGAAAAACGTTAGCGGATCATCTTCATAACTGATATGAAAATCTTATGAAAAGACTTCTCGGTTATGCCATCTTTACAGTGTATTGTATCTTTATTCTCGTCCTCTCGATCAGGGGTATACCGGGTAATCCGGCGGAAAAAACACTCAATGACCCGCGTTGGGGGGAAGAAGGGCCGTTTGAGCTTTCACCCGAACGCGGAAGGTTTGCACTTCTCGTCTCGCTTATAGAGAATAAATCATTTCATTTTTCACTACCCATTGCCAGGTTCGCCATTCCTGATCTTGGATATACCCAGGGGAATTATGTTTCATTGTTTGCTCCCGGACTTTCGATTATCTCCATTCCCGGATACCTCATCGGAAAATACTACAATAATTCACAGATAGGCACTTATGCCGTAGTAAGCTTGTTTGCCGTATTGAATGCCATTTTAATCAGAGCGCTGGCGCAACGCGCTGGGAGTACGAGCATTGCCTCCTCGCTTGCGGCACTAGTTTTTCTGTTTGCCACACCTGCTTATGCCTACGCCGTCTCTTTTTACCAGCATCATCTTTCAACTTTTTTAATTCTAATTTCAATTTACCTCCTGATAACACTTAAAGGCGTCTTACCGCTTTATCTTCTGTGGATTCTCTTCGGAATTGCCCTTATTACCGATTATCCGAATGTTATTCTGATGCTTCCGATACTGTTATTTGCTTTAAAGAATTTAATTTATTTGGTAAATGACAACGGCAAAACAATTGTAAATGTCAGAATTCTTGGTTTTATTTCATTAATAACAATTCTTATCCCTTTGTTTTTTCTGTTTTGGTTTAATCAAAATTCGTACGGCAATCCCATGAGTTTGGCCGGAACAGTTACTGCTGTTAAATCAATAGACAAGTCCGGAAGACCGGAGTTACCCAAAGTAGCTGGAGGTCAAAAAACAGCGGTCGGTTTTTTTAAATCCCGAAATATGTTCAACGGGATAAATATACTTCTGTTCAGTCCAGACAGGGGATTGTTTATTTATACTCCGGTTGTCCTGTTCAGTTTATTTGGTATATGGGCAGCTTATAAAAAAAACCTGTATCTTTATCCGCTGTTCACAGCCCTTATCAGTATCAATATACTGCTATATTCCATGTGGGGAGATCCCTGGGGAGGTTGGGCATTCGGCTCCCGTTATCTTATCCCCGGTTTTGCCATAGCCTCCATATTTATAGCCATAGCCCTTACCCGTTATCACAGAAATATTATCTTTTTTTTAATCTTTTTTATAACTTTAAGCTATTCTTTAGCAATTAATACATTGGGTGCTTTGACTTCCAACCGAAATCCTCCCCTGTCAGAAATAAAAGCATTGGAAAAGCTGTCGGGGAAAGCGGAAAAATATACTTACGAACGAAATTTAGATCTGTTATTAAACGGGGTATCAAAATCATATTTATTCCAATCCTATGGTTCTAAATTTTTCAGTCCGGTTGAATATTACCGCCTGATTGTTTTTATGTTGGCGGCAGTCTGTTTTTTTCTGATTGTCGCGGATAACCTGTCTATTTTTAAAAATTACCATATGGAAAAAAGAGGCTGGCAAAAACTCATAATATATAAGAAACAACCGACGAAATACCAGCTTTCACATTTAGTAAATTTGTTCTTTATCAAAATAATGAAGCCAATCTAAAGTTATAATTGTGAAAAAACTCACGGTTACCATAGGAATTTCGGCTTATAACGAGGAAGGAAATATCGCTAAAATCCTAAAGTCGGTTATTTCTCAAAAGGAAAAAACGATTCAAATCAGCGAAATCCTTGTTTATTCTGACGGATCGACAGATCGGACTGTTCCAACTGCCAAGTCATTTAAGGACAAACGGATCCGGGTCGTCAATGACAAAATTCGACGCGGGAAAGCATTCCGGCTGAATCATATATTTTCTGTTATGAAAGGTGATGTGCTCGTTCTTTTTGATGCCGATACGGTTCCTGTCAATTCCGAGATGCTTGAGTATATCTGCCGTCCATTCCATAGAAGATCATTCATTGGGCTTGCCGGAGGCCGTAGATATTCAATTCCTACGACTTCACTTACGGGTACCTCTTTGGCTAACTTATTTCACGCTTATGATGTGGTCCGGAAGGAGCTGCGAAACGGCATTAACATATATTGCTTTTTAGCCGGCATCACTGCTCTCTCACGTGATTTTGCCAAAGCGTTAACTCTTCCTCTTGATTCACCCTGTGATGATAATTTCATCTATCTTGAAGCGAAAAAGCGAGGGTTTTCCTTAGCATATGTACCCGAGGCGATCGTTTGGTTTTCCCCTCCGCAATCTGCATCCGATCAAATTTCGCAGGGTTCAAGATACCTGGCCAGCAGTTCGATATTAAGCAGATATTTTAATTCGACGTACGTCAAAGGCGAATTTTACGTTCCTTTTTATCTTCGCCTGAAAGTTTTCCTTTATCAGGTAAGACATAATCCCATTGCATTTCTGTGGTTAAAATGCTTGGCAGCCGTTTGCCACATACAAAACTTCAAAACCCAAAGACATGTGAACGGTCTATACAGGAATGTATATTCAACTAAGAGATTGACATGAAAACGCCGGCCGTTTCCATAGGCATTCCCACATATGAAGCGGGAATAAGCCTGATCAGAACTCTGAATTCAATTTTCAATCAATCCGCATTTTCCCAAATACGGGAAGTCATTATCGTAGTTGACGGAAATACTCTCACTCCCCAAGTTAGAAACAGATTGCGACATCCTAAAGTGCGCATTGTCATGCGACCCGAAAGAATGGGTCAATCTTCTTGCCTGAATTACATTTTTTCCCGGGTTCATAACGGGTTGCTTCTACTGACCAATGACGATGTTGTTCTTGATAAGCATGCTACCAAGAACTTCATAGAATGCTATATAGCACAAAGACCTGATTTTTTGGCGGCACAAGCCAAGCCGTTACCGCCCAAAAGTCTGTTTGAGCGTATATTGTTTGCCGGTCAAACGATTAATACGCGTATCGCTTCGCGCTGGTTAAATGGTGATAATTATCTGTCGGTGAACGGAAGAATGATCGCACTCTCCAGACGATTGTATTCAAATATATCTATCCCACCCGGATTATGGAATAACGATGCTTATATCTATCTATACGCAAAATTGAAAAACCTAGGGTTTATTAATGTCAACAACGCGAGAGTATATTATAAACTTCCCGGAAACGTGGCAGACCATCTGCGTCAAAGTTATAAATTTCACCTGTCGCAACGCGAAAACGAAATCTACTTTCATGATTCACTTACACGATTCTACAAAATTCCCGTATCACTTTCGATAAAGGCTATGATACATACACTTTTTGATCAACCGGTTTTTACTCCGCTTTATATAGTTTTTTCGGCTCTGACCCGTATATGGTTAACGATATCTCATCAATCACTTCCCAATACCGGATATTGGAATACTGACAGGTCGACAAAACTGCTGGGAGGTAAGTTATGAATTCATTTTTTACCGATAGGTGTGATTTTCTTAAGAAGTTATTACCAATGTAAAGTATGAATCAGGCATAAAATTGTCATAAATGAATGATACGGAGGGGTTTATCCTCTCCTTATTAATCTATGTACGATATCATCCTGCAAAAACTGGAATCGAGAAAAAAACCGATAGAAGTGATTGTTTCGGGTTTGGGTTTTGTTAGTTTCGGTTTCATCTCATCAATCCGTAACTTCAAAGGTCTAAAAGTTCCCTTGGTCATTACCAGAAGACCGGCAGCCGCCCGCAGTTTTCTGGAAAAAAAAGGATTAAAAGCGGTTCTGGAAAACAATCCGGACAAAATTAAAGACAATTCGAATCTGGGGATCATTTCCCTGACTGATGATTTAGAGCTTATCAATAATTATGAAAATGAAGTTGTAATAGAAATGACAGGTACGATTGCCTACGGTACGAAAATTGCCTTAAAGACAATCAAGGCCGGGAAGCATCTGGTGACTATGAATCCGGAGCTTCAGGCGACCGTCGGAGCGGAACTTCATACATTGGCCAGCCGCAAAAAAGTGGTGGTAACAGATATCATCGGCGACCAGCCGGGCAGCCTGGCACGGTTGATAAACCAGGCGAAAGTGATGGGCTTCCGTGTTTTACTGGCCGGTAATATGAAGAGGTTTTTGAACAGACATGCCACTCAGTCCGAAATGCAGAACTGGGCTGATAATAAGGGTTTGTCAGTCAAACAGACGGTTTCTTTTACCGACGGTACCAAACAATCGATAGAAATGAATCTGGTAGCCAATTATTTCAATATGGATATCCTGGAATTCGGCATGCATGGGCCAACAGTCGAAACTGTTCATGATTCGTTAAACTCTTTTCACTGGGACAAGTTACCCCGGGAAGGCATTGTTGACTACGTTATAGGAAAAAAATTGTTTCCGGGTGTTTTTCTCATCGCCGAACATCCGGACAAAAACCAAAAACCATACCTATCTTATCTCGGTTTGGGAGAGGGACCCCGTTATGTCCTTTTTGAGCCTTATCATTTGTGCCATCTGGAGGTTGCGGGCTCAATCGCCAAAGTAATTCTGACCAAAAAGGAAATAATCAGCAATACTTACCCGAAAACCAGGACGATCGCCGTAGCGAAATACAGGCTTTACCCGGGGCAGAAATTGGATGGTATCGGCGGTGATCTTATTTACGGGAATATTGATAAAGATGAATATGCAAAAGATTTTCTGCCCGTCGGTCTAACCGAAGGGGCTGTTCTTAAAAAAGCTTTACATCAGGACCAGCCGATCAAAATCTCTGATGTTATTTTGCCACAAAACGCCGCCACTATTTTAACCGGATTGGCAGAAAGCCCAAGAGGAAAGGAAAAAATAGATTATGAATTCCCGTCAGTTAAGGTTTAAATGTCCAGAAAATACCAGCTAAGAGTACTTCTTTTACTGCTTATATCTGCCGGCCAAATATTGATCTAAAATGAAAATTCTTTACTTCGGCTCTTATGACAATGATTACATTAGAAACGTTATTAATATAAAAGGTCTCAGATTAAACCTAGTTGATGTAATAGTATGTAATTTTTATAAAAGAAAATTATTTATAGCATCTGAATATTCGAAAATTACTTATCTAATTAGAATTTCTACTTCATTGTTTTACCGTTCGATTTATCTTTTTTTTAAAGGAATAATTATTATTATTAAGCAAAAAATTTCATATATCATTATTGGATTTCCTGGTCATCTTGATATTCCGATAGGCTATCTTATCGCAAAAATAACCGGTAGCAAAATAATTTTTGATCCTTTTATATCGCTATATGATACCTTTGTAACTGACAGAAAAATTTTTAGCACTGACTCCTTAATTTCAAAAAGCATAAAAAAGTACGAAACCGCAATATATAAACTTCCAGATTTAATTTTGACACATACAGAGACTGATAAGTTATATTTCTCAAAAAGTTTCAAGATCCCCTTGAATAAGATCAAAGTTCTTTACATTGGAAGTGATAATTTAACGCAAAAAACCACTGCGCTCACCGGGAAATCTTCCGATTTTTCAGTTGTATATCAAGGCAACTTTATTCCATTACACGGAATTGAACATATTATTCATTCTGCATTTATTCTGAGTCAAATAGATAAAAAAATTAAATTTATATTCGTTGGAAACGGACAAACATATCAAGAAAATTTTAATCTCGCAAACATATTAAAACTTAGAAATGTTGTTTTTAAAGGATTCGTTTCAATATATGACTGGAAAAAAACAATTAATAAGGCCGATATTATATTAGGGATTTTCCAAAATTCGGTGAAGGCTTCTAAATCGATACCAAATAAAGTAATTCAAGGAATTGCAGCTAAAAAAGCCGTAATTACCGCAGAAACTACAGCAATTAAAGAATTATTTAATCACTTTGAAAATATGTATTTCTGCAAACCAGCAGATCCTCTCTCTTTAGCGAACGGAATATTAGAACTAAAAAGAAATTCGAATCTAAGGAATAAAATCGCTTATAACGGGAATAAAATATACAAAAATAAACTAACGCCAATTTCAGTAGGGCGTGAGTTACTGACTATTTGTAACGAGTTTCAAAATTCAAATTAAAATGAAAATAATAATTTCTAATTACGATGAAATAAAAAATCCTTATTATGGCGGAGGAGGAGCTATGAGTAATCATAAAATCGGTAAATATTTAGCGGAAAAAAATGAAGTAATGATTATTTGTGGCGCATTTAAAGGCTGCAGGAACGGTGTTGTAGAAGGTGTATTTTATAAACATATTGGTATAAAAAGATTTGGTCCAATTTTGGGACAGATATTCTTTTCGTTATTACTGCCCGTATTCGCGTTGATAGAAAATTATGATTTATGGGTAGAAAATTTTGTACCGCCTCATTCTACCAATTTCATTCCAATTTTCACCAATAAACCCGTCGTGGGGGTCAGTTCACTCTTGCACGCAAAAGAATTTAGTCAAAAATATGGAATCCCGTTTTATTTAATAGAAAATTTAGGTCTAAAATTCTATAAGAATATCCTTGTATTGAGTAATGAATATGCTAAAAAAGTCCAAAAAATCAATAAAAAAGCGAAAATAGTAGAAATTCCAAGGGGGGTAGATGACGCTTATTTTGAAATTAAAGGAAATGAGAACAACTATATATTGTATTTAGCGCGAATTGATATTTTCCAAAAAGGTTTAGATTTATTGTTGAAAGCATGGAAAAAAGTAGTTTATAGGTATCCGCATATCAAATTAGTTATAGCAGGAAATACTACATTTGCAGAAGAAAGAAAATTCAAGCAAATCGTTGATCAACTTTCATTAGATAAAAATGTTAAGTATATAGGATTGGTAAAAGGAGAAAAAAAAAGAACCCTATTATCAAACTCTCTTTGTGTGATCAGTCCATCACGGTTTGAAAGCTTCGGCAATTCATCATTGGAAACATTAGCAGCAGGGAAATGCTTAATAGTATTTGATATACCCGGTTATTGCTGGATACCGGAAAATGTTTCAGTAAAAATAAAGTCGGTAAATTTCAATTTGTTAGCTGTGGCAATTGAAAGAGTCATTTCCAATAAAGAATTAAGAATTAAGTACGGAAAACTAGCAAGGAATTTTGCTGAAAATTATAGATGGAAAAAAATATTTAAATTGTACGAAGCTTATTTTTTAAATGTAAATTAAATATATGAAGCTCTTAAAAGCAATTAGTTTTATTTCATTTTGCATTGCGATATCCGTCTTATTAACTCTCACAATAAAGGGTAACGAAGGTAACCCTTTACCCTTTCAAAACGATCATAATACTAAGGTGGGGGGGCCATTTGAAGCATCCAACACAACTTCAAGGTATGCTTTAACTTTGGCAATTGCTGAAAACGGATCATTTTTTCTCAATGAAGATTTGGCCAAGTTTGCTTCACCTGATGTAGTCAAATATAAAGACATGTATATGTCAATCTTTGCGCCCGGAGTATCATTTATAGTAATTCCATTTTATCTTTTTGGAAAAAAACTGGGACTTCCTCAGGTAGTTACATTTTTAAGCGTAACTTTCTTTGCCTTATTCAATCTTTTTTTAATAGCCTGGATTTCCATAAAACTGGGATCCGGATTCTGGACGGGTTTTTTGGGCGGATTTATTTTCTTATTCGGTACCAATGCCTTGTCATATGCACAAACACTTTCCCAGCACCATTTTACTGTGACAGTTGCACTCCTGGCAATAATTACGGCCATGGGTAAACGGACCCTTATCAAAAATATCTGGTTCGGGATATTGTTTGGACTTGGTGTATTGGTAGATATTCCCAATGTTTTTCTACTGGCTCCGATTCTTATTTATATTCTGTACAGGCAATTCTATCGGGAGATTTCTGCTGAAATTATTCGAGTCAACATGTCCTTAAATTTTATCGGGTTAATTTTAGGAGTGCTGCCGTTTATTGCCTTATTTGCCTGGTATAACAGAGCTACCACCGGTTCATACACAATGCTTGCGCAATCAATCGGTCGGATGGAAGAGCATGGGGAAACGTTCTCTCAAAGTGATTCAGTAATCCTTCGGGAACAAAAAGATGTCAGAGCTCCGAAAGGAATCCGATTACCTTTTAATCCAAGAAAACAGTTAGCCGGAGCGTACACATTATTTATAAGTGATGAAAGATCATGGATATATTACAGTCCGGTAGTCCTTTTAGGTATTTTTGGTCTTTTTAAACTTCTTAAAAATCAAAAATACAGAGAATTTGCAGCAGTTTCATTGTCAGTGATTTTTCTTAACGGTATTATGTATTCCATGTTTGGAGACCCCTGGGGGGGTTGGGCATTCGGACCCAGGTATTTAATTCCGGCGGGAGCGCTGTTGTCTATCGGATTAAGCATAATTTATACCAATTGGAACAGGAATATTCTTTTTATGTTGATTTTTGTGATTTTGGCTATTTATAGTCTGCGCATCAATACTCTCGGTGTGACAACAACCACTATGATTCCGCCGAAGATAGAGGCAATTAATCTTCCTAAACCTATACCTTACACCTACGACTATAACTTCCAGCTTCTGAATAAGAATATCTCCAGTTCACTAATTTATAATCGCTTCTTGTCTAAAAAACTGACTGCCACAGATTATTCTTACAGGCTCTTCATATCTGTTTCTTCGGTTTTTCTATTACTCACAATAGCTTCTTATTTCGAAATAAAAACATTAATTAAGAAATCTCATTACAGGAAGATATATATAAATAACATATGAATATTCTAAATTTGCGGTTTTCCATAAAAAAAGGCTCATTAGATAAAATAAGCGAATGGGAAAGCAGGATGCCGTTATTACTTCTGGGTATTTTAGCGATCTTGTCCATTGTCTGTTTTTACATTTTTTATGATAACGGGCTCGGACTTTCCTACAACGATGCCCGGTCGCATCTGGACATCGGAAGACGCGTGGTTGAAGGATTAAAACCCGGGTTGGCCCAACTCGGATCAGTCTGGCTGCCTCTGCCTCACCTTCTTATGATTCCGACAATTTGGCATGATTTTATGTGGCATACCGGGCTTTCGGGAGCATTGCCCTCGATGCTTTCATTTGTGGCTACATCTCTCTTGATCTATTTTTTTCTGCAAAAACTGGGTGTCGGCTTATCCGGAAAAATACTGGGGGTTGCCGTATTTGTCGCCAATCTCAATGTCCTGTATCTCCAGTCAACAGCCATGACGGAACTGCTTCTCCTGGCAACCATGACTGCCGGTATGTATGAGCTTTTAAAGTGGAGCATGGATGAAAATTTCCTCAATCTTATTAAATCCGCTTTTTGGATCATGCTTTCCTCCCTTGTCAGATATGAAGGCTGGTTTCTGCTGCTTTATGCAGCCTTTCTGATAATTTTCATTATGGTGAGGAAAAAAGGCTATAAAGTAACGGAAGGCACCTTGATTCTTTTCGGAACTTTGGCAGGAGTTGGTATTCTGTTATGGTTTCTCTGGAATACTTTGATTTTCAATGATCCCTTATATTTTGCCTACGGTCCTTTCTCAGCCCGCACCCAGCAGAAACAAATGGAACTGGCCGGTGTCTTATCTACAAAAAACAATTTATTGTTATCCCTGAAAGTCTATCTATTTGCCTTAATCTATAATTCTTATGCCTATAATGCCGTTTTGGGACTTATAGGAGCAATAGTATTTTTCACCGATAAAAATATTAAACCTCATGTCAGGTTTGCAGCTACTGTTTTGCTTACTCCATTAATATTCAACGTTTTAGCACTTTTCATGGGTCACTCTGTTCTATTTATACAGGGAATTTCAGGCGATACCTGGTTTAACGTCCGTTACGGTCTGATGATGCTGCCTTCAATTGCCATTTTTGCGGGCTACCTCGTCCATAAAGCCAAGTCATTAAGAGTAACCATAATCGGATTATTTGTCTTTGTTATTTTTTTTGCATTTACCAACGGTGATGCAGTCACAATTGATGATGCAAGAGTCGGCTCCAGCCAGAAAAATGTCTCAGAGGTAAGCGGTTATCTGAACACCCATGCCAAAAATACAAAGGGATTTGTGCTTATTTCGGCAGCTTCACACGACGCCATTATTTTTTCATCAGGACTTCCCATGAAAAGATTTATCCATGAAGGAACAGGCGGCTATTGGGAATCGGCAACAGGCAGTCCTGACAGATGGGCGCGCTGGATAGTCGTACGCACCAACGACAATAATGACTTAACCTGGAAATCCCTTTCCGAAGCACCGGATTCCATATCAAAATACAAACTGGCCGCCAAATATCCTTTTGCCGATGTTTACGAATTGAAAAAAGAATACCTGGCGGAATTAATCACGGAGCCGATTCTCGGAAAACAAAAATAACAGATTATGCGTAAAATTGCCGTTTTCAGTTTAAGCCTTTTTTTAATTGCCGTTTTGTTTAAAACAAACGGCATGACGCAAACCCCAAGACCGTCCTGGTGGGAGTTCCAATCAATAGACACGATGAAGTATTCCCGGGATACGGCACGGGAAAAAAATAACGACAGGGAATTTGCCAAAACAATCGATGAGCAAATAAAAGCAATCGGCCAAACCGGGGCAACCCATGTTGCCATAGCTACCCCCTATGATGATGAATTTTTACCTTTTCTGACACTCTGGGTAAATACTGCCAGAAAATACGGACTAAATATCTGGTTCCGGGGAAATTGGTCCGGTTGGGAGCAGTGGTTCGGCTACGGCAAAATAAACCGGGAGGAACATCTGATAAAAACAGCAGAATTCATAAATAAAAATGCCGGATTATTCCGCGACGGTGACGTATTTACAGCCTGTCCTGAATGTGAAAACGGGGGACCGGGGGATCCGAGATTTAATAATGACGCTAACGGACACAGGCTGTTTTTGATAAAAGAATACGAGCTGACGAAAGGCCTATTTAATAAACTTAATAAAAAAGTAAAATCAAATTACCTGTCAATGAACGGGGATGTAGCCAGGTTAATTATGGATGAGGAAACGACAAGCAAACTTGACGGACTGGTAGTCATCGACCATTACGTTTCCTCACCGGAAATACTGGCAAATGATATTAAAAATATAGCTGTAAAAAGCAAGGCTAAAATTGTTCTCGGAGAATTCGGTACCCCCATTCCCGATATTCACGGAAAAATGACCGATGAGGAGCAGTCGAAGTGGATTAAAGAAGCGCTTGAAAAACTGTCGGCCATACCTGAAGTAATCGGCCTTAACTACTGGGTAAGTTACGGCGGATCGACAGAAATTTGGCGGCCTGATAACAGCGAAAAAGCTGCTGTTTCTGTTTTATCCTCTTTTTTTAAACCCCAGGTCTTAAATGGGAAAATAGTCAATGAGTTGGACTGGCCTGTAGAAAATGCCATGGTAGAGACAAGGGGTCGAAAGGAAACGACAGACGCCCAGGGTATGTTTAGCCTTCCTTTTATCGGAGAGAATTCGCAGGTCGAGATAAGCCATAAGGATTATGAGAAAATACAATTAACGGTAAGTGAGTTTAAAAATAATCAGTCTGCCGTGCTGATAAAGACTTCCGAGAGTTTTGTTTATAAGCTGCTTAAAAAAATAAAAGAATTAATAGACTGATTGGCGGTGGGTGACGGAAATAATGATTATTTTTTTACCCTTGATTTCATAAACAATCCGGTAAGGCCAGGCACGCAGCGATCTTAGGCCTTCAAGTTCGACTCTTAGCGGTTTTCCGACGAGGGGATTTTCAGGAACCATCTCTATTTTTTTAAGGATTTTCCGGATTTCAGTTGCAGGGATTTTTTTAAACTGTTTTAAAACCGTGCTTTTATATTCAATCCGCATTTTCGATTCCGAGGCTTTTCATCAGTTTACCGTGCGAAACAGTTTTTCTGAGTTTTTTTGCCCTTCTGATTGCCTCGATTTCTTTTTTATTTGACAGAATATCAAAAGTTTCAGCCCAGGACTCCAGATCATCTTTGCTTATCATAATGACTGATTTTTCTCCCCGCAACTTAATCTCATAGGCTTCCAACCCGTTGGCGGCAGATTTAATCAACTCATATAAATTATCCCTGGCTTCACTGGCAGTATAGGTTTTTAGATTGGAAATGATGCTCATTGTAAATCTAATCGTACGATATTACGTACGAGTTGTCAATAACCTCAATTATATATTTATTTGGCCATGGCCTGTTTCCGCATTGTCTCCGGCATTTTTTCGATTGCGTATCTCAGGGCAGTTCTCGGCATGACTTTCTTATTTTTCATTACATAACCGAAAATTTCTTTCTGATTTTTGCGGCTGGCTACTTTCAGCATCCAGCCGTAACCTTTTTGCACCAGATCCTCTTCGTCCAAAAGTAAAATGCCGGCAATTTCGAGAATATCTTCAAGAAACTCACCTTTTTTGGCGGGAATAATCAAGGAAACCGCTGCAGCACGCCGCAGCCATTTATTTTCTGCCGCAGCCCACTTTTTCAGGCGTATCAAATGCACCGGAAATTTTTCGATTAAAGCTCCGACTGCATGATTGCAGAGTGTGTCGCATTCCGCCCAATTATCGATATAGAGACTAACCCAGCGCTCAAATATTTCAATGTCTTCTTTTTGGAAATCGCGGCTGACCCGATCCGCCCAATTGGCGGAGATCCAGGCTTCTTCGCAGTAGCCTGATTTCAACAATTCTTCGCATAGTACAAATATCTCCTGATTATTTTTATTTTTTATTTTTTCAAAAAATTCCCTGGCGATTTTTGAAACAGTAGACGATTTAACACCGTGGAATTTAACTTCTTCCTTGAAAAACCGCTGAAAACCGCTTTTAGTTTTCTCATCACTGCTTTTTTGCAGAGCAAGCCGGATTTGCAAAATGATTTTTGCTTTCATAATTGATTATAATATATTCTTAAAATTACTCAGTTTATTTTCAGGAAAATATTGATATAATTCTATATTTCCAGGGACATGAAGAAAATACTTATAGCGGTCATACTTATAGTTACAGCAGGACTTTTGCAGGCTAAAATAACCACAAAATCCCAAATCCTGTCTCCGGCGACTGACATGCCGCAAATACAGCTCGATGATCAAAGCCCTCTCGAAGAGGCTCATGTACTTTCAATTGCCTCACTCAGGCAGCAGTCATTCCCCGGAAGCGAGATTACGATTGAGGAAACTTTACCGCCCGGCAGCAATTACAAGCGCTATTTAACCTCATACCTATCTGAAGGGTTGAAAATCTTTGCCTTGTTGACCATTCCCAATGCCGAACCTCCGGCTGCAGGATTCCCGGCCATTATCTTCAATCACGGCTATATCCCGCCGGCCCAATACAGGACCACCGAAAGATATGTCGCTTACACAGATGCTTTCTCCCGGAACGGATACATTGTTTTTAAACCCGATTACCGGGGACATGGATCTTCCGAGGGTAACCCAGCCGGAGCCTACGGTTCCAACGCTTATACAATTGACGTTCTGAACGCCGCCTCATCAATTCAAAAACATCCTCAAGTTGACGCCGGTAAAATCGGTATGTGGGGACATTCCATGGGCGGACACATAACTCTGCGATCCATGGTGGTGTCCAAGGACATCAAAGCCGGAGTTATCTGGGCGGGAGTGGTTGCTTCTTATCCCGATTTAGTAAATAATTGGCGCAGAAGAAATCCGTCCGCAACTGCTGTTGTTTCCGGAGCCCCGGTACCGGCAGGCGGCAGACGCTGGCGCGACCAGTTGGCAGCCCGGTACGGGGCTCCCGAACAAAATCCTGATTTCTGGAATTCCATCTCAGCCAATCATTATTTGAGTGATATTTCCGGTCCTATTCAGCTTCACCACGGGACAGCGGACGCATCCGTTCCCGTCAGGTTCAGTCTTACTCTTAATAAACAGATGGAGAATGCAGGACGAACTGTTGAACTGTTTACCTATCCCGGAGACGACCATAACATTGCGGCTAATTTATCCACCGCCTTAAACAGGTCGGTTGCTTTTTTCGATAAATATCTCAAAGCAATTTAATTGAGTTTAATGCTTAAGAAGAAAAACATAATTCTCCTGACATCTTTTTTTCTGCTTACCGGCGTTTTAATCCGGTTGTATTTTGTTTTACAAAGTGAGACTCCGATTAAGACTGTTTTAAACAGCCGGCAGATATTCAACCGGTCCAACCCCGGTCTTTCTCCGACACCGATGCCATTCAGTGAATTGACAATAGATTATTTACGGACCAGAGAGTATGTCAGCAGTTTGGGTTCATTAAATCAACTGAATGATTTTGCCGACTACACCTCTTATTTAACGAGTTTTGATTCAGAAGGATTTAAAGTTAATGCTCTCATGACCCGGCCAAAAGGGCTAATGCCTGCCGGCGGCTGGCCGGCGGTAATCTTTATCCACGGTTATATCCAGCCGCGGCAATATTCTACCTCCCAAAATTATTATGACTATGTGGACTATCTGGCCCGAAACGCCCTGGCTGTTTTTAAGATAGATCTGCGCGGGCACGGTACATCGGAAGGCGAACCGGGCGGAGCTTATTACAATTCGGATTACATCATCGACGTCCTGAACGCTTACAGCGCTTTGGGAAAAGCGGACTTTATAAACGGAAATAAAATCGGGCTTTGGGGGCACAGCATGGCCGGCAATGTGGTTATGAGGAGTTTGGCTGCCAAGCCGTCAATTCCGGCGGCGGTCATCTGGGCAGGAGCCGTCTATACGTATACCGATTTGGCCGAATACGGCATTGATGACAACAGTTACCGGCCGCCTGAGAATGATTCCGAAAGGCAAAGGCGGCGGCGGGAATTATTTGCAAACTACGGGCAACCGGCAGAAGGGCATGCCTTCTGGAAACTTGTAGCTCCGACAAACTACTTATCGGATCTGAAAGGAGCTGTTGAGATCCACCATGCCGTAAACGATAACGTGGTTGATATCGGATACAGCCGGAATCTGAGCAATTTGTTGAAAGAAGCCGGCATTCCGGCTGAACTGCATGAATACAATTCGGGAGGCCATAACCTGACCGGTCCGGTTTTCGGAAAGGCAATGCAGAGAACTGTCAATTTTTTCCTTGAATATTTAAAATAGCTTCCCTGGTGGGAGTAAAATTCACGTTATAGTAAACCGCTTTTTCAAATTCTTCCCCGGCCGCCTCCAAATTCTGCTGTTTCCGATAGATTTGTCCACGCAGGTAGTAAAGCTCGGAAAAAGCCCGGTTGTAGTTATTGAGCACTTTATCGGTCAGTGAAAAAACTTTGGAGTAATCGTTGAGTTGAAAGTAAGCTTCGATAGGCTCAATCTGGTACCAGAGCATCCGCCAGGGAAGCATATTTTCAACCTGTTCAAAATAGTTAACCGATTCCTTAAAACGCCCGAGATGATAATTGGCCACGCTTAAATTGAAAAGGCGGTAAATATCAGATGTTTCCCTATTTACCTCAAGCTGCTGTCTGGCATTATCCCAGGCAGTGGTTTCGTCCAGATTTTCACCTAAAATTGCTTCGGCAATTTCCACTTTTGACCCTGGGAGCAAAACCAAAAATTCATAATTAAACGGTTCCCATATTTTCACAAGATCGGTAAAGCTGAAGCTCAAATTTTTATTTTGGAGGGAATCATCCTGGATAAAAACACGGGTGGATAAATCATAACCTCTGATTAAACGGTAATGTCCGATATCTTCACCTTCTTTAAGCCAGGTTCTGATGACTACCGGGATGCCTTCCGCTATAAACTGCTGCAGGATTTGCGGGTTGCCGTTGGGCCGGTGATATGCCGTTAAGCCGTAATTTTCCGCTTCTTTGGCCAGCTCAGCCAAAGTCACTGATTTGTCGTCATTGTTGCCCTGCGGATGCTGAAAAGGCCTGAGTTTCCGGCCCAGCTCTTCCTGTGAAACAGTTATTTCAAAATAAGACAGCAGCATTGACAGGCTGGCCGGACCGCAATTATTGAATGTCTGGAAGACGTGATTTTTTATGGGAATTATTTTCCGCGGCGGGACGGTGGGAGTCGGCCGGGGGGAGGCTGTAGGTGAGGCAATTAAAGGCAGATTGTCAGCAATAATTGTAACCGGGGGAGACTTTTCAAAATAGCCTGTCAAGAGAAACAGTAAAATTATGAAACTTGCTATCAGGGTAAAAATCCGTATCATAAGAATGAATATTGTACCATGAGAAAAACACTGATTTTAGTCTGGTTTATGCTTTTTTTGTCGCTGGCTGCAGTCACGGCTACGCTCTTTTTTTACCGGCAACTGGAAAATAAAAATAAAAAAGAGAGGATAAACAAGGAGAACTTTTGGTTTCTTTTGGAAAGGCAATCCAACCTTGAAACACTTTATTACGGACAGCCGGGGAGAGTCACCGACAGTAAAATTGTCAGGCAGTTTAAAGTCAAAACAGGCAGGCCAAATGAGCGACCGACGCCCCTGCCTCAACTTTTGGGTAGGGAATACTGGCTGATCAGCGGTAAAACCGAGACAAAAGATAATCCGGAGACCGGACCATATTTCATTTCCCTGGACATCCCCGTAACTGACGATGAACCGTACGGTCCGGAAAAATATCCGGAATGCGAAGGCCGATGCAACTGGGTTCTGCCGGGGGCATTCGGTTTGCACGGAATAGGCGGAGATGACAGTAAATTAACGGAGAGCGATCCGGGATCTTCAGGCTGCATCAGACACACGGACGAAGATATAACTCATCTATACAATTTGATTGATCCCACAAAGTCAATCCGCTATTACATAGAAAACAGCTGAATATTTTCTTACTTTTTGCGCCAAACCTGATTATTGCCGGGCTTATCGGCCTGGGGTTTCTGGGTTAAGTCATTTGGAACAGTTGGGCCAGGCGACCCGGCCGTTTATTGCCAGTTTGTATGCTGCAGTTTTGATGGCTTCCTCCGCATTAAAGCGCAATTCCGGATCTGTATTGAGATTCATCAGGAGCCTTAAATTTTTCCACGAATTTTCAGAGAATTGGAACATGCCTCCGTAAATGCCGTTTCGAGCCTGCGGGTTAAAAGAGGATTCACAGGCGGCGATCTTTTTCAAAAGCTCCCGGTTCACGCTTTCTTTATCAGCGTATCTGGTAAAGTAATTTTCCAGGTCGCCTGAGGTTATTTTTGGCAGCGGAGTCGGAGTCGGGGTAGCGGTCGGGCGGGGAGTGTTGGTGGGAACCGGCGTTTCAGTTATGACGGAATATTCCACAGGTAATATTGGAGCTGTCAAAGGCGAGGGAGTCGGGGAAATTATCCGGATATTTTTTTGGCCGGAATTTTGAATTTTAAAAGTTATGGCCGGGATAACCGACAACAGAACAAGAGTAATGCCGAGAATGGAGATTTTCATTTGATTCTTTCGTTCATATACGGAATTATTTTACTATTTCTTCGGGGAAACTTCTCTCGAGTTTAATAATTTTCGGGTCAATTACCAGACGGCAGTATGGAGCTTGACGGTTCCTGCCGTAAAAATCCTGGTGATAGCTTTCCGCGGGGAAAAACTTGCCAAAGGGGACGATTTCCGTTACTACCGGACCGGTCAGATCTGCAGTAATTTTTTCTTTAATTTCCTTTGCCGTTTTTTCCTGAATCGCGTCATGATAAAAAACAGCACTCCGGTACTGGCTGCCGACATCAGCTCCCTGACGGTTCAGAGAAGTCGGATCATGAGTTTTGAAAAAAACTTCCAGAATTTTTCCGTAACTGATAATTTGCGGGTTGAAGGTAACTTGAATTGCTTCAGCATGTCCTGTCCGGCCCGAATAGACTTCATCGGATGAAGGATTGTCGATTGTCCCGCCGGTAAAACCGGAGATGACGGAATCAACGCCCTTCAGTCTATTGAAGACGGCTTCAGTACACCAGAAACATCCGCCGGCTAATGTGGCTGTTTCCATTATTCCTCGTCTCTTTTGATGAAGCGGTAGGAATTGATTGGGATTTCCGCCTGGGGATTTTCCTCATACAGAAATGCCAATTGTTGATCTTCAAATATTCTGAAAAATTCATTCCAATCGATATTCTGGCCTTTTTTTGCATCGCTGAGATAAATCTCATCATCTTTGCCCGGAAAATCAATTCTCAGGCCGGTTTTATCCGAAGCATAAGGATCCTCGATTTTTTGCGGACGTCCCCTTACTTTTTCTACCCAGGTAATTATAAATTGATGGTCTGTCGTTTTTTTCAATGCATTTAACATAGAAGACAAAAATAAGAATAATACGGGAAAAAGATGAAAATAACTTAAAAAGATTCTTACATTTCTATTGGCCCTTTTTTACTCCATGCTCATCAAAACGGATTACCATGACAATTCAATTAGAAATCTTAAGCAGAATAAAGGAGGTGAGAAAAGGCAAGATGCGAAATTTATTTGCAGTTTTATTAATGGCAGTTATGGTTGGTTTTGCGGGCAGTTCAGTTCTGGCGCAAACACCTACCGACACGACTAACAATACCACCAATAACACAACCGGAAACCTTACGGATAATGTGACAGAAAATACAACCGGAGAAGCCGGAGTGGGCGCAGCGCCTGAAGATGAACCTGACGGAGCTCCCAGCACAGGATTGGGTGGTATGCCCCATTAACCGTAAATAAAACTAACAGAGATAAAGTATACATGAGGGTGGGAGATCCGCCCTCATGTACAAAGAATAGGATAACAATATGAAAAAACTGCTTTTAACCCCTTTTTTAATTTCCGGTCTTTTTATCGGATTAAATTTAACCTCAGCAGCCGAAAGGCCTCTTATTAAAAATACAGCAGGTTACGTATTGCGTCCTCAGGAAATCGAAATACCTGACCTTAAGATTAAAACAGAAATTGAATGGGTTGCCGAAGATACTGACGGAAATATGGCAAGTCCCGAGGATACAAACAGGGTTGCCTGGTATATGGACGGTTTTTTACCCGGAGAAAAAGGCAATATGGTTATTGCCGGCCATCGCGACTCCAAAAGCGGACCGGCCGTGTTTTATGAGCTGGAAAAACTGGATACAGGGGACACCGTCAAGCTGAAAGACATAAAGGGAACGGTATATGTTTACCGGGTAACGGATGAAAAAGTATATTCAGATGAAAATTTTCCCGTTAAAGAAATTTTCGGCCGCTCCGACAGGAAAAAACTGAATTTAATCACCTGCAAAGGCTCTTTCGACAAATCACTTCAGCAATACTCCCACCGTGTCGTTGTGGAAGCAGAACTGTCCTACAGCTATTGGTCTGGATTTTTATAACTGCACCTTCTAAGATAGAAGGAAAATGGCCGTTAAAATCAACCGAGTAGTGATTTTTGCCAACGGTTTCCTTTATCCAGAATATCTGGAAAACATCAGCAAAAAAGATACCGTAATCTGTGTTGACGCTGCCTGCATCTGGCTTCTCAGGCAGGGGATCAAAGCAGATTACGCGATCGGGGATTTCGACTCGGTAACTAAGGAAGAATTAGCAGAGATAAAAGCTGCATTAAAAAAGATCCAAATTTACCCGCAAGACAAGAATGCCACCGATTTTGAGTTGGCAGTCGAACTGGCCATCCATATTAAACCTTCCGATGTTTTAATTTTCGGCGCACTCGGCAGCCGGCTGGACCACAGCCTCTCAGCTATTTTTCTTTTGGAGCGTTTTTTAAATAAAAATATTCAGGCTGAAATCAGGGATTTGAACAACCTTTTAACGTTAATTGCAGGCAGCTATGAAATAAGGAACTTACGGCAGTATAATTATTTTTCCCTGCAACCTCTGACTGATACGGCCGTAGTAACTGTGACAGGCTGCCGATATCCCCTTTCACTTAAAAAAATCCACAGATCCAGTTCATTGACCATCAGTAACCGCAAAAAGAAAAAGAACTGTCTGATAAAGGTGCACCGCGGACTAGTCAGTCTGATCCTGAGCCGGGACACTGTTAACCGGCAATAATCAGAAAAAAAATAACAGCCAGAATAATCCGGTAAACACCGAAGGCCAGGAAAGTATGCCTTTTCAGGTAGGCCAAAAGAATTCGGATGCTGAGTAAAGCTGTCAGGTAAGCTCCTGCAAAACCTGCCGTCAAAAGAATAATCTCCTGTTTTTGGGCCACCCAGTTACTTTTAAAAATGTCGAGAAGGGAGGCTGCCAAAATGGTCGGTACGGCCAGAATAAAGGAATATTCAGTGGCTGTTTTCCTGTTTAATCCGAGAAAAAGTCCGCCAATAATGGTAGCGGCTGCCCGGGAAACTCCGGGAACCATGGAAACGGTCTGGATTGTGCCTATCAGCAAAGCTTTTTTTATGCCAATGTGCTGAAGCTGCATAACTGATTTACCTTTTCGAGGTATCTGCCAAAGTTCCAATAAAATCATGATAATACCCCCAAGAAAGAGCATTATTACCGTAAGCAGGGTATTTTCAAAAAGATGTTTGACGTAGGGGTAAAAAAATAAGCCGGCGGCCCCTGTAGGGATAAATCCGGCCATGGCAAGCATAAATATTTTCCTATCGGATATTTTTTTCATGTAAAGTGTAGCAACTGCCAAAATAGCTCCCAATTGGATAATAATTTCGAAACTTTTCACAAAAGCTGACTGGCTTATTTTTAATAAATAGGAAGTTAAAATAAGGTGACCGGTCGAGGAAACCGGTAAAAACTCCGTCAGACCTTCGACCGCGGACAGGATTAGTGCATCAAGAATGGTCATAAACAAGATGATAACATCCGGAAACAGTTGAAACCAGGAATCAGACGGAGCTAAAATAGGTTAGGATGCTATTGCTGCTTATTACGTTGATTATTTTATTGTGGCTGGTGGGCTTTATTTCCGTACCCTCGACCTCTTTTTTTACCCTGCCTGTCATGTTCCTTAACGGCCGGGCTATCGGACTTTGGGATATCATAATTTTTTTAGTGTTGATTTGGGTGGTAGGTATCCTTCCCCAGCCGCTTAAAGGCGCCGTTTTAATTCTTCTCCTGTTGTGGATTCTTTCACTTATGGGGATAGTAGTAATTTCGGGAATGGGCAACGTACTGCTCTTGTTGCTTTTGGCAGCACTAATCCTGCATATAATGGGGTTTGTCTGATTTTATTTATTTCTTTTTCACCAGGTAAACCGCAAGGGTAAGGATAATTCCCAGTATCACGGCTATCCAGAATGAAGAAATACCGAATCCGCTGAATCTGGCAAATCTGCCGACCAACCAAACACCCGCAATATTCATTACCGCCATTCCGGTCAATTTAACTGTTTCTGATTTGTATTTCCTTATATATGAGGTTGTGACCAAAGAGATTGACAGATATTGGAATAAAAAGACAACACATAAGGCAATCAGAAATCCAATAAAAGGACTTACAAGGTCATTGCCAAATACCATATTTTCCGGATAAAGCATCAGGCCGAGAAAGATTATTAGTATGTCCAGACCGGCTATCATCAGATAGCGGCTTGAGGTTTTATTTAATTTAATATAAATCACCCCCCCTCGGTAGTCCGTTCAACTTAAGTTTATTAATTTAAAGCAGTTTCCGCAACCCTTTTCTTACCCAGGTCTTACCGACCGAAGAACCTCTGTTTACAGGTGACGGATATATTGTTTCCAGATTAAGAGGAGGTGAGTTTTTTATGGCAACGGTAATTAACAATCCTGGTGAAAACAACAATTCATGGGGATATTCGGTCGGCGTGGTTCTATTGTTAGCCGTTGTTTTAATTTTTGTCATTTACGGCCTGCCTATCCTTAGACAATCTCAAATCGAACAGGCACCGCAAATCAATGTACCGGGTGAAATAGATGTCAATATCAATGAAGGACAGGGTGGCGGAGGTAATTAACATCTGACATATCGAAAGGGGGTGATGACCCAATCATGAATATTTTATTATGGATTCTGTTCGGAGCATTAGCCGGCTGGATAGCTTCTCTGGTTATGAAGAATGATGCCAGTCAGGACATCCTTATGGATATCGTCATGGGTATTGCCGGTGCCTTGGTCGGCGGTTTCCTGATGCAATTGTTCGGCGTCCCCGGAGTCACCGGATTTAACCTGTACAGTTTATTGGTTGCCGTTGTCGGAGCCAGTATCCTGATTTATTTGGGAAGATTGTTGAGAAGAAGTGCATAAGTTATTAATTTTTTTACATACTCTGGGAGCCCCCAAAATATATAAGAGGCGGGCTCCCGGAAAACTGCTCTTATGAATTTTAGATATATAACTTTATTTATTTTTATTGCCATGGTCGCCCTGTTATTTATGCCTGCCGAAAGTCTGGCCAATGAATGCGGTTTAATGAGCGAGTCCAGCTGTCTTATCAGAGATAATACCCTCCACCGTTTTTCCCCGGAGGGTGTTATTGCCGATGATATGCAATTTAATTCCGGGGATGAAAAGATAAATTCCGAAAGTTCCGGCTTTGCGGAGCTGACCACTTTAAAGCCTGATTTTTCCGTTAAACAAATCTTTTCACCAGATGGCCAAATAATACAAACAACCAGCGTCGGACCTGCAGAGGATACGGAGCGGGCAAGTTATAGCGGTAAATCGCTCACCGTCACCGTCATTTCCGGCGGCAAGAAAAAAACTATACATGCTTATATGGCGGGAGGAATAATTAAAACTTCATCTGATGCGGATGAATTTGAAGAATTGGATATATCATTTACAACGTCCACCAATGTCATCAATATCATCGGTCATTGAGAAGGGAAAATACAGATGATAGCTGCCATAGATTTTTTTTATATTGCCATAGGTTTCGGTTTTCTCATCGCTTCTGTCAGTCTAGCCGTGACGCTGGTCGCTTTAACAAGAACAGTCATGGTTGCTAAAAAAATTATTGAGGATGTGGAGGATACAACCCGCGATATCAAACTGTTGAAAAGCGGACTTAAAGTCGGATTATTGTCAATGGCAACAAAAGTAATCGGTTATTTCGCTAATAAAAAGAGTCAAAATGAAAGGGGGTGAACAAAAGATATATGAACACAAATAATGTTAATAAAAATAATTCGGGAGGCAGTAAAATGCTGATTTCGGCAGCTTTAGGTGCTGCCTTCGGTGCGGCTGCGGTTGTACTGTCGGACAGAAAAAAGAGGGAAAAAATCAAAAAAGCCGTCGACGAAATCATTACCAAAGGCAATCAGCAGATAGACAGGATCAGGGAAACCGCGGAAATCGCCACAGACAAGGGGCGGAAAATTCTTAACGACGAACTTGACAAGCAGAAACATCTGATCAGCAAGAAATCAGAGTAAGGAAATTTTACGGCAGAAACCCGAAATAAAAAACAAACATCTTATTGTTTTTTTACTTCCTTCAATGTCTAAATTAACCTTTGTTTGTTATGCTTCGGGCTATGTCAAAAAATTCCTTTCTTATTTTGACCGTGGGCTTGGCTGCATTGATACTTGTTATCGGTGCAACCGGTTTAAAGCGGGAGACTGACCTTAATAATTATGCGGTCGGCGGAGGCCCCCCTGAAGTAATTGAAAGTCCGACTCAAACAACAACGACAAGTGCAGTTATAGTGGTGTATTTAACTGCCGGTTATGAGCCGGTTATAGTTACTATCAGAAAGGGAGAAACCGTCAGTTGGATAAACAGGTCTGAAGAAATGATGCAGGTGGCTTCAGATCCTCACCCCACCCATGACTTTTACCCGGGATTTGACCAGTTATACGGTGTCGGACAAGGCCAGACGTATACTTTTACTTTTGATAAACCCGGAATTTGGAATTACTATAATCATTTAAATCCGGCACATGCAGGCAGGATTGTCGTTATCTGAAAATCAGCTTAATTTCTTACACAGCTCTTACCGGTCCGGCCGATTAATCTTAAACCCCTCCCATAAACTCTCATTTGTTGAAGATGCTGTTACAGGAATTTTCCATAACATACTCATCTTCTCTAAATAAACTTTAAACGCTTTCGAATAGCCAATTTGACTATCGAAAGCGTTTTTTTATATAACATTTCTTACCGCTATCTTATCAGCCTGAAGAGTTTTTTTAATGCCCCCAAGTTAGAATATGGGGTATGGTAAATAAATACCCCCAGGCAGCTGAAAAGGAAGAAAATATAGGTTTCCTCTCGGGAATAATGATTTTGATTGTAGCCGTTTTCCTGTTTTTGTATTTCGGTTTGCCCCTGATTGAACAAACAGGACAGTTAAATACGATGTTAAATGAAGAGCAGGGGGTGGGCGGAAATTTTTATGTGCCTGAAGAATTTGCGGTCCATGAAAATAGTCTTAAATAGTGAGTTGGGTAAATCTTCTTACCGTAAATTTACATAATTCTCACGTTCTACTTACGGGATTTAAATACCCTCAATTTATCCTTTTATTTGCATGATACCGGGAAAAGTGGCTATGATTTCTCCAGCTCACCTTGACTTAGTCATAAACAGTATTGCAGAAGGTATTACCGTTCAGGATATGCGAGGAAACTTAATTTACGTAAATGAGGCAGCTGCCAGATTGACTGGTTTTAAGAGTGCAAAAGAGTTGCTTTCAACACCGCGCGAAAAAATCCTGGAAAAGTATGAATTGCTGGATGAAGCCAGGCGGCTTATACGCGCAGGCCGTTTGCCGGGAAGAATGGTAATCAGTTCGGGAAAACCCCAGGAGGAAGTCATTCAGTTTCGGATACTCGCAACCGGCGAAAAACGGTGGTCGACCGTTAAATCCAGACCGGTTAACGATAAACAAAAAAAACTGAAGGTCATCGTAAATGTTTTCAGGGATATTACCCGTGAAAAAGTTACCCAAGACCAATTGATACATAAGATCAGACAGCAGGAATCAGTTTCCCTATTGGGGCAAAAATCGCTGGAAGGTGCATCAAGCAGTAAAATCATGCAGTTTGCCCTGGAAATTCTCTCCCTGCGGCTGCCTATTGAATACTCGAAAATCGCTCGGATGGATGACGACGGTAAAAGCCTGCTAATAATCTACGGAAAAGGCTGGAGGAAAGGGAATATAGGGACAGTTCGCGAGGCAAGCGACATATATTCTCCGGCAGGATATACCCTGAAATCGAGGAAACCGGTGATCATGAATAACTTGGCTGAGGAAAAAAGGTTTAAAATTCCGGCTTTTCTCAAAGATCACGGGATAAACAGCGGAATGAGTGTCATAATTCATGGTGAGCAGAAACCCTTCGGAGTTCTCGGAGTCTATTCCAATTCAGCAGTCAAATTCAACCGCGATGACATTTATTTCCTGTCCCAGGTCTCAAATATAATCGCGGAAAGCATAGAGGGGGAAAAGAAAGTAGAAGAGATAAAATTCCAGACAAAACTAATAAATGCTGTTGAAGAGGCAGTAATTGCAACTGATCCGGATGGGAAAGTAATTTTTTGGAATGACTATGCTTCAAAACTATACGGCTGGAAAATGTCGGAAATGAAAGGTAAAAATTTAATGAAAATAATTCCCGATTGGGAGAAAAATAAAACAAAATTTGCCATGGCCGCCGTTAGAAAATCCGACAGCTGGTCCGGAGAAATGCAACTTCTCAATAAAAACGGCAAAGTCTTCACTGCCTCGGTTTCTGATTATCCGGTCATGGGAAATAACGGAAAACTTATTGGTATGGTGGGTGTTTCCCGAAATATTTCAATAGAAAAACGGCAGGAAATAAGTCTGCTGTTTTTGGAAAGGGCCACTGCCATGATGGGTTCATCATTGGAATACGAGAAAACATTAGCGGAAGTTTGCCGCCTCGCCGTTTCTGAATTTTGCGAGTGGTGTGTAGTTGATTTATGGGAAGACGGTAAATTAAGACAACTCTCGGTCAGCCATTTCCGGAAATCGATGGTTGATAAAGCCCTGATTTTTCAAAAACAATACCCACCGAACTTAAATAAAACTGAAGGCAGGCTGATAATTGCCCGAAGCGGAAAACGCATATTCATACCTGAAATTAATAAGTTGATGTTAAAGAAATATGCCATGTCTGCCGAACAGCTGAAGCAGTTGGAATCTTTTAATTTTAACTCTTACATAGGAATTCCGATCAAATACCAGGAAAAAACATTAGGCGTCCTAAGTTTTATCAACACCGGGGGAAACAGAATTTTTTCAAGGGCGGATTTATCAATAGCCCAAAATGTAGCTAACCGGGCCGGTGTAGCCATCGAAAACGCCAGATTGTACAACCTGGCGCAGGAAAAGATAAGTGAAAAGGAAGAGATAGAAAAAAGAAAGGATGAATTTATATCCATTGCTTCTCATGAGTTGAAAACACCTTTAACTTCAATCAAAGCCTTCACCCAAATTCTGTTAAAGAGCGTGTCTGACGACGAAATCAAACATAAGAAATATCTCACAAGAATGGACCAGCAGCTGGACAAGCTGACAGAACTCATAAATGATCTTCTGGATGTTTCCAGAATTAAATCAGGAGTGTTGGAGCTTCGGGAGGAAATTTTTCCCCTGGATATATTTGTCAGGGAAGTCGTAGAGGATGTGGCCAGCATTGTACCCAATAATGACATAGTCGTTGTCGGCAGGACAGGCAGGCTGATCAAATCGGATAAAAATAGAATCAGCCAGGTGCTCACAAATCTATTAACCAATGCCGGTAAGTATTCTCCAAACGGCCGCGAAATCCTGGTCAGGCTTGATTATTCCGACAAGGAGGTCACTATTCATGTGGAAGATTTCGGGATAGGTATTGCTAAAAACAAAATAAATAAAATATTCCAAAGGTTTACCAGGATCAACAATCCGAAAAATGAAAAATCTCCCGGTTTAGGATTGGGCCTTTACATATCATCCCAAATCATCAACCGGCTGGGAGGGGAACTCCGTGTTAAAAGTGAACCAGGAAAAGGTTCCGTTTTCAGTTTCAACCTGCCTACTCTTAAAGAAAAGCAACTGTTATTATCATATAATTAAATTTAATATGAACGGAAAGAAGCATATTCTGATTGTTGACGATGACTCGGCAATTCTTGATGTCATTCAGATCATTCTCAATGACGCCGGATATGCGACCCATATCATTTCAGACGGGGATCAGGTGAGAAATTTCCTTAACAGGCAACGGGTGGATTTAATTCTTCTTGATATCTGGATGTCAGGCATGGACGGATCGGAAATTACAAAAATGCTGAAAGATGATAATGGCACTAAAAGCATCCCCGTTATCATGATTTCGGCCAACAATCAGGGGATGAATATTGCCAAGTCTTCCGGAGCTGACGGTTTTATCGCTAAACCGTTCGAAATTGACCAACTTTTAAATGTGGTAGCCAAATTTATCAACGGAAAAAAGCTTTTAACCGAAAACTACTAAGACTGCTGCGAAAAAAGGGATGACTACAGTCACTACGCTGATAAAAATTTTGTTAAGCATATTTGCTTATCTTGCCATAAACGCATAAACCGGACTTCAGAAGTTCTGTAATAAAATAATAATAAATTTTTTCTTACAAATCTCTTACCCTCAAACTTATATATTTTATTAAAAATACCTCTTGACATACCGCAAAAGCTGATGGTATATTGGCAACTCTCTTAAGGTAATAAAAAAGTTAAAAACATGTAAGGAATTGTTAAGAAACAAGTGCCTGTCCAAAAACTAATCAGCAAATTATCGCAAAATAAAGAAAAATATTTAATCTTTGCCCTGATTGAATCAATACTTCTCCTCCTCCTATTTATTCACCGCTTAACTGACGTAAAACAAATCTTAAGTCCGCTTGTTTTTCCGGATACAGCCAACCAGGAAAGAATCCTGCAGAAAAACCAACGCGAAGTATTCGGATTCGCACCTTATTGGGTATTTGACCGGCGATTGGATAATGTTGATTTCAGCGTCCTGACTACATTCGCTTATTTCGGTATTGACGTACTGGATACAGGCTACCTCAATAAAAAAAATGATGCCTACCGCGTCTTTAACAGTCGTAGGGCAACCGATATTTTCAGTAAGGCGCATCGGAACGGTACCAAAGTAGTTTTGACTTTGACCCAGATGGATAACGCGACCATCACAAAATTTCTGGATAATCCGTCCGCCTGGAAAAGATCCTCAACCGAAGCTGCAGCCGAAGTGAAACGCCGGGGGATCGACGGAGTCAATGTTGATTTTGAATATGTCGGCAATCCTGGTTCGAGCTACCGCCGGAAATTCAGCGATTTTGTCCGGATTCTGACAACGGAGATGCACAGGAATCTGCCTGACTCCCGGGTTACTGTTTCCGTTTATGCTTCATCAGCCAAGGAACCCAAGCTTTATGATATCGGCGCTTTAGCCAATGACAGTGACGGCATTTTCATGATGGCCTATGATTACGCCACAACAACGGCCGAAAAGGTAATGCCTACTTCGCCTCTTTACGGTTATAAAGAAGGAAAATACTGGTATGATGTATCGACAGCCATCGAGGATTTTCTGAAAGAGATGCCGGCGGAAAAGCTGATTTTGGGAGTACCCTGGTACGGTTACAATTATGCGGTAGCTTCTCCTGAAATTAATGCTTCTGTCAACCGCGGATATTATACCTGGCGGAGAATCGGCAGGCGGAATATAAGAGTTTTTAATCCCCAAAGAGGAACAGCCCAGACATATTCGGCCCTTAAAAATAAAATCAGCGTCACGCCCCAAGAAGGAGAAACTTTACTTTCCGGATGGGACGATATCGGCCAGGTCGGCTGGCAGGCATACAAGAGCAGAGGAGTCTGGAGAATGATTTTCATCGAAGACAGCCGTTCTCTGGGTGTGAAATACGATTTTGCCATAAGCAAGAATTTGGGCGGGATAGGTATTTGGGCTTTGGGTTTTGACCAGGGAGGTGAATTTTGGCAGGTGCTGGCTGAAAAGTACGGACGCAAATTGGCCGAAAACAACCGTGTCAGTAAAAAAATAAATAAGAATATATGAAAGATTTTGAAGTTAAATTCGATCTAACTTACGATAAACAGAAATTCAGGACGCTAAACTGGAAAATATTTCTGGTAAGCATGGCCGTATCCGCCCTGCTCTCAGTGTTCACCTCCTCTATTCCCCGAATCAGCCTTCTGTCACCGGCTATCGATAATATGCGGATTGATGTATTTTCCGTTGTTTTGCCGAAACTTAAAGAAATACCCAATGAATTCATACTCCGTAAAAAATCTTCTTTGGTTTCCTCGGCTTATGCCACAGGAGAGTTGGATAAGGCGAAAGCCTACGGTATTATCAATTTTGAAACGGGAGAAATAATCAGGGAGAAAAACCTGGATAAAATACTGCCGATTGCCTCTTTGACCAAAGTCATGACAGCTGTGGTTGCAATGGACCTGGCAGATAAAGATGAAACATTTACCGTCTCAAGGAATGCTGCCAATAAGATTCCAACCAAAATCGGGGTAGTGCCCGGCCAAAAACTCTCCCTCGAAGAACTTTTGAATGCTCTCCTTTTGACCAGCGCCAATGATGCGGCTGAAGTTATAAAGGAAGGCATTGACAGTAAATACGGGGCTGAAATATTTATCAGAGCCATGAATGCCAAGGCTGAATTTTTAGGACTCCGTCACAGTACTTTCCAGAATCCCCAGGGATTTGATGCGCCAAATCACTATTCCAGTGCCGGTGATATGACTGTTTTAAGCCATTATGCGTTGGAAAATTATCCAGTGATATCACAAATCGTGGTCAAGGACTTTCAAAGACTGTCACAAACCAGGCAGCACAAAAAATACGACCTTTATAACTGGAACGGCCTGATCGGGGTATACCCTAATGTTTTCGGAGTAAAGATCGGTTATACGGGAAAAGCCGGGAAAACAACCGTTGTCGTATCCCAAAGGGACGGCGTTAAAATTATGGCAGTTGTTCTGGGAGCGCCGACGGTTCTCGCGCGCGACCTCTGGGCGGGGCAGGCATTGGACATTGGTTTTGAAGAAACGGCAGGCCTGCCTGCCATAAATATTTCCGAGCAGCAATTAAAAGCGAAATATTTGACCTGGAATAACTGGCCATAACTTCTTTCTTACCAACTCTAACTATCTCCTTTAAATGAAACATCCATAATCTGAAAACGCTAACCTATGACCAAATTCAGGCTGACAGTTTTTTTTTGCGGTTTTTTATCTTTCATTATATTTATTGCCGTTTTGACATACCTGAATTTCCACAGTGTTTACCGCTTCAAGGAGAAACTGCTTCAGTATAACGACCGCGGACTGATACTGTTTGATGTGGCCGGCAGGCCATTTTTTGAATTCGGTGAATCAAAAGTCAGACAATACATCTCATGGCAGGAAATTCCAAAGTATGCAAAAAGCGCGGTTGTGGCTGCCGAAGACAAAGATTTTTACCGGCATCCGGGTTTTTCAGTTAAAGCCATAGCCAGGTCAATATGGAAAAATTTAAAATCAGGCTCTATATCCTACGGAGCCTCCACTTTGACGCAGCAATTGGTCAAAAATAACCTTTTATACCAGGATAAGAAACTGCTCAGAAAATACCAGGAAATTCTTATCGCTTTGCTTTTGGAACAACGCTACTCCAAAACTGAGATTCTGGAAATGTATTTGAACAGTGTTTATTTCGGCCAGGGTGCCTGGGGCATCGGCGAGGCTGCTGAAACCTATTTCGGGAAAAATGCCCATGATCTGACTCTGGCTGAAACGACTGTTTTAATAGCTGTTTTGCCTTCACCTTCACTTTACGACCCTTTAAAAAGTGACAACTATAAAAAGCGCCAGCAAACCACCCTATCAAGCATGGTCGAGCAAGGCGCAATTACCAGGGAAATGAAAAGTCAGGCGTTAGCGGAAAAGCCCGATTTTCAAAATCAGACTTCCAAGTTAAACAAGAATGCCCCTCATTTTGCCCTGATGGTTCGTGATTTTTTAAAGGAAAAATGGGGAGAGAGGGCGGAAAGTTCGGGCTGGAAAGTGCAGACTACTTTAAATCTTGACTGGCAGAAATTTGTAGAAAATGATCTCAAGAACCAGGTGATCTTGTTAAAGCAAAAAAAGGTTTCCAACGGCGCCGCTGTAGTTTTGGACACACGAAGCGGGGCTGTCAGAGCTTTGGCGGGCAGTTACGATTGGAATGACAACCGCGTCGGCCGGATTAATATGGTTTTAAAACCCCGGCAATCGGGATCAGCCTTTAAACCGCTGGTTTATCTGGCGGCACTTGAGGCCGGCTGGCTTACACCAGCCTCTATCCTTAATGACCGGCCTGCAAACTACAGTACGCCAACTGGTTTTTACAAGCCTAAAAATTACGACCGGCGTTTCCGGGGTAATGTAACCGTAAGACGAGCCCTGGCTAATTCTTTAAATGTACCGGCCGTTGAAGTCATGTCTAAATTAGGCGTTTATGATGCTCTCCGGTTTGCAGGTAAAATGGGTATTACCAGTTTAAAAGGAGCTGACAACTACGGCCTCTCTTTGGTCTTGGGCACCGGGGAAGTCAGCCTTCTGGAGCTGGCCGGAGCTTACTCTGTTTTGGGCAATAACGGCAGTTTGCATAATACATTTACGGTTATCTCCATAAGGGACAATCAGAACAGAGAGATCTACCGGGTAAAGGATAAACCGCAACAGGTCGTAAGTCCGGAATCATCTTATTTGGTCACTTCCATTTTGTCGGATGAAAAGACTAGACGGGAAATTTTCGGCCGCCTGCTGGATACGGATACCCCTGCAGCTGTCAAAACCGGCACAACCGATGATTACCGTGATTCGGTGACTGCAGGATACACTCCTTTTATCACAGCAGCTGTCTGGGTAGGCAACAATGACAACAGTCCCATGACGGCAGTAGCCGGTTCATTGGGGGCAGCTCCTGCCTGGAAAAAGATAATTGACGGTTTATCAAAAAGTTTTCCTGTCACGGATTTTTCCCCTCCGGAGTCTGTTGTGAAATTGAAAGTCTGTTCACCTGCCGGATTTTCGGAGCCAAATGCGGAAACAGGTGGAGGCAAAGTAGAATATTTTATGGCCCAAACGGCAAACCGCATTAAAACGTGCTAGTATAGATGAATGGTTAAAGGGGACTTTGCACTGAAAAAATTACGGCATGACATCAAAAATTATTTGACGGTGATAAGATTAAATCTGTTTTTACTGAAAAAGGATTTACCTCCGGAAAAAGAACAGTTTGCAGTCAAGATTGAGGAAAAATTGGAGCTGATTTTACGGGACCTGGAAAAAAGCAAAAAAGGATAAAACGGTTTATTCTTTGATGACGTAACCGAATCCGCGAACGGTATTAATAAGAAGCTTTTTGGAGTTTTGATCGATTTTTTTCCTTAAATAACCGATGTAGACATCAACTACCCGGGGCTCAATATAGTCAGCCGTCAGCCAGATGCGTTGAAGAATCATGTCCCTTGTCAGTACCCGTCCGGCATTAATCATCAGATACTGCAGGAGCTCATATTCCTTATGGGAAAGGCTTATTATCCGGTCACCCCTTTTTACCTCAAAGGTTTTGGTATTAAGCTCCAGGTCTGCAACTTTGAGGGATGTGCCGTTATGCTCCAAGTGGCGCAGCCTGGCTTTTATCCGGGCGATGAGCTCTTCGCCTTTGAAAGGTTTGGTAATGTAATCATCAGCACCCAGATTTAATCCTTTAACGATATCGGTCACATCATCTTTGGCAGTGAGAATGATAACCGGGAGGTCGGGAAACTTTTTTCTGATTTCCGTCATGACTGATTCACCGCTTAATTTGGGCAAACCCAAGTCCAGGATGACCAGGTCCGGCCGGCGGCTTTCCACCAGATCCAGAGCTTTTACACCGTCCGGTGCTTCTACTACTGAATAGCCTATATCAAGGAGTAAAGTGTTGATGTATTTGCGGATGTCATTGTCGTCTTCAATAACCATTACCGTTTTGATCATAGGGGAATCATTCTAACACATTCTTACAATTTGTAAATCGGCAAGTTCAGCTTTTTGAAGGGTCAGGAACAGGGTTGACCTGGTTATTATCGAGTAGCGTGAAAAAATTATTAATTTCATTAACTATGTCTTTCGGGACGAGGTGGGCTTTTAAAAAAAATCCTTCAGCTCCGATTTTAAAGGCTTTTTTGATAATTTCATCCTGGCCCAAATTTGTAATCAGAAAAACGGGTGTGTTTTTGTTTTTAGATTCAGGTTTTTTTATTTCGATCAGGACATCAATACCGGTGACTTTTGGCAGCATGATATCCAAAAGAATCACGTCAAATATTTGCTGGGAAATCTTGTTTTCCGCTTCAGCGCCGTCTATCGCCAGAGTTACATCATATCCGGCTTTGCAGAACGCCCGTTCATACAGTTCCCTGATAAACTCCTCATCTTCGACAATCAGGACTTTCTTCATATCCTTTACTTTAACAGAATACCATTCATATTCACCTGTGACAACTTATCACCGGTTTTTATTTCATTAAAATGTTTAATACTGTCATCCGTCAAAATCGGCAGGGCAAAATAAAAAGTAGAGCCTTTACCCAATTCACTCCGGACCCATATATTTCCGTGATGCATCTCGATTATTGATTTGGAAATGAATAAGCCTAGCCCGGTCCCTTTTGACCCCTGTTCCAGCGCTCCCGACACACGGTAAAATTTGCTGAATAATTTCGGAATGGCTTCCTTGGGGATTCCCTGTCCGGTATCCATGATGGAAACAACCAGTCTTGACTTGCCGTTTATGTCGGGATTAGATTCGATTGACTCCTTTACCTTTATTGTGCCCCCCGATTGCGTGTAAGCGACAGCGTTTGACAAAAGATTTGACAGTACCTGGGAAATGCGGAAGCTGTCCGCCAAGACATGAGGAAATTTGGTAGTCAAGGGCAGGTATTCAACCGTTTGATTTTTTGTGTGGGCAATTTCTTTAAACCCGGATACGGTATTGGAAATTGTTTCGCTCAGGTCTACGGGACTGACATCAACTTTAAAAGCATCCCGTTCAATCCGGGCGACATTCAACAGATTGTCTATCAGGCTGTTTAAATTTCTGGTGCTGACGACCAGACGTTCAACATACCGCTTGTGTTCATCAGACAGTTGCGGGGCAATTTCGTCGCTGATGATCTGCACGTATCCCCTGATTGAAGTCAGCGGCGTCCGAAGTTCATGGGCTGCCATCGAGACAAAATCCACTTTCATCTCTTCAAGCTTTAATTCTTCGGTCACATCATGAACAGTTATAATGCAGCCTAAATTTCCGGCCCGGCTTTCGGTGATTTTGCCGGTCACCAGATTGACGCATGACTCTTTTTGGTTAGCGACTAATCTGAGATTTTTTTTGTTAAAGATGACTCCTTCAAACGTATCATTACGGATAGGGGCATATCTGTCCGGCAGCAATTCTTCCTCTTTGTCATAAAGCCTGAAAACCTCCTTCAGGTACCGGCCGATCACCTGTTTCGATTCAGTCCCGGTGATTTTTTCGGCGGCCGAGTTAAATTGTGTTATACACTGATTCAGATCCGTGGCGATAACTCCGTCCTCGATTGCCGAAAGGATGACCGCCAGTTTATTCCTTTCGGAAGATATATTTTCTTTTTCCCGCTCCAGCTGGGAGCGGTTTGTTTTCAACTGTAAAGCCATGATATTGAGGCTTTTACCCAAATCTTCTATTTCATCCCCGCTGGTTATTTCCACTTCGGTATCCAGATTTCCCTGCTTAATCAGATCGGTAAAATAAATAAGCTTGAGAATCGGCTGGATAAAGCGGGTGCTTAATACAATCGAACTTGCGACCAGCAACAATAATGAGAAAGCGGCGGTCGTGAAGTAAAGATTTCGCAACATGGTAAGCTGGGCGAATATTTCCGCTTCCGGCTGTTCGACAACGACTATCCACTCCAATCCGGGAATTTTTAAGCTGTCGGAAACGACGCGGACATTGTCTTCGTTGGTATAGACATCCGATGATTCAGGTAAAAGCTGTTCATTGTCCTCACCAGAGTCCAATTGCCGCTTGATTACCGGTCTGTCTGAAAAATTCGGTCCGGACAGGACAAGTTCGTGCTTGGGATGCATAATCAGACGGCCTTCATCATCAACTACATAGGCAAACCCGCTTTTTCCAAGCTTCACCTGGGCAATAACGTCCGACAGCCTGTCTAACCGAAGCTGGCTTTTAACTACACCTGCAACCAAACCCAGTTCGGATACTACCGGAGTAAAAACTGAAAGATAGGGCATAGAGTCTGATTCGGAAAAATAAACTTTGGAGACGGCTGTTCTGCCGGATAAAGCGGACTTAAAAGGATCAGTCGGGATTTCAATGCTGAGGTTTTCGTCCCTTGAGACAGAATATCTGTCGGCTTTAATTAATTCCCTGCCGGTTGGGGATAAAATGCTGATATTCTGGTAGAAAAATTTTTGGCGGATTGAGTATTTTATGACTTCGACAACTTTGTCCGGGTCAGATTCATAGTTCAGCTGAAATTCGCGTCCTATACCCAAATGGTCCAATTCAATTGACGAAGTCAGATTATTAATATATGAGGCGGCATCCCGGGCTTTCTCCTTTAGGATTTGGTTATTCTGGTTGCGGATGTACTTTTCCGTGAGTTTAAATCCGAATGTCTGGGAAATGAAAAAGAGAACAAGAACTACGGCATATCCCAGGAGAATTTTGCTGCGGATAGACAGTTTCATTCATTTATTCCAGCCATTTCTGCTTCAGTAAAACCAGGTACCCCTGTTGTCTCAGGCTGTTCAGAGCAGTATTAATTTCCGCGATCAAATCATCCTCATTTTTCCGGAAGACCACACCGTATTCTTCCTCCGTAAAGGGTTCTCCCGCTATTTTAAGTTCCTGATTACTGTCAACAATTCCTTTGGCATTGGTCAGATCGGTGATAATGGCGTCGGCTTCCCCTTTTATCAACGCATCAGTAGCTCCGATAAAATCGTCAAAAAGAAGTACTTGATCGGGAGGGGCAGCCTTGAGAGCTTCATCTTCACTGGTGGTTCCCTTTTGAACGGCTATCCTTTTAGCCGACAAATCATTTTCCGACTTGATGGAGTTTTCTGTTTCCAAAGTGATGATCACCTGGCCGGCATTTAAATAAGGAATGGAAAAATCAACGGTTTGTTTCCGTTCTTCATTGATGGTCACGCTCGAGAGGATAATGTCGGCTTCCCTCCTGTTCAAAGAATTGAAAATGTCATCAAAGAGAATTGATGAGAATTCAGCTTTAACACCAAGCTTTTCGGCAATTTTATTCCCCAAGTCGATATCATATCCGGCCATCATTTGGTTGTCATCAACAAATTCCATCGGAGGATATGTTGCGTCCGTGGCGATAATGATTTTCCCGGCATTTTTAATGCGTTCTACATTCGGCAGGGACGGCTTTTCCTCCACCACCAGTTTTCTGCTTAGGGAACTTATGTAAAATAACCCGGCCCCTAATAAAACGATGAACCATAAACCAAGCACAATCAGCCATAAGTGATGCCGTTTCGGTACGACAGGGGGTTGGGAAGGAATAGGGGAAGCGGCCGAAAGGACGGAGGACGGTTCAGGAGGGACAGTTTGATCCTGATCGGACGGCATACTTTTACCATATATCAATCACTTCGTTGCGTCAATTGTTTTTTACTTAAATCTCATAATCTATCCGGTAGCTTATTACATCCAGAGTATAACATCTGTTAGCCCATTTTTTTTCCGTTCCTACGCCAGAAATTAACAGTAATTACTCTTTCTTCTTACTGTCATCTTACATTTTTCTGCCTGGTGTCTAATTTCCTGAAATTAGTATTTTCATTCCTAATAAAAAATTCAAACATAAGGAGAAAGGAGGTGAAAAAAAACAAATGAAGAAAGCTATTGGATCAATGGCCTTTGCAGCCGGACTGCTTCTGATGAGCGGTGTCCCTGCCATGGCCAAGGAATACTGCGGTAATAAAATTACAGGCCCTTTCAGTTATAACCGCTGCAAAATCGATAATGAAAAGAAAATTTATATCGATTTAGATCAAAGAGCCAAGGTTAAGAATTATGTTCATACCGATTTCAATACCGGAAATAATTCGGAATACACAACCAAAGCCAAAGGAGGTCACACAAGCGGTGATGTTGATGCTGATGTAAAAATATACAATGACGTTAACAGCGCTAATCTCCTTATAGCACAGGGCGGAGACGGTAACGGACAAAAAGGAAGTAATTATGTTACCGGTCCGTTTTCTCTAAACACAGTCGAAATAAAAGACAAAGCCAAGATTGACGTGGATTTGAATCAGAACGCGTATGTTAAAAACGATGTCACTGTCAACGCGAATACCGGAAGTCAATGCAAATTTACCACAATTTGCAACACCGGAAGTTCAGGCGACATTGATTCGGACGTGAAGATTGTAAATAAAGTTAACGATGCGGTATTGACTGTTGTTCAAAACTAGGTAACAACAATTACCTTTAAGCAAACTCTCCAAGGTACCTGCCTGGGAGAGTTTGTTTTTTATAAGGTCGGTAATAATCCGGTAGGCAGAGGTACTTCTTCGGTTGGCAAAAGTTCCGGTGTAGCCGAAGGATCGACGGTCGGGGTCGGCACCGGAGTTAAAGTAGGATCATTTTCCTCTTCTTCTGGCTCATCTTCATTATCATCATTATTTTCTTCCGGGATATTTTCATCTTCTGATTCCGGTGTGGGAGTGGGACAATCAACGGCACTTACAGTGTCTTCATCAAAAACTTCCTCTATTTTATCGGCACAATCACATCCGGGCAACAGCGTTTCACGGCAAACAGCCAACCGGATAATTCCGGATGGTTCGCTAAAATTATTTTGAGGCAGACGGCGATGTGCTGCTTCCATGACATCATGCCAAATGGGAGCCGCTCCGACAGAACCGGCGACGCGGCTCATAGGCCTGTTGTCATTATTGCCGATCCAGACTCCAGTGACCAGATCAGGAGTATAGCCAATTGTCCAGGCATCGCGGTAATCATCGGTCGTGCCCGTTTTAACAGCTGCCTGACGTGAAAGATTCAAGGCGCTGACACTGCCGAAAATTTCCGCTCTGGCGAAGCTGTCTGAAAGAATATCTGTTGTCAGATAGGCATATTTTTCCCGGATGATACGTTTGCTGCCGCTGCCGTTGATATTTTTTTCCTTCATAACAGATTCATAGTCGGAGAGTTCGCTATTGGTAAAAATTTTATCTTCAATCAAGGTTTGAGGGTTGTAAGCATAAATCAGATTTCCGAATTTATCCTTTATTTCCAAAAAGAAATGGCTGGGGACTGAATTGCCCATTTGGGAAAAAATGCCGTAAGCCCTGGTTAGCTCAAATAATTCGACTTCGCCGCCTCCCAGGGTCAACGATAAGCCGTATCTTTCCGCTTCAGTCAAACTGGTAATACCCAGATCCCCGGCCAGTGACAAAGCCGCATCCACACCAATCATGCTTAAAAGCTCAACAGCTGGAATGTTCAGTGAATTGGCTAAAGCCCTTCTTAAGGTGACATCCCCCCGGAAACGGTTGTCGTAATTTTTCGGGCTGTAGTTACCAAAATCAGTTGGCCGGTCATGAAGTATATCGGTTGTCTTGAAACCTTCCATAAAAGCTTTGGTATAAACTACCGGTTTGAATGCAGAACCAGGCTGGCGTTTGGAAAAAACGACGTTAAATTTGCCAAACGTTTCATTATTCCAGTCATAGCTTCCGACCATAGCCAATATTTCTCCTGTTGAAGGTTTGATTACCACCAGTCCGCCGTTTTCAACATTCTGGGGTGCCAGCCTGTCGACGTGACCGGATAAAATATTCTGCGCTTCCTCCTGCAAAGACAAATCAAGTGAGGTAGTTACCTGAAAACCGTTGCGGATTACGGTGTCTTCTCCGTACATGTCAATCAGGAGTGATTTGACATAAACCGCAAAATGCGGAGCCGTAAAGGTCTCTTCCGGTTGATTTTCCAGAAAGTCCGGCGGACTCCCTACGGCTTCCCGGTATTCTTCATTTTCGATTATTTTTGCTTCTAAAAGTCTGTCCAGGATAAGCTTTTGCCTTTCAAAAAGCTGCTGCCGGTCGCCTGTTATGGGTGATAAGCGTGACGGAGCTTGAGGTAAAGCGGCCAAAATGACCGCTTCGGATAAATTTACCTCATTGATGTTTTTGCCGAAATAGGTTTCTGCAGCGGCGGCTACACCGTAGGCGCCTTCACCGTAATAAATGGAGTTAAGATACATTTCCAGAATTTTATCTTTGTCATATCTCCTTTCGACTTCGAAAGAGAGGATCAATTCCTGGAATTTGCGCCTGATGGTTTTGTCAGCCGTTAAAAGGGAATTTTTAACTAACTGCTGGGTAATGGTTGAACCTCCGTATGTTAGATCCTGGACTTTCAGATTTAAAAGGATTGACCTGGCTATGCCGGTGAAAGAAAAGCCTGGATGATCGTAAAATTCCCTGTCTTCGATTTGGATTGTAGCCTGCCTCAAAAGGAGGGGTGTCTCATTTAAAGGAACGGGTTCCAGCTCTTTTAATTGTCCGCTTTTATAAAAAACTTTGCCGTTTCTGTCGGTCAGGACCAAACCGGTGTTATTGCTGTTCATCAGCCGTTCGGGTGTGGCCAGATTGGCGATAAAGATAATATAGGTATACAGGCCGAATAAAAAAACCAGGAATACCACAACTACCGATATGAAAAACCAGTAAGGCAGGATTTTTTTGACGACAGATAGAAGCTTTTTCATATTTTCATATATGTATTTAAGTGAAGTGATCTGATTTTATAATAAAGGCGACAGATTGCCAAAATACTGATGAGGCCAGCGCTTAATTTGTATCCTTGAGCCGGATTCACTATACTAATAGAAACAAAATTTATGAATCCGGCAGCAGTAACAACCTTTCTGTCAGTCTTAACGGTTGCAGGCTTAGTGGGAGCAGTTTTTCTGGCCTTAATTTATCTATTACCAAAAAACTCCAAAAAAACCGGGAAAAAGCTTGTTCCGCTTAAACAGTGGTTATCCCAATACGCTTTTCATCTGGCGCTGATCGTTTCTTTAACGGCGACCATGGGCAGTTTATATTTTTCTGAAATTGCAGGGTATGAACCGTGCAAACTGTGCTGGTACCAGCGTATTTTGATGTACCCGCAAGTTTTATTGCTGGGATTAAGCCTGATCATGAAAGATAAGAATATCGGCCGGTATCTGTTGATGCTTTCTCTTATCGGTTTACCTGTGGCCGTCTACCATTACTACCTGCAATGGGGAGGCAATCCGTTGGTTCCCTGTTCCACTGTCGGCATATCGGTTGACTGTTCCGACAGGTTTGTGATGCAGTTTGGGTTTGTTTCCATCCCTTTTATGTCTTTTACTTCATTTTTGCTGATTGCCCTTTTAATGCTTTTCCCCAAAAAAAGCAGGTAAAATCTCCTTCTCTTTTCCTTGCCGGGATTTTGATTTAAAATACCAACCGCTATGGCAGAAAAGGAAAAAAAAGGCTGGGGCACGAAAATCCTGGAAGTTTCCCAGAAAGTAGATAAATATGTAATAGTCGCGGGTCTTGGCATGATTGCCTACGGTTTAATCGCAGCCTCATCAGCTGCGGTAGGATGGGGGGCGTTGGCTGCAGGTACGAGTGCAGCGACCTATGCCGGAGCCGAATACATAAAAAACAGAAAGAAAAGAAAGCAAGGATCAGTCAGAGTCAACCGCAGGTCTAAGGCAATCTATAATGATGTCTGATTATTGGGGTTTATCGGGAGATGGAGCAGTTGCCGGCGAAGAAGGGGGAGGAGTAACCGGTTGAACCTGAGGGGGTACGGCTGGGGTTATGTCAGCCGGAGCGGGAGCCGGAGATGCCACAGGCTCTGCTGCCGCCGGTGCCGCTGACTGATTCTGTAAATCCGCCATCTGCTGGAAAAATGCATCCACTTCCCTGACAACGTCCATGGGTGTAAATTGGGCTTTGATCAGATAACCGTCAGCCCCGATTTTGAAGGCTTCCTTGATGATATCTTCCTGGCCAAGATTGGTGATCAGAATGATAGGTGTATTTTTCGTCGGAGAAGTAGGGGCTCTCATGGCCCGCAGGACATCGATGCCGGTAACCTTTGGCAGCATGATATCCAAAAGAATCAGATCGTATACATGGCTGCTTAATTTAACCAGAGCTTCTTGTCCGTCCGAAGCAGTTTCGACCGAATAATTGCCGGTTTTAACGAAAGACATGCGGTAGATTTCCTGAATGTGGAAATCGTCCTCAACCAATAACAGGGTTTTCATAATTTAATTGCTGCCTGAATTGCCGGCCATCCTCTGGGAAATTCTTTCAGGATTAATCATAATACCTTTTCCGGTTTTAGACAAACTGCCGAACTGGGCTGCCGGTTGGGATGCCTGGATATTGGAAGCGATAGGCAGGGTAAAAGTGAAAGTTGAGCCTTTGCCAAGTTCGCTTTCAACTGAAATTTCTCCACCATGCATGGTAATAATGGATTTGGAAATGAATAATCCTAAACCTGTGCCCTTGGATCCCTGTTCCAGGACGCTGGAAACCCGGAAAAATTTGGTAAAAAGCTTGGCAAGGGCTTCTTTGGGAATGCCGATGCCGGTGTCCCTGACGGAAACGGAGACGAATGAATCCTTTTTGGTAAGATAGATCTTTATTGATTCGCCAACAGGAGTATAGGTTATGGCGTTTGTTATCAAATTGGAAATAACCTGATTGATACGCGAAGAGTCAGCCATTACCAGGGGCAATTTTTCCAGCGGCTCTTCAAAAGTCAGTGTTTGTCCTTTGCTGTTTGCCTGGTCTATCATATCGGTAACGGTATTTTTCACAAGAGAGGTCAAATCCAAGGCTGCAGGTTCAATTTTATAGGACCCTCTTTCAATCCGCGAGACGTTTAACAGATTATCGATGAGAGTTCCCAAATTTGCAGCATTATATTCGAGTCGATGCAGATGCTCCTGATGTTCCGGAGACAGTTTTTCGCCCAGTTCGGAGTTCAGAAGTTCGGCATATCCCCTGATGACTGTCAAAGGCGTCCGAAGTTCATGGGCTGCCATGGAAACGAAGTCTAGCTTCATTTCCTCCAGGGCTTTTTGATTGGTTTCGTCATAGAATGTCAGAATAAAACCGTGGTTTTCCTCTTCCTGGAAAGTGACTGTAGTAATGGAAACAGATACATGGAATATCTTGCCGTCCTGCGATCTGATTTGCAGGCCGTGTTCACGATGGATTGTCGCCAGCTCATCCGGTTTGACAAAGTAATTGGAAACTATGATTTTTTCATCGCCCCCGTAAATATGAAGTATTTCATCAATATGTTTTCCGGTAACCATTTGCTCCGTAAAACCCGTGAATTTCTCGGCCGTTTTATTGAAAATCAGGACTTTGCCGCCCTGGTCCAGAGCAATTACTGCTTCAGATAAAGAAGCCAGCAGGGTTTCCATTTTCTTTTCCTGCCTGTTGAATTGCGCTTCACGCTGTCCGATTTGTTCGGTTATCAAAGTAAAAGTGGTTGACAGATGTTCTAAATCCTGACCGGCGATGCCTATGCCGGAATTGAATTTTTCCTTTTCCAGTTTTTCCAAAGCTGAGGCCATTTTGTTGCCTATCGAGCTGTAAAATAAGTTTATTACCAATATCGAAGCTAAAATAAGCAGATTACCGGCTACTAAAACCAGCCAAAAACCGGGAAGCGGTCCTCCTAAAAGATAAGCAATCAGGGCAAGTGCGGTGAAAAGGCCGGTCAGGATTACGGCTGTTATAAGGGATTTTGCTCTCAAGCTTATTTTCATAAGAAGAAGAATCCAGTTAAAACGGATTCATAATCAGCATAAGCCAAATTAAAGCAATTTGTAAACCTCCAATTGATCTGCTATCTTCAATTTATGAATAAAAGACTTAAGTTGGGATGGTTTTCATTTTCCTGCTGTGAAGATTCAACTATTATCTTTACAGAGCTTCTGAATGATCACTATTTAACCTGGAAGAAATTGATTGATTTTCGGTCAATTTCGGTTCTTCAGAAGAAAGAAGATCTGACGGATTTGGATGTAGCCTTTGTTGAAGGAGCCATAACTTCAGGCGGGCAGTCGGATAGGCTAAAGGTGATCCGCGAAAACAGCAAAAAACTGGTGGCCGTAGGGAGTTGTGCCTGTGTCGGTATGCCGTCAGCCCAGAGGAATCTTTTTAACACAGAAACAAATACAGAAATTGAGGCTATCCTGACCCGATTCAAGTACTTGCCTAAAGTACAAAAATTGTCAGAAATTGTGACTGTTGACGATCAGGTGCCAGGCTGTCCGATGAACGAAAAAATATTCCTGACTTTAGTTGATAAATACTTAAAGGAGTTTAAGATAATTTCCTAAATGCATAATCTTGATTTGACGCTTTCCGACATCTCCAAAATTGAAGGCAAAGCAGGCTGTGACATCAAAATCCGCGACGGTCTTGTCAAAGAAGTAAAATTCTCCATAGCTGAATTTAAGCGGTTCTATACCCAGGCAATCCGAGGGAAGGACATAGCTGCCCTGCCTCAACTGACAGCCAGGATTTGCGGCACCTGCTCCAACGCCCATTTGCTGTGCGCCATCAAAGCCTGTGAAAATATTTTGGGCATTAAAGTCAGCCAACAAACACTCCTGCTCCGGCAACTTTTGAACTTCGGCTTAATAATCAGGGATCATGCTTTACATTTATATATATTCGTCCTACCTGATTTTTTCGGCCGGGATTCGATTTTGGATTTTAAAGAAGATGACGGCCCGGAGCATAAATTTCTACATGATGCTTTCGCGGTAAAGTCTGCCGGGAATCATTTAAGCATAGCTGTTGGCGGCAGAAGCGTTCATGCACCGTATCCGATGGTGGGCGGTTTTACCAGGCTCCCGGATAAGGCGGAACTCATTAAATGCCTGCAGGAATTAAAAGGGATCAGATCACGGGTAATTGATCTGGTAAAGTTATTCTTGGAAAAAGACAAAACACTGGTCCGGAACAACCTGCAGTTTGCCGCTCTTCTGGACGAATCATATTCCTTTCTGGATGGAGAAATTTATCATACGGACGGCAAAGAAGCACCGGAAAAATACGGAGATAATCTGAAATATGTATCCATCCCGTATTCACATGCCTCCGGATTCCGTTTCAGAGGCAAAACCTTCATGACAGGTGCCCTGGCCCGGCTGAACCTGGGGAAAGAAAAACTGCATAAAAAATCCAAGCAAAGTTTGGGGCCAATTTTGGACATTTTTCCGTCCCAAAATATATATCATAACAATTTAGCCCAAGCCATAGAGATTCTCCACAGCATCGATTCGGCGGCTGATATTATTGAAAATCTGGATATCAAAGAGGAGAAACAACTGCCTATAACCAGAAAGGCCGGGGAAGGAGTGGGAGTCATTGAAGCACCGAGGGGGATACTTTATTACCGCCTGGCAATTGACGGAACCGGCCGGATAATCAAAGGGCAGATTGTTGTTCCTACAGGCCAAAATCAGATCGGCATCGAAGAGTCTATCCGGGTTTATCTGGAAAACAATCTTGAAAAATTAAATGACAGGGAAATATTGGAAAAAGAAATCGAATCAATAGTCCGGGCATATGACCCCTGCATGAGCTGCGCCTCACATTTCCTCAAAATCCGCTACAGCTGATTTACCAGAATTTCACATAATTCCGCAACAGCTTTATCAGGAAGTATATGGTCCGGAACTCCGATGATGAGAAAATCGTTCAGCTTTCTTAATTTTTTTCTTAAGGATAATTCCAAAAAAAGATCGTAATCATGAACGCTGACATTCGGAGTAGGGGAAAAGGCGGACAGGGAATTAAAGATAGTGATTTTCTTAATACCCAGAACCGTATCAATCAAAACCAGTTTTTCCGCTTCATCCGGCAGTTCTTCGGTCGGGTCGTATTTTATGAAATTAAATCCGGGCAATTTTCTTTTAAGACGCGGCAGAATTTTAAGGGGCAGGGAATCCCGGGGTAAAAGCATATTGCCCAAACAATAAACATTCATGAGTTAATAACCTGCAGGGATAGATTTGTATAATATTTAAGATTTATTAGCTGCCGGACTTCCAGCTTCTGGCAGAAATAGCCCCAGTGGTAGGAAAGGTAATCGCCTTTTACGAGATCTGACTTTAAAGCGTCGCTCTTACCCTGGTATTTAATGTTTCTGGTTATTTTTTTCGTCAGATGCAGTTTTCCCGCCACATCTTCCAGTTTTTGCGTCGTGACTTTGATTGTGCCGTCCTCGTTAAAAGCAATAATTTTACCCCAATTGATAAGGCAGGCATCCATAGTTTCCAAAGTATGTGGAATATTGAGATGCCCGGTTCTTCGCCAGACTGCCAGGACATGAAAGGAATGGTGGGGTTTGGGGGACCTTGGGAAAAAGTTTACCAGCCGCTTCAGCTCCCCCGGACTCTTTTTTTTCAGTTCCATTTTATCAATCAGATGATCCGCGTAACTTTTGATCCTGACCTTCTCCAGAAGCTGATTTCCCAGCCAGTATGCTTCGACCACCAGCGGATCAAATGGATCAGAGAAATTATTCTGGTAGGCAATCAGACAAAGATAAGGATATAAAGTTGAAAAATTCCCTAAAATCTCTGAGGCACCCAGGTCAAGTATGGCAGTTTCCGAATAGTAGGCCATGTCTTTTTTTTTGTTCAAGGGTCCGCATAAAGAAAGCGAGTTGGGAGGATATGCATAGCGGCTGCAGAGAAAGATGCCGCTAGACGACGATGCTGCGGTTTTTTGGTCGGAAAACATAAATCAGCATAATGCCTGAAAGCGAGAGAATCAGGTTGTTTAATTGCAGTCCGGAAATGAATTGACGTGTCCAAAACATATTTAAGAGATTGGTGACAGGGGTGGCCAGAATCAGAATGGCGGTCACCTGGGTAGCTGGGGCATACTTTAAGGCTGAAAAAAGACCGGTGACATAAAGAGTCAGAAGCACAATAGAAGGTATTACCGGCAGCAGGGTGGTCCAATCAAGCAAAAATAATAATCTGAGTTTTGACTGCCAGGCGGCAATTCCGATTAAAATCAGACTTCCCAAAAACATCCGGCTCCAGGAAACCGTCAGACTTCCGGATTTGCGTAATACTTTTTTTGCCACTATATATTCACAAGACCATAATAAAGTAGCCAGAAGAATGAGAGCTTCGCCGCTGTTGAATGCAAAGCCGTTAAAACCCAGGAAGATATTTGACAAGGCTATCAGGACAAATCCGGCCACCTGAAGCATGCCCAGTTTTTCTTTCAAAAATGGAATAGCCAGAAAGGCCACCCAAATAAAAAGCGATTTATGGATCAGGTTGGCATTTATGGCCGAAGCCGATACCAGGCCGGCAAAATATAAAATAAATGGCAGACTGCCGCCGGCAACAGCAATAATTAAAAGCCCCTTCCAGTTTTTTTTAAAATCCTCAGTTATCCTGCCTCTTCGTCCGGTAAAAAGCGCCAGTGACAAAATGACGGCCGTCCCTCCGTTTTTAACGATATTAAAGATCAGGGGATCAATGCCTTTTACCAATACCTGTTTATTGTAGAAGATGGAAACACCCGATATTAATGCTGTCAGTATGGCCCATTTGATTCCTTTATTCATAAAATCAGGAGAGTGATTTGATCAATAAGCGCACTTTCATTCCTTCCTCCCGGCTGAGCCTGGCAACAGCCAAGCCGCCTGCGACCTGCAAATATTCGCCTTTTTTTACGGTCAGATCTCCTGTCAATGATACGGTCCGGCCACCTTCTATCATTGCTTTATTGCCGACAACCTGCAGCACTTTTACGGGAACGGTAAAACACATATTTGAATTAAAGTACACCTAATATATAATATTCCAATCAATAAATAAATATGCCCGTTCGCATAAATACCGTTTTATACAACCGCATTATTTTCGCTTTGTCGCTTTTAGGCATTATTTTAGCGGTTTATGTCCTCCAAAGTTTTCTCAGGCAAACCCCGATTGTCTGTTTGAATTCGGGCTGCGAACTGGTCAGGAAAAATCCTTTAAGCTATCCCCTTGGGATTCCGGTGCCCGCTGTCGGGCTGGTAGGTTATTCTATCCTGGCTGTTTTGGCTTTTTTAAAAACTGCTTCGACCAAGCGGAATCTGCTTTATGCTATCCTGGGCATGTCCGCTTTCGGTGTTCTTTTTGTCAGCTGGTTTACCTATACTGAACTGTTTATAATCAAAGCTGTTTGCACCTGGTGTGCAGTGTCAGCTGTCAATATGCTGGTAATCTTTTCACTATCATTATTAATGTATAGGGAGGCAAAAGGATGAAATTAACCGGAGAAAGCAAATTTTTTATCGGAATTATCGCTGTCACTATAGCCATAGTCATCGGAGGTATTTTTTTCATGTCCAAGCCGGAAAAGGCTTTGGAAAAAAGCGAGCTGGTTCCTGCCGGCAGCCAAATCAAGGGCAATTGGGATGCTGCCGATTACCTGGTCGAATTTTCCGATTTCCAGTGCCCGGCCTGCGGAGCCTTTTACCCCCAGGTGAAAACTTTAGTAGAAGATAATAAAGATAAATTGGCTTTTTCATACCGGAATTTTCCCCTGGACCAGCATCCGATGGCCGTCCCCGCAGCTCTGGCCGCCGAAGCAGCCGGGGAACAGGGAAAGTTCTGGGAAATGCATGATTATATCTTTGAAAACCAGGCTTCCCTTTCCGAAGAAATGCTCCTGTCCGCCGGGGAAAAACTGGATCTCGACAAGGAGAAATATGAGGACGCTTTTAAAAACAAAAAATTCCAGGATAAAGTCTCAAAAGATTTATCAGAAGGTCAAAAGTTCGGGGTCAATGCCACGCCGACTTTCTTTTTAAACGGCAAGAAGCTAAACCCCTTCAACTTTGACGACCTCAAAAAGTCTGTCGAAGAGGAATTGAAAAATTAAGCGAGAGCCGCGGTTTAACAAAATCCTGCCAATCCATTACCTCATGGTAGAGATGGAAAAATTCTTCTTCAAGGACACCCCAGGTGATATTTTCAGGTGAGTAAGGATTTCTATATGGAGGTCCTTGGTTAGAATGTACCCGAGAAGTAAGAATCCCAAATTTAGTTTCGCCGCCCATTTCTGAAGCTATACCGATATAAATACTGGATAATTGGTATTTCATTAATTTTGTAGCACATTCTGCACATGGTTCTGCTGTTACAAAAATTGAGCAGTCAGATAGATTTTCATCTTCGGTAGTTTCTATGGCATTATGAATGGCAATATCCTCTGCATGAATAAAGATATTCTTAAATTTCGTAGCCTCATTATGAGCCCCGGATATAATACGGCCGTCTTTTACAACTAAAGCGGCAATCGGTTCTGATTCTAGCTCCAAAGCGAGATAAGCAAGCGCTAAGGCAATATTCATGTATATTTCCGGTTTATTCTGTCTTTCAAATGGTATCCCTTCATCCATCAGACTTTGGATGTGCGGCATAAAATAGAGTGTTTGCGGCCACATCTTTCCGTAACTTTCAGTAGAGAGATCATCCGTAGTTATGCCTACTTTTTTCATAGCCTGACAAAATTCTTTTATGCCGTCTTCGTTCTCATGTCCGGATTCTAGTAATACAGCCGATAATTTATCTTTATCTTCATCCGATATTTTTCTGAAAAACGGTAAAATTTTATCTAATCTAAAAGCCCTGAACATACGCCAAAATGCCTCAGGATTTTTTTGGACTGCTGAGGTTAGATTTTCTTCAAACATTTGTATAAGATACCATGGATAAGCTCCTGTTGATAAATATTTATAGAGAATATATTCAAAATTACTATAAGAGCCATTTTTATCCAATTCAGAAGCGGCATCCGGTTTAAAATCCAAATGCCGGTCAAAACGCTGGGCTTGGATTGCCATTTGAGAAGCAATATCAATTTGAAAATTATTTTGTTCGGCTAATTCTTCTAACTCCACTGATCGAAGGATGACTGCTGAAGTTTGTTGAAATATATCAAAATACCTAAGTTTATTTTCGAATTCCGGTATTCTGTCAAAATAATCTTTTAAATCTGCTGATTCGTTAATTTTTCTGTAAGGATTAGCCCACGTATATAAGATATTCAAATCTAGTGAAGTAGATTTTATCTCACTTGATAAAATATTTAGCTCTGTTTCTAAGTCACATAGCTGGTAATCCGGAAATAATAATCCGGGATTTTTTGTATCCGTAATTTTTTCTGATAGAACAGTCATGTTATTATCCGAATTTAAAACCTTTTTTCTTTAAGGTTGATATCAGTTTTGAGTCGATTCCCAGCCGGTTAAGTTTTTTCCTAAGACGGTGTGACAGGCGGTCAATAGCCCAATCGGAATAATTTTCCTGCCAGTTTTGACCGTAAAGTGAAGCCGCGATCGTATCTCGAGCAACTACCTGTTTTTTTGAATTAAGAAGAAGTGTCAAAAAGACTTTTTCATTTTTGGATAGATTTGAGGAAATATCCCTTTCCCCGATCAGGATTTTATCCCGGTCAAGCCGGAATTTTTTGAGTCTCAGTTCGCGTCTTAAGATTTCAGCAAGGAGAGGAATTCCCAGTGCCGGTTTATTGTCTGACTCAATGATGGCTTTGATTTTTTTGAGGTAAGAGTACTCATGAGTCAAGGAGAGAGATGATTCGAATGTATCGAAATAAACTTTCTCGATAACCCTCTTTTCTTCAGGGGTAAATTTGTTCCAGACTGTTTCCAACTTAAGGATCATTTCTTCACTTGTTAAAGCCTCATCTACGATGCATTCTTCATTCCTTATAGTCCGTAAGGCTTGATGTATTAACCAGAGATACCCTCCGCAAGCTCCAATAATTTGATTTACTATTTTCCGGTCAGGATGAAAATTCCATTGTTCTGTGTAGTGTTTTAGAAATTGCCTGCAGTCGTCTTTTCCATATAGCGGATATTTGGAAATATGATCGTAGAGAAAGGAACATTTATCTGACAGCTGTTTGTATTTTGGGTCAGTTAAATCAATTTCTGAAAAGACAACAGCCGAAAAATTCTTACTTGTTCTGATTATATATTCGAAATCAATCAAGTCTTGGTATTTACCGGATTTAATTAGAGAAGTGATATGGGAAATGAAGAAACCAACCGCGTATCCTTTTCCAGCTAATTCATGAAGCAAGCCGGCTATATCTAAATCGGCTAAATTTTTTTCGGATGTAATTTTTTTTGCCCGGCATATTTCCGCCAATCCTTCTCTAACTTCAGTTAACAAATTCCTGTTGTCTATCGGAACATACCTTAATAAGTATCGCCTATAATATTTTCCTAGAAGCCTTTTTAATATTTTCTTGTTATTGATAATTTCAAGTACTCGGTATTCACAATCATCCTGTAGCTGAATAACCGTCCCGCACTCCGTATAACGGATGATATTCAGCCATTTACGGGCATTTTCCATGGTTGTTCCATCCGTAATTGGCGGTTCGGATATTTTGGTTTTTTTCATAATTTAGAGCTTTAAAACAATCCAAATCATAAAAGTCAGGATTTTCCGTCAGATTATACGGATTTCCGTCAGGAAGTCAAATTTTCCTGACGCATAATGACAAGCAAATGATAACCTCTTCCTATATTCTATGGGCTGAATTTCTTTCTTAACGGCGCGGAGCCGAAAAAAAGGATGAAGTTCAGCTCTTTGACAGGAAGGAATAAATCAAGCCAGGAAGCGCCCTGTCTTGAACCAAATCAATCCGTGGAGGATAAAATGAACACCAGAAGAATTTTCTGGATATCTATCGTCGTAGTACTCTTGACAGCGGCCTGTACAGGCGGAAATACGCACGAAGTTCCCATACCCAATTCAAGCTCGGCTCCTGAAGAGGAGACTGAAAAGGAAACCTTCGAATTGGAAGAGTACGGGACCGTCGCAGTGACAGCCGGTGTATTACAAGCTGGGAAAAGTTACTATTTCGTTCCTGGCACAGCAGCCAGCGGAGGAATATCCGTCTACTCGATTGCCCGAGGCGGGATCATCGGCTACCTCATTGAACGCCTGTTCGAAACCGGACCTGGCATGATCCAGGATCTGACCGAAGGCCCCCGAACTTTCTACTGGGACGGTCAGTTTACCTCGATCAACCGGGCAACCGGGGAGGTACGCATTTTTGCCCTGGAAGATGCCTATGCCGCCGAAGCCGAGGCTGAAAATGCCGGAGAAAACGAGGAAGCGAAAGCCAAAGAGGAGGAAAAGGTGTCTGAGTCTCGTCAACTCAAATTAGTGTTTATCTGCGAAGATGATCCATCTTGGATTTCCAATTTGACTGAGATATTTGTTGAGTTATTCGGCGCTGTAGTAAAAGTGTTCACCTCTTGTGAAGATATGTTAGTTCGTTTGGATTCCGGTGAAAACCCAGATCTATTTATTGTTGATCATCACTTGGCCGGCGCAATTGGAGGTCCCAAGTGCACCGAAGAGATAAGAATCCGGAGACCTAAGGCCGTGATAATGGGTTTTCCCGGCGATAAAGGACGCAAGTCAGATGAAGGGGTTACAGTCGAGCAAAGGTTTATCGATAACGGAGCAAATTCTGTCATCGAGAAAGGAGATACTGATAGTTTTAGCAAAATTACGGATTTCGTCAAAGAAAATTTTGATACACAATAACGAGTTTTTCCTTCCTGTCAACTGACAGGGATCGGTGGCGCCTGAGGCGCTTCTCAAACCATCGATTCCTGTCAATTTTTTAAGTGATGAAATCGGGGTAGCGGGGATTAAAATTCATTTATGCTTCGCAGATACTGAAGGAAGTTTCCCGGTTTAATTACAATTATCCTCAAATCATTTTCGATTTTGTTTGCTTTATAATGCCGGCTGTTATGTGAAAGTAAGAATTTAGACTTTGATAGGTAGGCTCCGGCAACAAGATGCGAGTCTTTTTCGTCAATGACATAATCCCCATAATTTTTGATTAAATCTTTTTTGGTCATATCTAAAGCGATTGTTTTGAGATTGTTGAGGATTTTTACGGTGCTCTGAGCTTCAATATTAAGTCTTTCTCCCACTTCTTTTACCTCTTGTGAGACAGTATTAGTAATTATTTTTTCAATTTTGGGAATATTAATGACGTTAAAGGAAGCGCCGGTTTTTGAAAGTAAGGAGGATATGATGACATCAGTATCTAGAAAGACCTGGATTTTTGCCATAGCTTTTGACGGACATCTCTGATAGTTTCATTCACTTTGTCCAAAGCGGCCTCATCCGACTTTTGGGCTTTTAATATATCCTCATCCATCCCGGTGAAGACAAAGGAAATTGAACTTGCGGGAATTCGATACACCTTGCCGATTTTTTTGGCAATAATTTCTCCTCTGCCGATCAGCTCATAAATGGTGTTTTTGCTCAACTGGAGTATTTCTGCTACCTGTTCCGGTGTGTACGTTCTTGGTTGTAACATGACTATTTTATATCAAACATGACTAAAAATGTCAATATGGAATAAAAGCATTCTAAAACCATCGATTACTGTTAAAATTTTTTATGGCTCGAGACGGATTTTCGGGGATAACTTATCGAAATCTTTATCGAATGAAAGGAGTTTCTTATTTTCGTTTTTGGCAGTTGTCCAGATTATCAAATCGACAAGGTCAATCTTATTTAACCGGTATATATTCAAGACTTCAAAGATCACTTCTTTTTCTTTAACCACCATCCAATCAGGGGAAAATAAAGTTAATATTTTACGGCAAGCTTCTTCCCGGGAAAGTTCATACCAATTTTCCAGTTGATAAATCATTTCCACTACTGTCAGCGGTAATATTTCAAACTGAAATTTGCCTTCATCTGCTTCCAGAAACCTTTTTTTTACTTTTTCCGCCTGGGCGGGAACATCATTAGTCAAGTATCTCAGAATAATATTGGTATCCAAAAGGACACTTTTCATTTGTGTGTTCCCGGTTTTTTGCGGGATGACAAGTAATCAATAAACTGCCTTCTCATTTTTTTCAAATCTTCGGGTTTACTTTTCGGCTTGACGCTGCCCATCAGAGAGAAAAAGTCAGGCAGAGTATGGATGACAATTTTGTCGTCTTCTTTCATAATCATGACTTTATCCTGCGGATCGACACCCAGTTTTTTTCTAATTTCCGAAGGTATAGTTACTTGTCCCTTTATATTTACTACCGAATATCCAATCATGATACGATAATAAAATATGTATTACATTATGTCAAGTAGTAATACTATTGGTATACAGATCTTCCAGTTCCTTGACGCCGCCGAAGGCAATGCGGTCGAGAACAAGCTTATCCATCCCCAGCATCAGAGCCGGTGTGATGACGAACTCGCCGAAGCGGTCGTTGATTTTGTCCGCAGCATCAGTTGCGTCCCGCTGCCTGGTTTTTTCCGTCCGGAAAAGCTCTTCCTGGACAAATTTTTTCTCCGCCAGGCCAAAACAACTGACAGCCAGCTTGGCCACTTTTTTTGCTTGATTGGGCCGGCGGTTAAAAACCAGCATGACTTTTTTGAACAGTTCTCCCGTGGTATACATTTCCGTTGAGAAAGTTGCCCCCTGGTGCCAGTGGGTATAGTCGGTGTAGATGACGGAAACATGGATGCCCGAAGCGGTATAGCCGTGGCGGCGGAGGCGACGGCCCATCTTTTCCGTCAGCTTCATCAAAAGCCGGGCCAGCTCTTTTTTGTCCGAGGTGAATTGGCCCAAGGCATAAGACTGGCCGAAGCTTTTGCGGCCAAACTCGACGGCATCAATCTCCCAGCCCCGCAGTCTTAAGTACCAGTAATGGCCGACAATGCTGCGGAAAACCTGCTTGACCAGAAGGTCGCGCGGGCTTTTAAGAAAATCCAAAGGAGTGAAAATGCCGTGGGCGTTGAGCCTGGCCTGGTAGCGGGTATTGATGCCGCAAAGATCGACCAGAGTCACCTGCCGGTAAACATTTTCCAGATTTTGCCAGGTAACCGTTTCCAGACCGTCCGGCTTTTTCAAAGAAGCGGCCAGTTTGGAGAGGAAGCGGTTGGTCGAAATGCCGACCGAGACGGTAATCCAGTCGCCGATTTCCTTTTTAATGCGTTTTTTTATCTGACTGCCGACATCCTCCAGGGATTTGTTTTGAAGCGGCATGGAGGTAAAGTCGAGAACAGCCTCATCAATTGATTTGGGGAAGACGTCAGGTGAATATTCCCTGAAGAGCCGGCTGAACTTGAGGTGGATGTCCCGGTATTTGGGAGGATCGGGCGGCAGGACGATAATATCCCGGCAGAGAAATCTGGCTTCCCGCACGTTCATGCCCACTCTGATGCCGTATCTTTTGGCTTCGACAGAAGGAGCGACCACACAGCCGTTGCCCGTAGTGTAGGCGGCCACCGCCACCGGTTTGCCGCGCAAAAGGGGATTGGCCTGCTGTTCGGCTGTCGCGAAACAGGAATTCATGTCGATGTGCATGACCCGCGGCTCGTTGCGGTTAAGAGGCAAGTCCATCGCTCACCTCCGTCAGTGTCCAGAAAAGGGTTTCGGTGTCGAACTCCAGTTTGAAAGCCAGGGAATTGTTGCAGACGGAGAAAATATGCAGGAGTTTTTTGCCTTGTTTGACTTTGTGGTGGTAGCCGATTTTCTCAATGGTATAAAGGCGGCCCTGCCATTTGATTTTCCTGGGGGTAACCGTCCTTTTTTCCCGGTCAAAGACCGTCACCACGCTGACTTTCTCGTTGATTTTCTCGTTCATAAAAATGCCCGTCCCCAAGCGGAATTCAGTGATATTTCCGGACTACAGAGATAACGATGCCGAAGAGAGTAAGATTTTCCGCAGGGAAGAGGGGCGAATATTTGCTGTTGCCCGGCGCCAGAAAGACCAGATTGTCCCTTTTGCGGAAATATTTCAGGGTGAATTCGCCGTCGATTGAAGCCACCACGATGTCGCCCTCTTTGGGTTCACGGTCCTTTTCCACGATAACCACGTCTCCTTCCTGGATGCCGGCCTCGATCATGGAATCGCCGGAAACCCGCAAAAGATATGATTTTTCCGGTTTGGCCACCAGGTAATCGTCAAAGGAAACCGAGGACAGGATCTGTTCGTCGGCAGCCGTCGGGCTGCCGGCACGGATGATGCCTAAAACCGGCAGGGAAGGCAGGAGGCGGTCGGGAATGAGCCTGCCTTTATCGTCTTTGCCCAGAATGCCGGCTTCGATGAGTTTGGCCGCCAGCTTAAAACTGGCATGTTTGGAGGCAAAACCGAAAAGGCGGCACATTTCCTGATAAGAGGGGAGCCGTTTGTTTTTGCGGAAAAAGCGGCGGATTTTTTGGGTGGCAGACTCGATGTCCATACTATATTAAAAGAAGCTGTCCTCCGCTTTTAAGAATCAATTCCTGCCTGGCTTCCAGGGCCAGCTGTTTGACGGTTTTAATTTTGCCCTGGCGCAGGGCTTTTATCTGTTTCTGAAAACGCAGGTAGGTGGCCGAGAGTCTGTCAACAGGATAGTTTTTTTTCATAAGCCAATGTCATTATAGTGAACGATCGTTCACCTGTCAAGGGGAAGAAGTGCTTGTCAGGAAATTGGCGTTATAGTACCATGGATGATATGAAAATTGCCATTGTTTACGCCACCAATTCCGGCGGGACGCAGCTGGCGGCGCAGATAGTTGCGGAAACTTTCGCCAAACACAACCTGACGGCGGAAATAAAAGAAGTTCAGGGCAGTATGCCTGCCGATTTAAAAAATTATGACCTGGTCATCCTGGCCTCACCCAGCTGGGATTATGAAGGCCTGGAAGGCGAGCCCCATCCGGATTACCGCCCGTTTATGGAAAAATTCAAGGGAGAGGATTTCAGCGGACGGAAATTTGCCGTTTTCGGGCTGGGGGATTCATCCTATACTTATTTTTGCGGAGCGGTCCAGCATCTGGAAGACTTTGTCAAATCGCTAAAAGGTGAACTGGTGACTCAATCACTGCGCATTGACGGTTTTTATCTGGACCAACAGAAAAGTTCTCAGCAGTTGACTGATTGGACTGAAAGCCTTGTCACTCATCTCAATGGATAAATCACCTGTCCATCTTCCCCACAGAGTAATAACAGTTTCAGGCCGTGTTGCCAGTGGTGCCACGACTCTCTCCAGGGAACTGGCTAAAAAACTTCATTGGATCCTCTGGAACGGCGGGGAAATCTACCGGCAGTATGCCAGAGAGAAAAAAATTCCCCTGGAAAGGACGGATCTGTCTCCCGATGGTTACCACCTGAAACTGGACGAATACATCAAAGAAAAACTTGCGACAGAAAAAAATCTGATCATGGAATCATGGCTGTCGGGATTTAATGCCCAGGGAATTGACGGTGTTTTTAAAATATTTATAGTTTGTTCTGTCGATTCCGTGCGGGTGGACAGACTGGTCAACCGGGAAAAAATCACCATTGATGAGGCAAAGTTGCATTTAAAGAGGCGGGAGGAGGAAAATATCAAGAAGTGGAAAAAATTGTACAAAACGGCTGATTTCTGGAATCCCGACCATTACGATCTGATAATTGATACTTACCAGAACGGTCCAACCGAAACCCTGGAGATAGCCCTGAAGGCTGCGGGTTACTACACCCTCTGACTGTCGATCAGGATTGTAACCGGGCCGTCATTGGTAAGTTCGATGTCCATATAGGCACCGAAACGGCCGGCGGCCACTTTTTTAACACCCAGTTTACGGAGAACGCCTATAAAAAATTCATACAGTTTTTCCGCCTTTTCCGGCCCGGCACTATCGGTAAAAGAAGGCCTGCGGCCGGCGGAAGTGTCGGCGAAAAGGGTAAACTGGCTGACAACCAAAATTTCCCCGCCCACGTCCAAAACCGAGCGGTTCATCCTGTTCTCCGTATCCGGCATGATTCTCAGATGAACTGTTTTGGCGGCCAAAGTTTCAGCCTCTTTTTCCGTGTCATCTTTGGCTATACCTATCAGAAGTAAGAGTCCTATGCCGATTTCACCTAAAACAGCTCCTTCTGATGCTACTTTTGCCTTTTTAACTCTTTGGATGAGAATTCTCACTATTTTCAGACAAAAAGAAAGGAGCGAATAAAATTCGCTTTATCCTTTCTTTTTAGTTAAACGCAAAACTTATCTGGTAACTGAAATACTGACTCCAAGTTCTGCGCTGGGTGCAGTCACAGTAACTCTATTGTCTGTGGTGCTACTTACAACTGTATAACCGGTATTGTATCCAGAACCTACAGAACAGTCGGTGATGTTGTTTCCGCCAAGCGACGGATCCTGCGGTAAAGCAGCCATATATTGCGTAATAAGATCAGTGCAGATATTGGCACCGGCTTCACTGATATTTTGGACTGTACCTGTGATTCCGACTGGTAAAGCACCCCTGTTATCAGCAGCAAACTGATGAATGGCATTTAAAATGGCATTAACATTGCTGCTTCTTTGGGTGTTATTGGCCTGGGAGAATTGTCTGGCCGGATTGATGGCGATTAATGTAATGGCCAAAAGGGTAGCCAGGATTCCTATAACAACCAGGAGTTCGATAAGCGTGAATCCCCGGTTGCGGGCAGTTAAATTCTTCATTAATTAATCACCTCCCTTCAAAAAAGAGTACTATATCCAAGCTACTATGTACTGACGACTTTTGTCAACCACAATTATCATAATATCCCGGTTTCATCCGGCAGATTGGCGGTAGAGCATGAAAAGCAGAAAGGAAAGGAGCAGGATAAATACAGTTACAAGGAGATATATGCGGTTGAGGCCCATTACCTTATCAGGTTCCTTTTTCGGTTTGTGTGTCTCATCTTCGCGTTCTCCGGTCATCGACTGTTCTTTGAGAAAATCAGTTTTGGCCAGCAGGAAGCCGACGGTCGGAGAGTCCAGATAGTTAATATTGATACCCGTAACAGAGGCAGGCACGACGGTCATAGTATGAAAACCGGCTTTGGTGAAATTTTCCGTGAATGACTTAAGGAAAGTGCTGTTGACGGCGGAAATCAGATAGCCTTTTTCCAATTTATAGATTTTATGGATATTACTTTCGAAAGGCAGGTGATAAAGAAATTCATCAACCATGGTTTGCTGGTTATCTGTTTTGTCTTCGGCCATATTTTTTTCCAGGGTAATTTGCTGGGACAGGATATAAATTATTCTGGCAGAAGGCAGTTTGTGGTAATTGATAAAAAGGTTTATCTGCATGGCCAATTCCTTGTCGTTGACAATCTCCGCATATCTGACCATATTTTCCGGGAATTGGTAGGTATATATCTGGTTATTTTCCGGACTGAAATAATCCAGTTTATTCCTGTCCAGAAGAATAATGGCGGTGTTTGGTTTAGCGGTCATTTAAAATATTTCCTTCCATGACGAGAGAGTAACTATATTATTGTTTAAATTCAGATTTACCTCTACCTTTTTATTCTTGCCGCCGAAATCAGCTTCAGAAGTGGCGGTTTTAACGGTTGAACCAAGAACTGAAATCCGGCAGCTTCCGCCGTTTATGTTTAATTCTTCCCCGGTATAGGCAGGATCGCGGATGAGGCGGATAACGGCGTTTTCCATACAGGAATCGGCAATGGATTTGGCTGAGTCGGAAGCTGCAATAAGAGTTGACGAAGAAGAATCCAGGATAATCAGGGACACGGCGGCAGTAATGATGGTGACGGTTAACAGCATCAGAAACAGAAGAATAACCATGGCGAATCCCTGCGAATTGGTTTTTTTCATCTTAAGCCTGCCGTGAAATGATAATTTCCGGTTCTCGTCCCGCCTGATTCCTCAATAAGGCTGCGTAATTCAAATTCTATGCTGACTGCGTGTTTGCCACCCGGATTGCCGATTCTTTTGACGGTAAAACTGTTTAAGACGGTGCCGTAGCTGTTTAATTTGCCGGAGGCTGCGCCGCTGTCATAAATAAGATCGGATGCCGACAGCTGAAAGTTGCGGGTTTGACCGTTGACGTCAAGCTGTAATTGAGATTGGCTGTCTCCCGGATTTGGGGGACTTAAAATTTGATCAGCCTGAAAGATTTCATTTGTCATTTTCTGCATGATAAACATAGCGTCCTGGGAGCTTAAAGAAGCTGCAGATGATTCTTTTTGCACATCCAGTACCGTGGCAATCAACTGTGTAATGAGCGTCAAAAAGGACAGCAGTAAAAAAGTGTAAAGGATAGTTTCAACTAATGTCGATCCGCGCTTCATAAAGAATAATTTATGGAAACATCATATAAGACAGGGCTTAACAGGTTATCGGCCGAACTTAAATTCGCCCGGTAGCGGAAACATCTGCCGGGATTTATATAAGGTAGGTAGGTCACGCCAGGAATTGCGGCAGAAGCGTTAAAATAGGTATCTGTTTGTCCGTCGGGGCCGACAAAAGAATATTCGGCTTCCTGGCAATTATTGTTAACAGCTTCCGCAGAGGCAACCTGGAGAGTAAGTACGGTTTGGGTGGGCCTGTCGAAAGTAAAGTCCAGGCGGTTAAAGGCAACAGTCCGGCCGGCATCAAAAGGAGCTGATTCAAAAGTCCCCGACGGGGAAAATTCCCCTCCCGGGCCTCCGGCGATGATTTTAAGTTCAGCTGAGGCATCTCCGGTAATGATATAAGAGTAATTGTCTCCGTCAGCCTCCGTGACTGAGGAAACGCCGTTGACTCCGCTGTCAATGTTAAATCCGCCGCATTTGGTCAGCGGAGGGTTAACTGATTCTCTGGAGATATTTACTACCTGGTATTCTTCACCCCCGCGGCCAACGAGGATTGCCCTGTTGCCGGGGACAACGGTAATGCCGGTGGGGTCCATGCCGCCAGCTTCATAAACAGCCGTAACCGGCCGCAAGCCTGTTTTTTCCTCGATATTGAGAACGAAAAATTCCGGAGCGGAAGCTGAGGCTTCGATTGCCAAGTAGGCTCGGCTGGCGGAACTGTTGATAAAAACATCTTTTCCGCCTGAAGCCGATAAATTCGTCCAGCCGACTACATTTAAAGTCCGGCCGTCCGGGCTGACTTCAATAATCTGCATTTGAGTTGAAGCAGAATTAACAGCCACATAAGCGTAATTGCCCACAACAACAACCTTTTCACCGGTTCCCGCCAAAGAGACTGATCCAAGCTGGGGCCTTGACCCTATTTTCGAGCTTATATCAAAGGTATATAAAGTATCGGCAACTGTGGCAAATCCAATATTACCCGAAGTGTAAATACTTTCACCGTCAGAAATCCCGGGAGCATCAAAAAAACCAACCTCGGCGAATTTTCCGTAGGCATCCTGGTTTTCCAGATCAATGATGATTATTTCCTTGGCATTGGTATCGGTCGTTAAATAAGCATAACTTTCCTCGCCGAAAACACCATTGGTCTTGTAACCGTCAAATGTGCCATTGATGGTTCCGACAGGCGGCGCCGGAGAAGGCGGATTGCTGATGTCAACATGTGCGAAAGAAACTCCGGAGGCGTTGTTTCCGGTCCCTGAAACAACCTGTCCTTCGATGGCGGAAACCGCATTGGCAACTCCGTTTTTAGGCAGATCGACTGACTGGATGGTCAGATTGGGATTGCACCAGCCGGCAACACCCCCCGAGCCCAGCATGATTTCGCCTCCTAAATCAGCAGAAATGACCGCACCTGATATACTTCCCTGTTCAAAATCTACAACTGTTGTTTCCGTATATGACAGGTTATTTTGAAACCTGGCGAGGTAAAAGGTTTGCGAGATATCCCCGGGATGGGGCAACACCCAGGAAACTTCGGCTGTTATTTTTTTCGTGGAAGGATCCGCCAAGCCTGCCGATTTTATGGCGCCGGAAGAGTCACGGTAGGCATCTTCGATAGTCAGGCTTCTGGTAAAACCATTGATTGATTCACTGCCGGTAGCCAAAACAAAACTTGTGCCTGATACTTCAGGATGGTAAAGACCGTTGGTTCCGATTTCCTGCCAGTCCCTTTCGCGGATTATTCTGACGGCTTCTTCCGCTTCCCTGACCAGGGTTTGGGCTTCCAACCGTTGGGAAAGTTGGCCCCTGCCTTCCCTTGAAGCAATTATTCCGCTGAAAATGGCCGGGAAAAGAAGAGTCATCAAAGCGACAGCGATTAGTAGTTCGATGATTGACTGGCCGCAATTTTTTCTATCAGTCATCTTAATTTACGGAAATAACCGTCCCCCAGGCGTTTAAAGTCAGCATCCTGCTGACGTTGGTAACACTGTTTAATAAAGAAACGGAATTTTGACCTGCATCATAAACCGCAGCTTCACCTGTTCCGGCTGAAAAAATCACTGATTGCTGGGGTAAATTAATATTATTAAAAATTAAATCATCGTTCAGATTGATGACGTGATTTGAAGGATCGGAGGAGGAATAGGAAGTCCCGGCAAAGAGGGTGTAGGAATTTTCTGAAAAATATATCCCGTATTCGGAAGCTGTGCCGCCATTTGCCTGCCCGCTTAAAGCTTTGAGCTGTTGTTGCCTTAAATCAGCAGACAGGGTGGTAATTTGCGTATTAAGCGATGAGCGGGGACGGGCATTGGACAAATTTAAAGAGACAACCGCATATAAAAGGATAAGTATAGACATGACGATAGTCAGCTCAATGAGGGAAAAACCATTTTGTGCCGGCCTGATATCTTTCAATTTGCTCATCTGATACCTACCTGACCGATAAGTCCGTAAATGGGAGCAATAATTGCCATCATCATGCCGCCGACCAGGACTCCCACCACTAATAGCATGACCGGTTCCAGAAGGGCGGTAAAGGTCCTTAAGGATTTGGAAACCTGATAATCCATATAATCGGATATTTCCTGCATTGATTTCTCCAAAGCCCCGCTTTTCTCCCCGACTTCCATGAGTTTGATCATAATCGAGGGAATTATGCCTTTGCCCAATTTAAATCCTTCGGACAGTTTTTTGCCTGCCGCCACCATTTCCCCTGAAGCCACGATGATTTTGTAGGTATCCCGGCTGATAACGACATCCTTGGTCAGATCAAGGGCAGAAATAATGGGCACACCGGCATGGAGAAGCAGGGAAAAACTGCGGGAAAAACGCGTCAAGTCCATCTCTCTCACCAGGCCTGAGATTACCGGCAGGTGAATAAGAGGAGCGAGGATCAAATGGCGGTGATTGCGGAAGAGATAGGCAACAACTGCGGCGGAAACCCCCATAACCACGAATACCATGAGTGTATTTTTAACCAGCAAATCGGAGAGGGCAATCAAAATTTTCGTCGGCATCGGCAGTTCCATCCTCAGGCGGAGAAAGACCGAAGAAATTTTGGGAACGACCACGACCAGCATTAAAAGGAGCACACCCAAAAAAACCATGCCGATTAAAACGGGATAGATCATGGCTGATTTTACTTTATCGGAAAACTCCATCTCTTTTTGGATGTTGCTTTTCAAATCCTGGAGGGTGGTTTCGAGGGTACCCGCCTCTTCCGATGCTTTCAGCAGATTAACGGTTACGGCATCGAAAACCAGGGGAAATCTGGAGAAGGAGTTATACAGATGGTTGCCCTGGGAAACATCCTCTTTGACTATTTCCAGAAATTTTTTATGCTTGCCACGGGCATCCTCCAGAAGGGCGTCAATTGCTTCCAGCAGTGAGATGCCGGCTGAGAGCATGGTAGACAAATTCTGGATCAGTGAAATTTTTTCACCGCTGTTCAGGCTGATACCGGATGTTTTCATATGGTTTCCACTTTGGTTACTCTCAAGACTTCTTCGATGGTTGTTATGCCGCGGGCAACTTTGTTCAGGCCGTCGGCCAGCATGGTTTTCATACCTTCTTTAACCGCCTGCCGGTTGATAATGTCAGCATCGCAGCGCGTTGTAATCAGTTTGCGGATTTCAGATGAAATTTCCAGGATTTCGAAGATGCCGATGCGGCCTTCATAGCCGGTATTGTGGCATATTTTGCAGCCCTGACCCTGAAAAACAATGAAGCTTTTCTGGTCGGGGAAGGTATTTAAAATGATCTCAACAGGGATCCTTTGGGCCAAATCATTCATGGTCAATGTAACCGGCATGCGGCACATATCGCAGATTTTCCGAACCAGTCGCTGGGCAATTATCAGATTAACGGTTGAGGCTACCAGAAATGGCTCTACTTTCATATCAATCAGCCTGGGTATTGATGCGGACGCATCATTGGTATGAAGCGTGGAAAAAACCAGATGGCCTGTCAGGGCGGCGTTGACGGCGATGCCGGCAGTTTCATTATCCCGGATTTCGCCGACAAAAATGACATTGGGATCCTGCCGGAGGATAGACCTTAAACCATTGGCGAATGTCAAATTGGTTTTGATATTGACCTGGATCTGGTTTGCCCCGGCAATGCGGTATTCTACCGGGTCTTCAATGGTGGTGATGTTTCTTTCCCTGATGTTGATCTGTTTCAGGAGGGTATAAATAATGGTTGTTTTGCCTGAACCTGTCGGACCGGTTGAAAGTATCATGCCGTAAGATTTCCCCAGTGCTTTATTGATTTTTTTCAGCTCCGAATCATCCACCCCGAGATTGGACAGGGAAAACTGTTTCTTTTTTGAGGAGAGCAGTCTTAAGACAACTTTCTCTCCGTCAGCTACCGGAATGATTGAAACTCTGATGTCCAGAACTTCATATGGTGTTGTCAGTCTCATTTTTCCGTCCTGGGCGCTTAAATGCTCATCCGTCCTCAGTTTGGAGAGGACTTTGATACGGGAGACAATGCGGACGTGCAAATTTTTCGGCAGTCTTAAAGCGTCATGCAAAAGTCCGTCGATGCGGAAGCGGATTAGCAGATTTTTTTCTTCCGGCTCGATGTGGATATCGGAAGCTTTATCCTGGTAAGCATAATCAACAATCAGGTCGACGATTTTTGAAACCGGAGCCTCATCCAAAATGGCCGTATTATTGATGTCGATTTCTTCATTTATCAGGTTTTCACAGGCTGTCTGCAGGTCTTTGCGTAATAATCTTAAAGCGTTGAGAATGTCCTTTTCCGTGGCAAAATAAGGGATGATATTCAGGCCGGTTTTTTTGGAAAGCATCTCAATCGTCAGTTTATCGGTCGGGTCATTCATGGCTATTTTGAGGCCATTGGCGTCCTTGCCGAAAGCGATGGATTTAAGTTTGCGCGCGACTTTTTCCGGTGTCACCAGGAATAGTTCTTCGGGGATGGCAGTCCGGGAAAGAATGACGAAAGGAAATCCCAGTGACTGGGCAATCATTTGGCCGATGATTTCGTCAGAAGCGATGTTCTTGTCCAGGACGGCATCATAAAAACTGATATTAGAGCTTTTGGCCATCATGGCCAAATCTTCAAGATCGCTTTCCTTGGCCAGGGAATTCTGGATGAGGATATTTTTAATCCGTGAATCAGGTACGGCTAACATAGCAATAGAAGGAGAGATTTTCTCCCTGATTTAACTATAGAACATTCCGGCGGAATTGGGGAAGAGTCGGCTTTAATTGTAGGTTTTTATGCGGTAGTTTTTGACGGCTTGCCGGCCGTTTTTAAGCCGGGCGGTGATGGTTAATACGGCATTTTTGATGCCCGTGTGATAAGTACAGACGGAAGTTGAACAGGTGCCGAAAAGGAGTTCGCGGGTCTTAAACGGATCATTGGCAGCTGAAATTGTGCCGCCGACACCTTCATTTTTGCCGCTTGCGGTATAGGTCAGGGAATATGAAGCCGAATCGATATTATTTATGTTGGTAAATTGCAGGAAAAGAGCGCGTTTATCTGACCGGTATTTGACGGAAGCAGGAATCAGCGCCGTACCGGTTGTTTTTCTTGAAGGGGCGCTTTTGGGGACGAATTTTTTCGCCGCAGAAACGGATGAAGGCAAAATCAGGAAAATAATCGGAAAAATAAAGCCAATTATCTTCATGTATCCGACATTATAAGATATACTTGACTGATATGAAAACTAAAATACCGCTTTACGTTCTGATCGGGTTAATTTTTCTGGTTATATCCGGCGGTACTTATGTTTCAGTCCGCGGCAGAATGACCAAACCGGAAAAACCGCCAATTGCCGCTAACCCGATTCCCTCTCCGGTTGAGACTGCTGATTGGGAAGACCAGTCTGAATTTAAATTCAGTTATCCGAAGAACCTTAAATTAAACCCTCATGATGAAGATACGGAAAACTATGCCAATCTGGAGTTAAGCAAAAGCAATCATCCGGGAAGTATTGTCTTATGGACAAAAGATACCCGGGCTTCCGACATTAAAGAATGGCTGATAAAAGAAAAAATAGCTAATGTCATCGAGACGGAACTGGACGGTTATCCGGCAGTCAAGGTTTTGAGCCAAGGAGAGAGCAAAAAATTGACCGTCTCTGCCATCCGTTCAGGCTATCTATACCAGATCGAAGCAAATTTAACAGATGAAAAATATTGGCAGCCTGTTTTTGATTCTGTTCTAGCCTCGTACAAATTCCTGGACACTGAGAAAACGCAGATAGTCCCAAAGGATTCAGGAGGCGGACAAACAGAGATAATTTACGAAGCTGAAGAAGTAATTGAATAACTGATGGAGCAATATTTTTTTATCCCCGGCCGTTATCCGGCTCTGACTTTAGCGGAAATTATATCCGCTTTTAAAGAAGAAGGCCTTTTATACGACCTGCTGCTTTTTTCAAAAGAAGCTGCCGTCTTTTCCGTCAACGGACTTTCCGATATAAAAACCTTCAGCGGCAAATTGGGTGGGGTTGTCAAATCCGGCCGGGTGCTGGATGAAATTCTTTTTTCAGACAACGAGGATAAATTCAATTATATTTTTACAGCCGCTTTTCTAAAAGAAAAAGGCGTCCTTCTAAATTCCGGGAAAATCAAATTTGCCTTAAGTCTCTATCAGGCTGGTGCCGATGCCGAAATCTTCAGCCGACTGGAAAAAAAACTGACAGAATTGCATGTGCATCTTAAGGACAACCTGAAGAGCGAAAATATTAAAGCCGGATTTATCAGGATTAAAAACCGCCAGACCCAAAGCGTTTCCCTGGTTAAAAACAGTGTCTTAAAAAGCGGCTTTGAATTAAGTCTGGTGGCATCCGCCCACAGCCTGTTTGTCGGACGAACAGAGTGGGTTCAGGATTTTGAAGGCTTTGCCAGGCGTGATTTTTACAAACCCGCTAAAGACAAGCGATCAGGCATCATGCCGGTAAAATTGGCCAGAATGATGTTGAATCTTTCAGGTAAAGGAGAGTCCTCAGCGGTTGCGGACCCGTTTGCCGGTTCTGGTACCATAATTTTGGAAGCTGCGATAATGGGTTTCAGCAAAATATACGGCAGCGATATAAGCAGTAAAGCTGTCGGGGATATCAGAACTAATTTAAACTGGCTGACTGGTAAACAGGCAAACGTCAATCTGTTTGTTTCTGATGTTGCCCGCCTTTCCCAAAAGTTACAGGCGCAGTCGATCGATGCTTTTGTGACAGAACCTTACCTGGGTCCGCCTCTTCATAAATTTCCGACACCTGAAGGCATAAACCGCTTATTCCGCGATTTAACGCCTTTATACCGGGCGGCTTTCACAAATTTCCGGAAACTATTGAAAAAAGACGGCCGGGTGGTCATCATTTTCCCGGCTTTTATCCTGTCGGGAAGATTAAAGTTATTTGAATTGGGGCCGATTGCGGATGATTTTGAACCTGTCCATCTCCTTCGGGAATTAAAAATAGCGCATGCCGATATAACCGTCAGGGGAAGTTTTCTCTACCGGAGTATAAACCAATTTTTAATCAGGGAAATTGCACTTTTTGCCCGGAAATAACAAACAGAAGGTAAAAGGACTATAATAGTTTAATGCCGGACGGCTCACAGATGAAAATAGTCTATCTCCTGGCGGCCTTTATCGGTTCTTTACTTTTATACCTTTTGTATCTTATACTTTTCACTCCCAACGGGATTTTGACATAATTTATGATGATTGTTGAGAAACTTCAAAAGGATATGACTCAGGCCTTAAAAAACGGCGACAAGCCGACCCTTTCAGTCCTGAGAATGATACTTTCCCAGATTAATTATGCCAGAATCGACAAGAAAGAAGATTTAAGCGATGACGAACTGATTCTTCTTTTAAGAAAAGAAATTAAAAAGCGGCAGGAATCAGTTGTGCTATATAAAAAGGGCCAGCGTGAGGAACTGGCCGAAAAGGAACTTCAGGAGATCGCCGTCATTAAAAAATATCTGCCTGAAGAAATTTCAGAAGAAGAGCTTATCAAAATTATTAATAAAATTGCGGATTCGGGCGGCGGAGATAATCCCGGCAAGCTGATCGGCATGGTTTTGGCCGAGGTTAAAGGCAAAGCAGACGGTTCCCGGGTTGCCGCCCTTGTTAAGGAAAGGATAAAAAAATGATGCCCAGAAAAAGCGTTAAAAAAAAAGTTGATTTGAAAAAACTGCTGACCCCTAAAAATTATCTGGTTGCGGGTATTATTCTTTTGGTTGCGGCTTTTTGGTTCTTCCGCAATTATTTTATCGTAGCCACCATAAACGGACAGCCCATTTCGCGATTCGAGTTGAGCGGTCGTTTATACAGCCAGTTCGGGGATCAGATTCTCGAATCCTTAATCAATGAAAGACTGATAATGGGAGCCGCCCGCCAACAGGGTATTTTTGTCACGGCCGAAGAACTTGATGCCAGACAAAATGAAATAGAGGAGAAAATCCAGGAACAGATGTCGCTTGAGGAAGCCCTTAAGCTTCAGGGTTTGACACCGACAACATTCAGAAGACAATTGGAAATCCAGCTGTCAATCGAAAAAATGTTTGAAAAGGAGTCGACCGTTTCAGCTGAGGAAATTGACAATTATGTGACTGACAATGCCGCTCTTTTCCAGGAGTCTACCGATGCCGCCAAGATGAAGAAGGACGCAACAGAGATACTGAAGCAGCAGAAGCTTAATGAAAAATACCAAACCTGGTTTGAAAAAGTTAAACAGGAGGCCAAAGTAACCAAGAATATCTGACATGGAGAAAAGCAATCCCAAGTTGAAAAATTATTTTCTCTATCTATTCGGGATCGCACTGGCTGCTCTGGTTTTGATAATGCTGTTTTCCAAAAATCCTTCATCAACTACCGCCCCGGACGAATCGGGACAACCTTCGCCTGAGACAAGCGGGCAGTATCCGGCACCGCCGGTAAATTCTCTGAAAGCTGACGGGAAATACCAGGCGGTCATCGCCACTGACGAAGGGGAGATAACCGTGGATTTGTTTTCCGAAGAAACCCCGGTGACTGTCAATAATTTCGTTTTTCTCTCCCGCGAAGGCTTTTATGACGGGACAATTTTCCACAGGGTGATTGCGGATTTCATGATCCAGGGAGGCGATCCGAACGGAGACGGCAGCGGAGGGCCCGGATATATTTTTAACGACGAAAAAATCACGCTGGATTATGAAAGAGGCATGGTAGCCATGGCCAACAGGGGTCCGAATACCAACGGCAGCCAGTTTTTCATTATGCACAAGGATTATGAACTTCCCAAAGACTACGTCATTTTCGGCCAGGTCACCAAAGGTATGGAAACAGTAGACAAAATAGCTACCGTCGAAACGACCGATACCGGCTCCGGTGAAAAATCCACACCTGTTGCCCCCGTCAAAGTAAACAAAGTGACAATCACCGAATCCTGATAATCCGGAATTATTTTACAACGGGCCAGGGGGAGACAATCAGGGGAACCCTGTTTTCGGGGGATAGTTGCTTATTCAATTCCTCGGTGATGAACGGCATGAAGGGATGCAGAAGTTTCAGCGAAGTTATAAAAACATGCGTTAAAACTGCCAGAGCTTGCCGGTCGTAGTTTTTCAAACGGTCTTTTACGGCCTCGATGTATTTATCGGCAAGTGAATGCCAGAGGAATTCATAAAGTGCTTCCGCCCCCTTGTCAAAACGGAATTCTTCAACCGTTTCGGTGACTACCTCCGTAAGTTTCGTTAATTCTCCGAGGATTTTTTTATCTTCGGCATTGGTTGATTTTTCAACCGATAAATTTTCAGGATATTTTTTCTGATTGCGGTAACTTTCCCGGTGCATTTTGACAAATCTGCCGATATTCCAGAGTTTGTTGGAAAAATTGCGCATGCCCCGGATTTTATCCTCTGACATCGGCACGTCATTGCCGAAAGCAGTGCCGAAAACGAGAGCCATCCTGAGGGCATCGGCTCCGTAAAGATCTGCCATCGACAGCGGGTTGATGACATTGCCGCGGCTTTTGCTCATCTTTTGTCCTTTGGCATCCCGGACCAGACCGTGAAGGCAGACGGTTTGAAAGGGAATTTCGCCTGTAGCATATAGGCCTAGCATGATCATGCGGCAGACCCACCAGGGGAGGATATCGTAGCCGGTTTCCATAACGGAAGTCGGATAAAAATATCCAAAATCTTTTTTGCTGTTAACTTCCAGGGTGGCAAAAGGCCACTGGCCTGAGGAAAACCAGGTATCAAAAGTATCCGGGTCCTGTTCAAGATTTTGCCCTTTGCATTTCGGGCAGGAGGAAGGAGAATTGCCGTCAGTGACAATCCATTCATCATTTCGGCAATCCAGGCATTTCCAGGCAGGAATCCTGATGCCCCAGACCACCTGGCGGCTGATGTTCCAGTCACGGAAATTAGTAAGCCACTGCAAGGCAATTTTTTCATATCTTTTGGGAGCAAATTTTATTTTTTTGCTTTTTACGGAAGCTATGGCTTTATCGGCCAATGGTCTGATCTTGATATACCACTGGGGCAGAGGCAACGGTTCAATGGTTGCGCCGCATTTATAACAGGTGCCGATGCGGTGGGTATATTTTTCATCAGTTTTTATAAGCAGTCCGTCAGCTTTGAGATCTTCGACCATCAGATCCCTGGCAGCTTTTACTTTTTTGCCGTGATACTTTTCCGCCCGCGCCCTGTATTTGGGGTCTATATTTTTTTGTGACAAGAACCAGGAAAAATCCATACGGCCGGCAAAATCAATGATGGGAGTAACAGACAGGTTGAATTTATGCCCAAGCTCAAAATCATGAGGGTCATGGGCCGGGGTCACTTTCATGATTCCGGTACCGAAGTCCGGATCTACCTCAGGATCAGGAATAACTGTCATTTTAACCGGCCCCAAGAGCCCCATGATTTCAAAAGTTTTGCCGAGGGATGATTTGTATCTCTTGTCATCGGGATTGACTGCCAATGCCGTGTCACGGAATTTTGTCTCGGGCCTGGATGTGGCGATCGTAAACGGACCGTACTTCATATAATAAAGCGGGTCTGTTCTTTCCACATAGAGCACTTCCAAGTCGGAGAAACCGGTGCCGTCTTTGGTGCAATAATTGACCAGCCGGTTATCTCGGTATAAAAGCCCGTCGTCATGGAGTTTTTTAAAAGTGCGGTGGACGATTTTAATAATTTCCGGATCAAGCGTAAAGACCTGGCGGGACCAGTCCAGGGAGAATCCCAGACGGCGCAACTGGTTTTCCATATTGCCGCGGTTTTCGTGGACGAAATCCCAGATCATTTTATAAAGGGTTTCCCTGTCAAAATCGAAGCGGCTTTTGCCTTCTTTCTGCAGTTTTTTTTCAAATACAAACTGAGTTTCAAAACCGGCATGGTCAGCGCCCGGCAGCCAGAGGGTGGCATCACCTTTCATGCGATGGTAGCGGATCATGATGTCTTCAACCGTATACATGGCATGTCCCAGATGTAAATCGGCATTGGCATTGGGCGGAGGCAGGATGATTGCGAAGGGTGTTTTAACTTTATTCGCTTCGGGTCTAAAGTACCCTTTTTTCTCCCAGAAGGTATACCAATTTTTTTCAATTTCCTGATGTTTGTAGCGTTTATCCATAAGATTTGGGCTAATTATACTCCACTTCCATGCCAGGCTGTGCCTCAACCTGACGCCAGGGGGCGGCCTTGCCCCGGAAAAAAGCATAAGCGGCAATATAAGACGCGTTGTCAGTACAGAGGTTTGGGGGAGGAATATGGAGAGAAATTTCGGATTTTGACCTTTTGATTTCCGATTTCATTTTTTCAGTCAGCCGGCTGTTGGCGGCAACTCCGCCTCCGACCAGCAGGCTTTTCACCTGATGGATTTGGGAAGCCCTGAGCGTTTTTTTTACCAGGACATCTGTGATGGCCTCTTCTATTTCCAAAGCCAGTTCCGCTTTTTGCCCGGAGGTAATACCCGCTTTTCCCATTTTTTGGACTTCCCTTAAAACAGCTGTTTTAAGCCCTGAAAATGAAAAATTCAAATTGTCAGTTCCTGTCATCGGACGGGGCAGGCGGATGCCTGAAAGTGATTTTTTTAGGCGGATTCCGGCTGCTGCTTTTGCTATGGCCGGTCCTCCCGGGTAACCCAAGCCTAAAAGCCGGGCAGTCTTGTCAAAAGCTTCTCCGGCTGCATCATCCAGGGTCCCTCCCAACCAGATAATTTCCCGGTGGCTTTTAAGAAGGTAAAGTTCAGTGTGGCCTCCGGAGACTACCAGGCCAAGAGAGGGAAATACAGGAGGATTTTCAGGTTTTAGAAAATTTGCATAAAGATGGGCTAAAACATGGTTGACGGGAATAAGGGGTTTTCCACAGGCTAAGCTGAGCGTTTTGGCCGCTTCGACACCGACTAGTAGCGAGCCGATAAGTCCGGGACCGACGGTTACGGCTATGGCATCAATGTTCTGCAGAGCAGTTCCGGAGATTTCCAACGCTTCATTAATGGTCGGGATAATGCACCTGACCTGCTCGCGGGCAGCTTTTTCAGGTATGATGCCTCCGTATTTTTCATGCATCCACATTGATGAGGAAACAATGTTTGAGAGGATGGTTGTGCCGTCTCGAACTACCGCTGCGGCGGTCTCATCGCAGGAAGATTCTATACCCAGGATGATCATAAATGCTCTTTCTTCAGAAGATCCGCAATCCGTGATGATGACAGGGATTTATTGAAGGGCAAGACTTTCAATTGGCCACCGCTTTTTTCCGCCTGGCTTTTTTTGAGATCAAGCAAAGGATCATTGTCGGTTGCGGCGATCACATCAGGCTCCAGCCTTCTGATTAACTCATCGTAACCGGCATCCGATTCAATAAGAGGCAACATGACAATAAAAGCTACCGAAGTCAGTGAGGCTAGCATTTCCGCCCGCTCTTTTTGGGAAAAGACAGGCCTGAGCTCGCCTTTCAGAAGTCTCACTTTTTCATCCGGTTCCAGTAAAATGAACACTCTGCCTCCCAATTTTTCCGCTGAACGGATGAATTTGATATGTCCCGGGTGGAGAATGTCAAAACAGCCGCCGACGACAGTAACTACAGTCCGACTTTTCTTATAGGATTTAATTATCGCTTCTGCTTTTTTAACTGAAATTATTTTGTTAACCGGCATGTGTCTAGCTATATCACACCTGGTGTGTGCAGAATTATACTTTTGTCCCTCTCATAAAAACGGCCTGCCATGGTTGGAAGGAAGAGAAGAAAGTTTTTTCAATCAGGGTTTCGTTATTGCGTGTCACCCGGTAGGTAAAACTGGTTTTCGCTCCCCACGCTTTCCAATCAACCTGTTTGACGACGCCGTTGTTTAAAGTGGGGTCGTCGATGTAAAGATCATCCGGCGGGGCTGCCTGGGATAGGATAATCGGTTTACCGACTTCGGCCACCCTGCCGTCGGCAGTCCCGTAAAGTTCAAAAGTCAGGCCATAATTGGCTTTATCGGTTTTAGCCTGGATAAGCAGGTAATTGCCGGTATCGTTTTTGAATTTTAAATCCACACTGGGTGCGAAAACAGTAGCGTCAATACCCGGTCCGGAATCCTGCTCATAATAGCTGACGCGGTAGGAATGGGCATGCCTTTCTTCGATAGGCAGTCCCGCGGCAAGGGCAGCCCGGAAAAGAGTGGTTGATACCTGGCAAACTCCGCCCCCGTCGCCAAGAACGGTCCGGCCGTCTTTAATAATGTAGGCAGCCTGGAAACCCGTGGCCGCCGACACATCCCCGAGAGCTTCATTAAAGGAAAAAATTTCGTCGGGAGCAATCAGGCGGCCATTGAACCGGGAAGCGGCCAGTTCCACATTGTGTACGCGGCCGGGAATCGAACCCGTAAATCTTGAGGTGCCGACCCCCACCAGTTCCTTAATGCCGAAATCATTGGAATTTTCGGTGGTTACGGCCGGTTCCAGTTTTTCCACCGGTAATTTCAGGCGGTAAGCAACAGGCGGGGATGATCCCCGGTCAATTTCTTCAAAATAAGCCAGTATCATGGAAGTAGTTTTATCCCTGTTTAAGGCAAGACCGCTTTTTGACGGAGTAAAGAGGAGTACTTTGCCCTCTTCAAATTTAAAAGTGGCATCCTGCGCAGGCCGGTTAACCAGGGAAGCGAAATAATCCAGGTTTTCCTCCAGGATCTGCGGGTTAAAGCGGAAAACACTGTCAAGATTTGTGCCGAGGGAAGCAGCCTGCCATTTCTGGTAAAGGTCAGACAAAAAATTGCCTGACCGGCCCAATGAAAAAGCCTGGTCAGCCGAAAGTCGGCCGTCATAGGAAGCTTCCAGCTCGACGGCTGAGATAGTGGCTGTTTTGTCTTCATATGACATGATAATCGAAGCATCAGTAAAAACGGCACTTTTTGCCTCAAAATGGCGGATGACGTCTTCTCTGGTTTTACCGCCAAAAGGCAAGCTGTCGATGGTCACACCGGGGTAAATCCGGTCACTATAGATATTGTCGTAATGAAGATAGGCGCTTACCAGAAAAACCACCATCAGAAGCGACAAAAGAAAGGGCACGAGAAGTAGGATTTTTAACAGCCTTTTGTGGCCGTACAAACGGTGCAAATGCCCGTAATTCAGTTTATCTTCCGGTGTGTTTTGTTTATTCTTTTTAGCCTTGACCATGGTTAAATATTGCGGTTATGATAGCATAAGAATGGGTGACTCAGCAAAAGACGGTTCAAGCGGGGAGATCTTTTCCGGAAAAGAGCAATCAGCTTATCAGGAAGCCATGCAGGCTCCGGAAGAGGACCTTCATGTCCGGGAGGAACCTTACCAACAAACGGAAAGCCAGACCGAACAGCCAGGCCTGGATATGCCGCCACCTCCTGACGGACAGCCGCCGCCACCCTTTGTCGAAGACAACCGCAAGAAATTTCTCTTTATTTTCATCTTCATCATTTTTATCGTCGTGGTAGGACTGTTTGCTTTCAGCCTGGTCCGGGGCAGAGGTCAAAAACCGCAGGAAACGGAAAAAATTACCCTGAATTATTGGGGCTTGTGGGAGGAACCCGAGGTAATGCGTCCGGTATTTGATGAATATACAGCAAAAAATCCGCACATAACTGTTAACTATCAAAGGCAGGATCCTGTCCAGTACCGAGAACGTCTTACGGCCGCAATCGACCGGGATGAGGGTCCTGACATTTTCCGTTTTCACAATACCTGGCTGCCGATGTTGGCAAACCATCTGGACAGCCTGCCAAATGAAATCTATTCGGCTGAGGAATTCGCAAAGATGTTTTACCCTGTTGCCGTAAAAGATCTGAAATCCGGAGATAATTTTTACGGCCTGCCCCTGGAAATAGACGGACTGGTTCTGTTTTACAATACGGACATTCTTGAGGGAGCAAATGTAGCTATCCCCAAAACCTGGGTAGATGTGCAAAATGCGGTCAGCAAACTGACCGTTAAGGAAGAAAACCGGATAGTCACTTCCAGCATATCCCTGGGTACGGCGGAAAATATTGCCCATTTCAGCGATATATTGGGCCTGATGCTGCTGCAGAACGGCACGGTTCTTTCGAAATCATTGTTTAGCTGTGCCGACAGTTCGACTGTAAACTGCGGTGTGGAAGCCCTGACTTTTTACCGGAAGTTCGCTGATGAGCCGAACAATACCTGGGATTTGACGCTGGAAAATTCACTGGCAGCTTTTGCAGGTGGAAAAACAGCCATGATGCTGGCTCCCAGCTGGCAGGCAATAACCGTAAACACCATGAACCCTGACTTGAATTTCAAAACCGCTCAGGTACCCCAGTTGCCATGCGACCGCGATCCCTGCCCGGGTGTCAACTGGGCGTCTTACTGGGTGGAGGGGGTGTCAGCCAAATCCGTCAGTAAAGATGAAGCCTGGAAATTGTTAAAATTCCTGACACAACCTGAGACGATGAGAAAACTTTATGCTGAACAGGTGAAAATGAGGAAACTTTCCGGGGAACCGTATTCACGGGTCGAAATGGGCAAAGAGCTTTCTGATAATCCCTACGTAAGCTCTGTCATCGCCAGCGCTCCCAGCATGCAGTCTTTTTATCTGGCTTCCCAAACATATGATGGGGAAACAGGCATCAATACGAGTCTGATTACCTATTTGAAGGACGCTGTCAACTCGTTGGAGCAGGGCAGCTCCAGCGAGACTGCCCTTAAGACAGCTGAAAGCGGTTTCGATCAGGTGCTCATCAGATTCGGTTTAAAGGAAGCCCCGCCCGAAGAATAAAAACCTTATGTCTCTATCCCTTGAGGATGCCATCATCCGCACCATTTGCTATGCAGACGTATTTGATTTTCCACTCACCATTCCCGAAGTCAGAAAATATCTGATAGGTTTCAGTTTGCCTGGTTTAAAAGAAAAAGACCTGATAAAAAAAGTTAAATACCTCCCGGATATATCCTCTAAGTCCGGTTACTATTTTTTAAAAGGCCGGGAAACCAATGTTTCCGGGCGTCTTAGAAAAGAATATTTTTCCGGTCAAAAATACAAACTTCTTCAAAAAATATTAAAATTCATGACTTTCTGGCCCCAGGTTTTAATGATAGGAGTAACTGGTACCCTGGCCATGAATAACGCCGACCGGGATGATGACATCGATCTGCTTCTCGTTTCCGACAGCAGGCAATTGTGGACTACCAGGTTTCTGGTGGTCAGCCTGCTTAAGACTTTGGGTTTATACAGAAATCCCAAGGATACAAAAGTAAACAATAAAATCTGTTTAAATATGTATTTGGATGAAAATCACCTCGAATTACCTGTGGCTGAAAGAGATTTATACAGCGCCCATGAAATCATCCAGCTCCTGCCGGTTTATGACCGGGGAGGATATTATCAGAAATTCCGGTCTTCAAACAGCTGGGTCAACCAGTTTTTGCCGAATAGCGAAGTTTTTGCCGGTAACAATTCAGAAAATCCTTCCGGAAAAAGCCGACAGGAGCTATTTACCGAATCCATTTTACGGAAAATCCAGCTCTGGAAAATCAACAAAAACCTGTCCAATGAAGTCATCCGGCCGGGATTCCTGCGGTTTCACCCCCATGACAACAGGGAAAAAATTCTTAAGAAATACCAGCACAATCTGCAAAAAATTCATACAATCCCCTGATAAATTATGTTAATATAGATAATTATCTATTTATTAATTCATTACCTGTAAGGAGGATTTTATGAAGATGAATCCCGTAATTCATTTTGAAATGTCCGCGGACAATCAGAACCGCGCGGCTGAATTTTATGCCAAAGTTTTCGGCTGGCAGTATAAAAAGACCGGAGCTGAAATGGGAAATTATGTCGTCGTGTCAACTACCGAATCAGACGAAAAAGGCCCGAAGAAACCGGGGGCTATAAACGGCGGGCTTTACGATAGGTCGCAGGTTAAACCTGACCAGCAGTACCCATCGGTTGTCATCCATGTTGAGGATTACAAGGAGCACATGGAGAAAATTGAGAAGGAAGGCGGCAAAATTCTCGGCGAACCAATGGAAATCCCGGGTGTCGGCTGGTACGTTTCATTCAGGGATACGGAAGGCAACAGGGTAGGCATCCTCCAGCCGATTCCTATGAATTAAAATGCTTAATCTGAATTCCATCATGCTGGGGACACGCAAGCCGAAAGTTCTGGCTGACTTTTACGAAAAGGTTTTGGCGAAAAAAGCGGACTGGTCAGAAAAAGGCTGGTACGGTTGGAAAATGGGAGAAGTAAGTTTTTCCATAGGGGAGCATTCCGAAGTTGAGGGTAAAGCCAAGGAACCGCAGAGAATTATATTTAATTTGGAAACCAAGAAAGTCAAAGAGGAGTTTGACAGGATCAAATCCGCCGGGGCCAGGGTAATCAAAGAGCCTTATGAAATGGGGGGAATGTGGATAGCCACTTTTGCCGACCCTGACGGAAATTATTTCCAGTTAATGACTCCATGGGAATAGGACTATACCTCTTGACAAGGAAATAATCTTCTTCTAAAATAGCAGTCATCTTAATTAAGTGCCAAAATTAAGGCAAAATTTATAAAGATTAATAATTTAACAGGAGCCATATTATGCAAATAAAACCGGGCAGCGTTAAACCCCTTTTTGATAATGTTCTGATCAAACCCCTGGAGGAAGAATCCAAGACCCCGTCAGGCATCGTCCTTCCCGAAAGCGCCAAGGAAAAACCGCAGATCGGCCAGATTATGGCTGTCGGACCGGGAGCCATTGATGAGGACGGCAAAAGAATCCTCATGTCGGTTAAAGTCGGACAGAAAGTCATTTATAAAAAATGGGGCGGCAATGAAGTAAAAATCGATCACCAGGAATGGTTGGTGGTCGAACAGAAAGACATCATCGCCGTCATTGAGTAAAGATTCATTATTAAATAAGCGAAAGGAGAAATTATGGCAAAACAATTAAAATTCGCCGAAGACGCCAGGCAGTCAATATTAAAAGGTGTCAATACTTTAGCCAAAGCGGTGGTCACCACCTTGGGTCCCAAAGGCAGGAATGTAGCCTTGGACCGAAAATGGGGGGCACCGACCGTCGTCCATGACGGGGTTACGGTTGCCAAGGAAATTGAATTGGAAGATCCGTTTGAAAATATGGGGGCTCAGCTGATTAAGGAAGCGGCCTCAAAGACCAATGACGATGCCGGAGACGGAACCACGACCGCTACTCTTTTGGCCCAGGCCATCATTAATGACGGTCTCAAGAATATTACGGCAGGCGCCAATCCGATGATTCTTAAAAACGGATTGTCAAAAGGCATGGAGGCGGTAATTGCCGAGCTTAGAAATATGTCGAAAAAAATAAAAGGCAAAGATGAGATTGCCCAGGTGGCCACCATCTCCGCCGGAGATGAGACTATCGGCAATCTGATCGCCGAAGCCCTGGAAAAGGTGGGTAAAGACGGGGTAGTTACGGTCGAGGAAGGCAAAGGTTTGGCAATGGAGATAGATTACAAGGAAGGCATGGAATTTGATAAAGGTTTTGCCTCCGCCTACTTTGTCACCAATCCTGACCGTATGGAAGCGGAAATAGAAGACCCTTATGTTTTAATTACCGATAAAAAGATTTCCAGCGTCCAGACGGAACTGTTACCTTTTCTTGAGAATTTCATAAAAATTTCCAAAAACCTGGTTATCATCGCCGATGAAATCGAAGGTGAAGCGCTGGCAACCCTGGTGGTCAATAAACTGCGCGGTACATTCAATACATTGGCTATCAAAGCACCGGGTTTCGGTGACAGAAGAAAGTCCATGCTGGAGGATATTGCCATCCTGACCGGAGGCAAGGTCATTTCCGAAGACATGGGCCGCAAGCTGGAGAACGTGACAGTTGAGGACTGCGGCCGGGCTGACCGGATCTGGGCTGACAAGGAAAACACCCGGATCATCGGGGGCAAGGGCGAAAAGAAAATAATCCAGGCCAGAATTGCCCAGATCAGGCGTGAGATTGAAGAAACAACTTCCGAGTTTGACCGGGAAAAACTGCAGGAGCGGCTGGCCAAACTTTCCGGAGGTGTCGCCGTCATCAATGTCGGAGCCGCCACCGAAGTGGAAATGAAGGAGAAAAAGGAAAGGGTCAATGACGCCGTTTCCGCCACCAAGGCAGCCATCGAAGAAGGCATTGTTCCGGGCGGAGGCGTGGCACTTTTGAGAGCCAGGAATGTGCTTGAAAAAACCAAGAAAGAAATGTCCATCGAGGACGAGAGGACGGGAATCGATATTCTCTACCGGTCTTTGTCGGAGCCTGTGCGCCGTATTGCCCAAAACGCCGGGTCGGATGCGGGCTGGGTCGTCAGAAAAGTCGAAGATGCCAAGACAGCTGATTACGGATTCAACGCCATGACCATGGAATTCGGATCAATGGTAGCTGCGGGAATTCTTGATCCGGCCAAGGTCACAAGGCTGGCTCTCCAGAATGCGGTTTCCATAGGTTCGATGGTCTTAACGACCGAAGCCATGATCTGCGACCTTCCCGAAAAGAAGGAAGCGCCTTCAATGCCTCCCGGCGGAGGAATGGGCGGTATGGGCGGCATGGGAGATTATTAAGTTAAACTTAAAATTAGAAACAAAAAAAACCCTCCCAAGCAGAGGGTTTTTTTATGGAAAGAATAACTAATTTAGATTGAATATGCCTTTCCTACGTGATATATTTAGCACATGAGCCGTAAGGCAATAATCGTTCTGTTGATTTTTTTCGGGGTCTTTCTTTTTGCCGTTTACAAGCTGATTGCCGGAAGCCGGGGCAATATTGCCGGTCTAAAGGTGCAGTCGACACCGGCTGCCTCTGTTTACCTTGACGACGAACTTATCGGTAAAACTCCCTATGACCAGAAACATCCGCCGGGTGAATACGTTCTAAAGTTGATCGCGGATGAAAACGAATCAAGCGCCGTTCCGTGGCAGGGGAAAGTTGTTTTAAATCCTCAGGTTTTAACCTTCGTCAGAAGGGAAATGGGATTAAGTGAAGTGGTTTCTGCCGGAGAAATTGTCACTATGGAAAAAATTTCCGGTGGCGAAACGCAAATTGCCGTTTTTTCCTCCCCCGATGCAGCCGCAGTTTTGCTGGATGGGATTGACAGGGGAGTCACGCCGCTTAACCTGACCATAAGTCCCGGAGAGCATGATGTGACTGTCACCTCCACCGGTTTTATCGGCCGGACTGTCCGGGTGAAAACCGTTGAAAGTTATAAAGTGACCGTCAATTTTAATTTGGCAGTTGCCGGTGATATCGTCCTTCCGGCAACCCCAACCCCGACAGATGAAGCAGGGGCAACAACTGCTCCGGAGGATGAAGACGGAGAGCCCTCTGACTCAGGAAATTTCGTCACCATTAACGACACTCCAACAGGATTTCTGAGAGTGCGGTTTGATGCGACAACTTCAGCCAGTGAAGTTGCCCGCTTAAATCCCGGAGTCAAGGTGCCGTTTATCGAAGAAAAATCAGGCTGGTTCAAAGTAGAATACGAAACCGGTAAAGAAGGCTGGATTTCCTCCCGTTACGCTGAAAGAACCAATTAAGCAATGGTTTCCCCGAATGTGTCTAGCTATATCACCCCCGGGGTGATACGGTTTTTTGGGGGAGTTTTTTGAAGAAGTTCAGCCAGACAATCAGCATGGCCACCAAAATGACAATCAGGAGAAAGGCAAAGACTTTTTGCTTTGGGTTCAGAGATAAGGCGGCAGTACCGGCGATAAAGGAAATAGCCCAATAAAAAAGCGCAATCCTTCTTTTCCCCCAGCCCAATTTTAACAGGTGATGATGCAGATGTTCCGATGAGGCTTTGACCGGAGAAGCTCCGCTTAAAATCCTTTTGCCCAGGATAAAGACGGCATCGGTCATAGGTACTGCTAGGACCAGAAGGGCTGTGCCGAATTTGGAAAAAGATAAAATTGACAAAACCCCCAGCATGAATCCGGCCAGGGTTTTCCCGCCATATCCGGGCATGATTTTTTGCGGATAATAATTCCAGGGAAGAAATCCCAGATATGAGCCGGCCGTTAAAAAAGCCAGGGCGGTCACATAATATTGGTTGGGATCGGCTATATAGCGGATTGACAGCATGCCGATGACAACGGCTGAAATGGAGACAAAACCGGGCAGCTGGCCGTCGACCCCTCCTGACCAGCCGATGATGTTGGTAGTCCAGACTATCCAGATAAAAGCCAAAACCTGTGACAGGTACAAAGAGCCCAATCCCAAAAGATTTAAATCCACGGAAATATTATCGAAGCGGATGATTCCTCCGAAGGGACTGGTGACATAGGGAATATTGATGCCGCCTAAGATGACAATTGCCGCCGCCAGGCAGTTGATGAAAAAGCGCAAGTAGGGAGAACGGTCTTTGCGGTCATCCCAAAGTCCGGAGAGTATAAGAATAAGGGCCCCTAAAAAGATACCGGTTGCCAGGGGTTGAATTTTCAGAAATATAAACAATGGCAGAAATATTCCCAAAAGTAGCGGGATGCCTCCTGCCCGGGGAATAATGCCGGTATGGGTATGCGCCGGGTGCGGCCGTTTTTTTGAATCGTCGAGCAGTTTGTATTTTGAGGCCAGTTTAATGGTCGGCGGAACCAACAGAAAGGTGACCAGAAAAGACAGGCTGATCAAAAATGAAAAAGTTAAAAACATCAGCTGATTAAAAATATAATTCTTAAAAATGTTATAAGCAGAATAAGCCCGACCGTAAGTGCCGTAACCGCCAAAATCCTGGAAGTCAACATTTCCCTTTCATAAATTTGAGCTGCCCACGCAAGATGAACCATAAAAATGACAATTGATAAAACAGGCAAAATTAAGAGGGTGTAAGGTGTCCCTAAGACGTCTTCACTTCTGGGAAGGGAATAAAAAAGAGGCAGTTCCGGCGGCAGTTCCTGCCATTTCCAGACAATAACCGCCATAAAAACCGCCATCAGAATCAGAAATATCTGGAGGCAGCGGAGTATAATAGTATCCTTCAATACTCTCTTCAGTTTGTTTTTCATAAACTAGTCGCTGACTACAATCCCGAATGAAGCATCATCTTTGACCAGGTATGTCCTGGCAAAAGAAGCGGGAAAAGTGAAGCGGGAGACATCGTCAAAAATGACATTAACTCCGATATAGTTGGGGATAGCCGTGTTTTGCGGATTATAGACAAACGTTTTATCAGGAACCTGAGAGTAATAGGCAGTCTCGAGATAAGCAATCGGCGTTTCAGTGTAAATGTAATCGCTTTCTTCAATTGAGGCGTTTATTTCGCGGAGAGCGGATTTGAAATCGGTTTTTTTCCGGAAGGGAACTATATAAAAATTGAAGTAAACAGTCAAAGCAAAAAGGGATACGGCCAACAGATATCGCCGGGTTTTCTTTTTCAGGGCGAAGATACCGAAGGATACGGCAAAAATCTCACAAACCGTAATGAAGATAAGATAACGGTTGACGTAAATCGGTCTTTTGACCATCGAATAACTTAAAATCAAAAAAAGCGGCAGTATGACAGGCAGAATAAACATGGCGGCGGTTTTTTTATTTTTCCGTAAGCCTGAAAAACCGAGGAAAATTATACCCAGGGAGATGATGAAAGTATATTTCCAGAAGTACCAGGGTGTACCCTGATAACCCGTAAAAAGATTTCCCAAGGATGATCTGACCAGCTGCCAGTCAACCGGATATATCCAGGATTCTTTTGATTTAACAAACTGCACAGCCACAACCGGCAGCCAGGGCAGAAAATAGAGCAGCGGTTTGAGGATGAGGAAGAGCTGTTTTTTCCGGGAACGGAAAACATAATCATGGACAGCCAGAGACAGCGGGAGCATCAGGAAAAAAGTATGGGAATAGAGTCCGAGAACGGCAGAGATTGTATAGCCGCGCCAATTTTTGAAAAGAAAGAAATATAAAGCGGCAGTCGACATCAGGGCATAGAGTGAATACATCCTCATTTCAAAGGCATAATAAAGCAGCATCGGATTGACCAGATAGAATAAGAAAATAAAAACCGCAAATTTCCGGTCAGTAATTTTTTTACCTATCAGATAGGCAAAATATGATCCGATAAGATGGAAAATTAACGACAAAAGCCGTAAACCTAAGTCCGAATGTCCGGCCAGGTAAATCCAGAGATGCAAAAGAAGATAATAGAGGGGGGGGTTGAAATCCTGGGCGGTGGTGATGATGATTTTGACCAGATTCGGTTTGGCCATGAAATAGGAAAAAGCCTCATCGCGCCACACCGACTGGTTAAAGTAAAAGAGAGGAGTATGCAGTGTGAGGAATTCTAGAAAAGCATTCATATCTTTTCCGTTACTTTGTATTCCAGCCGTTTTCCCAAAAGCAGTCTGGTATGCGCTTCAAGTGCAGGCAATGATGACAGGAGGAAGGAAACCACTGGCAGAAGAATCCATTGGAAAACCAGAAGCGGCGTTTTGGCGATTGAGAAACTGGCCGGCCTTTTCGGCCTGGATTTGGCATCAATCAATATCAGGATGGCCAGAAAAGCGGTTGTCATCGTCAGAATCAGGCCGGACATTTTCGGAAGGTTATGCCCTAGAGCTGTTCTGGAAAAAACAGGATTGATTATCTGCAGAACATAAGCTCCCAATGTCAGGATAAAAAAGGACGTTGGCCAGAAAAGATGGGTTTCAATCACATAAAGTACCCTTAATAGTTTTGGGATCAAATGAATCTCGGGTGTGGTGAAAAATTTGGACAGGGCGTACGGTATATCGGTAATGCCCCAGGCCCATCTTTTTTCCTGTTCGTATCTCGATTTAAGCGAATGCCAGATCGAATAGCTGTTGACAGCATCCCTGGTGATGGTAAGGAATATCGGTATGGTTTTGACCTTTTCGCCGTAAGTGAAAAAAGCCTGGAGAAAGATATGCCAGTCTTCAGGAATAATATCCCTGTCCCAGTAACCGATCGCTTCCAGCAGTTTTAAGGACAGGGAATAGGTGGATATTTGGATCAGGTTGTCAGGTTTGGATAGGGAAGCCAGGCGGACAATTGAAGAGATGGTAGCCTGAAGCCTGACCGGCAGCGAAACTTCCCAAAAATTGCTGTAAAGCAAAACCGGTGCCCAATAGAAATGGTAATAACGGTCAGGGTCATTGAGAAACAGATGAGTCAGGTAAGAGAAATAGGAGGGAGGGATAAGAGAGTCGGCATCGCAGGATGTTATGGTCACAAGCTCAGGATCAAGACGCCTTTTTCTGATCTGCCTGGAAACGAATTGGGCAGCCCAGGCGCTGTTTGAAGCTTTGCCGATGACTTCATTGGGTAACCGCGGATGGTAGGTAGCGGTAATCAGGCCGAACTTTGATTTAAATTCTTTAATAAGCATGTCAGCCCTGTCTTTGGCTTCCTGTCCTTCCCTTTTCTCCATAGCCAGGACGATTAAGAGCCTCTTTCGCGGGAAATCCTGCCTGGTAAGGTATTCCAGGGTTCTTCTGACTTTGGCTACCGTTTCCCGGTAATTGGTAATGATGATGACATGGTGGCAACCGGCATACGAGCGGTTTTTTCTGGCCAGCATAAGCCAGTTTATCCTGCTCATTTTTTTAAGTTTGAGGTAGGAAAGCGTCGAGTAGATTGTAACCGACAGCGATTTGTAAAAAAAATAAACGTTAAAAGAAAGAAGGATATAGGCAACAACCGCCGGATGAAAGGGCGACAGCCAAACAGGCAGGCTGATAATTGCCCAGGTCAGAAGCGGAAAAATAATTTCGAAAGCGCGCTGGAAATGTCCAGGGTAACGGCTAACAAGACTGTTCATTGTCGCCCTATTTTAACACTAGTTCATGGAAAGGTTAAACAGTTGAACTGCGTTGGCGGAAGTAAGGCGGGCCAGCCTCTCAACGGGCATTTTCAGGGAAGCGGCAATGAATTGGGCGGTATGGATTAAATTGGCAGGTGTGTTGCGGCTGCCGCGAAAAGGCTCGGGTGTCAGAAAAGGAGAATCCGTTTCCAAAAGAAGCCTTTCCAAGGGAGTTTTGCTCATGGTTTCAACCAAACGGAAGTTGTCCGGATAGGTGATGTTGCCGTCGAAACCGGCATAAAAGCCCAAAGACAGCACTTTTTCCAGCTGAGCGGGAGTGCCGTCGAAACAATGAAAGACACCGGACAGGCGGTTGTCTATTAAGAATTTTTCCAAAAAGCCCAGCATTACTTCATGTGCCTGCCGGCAATGAAGGATGACAGGCTTTCTAAGTTCAACAGCCAAATCAAGCTGCAGCCCAAACAGTTTCAGCTGCAATTGGCGCAAATCCTGGGCAATCGGCGGATAATTACTGTACTGATAATGGTCAAGACCGATTTCGCCGATGGCGACTGTTTTCTTCCGGACAGCCAAATCTTTCAGCTTTTCCTTAAGCTCGGCAATTTTTTGGTTATTGTTCAGATATTCGCCAAATTCAGCCGCATGATGCGGATGGATTCCGGTGGCGGCGTAAGTACCCGTATATTTATCGGCGATTTCAATAGCTTTTCTTGAGGAATCGATTTTGGCACCGGGGATGATGATTTCTGATACACCCGCATCTCTGGCTGTTTTCAGGACCTGATCCAGATCTTTTTTAAAGGCTTTGAAATTAAGATGGCAGTGGCTGTCGATGAACATCTAGCTGATTCTGGGAAATAAGGATTTTCCGGCCACGATAGGTTTTGCCGTAAACTGTGCCAGGATGGTTTCCGCCGTCCCGGGCATAAACGGAGCAAAGTTGCAGGCGATTCGGATAATACCGTTGACATAACTGTTTAAAGAATCGGAAAGAGCCTGTCCTTTAAGTTTCCAGGGAGTTTGCCGGTTGATATCCCCGTCGATAGCCGAGATTTTTTTCCAGACCTCCAAAAGCGCTTCATTAAACTTGTAATTGGAAATTAAAGAAATTACTTCAGGGTAAAAAACTCCGATGCCGGACTTTTTGTTAACATCAAGACTGAAATTACTTTTTTCGCAAAGCTTCGCCACCCTGGCTACCAGGTTACCAAGTCCGTTTGCCAGATCGGCATTATAGACTTCCCGGAATCTTCTTTCCGAATAATCACCGTCGGCGTAGGACGGAATTTCTTTAAGCAGATAATAGCGGATAGAGTCAGATCCGTACTTGTCGATGACCACGGCAGGGTCGATGACGTTGCCGACTGTCTTTGACATTTTCTGTCCGTCGACCGTCAGATAACCGTGGATATAAATACCTTTGGGCAGTTTAAGTCCGGCTGATTTAAGGATGGCTGTCCAGTAAATGGAATGAAAACGGTTTATGCCTTTGCCGATGACATGCAAATCGGCCGGCCAATATTTTTCATATTTTTTTTCATCCCAGCCGAATCCTATGCCTGACTGGTAAATATTTAAAGCATCAAACCAGACGTAGATAATCTGATTGGGATCGTCCGGCACCTCGACACCCCAACTTTTGGCCCGGGTCCGGCTTCTGGAGATGGAAAAATCCGTCAGGCCCTGTCTGATAAAAGACAGCGTTTCATTTTTCCTGAAATCAGGGGTAATTTTCAGTTTGTCGGAAGTTATTAAATCCGTCAAAAATTCCTGGTATTTCGACAACCGGAAAAAATAATTCTCTTCGGTTACCTCTTCCAGTTTTCTGCCGGGATGTTCGAAGCATTCTCCTTTTTCATCCAGTTCGTCTCCGGTATAGAAAGCCTCGCAGCCGACACAGTAAAGTCCGGTGTAATTCTTTTTATAGATATCTCCGTTATGGGCGCATTTTTGCCAGAGAAGCTGTGATGACTGATGATGCCGGGGACTTGTGCCTCTTTGCCAGACGTCGAATTTTACCTGCAGTTTTTCAGCCAGCTGCAGAAATTTTTCTCCGTTTTGATCGGTAAATTCCTTTGGGTCCAAGCCTTTTTCTTCGGCTGCCCTGATTATTTTCAAGCCGTTCTCGTCAGCCCCGCAAAGGTAGAGGACATCTTTATTTTGAATTGTTTGAAAGCGCCTGATGACATCGGCATAAACAAACTCCTGTGCATGGCCGATATGAGGAGCCGCATTGACGTAAGGTATGGCTGAAGTCAAATAGAATTTGTTCATGTGTACAGTATTATATCAGGCTGGCGGTTTTTTCGGATCAGTGGTGTCAGTTGAGGATTGTGAAACCGGCTTTGGAGAAATGACTGTCAAATGTTGCCGCCCTGTCTATCGCTAATCTTTTCATGACGGCAAATGAAGTACAATCGGTAAAGGATAGTCTGCTCCAATTTTCGGTAAACCATTTCCAGGCGCCTGATTCATCACTCGCAAGAACCCTGACTATTTTTAAGACGCTTCTCATATCAAGGATAGTTTCCCTAAAACTCAGCACTTTCTCCAATCCTGCTTTTGAACGGATTAGAGTAAGTGTCTCATCCAGAATAAAATTGGTGGTAATAAGCAGTGCTTTTTCATTTATTAATTTTTGATAGATGGCCAAAGCAGAAATATAAAAATCGTCATCCTCGTCAATTAAAGCTTTGAAGAAACTGGAATCGATAAAAACGCTATTCATCTTCAATTCCGTAGATGACCATATCATCGGGAGAAGCTCCCAAACCTTTTCCCATAGTTTTGCTTTTGGCAAATTCGATCAATGCCTCATATCCCCGGGGAGGTGATTTTATTTCTCTTTTACCCAATATTGATTTAACATTCTCAGTCCGGATCAATCGACTGATATATTCATTGACGCTTATTCCCTGAGAGGCGGCCGTAGATCTGACCTGTAACCATTCGTCTTCGGGAATTCTTAAATTAGTGACTATTTTTTTGACTGTCATAATACTAAATATACTATAGTATGAATAGTATGTCAAGAGTGAGCAGCGGCAAAACAGTTTCTATGCTATTTCCTAAAATAGATTTCGACGGAAACCGCCAGCGCCATCAAAATCAAAAGATTAAAAAAATTCAGAATGTTGAATTGGGCCAATAGCAGGATAGCGGTTATTAATAATGTATAGAGAATTACTCTGAAACGGGCAAAAAATAACGATAACAGGTAAATTAAATTAAGAAGTATTAAGAGATAAAAAATAACAATATTCAGAATCGTTTCCGGCGGGACGGACGTAAGATAGCCAATTAATATTATTCCCAATATGACACTGAGTACTTTCCGGTAAGCCGAAATTTTTCGTCTCATGTTTTCATTTTAGAGGCAGCGTAGTAGAATGGAAAGTCGTGGAAACTGCCGCCATCCTTATATTTTTCTTAGTTACGACCCTGGTTGTCCTTTTCGTCACACGCTACTGGATCGGAAATCTTGAAAAAAAGCGGCAGGTCTCCGATGACCTTTTGGAATGGCTGAGAAGCACCAATGCCAGGCTGGATGACCAGAGCAAAACTATTGTGGCAACCCTCAACGATTCGACCAAAGCCCTGAATGAAAGGCTTGACAATGCCGCCAGGTTTATAAGTGATGTCCAGAAAAATATCGGCGAAATGAGCGAAATCGGGCATGACATGAAAGAACTTTCTGAATTTTTAAAAAGCCCGAAATTGAGAGGCAATATCGGAGAACAGATTCTCAAGGAGATTTTGGGGCAGATGCTGCCGAAACAAAGTTTTCATTTCCAATACGCGTTCAAATCAGGGGCTATCGTCGATGCCGCCATCAAAACCGTCAACGGGCTGGTGCCTGTCGATGCCAAATTTCCGATGGAAAATTTCCGGAAACTAAGCGTAGGCAGGGATGCGGAAACCAGAAAAAGCGCCTCCAAAAATTTCCTTGCCGACGTTAAAAAACATCTGGAGTCAATTTCCAAAAAATACATTCTGACGGAGGAGGGGACAACTGATTTTGCCCTGATGTACGTGCCTTCCGAAGCGGTTTTTTACGAAATAGTCAACAATCCGGAGCTGTTTGATTATGCGCATAGCAAAGCGGTTCTGCCTGTTTCGCCGATGACTTTCTATGCCTATTTAAAAGCGGTCCTGATGTCGATGGAGGGTCAAAGAATTGAAACCGAAGCCCGGGAAATTTTGAAAATCATTAAGGGCATGCAGAAAGATTATGCAGAAATCCAGGATAATCTGGGATTACTGTCAAAACATTTGACCAATGCTTATAATCAGATGCATCAGGTCGAGACAAGGTTTATGCTGTTGGGACAGAAGTTCCAGGGTAAAATGGGGCTTTTGAAATAATTTATGGCAGAAAACGGCCGGATCAGGGAAGCCAGGGAAGGCTATTTAACGGGCGATAAGGCGAAAATCCGCAGTTCCCATTTGCCGCACCGCATCAGGGAAGATCTGAAACACCCAGAAAGGCACGGGGGAGCGGGTTTTAATTTGCCGGAAATAATATTAGGAGGACAGGACGGTCTGGTTAATGTCCTGGGTGTCATCCTGGGAGTGGCCGCTGCCACCGCCGAAACCAATATAGTTTTAGTAGCCGGCCTGGCAGCCACTTTTGCCGAAAGCATCTCCATGGGAGCCGTCGCTTATACCTCGACCATAGCTGAGGCAGACTACTATCAGTCGGAAGTGGAACGGGAACGGTATGAAATCAGGCAATTTCCGGAAGGCGAAAAAAGTGAAGTAAGGGAGCTCTACCGGTCCTACGGTTTTGCCGGAAAAATATTGGAAGAGATCGTCGAAAAAATCACGGCCAACCGCGATATCTGGCTCAGAGTGATGATGGAGCAGGAGCTCAAACTGCAAAAAGTAGTGAGGAAGGATGCTTTGCCGGCTGCTTTGATAGTCGGTTTTTCATCCCTGGCAGGATCCGTAATTCCCCTGACGCCGTTTTTCTTCCTGCCGATTGGAGAAGGAATTATCCTGTCTGTGACATTGTCCGCCCTGACCCTCTTTGTCATAGGTTATTATAAAGCCAAGATGACCTTAGGCAGAAAACTGGTCAAAAACGGTTTGGAAATGCTGGCAATAGGCATGGTCTCCGCGCTTGCCGGTTTTCTGGTCGGCAAACTATTTAACTTCAATTAAATGTCTGAATTCAAACTCAACCAGTCCCAGTTGGAAGCGGTCCGGCACGGCAGCGGCCCCTTGCTAATTATAGCGGGAGCGGGTACCGGCAAAACAACTGTGGTAACTGAAAGGATCAGATATTTAATCGAAAATAAACATGCCAGTCCAACCGAAATTCTGGCTTTGACCTTTACCGAGAAAGCGGCCAGGGAAATGGAAGAAAGAGTTGACCGCATCCTTCCCTATGGCATGACGGAGACATGGATAACCACTTTCCATGCTTTCGGCGACCGCCTGCTTCGCAAAGAAGCGCTGGAAATAGGTTTAAGTCCGGGTTTTAAACTGATGACTCAGGCGGAAACAATTATTTTTTTCCGTAACAACCTATTCCAATTTGAACTTAATTACTACCGGCCCCTGGGCAACCCCGGCAAATTCATCGAAGCCCTCCTGACACATTTTGACAGGTTGCGTGATGAGGATATAAGCCCAAACCAATACCTTGAATGGGCGGTGGGCAAAAGCCAAAAGCATAAAGGCAAAAGTGATGAAGAAAAAACAGAAACGGAAAAAAATCTGGAACTGGCCTATGCCTACCTGAAATATGAAGAGTTGAAGGTAAAAGAAGGAGTCATCGATTTTTCCGACCTGATTGCCGGCAGTTTAAAATTGTTCCGTCAGAGAAAAAATATTCTCCAAGAATACCGCAGCAGATTTAAATTTATCCTGATTGACGAATTCCAGGATACCAATTTCGCGCAAAACGAGCTGACCCAACTATTGGCGGCAGAGCACAAGAATATCACGGTCGTCGGTGACGATGACCAGGCAATCTATCGTTTCCGGGGGGCGGCCGTATCCAATATCATCCAGTTCCGGAATACTTACCCCGAGGCCAAGATCGTCGTTTTGACAGGAAATTACCGTTCCACGGCCGCAATCCTGGATACTGCCTACCGTTTGATCCAAAACAACAATCCGGACAGGCTGGAGGAGCGGGAAAATATAGACAAGAAACTTACCCCCGAAAGACGGTTAAAAGGGGAGGCTGTCCAATTCCTGTTTGAGGAAAGGGTAGAAGATGAGGCGGAAGCGGTGGTTAAAAAAATAAGGGATCTGGCTGCAGCCGATTCGGGGCAGCATAAAAAATATGCCTGGAAAGATTTTGCCATACTTCTTCGGGCCAACAACCACTCGGAACCTTTTGTCAAAGCCCTGGCCAGGGCAGGTGTTCCCTACCAGTTTTTGGGCCCAGGCAGATTGTTCAAGCAAAAGGAAGTAAAAAATCTGATCGCATACCTTAAATTCCTGAGCGAAAACGACAACTCCGTCGCTTTATACAGGGTATTGAGCATGGTTGAATTTGATATTCCGGTCAGGGATCTGGCTGCCCTTTTAAATTTTTCCAAAAGGCTGGGCCTGTCGCTTTATGAAGGCATTGATACAATCAGCGCCCACCACAGGCAGCTGGCCGACCATTGGAGCCTGAAAAGCAATTACCGCATGTACCTGCCTTATCTGTCGCAAAAAACCGTGGATACCGTCAATAAATTCATCCTGATGGCGGAAAAACATCTCGGGGATGCCAAAAATGACACTGCCGGGCAAATCCTCTATTCATTCCTCGAGGATACCGGCATTCTCAGGAACCTGACTGAATATAAAACTGCCCTGGAGGAGAAAGAAGCGGTCAATATTTCGCGCTTTTTCGACAAGTTAAAATCCTATGAAGCAGGGCATGAGGATGCCTCCATTTTTGCCGTCAGCGACTGGATTGACATGTCCATGGAGCTTGGAGAAAGCCCTTTGGCTGCCGATTCCGACTGGACGGGCAACGACGCCGTCAACCTCTTAACCGTCCATTCAAGCAAAGGCCTGGAGTTCCCGGTTGTTTTCCTGGTCAATCTCGTATCTGAAAGGTTTCCCACCAGGGAAAGGGCAGACAGGATTCCCATTCCCGATGAACTGATAAAGGAAATTTTGCCGGAGGGCGATTACCATCTGGAGGAAGAGAGGCGGTTGTTTTATGTAGGGGCAACCCGGGCCCGCGACCGGCTTTATTTCACTTCTGCCAAATATTACGGCGAAGGAAAAAGGGAACGCAAAATATCCCCCTTCGTTTCTGAAGCACTGGGGAAACTGCCGGACCGGCCGCTTCATGAAGCCGACCAGCTTAATTTATTGAACTGGCAGAAAAGCGAAGTAAAAACACCCGTGTCAGACAGGCCGCCAATCGAATACTTATCATATTCTCAGATAGGGACTTACCTCACTTGTCCTTTGCAGTATAAATACCGTTATATCATCAGAATTCCCGTTCCCCAGTCGGGAGCCGCTTCCTTCGGTTCTTCCATGCATTTGGCTTTGCAGAAATTTTATGAGCTTTATAAAAAAGGGGAAAAGCCTGATGAGATGAAACTGCTTCGACTTCTGGACGAAGCCTGGATTCCTTTGGGTTTCGGCACAAAAAAATATGAGGAGAAGATGAAAGCCAAAGGCCGGGAGATGCTTTCCGCTTATTTTGAAAAAGCCTTTGATCCCAAGGTGCAGGTTGCTGATCTGGAAAAACTGTTCCGGATTAAACTGACTCCAGGCTTAAAACTGGGAGGAAAAATCGACCGCGTTGACATGCTGACTGACGGCAGGCTGGAAATAATCGATTATAAAACCGGCAAGAAACCCGGGGAAAAAGAAATAAAAAATAATCTGCAGATGACGGTTTACGCGCTTGCCGCTGAAGATAGCGGCATCTATAATAAAAAACCGGAGCAGGTAGTTTTGTCGTTTTATTTTCTGGCAACCGGTGACAAAATGTCTACCAGCCGCACCAAGGCAGATCTGGAGAAGGCCGGGGAAAAGATCATCGCCACGGCCAAGGATATTGACGGAAGCTTATTTGAAGCCAAAGTCGGACCATGGTGCACTTTCTGCGATTTTAAAATGATTTGCGAGGCCTGGCAGTAATGAAAATAAAAAAACTGGAAGACTATCTTTTTAAACTGCTTCATTTCGACAAACTTCTTAATCCGGAAAAGATTGATCCATTTATGACCAATGGTTTGATGGTCAAAGGCAAAGAGGAAATAACCCGCCTCGGTTTCGGAGTTTCCGCCTCGCTTGTCCTGTTTGAAAAAGCAGCTGCGGGAAAATGCGACGGGATCATCGTCCATCATTCATTCAATCTGCCTCCTTCAAACCGCTATGACCAGATTTTCCAAAAGCGCCTGTCTTTTCTTATCTCCCGGCAGATTTCGCTTTTCGGCTACCATTTCCTTTTGGATGCCCATCCGCAAATCGGCAATAACGCCCAAATCCTCAAGGCAATCGGGGCAAAACCTGAGGCTCCCTATCTCTTCCATGGAGACCCCTGGGGTTTTTCCGGCAGTTTCAGCAGGGAAGAAAGCCTGCAGAAAATTATTGAAAAAATAAAGCCGTTTCTTTCACCGCAAAGTATTTTTTACGATTACGGACCGGAGATGATCAGAAAAGTGGCGGCTGTCTCCGGCAAAGGAGCGCCTGGGCCGGGTGATATGCAACGGCTTATGGATAATAATATTGATCTCTATATAACGGGTGAAGCCCATGAGTGGAACCGGGAGCTTTTCCGCGAAGCGAACATCAACTTCATCGCCGGCGGCCATTACCATACGGAAATGTTCGGCCTTAAAGCCCTGATGGCCAAAATCCAAAAAGACCTCCCCGAACTCTCCCTTGTCTTTCTCGATGTGCCAAACAAGGTCTGAAAGTTCTATTAGACCCTTATCAATTGGACTGTCCAACTCGTCCTAATATATAATCAGCCTGGCTATTTGGATTATTTTAATGCTCTAAATCGATGCTTGATAAAGAAACTAAAAGGGCAAGATCATCAGTTGTATGGGAGCCAGGATTAACTGTTGCCGATATTGCCTATCTATTAAAAACTGCAAAAATGGTTGGAAAAATTGTGTCAACGCCTTCTCAAACCATTATTAAGGAACAAGCGGACGATGCCGCTGAGATATTCAGCAGAAATAAATCAAGCGGTATACCGGTGATAATTGCCGCCTGGAACGAGCAAGAGGATCTGCCCAGATTACTGTATGCATTATCTTTGTCAGAAGGTCCTGTTAAGCCATTGGTAATCGATAACGGCAGCGATGATAATACCAGAAAAATCGCGGAAAGATTCGGAGTGACTGTACTGGAAGAGGAGAGGGGAGGAATTATTTATGCCAGAAGGAAAGGTTATCTGCATTTGAAAAAGGAGAGCGGCAATCCATACATAGTGCTTTGTTTGGATGCTGATTCAATTCCCGGCCAGAATTGGTCTCAAACTATGACGGAGATGCTTAATAATTATCCGCCAGAAGGGGGTGAGGCTTTCGGATTCTTTGCCTATTATGGAGGAACTTTTTTATCTGATTTACTGCTCGATATTATTTACCATAGACCTAATTTTTCCTATCCGATTTATAAAAATACGGTACGTACCCATGGCGGTAATTCCGGAATTAAATTTGACCGAGAAGGGAGAATAATCGATGCTTTAACCAGTTTAAATCCAAAATTTGTAACCGGAACGAGTACTTATATTTTAGATGCTGTTTTAGATAATGGAGGATATGCCAGAAGAAATTTGAATCCCAGGTCTGTTGCATTTACTAGATCAGACCGATTTCCAAACCTGGTATCGGTGCTGGCTTTCGCATTTAAAATGAACAGACTGAAAATGTATAGTGATTATTTCGGTAGAAATCCCAGAGTTGATTATTTCAACGGAAGTAGGTATGAAGAAAAGAATAAATAAGATATGACGGAGTTTAGAGTTTGCACCAACACGATTAACCGCTTCCGTGATAGCCGGGAATGTTTGTTTTTTTGATGACGGCCGGTACTCCGGCCACAAGAGTGTTGGCCGGAACATCTTCTTTGACGACGCTACCTGCTGCTACCACGCTATTTTCACCTATAATAATTTTCGGCAGGATTTTTGCCCCCATTGCCACATAAGCCCCTTTTTTAATTACAGAAAAACCGGCCAGTATGGCGCCGCTTTCAACGGTTGCCAACTCTTCGATTGCTACATCGTGGCCGATCAATGCTCCCCGATTTATCAGGGTAAAATCACCTATATTTGAGTGCGCGCCGATAACGCAACCGGCGGCAATAATGGCTCCTTTGGTTGATACAACAGCGCGACGGGACAAAATTGCCCCGGGATGGACCAGGCTGACGGGATGGAAAAACTTTGGCGGAAGACTGTCAATGATTGATTGGCGGAATGACGGAGTATGAATGCAGCAGGAAAAATATTTTATAGCCCGATCGTTTTCGAGCTCACCGATTGTGACTACCAGGTAACCGTCAATCTCTTTTATTTTTTGGCCTTTCTGGTTGTCAACCGGAATTATTTGTTTGAAACCTACCAATTCAGCCAGTTCAATGACTTCAGAAATAAAACCGGTTCTGACTCCGACAAGATAAATTTTTTTCCTGCCCGTCATAATCCCAGGAGTTTTCTGGTAGTACGGGTATCAGCCAAAGGTCTTCCCATGGATTTGGCCACCCTGATTATCCTTTCCACCAGTTTGGCGTTTGTAGCCGGTTCTTTTTTATCCCCGTCCATATAAAAGCTGTCTTCGAGACCTACTCTGATATGTCCTCCGGCAGTCAGTGAAAAAAGGTTGGCAGGATACTGGTATTTGCCGACTCCGGTTATGGCAAAGCGCCAATCCGGTTTCATCATCGATAAAAAAAGATCAGCCGTCCTGTGGTCGAAGGGTGATGTTCCTAAAGATCCCAGAAAAATATTGATCCATCTGGGTGTATCCAGAAGGCCTTTCCTGATCAGATACAGGCCGTAATTGATCATGCCCGGTTCAAATATTTCCCACTCGGGCTGTATCTTCCGCTTTTTCATGACAGATGCGAGATGCATAATAGTCTCAGGGGAGTTCAGGCAGGCTTCCTTGGGAAAATTGAAGGATCCCAATGTTAAAGAGGCAAAGTCAGGTTTCTGACCGCCATTAAGTTCCAATACATGGCTTCTCTCCCGGTGTTTTTGGAAAATCCGCCCGCTGGTGGTTGCGCAAATCACAACATGGCTGTTTATTTTTCTGATGCCGGTTATGATTTCGGCAAAAATATTTTTATGGTAGTGAGGTTTTCCGTCCTTGTCGCGTGCGTGCAAATGGAGCATGGTGGCGCCGAGTTTAATAACAGCAGCCGCATCGCGGATAATTTCCGGCGGGGAAAGCGGAACGGACGGGTTATCTTTTTTGCCCGGTACATTGCCTGTCAGGCAGACGTTGATGATTAAGGGAGCGGAAATCACGTGATTTATTGTATCATAAGTGCCAAGACAGAAGATGCTATCAGATAAGCCCGCAACAAGTTTCATACTGTGCGTTTACAACGGTGAAAAAACACTGGCGGCTACTCTCAGTTCCCTTTACGGACAAAAAGAGATTGATTTGGAGATTATTGCCGTCAATGACGGATCCGAAGATAAATCCGGGGAAATACTGCAGAAATTTAAAACGAAATTCGGCCGGATGACAATAGTCAATATTGGTCATTCCGGTTTGGCAGTTGCCCGTAATACCGGGATAGGTCTTGCCCGCGGAGATTATTTGGCTTCAGCCGCCCAGGATGATATATATTTCCCCGAAAAAACAATCGGACAGATAAAATACCTGGAAAAGAATAAACTTGATTTTTGTTTCAGTGAGGTTGAATTGATTGACAGCCGCGGAAGAAAAACCCAAGATAAGAGCCTTAAAATTTATAATGCCCGACTGCTTCCCTGGCCGTTGGTAATTCCGCAGGTGATCTGGCGTTTTGCCGTCTGTTCACCGACTTTTCTTTGCCGGAAGAATTGTTATCAGAAATTGAAATGGAACCCGGGCATTCTTCTTTTTAACGACAAGTATTTATGGATTAAGATGTTCATGCATTTCAGGGGAGGCAAACTGCCGCAGGTTGCCCTAAAGCACAGGATGGCCAACAGGCAAAAACAGGGGTTATATAAGCGGAATTTTCCGGCGGGTTTTTTATATCTGGAACACAGGGCAGCGGTTTTGTCAGCTGTCCTGCCGTCATTTTTCCCGGAGAAAATCTTTTCCGGGAAAGAAAATTTTTTCGGGCTGGTCAGTTGTATACTGGCTTTGCAAAAAAACCCCGGAGACAAAAGGAGTTTCATGCTGCTGGCCTCTATATATCAAAAATACGGATTTTCATTCGCGGCTAAACATTTCACTGCCCTGGCAAAAATTTAATCCTACCTTGAAAAATTCTCCATCAGGACTACCTTTTTATCGGAGAAGCCTTCCTTGAATTTGGTGAAACCGCGCCAGCTTTCTGAGGCAACGGGAAACCGCCCGTCATAAACGCCTTCGAAATCCAGGACCTTGGCTCCTCTTTTTTTAGCGCGTTTGACCGCTTCCCAGACCAGAAGAGATGGAGCAAATAATTTTTTCCCGAGGGGCAGGGCAGCGGCATACCAGTAATAAGCCAGTGAATTGTGGTAAAGAAGCAGGATGCCGGCAACTGTTTTGCCTTCCCGTGTTTTAGCAAGAAGAAGGTCCGCTTTTTCCGGATAAAAATTTTGCCAAAGTTTCTTCATTTCGCCCGCAATCAGAAAGCCCATAGGGTAAAACTGCGATTTGCGTACGGCAATGAACGCTTTGAGATCTTCCGACAGCTCAACTTTTATTTCATTTTTCAAAGCCCGGCGCACCGCCCGCCTTTTGGCTTCCGAAAAGGATTTGAAAATCGCATCTTCAGACCGGGTTAAGTCAACAATTATGGTGGTAGTGGGATTGTACGGATCAGTGTTTATGCGGAAATCAGAGGTCTGCAGCTTTTTTTTCTCCTTTTTATAAAAGACTGAATTGACGGATAGATGGGGAGAAATTTTAAAACGGTATATCCTGTTTTTTTTAAGAAAATCATTAAGACCGGTTAAAAGTAGTGGAGAATCCGGCCTGGGACATTTGGCGAAACTGCCTATAAGGGGAAATTTGCGCAGATACACATGACGGGAATTGAAAACAACGGTCTTCCAGCCGATACCTTCCATAAATGAAGCGAATCGGTCGGATTGCCTGATATCCCTGGCCGGATTATGTTGTTTCATCTTAAGGAGGCTTTCAATTTCAGGTAGATTTCCCTAAGCTGCTGGAGCCCGTTAAAAAGACGGTAGGTGAGAGGTTTGGCAGTCAGGTCAAAACTGCCGGCAAATTCGGTCAGTTTGGCGCCGTAGCCTTCCTTGAATTTATGAAAACCGTACCAGGGATCTTTGGGATCGGGATCGGGATCGAGGGCCCCCCACATATCGAACAAATTGGCGCCGTGCTTTTTGCCGTAGCGGATCACTTCCCACATCATCAGATTGGAGGGCATAAACTGGCGCAATTGAAGGGATGAGGCGCCGTAGGGATAATATAAAACGCCGTTGAAGAGAAATACGATCCAGGCGACCAAAACTTTTTCATCTTCGCCGCCGCCGTGTTTGGCCAATAAAAGCCGGGCAATGCCGGTTGGGTGCATCGTTTCCCACATAAGCCTGTGGTATTTCTCCGTATGGGCAAAAAACTTCTGTCTGATGGTTGTCTCTTTTAACAGTTGAAGATAGGTTTCGAAGGCTTCAGGGGAATTGTCTTCAATTATGCGGATGCCTTTTTTTTGCGAGAGGCGGATATTGTAGCGGGTTTTGGGATGCATGGCGGAAAGGAGCAGGTCTTCGGAGGCAGTCAGGTCGAGGCGGAATGTATAGCGGGTGAAAAGGGGATGGGGGGAAGGCAGCAGGTGTTTAACGACGTCAACGCCTGCGTGAAAATCTTTCTTTTCGATATCCGGCTCCAATTTGATTAAAATGGCATTTTTTTGATCGCCCAATTCCGTAAGTTTTCGAATAAGCTCACCAGAGGGAATTTTGCCTTTGGGAAAATAGCCGATTGAGTAGGAAGTAAAAGGAACGGGATGAAATGTCACCAGGGCAGTTTCCGTTAATTTATCCTTTACATACCTGCCTAGCCTGACGACATCGATACCGGTTTTTAAGCGGAATTCCCCCCATTCCCATGACTGGAGCGGATGGCCGGCCACTTTATTGAAGGCAACCCGTTCATTTTTTTCAACTATGCGGATCATTTTAATGTTATTATAATCTGAGAGAGCTATGGTAAACAAAAAGAAGGGAAGAAAATTCCGGATCCATTATATCCCCTTAATTGTCATCGCCGTCCTTCTGGGCATCATCTACACTAGTATTGTCAGTCGAGAAACTCTGGATTCCCGGTCAGTCAATATTACCCTCCGGTCAAAAGACGAGCTGGATGCGGATTATTATGAAGATATGGCCAAAACAGATCTTGCCGATAAATTGAGTATACCGATATCGGAAATAAAGACTGTTCAAACGGAAAAAACGGAATTTAATGACACAAGTTTAGGTTGTCCCGAGAAAAATAAATTTTATGCCCAGGTCATAACACCGGGTTTTAATATTACATTGTCAGCTAGGGAGAAAGCTTATGATTATCACGCGGGATCAGAAAAAGTCGTGATATGTCCTCTCTAACAGGTTCTCGGGAATTTCCGAGAGGAATCGGGAAACCATATTCTGGGATCTTTGACCGAAATAAAGCCTTCTTCTGGCATAGGTTAAATATAATTTTTCTTTAGCCCGCGTCAATCCGACATAACACAGTCTTCTTTCCTCCTCAATTTCATCGGGGTCCATCAAAGTCATCGAATGGGGGAATAGCCCCTCTTCCATGCCGACCAGAAAAATGGTTTTGAACTCCAGGCCTTTGGCGGCATGCATGGTCATCAGGGTGACCTTTTCCCCTTCAGCATCCCCGGCTGTCACATCCGGGGTATATTCCTGTTCGATCAAGGCGACATTTTCCAGGAACATGTCGATGTCAGGGAATTCCGAAGCCACACTTCGCAGTTCTTTGATGTTTTCCAGCCTGGCCAATTCTTCCGGATTTTTTTTATCATACAAGTCAGGATAAAAGGTGGCTTCCATTATTTCGTCAAGAAGGGTCAGGGTATTTTTCCCGGCATTTTTTTTCCCGGAATTTTTTTCCAGATAGCGGAAAAATTTCTCCAGCCTTCTTTTGCCGATTTTTTCCGCCCGTTTAAGGGAAACGGATTCTTTGGGATTAACCGTCAGCCGAAGGTATGCCAAAACGTCTTTGATTTCCTTTCTTTCATAAAAGCGGGTGCCGCCGACTAAGATATAGGGGATGCCGCGGTGCAGAAGGACTTCTTCGATGATGCGGCTTTGGGCATTGGTCCTGTAAAGAACGGCTGTTTCAGAAAGCCGGTAACCGGTCAACTCGTCGGCAATAAAACCGGCTTCGTCATGCTCGTTGGCCGCTTCATAAATTCTGATGGGGTAGCCGCTGCCTTTGTCAGTCCACAATTTGAGAATGGGGTGGGTAATGTTTTTGGATATGACGGCATGGGCGGCATCGAGGATATTTTGGCTTGAGCGGTAATTCTTTTCCAGATGATAGACTGCCGTTTCGGGAAAATCCTGCTGGAAGCGGTTGATATTCCTGTAATCGGCTCCCCGCCAGGCATAGATGCTTTGCGACGCGTCGCCGACTACGGTCAGGTTTTTTCTGTCGCCGGCCAGAAGTTTGACCAGTTCGTATTGCGCCTTGTTGGTATCCTGATATTCGTCGACCAGTATGAACTGGAAGATACGGCGGTATTTTTCCAGAATCTGTTTATCATTTTGAAAAAGCCTGACGATTGTAAAAATCAGATCTTCAAAATCCAAAGCCCTGTTTTCCCGGAGAATTTCCTGGTAGACCGGATACAGGCGAGCAACTTCCTCCTGGAAATAGCCCCGGGCAAAACTTTGATATTCCACAGAGTCGATCAGCTCGTTTTTTGCCTGGGAGATGGTGGCGGCCACGGCATTGGGACTGATGCTTTTTTTATCGATGGACAGTTTATTCATGGCCTCAATGACAGCTTCCCTGGTATCGATGTCGTCATAAATTAAAAAGTTGACGGGAATACCGATGTGTTTTCCCTCCAGCCTTAACAGCCTGGCCGACAACGAATGGAAGGTTGTCATCAGGGGCAGACCATGTGTTGAACGGGGGGAAATTTTGAGAAGATGCCTTATCCTGTCCTGCATTTCCCTGGCGGCTTTATTGGTAAAGGTGACCATCAGAATATTTTCCGGTCGTATGCCTTCGGAAACCAGATAAGCGACTTTAAAAGTCAGCACCCTGGTTTTACCGCTGCCGGCTCCGGCCAAAATAAGACTCGGTCCGGCAATGTGTTTTACCGCCGTCTGCTGATCAGGGTTTAATTGTTCCAGCAGGTTATTTTCCATGATACAATGATTAATCATATCATGGTAAAGAAAGACCTTTTGATTGCCGGCAATTGGAAATGCAATAAAACAAAAGATCAGGCGGCTGATTTTTTCCGGGTTTTTTCGGATAAAATCAAAGAAGCCGATAAACCCCCTAACGTTGAAGCGGTGATCTTTCCGTCCCTTATTCATCTCGATTTGGCCAATGAGTTGGTGAAAAAATTAAGTCTTCCCATTCAGCTGGGGGCGCAAAATATCTCGGCTTTTCCCGAAGGGGCTTTTACCGGAGAAGTGGCGGCCGGCCAACTCAAAGAAGTGGCGCAATATGTTTTGATCGGGCATTCGGAAAGAAGAATCAACCAAAAAGAAGATGACAGGCTTTTAGCGGAAAAAGCGGCCAGAGCCAGGGAAGCCGGTTTAAAAATAATCTATTGCGTCTCCCAGTTATCTGACAATTTGGCTGATGTGGCGGATGTGATCGCTTATGAACCCGTCTGGGCAATCGGGACCGGCAAGGCTGCCACGCCCGAAGACGCTGAAGAGAAAGCACGCGCCATCAAAAACCGACAACCGAAGGTGAAAGTACTGTATGGAGGCAGCGTCAGTCCGGAAAATATCAGGGACTTTCTGAAAATGCCCTCAGTCGACGGAGTGCTCCCCGGCAAAACGAGTTTGGACCCGGCCCTTTTTTACAGCATGCTGAAAAATGCCGCCTTTTAAAAGAAAGCTTTTGAAGTTTAAGAAACCTCTCCTTACCGTCTTTTTGGCGGCAATTGCCTTGGGCTTTTTATATTTTTCGCTGAAAGTCTACCTGCCTATATATTCTTTCAGCAAAACCAACGGCCTTAATTTTAAGACAGCCGTGAATCTTTTAACTGACAAGAAGGGTAGCCTTTTAAAAAAAACGGACGGGAGGACAAATATTCTTCTTTTAGGCATAAGCGGAGGTAAACACGAAGGCGCGGAGCTGACAGACTCCATAATTTTTCTGAGTATCCATCCGGAAAATAAAGATAATGTGATGATTTCAATTCCGAGGGATATTTGGCTGCCGTCTTTAAAAACAAAAATAAACTCCACCTACTATTACGGCGAATCCAAAAGAACAGGCGGGGGCATGACCCTGACCAAAAGCGCCGTTTCCGAAGTTTTCGGCCAGCCTGTCCATTATGCGGTCCTGATCGATTTTGCCACGTTCAGGGATGTCATTGATTCTTTGGGCGGTATCGATGTTTATGTTGAATCGGCTTTTGAGGATAAGAAATTTCCCATTCCGGGCAAGGAAAATGATTTTTGCGGAGGTGACTCAGAATATAAATGCCGCTATGAATCCATAAGTTTCGGTCAGGGTTGGCAACATCTGGACGGGGACAAAGCCCTGAAATTCGTCCGTTCCAGAAATGCCGAGAACGGTGAGGGTAATGATTTCTCCAGAGGACGCCGGCAGCAGTTGGTTCTCAAGGCGGTAGCTCAAAAAATAAGAAAATCGCTGTCTTTCAACAATCTCAACCGGGCAAAAGAACTGTCTCAGGACCTGACTGAAGCCATTGATACCGACCTTAACATTTCCGAAATGCTGTTTTTGGGAAAATACCTGATGGAGGAAGGTGCTGACGAATTCCGGCAGATAAGGCTCGACACGGGAGACGATCAGAAAAATATCAAAGGCATTCTGGAAAATCCCCCGACCTGGCAATATGACGGACAATGGGTATTAGTCCCCAAAGACACCGATTACGATAAATTTGAAGAGTACCTAGACTGCCACCTGGACAGCCCCGGCTGCAAACTGGAACCCTGACCGGGATGTGTCTAGCTGTATCACACCTGGTGTGATATAGATTGACACGTTCCGGAAATTATTTCATATTAAAAGTGTGACAACCAGAAAACTGCCAATAGTTACCAGCGAGATATACCACATATTTAACAGAAGTGTAGGGCAGCAACCGATATTCAGGAATATCTATGAAAATAAACTGTTTGTCGAACTAATCGAATACTATCATTTTTTTCATACCAATCTCCGTTTTTCTTACTACAACCGTTTGCCGAAGGATCAAAGAGATAAGATTTTAAAAGACCTGTACATTAAGAAGTTATTCAATATTGAAATATATTCTTTTTCTCTTATGCCAAACCACTTTCATCTATTGGCAATGCAAAAATCTGAAAAAGGCATAAGTAACTTTGTCAGATGTCTTCAAGACAGTTATGCAAAATATTTCAATATGAAAAATAAAAGAGAAGGCGCTTTATTTCAGTCACCGTTTAAAAGTGTCAGAATGGAAACTGAAGAACAACTTTTACATGTTTCCAGATATATACATCTCAATCCTTTGACATCTTATGTTTTAAGAAATAAAGAAGATTTAATTAATTATCAATGGAATTCGTTCAGAGATTATGTCAGTGCTTCTCCAAGACGCTTTATAAAAACAAATCTGATTAGTTCATTTTTTAATAAGAACAATAGTTTTGAGGAATTTACTTTTAACCAACTGGATTATCAGAGAAAATTAAAAATGGTGAAACACCTGATTTTGGAATGATCCCGGATGTGTCTAGCTGTATCACACCTGGTGTGATACGGATGATTAGAGTTTGAGGAGGAATTTGGAGCCGACTAATAGCAGGGTCAGCCCGCTGCCTAAAAGAAAACCCGTAAAGGTAGTGACTCCTGATCTTGGCGGCAGATCGATCTGCCCTGCCCCGGTAGGAGTCGGGGGTTCCGGCGTCGGGGTTGGCGTTTCAGTCGGCGTCGGTGACGGTGTCGGCGTTTCAGTCGGCGTCGGGGTTTCAGTAACCTCAACCTCCTCCGCGGGGGTTGCGGATGGGGGAGTATCTGTGGGAGTTTCCGAAGCTGACGGTGTAGCGTCTCCAAGAACAGCTTCACCGCTTTTTAATACAGCGAACTTCCGGCTCAATGTTGTCGGCCGTCCGTATTTGTCCGTGCTTTGGATGCGGATTTCGTGAATGCCCGGTTCCAGGGCTTTTTTCGGGCGGAAACTCCAGGTACCGTCAGCTCCGACAGTCAAAGAAACGGTCTGCGGAGTGGACATAACGGTAACCGTTATTTTCTCGCCGGGAATACCGACCCCCCGCAAAACCGGTTGGCGGTCGGCTGTGGCATCCATTTCCGACCTGGGGAAATAAAAACCGACACCGTTTTCCGGAATTTGGGCTGGTTTGCGGGCTGTTTCCCGGCCTAAAATTACGGAAGATTTATTTTCAGGGCTGTTTGGTAAAAAATTATACCTCTTGCCGATCTGCATGTCCGGCAGCATTCCCTGTTTCACGGTCGCCAGATCAGTCACGGCTGATGAATAATCCCGGCTGTTTTCCTTTACGGTGATCTGGATCTGCGAGCTGTCGTCAAGATAAGGCCTGGAGAGAAAGTCCTGGGTCCTCAGATTGTTTAAGGGAATTACCCACATGCCCAGCCGGTCGCTCCAGGCGGATAACGGGCTGGCCTGTCCGACCAACAGATAAACAAGCAAATTTTCCGCCGGACTGCCATCTCTTGCGAGTATCCTGCCTTTGACAGGCGGCAGTTCCAAAGAAGCCGGTAAGGGCACGCCCGTTTTTTGCACAAACTCGGGACATTTTTCCCTGAAAGGACAACCGCTTCCTCCGGAGAATATTTTCAATGTGTATTCCCGGTCGGCATGCAAATTTTTTACCGAAAAAACATGCTGCGTTCGCTCCCGGGGATTGCCGTCGCTGTCCCGTTCATCGAGAAGGGAAGTCCTGACGCCTTCTCCGCTGACGGACACTGAAGTAATAACCGCTTTTTCCGTCAGGAAGGAAAGAGAAAGCGAATTGTCCGTTATATTGGTAATGTGAACGTCAGCCGGCGAAGGCAGGTCTTCGGCATTGGTGGTGAGCTGTTTGAATGTGCCGTCGAAATAGACGGTTAAGCCTATACCGGCGAACAAAATGAACAGGGCTAGAAGTGTGGGAATTTTTCTTTGTTTACGGTACATAATTGATTTCCCTTCTGCCCTGGAGCTGGCCTATGATTGTCATGTCAAAATTGGGAGTTAGAGCTTCAGTTTTTTTAGCTTCGGCCAGGCCGGTTGTATCACTGTATTTGGCATGATAAACGCCGAAAACGACCCAGGCAACTACCGTCGAAAAGGTAATAATGGCCAATATGTAAAGTTCTTTACGGTTCATAATATGCAGAGCCTTTGGCGGTAATTCTTAATATGCCGCTTGATGTCCCGCCTTCATGGGCTATATCCAATGATTCCAGCGTGATTATGCGCTGCCAATTGAGTATATCATCCAGGTAGTTTTTGATATTTTCATATGAGCCGTTTCCGATGAGTATAAAGTTCATTTTCTGAAGTTTTTGTTTTTCACTGAGGGTAGAAATCGGGGCGGAGTCTATTTGCAGCTGGTTGATATTAAAACCGTTGGCCAGCGCAGATTCTTCCAAACCGCGGGAAAGCGAGGTGAAATCGGCATTTCGCGGTAAAGCCAGGTCAATCAGCGAGATGCCGTCCCTGACTTTTTCATATTCACTTTGGGCTCTGATAATTAAACTTATCTGGTTTTCATAATCCAGATTCCGGTTTTTAAGATCATTGACTTCTTTGATCAGGGAAACTGCCGTTATCAGAGTCGGCCGGATGGCAAACAGGCCGAAAAATGACAGGCAAAAAAGAGATAAAGTAATCGTGAAATAGGATGCCGTTTTACTGTTTTTCAAAACAGGTTTAAATCTCTGGCGAGTTTTTATCAGGAGGTTGTTTTTTGCGTCAAATAAGGACATATCGTTTTTTTTAAACTTTCCTGGCAAGGTTTGCCTGGACCCTGAATTCAACTTTGCCGTCGGGAAGCCTTTTCAAATCTTCCAGTTGGACATCCGAGAAGATCTCGTCTTCCTGGATATTTTTTAATAGGACATTAAAACTGGTCAGACTGTCGGAAACTGCCGTAAATCTGACTTTTGATTTGCTGAATGAGAGGAGGTTGAAGTTCGTATCAGCCGGAGTTTTGTTTTCCAGAAAATTTATTGTCTGAAGGATAGCATCGTAATTCCCGGTGATGCTTTTAATATCGGCCAGGCTTTTTTGGACCCTGATGATTTCATTGTTCACTTCGGCAATGGAGCCGACTAAGGCTTCTTTTTGTCCGACTGATTCCTTCAGGTCAGTCCGATCGCGGTCAAGCTTGAACCTTCCGAAAAAGACCGACAGGACGACAATCTGGATGATGATAATAATATAGCGGCCGTAAGTCAGAGCCCAATTGAGGAATTGGGAAGACAGGCTTTCTTCCTTGGCCTTTTGGACAAGCAGGTTAATTTCCGTTTTGCTTTTTTTACTTTGTCCCATACAAAACAAAAGGATGGTTAAATCCTTAAATGCGATCTACTTATCCATTATACAGAAAATCAGAAACGGGAAAACTGGGAGAAAGGAATTACTTCTTTTTCCCGGGTTTGGCGGCCGGAGGGCTTTTTTTAACTGCCGGAGTTTTCTTTTTCAGCAGTTTTGACAGGTTTGACTTCAAGCGGGATGATTTGTTGTCATGATAGATTTTTTTCTTGCTTGCTTGGTCCAACAGGCTGGCTGCCTTATTATAAAGCTTTTCCGAAGGATTCTCCCTGTATAATTTGATGGCTTCTTTGACCTTGTTTTTGACAACAAGATTTACGGACCGTCTTTTAACGTCCTGCCTGAGTTTTTTTTCCGCTGATCTGGTGATAGGCATGATTTACGTAGTATACTAGTGGAACTTGCAATGGTCAAGCTGATTAAAAACACTCTGACTATTCTGACGCGCCAGGAGAAGAACATACTGTCGGCGGCTTCGGTCATTATGACGGCTGTCGCTGTCTCCCGGCTTTTGGGTCTTTTCAGGGACAGGCTTCTGGCTGCCCGCTTTTCCCCGGAAGATTTGGGAGTTTATTACGCTGCTTTCCGGCTGCCCAACATGATTTTCGAGCTTTTGGTCATGGGAGCTTTGGCAACCGCTTTTATTCCGGTTTTTACTTCCTTTCTGGATAACAAAAGCAAGGAAGAAGCCAACAGACTGGCTTCCTCGGTCATCAATATCGGCCTGGTACTTTTTCTTTTTCTGGCTTTGCCTTTAATGATTTTTACTCCCTTCATCTCCCGTAAGCTGGCGCCGGGTTTTGACGAGAATCAAATCAGGCTGATGGTCGCATTTACCAGGATCATGATTATTCCCCAGGTTTTTCCCCTGATTATAGGCAACTTTCTGACGGGCATCCTCCAGTCATACCGGAATTTTCTGATACCCGCCCTGGCGCCTGTCGTCTATAACGTCGGCATTATTTTAGGCATTCTTTTTTTGACACCTGCGGCCGGACTGTACGCTCCGGTTGTCGGAGTGGTTTTCGGAGCATTGCTGTTTGTTTTAATCCAAATTCCGTCCATTCTTTCATACGGATACCGCCACAAATTAAGTTTTGATTACAAAAACAAGGGTGTCAGGACAATCGGCAAACTGATGCTGCCGCGTACCCTTGGCCTGGCTGTTTCCCAAATCGATACCACCGTTGATCTGGTTTTGTCTACCCTTTTGGGCGCCTCGGCCGTTACTGTTTTTAATTTTGCCCAGCATTTGCAGCAGCTTCCGATAGGGCTTTTCGGTGTCAGTATTTCCCAGGCCTCGCTGCCGGCTTTGTCATCAGCCGCCGCCAGAGATGATAAACCCGAATTCAAAAAAATATTACTTTCATCTTTCCATCAGATTCTTTTTCTGGTCCTGCCGGTTTCCTTTATACTGATTGTTTTGAGGATTCCCGTCGTCAGGCTTGTTTTCGGCGCATCAACTCTGTTTGACTGGGAATCAACCGTACTGACGGGCCTGACCCTGGCATATTTTTCGGTCTCCCTGTTCGCCCAATCCCTGGTTCATCTTCTTGCCCGCGGATTTTACGCCCTGCAGGACACGAAAACTCCGGTTGTCATCGGCTTTGCGGCTGTCTTGACCAACGCAGCCTTATCAGTCCTGTTTGTAATGGTTTATCATCTGCCAATCTGGTCACTGGGATTTTCGGCCTCTGTGGCCAGTATATTGAATATGTTTCTGCTTTTGGTCTTTCTGATCAGAAAGGTAGGCAGTTTCGGCTACCATGAACTTCTCTACCCGATGTTCAAAATCTTTCTGGCAGGACTGGTGGCTGCTTTTGCCCTCTATATTCCCATCAAAGTCCTAGACCAGCTGGTTTTTGACACGACCCGCACCATCAACCTCTTTTTTCTGACAGGTATTTCCACTTTTATCGGATTGGCGGTCTATCTTTTTATCGCCTGGTTTTTGGATGTGCCCCAGATAGCAATCATCTTCAAAATTTTCCAAAGGCTCAAGCCCAGGGAGAAGGGTGTCCTTCTGGATACCACCCAGGAAGTGGTCAATTTGCAGGAGAACTGAATTGCCATCCCGAATGTGTCTAGCTATATCACACCTGGTGTGATACAAGATACAAGAGTTAGAGGGTGACGGCTCCGTTGAAGCTTCTGGTGACGACTGGCTTGCCGTCATAAATTATTGAGAGGTTGTCGATGGCTCCGGGAAAGGGAAAGACGGACAAACGTGAGGCGGATCCCAGGGCAAGGGACGGGTCTAGACTCTTTTCGCTTAAGTTTCCGTCAACAGAAAGGGAAAATTTATCATAAGACCGGCGTAAAGTGACTCTGTGCCAGTCGCTTTGATTTTTCCAACCCATTATTTCCCGGGCCAGGATTTCCGTTTTTTGCCCGTCATAGACTGACATCGTCAAAAAATCGATTGTTTTGGAGGTGCGTTTCTCCAGGCTGATTTTAACAGGAGGGTTTTCTCCCTGGGTAAATTCCAGTTCCAGCAAAAGGACGGGTTTGTCGTCGTCCGGCCAAAGCGGTTTGAGCCAAAAGTCCAGTTGGGTTTCCGCGGCTTCCATCCCGGGCAGCAGCAAAACCAGCGGTTCTGTCTGGCCGAGGAAGGAAAGGGCCAAATCCGCACCCCCTTCTACCCCCTGGATAAACTGGGCCAAGCCGCTTATCCTGGAAAGGGAGATGTGGACAACCGCATCGGGCAACAGAACGAAATTTTTGCTGATAGTGCCGTCCAGCGATGTTATCAGGGAATTGGCATCGGTATCCCTGAGCACATCTTTTGCCTTCAGGCGGTAATATCCCGGTTCCAAGCCGCTTAAGATTACGGGTACATTCTCCAGATTTTTTTCCGCCAGGTCGTAGTTGACCAGGAGAATGCCGATGTCACCGTTGTCCTTCTTTGCTGCCATTGCTTTAACAAAAGTGCCTTCCCCGGCGATTTTTAATTTTCTGCCGGAAATCCGCGAAAGGGTCATAAAAACACGGTAACGGCTTTTGACTTCCAGAGGATTGGTGCTTTTTTCATGCGTAATCAGGCCCCATTTGCCGCCGTCAGGCGGCGGGCCGTCTTTGACTTCAAAATTGAAAACTGCTTCAGCCCTATTGCCCAATTGCGCTACAACTGCTGCCGCATGGGCTGCCGCCTTGTTGCCTTGGCTCATTTCATTTTTTTCCGAATCTATACCCCACTCGCTGATGACGAGGGGCAGAGACGAAAGATTGGGATAAAGGGAGAGGATTTCCCGTGTTTTTTCAAGGTCGCGGCGGAATACCAGGGGATCCTGGTGGTAACGGTGAAAGGAGTAGAAATCCAGGCGGGCTTTTCCTTCCGAAGCTATTTTTGCCATGGCTTCGATCCATTTGGGATAGTATGAGCCGACAGCCGGACCGCCGAAGTAAAAAGGATTGGCCCCGCTTACGGCTGCAGCGCCGCGGGCGGCGGAGATATAGAGATCAGCGTAGCTTTTAGAGCCGGCCGGTGTAAATTTGCCAAAACCGGGCAGTTCCGGTTCATTCCAGACTTCATAATAGACGCCGGCCAGATTGCGGAAATCCTTTCCCGAGTAGTGCAGGACCGTTTCCTTAACCAGGTTTTCCCACAACAGCCAATCCGACGGTTTATCGATGACCGAACCTGTTGCGGTAAACTCAGCAGGCATATATGACAGGCTGAAAAAAGGTTTGGCGCCCATCTCCAGAATCCGGTCAACCGTTTCGTCTAAAAGGGTGAAATCGAAAACCAGCCCTTGAGCAGTTTTTTTGACCACCCGGTAGCGGTCATAAATGTGGTCGATCCTGATGTAGCGGGGGGAAAGCGGTTTCATAAGCCCGGTCACATTGTCAAACATGGGCGGCGGCTCTTCGCCGCCCTGGGCGAAATTGGCCCAGCTGTTTTTGATATCGCCGTCTGTGTTTTTTACATCGATTGCGATATTGGCGGGTACGGAAGCGGCCCTGCCGATCAAAGACAAAACATCATCCGAGTATAAGAGAAGCAGGGGAATCAGGATAAACAAAACAAGAGGCAGCAGTTTTTTCAGCATTAATTTGATCTTAACAGGAATTTCCACGGCTTGACAAACCTTAGCAGTCATGATATCTTAGTGCTAATTTGTATGGTTGATCTTACCGACAGACAGCTCCATATCCTCAAGGTAATCATCGAGGAATATATTGATACTGCCATGCCGGTAGCCTCGGAGACTTTGGACAAAAAATACAACCTGGGCGTTTCCCCGGCTACCATCCGCAATGAAATGGTCAGACTGACGACATCCGGTTATCTTAAACAGCCGCATACATCAGCCGGGCGAACCCCGACCCCTCTGGCTTTAAAATTCTATGTCGATCGTTTAATGAAGCCCAAGGAATTGTCCGTATCGGACGAAGTTTCCGTCAAACAGAATATCTGGGACCACAGAAAGGAAATGGACGAGCTTTTGCGCGAAGCGACCAGAACTTTGGCTAAGCAGAGTAAAACCCTGTCCCTGGCAGCCACCGATGAGGGAGATTTTTTCACCTCCGGTATCGGCAATATTCTCGAGATGCCTGAATTTTACGACATAGACATCACCAAGCATCTTTTGGACACTTTGGATGAGGCCGAGTACTGGTGGAAAATACTTTCCGGCTATTCCGATCAGGATGAAAGCCTCTATATTCTGGTGGGTGAAGAGTTCGGGGGCAATCTCCTCAACAATTGCGGCGGCATCTTCGTCAGTTTCCGGTCTGCCGAACACAAAGGGGCTATCGGAGTTGTGGGGCCGACCAGGCTGAATTATTCCAGGCTGGTTCCGGTCGTGCGCTATATGGGCAGTCTCATCAATGATCTGGCCAAAAATCTGTAATGCAAATGAAGAAAGACGACATAAAAAAAGAAAATCTAAAGGAAGAGATTGAAAGCTGGAAAAATAAATATTTAAGAGCCCTGGCTGATTACCAGAACCTAGAGAGGCGAATCAGTGAAAACAGGCTGGAGGAAAGAAAACAGGCGGCTACTGAATTTGTTCTTAAATTTCTGCCTGTTTTGGACGATTTGCTGCATGCTCAAAGGGATTTGGAGAACCCCGGCTTGAATCTTATCCTGAAAAAAGCCGATGACATTTTAAAATCGGAAAACATCGAAAAAATCGGGACCAAGGATAAGGAATTTGATCCTCACCTGATGGAATGCGTGGAACTGGCAGAGAGTGAAGCGGACAACAGGGTTGTAAAAGAAGTCCGGCCGGGTTACCGCCGGGGAGATAAGATTTTGAGGGCTGCCCGGGTGGTCGTCGGACAGATCTGAAAACAGCCGGTGTAAATGAAGCTCACCAGCAGCGAGGCCGAAACGTCATCCCGTCAGTTGTGGATCCCGTCAAACGGATCGTCGGTGACGTGGCCAAACGCCAGATGATCATCAATCCCAAATCGACTGTCTTTTCCATTAAACGCCTGATGGGCAGGAAATTCAACGACAAATCGGTCCAGAAGGACATGAAATGGCTGCCTTATACCATCAAGGCCGGACGCGACAACATGGCGGTTGTCGAGGTCGAAGGCAAAACTTATACGCCCCAGGAAATTTCCGCCCAGATTTTGCAGAAGATCAAAGCCGACGCGGAAAGCTATTTGGGTGATAAAGTCACCGAAGCAGTCATCACCGTCCCGGCTTATTTTGACGATGCCCAAAGGCAGGCCACCAAACAGGCGGGCGAGATTGCCGGGCTGATCGTCAAAAGGATTATTAACGAGCCGACGGCGGCAGCTTTGGCATATGGTCTCGATAAAAAACATTCCCATACAGTAGCAGTTTACGATTTGGGAGGCGGCACTTTTGATATTTCCGTTTTGGAGCTTGGTGAAGGCGTTTATGAAGTCAAAGCCACCAACGGCGATACGCATCTTGGAGGAGACGACTTTGATCAGGTCATCCTGGATTATATTGCTGAGGAATTTAAGAAAGAACAGAATGTCGATCTCAGGAAAGACCCGCAGGCACTGCAGAGATTGAGGGATGCTGCCGAGAAAGCCAAGATAGAACTGTCGACCTCGATTGTGGCCGATATCAATCTGCCGTTTATCACCCAGGGTAAGGAAGGGCCTCTTCACCTGGTGCAGAAACTCACCAGGGCCAAGCTGGAAACAATTGTGGGGGAACTGATTGATAAGACAATCCCTCCGGTTGAGGCCTGCCTGAAGGATGCCGGCATCGACAAAAGCAAAATCGATGAAATTGTTTTAGTCGGCGGCATGACCAGAATGCCGAGAGTCCTTGCCAAAGTCAAGGAATTTTTCGGAAAAGAGCCGAATAAAAGCGTCAATCCTGATGAAGTGGTGGCCATAGGCGCGGCTGTCCAGGCCGGTGTTTTGACAGGTGAAGTCAAGGATGTGGTTTTGCTGGATGTTACGCCTTTGACTTTGGGCGTTGAGACGCTAGGCGGAGTTTCCACTCCATTGATTACCAGGAATACGACCGTCCCGACGAGCAAAAGCGAAGTTTTCTCGACGGCTGCCGATAACCAGACTTCGGTCGAGATAAATATTCTGCAGGGAGAAAGGCCGATGGCGGCAGACAATAAATCATTGGGCCGCATTATTCTCGACGGCATCCCGCCGGCACCCAGGGGGGTGCCCCAGGTCGAAGTCAATTTTGACATAGATGCCAACGGCATCCTCAATGTCTCGGCCAAGGACAAGGCGACCGGAAAAAGCCAAAGCATCAGGATCACTTCCTCGACAGGCCTGTCGCAGGATGAAATCGAAAAAATGACCAAGGAAGCGGAAGCCCACTCCAAAGAGGATCAGGAGAAAAAAGACAAAATTGAGACCCGCAACAAGGCAGACAATATGATTTATGTGGCGGAAAAATCCCTAAAGGACGCGGAAGGCAAAGTTGGTGATGACGTAAAAAAAGAGGTTGAGGAAAAAATCAGCGCCCTCAAAGGCATTCTGGAGAGCGGCGGTAAAGAAGAACTGGAAAGTAAAACCAAAGACCTTTCCGATTCGCTGTCGAAAATCGGCCAGGCCATGTACCAGGGCCAGCAAACTCAGCCTCCTTCGGCTGACCAGCCGCCTTCCGGAGATAATAAAGAGGACAAAAACGGGGAAAAGAAGAAAGGCAAGAAAAAAGACAAGGAAGATGTCCAGGAAGGCGAAGTAGTCTCGTAATGGTACCAATCGGAAAAAAAATCAATCTCACGGCAGAACTGTTTGCCGTTTGCGATTATACATTGATCTCCCGGGACGGAAAAATCTCGATCATCGGCATCTTTGACCGGATCGGGTCGGTTAATTTTCCGACCGTCCATCCGAAGATGGTTCTGGCGGCAGTACTGCGGGGAGAGAAAAACAGCAAGTTGATAATTTCCCTTGAAGTGATCAGTCCTGCCGGAAGAGAAGTGCTAAAGGAGCAGAATAAAACCATCCAAATTCAATTAACGCTTAGTCCATTCGGAAAAGGCAACTTAATAATTGATTTAGTGACTTTCCGTTTTGATACCGAAGGGGAATACCGTTTCATCCTGAAACATGATAATAAAATTTTTGCCCAGACTTCCGTTATCCTGCAAAAAGTGAATAATGAAAAATCAACCCATACTGTCAACTGATTAAAAATACCAAGTTGTAATAATTTCATTAATACGTTATTTTCAGGGATATGGCCAAAGATTTTTATGAAGTATTGGGTGTCTCCCGCAGCGCCACGGATGCCGAAATAAAAAAGGCTTACCGCAAGCTGGCATTGGAATGGCATCCCGACCGCAATAAAAGCGCCGGGGCTGCCGACAAATTCAAGGAAATCACCAAAGCATATGAAGTCCTTTCCGATTCCCAAAAGCGGGAAATGTATAACCAGTACGGGGAATCAGCCTTTGCCCAGGGGCAGGGCTTCGGAGGTGGGGGGCAGCAAACCGGCAGATACGGGCCTTTTTCCTATTCCTATTCAAGTTCCGGCGGAGGCAATCCTTTTGAAGGAGTGGACTTCGGAGGTTTCTCCGATCCTTTCGACATTTTTGAACAGTTCTTCGGCGGCGCTTCTCCCTTTGGCCGGCAATCCCGGCAAAAACAAAATCCGGTTTACCAGCTGACAATTGATTTCATGGAAGCAGTCAAGGGTACGGAAAAATCAGTCTCGGTCGAGGGCAGGAAAGAGTCCATAAAAATACCGGCGGGCGTTGACAACGGATCGCGCATCCGCTTCAAAGATTACGACGTTCTTATCCGGGTGCAGCCAGATTCGCGTTTCCAGCGGGAGGATTATGACCTGATATCGGAAATGCCCATCAGCATTTCCCAGGCAGCCATGGGAGATGTCGTCAGTGTGCCGACTATCGACGGGCCTTTGAATCTGAAAATCCAGCCCGGGACGCAGCCCGGTTCACTGGTCAGGCTGAAAGGAAAAGGTGTGCCTATATTACGGGGAGGCGGCCGGGGAGACCATTATATAAAAATCAAAATTCTCATCCCTACCAAACTTTCATCCAGGCAGAAAGAACTGCTGGAAGAATTTGAAAAAGAAGACACAAAAAAGAAAGGCTGGTTTTGAGATGGACATCCTATACAAAGTAACAAAAGAACTTGATTTCGAGCAGATGGTCGATATTTTATACGAAACAAAATGCCTGAGACATCCGAAGAAGCGGAAGATTTATAAGGCAGCTATCGAGAAGGCTTTCCAAAATTCCCAGTTTGTCGTCAGCGCCTGGCACGGCACAGAGCTGGCAGGTTTTGCCAGAGTGTTGACTGATGAATCCCTATATGCCTCTATCTGGAATTTCATGGTAAGTCCTAAATACCAGAAAAAAGGCATCGGCAAACAGCTTATAAACAAATGCCTGGAAAAATATCCAAAACTTAATTTTTTTCTGTTTGCCGGAGATAATTCTGCAGATTTTTACAGGAAAATGGGATTTGAAATTCATCCCCACGGCATGAACCTCAAAAAAGGCCCTGACGTCTGCGTTATTTATAACTAGATCTCCGGTGCTATAATACTTTCTAAATTTACCTCCTGCCTGATTTTATGGTCAACATAAGAGAAGCAATGATACCTTCCCCCGACGGCATTTCCGGAGCGGTTGTGCAGGTTCCCGAACAGGCTGAAATATTTCCGCTTATGAAAATGGAAGAACGGCTGGAAGTTTTGAAAGAATGCGGCCGCAGAGGCTGGGTATATAAAGTGGGCAGCATGCCCAATATTCCCGGATTTGTCAAAGGGGAGGGTATGGAATATGCCCGGAACGTTTTTGAAAACTATCTGGTGCCGGAGCTGGAGAAAACCGGAGTGATGACGGTTGCCCAAAAAGCAGGGGCAGATGAAGGAATCGGAATGAATCAGGAGCCTAATTATCATCCGGATGAAGGATTAATAATGGACGGTTCAACTATTATCATTAAACCCGGTATGACTGCTGAGGAAGTTGAAGGAAAAATAGCAGGAGAGCTTGATTTTCACCCCGGAGCATTACCGATGTGGCAGATCATTCAGGAAAATGCCGATCTTTTGAAAAAAAAGAATATTCAAGTATTAAAAACGCAACTGACTTCAACCAACTGCGCCAGGTTTCATTTATCCCCCGAAGTCGGACAGATACAGGATACCATCATGTCATCTATGTCTTTAACCCACTTATCCAAAGCCGCCCGGATTGCTCCTGTCGTCTGCGTCAGTCTGGATAATCCCAATGCAGATGTTCTCGAAGGATTGAGGCATGATATGGAAGTCATGCTGGGAATGTCCTGGGATGATGGTGGTACAGTTGCCGACCGTGGTCTTTTGGATGCATTAAATATCGTCCCCGCTTTGCATTCCTGTGAAATATATGAAATGCCCTGGGCTATGAAGCTGGGTATCGGGTTGGTGCACGGTGATTTTGCCAAAATCGATCCCGGGAAATTATTAAGGGGTGATACGGATATAATCAGGAATTTCATATCGGGTAACGGTCTTATCGGCGTCGGTGTAATTCCCCAAAGCGGGGTTAGTCAGAAAATGCTGGCTGAAGAAATGGGAATTTTAATAGGGAGCGGCAAGGATAGTGAGGAGCGATTGGTTGAAGATTTGAGGGGGCGGCATCAGGAAGTTGTTGAAAAAATAATATCCAAATATCAGGGGGCAGTTGATTATGTTTCCCGAGTTACCGGTCTTGACGGAAAAACTGTCAGGGATCAGTGTCTGTTAAGTTATACCTGCGGTTTTGGTGGCAATAAAAGCATTGAAGTTTCCCGTTATGCCCTGGAACTGGCTGATGAAATCAGTGATCTGTTAAGGGGTGTCAACTGAAATTAAACTGGTTTTTTGAGAGATCGATTTTGTTTTTGCTGAATGTAATTCCCTCCGAAAGCAGTCTTTTCTTTTGGCCTGCCAGTCCACCGAATTTGTAACCTGAAGCCAAAGTGCCGTCCGATTTGACTACCCGGTGGCAGGGATAGATTTCCGGATGGTTGTTTCCATGAATAATTTTGCCGACTTGCCTGGGATTTCCAAGTCCTGCTTTTTTGGCCAATGCTTTGTACGTAGTGACTTTCCCTACGGGTATTTTTTTAAGCAGAATAAAAACCTTGTCTTTATTTTCCATTTAGATTAAACGCCTCAATAATTGAATATACAGGCCCATTGTTTCTTAAATGAGATTCAAACAAGAGAATTTTACCGCAGGTAAATTCCCTGTCAACAGTTCCGGCTGGCGGCAGGCCTATTTTCCCACCTTCCCTTTTAATCCTTCCCAAGGTTGTATGGATGATTGATTTTTTTGAGATTGTTCCCAGCAATTCTACTTCGAGAATATTTTTCAGTTTTTCAAAACTGGCGCTGTTTTTATAGACCGCCCAAATATACCTGTGCATCTCCATACGGGAAAATTCCAGTGGAAAAGGGGCAATTTCCTGACAGGCTTTTTTGACTGTTCCGGAAATCTGTCCGATTTTATCTTCCTCACAATCGCCCAAAAATAGCAGCGTAATATGAAGATTCTCTTTTGCCGTCAACCGCAGGCCGAGTTTTTTCAGCTCCTCAAATTTTGCCAATTTTTGCTGATAGAGGCTGAACTGTTCCGTCAAAGTCTCAGGCAGGGTGAAAGCCAGAAATAGTCTTTTTTTCATAATAGGCATGATAGGCATGTCCCGGATGTGTCTAGCTATATCACACCTGGTGTGATACATCAGGAAGTCCTGATAAAGGTCAGGGTGATTTTACGCGGCCGGGGACCGGAGAGTTCGACCAGAACTACTCTCTGCCAGGTGCCCAAAACCAATTCGCCGTTTCCGACGGTAAGGACAACAGAAGGACCGATCAAGGAGGACATGATATGGTCGCCTACGTGGGCGGGATTGTGGGGGTGGATCCAATTTCCCTCCGGAAACATTTTTTCTATAGCCTCAAGATAATCCCGGTCCGTGCCCGGATCAAGGTCAGCCGTGGTCAGGGCGCACGTTGTATGCAGAACCTGGAGGTGCACCAAACCATCACCTGCCTTCAATTCCTGCAGTTTGTCATTGACCCGATCGGTGATATCGACAATCTGTTTGGGGTTCCGGGTTTCGACAGTAAATTGGTTTTTCATTTAATCTTCCCTGTCCTCCCCGTCGGGCAAAGACAGGACTTTGATGTCGGGTAGAGCATTGCCCATGACTCCCTGGAGTTCGCCGTACATTTTGGCGGCATTGATCTGCATTTTGCGGATCTGCGTCTCCCTTTTTTTCCAGACCCTTTCCATCGACCTTCTTTCATAATCCAAATCATTGCCAAGGCCCATGATGCCTTCGGCAAATGCTTCAAAACGGTGGCGGAAAGCTTCACTTTGCAGATAACCGTATAGTTCCTCCAGATGTTCTTCCTTATTTTCGGCAGTCTGTTTGGCATAAGCGATGTGAAGGACATCCCGGCGGATAATGGCCGCCAGGGGCAAAGCGAACTTGTAGGAACAAACGAGAACACCGTCGATTAATTGGAAATCGGAGATTTCTGCCGGCAGGTTGATACTGACCAGGACGTTGACGGTAGACCCTTCCCTGCGGCCGTCTTCCCGGAGTTTCGGCAGCCAGACTTTTTGCCAGTTGGCCCGTTTGGTTTCCCAGAGAATAATGCCGGCCAGCCTGCCTGTTTTGCCTTTGACTTTGTGGATGATATCTCCGCCCTCCCGGCCTTTGCCGACACTCAGGATTTCATCATTGGGAAAGGTTTCGCGCAGCAGATTTTCCAGGTCCAGTTCCAGAACTTCCCCCTGAAGCTGCTCCGAACCCTGGGCTGCTTTTTTGGTGGCTTCATCTAGCGCTTTTTTCATATCGGCCATTTTCTTTTCATATTCGTCGAATTTGAATTTGTCTTTTTCCTGGATTTCTTCGACGGCTTTTAGGCGGATTTTTTCCCGCTCGCTGTCCAGCCGGCGCTGGCTTTCCAATTCGAATTTGGCCTTGGCTTCCTCAAGCTCGCGTTTCGCTTTCCTGATTTTCAGTTCTTCCTCTTCGGCTTTTTCAACCCGACTCTTAAGTTCCCCGATAGTGCTGTCGCGGTCTTTCAATTCCTTGGCCAGGATTTCCCCGGCCTGTTTCAGGGTTTCTTTTTTTACTTTTTCGGTGATTTGTTCTTCAAACTGGTGCTTGAAAGCTACGGACGGCTCGAAAAACTCACCGCATTTGGGGCATTTTAGAAGCTTATCCATGTGGGATTTAAAATAATGCAATTAAACCTAAGGCAATCAGGCCAAGACCTGCCGCCCATTTGAGATATTTTTTTTCGCGTGAGGGTTCTCCTTCAGGTGATCGTGCCATAGGACGTATTTTACCACAATATATAAATCTATTTTTCTTCCTAGGTGCAAAGCTAATTCACCTCCCAGGTTGAATTTTTACTTGTTGAGGTAGGCGGAGATATTGCGGTTGTGGCCTTCCAGATCCGAAGCGAAGTGGGATTTGCCTGTTCCGTCGGCAATATAATAAAGGTAATCGGTATCGGGCGCTTCCAGAACCGCTCTGATGGCGGCCAGTCCGGGATTGGCAATGGGGGTCGGCGGCAGACCGGCAACTTTATAAGTATTGTAGGGCGAATCGATATCCAGGTCTACAATTGTCAGGTCTTTCTTCCACCAGCTCTTCTGTTCGTTTTGGAAACCCAAAGCATACTGGATGGTGGCATCGATATCCAGTTTCATGCCGATACCAAGCCTGTTTAAGATAACTCCGGCAATCAGCGGCCTGTCTTCATGAAGTTTGGCTTCCCGCTCGACCATTGAGGCGATCGTGACCAGGTCATTTAAAGAAAGATTTTTCCGTTCCATCAGCCCCAGGTCCAGTGTTTTTATTTTTTTATCAAAATTGGCCAGAAACATAGCCCCGATTTCCGTAGGGGTCGTCTCTTTGGGCAGGCGGTAAGTATCCGGGAACATAAAGCCTTCCTTGGCCACTTTGAGAAATTCGCTTTCGGGAAGGCCGAATTCCCCGGAGATTTTCATGGCGATCTCCTCGTTGCGCCACCCCTCCGGGATGGTGATTCTGATATCGTTGGTGCCGTGCTGAAGCGATTCGGACAGGGTATTCAAATCCATCGAGGGGCTTAAGATAAAGTCGCCGGCCTGGATATTTTGGCCCAAATTGGTAAACCTGGCTTTGAGGAAGAAGGCGACAGTTGATCTGATCAGATCTTCATCTTCCAACCGGTCGGCAATTGTGCGGACCGATTCTCCCTGGGAAACGGTAAAAGTGATAAGGGAAGAATCCTGGGGTTTGACCGGTTTCAAAGCCTGCTGCCACCAGAAATACAAGGGGACTAAAATCAGGGCAGACAAAATCAGCAAAATGTTAAGTTTTTTCTTCATCAGGCGATCTTGAAAATCGGTATGTTCTTCAGGGTGTCTTTGGCTTCCTGAAGAAGCCATTTATCTGAAGAATACAGTATACATAATACATCCCCTTTGTCCACTTTTTCATCGATTTTGCGGTTGAGGTAGATACCAGCCTGTTTGTCCAGCGGACAGCCCAAAATTTTGGCGATGACGGTCAGTTCATTGTTGTTGAAGCTGGTAATGCTGCCTTTTTTGCCTGCCTCTATTTCCGTTTTGTATTTGCCCAGGGGCACGTCCTCCGCCCCGATATGGGGATTGCCGCCCTGGATCTTGATGATCTCTTTCATTTTGGCCAGGGCTTTGCCGTTTTTGAGGATTTCCTTGGCCATATCCTCGCCGCTGACTTTTTCTTTAATTTTGGTGTCGCTGAAGCAAAGATCCAGAAGTTTGCCGGCCAGCCTCAGGGCTTTGGCTTCCAAAACATAAGGCCTGTCGGGTCTCTGCTCAAGTACTTTCAATACATCGCGGGCTTCGAGGGCCGGTCCGACTCCGTGCCCGGCCGGTTCCATCGCCTGGTTGATGTCAACCGTGACTTTAATGCCGAACCTCCTGGCCAGGAACTTGAATTTTTCGGAAATTATCTCGGCGTCCTTGAAATGGATAATCTTGACCGTCGGCCCGACAGGAATGTCCAGGATAAGGTGGGTTGCGCCCGAGGCAATTTTTTTGGCCATGATTGAGACGATAATTTTGTCAAAAGACTCGAAGGAAAGCGGTGCTTCGACCTGGATGATGATGTCGTCGGCAGGAGCCAGCCCCAGGTGGCCTCCCCAGAGAATGCAGCCGCCTACCTTTTCCACAATCTGCTCAATTCTGGCAATCGAGAAAGTGACCGGGGCCAAAACTTCCATGGTGTCGGCTGTGCCGGCCGGGGTGGTGATGGCGCGGGAGGAATTTTTGGGGATTTTGAAGCCGGCGGCAGCCACAATCGGCACGACGATCATAGTCGTTCTGGTGCCGGCCAGACCGCCTGTCGAATGCTTGTCAGCCACAATTCCCCGGAAGCGCAGTTTGCTGCCGGTTTCCGCCATGGCTTTGGTCAGATAAAAAAGTTCGGTATTGGTAAAGCCCTCTTTAAAGCCTGCGGCCACAAAATATGTCGTCAGGACAGGTCCCAGGCGTTGGCTGGCCACTTCATCCATAAGCGTAAATATTTCCCGGTAGTTTAAGGATTTGCCCAGCAGCTTTTTTTTGATGGCGGAAAGCGCTTCGAGCGACTGCAGATGATTTTTTTTGGTTTTATCGGTCATATTTTCCCTCATCCCGGATGTGTCTAGCTATATCACACCTGGTGTGATATGAAGATATGAAAAGCGGGATGAATTTCATATTTTGGAAAGTTTGGCTTTGACGATAAATCTTTTTAAGTAGGTGCCCGGCGGCACACAGGTCACCAAAGTCAGCAGCTCCTCCTTGTCCGTCTGGTTTAAAACAGACAGATCTTTGGGAGAGGTGATGTACATTTCTTTTACCAGGTAGGTATAAGTCACATTGTCCGAATTGATGACAATTTCGTCGTTGATCTCAAGATCCGGCAGTTTGGAAAAAATCGCCTTGTAATCAGAGGGATTATAAAACCACAGAAGTGTCGAATGGCCGAAAACAACCGGATTGCCGATTTCTCCCGGCATGGGGCCGGTGAATTGGATAAGGCTTTTGGTCAGATCCTCCCCGCCGATATCAACGAATGCGTCCGTTATGTTCAGTTTGGGAATCGAGAGGGTATAGCTTGTCTGGTTGCGGGACAACTTGAAATTGGCGGCTTTGGGAAACCAGTAGGAAGCCCGGGTGTAATCTTCGAAGGCGGCCCCGACTACCTGGTAAAGGTTGTCGCTAAAATTGTCGGCCGCGTCCGCTTCCGCTACCGGTCTGAGAAGATTGGCATACTTGGGCTGGTAAAAGAACTGAAAACTGGCAATCGGATAAATAACCCAGGACATCAGTAAAAGCCCGGACAGGATGAATATGACTGAAAAAACAGTCATCAGCTTTTTCAGCTTTCCCTTACTTTTTTTGGTGTAAGAATATAAGGCCATTATTTAGAAATAACCCGGAGCGTGATGCCGTCTTTCGATAAGGGGAGCTTCTTTACCATAAATGGCAAAGATTTATCAGCCACAATCTGGATGCCGCCGACATTTTCCACTTTTTCGAGGTAATTCTGGGCTTCATCATAACTTTTCCCCGCAAGCTCCCCGCTGATTTTGTCCATATCGAACTCCGGCAGATAATAGGATGTTAATTTCAAACTGGTGCTGATTTCTCCGGATTCGTCTTTTTCCGCCTCAATGACTTTGATGCTCAGTTTGTCCGGATCAAGCCGGTATCCGGGCAGAGCCGGCGCCTCGGTGTTTTTGGCCAAAGCTTCCAGATCGCTTTGCCTGTAAACATAAACGGCCACTTTAACTGACATCGCGAGTTCCAGTTCTTTGGCTTCCTCGCCTTCCCCGGCGCTGAATTTTTTGGAAGAGACGGTTGTTTCAACCGGTTCCTCCAAAAGCCTTTCGCCGGCGGCCTGTTGCCCGCTGAGTTTTTGTTTGGCTTGGGAGGCAAGTTCCGACATGAGGTTCTCCTCGAGTTTCAGCCGGTCCTCCCGGGAGACGGAAGGTATTTCGCGGCTGGTGCCTCCGCTTAAAGCCTGGGTGTTTTTGGCGGTGAAGGAATTGCTGGACAAATCGCTGAAAGTAAATTCCGCCTGGGCCGGCAGATTGCTTTCCGGCCCGATTGCCGAGGCTGTGATTTTTGCCCCGGTTTTGCCGAAGGTAATGCCTTCATTCGTCTCCGAGGAAGAAGCTACTTTGACATCCTCATCCAGGGTAAATTTCAAAGGGCCGCTGGTTAAGACTACGCCTTTGTCGAAAGTCTTGGAGGCGGCAGTTCTATTGTAGATAGTCACTTCACCGCGCGATTTATCGCCGATTTGCGCCTTGCCGGTGGTTGTGGCGTTTTTGCTGCCCGCAACTTCGCTTTCCACGGTGCGGACGGGGATAGCGTTTGAGCCGTCTTTTACATCCGACGAGAAAACTGCTTTGAGATTCTGCTCGCGCGGCAACGGATAGACTATCAGGGCAACTGATGATTTGGGATATTTGAGGACCATAAATCCCAATATACCCAGTAAAGTTGTGACTAACACTGCTGAAAGGACAAAGGGGGTTTTCCCGCGAAAATTTACGGACGGCAGGCTGGGCAATTTAAATTGGGGCAGATTGATTTCAGGCAGTTTAACTTCAGGCAGAGGAAATTTTCCGGCGGCCGGTTTTACCTGTTTTGTCTCAACCGGGGGAGGGATTACTCCCGTTTCTTCGACAAAGCCGAAATTTTCCGCCTGAAGTTCTTTTATTTCATCATTATCCGCGGGTTTTTCTCCCGGCAGTTTCGGCTCATCCTCCCCGCTTTTTTCCCCGGCCGGTTCTGCCTTTTCTTCCATAGATGTGTCAGGCTGCAGGAAGGAAGTGCTCGAGGCTTTAACTATCGCCGAAAGGATTTTTTCGTTGGACAGAATTTCTATTTTCGGCGTATGCAGAAAGATGGAATGTTTGTGCCAGGGAAACTTCAGAAGCTCCTCCCTGAAGCCGTCGGTTTTTTCCGAATTGTCATAAAGAATGATCCTCGAAGGCAGGATTTCCGCCTTTAACTTCGGCAAAGCGGCCGTAAAGTCCTCTATCAGGGATTCTGTTCTGGGAACGATGATATTTTGCTGGACTTTGCCTATCCTGACCATGGAGATGGTCAGATGGCTGCGGGAGATATCCATGAGAATGACGGTCGGCGGCGCTCCCTCTTCCTGCTCCAGAAAAAAGGCCACGGCTGAGGAATAATCGATAAAGCCTCCGGCTTTGAGGTTTAATTCTTTGGTGACTTTCTTGAGCTTTTTTAAATATTCCGGTTTGACGTTTTCGCCCTCGAGGTAAATCTGCGGCAGGGCAAAAATGACTTTCTCGACCAGAAGCTCGCTGCCGGCTTCTTTTTCCGCCATGGTAATGGCGATGTCGCAGGCTTCGGTTTCGTGGTTTTCGTCGGAAAATTCGCTTTTGCCAATCCCCAGGATTTTAGCCTTGTCGCCTGAAAGCTCGGTCACGGCCGCCCTGATCAAGTTTTCCTCAATACCCAGGGTCAGAAAATAATCGATAGATTCCTTTTTCGGAAGGATTTGTGACAGCAATGACATCGGTAGGTCAGGAGGCTTTCTCTTTTTCCAGGATAGCGTAAATTCTTCTGTTTAGGTTGCCTGCGGCCTCCTCTTTTACAATCTTAAACTTTCCCAATGAGCCTGTAAAGTCAACATGAGGCCCGCCGCAAACCTCTTTGGAAAATTTGCCGATTGAATACACTTTGACCTTCTCCGGATAATTGGCTCCGGGCACGGTCAGGGCGCCCCGGTTGACGGCTTCGGCAATCGGGGTTACCTCATAGTTTACGGCCAGGTTCTTTTTAATCTGCGAGTTCACCAGCTTTTCCGTTTCGGCAATTTCCTCAGGGGTCATTTTTTTGTCATGGGAAAAATCAAAACGCAGCCGTTCGGCGGTAATATGGCTGCCCTTTTGCCGGACACCATTGCCCAAAACCTGCCGCAGGGCCTGTTGCAGAAGATGGGTAGACGTATGGAGTCCGGTCGTCTGCTCCGAGTGGTCCTGCAGGCCGCCTTTGAAAATTCCCCTGGCGGCTGTCCGCGATTTTTCCTGGTGCTTGGTAAACTCCCTCTCAAATTCACTCCGGTCGATTTTTTCACCCCGGTCCGAGGCGATTTCAAAAGTCAGCTCCGGCGGAAAACCGTATGACTGGTAAAGGTCGAAGGCGATTGTCCCGTCCAAAAGAGGCATTTTTTCTATCTCCCGAAGTCCCCGGTCCAGCAGTTTGCGGAATTTGGCCTCTTCCGCCCCCAGCATTTTCTTTATCTCCGGCAGGTTTATTTTCAGGTCCGGATAGGACGGGGAATAGATGGCGGCAAAATCTCCCGCCAGCTCGGAGAGAAAATCGCGGGTGATGCCCAATTTTTGCCCCTGGCGGATGCTGCGTCTTATCAACCGCCTGAGGATATAGCCGCGTTCCTTGTTGCCCGGGGCAACACCGTCGGACATAAGAAACACCGCTGCCCGGCTGTGGTCGAGGATGATGCGCATGGGTTTGGCGAAGCTTTCCTCATAATCCCTGTTGGATATTTCCTGGAGTTTCATGCGGGCGATTTTGAAAAGGTCAGTCAGATAGGGGTCCGGCTCCGGCACGAGCTTTCTAAGCCAAGCAGTCAAAGCCGCCATCCGCTCCATGCCCATGCCGGTATCGACGTTTTTCTGTTTGAGCGGTTCATAAGTGCCGTCCTTTTTTTTGTTGAATTCCATAAAGACGTCATTCCAGATTTCCAGGTAGCGTCCGCAGTCGCAGTTGATGTGGCAAGTTTCCCCGTGGATTTCCGGCTGGTGCATCGTAAGCCCGGTATCATAAAACATTTCCGAGTCAGGTCCGCAGGGACCGGTCGAGCCGGCAGGACCCCACCAGTTTTTATCCTTGGGATAGGGGAAAATCCGGCTGTCTCCCGTAACCCCTTTATGTTTATCCCCCACGTTTGCTTTTATGCCTGCCTTTTGAAAAACCTCCTGCCAGGCCCGGATCGATTCCTCATCACGGGGAGCGTCGCTGTCTCCCTCGAAAACGGAAACGTATATCCGTCCGGGGTCAAGTCCCAGCCATTTTTTGTCAGTCAAAAACTCAAACGACCAACCGATAGCCTCTTTTTTGAAATAGTCGCCCAAAGACCAGTTGCCCAGCATCTCAAAAAAGGTGTGGTGGTGCCGGTCGCCGACTTCCTCGATGTCATCGGTGCGGAATGATTTCTGGATATCAACGAGCCTTTTACCCAGAGGATGGGGCTCGCCCATAAGGTAGGGGACCAGAGGATGCATGCCGGCGGTAATAAATAGGACCGTCGGATCGTTTTCGGGAACAAGAGGTGCCGAGGGAATCTCCTTGTGACTCCTCGCCTCAGACGTAAAAAAGTCGATGAATTTTTTCCTGATTTCCTGATGGATCATAATCACAAATAAACCCCACCTGTAAAGGGTGAGGTCACTCACGGTACCACCTTATTATACTTATTGCTGCTGTCACGGGCTTACCCGTCGGAGTTTACTCTCCCGGTTTGATCCGGGGTTTCTTTCCGCATCCAGTGAGGCGGCTTCACCCGATTTAATCGGGATACTTGTCCCCACTTTCGATTTTTCCAATTGGTTTATTCTATTATACTTATTTGCCTCTAGTCAAAAATTATTTTATGTACTGATAAATTCCATAAGAATAAATCCCTTTGTTATAAGTGGCATTAACTATAAATGGTAGTTTGAATATACTCAAAATAAAATCTGAAGTATCACGAGTAATTAAATAAATATTCTTCTCATATTGCATTAAAATTGCTCCTAATATTAAATCAGTAATATGTACACCTGACCCATTAATTCCGTACATTTTTATTAACTCGTACGCAAGTTTATACGTTTCAGGTAAAACAGGAATTGTTACATCGATTATTTCATTGAGAAATTTTTCTTTTTCTGTATATTTACTCTCATTTAAGGATCCTTTCAATATTTCATACCTAACATGATCAATCGTGGATAAAGTTACATGTTCTTTTTTCAGATCGTTAAAGAAATTATTGAAAACAATGGGGTTTTTTACAGCATCCCGAATGATATTCGTGTCTAAAAGTAGATGTTTGTTTTTAAGAGAAGGAAGGAGAGTGGGGAGGAATTTTATCTCCATATTCTAAATTCTTTTTCCATAAATACTCATATTCCTCTTTAAAGCTTTCGTTTACTTTTTTTGCCAACCTAATAAACTTAGTTTTATTTATCAGTCTTCTCTTTTTAGGTCTAGGTAGTGTCATAATTTTTTCCTTCGTCCTCATATTACTAAAGATACTGACTTAGTGTCAATTTACCTCATAAATTTAGTAAGAAATTATATTTCGAGTTAGAAAATGAAGAAAGAAAGGTTATTGTTTCTCTTAATCCAGCTCTGAGTTTCCCGCAATTTGCAAATCAAGATTCGGGCGGTTATATGCCAATATCGTTTGCGGATCGTCAGCAAAGTGCAATTCCTGTCCGGATTTCCTGTCCAAAATCAAGACTTCATGTCCCATCATCCCTCCGTGTCCTTCCTCAGAAAGAATAGATTTAGCAACTCTTCTGGTGACGTTGTTCACTCGGGCAGATTCATACAATAATCCGTGATGAGGGAGAGTGCTGCATGCTAAACAGTAGACATACATTTCAGTATCCGGAGCCAGATCGAAACCTACGGTAACTTTTTCCATACAAGCCGGTATTATAAGGCCAAAAGCCCGATCCCGCAAAGCCTTTTTGAACTCTGCGGACGAAATCAACCTAAAACTATTTTGTTTTTTAAACAACCTATAGTATAATTTGCATCGTGATGAATAACAGGGTCGAATCAACTCAACCGGAAATTACTTTTACGCGTGATTTTATCCGCACAGCTTTCGTTGAAAGATTTCCCGGGACAGGTATCTCTGTTGCTGAGACAGAGGACCCGGTTTCCCATAACCGGGCTTTTGATGATTTGCGGTCAGTTCTTAGCCTGACAGGAAAAATTCAGGAACAGGCTGCTGATTTCCATGAAGCATTTCAGGTTGCATTACCCGGCTTCATCAGAAAAGAAATGTTACGTATATTCCAAACCGAAAGATCCTTTGATAAAAAAGCCGCAGATGCAAAGAAATTCAGCCTGACACTGTCACGATACGCATCAAGCGTCCAGCGGCTTCAGGCATCTGCAGGTTCTAAGAGTCATCCATCATTAAACAAATTCGATTATTACCGGAATTACATAGAGGGGGGTTATCAGTCTCAAAAAGAACTCGAGCCGTCTCTGGCCAGGAATGCCCTTTTGCTGACATTCAAATCGGAATTCCGGGATTCCCTCTCACATTTATTGAACAGATTATCAGATGAGGCAATACAGGTTGTGGAATCAGCCTGGTCTATAGGATCTGCTGATGAAAAACAGCTGAAGTCAGCCGGTGATGTTTTACATTTGGCATTTCAGCTGAATGAAGAAAAAGCCAGGGATATCCTATACAGTGATGCTGATCAGAGGGTAAATGCAAGGGAACTGGCAATCAGGCAAAACCTGGTTTTGGTAAAAAATGACCTTTTAGGCTACCACGGCAATCATGAATTGCAAACTGCCAAAGATACTGCCTGGCATGTAAACAGAATACTGGAAGAATTTGAATATATTTTAACTGATAAAGAATTAACGGAAATCCGGGATTATGTTTCCATGTTTACCCGGGATTTATATTCGGGAGCAGGGGATGTTTTATCGGCAGATACTCAAACCATTCTTCCTTCCAGGATACCGGCCTTGATCTCTTTGATTGAAGCAGAAAAAACCCTGCATAAAGTAAATGCAAAATTAAAGGATAAATCCATCATAACTCCCGACGATGAAATTATGCTGGGTGATCATTATGCAGTTTTGGGAGGTTATTACGGGAGTTTGTCCGATCATAACCGGGCTATTGAGGAATATAAACATGCCCTGGGAATGTATAATAAGTCCGGGAAAATTCCTGCGGTTGAAACAGTTTTGCGACTTCAGCACATGTACAATGAGAAGTCGGAGGGGGCCCGTAAAAATGAGCAGGGATATTTGATGGGTTTGCATATCTACAACCTGTTAAGGCCCAGTTCCTGCTATTCTTTTAGTGAAGACGATGCTTTTTTGCTGGCGGCGGAAATTACCGTAATTGAAAAAAATCTGCCGCAGGAAGTACCGGAGTATCCCGACCAGAGACTGATATTGGAAGCGGCGATTGTCAATCTGGCTGAAGACCCCTCCTCTGAAAATGCAGATCTGCTCGATAATCTGCTTAAGCAAAACCATGTACCCGGCGAAGAAGATCAGAGACTGCATGAGATAGCCCGATTTCTGACTAAAGGCTGGCATGATCGGGGAGCAGAAAATACATCAGCGTGGTATCGTTCATATTTTAATGAATCATTAAGACTTGAATCAATGCAAGCAGTATCTGAGTTGCATCAGCACTTCAGGCAACAGGGAATGCTTCCTGAAGGTCTGGCCATAAAATCAGGCAGTGCGGCAGTCAGGGTAATTGTCAGAGAAATTAATGGCAGTGAAATGGAAGGCAGGGCTGCCCCTCTCATAGTCAGGGAAGAATCTCCGTTATCCCGGGAAGAGGCGGAAATCAAGCTAATCAGCGGACCTGTAAAACTGACCGAAATTTTGACAGCAAGGGGATTTGGCAATCCCTGGGAAGAAATTCCCCGTACCCAGTCAGTGGTTTACGTACCGGTAGTTGAATCTCCTTACGGTGAACAGCCTGAGTTTTTCCTTCAGCTTACAACCGAAGGACCCGCTCTAACATATGTGGCAGAAGAAGGTGAAATAATCGGAGCATTTGTCACGACCAAAGAAAATCCGAAAATCAACATCCATAAACTGGGTGAGAATGGAGGAGTCTTTTTCTGGAAACCTGATCCTTTTTCCCAAATGAGCCCGGAAAAGCGGAAGGAGAAAGGATCTAAAATCGGGACATTTGAACTGCTGACAATTCCAGTTGTTTTTGATGAAAGGCGCGAAGGCGGAGACGGATGGGAAATGAGACCCGTACCTCCGGCAGGAGGCATGATGCTTCCCAGGACAAATGATTTTACCGAAGTAAGGCCCGGAATTGATCTCGCGGTTTTAATGGCAGCCTACACGCAGGCCATGAAAAAGTTGCGGATAGAGAAAGCCAATCTGGTTCAAAAATCAGAGGGAGATATGCCTTATTATGATTCCACACAACAATTTACAGATACACTATATTCATTCAATAATTTAGCCGGACCTGACGGATCATTAAAAGATTATAGAGCGATCCCAAGTTCACCAAGTCCGGATTTCGAATTGCAGCAAATTGGAGTCGAAAAAGGAGGAAGATCTGACTACAGATACGGTACTTTCACCGGGGAATTGCGCCCTGATCCTAATAGAAAACCTTCAATCATATCTTTCGGAGTAATGGGCGTGTCGGGAAAGAACTTAAAATACCTTCAAAATGAGCATGTCTGATGAAATATTAAAGGCGGTTTTGGATGGAAAATCAACTTCTGATTATTCAGGTCTCGGGGGTTTTGGTTCAGGCTGGTGATAAAAAAGTAATTCGGGTCTTTCTTTGCCGTCTTCGATTATATGTACCGGGTATGCTCCGTTTGCTAAAGGACCGATAATTTTTAATTGGGTCGGCGAGTGTGTTACTACGGAATCACTGTCCTCCGTAAGTCCGTAATTAATCTCTACTCCGGGAGGAACTGTTATGATTTTTTCATGCATTTTCGGCATACGGCTTATTATATTTCGGTATGATAAAATATCAATATGAATAAATACCGCTATTTGATTCTTTCGGCGGTTGTCATTGCGGCAATACTTTTAGCCGGTTTGGCGGCAGTCGGCAGCCGGCCGCCTGTTTCTCCCGAACCGGAAATTGCAACTGTCTCCTCAATCGTGCCAACTGAAACCCAAAGCGGTTGGAAAACTTTTTCAGATCCCGAGGCAGACATATCTTTCCAATATCCCGATACCTGGGAAGTGCGGACTGACGGCCAGAATTTCCAGGAGGGAGACCTGTTTGCCATGCAGATTTGGGGAGAAACCCAGAAGACACAGACAGAGCTTTACGACGGAGCCAGTTTTGCCGTCATGAACCCGATAGTTTCCGATCTCGATGCCGAAGCATGGGTACAACAGAAATATAATGTGGAACCGCAAAATACCGTTCCGACTGAATTTACCGAAGTAACTCTCGGTCGCAGGGTCTACCAGAAAGTCCTCGTCTGCGGACTCGGCTGCTTTTCCTACCATCACATAAAAGAAAACGGCAAAATCTACGGCTTTGTCTTTCTGGCCGACGGCCCGGACGCGGACAGCTATATAGCCGATTTTGTCAGAATCATGGAAAGCGTCAGCTACTCCGGTTAATCAAAAATACCCTTATTACCTAATTCTGCCCGGAAATAGTATAATCCTCCGGCATGGAAAGAGATGATCAGGGTGCTCCTGAAGCATACTTGCAGTTAACTAATTACAGGCGGGCTGCCGGCATTGCCTCAATTATCAACTACCTTCAGAAAGGGGGATTTCTTCCTCCTGATTTTACCGGCATGAAAGCAGTCGAATTGGGCGCGGGAGACGGCTCCGGACTGTTTGTCCTCAAACTGCTCGGCCTTGAAGTAACAGGAATAGACTCATTTAAGATAGCTGAATCTATTGAAAGAGCCAAATCTCTGGATTACCTCCAAAAACTGCCCCAAAATTCCCTTGATTTCATTTTCGTCTTTAATGCCGTATCAACAGTATGGATTGTAAAAACTGTTGAAGAAGCCCGGAAAGTGCTAAAACCGAACGGACTGGTGGTACTTACACATAGGGATGTTAACGAAACAGCACATGATAAGGGATTCCCGCCGCGGTGGCCATATTTTACAAGAAGAAGTTCTGTGAAGGTTAGACTGTCAGATTATACAAAAGACGGACCGGTCTGCCGGATAAAGGATTTCGTCGATCCCGGAAAACTGGCAAAAAGAAAAATAAAAATCTCGCCCAAAATTACTTTTGACCGGGTCCTCCTGCCCGAAGTCTGGGCTATAATCGCAAGGAATGATAAATCAGATTAACAGGTTTTGGCTTTTCTGAAGCCGGCTTTTTTAGCCTCTTTTTCCGTGCAAAACCAGGCTTCACCCATATCCTTTTCAACAACCGTAAAGTTATATTGTGAGCAGCCCGGCAGGTAATAAATCCTGGTTTTATTGTTGTTATCTATATTTCCCTTGATCGTGCAACCCTCTTTGTCCGGAATATCTTTTGACTGGCACTTGCCGAAAATTCCCAATTTTTCCTCAATTGCCATTGCTGCAGTTTCTTTAAGCTCCTTTGTCAGATCAGAATTATCATGGTGATACCTCGACCAGCCGCTTACCAGCATTGCCTTGTTTATAAGAGTCCTGCCCCTCCAAACCAGAGCCATACCGCGTCCGTACTGATCGGGAATCTGTTCTTTAATAGTTACTTTTCTGCCGACTACCAATTTTTCAAGATAATCCTTTGCCTCCCGGCCTCCGCAATACTCCAACTCAGGAGCATCAGCATACCGCAACCTAATCTTTCCCTTTCCTTCCAAGACCAAAGTATCCCCGTCAATCACCCCTTCAACTTTAACCCCCTGATCCAATATCGTCCTTTCCCTCACCAGCAAGAAAACATTCAGCAATACCGACGGTACCAGCAGGATCACTATCAACCAAAGCCTGTCAATTTTGAGCTTTTTCTTTGCCATACCCCCAGTATAGCTCGTTTTACAAAATATTTCTTTGCCATAGCCGCCTGAATTGACAAAAAGTCATGCCGCATCTATCATACATCCACATCTGCCCGTCCCGGGCAGTTTTTTTATGGCTATGCCGTCTTTACAAGAGAGAGGAGTTGAAAGTTTGCCGTTTGCCGAAATGGATGCGAGACTCCGGTCTTTGTGGTTAAATTTCGCGGCAATTTCCAAAATACCCAGAAGCAGCCGTCAGGAAAATCAAATAGGAACACATTTGGAACAATTCGCCCTGGACAGAAATCTGCAGATTGAAAAAGACGGTTATGGCAATCTTCTTATAGAACTCCCGGCAACTGAAGGATATGAAAATGCTCCAGGAATCGTTATCCAGGGACATATGGATATGGTTTGCCTGGGGGAACCCAATCCGGCAGTATCCGGTGTCAGACCGTACGTCGATGAAACAGGAGAATGGATTACTGCAGATACGACTCTCGGTGCCGATAACGGAATAGGACTGTCCGCTTTGCTGGCTTTAACCGAAGATAAATCATTTGTACACGGGCCTCTGGCTCTGATGATCACCAGAACGGAAGAAGTCGGTCTGGTGGGTGCCAGAAAAATGGATTTTAAAAATGATCTGGACGGTTATAGGTATTTGATTAACGCGGATTCTGAAGATGAAGGGATAATAACAATCAGCAGCGCCGGAGCAGGGGATACATATATTAATCTTCCCATAACAAAAGAAGCCGTGGGAAATAAAAAAATAATAGCCCTTCAGGTGGAAGGTCTCAAAGGCGGACATTCCGGAATAGTCATAGGAGAAAACAGATCAAATGCCATAAAAGTGATGAACGAATTAATGGAAAAACTCATGAAAAAACAGAATATGATAAATTTGATCTCCTTTACCTCAGGCGAAAAAAGAAACGCCATTCCTGCCAAAGCAGAAGTATTAATTGCAGTAAATGAAGACGATCGGGAAGAGAGTCTGGTATTAATTTCTGAACTGGCCGCCAGATTGACGGCAGAATCAGGGTTGACGGAATCAGGTCTTAATATAACGGCCGTTGAAAGCGATCAGCAACCGGCAGAAATGCTGACAAACGAATCGACAATAAGGCTTATGTCTTTATTGAAGGCGCTTCCGCACGGACTCATAAGATGGTCGGAAGAAGTTGAAGGGTTGCCTCAAACATCAACCAATTTAGCCACTCTCAGAATAAAAGGGAATAAAGCAAAAATTCAAATGATGACCCGGAGTTCGGTAACAGAAGAACTTGAGGAAGTAAGGGGCAATATAAAGGAAATCTCGAAGGAATACGGAGCCAGGGTCAGGCAAAGTGAAGCATATTCCGGTTGGAAACCGGACCTGGAAAACCCGCTTTTAGCTATACTGGCTGCAGAATGGGAAAAAATCGGAGAAAAACCAATGGAGACTGCGGTGACCCACGGAGGTCTGGAATGCGGCGTCATTATGGGGAAATATCCCCATTTGAGAGCTGTTTCCATGGGCCCCACAATTCAAAAAGCCCATGAAGAAGGTGAAAGAGTAAATATTGCCTCAGTCAGCCGTTTTTATTTGTTTCTCAAAAACACTCTATCCTCTGTCGCCCAACACAGTATTTGATTCTCAATTCTTCCCAATCGAAAACTCGCGATCCCTAGACTTATTTCCAGAATAGTTTTATTCAAATAAATTTCGTGTGTATAGAAATATAAGTTCGAATCCTACCTTGGGGAGCCAGGCACGAAATTAGTATACGTAAAGCGTTCTTAATATAACCTGTTAGCCTTGTATCAGTTTAACGAGTTTTCGCCGAACAATTGCTCCTCTAACTTCAGCTGGACGTAAATTCTGATTTCTTTAGATTAGCGCTACCTAACCCCTTGACAAAATAAAAGATACCCTGTAAAATTATACCAAGATGGGAATGATTTACTGGGTATCACAAACATCACAACAAAATGAAAGTGATTGGCAAAGGAGTTATTAATGAATTTAAGGCTAAGCACGCGGATGCACGCTCTCAGGTTGACTCTTGGCTTGCAGAGGCGGAGGCAGCAGTGTGGGAGACACCGGCAGGCGTTAAGCAGCGGTATGGGAGTGCCAGCATTATAAACTCGAATGTTGTTTTCAATATAAAAGGGAATGCATACCGGTTATGGGTAAAGATAAATTACAAAAATGGAGTCGTCTTAATAAAAAAAGCGGGGACGCATAATGAATACATGAAATGGTCAATTGAATAGAAAGGAATATATGGAATATAAAATAAAACCAATTAAAACAGAAGAAGATTACAAAAGAGCATTAAAATGGGTTGAAGATTTAATGGATAAAGATCCTAATCCAGACTCTGAAGAAGGAGAAAAACTAGAACTACTCGCAACATTAATTAAAGAGTATGAAGCTAATGCTTTTCCAGATACTCTTCCAGATCCCGTTGAGGCCATTCTTTTTAGAATGGAACAACAAGGATTAAAACCAGCAGATTTAGCTCACTATTTAGGAAGTAACAGTAGAGTTTCGGAAGTTCTTTCTAGAAAGAGATCTTTAACTCTGGATATGATGAGAAAGCTTGAAGCTGGATTAGGTATTCCTGCAAAAGTATTATTGAAAAAATCTGATGACTTCGAAGATGCTTCTTCTTGGAGTAATTATCCTCTAAGAGAAATGGCAAAAAGAGGATACTTTGAAGACAAAAACATAAAAGAATATACAAGTAAACAACTTATTGAAGATTTCTTTTCTCCAGTTGGTGCTCCAACCACTTTTGTTGGCATGCTACGCAAAACCTATTACCGCTCTAAAAGACCAGTAGACAAATATGCGCTTGCAATCTGGTCAGCTTATATAGTCAAAAAAGCTAATAAAATTAAGTATCCAACGAAATTTGATAAAAGTTCACTCACACCTCAATTTATGGAACGAATGGTTAAGCTGAGTGTAGAGCCAAATGGTGTGCTGCTAGCACGAGATTTATTGATAAAAACTGGAATAGGATTTGTCGTAGAGCCGCATTTTCAGAATACTTATTTAGATGCGATTATAATAATGACTAATAAAGACCATCCTATCATTGGCATGACACTTAGACAGGATCGACTAGATAATTTTTGGTTTACATTAATGCATGAGTTAGCGCATATTGCATTACATTTTGATAGTCCGATTGATCTTTTTTACGATGACTTAGACGATAAGGAAAATCTGAGCAGTGAAGAACAAGCTGCTGATGGCTTTGCCAGAGAGACCTTAATTCCAGAGAGTAAATGGGTTAATAGCCCAGCAAAGCTTGTTCCTTCTCCTATAGCAGCACAAAGCTTAGCAAGAGAATTAGGTGTTAATCCTGCAATCGTAGCCGGAAGAATGAGATATGAGAATGATAAATATCCTTATTTATTTGCTCTTCTTGGACAAGGCAAAGTAAGACCTTTTTTCCCAGAAGTAAATTGGAAATTATAATATGTTTGACTATAAACACTACATATCAGTATTAAGATGGAAAGCAGCTGAAAGAGAGGCATTAGGAAATCTAAGTGATGAAAATAAAAAATCCTTAACTCCACTCATAGAGCTGATAATGCCACAGACCACAAAATATAAAATAAAAGAAGGCGGTGTTGAAAGGGTTAAAACTCCGGCAGAATTGTTAGATGAGTCAATAGCAAAAATGAACGAGAAAATACCTCAAATTCCAGAAGAAATCCTAAAATATTGGGGTGAAACCCCGGCTTTTATTGATTTTAGCAAAGTAGATTTTTCAATCAGAAGTAGTGGCTTGCAACAAATTCTTTCTTTGGGATTAAAACTAAAACTTAATCTAATCCCAGCCGTAAGTTTATCTTCAGATGATGATGTAAAACTGATTGTCGCAACACATGCTAAAGAATATAAATTAGGTCTATGCTTGAGATTATTTAGAAGTGATTTTACCACTGCCCTTAAAAGCAGTATCGAAGAGTTTCTAAGCAAATATAACCTGTCAGAAGCAGAGGTAGATCTCGTTTTAGATTTCCAAATTACCGACAGCAAATGCTTAGATATAGAAGACTTTATTACTCAAATTCCTAATATTTCAAAGTGGCGAACCTTCACTACCATTAGTGGAACTTTCCCTAAAGACTTGATGGATTTCACTCCTGATATGCACTTTATAGATCGCGCAGACTGGAACTGTTGGTTAAGTCAGATTAATTCCGGAAAACTATCAAGAAAGCCATCCTTTGGCGACTACACAATACAACATCCCATTTATAGCGAGCCTGCGCCCGGATCAAATCCTAGTGCAAGCATAAGATATACGCTAAAAGATAAATGGATGTTAATGCGTGGTCAAGGTCTCAGAAGCATTAATAGCGCTGGTCATGCACAGTATCCTGCGCTTGCACATCTTTTACTGGAGAGGGAAGAGTTTTTTGGCAAGGATTTTAGCGAAGGAGATGCTTATGTAGAAAAAATTGGCAGCGACATTAGTACGAAGGAAACAGGCAACCCCAGAACATGGTTAAGAGCAGGTATAAATCATCATATGGCTTGCACTATCTCGCAACTCGCCAGTTTATCCTAGTAGACAAAGATTTTCTTACTTTGGCTTTTAACTCATCCTGAGACAATACCGAAACAAGCTTCTCATATATAACATCTCTGCGCTTATAGCGGATACCTGAGACATGACCTAGATTTTCTAAAATACTTAATGCCTCATCTTTCCATAAAAGCCTTACTATGGACATGCTATCAAGTGTGGGATTATTTTCAGGCTCGCGAATTTCATAAAATCTAACATTTCCATCTGTGTCTATAGATTTAGCGATAATAACTCCCCACCAATCAGGAATAAGGTTAACTGCCTTATGTAAATGATCTTTTCCTACGACTAAAGTTATCTGATCTAATACCATGTTGTAGGTCTGCATTTGTCTTGGGAGGCGCAAGAGCGTATCTAGATCGCTCTTTAGCTCAAAGCCATGTAGTCTACCGTTTACTAACGCGACGTCAACTCTAACTGTTCCGTGTTGTAGTCCTAATTCTTCGACAACAATTGTATCTGGTTCATTAGGGTGTTCCTGCAGGAGTTTTCTTATTAATGCCTTGCGGATAATACCATCACTAGTTTTAGGGTGATAAGAATTATTGAGCATTGTTAATATCGTATACTATTTTCTTATTGCTTGCCATATTAAACCACAAAAAAAGGATTCTGTGAATATAAACTTGTTTAATGACGATGTAATAATTTAATCTCTTTCCACCTTGCTCTTAATTCTCCAATGTATCTAACATCTTGAAGTGTATCCGTGATTGTATTGAAGTCTATGGTTATATTAGTCCAAGGCTCTGGGAGCAATTTATATTTATTTCAAAACTAAGTTGATAAAGAAACCCTGTTTTTAGTTTAGATTAATTATTGCAGCAGTTTTCGAAGAGTATTCTGATTT
>LCFP01000004.1 GCA_000999095.1 Candidatus Gottesmanbacteria bacterium GW2011_GWA2_43_14
AAGCCTAGTTTCATCGGAAATCACAGAACCTGAACTATCCTCAGCCATAATCTTCTTAAGCATTAAAACAGCAATTATGGGTTCATCCGGCAGGCCGGCTGGTTCTTCCGGAAGTTGGGGGAGGACGGTTTCCGTTTCTGCTTTTATCGTCACAGTCTGAACGGTTAAATCATCAGTTTCACCACCAAAATCAATAAGTTCTATATGTTCATCAATTTCATCCTGAGGAGATTCCAATAAACCAACCAGGGAAGGAATAAGAATCGTAACAATATCCGGCGCTGGTTGGATCTCCGGATTTACAATTTCAGCATCTTGCTCAGGATATGACGGCAGACCGGTTAAGCTCTCTTCGGACTCATTCTGCACAGCTGATTCTTCGATAGTTTCAATCCAGGCTACGACAACCGGAATTTCTGTTTTTGGCTGCAATTCCTTTTCTGAAGCTGTTTTTTCGGCTAATTCTTCCTTTATTTCCTTTGCTGTTTTTGACCAAGCCTCTTTAATTTTCTTTTTTTCTTCCTCCTTTTTATATGCAGCCAATGTTTGTACTATGGGTGTTTCATCTTTCAAAACCGGAATACCTGGATTTTCAGAAGTAAATGTATATGCCGGCGGATGGTAATGATCTGAATAATCAACACTGAAATATTTGGCTTGTGTCTGACTGGTTGTTTCTGCCAATGATAGAAAACCTGAAGCTAATGATCTGACCGCCGATTCAATATCGTCCCGGTATACTTTTATCAGCTCCTTTTGGTAATACTCTTTTGAAAATTCTACTCTTTGACTTAAATCAAAATCCGACAGCTGGGCTTCCTGCCGGAATTTGTCTAAATATCCGGATATACGGGTCTGCTCAACGCTATTTAAAGAATTTTCGTAAGCAGAAAATATTTGTCCGTGGGATATTGCTTTATTTTCTTTCTGCCACAAAAGTGATTGACTGTCGAATACTTCAGCCTCAGAGGATAAAGTTGTTATCAAACGGGATAGCGAATCATTTGATCCGGTAAATTGATAACTGTATGCAGTCACTTCTCCTGATTCATTTTTTTTCCATAAATAACCGCGGTGTTCCGGCAAACCGTCACTTCTGACAGCGGATCCCGGACTTATCCAAAACATAGCGGCTTCTCCCTTTGAAGCAGCCACAGCATTGGCACGTGAAATAATTGCCTGATATTCTTCTATTGAACCCGTGCCGTTCTCTCCGGCATCTGTCCAGACAGCAATTGATTCATCATTAAAATCCGGCGAAGTCAAAGTGTCAGCTGTTTCAATTTCTCCGGTAGCTTTATTTCTGTAAGTTGATCGGCCGGCACTTAATCTGTATATGGCGATAGGATCAACCATATGAAGTTCCCGGTCGGCAGTTGCCAGGTCCAAAGCCTGACTCTTGATAGCACTCTCACTACCCATCCGGTCCATAACATTGATGGATAAAGAACATCGGAAATCACAGCTGCCCCCGCTTGTTCCGGCGGAGAAAGGAGACATTCCCATTGGCATCGCCATTTCAACCATAAAAAAATCCTCTCAGGGACCCGAGAGGAAAATTCCAGCCGCCAAACTGCAACCGTTTTCTCCTGCTCGGGATGTTAACTTGGAAGAGAGTTCCGGACTTTATCCCGATTAAATCGGGGTATACCGTTGCGGCACAGTTTCCGAATTACACGGAATTCCTCGTAATTTCCAAGCTTTTTACTTTTTCTTAAACCAAACAGTATCCTTTAAACCGTTTTTCCAATTAAGATATCTTGCTGTAATAAATAGAAGGTCAGATAAACGATTGAGATAAGCGACAAGACGGCTGTCTGTTTTGGGTAATGAGACAGCTTTTCTTTCCGCCCGCCGGCAGACAGAACGTGCCAGGTGTGCAAATGAAGCTGTTACTGTTCCTCCAGGCAGAATAAAGTTTTTAAGCTCCGGCAGTTCTTCATCCAAAATATCGATTAATTTTTCCATCTCTCCGGTTCTTTCTCTTAAAAAATCCAGATCCGTTTTGTCTCCGGCAAGATAAGCACCGGCGGAAAACAGGTCCGCTTGGACTGCTTTAAAAAAGTTAAATAAATTTTCCTCACTGCCCATGTCCGACAAGAGGATTCCGATTACTGAATTAAGCTCATCAATGGTGCCGTACACCTCAACCCTGAAATTGTCTTTGGCGACTCTTTTTCCGCCGTAAAGCGAGGTTTTACCGGAATCGCCTGTGCGGGTATAGACTTTGACTTTTGAAGGCATGGGATGATACTTTCTTAACACTCGGAATAACCGCAGCTGTAGCATTTTTTACAGCTTTCTTCATAAGCCAACGCGGCTTCTCCGCATGAAGGGCAAAGATCGTATTCCGATTTTTCGACCGGCAGAGCCTGCTGAGTTAGAACTGCCAACGGCTGCTGTTCCGGCAAAACTTCCTTATGAGTTAGACCGTTACCATTTTTTACTTTGTAATCAAAATGCATGGCCAATATTTTTGCCACAGCATCCGGCAGAGATCTCACCCTTTTATCTCCGAAACCCAAAGATTTTGATCCGCCGATTCCGATCAGCTGATTAAAAATTTGCCTGGCTCTTTCAGAAGCCGGAACACTCGATTGCATTCTTAATACCAACGACCCCAGCCGGCCTACCGCTTCAGCCATGGCTGTAACGTCTGACCCGGCTTTGCCGACATTGATAAATATCTCCAGAGGTTCATTATCCATATCGGTATTGATGGTTACAAAAGCAGCGCCGACAGGAGTATCTATCTGGTATGTCGCCCCTTTAACGACCATCGGCCGGGGAGTTATCTCAGGTATACTTTTACCGTTGCCTGCCGGTAAACTGCCTTCTTGCTGCTTTTGATCAGTTTCCTGCTTCTTGTCAGTTACCCTCTCCAGCACTCCGGGCCGGCTGCCTTCCCTCATATAAGTTATCCCTTTGCAGCCTAAATCGTAAGCCATCCGGTACAGTTTCTGCACATCTTTGACAGTGTGTGAATTTGGTGCATTGACCGTTTTGGAAATGGAAGCATCAACATATTTTTGGATAGCCGCCTGTACTTTGACATGATCTTCCGGAATCAGATCATTGGCCGAGACGAAATAATCCGGAATGGGATCATTGGGATGCTCCTTCTTCCATTCATCAAAAAGCGGATGAAACAACCTGTGCTCGCCGAGCCGGTCTCTTCTTATGAAGGAAAACTCGTATACCGGTTCTATGCCGGATGTAACCCCAGCCAGAAGCGAGGTTGAGCCTGTCGGTGCCTGCTGCAATAATACCGAGTTGCGGATGCCCCACTTCTTAATTTTTGCTTTGACCGGTTCAGGTAATTGTTTGATGAAATAGCCTTTCAAATATTTTTTGGCATCAAACTTGGGAAAAGCCCCTTTTTCTTTGGCAATTTCGGTGGAAGCTTCGTATGCGGCATTTCTGATAGTTGAATATATTTTATCGATGATTTTGACTGACGCATCAGAACCATAGCGGATTTTCATTTTAATAAGGGCATCACCCAAACCCATTGTGCCAAGTCCTATTCTTCTTTCACCATTCTTTTGCGTTTCTTCTATCTGGGGAAAAATGTAGGAATCAGCATCAATAATATCATCCTGGAATCTGACACCGACTTTGGCTATATCCGCCAATTCCTGATAGTCAATCTTGCCGCCTTGTACCAATGCAGACAGATTGATTGACGTTAAATTACAGACTCCCCAGGCCGGCAAACCTTCTTCGCCGCAGGGATTGACGCAATTAATTTTGTTGAAATACCAATTATTATTCCATTTGTTGTACCTTTCCATGAAAACCAGACCCGGTTCTGCGGAAGCCCAGGCTGCTTCTGAAATCATATCCCAAATTTTTCTTGCCTTTACTGTTTTAAAAACTTTAACTTTCTTGCCGGCTTTAACCCAATCATCAAGATACCCGTCCCATTTGCTGTCATATTCCGGGTCTGAGATATCGGGAAAAACCAGCTGCCAGTCGGCATCTTTTTTTACGGCCTCCATAAATTTATCGGAAACGCACACTGACAGATTGGCTCCGTTTATCCGTGAAAGATCCCTTTTAACGGTTATAAATTCCTCGATATCCGGATGCCAATCCCAAAGCATGAGCATCAGAGCTCCCCTCCGGGTGCCTCCCTGCTGGATAATGTCTTTGGTGGCTACAGAAAAGAGTTCAGCCCAATTACATGGCCCGGAGGAAAAACCATTCACTTTCCTGACTCGTGCTCCGCGGGGTCTTAATGAGGATAAATTAATGCCGACTCCGCCGCCCCTTGCCATTATTTCTACCATTTGTTTAAGAGTGTCCAATATGCCGTCGCGGGAATCTTTCGGGGAAGGAATGACAAAACAGTTGTAAAAAGTCACCCGGTAACCTGTGCCTGCTCCTGAAAGAATACGGCCTCCAGGCACCAATTTGAAATCATCCATGACTTCAATAAATTTTTTCTCCCAGTATTTTCTGACTTCCTTATTTTCTACCTGAGCCACACCTTTGGCGACTCTTTTCCACATGGATTCGGGTGTTTTTTCAACTGGCTTACCTTTCTCATCTTTGAGAGAATACCTGTCCAAGAATACCTGTTCGCGAATGCCAGTTAATTTCATGATTAAAACACCCTTTCTGTAAATATTAATAATTTATAAAAGTTTCTGTAATTCCTTCTCGAAATCCTCAACGTCGACAAATCTCCGGAAAACGGAGGCGAACCTGATATAGGCAATTTTATCTATCTTCTTCAGCTTCTGCGCTACCAATTGACCGATCTTTTTACTGTCTACTTCAACAGTGTCCATATTCCGCAATTCTTTTTCAACTTCTCCGACTATGGCATCAATTTCAGTAATGCCGGCCATTGTCTTTTCGCAGGATTTTAAAATGCCTTTTTTCAGTTTATCCCGGTCAAATTGTTCTTTCCGGCCGTCTTTCTTCATCACAATCAAAGGAACTCTTTCAATTCTTTCGTAAGTCGTAAATCTTTTATTACACTTTGGACATTCGCGTCTGCGGCGAATTGTCTGCAAATCTTCATTATCCCTGGTTTCAACCACTTCCGTATCACTGTTATTGCAAAATGGACATTTCATTTTAATTATTTTCCGCCGGCCGGCAATTTTGGCCGAAAAAAAATTCTACTCAAAATAGAATTTCTGAAATCCCTTTCTTATATTGCGGTAACCCCAGCTATAGTGTTCGTGAATATCGTATGACGCTATATAGCCGACTGTCAAGATAACTTATTATATCATACTACATCAGTTGTATTTTTAGCCTTGGAGACAAGCCTCTTGCGGGAAATCTTCAGAAAAAAAAATTTAGGCGGAAATTTAACCTAAGTTTAACTAAGGAAAAGTATCCAATAGTTTGATTTATCACTTGATTAACTGGATTTGCGAATATGCCTTTTCGTTTAAAGATAAAGCCTGCTTGAGCTGGTTTAGCGATTTAATATCGGTAACCACTGCAACTTGCTTTTTAATCATTTCTTCATGTTTTCTGGAAGCCAGTTCTAGTTTATCAGCCAACCCGGTGGGTGGTTCTTTAACAGAATTCACCTCAGACATGACAGTCACTGCCTTTACCAACTCTACTTGACTGTCATAATATGTATCAACAGCCAGTCTGGTATTCCTTTTATTTATAAGCAATTCCGCCATAACCAGTTTTTTGTCTGCCAACAGCAGATGAATTTCCACTTTTCGCACCGGATCGCGGTTAAAATTCAACAGAAGCCAATCCCTGATTTTTTTGACGGTATATAGCGGGTGATCCGGCGTCATACCGGGATAAGGCAGGTGGTAATCAACCGGGGTAGGTAAAGCTTCTGCTGCTGAATCACTTGGCCGGAAAAAAAAGAATCCCAAAACAACACATGAAAGAAGTAAGGATAAAATAGTTTTCATGGATAGTTATATATTCTACTATATACATTAACTTCCTCCAAACGAAGGCCGGTGCAACGCATTAATTTTATTTGACAAAAAACCTATCTGATTGTATTATAGGCTCTATGAATTCTGAGAATAACCTGCAACTGTCCTCTGCCCATCAACAATTTATCGATTACCTGGTTACCCTGCAAAGAGCCAAAGCTACGGTCATCGCTTACAGCAAAGACATCGAACAGCTTATAGCTTTTCTTGCCGACATGGGGAAAAAAAGCATTAGCCAAATCCAGCGTGATGATTTGGAAGCTTTCCTGAAAAAACTCACCTCTGACGGCTACACCCTTAAGTCTCTCTCCCGAAAAATTAACTCCATCAAGACTTTCTACCGTTTCTTGAAGAATAAAAACTTTGTCATTTTAAATCCGGCTGCAGATATCACACACCCGAAATACAATATCAAGCCGCCCCGTATTCTTTCCAAAATGGAATACCGCGCATTACGCGATGCCTGCCGTTCCGATATCAGAACTTATACTATCGTCGAGCTTTTCCTGCAGACCGGGGTCCGAATCGGGGAATTGGCAAATCTTAAAACTAACAGTGTTAAAGAGCGTGAACTGGTTATCGAAGCTCAGGAAGGACATCCGGAAAGAGTTGTTCCCCTGAACCGTGCCGGCAAAGAATCACTGGAGAAGTGGCTGGCAATCAGACCCAAGTCTGAGGATCCGTCTCTTTTTGTCACCAAAACAGGAAAACCTTTGTTGGTTAGGAATATCCGAACCACTATTGACCGTTATTTTAAATTGGCCGGGATTGAAGGAGCTAAAGTAAATGACCTTCGGCACACTTTTATCGCTCATCACCTCGCTTCCGGCACACCTTTGACCGTAATCAGTAAATTGGTTGGACACAAAAGGCTTTCGACAACCGAAAAATACCTCGATCTGGTCAAAGACAAAATGAATGACAATATTAAACTGGATGAGCTGTAAAGTTAAAGAAATCAGAAGTATCTGATTTCTTCTTCCAGGATCAAACCGTATTCTTTCTTCACTCTCTCTTTCAACATCTCAGCCAATTGCCTTACTTGTTTTTCGGTACCCCTGCCTTTATTGATAAAGAGGTTGCCATGATAATCGGCAATGGCAATATCTCCCACAGTTAACCCTTTGGCTCCCACGCTTTCCAGAAGATACCCTGTGGGAATTTTACCCCCTTTAATTTTACGGTTATCTATTTTGCCGAGGAGTTTTTCCGAGGCTTGTTCTACCGGTATATTTTTAAAAAAACTGCCCGGGCATTTTAAACCCGGCTTGTATTTAAGGTGTCTGGTCGATATAATCTTCCGGGAAATTTTCAAAAGCTCCTTGCGGTTTCCGGTTTCAGCTTTCAATAAGACTCCTAAAACTACCATGGGTAATTCTTTAAACAGGCTGTGGCGATAGCTGAAATTGCAGGCTGCGCGTGATAAAGTTTTCAACCGGCCGTTGTGCCAAACCTCTACCTTTATAATATAGTCGCTGATTGATTTACCGTAAGCCCCGGCATTACCAACCACCGCACCTCCGACGGAACCCGGTATTCCGGAAAAACTTTCCATTCCCGCAAAGCCGTTTTGGATATAAAAACGCACCAAAGACGCCAAACTGAGTCCGGCTTCTGCATATACTTCCCTTCCTCGTTTTTCCAGGGTTCCTGCAGTCAATTGTACCAGCGGTAAACTGATGCCCTTATCGGGAAAGACTATATTGCTGCCGGCGGCAAATATGCGGAATGGAGTTTTTTTAAGATCCAGATTGTCAAGTACTTCTAATAGATGCGGTCTGTTATTTACCCTGTAGACAGTCTCAGCCGTACCGCCTATGGCAAAAGTACTTAAAGTAGACAGAGGAATCCGCTTTAAAATTCTGATTGAAGACATATTAACAAAAAATCAATCGGTGAATTCCTGCACAAATAAAAGACCGTAGATTCCGCCATCGATAGCTCCTATGCCGACTTTCCCGAAATCAGGGCTTAAAATATTTGCCCTGTGTCCCGGCGAATTCATCAGTCCCTGATGTGCAAGAGCTACGTTCGGGGCTAAAGCCAGATTTTCTCCGGCCGCCAGGAATGTAATGCCTGCATTTTCCATCCTGTCAAATGGGGACTCCCCTTCTTTATTGTAATGGGAAAAATAACCTTTCTCGAACATATCCCCGGCATATTCCCTGGCCAGTTCACGCAGCGGTACTGACTCCTCCAGAAGGGACAACTCCATTTTTTGCCTTTCCAAGTTTATTAAAGTTATCATACTTTTTTCCGCCGCTGCATCAGGCTGACCTGTCTTATATGTAAACCCTAGGTCAACCGATTCCTCGGAATCCGGACTGGGATTAATCGTTAAAAAGGTTAAAGTTTCATTTACGGCCTCACCAAAAACACCTTTCAACTGTCTTTCCACGCCTTGTGTATGTTTAACCAGTTGTCCGCCGAAACGGGAAGCCGTTATCTCTTTTTTTACTTTGCCGTTAATCGGCAACGAAACTAACAAAGTCAGAATAAAAGCCGTAAATATGATGGCTTCACCTAATGCAGGAATAAAGCCCAGTATTTTATCGGTTTTTAACAGCAAAATAAATTTTTCTTTATCCTCGGACCATTTTTTACCTTTTGAGTAAAATTTGTTTACCGCAAAACCGGAAATTAACGAGGCTGTCATTTCTGTGAGAATACCGGCAATGAAAAAACCTATGGCATTGGCTATACCTCTGGATACAGAAAAATAACGGATTATTAAAGAACCAAAAGCTGCATTGTACTTGAGGGCAGCGATAAAAGACAGAATAAAACCTGCCAAATCCAAAATGCCCAACAAAAAACCGCGGCTCCAACCGGAGGCTAAATAAAACAACATTACACCCAGAATTAAAAGGTCAATCCAATTGGCATTTATATCCGGCATAAGAAAAAACAGAAGCTTATTCTATCATAAAATGATATAATGACAGACATTTCTCGGCCGGGTACAGCATTGAAAATGTCTTCTCACATTTTAAACTTCTTAACCCAAAATAAAAAATTCTCCCGCAAGAGATTTTTTATATCTATTGTCGCATTTTTTTTATTGCTTTTCTCGGTTAGCTTTTTTATATTTAAAGACCTCCCTTCGCCGTCAAAACTGTCTTCATACGAAATTCCTCAAACTACCAAAATTATGGACCGCAACGGTAAATTGCTTTATGAAATTTATTCCGACCAGAACCGTACTCTGGTTAAACTGAATGAAATTCCGCTATATTTAAGACAGGCTACCGTTGCTATTGAAGACAAGGATTTCTACCAACATAAAGGCATAAATCCAATAGGAGGAATACTGCGGGCTGTCAAGGAAACTCTCTTCAAACAACAGCTTCAGGGCGGTTCAACAATTACCCAGCAGTTGGTCAAAAACGCCCTTTTAACTAATGAAAGAACTTTAAGCCGTAAAATTAAAGAAATAATTCTGGCCTTTTGGACGGAAACCATTTACAACAAGGATCAAATTCTTGAAATGTATCTAAACCAGGTTCCGTATGGGGGTACTGCCTGGGGAATTGAAGCAGCAGCTGAAATGTATTTCGGGAAAAAAACTGACCAATTAACCATAGCGGAAGCAGCTTATCTGGCCGGCCTGCCGGCAGCTCCTACCAGCTATTCTCCTTACGGAACCCATCCGGAACTGGCAAAACAAAGACAAGGTGACGTTTTTAACCGTATGGTTGAAGACAAATATATTAGCCCCGATCAAAAAGATAAAGCGAGCAGAGAAATAATAAAGCTTATTCCTCCGAAAACCGACATCAAAGCTCCCCATTTCGTCATGTTTGTCAGAGAACAATTGGTTGAAAAATACGGAGAAAAAATGGTAGCAACCAATGGATTAAAGGTAACCACAACTCTCGACCTGTCCCTGCAGGAAATGGCAGAACAGACTGTCGCCAGTGAAGTGGCTGACCTGAAAAAGTTGAGAGTTACCAATGGAGCAGCGCTTGTCACGCGTCCTCCGACAGGTGAAATTTTGGCAATGGTCGGTTCCAAAGATTATTTTGCCAGCCAATCAGGCAATTTTAACGTTACCGTTTCTTTACGCCAGCCGGGTTCTTCCATTAAACCTCTCAATTATGCCGTTGGCTTGGATAGCAGGAAAGTCACCGCCGCCAGTGTCTTTCTGGACACACCCACCTGTTTTATTGTACCCGGACAAAAATCTTATTGCCCGGTAAATTATGACGGCCAATTCCACGGTCCGGTACAGTTAAGATTTGCCTTGGGCAACTCCTACAATATTCCTGCAGTTAAAATGATGGCCTTAAACGGAGTAGAAAACGTTATTGCTTCCGCTTCCGCCTACGGAATATCCTCTTTTCAAGACCCGTCCAGATATGGCTTATCTTTAACTTTGGGAGGCGGTGAGGTGACCATGTTGGATATGGCAAAAGCTTTCGGCGTTTTCGCCAATACGGGCATCAAAAAAGAGCTTGTTTCCATTTTAAAAATTGAAGACCGGCAGGGAAATCTGCTCTCAGAATACCGTGATCCCAATTTGGCAAAAAATGTTTTTGAAAAAATGAATTACCCCTCATCCCTGCTGATCGGGGGCGAAAGAGTCCTTTCTGCTGAAACTTCATTTCTTATTTCCCATATCCTTCTTGATAATAATGCCCGCTCCCAGGCTTTCGGCCCCTCATCTTTTCTGACCATCCGTGATCATGCTGTCTCCGTTAAAACGGGTACTACCGACGACAAAAGAGATAATTGGACAATCGGTTTTACTCCGAATTTTTTAACAGTTGTCTGGGTAGGTAATAATGACAACTCACCGATGCACCCTTATTTGACATCCGGCGTCACCGGAGCAGCCCCTATCTGGAATAAAATAATGAACAATGTACTGACTAAGCAGCCTGATCTCTGGCCTAAACAACCATCCGGCATAGTCGGAGCACAAATATGCCAATTATCAGGCCAGTTTCCGCCGAATTCCGACCCAAACTCACAAGACCGCGGCTGTGCCACCCGCTATGAGTATTTCATTAAAGGAACGGTGCCCAATCAACCTGAAGTGCTGAAAACAGCTATTGCCGTTGATAAAACTACCAGTAAACCGGCTGCTGCCAATCAAACCGAGAATGTAGAAAACCGTGAACAACAAGTCGTCAAAGATATGTTCGGTATTTATTGCCTCGACTGCTCACATGAAGGCGGCGATCCGGTGACCAGCGTCAGATTGTGACGCTATCTATTTACACGTCCTATAACCTATGATATATTCCGACCGTGAGTAATAATAATGATAAAAAATCGCCAATTATTATTCTTTTGCTTGTCATAAAAGACCTACTGCTTGCGACGGTTTTAATTTTCAAAGAAATCGGCGACCTTGTAATTCTGACTTTTTCACTTTTTGCTTCTTTTTTTTACTCAACCTATAAAATTATTTTATATTTTATTAAATCGATTTTTAATCCCATTCAAGGAATTATTAATGCATTTTCAGGGACAATTCATTCAATTAAATTCAACACGGCACTCAATCACGCACCTGCTAAAAAAAAAGGCCGCCCGAAAAAATTCAGGCTGAGTCTGCCTAAAATCCGCTTAAGCCGGAGAATTAAAATTCTGCTTCTTAAATCCCAATTTTTTCTGCTGGGATCATTAACTTTTGCCGCTATTATCATCTTTAACCAGATGAATTTTTTTATCAAAAATTTACCGAATCCAAAGCTTTTAACTGTTGACGGCTATAAAGCCACCACCAATATTTACGACCGCTACGGAAAACTGCTTTACCAAATCTACGGCGATGAAAACCGGCAGCCTGTCGAATTTAAAGATATTCCCCAAAAGATTATCCATGCAACTATCGCCACCGAAGACAATGAGTTTTTTCTTCACAACGGTTTTTCAATAAGGGGGATTGCCAGAGCTGTTTATAATAATATGACAACCGATAACCTCGAAGGCGGTTCAACAATTACCCAGCAGTTAATTCGCAGCGCCTACCTGACTCCGGAAAAAACTTTCTACCGTAAATTTAAAGAAATTATACTGGCAATTTGGACTGAACAAATATATACCAAAAATCAAATTTTGGAAATGTATCTTAACCAGGTTCCTTACGGTGGAACTGCCTGGGGAATAAAAGCTGCCGCTCAGACGTATTTCGGAAAAGATGTCAACGAAGTCAGTCTGGCTGAAAGTGCATTTCTGGCAGGACTTCCTGCAGCTCCTTCCCGTTACTCCCCATATGGTATGAATCCTCTGGACTATAAAAAACGCCAACAGGAAGTATTGCTCCGCATGTTTAAGGAAGGTTATATCAATAATACTGAACTGGAAACAGCCAAAAATGAAACTTTAAAATTTAAATCCACCCGTATGCCCATAGCTGCTCCCCATTTTGTCATGTATGTCAAAGATCAACTGGAAAAGCATTATGGTCCGAGATTGACTGAAAGCGGAGGCTTACGGGTAATTACCACTCTTAATCTGAAACTGAATGAAGAAATTCAAAAGATTGTGACTGAAGAAGTAAGCATGCTGGGAAATTTAAATGTCACAAACGGAGCGGCAGTTGTTACTGATCCGGGCAAAGGTGAAATTTTAGCCATGGTTGGATCCAAAGATTATTTCGATACTGAAGCAGACGGCAATGTTAATGTAGCATTATCACTCCGACAACCCGGCTCCTCGATAAAAGTCGTTAATTATGCAGCTGCTTTAGAGGAAGGTTTTACCGCAGCATCAATCATTGATGATTCACCGGTAACTTATCAGGGTACCGGCCAGTCTTACAGCCCGGTCAATTACGACGGCCGTTTTCATGGACAGGTTACTTTAAGAACTGCGTTGGCTTCCTCCTATAATATTCCGGCTGTAAAAATTCTTTCTTCCATCGGCATTAAACGAATGGTTGAACAGGGGAAAAAAATGGGTGTAAAAAGCTGGACAGATCCTGACAGGTTCGGCTTATCATTGACGTTAGGCGGCGGAGAAGTCACCATGCTTGATATGAGCAGGGTTTACGGCACTATTGCCAATTATGGAAAAAGAGAAGACCTGACTCCTTTTATCAGCATTACGGATCAGAAGGGAAATAAATTGCCGTTACCGAAAAAAGAGTTCAACATCCAGGCAATTTCTCCGGAAATTGCTTTTATACTGACTGATATTCTCGCTGATAATTTAGCCAGATCACCGGCTTTCGGACTCACCTCTTCTCTTTACCTTCCCGGCATTGCTACTGCTGTTAAAACAGGGACCAGCGATAGCAAACGCGACAACTGGACCATCGGTTATACAGCCGATTATGTTGCTGCTGTCTGGGTAGGCAATAACGATAATACACCGATGCATCCACGGTTGACTTCAGGAGTTACCGGTGCAGCACCGATATGGAACAGTATTATGAAACTGCTGACAAAAAATTCAACCGGCATCAATTGGATAAAACCGGATGCTCTGGTAACTGTCTCCTGCGGATTGCGCCAGGAATACTTTATCAAAGGCACACTGCCCGCCAAACCATGTCCCAGGTATTCGTCTCCGACCCCTGCCTTACCGGAAAACTGATTTCCCTTACGCTCTTCTTACAATTTCTACTGAAATCCTTTCTTTAAATTGGGTAATATATTCATTCCTTAACAATTAAAAAATAACGCATGTCGGAAAAAGAGTTAAAAGGGAAGATTAAAAACAAAACTGTTCTTGTAGGCATAGTCGGTGTAGGTTATGTCGGAGAAGCACTCGCCTATGCCATTACCAATAAAGGTTTCCATACAGTCGGTTTCGAAATAGATCAATCGAGAATTACATTTTTGAAGAATAAGCAAATCCCGCGTTTCACTATTACTTCGAATAAGAACTTGCTGAAGGACTGTCAGGTAATTCTGATCAGCATCCCTACACCATTGCTACCCGATAAGTCTCCCGATCTGAGTTATTTAAAACAGGCAGTTTTGGAAGTATCCCAAAGGCTGTCGCCGGGAAAACTGGTTGTCATCGAATCTTCTGTTGCGCCCGGTACAACCGCTGACATTCTTCAACCCATACTCGAATCTTCTCATTTAAAAGCTGAAAAAGATTTTTACCTGGCATATTCCCCTGAGCGGGTAGATCCCGGCAACAGATCCTTTAATGTCAACAGTATTCCCAAAGTAGTCTCCGGAATAGGACCCCTTTCGTTGTCACTGGCCTCTGCCTTTTACCGCCAGATCGTCGAGAAAGTTGTACCGGTATCAAATACGACGACGGCTGAAATGACTAAAGTTCTGGAAAATGTCTTCCGGCTGGTAAACATTTCTTTGGTTAATGAATTAGTGGAATATGCAAAAGCACTCAAAATCAATATGTGGGAAGTCATAGATGCGGCCGCCACCAAACCCTTCGGTTTTCTCGCTCACTACCCCGGACCGGGTGCCGGAGGATACTGCATACCTGTTCTTCCCATGTATCTTCTGGAGAGCGCCCGGAAAAAAAATATCCGTTTGCCTCTGGTTGAAACAGCTGAAGCTTTAAACGATCACCAGCCGGAAAAAGTTGCCGGTATGGCACTCAATATCCTTAACGGGAAAAAAGAGGATAAAAATCATCCCCCGAAAGCACTTTTAATCGGCATCAGTTATAAAGCGGATTTAGCCGATACCAGAGAATCGGTTGCCCTGAAAATTTGGCGAAGACTGGAAGATGAAGGTGTGGAAGTTTACTACCATGACCCTTACGTATCAAAATTAAACGGCTCAACTTCTGTAAACCTTGATCCGGGAATCATAAAAGACATGAATCTGATCATCATTACAACACCTCATAAAAATATACCTTATGAAACCCTTGTCTCCTCTGATAAACCGCTGTTTGATACTCAAAATGTCCTGAGTAATTTCCACAACGGAAATATCATCAGACTATAAACCATATACTGTATGATAATCTTAATCACCGGCGGCGCCGGTTTCATTGGACTGAATTTGTCGGCACGCTTACTGCGGCTTGGTCATGAAGTTACGTCGCTGGATAACTATATAACCTCTGATAAAAATAATATTTCTGCTTTGAAAAATGAACCGGGATTCAAATTCTTTGAAACTGACATCATCAATCCCTTACCCAATCATGTAGTTAAGGTAAAGTTTGACCGCATTTACCATTTAGCCTGTCCAACTGGGGTACCGAACCTGACTGTTCTTGACAGTGAAATGGCCTTGACCTGTTCTCTCGGTACTTTAAACATCCTCGAACTTGCCAAAAAAAACGGCAGCCGGCTTCTCTTTACGAGCAGTTCCGAAATTTACGGTAATCCCCTTATTTCACCACAAACTGAAAATTATACAGGCAATGTTGATCCTGTCGGTATACGCGCGCCCTATGAAGAAGGCAAACGTTTTGCCGAAACTTTGGTTAAAATTTATTACCGCAAATACAATTTGCAGGCAAAAATCGTCAGAATTTTCAATACTTACGGTCCTTACATGGCCGCCGGCGACACCAGAGTCATTCCTCTTTTTTTTACACGGTGTTTGAACGGCATGAGCCTTCCGCTGCACGGTGACGGCAACCAGAAACGAACTTTTCTTTATATTGACGACCTGATTGAAGGACTTTTGACTGTCATGGAAAAAGGCGGCGCCGGAGAAGTCTATAATCTGGGCAACCATCATTCGGTCACTATTTTTCACCTGGCAGAAAAAATTCTTAAACTCACCGGAAACACCGCGGGGTTGGAAAAAACCGACAGGCCTCCGCATGACCACCAGACCAGAATGCCCGACCTAACCAGAATCAGCCGATTAGGCTGGCAGCCTTCCGTTTCACTTGACGAAGGATTACAAAAAACCTTCCTCTGGCTGCAAAAACAAGTGAAAACATGAAACCGATTTCACCGCTACCGTTAGGTATCAGCACCTCCTTTTGGTTTATTATCGGCTTTATCAGGGCAATCCATGAACAGCTGGTCAAATTAACTAACAGAAAAAAAACCAGGAATGTCTTTAAAAAACAGGATATCGCCGTTATTGTTCCGGCCCATAACGAAGAAAAAGTTATCGGAAAAAACCTCCGGGCTTTGAGTAGAATTCTTGATAAAAGACAGATTTTCGTTGCCTCGGACGGTTCAACGGATAAAACATATGAAATTGCCAAAAAAATGAAAGTCCACGCGGTTAATCTTTCACCAGGCCGGGGAAAAGCCAAAGCGCTTACCTACCTCATCAGTTGTTTTCGGTTGTTCAGCCGCTACCGTCTTATTTTTATAGTTGATGCCGACACGGAGATTGACCGTAATTATCTCAAAAACGCCCTGCCTTTTTTTAACGATGCTAAAACTGCGGTCGTCTTCGGATCTGCACACGTCCATTGGCCGCGTCATATAATCCCCAAAGACAGGCTGCAATTTGTTTCATACAGGATCCGCTTAAATTTAATGCTGGTCTATTTTATGATTTACGGCCAAACATGGAAATACTCAAATGTCAGTTATGTCGTTCCGGGTTTTGCCACTCTCTACCGGTCTGATGTTTTAAAACAACTGGAGATTGATACTCCCGGACTCTTGATTGAAGACTTCAATCTGGCATTTCAACTGCACAAAAAAGGTTTGGGCAGAATTGCCTATCATCCTTCAATTGTTGCCTGGGACCAGCATCCGGACAATCTTACGGATTATTGGAACCAGGTGAAACGCTGGAATATCGGATTTTTCCAAACAGTCAGACACCACGGTTTTTGGCCTTCTTTTTTTTATCTGTCCCTAATTATTTTTTCCCTGGAAGTATTTTTAAATTCGATACTGATGGTTGCTCTTCCGTTTTTGCTGATATATCTAATTCTGCCATCGATTTGGCCCAATGACCTTCTGATCATGGATTATCAGTCACTCTACCTGGCTTTCGGACCTTTTAAAAATCTGACCCTTAATGATATTCTGGTTGCTCTATTCATCTGGGATTATCTGATGACGGTTTTTCTGGGTATCATTCATCGTAAGCCGCAATTTATTTTTTACGGAGTTTTTTTTGTATTTATTCACTTTATTACCTCAGTAATTTTACTTATTTCGGTAATTCCCGGATTTCTGTCAGTTTCTGACGGGCGCTGGATATCACCAACCAGAAGAAAAGAATAAAAATTGATTTATTCCAAGCGGTAATTTTTCGACTTAATATCATTCCAGATTGCCGGATCCTCACCTCCCAAATGCCAAAAGTTAACACCTTTAAATCCGAATTTACGGGCTAAAGTCATTTTAGACCGAATACTACGGGCATTTTCATACCAGACCACATGCTCTTCTTCTTCATCATCCGTATATTCAAAATAGGGAGAGGCAACCAAATTATCCCAATCTTCCTGAATACTTTTACTGCTCAATAATTCATAAATATCCCTATATGATAATCCTTCTGCACTCTGATCATCGTCGCGATTCCAATCCAGTCCATACATAGGCAATCCTAAATAAAATTTATTAAGCGGCAAATTCAAGGAATCAGCATACATCAGAATTTCTTCCAGCCAGCCGATCGAAGCGATAGGACCTGCACGGCTTTGCTGCCAATGTTCTCCGTATCCCATGATGTACAGTTCATCCGCAGCTTTGGCTAAAGCCGTCCAGTCTTGGGAACGGGAACCGTTATTTTCACTTATTTTATTCTCGCCGCTTTTAGGATGAAGCGCGACTCCCAAAAACAGCTTTTCCCGGTATAGAGATTGCGCCAGCTCACTGATAAAATCCGTGTACTCCTCCCTGAAATTCTCATCAACCTCTTCATAATCAATGGTGATTCCGTCAAACGGCAGACTTTTACCGATTTTGATTATCTCACCAATATGTTTATCCCTGTCTTCTTTTGTTGAAATATTCCTTTCCACCAGATCAGAATCCCAACTCGTATTCTCATCTTCGGGAAGATTGGTAATAACTGCAGAAACTTTAATCCCTTTTTCATGGGCAAATTCAATAATCTTCTTATCTTCCGTGGCGTCGGCGTATTTTGCCAACTTTCCGTCATTATCAATGAAATACCAAAATAGGCTGAGGGATGAGATTTGCTTATAATTTTCATTCAATGACTTTACCGCATCAGTCTGGACCCAATAAGGAATGGAAGCACGTATCGACAAGTCATCCGTTTTAATTTCAGGTTTTTGATCCTTAATGTTTTTATTGAGGTTAAAAAAATACCCTGCTGCTAATGCGACAGGCAGAAAAAACAGCGTCATCAGAATTTTAAATCTGAACATTAATGGGAATTTTTAAGGATTTTAACTGCATCTTCCGGTGATACATTCATGACAAGATCGATAATCGATAAGTTGGGAATAAACTGCAGTTTGGGAAACAACTGGGGATATTCCCGGCAAACCCAATTCTGGACTTTGACTTTAATACCGTTTTCCTGGAAAATTTTCCTGTCCATATAGGCATCATAGGCAGTTCCGCCGCAATAATCCTCATCGGCTCCCAGGAAGCGACAGAGTCTGACTATTTTTTCATTAGGGGAAAGTTTTTCCATTTTTTCTATTTCCTTTAATTCCGAACTTCTCTTAACGGACTTGAGCCGGAAAATTTTTTGTTTATTCAGCAGTTTATCCAATTTGTTGAAATCTTTATCCTGCCAGTAGTTTAAATTTTCACCGCTGATAAGGTAAGTCAGAGCCCAAACAATGGTGGCAATGTTCAAACTTGCCAGGTTGGGAAAACTGGTAGCCAGAATTGCCTGCAGAGAAGGAAATACGAGACTGAAATTTGGCGCTTTACCGTAGGAAATCTCCAATGTTTTCAGGTGTTTTCTGACCCAATCTAGTCCCCCGGTCAGTTCAGTTTCAGCAATCGGCCGGAAACGTTCTTTTACCGGAACAGACATCAGGAATCTGCCGAAAGTCTGTTTTATCGGAGTGTGGGATTGGTAAGACTTGTCATTGCGGCCGTCCGGGTATTTATGCTTCTTGACATACTGCACTTCATCGCGGATCAGGTATATATCCGTTTCCAGAATCCTGGCAAAATAATGTAACCTGGGAAAATATTGGGGCTGGATTCCGCTATATCTCATAGGGAAATACGGTATATAACATAACTTTCTGCAAACTCAGTTCCGGACTGGCTGCCTCTGAGTATTGCCAGGGACCTGATAACCTCGGTTGACCGGGTATGGGGATACTCTCTTGCCTGAGATTCATAAAGTTCCATGGCCTCGATTTTCTTGCCGATATCCCTATCGTCTAAACCGACATAAAAGTTCGGCTGGGAAGGGTTTGAAATACCCCAACCGTTGGCGGCAAATTCATATCCTAAAACAACCGGCGTGTACGGTTTCATCTTCCGCGGAGAAGGCCGGACAGCGGCCATGACGGCCAATTGGCAAGCCCGGTGATCCTGGTTGTAATCGGTCAGTTGGCTGGTGGCGATGATGGTCGGACGTATTTTATTAATGGATACGGCCGTTCCTGCTTCCAATGAATTAATAATGTTATGTAAAGGTAGCTTATCAAGCTGCAAATGGAACTCATTTCCCTTAAAACTTATGTCGTACCCGTCGAGTTCAAAAAAAGCCGCTGCCCTTTCGATTTCTTTTATTCTGTCAGCGGCAGTTGATTTGCCGGCTTTAGAATAATCGGCAGTCGTACCCACCGTCAGGTATAAAACGTAGACTTTGCCTCCGCTTTTTTTAATCCTGGACATTAAACCGGCACAACCCAGGACTTCATCATCGGGATGCGGGGCGATTACCAACAGTGACTCTTCGGATAGCTTGAACATTATTGTTCTTCAACAACTGTGAAAGTAACACAATAATGTAAGATGAGCATGAAAAATGTAAAGCAAAAGAAGATCCGGCAAGAATTCTTACCGAATTATTACCGCTTTCTTACTTTATGACCAGCCTCACAAAGCGACTGTTACCTGTCCGGTATCTGCAGGGGATAGGTGGTTATGATAACCCCAAACTCCTTCAGCGTCGAAGGTAAATTTAAACGTGCCTCCCTGACCTACTTTGCTTTTTTGATCAAATTCCGGATAAAGACGGTGGGTCGGATGGTCGTCGGAAGCAATCCACATATCTTTGCCCGAGTTGTTGGTCCAGCTGACTGTCTCGCCTTTCTTTACGGAAATTTGTTCAGGAGTAAAACCCCCGGCAGTATATTCGACGGTTTTTTCTTCACCCGCGACCATGCCTTCTCCCGCTACGGCATCAATAATCTCCTGGGGAATGTCAGCTGCTGTTCCTTTTGTACCCAGGTTTTCGGTAGCAATTTCTGAATCCGTTGCAGTCTTGACCGCCGATCTGTTCCTGCCGGCGGAAATGACTGCCATGATTAAAACGGCTATAAGCAAAAGAGCTGCCAGTATATATTTTTTATTAATAGGAAATCACCTCCTTTAATTCTATTCTATGACAATTCCGTTATTTTCCGAAACGCCTTTTTCGGTTATGGTATTCTTTGACTGCTTTCCGGAATTGATCAGGTGTAAAATCCGGCCAATAAACTTTGGTGAAATAAAGTTCGCTGTATTCCGACTGCCACAGTAAAAAACCGGAGAGCCGCAATTCACCTCCGGTCCTGATGATCAAATCAGGATCAGGCTGCCCGGCAGTATCCAAATTTAAACCTAAGGTCTCAGGAGTCAGATCCTTTTTTTTACTTTTACCTGACGGGTCTGTTTTAAGCCATTTATTAACTGCCCTGATAATTTCATCTTTGCCGCCGTAGCTTAAGGCCAAATTTACCGTTATTGCGAGGTTATCTTTTGTTTTTTCCATCCATTTTCTGGTTTTGGCTTTCAAATCGTCTGAAAACCGCTCCAGATCGCCGATACAATTGATTTTGATTTTTTTGCGGTGGAAACTGTCCACTTTCCGGTCCAACACATGCCGGTAAAGGTTCATTAAAAAATCTATTTCTTTTTTCGGACGATGCCAATTTTCCGTGGAAAAAGCCCAAAAGGTCAGATATTTGATCCCCAATTTGATGGCCTCATCAACAATCGGTTCAATTTTCTCTTCCCCCCTCTTATGACCTTCAAAAATTGGCCTGTTATGTTCTTTCGCCCATCGGCGGTTGCCGTCCATAATTATGGCTACATGCTGCAAATTGACCATAAAATTAGAATAAGTGGCGGTCGGTTAATCTGGTTGCTGGTCCGGGACGGTTAATAATAATATCTTTTATACCTTCTTTTCTTAACAATTGATAGACTTTTGATTGATCAACCTCTCTGCTTAGCAGATGGAGATTATGCCCGGTATTCAAGCTGAAATAAACTTCCAGACCGGATTTCCGCCAGCTTCTGACTTTGGTCATCAGTTGTATTGTTTCAGGATAAAGAAATATATATGATGGTTTACCCGTCATCATGATAGCATGCAGTTCAAATGCTTCAGCTTCCACTAAATTACCGAATTGTTCAAAATCCCTATTTCTTATGGACTCCTTTATCATTTTTAATTTTTCCGGCAAGAGAATCAGTCTTTCCCGGAAAAAGGGGCTTGTGTCGGCAGATGTCATTGCCAGCGAAGTCGCTACGGTTTTTTTCCGATTGCTTACAACCGCCACCAAATCAACAATATCCCAATAGTCGGCAGGAAAAACCGATTCGGCAAATGAAGTATGGTGATTCTTGCCTTTATGCCACTGGACAAACCCTGCGGGGATCGATCGGCAGGATGAACCCGAGGCTAACCTTGAAATAGAAGTCATAACTTTTTCTTCCAATTGAAGCTCCATTGAGGTAATTCCGGCCAAGGTAAAGGCTGCGAATCCTGAAGCTGAAGACGATAAGCCGGTTCCGACGGGGAAATTATTCTTTGAGACAATTCTGGCACGGGTTTTAACTCCTTTTAATGACCTTATGCGTTCCAAATGTTGAATGATGCGCATTTTGGGTCTGCCGGAAGCTTTTTGACCGTCTATTTCCACCTGATCAACCGTATAGACTGAAGAAAAATCTACAGTTGTCGTTGTTCTCAAATTATCCAAATTAACGGACAAACTGTCATTTACCGGCAGCCGTAAATTCTCATCTTGCAAACCCCAGTATTTGATTAAGGCTAAATTGGAACAGGCCACGGCTGTTTTTTTCATAAAATCGTTTCTTTCACTCCCTCTAATGTGATTTTGGCCGGGATAATTTCCCCCCCTGCTGAAAACAAGGCTTTTTTTACAGCTTCCCGATTCTGTTTATCCACCAAGGCAATCAGACAATCCCCTCCCCCGGCGCCGGAAATTTTAGCCCCGTATGCCCCTGCTTTTCTGGCAGAACCTATTAATTTATTTAATTTGGGTGTTGAGACTCCCAAATCTTCAAGAAAATCCTGATTTAAATTCATAAGCTTTCCCGCTTCCGGAAGATCATTCATCATAAGTGATTGCCTGGCATTGATAACCAGCTGGCTTATTTTCTGAAAAATTTTTATCACAGCTTTTCTATCCTTCTTCATTTTTAGAGACACTTGCCGGATCATGGCTGTGGTATCTGCCTTTCTGCCGGAATAACAAATTACCAGTTCCGGCCGTGCTGTTAATTTTTCCGTTAATGATCCTTTTTTATAGTAAATTATACCCCCATTTATAACTGCAGCCAGATCAAAACCGGAAGCTAACCCGTCCACGGATTTTATTGACTCAAAAGACATGTCAAACAGCTCCCCTTTGGTTAAATGCAGCTGATACAAGCGCGCTAAAGCTGAAATTGAGGCTGCCGTGGCGGCAGCTGATGATCCGAGTCCGTAATTAGCGGAAAAAGTAGACTTAATGTCCAAATTGAAACCGGATTTGACTGGAAGTAAGGGGGTTATGGTTTTTATAGCCGATGCCAAATACGCTGACTGCTTAATCAACATACTGCTGTTAATTTCACTGATGCCGTCTATAATAATTTCCTTAAATAAATCACTCCGGATGACGATTTTAATGTCTTTCCTCAATTTTACAGTTACCACGAATTTAGTATCGATGGCAGCTGCCAAACAGGGGTAACCGTAAACGGCAGCATGCTCACCTAAGAGCATTAATTTACCGGGTGAGATGACCGAAATTTTTCTTGGTTTATCAAGCACCTTACTTTATCCTTTCTCCAATCTGATACCCTCTTCGCCCAAAATGGCGTTTTCACAAGTTATTTTTCTTTGCCCGGTAAAGTGATTTATTATTTTTACATCCCTGTGGTAAGCTAAAAGATAACCCGCAGCACCCTTTTTCCCGCCTCCGCCCAGGATCTTGGCCGCGCCACCGATCTTTTCAATCTGTTTTATGAGAACGGAAACCCGTGTGCTGACTACTCCCATTTTTTCCAAAGTCCGACTGCCTGCTTTAATTGCCCCCATAAACTCTGTTTCATCACCTTTTTTTAATGCTTCCGCCAGTTTTTTAGTCTCAAACTCATTCCGGTTGAATAATCGTTCATAAATCCCGGGCTGATTTTCGCGTCCTTCTCCAACAGCTGCCACCAGATCTTTGGTTGTTTCCTCGGGCTTTCCGGTATCCAAGAGATAAAAATTTCTTAATAGCTTCGTCCTTCTTACCGGCAATTGCCAGATGCTCTTAAGATAAGTTAACTCCTTGCGAAACCAGATAATTCCTCCGAAGACAACCGCAGTATTATCAGCTCCGGATGGATTACCGTGAATAACTTTCTCCGATTCAAAGGCTAACCGGTTGGTGAGTTCCGGGTTCCAAATTTTTTTCAGAAAATAGAGGCACCCGGCAATTACCGCGGCGGCGGTAGCTGCCGAAGAACCAAGATGGTATCCCTTTTTTAATTGTGAAGTCACTTTTACGGAGAGGGGCGGTATAGATTCAGTCTTTAAATGTTGACTGACCAAACTGAGAATGTTCGCGACAAATTGTTTATCCTCAGCTTCAATATGGTGCTCCGAAGACCGGGCCTCTGATACAGTCGCATAAACACGTTTGTTAATCGCCGCCAGAAGTGCCGGTTTACCGTAAACAACAGCGTGTTCACCCAAAAGGTATATTTTGCCGGGAACTGAAACTGTTATGGAAGCCATAAATCAGATTAGTGGTTTGAATTTAATACCATATGGAATTATGCCTTCATCGCCGGCACTGCGGGTCCTGCGAAGTACTGTCACAACCTTTTGGCCGACGCGCAAGTTTTTTTTATCATAATCAACCAGTTGTGCAGTATAACGGCGGCCGCTTTCCAATTTTACGATGGCAACCACGTATGGCGCCTGGCTTTCAAATCCCTGAGGCGGCACAAAAACCTGGGTGAAACTCACAATGTTGCCGTTTTGGTTGAGAATTTCCCTGATTTTCTTCTGATTGCGCCAAATTTTAACGGGTGAAATCATCCTGCTTATTTTTTCAGAATATGAATAACTGCTGTTGCTCCGCTGCCCCCGATATTATGGGTTAAACCTAAATCAGCCCCCGGTACCTGTTTTTTGCCTGAAATACCTTTCAGTTGCTGGTAAACTTCCACCAGCTGTTTAACGCCGGTGGCACCAACCGGGTGACCGGCTGCTTTTAGTCCGCCTGACGTATTGACGACTAGCCTGTTATTTCCCAGTTGAGTCTTACCCTTTTCTATGGCGCTGGCTGCCTCACCTTTCGGAAAAAAACCAAGATCTTCCATGGCTATGATTTCGGCAATGGAAAAACAATCATGGACCTCAGCCACCTTGATATCTTCAGGTTTTACTCCCGCCTCCTGATATGCTTTATTTGAAGCTGAAACAGCAGCTTTCAGCGTGGTTAAGTCGAGTCTTTGGGCCAAGCCCAGGCTGTCGGTGGCAGCTTGGGAAGCGCTGATTATTATCCCTTTTTTAAGCGGTTTAGATGACAGTATAAGAGCTGCAGCTCCGTCAGTAATCGGAGAGCAATCCAAAATTTTTAAAGGACTGGCCACCACCGGGCTTTCCATGACCATCTGCCGGGTAATCCTGTTTGTAAACTGGGCATGCGAGTTGAGTGAGGCGTGAAAATGATTTTTTACCGAAACCTCGGCCATGGCTGCCTCGGTTGTTCCGTATTTAAGCATATGGGCGCGGGCAATAAGAGCATAAAGTGCCGGAAAGGTTGCACCTGCCTCACGTTCTCCTTCTGAACCGGCCCCCATAAGAGCCGCTGCCACAGCTTCCGGTTTGTGATCGGTCATTTTCTCAACTCCCACAACCAGCACGTTTTTATATTGCCCGGATTTAATTGCCAGGTAAGCCAAATGTGCGGCCATCCCCCCGGAAGCACAAGCAGCCTCGATTTTTACCGCCGGTACACTTAAACCCAATTCTTCACTGAAAAAAGCCCCGAGATGATCCTGACCGCCTAAAGACGATGAAAGCATATTGCCGACAAAAACGGCCTCGATTTTATCCAATGCAAACCCGGCTTCATCAGCTGCAGCCAAGGCCACCTCTTTTACTAAATTTCTTGGGGAAACATCCCACAATTCACCGAATTTGGAAGTAACTCCTGACAATATCGTTACAGGCATTAAATTTTTCCCCTGAATTTTAAGTAGTCAAGATAACTGATATATTTTTTTCTGTATTGGCGTTCTTGATAATTTGCTCCATTCCGCTTTTTTCCTGCATTTTTTGTCATGCGTAAAACCAAACCGTCAGAACCGGCGCCCGATCCGTAGGAAACCAGGAAAATCAAATCGTTTTGCTGCGCCTGGTCCAATGCCGCAGCAAGACCGATCAGCGAAGATGCCGTGTAAGGATTACCTATATCTTTTACTATTAGAGACGCGGCCGTCTGTTCTTCGGTAAAACCCAGTCTTTTTGCCGCTTCTTTGGGAAACTTGCCGTTGGGCATATGGAAAACGGCAAAACGGAAATCACGGGCTGTAAGTTTGCTTTTTTCAAAAAGCTGCCTGCCGCAATTTTCCACATGCGAAAAATAAGCTGGTTCACCGGTAAACCTGCCTCCATGACTGGGAAATCGGACGCCGTCCCTGCGCCAGAAATCAGGAGTGTCGGAAGAATATGAAGTAATTGCCACTATGTCAGCTATAGCTTTATGTTTTGTTCCTAATATAAAAGCTGCCGCTCCTGAAGCTGCCGTATATTCCAAAATATCGTGGGGTTTGGCCTGAGCGCAATCACTGCCAACAGCCATGGCGGTCGAAAAAGTACCTGATGAAATCATGGCAGCCAACGAAATCAAAGCCGTCGTGCCGGCTTTACAGGCAAATTCAAGATCAGTAGCCAGGTATGAATGACCAATTCCCAAAAATTCGCCTAAAATAGTCGATGTAGGATTGACGGCATAGGGATGGCTTTCAGAACCAACCATCAACGCTTCGATTTTGCCGGGATTTATTCCGGCATCAAGTAATGCGTCAAGAGAAGCCTGGTAAGCCATCGTCACAGCATCTTCATCCATGGCTGCGACCGACTTTTGGCTTATGCCGAGGGATCTCTCAATATCTGAAGCCAGTTTACCCCAAACCGGGGCAATTTCCGCTGTTTTGATTCTGTAATAAGGTAAATATAGACCGTATCCTAATATGCCTGCATCCATCTTGCTGATTTAAATATTTTTACTTGCCTCCTCTGGCAAGCAATCGGTGTGCCTTACCCAAACTTCCTGCGGCTATAGCTGACAATAAAGAAATTTCCCCGGCTAAAACAGCACCTCCAATAATTTCCGCAAACTGTTGCGCTCTTTTGCCGGAGTCCCCTCCGGCTGATCCCAAAAGTAACAAGCTGGCCTTTTGTGAAGGCAGATATGTGCCTCCGCCAATCGTACCTACGGGAAGATCCGGTAGATAAATACTGACCAATAGCTTTCCGTTTACGAATTTGGTCGAGGTTATACCCAAGCTTCCTTCGCTGACATGGGCGATATCCTGTCCGGTAGCCAGAAAAATAGCCGCGATAATATTGGCAAAATGTGCGTTAAATCCCAGAGAAGCGCTTATCATCGAACCCTTCAGATTTTTTTCCAGATTTACCTCATGAATAAGCTCGGGAGTCGTTTTCAATATATGCCTGACTGTTTGCTTATCCAATAGTGTTTCTGCCCAAACCTCACGGCCGCGGCCAAGAAGAAAATTTAAAAAAGAAGGCTTCTTATCGGTATCGAAATTAGCCGCCACAGCCAAACACTTAAAACCTGTATCGTTCTCAACCATGCGGATAATAGCTTCAGTTGCGAAAGTCACCATGTTCATACCCATCGCATCTTCCGTATCATAGCTGAATCTGATATACACATTAGTACCGAAATACTTGATAAACGTCCCGTTTAACCGCAAATGACCGGAGGTTTGTTCAGCTACAGCTTGCATCTTTGTAAAATTTTTACCCAACCACTCCTTAAGTTTCCTGCTTTCAATAATTCCTCCTGTTATAAAAAGTGAGCCTCTGGTAATACCGGTATTTTCACTAGTCACCCGGACGCCCCCGGCTCTAGTTATTGCTTTACAGCCACGATTTACCGAAGCCACCAAAGCTCCTTCTGTTGTTGCCAGCGGCAGATAATACTCACTCATACCGTTGTCTCTGATAATTTTTAAAGGCCCGGCAATCCCTATTGGGACTTGGACCGCACCGACCATATTTTCACAGTTCTTTTCTTCTGCCTGAGAAAAGCCAGGCGGATAAAAAGCATAATCAACCAGGGAAAGACCTGTTTTTTTCTCTAAATACTGGCGTCTTTTTTCTATTGTTTTTATCTTTCTTAGCATAATTAAATAAAGGGTATCCGGAAAATTCCTGATTTATATAAAATGAAGCTGTAAATAAAGACTACCGGTACTATCAAAAGTTGTGTTAGGCAAATCCTGGCCAGGTCAAGTTTCAACCCGAAACGGAGTGTTAAATAATACAGAATAAGTTTCCAGGACAATAAAGTCAACGAATAGGTTATAAAAATTATACTCAGGATACCTCCCGGGACTGACCAGGTCCTTGGGGGAGGAATAAGTCGGTACAATAAAGCAGTTGCTATAAACCAAAGAAGTGTCGGCCATAAACTATAACTCCAAAGAACAGTAAGACGTAAAAGGCTGAAATTGCCCACTTGCCAAAGCTTGCCGGTCAGATAAAACAAAAAAAGCATCAGGATAATGCCTCCGGCCGTCCCGAACAGCAATAGGTTAAACCTGACTGTAAGCAGGTAGGGGTTTTCCATGCCCAATCTGATTATCGAGCTTGATAAAAAGAAAAAGATTACAAGCAGATAAATATAAATTGTTTGCTGGGTGAAAATTTTATCCCCGTGCGCCAGGTGACGGTAGGTATGGTAGGGCTCCTTGATTATACCGAAGCTGTTGCGCAGGAAAAAAACAAATGATGTAATCGGCCTCATGGATAAAAAGCTCCCAGCTGGAGAATGGAGGCCAGTCTGATGAGATAGGAGCCAAAAACAATAAAAGCGATAAAAGTCGCTGCCAGAGATAGAAAAACAAGACTTTTTAACGGGTATTCCTTGAAAACGGGTACGATCCTTTTATAAAGAGGAGTAAAAAGACCCATTTGCTGAGGCGGCACAAAAGCAATTTCCTGCATTTTGGCTACCATCATACGATACAGTTTGTCATTCTCCATAAGCGTAATATGAGGCAAAGGCCTTCCTGGCCCGGAAAAGCTGGCTTTCCGCACTTTTAAAGGTAATTGAAAGTTTTTCAGCAATTTCTTCAACTGAATAGCCGTAAACATATTTCAGCTTTAAAATTACCTGATAGGTAGGCGTCAATTTCCTGAAAGTCTGTTTAATCCTTTGCTTCAGGATTTCTTCATCCAGTATTTCCTCGGGACCGAAAATGGTAGAAAGTAATGGTTCGAAGCCTTCAAATTTCGAAAAAACGATTTTTTGAATTTTTTTCCTGCGGTAAAAATCAATGATTTTATGGTTGGCAATTGAACAAACAAATGTAAACAGGGAGCATTTAAAGGAAAAGTCCCTCAAAGCCTCAATCGTTGCCAAAAGCGAATCCTGGAGGATTTCCTCGATGTCTTCTTTTGTGTTAATTTTTTTACTGATATAAGTATAAAGCGAAGGGTGATATTTCTTATAAAAACTGGTCAGGGCAGCCTCATCACCCCTGAGGATTTGATATACAATCTTTCTTTCAGTTTTAAGGTCGGGGCTTCTTTTCATATAAACTTAGTCGCAATCATCATCAGTAATCCTTTATCCGCATATTATAATTCCTGACAGGCTATTTGACAAAAGACTCTTCACCTCTTTACACTTAAGTTATGCAGCTGGCCCAGGTTTCAATTGCAGAAAAATATCCACCGGCGAAAAACTTCCCCACACTCGCCTCTATCATTTCCTCATTCTTACCGAATCTGTTGATCATTGCCGGGGTTATATTTTTCATTCTGACGATTGTCGCGGGCTTCGTGGTCATCTCTACTGCCGGCCAGGGCGATCCCCACGGTGCGGAACGGGCAAAGTCTTTTCTTACTTATTCCGTTATCGGACTTTTCCTGATTTTTGCTTCATACTGGATTTTACAGATAATTAATTACATTTCATTCGGTTCCATGAAAGGATTATTCTGATGGCTCTTCCGGCAGATGTGATTGGCAAAATTTCTCCCCTACCCGGCATGCCGGTCGGCATAAACCCCACCACGGGTGAACTGACGGGCCTCGTCACCATGATGAATGTCATCCTCCGGCTTCTTCTGATCGTGGGGGGGATTTGGGCATTGTTCAACATCGTCTTAGCCGGCATGGGTTTTATAGGTGCCGGCGGAGATCCGAAAAAAGTGGCTTCCTCCTGGGCTAAAATCTATTGGTCCTTTATCGGCTTGCTTATCATGGTTTCCGCCTTTCTCCTGGCAGCCATAATCGGTATCATGCTCTTCGGCAACCCGACAGCCATTTTATCTCCCAAACTGACAAAATGATATTGATATTTTTGTTCATTTCAATTCTTCTTTTTCAATCCCCTCCCTCTGTTTATGCTGCTCCCAGCAATTGTCTGGGGGGCGGTGAAGGGTTGGGACCGTTTGCCAAATTCCTTTGCGGAGGCGTAGGAGTGACGACTGATGCCGTCGGCAACAGACTCAACTCTGTCATCAGCGCTATCCTGGGCTTATTAACTGTTATAGCCGGTTTATGGTTTCTGATCCAGTTTATTCTCGCCGGTTTTAATTGGATCAATGCCGGAGGAGACAAGAATAATGCCCAGGCGGCCTGGCAGAAAATGACCAATGCCGTTGTCGGACTCATTATAGTCGTTTTTGCCTGGGTATTTGTGGCTTTGATCGGTAAACTGCTCAATATAAATATCCTTGATCCCGGAGATATGTTAAAAAATTTAAAAATAACAGGCTAAATGGAAAAAGTATTGCTGGCACAAATTAAAAATCCGGTTGTACCGAGCTTAAAAAATCCCAATAATGCTCCGCAAATTATCGGCAAATTTTTTGCCGGGTTTGTGGCATTACTGCTGATTGTCGCTACCCTCTGGTCTTTTTTTAATCTGATTTTGGGAGCATTTAACTGGATTTCCTCAGGAGGGGACAAGGGCAAACTGGAAACCGCCCAACAGAAGATGCTGCAGGCGGTAATCGGGTTAATCCTGGTTTTTGCTTCATGGGCAATTTTTATCGTGCTACTCCAGTTTTTGGGATTGTCTCAGGGTCTGGGAGGTAAAATCGAGTTTAAACTACCTACGCTTCTTTAACGCTTCCCCACTCCTTAATGGCTTTTTCGTATGATTTCGGCGTCCCGATATCCGTAAAGCGTCCGCTGAAGGGAAAAGCGGCCAATTGCCTGAGTTTGGCTAAGGTGGTAAATATGTCTTCCAGCTGCGCCGGTCCTTTTTTGGGCAAATATGAGAAAATGCCTTTCTCCAAAATATATAAACCGCAGCTGATGAGTTGTGATTTTTGCATGCCCTTTTCAGGTTTTTCTATAAATTGGGTGATTTTAGTGCCATTCATGACCACCTCCCCGTAGCTTGAAGGGTCAAGAACAGTGGTGACGGCGATCGTGCCTAAAACATCGTTATTTTTATGGAAGGCGATCATGTCGCTGAGGTTTATATCGATCAGGATGTCACCGTGAACCACAAAAAAGGAGTCGTCGTTCAAATATTTTTTAACCAAAATCAAAGCACCGCCGGTTCCGGCTGATTCTTTTTCCCTGATATAGTCTATTTTGACTCCGAATTTCCTGCCGTCTCCGAAGTATTCCTGGATTTTCTCACCCAGGTGTCCGATCGAAAAAAGCAGATGTCTGACTTCATATTCACGGAGCAGTTCAATCACTTTTTCCAGAATCGGTTTGCCTCCGACCGGAAACAGTCCTTTGGGCATTTCGAAAGTAAATGGCCGCATATTGACGCCGCTGCCGCCAGCTAAAATAACCGCCTGGTTGACAGTCGGAGTCAGGCTTCGGGATATTAGTGTTTCTATGGCATGGGAACGGTTCCTGAGATCGGTTCCGTCGATTAAAGCATCCACTTTGCTTAAAATCGATTTTTTGAGCGTTATCGTCAGTCTTTCCCTGTCCATCTTTACTTTAATTTTAATTTTTCAAGAGCTGATATTCAATCAGGTATGTCTGTCGGCTACTTTGGAAGCACCGTAGGAATACGGCTTTGTTTTTACGGAATAACCGCTGCTTCGGATCATACCGACAACCTCACTGATCATTTCCTTGGTTTTGCCGACAGAGCCTATATCCACATGGATTTCTATATCATATTTGGTAAAACCGTCGTTACTTAGGACCGTCAGAATTTCCTCGGCGCATATCAGAGATAAAGCTGCCTCCTGGAAAATTCTGGTTTTTAAAAAGTATTTTTTTTCATCAATTATTCTTTTCCAAAAGTAAATGCCCCCGAAACCAACACGATGGATGACAATAGCCGTGATAAAATCGACTCCGTGACCGTTTTTTGGTTGTGAATCAGTACCGATTATCAGACGGTATTCAGCGCCGGAACCCTTTTCCATAAAAGCCAAAGCCCTGCGGCGTAAAAGGGGTAAAGTCAGTAAACCATAGGAAGGACTGTAGTAATTATTCAAGTTGTTACCAAACCCGTTTGTTTTCATTTTTCTGCTTCGGATTGTACCACAGAAATGTTTTTTTTATAAGCTTCCTCCCTTGACAAACAGGTTTAAAGTACGATATTATGGGCCGCTCAGATGACCTCAACAAGATTAATCCTGGCATTTCTTGGAATCATTCTCTTAGTTACGGTTATCCTCAGCCGCGGCAGGCTTATAGAATCAATTAAAAATAGGGTCAGCAGCATCCTGCCTAATTCCGGAGAAACCCAGGAAGAGGCCGCTCTCACTATAACTCCCACAGAAACACCGCTGGCAAAAAATTTAGCACCAACCAGTGAACCTGTTGGGGAGGACGGCTCAGAAAGTACGCCACGAGGTGAAATTCCTTCAACAGGTCCGCAAACGACAGTTTATCTTCTCAGTGGATTGGGACTGGCCGGCGGAATTTACTTAAAAAATCGGTCAAGAAAAAAATAAATTCAGAGAGTGCCAAGTTCCGTATCTAACTCACCTGCGGCTTCCTGTAAATACGAGGTATCGGTTTGGTTCAAGTCTGCTTCAATATCCTCAGGGATATCATTATCCTTTTGTTGATCATAAAAATTGACGCCTTCATCCGCCCCCGTCGGAATGACAGTAGGCAGGGGTATTGTCGGCCTAATTGCCTCTGTTGGTATAACATTTTCAGAAACTGCACCTTCCCTCCTGTTTTTTCCGATAATCGTCATAACCAACAATGCTGTCACCGTGACAAAAATTATTATAACCAGAACAAAAAAGATGTAAAACCATTTTGGAATAGCTTCACTTTTCCCCGGAATTACTACTTTGGCATTACCTTCACTTTGCGGACTTTCCGGGTTTAAACCCGAGGGCGGAACAGGATTAACGGGAGGGGTTGGGGGAACAGGAACAGCCGGGGGCGAAGAACCGGGGTCAGGATTGGCCGTCGGAACCTGCGGTTGGACAGGAGCATTATTTTCCGGCTGCGGCTGATTATTTGAAGGTATTGGATTATTTTTCTGATTATCCATGTTATCTGGTTTCTGAAGGACCGACTTTCCCTTCCTGGACTATTTTTAATTTATACCTGTTTATCTGTCTCAACAGATTTTTTTCTTCTGCTATGACATCATTTATTTCCCTTATTAAATCCTGGATATCTGTTTTTATTAAAGCATATTTTTCCTTTTCAGGTGCAGATGAATATGCCTGCCATTGTTCTTTAAGAGTATCAAGAGATATTTTAAGTTCAATAATTTTCCGGTTTAAACCGGCAATTTGATCTTCATATCTGGCGATATTCGCCTGTGTCGTATCTGCCCTGGCCAGTAAGCGACTGATTCTGTTATTCATCTTATCCAGCCTTTTAATCATGGCTTCAATTCTTCTTTCCAGTATCTTAAAAATCAGATTAGCTTTGGAGTCGGCTGTCAGAAGTTGCAATTGATTGCGTTTTACGCTGGGAGAATCACTGGCCTTGTCAGTCTGTTCAATTCTTTGAGCCTGAACCGGCAGTACTATAGTAAAAAAAATAAGACTAATCAGTAAGATTCTTTGCATCGGGCAGAAATCCTTTTATCTTTATTTTGCGGCAAAAACAGACCGGAGTCAAGATTTGACTTATTGTCAATTTGATGTTTTTTTATTAACCTGAAGAATGACGTTATGGTTATTTTGAAACCTTTTCCGGTCAAATTCCCGCAGATTTCCCGAATATTTCCCTCATCTATCAGTTTGAAGCTGGCTAAGGGGATTCTGTGGTTGAATATCCTGCTTTTCTTCATCTTAAATTTGTTTAATGAAATTATGCCTGTCGATGATATTGTAGCCAACCGGAGATCACTTTTGAAAAAACCTTTCCAACCTGCCTATCATGCTATGATGGCCGAATCTTTAACCTTTTCTAATATGGAACAATCGAGATTGGAGATGATTCTGGCCCAAGATTATTCAGGTTATAAATTCGAAATCAACCAACTGGGTCTGCAGGATGTTGACCGCAGTCTTTTAAGCAATACCGGAGAAGACATTATTCATGAAAAGGAAATTAATTACTGGCGAGCGATTGCCGAAGATTTTGAAGGTTATGATTTCGCTTATGCCAAGCTTTCCTCGCTCTATTTTTTCAGCGGCAATCATGAACTGGCAGAGAAATACCGCAATTTAATCCCCATAGAGAAATCAAAAAAGCTGGAGAAATAGTCAGCCTTGCTTTTCCTTTTTTTCCTGAGGAGCTGGTTGTCCTTGGTCTTCAGCAGTTTTTCCTTCGGCTGCTACGCCCTCAACCTGAGCTTCCGCTGCTTCACCCTCTGCAGGAATAACCACTGGGGGCTCTTCAATTTTTTCTTTGACAGTCAAAGGTCCTATTTTAACAACCTCCAGTTCGGTATCCGTCAGGATTTTTATCTTGTCGCTGACTTTTAAATCCGTAACTTTGACGGCATCGTCTATTTTAACCAGTCCTGAAATATCAACTTCAATGCGGTCCGGCAAATCCTGGGGCAAAGCCTCAACCTGCAGTTCATCCAGATTGGTCAAAAGGACTCCGGTTTTATCTTTAACGGCTGGTGCTTCCCCGGTAACTGCCAAAGGCACGTTTGCGGTAACTTTTTCTTTCAAGTCAACCTGGTAGAAATCGGCGTGGATAATCTGATTGGTAATCGGGTGGTAAGACACATTGTGAATCAGGACCGGCAACTTTTTTCCCTCAAGCATCAGATCAACTAAGCCAGTTTCCCCGGCTGTTGCAAAAACTCCCCTGAAGACCTTCTCATCCACGGAAACGGCCTGTGATTTTACTTTCTTGCCGTAAATATTACCGGGCAATAAACCCTGGATTCTTAATTTTTTAACTTTCCTGCCTACAACTGTTCTCGATTTGGCTGTCAAGCTTATCTTATCCATAATTGTCGTATTGTAAGGTCAACTACCTCAGAAGTCAATTGTAAATCGGGAAAATACATGCCTATAATGATTTAAATGGGTAAATCATTTTACTTTTTCTGGTCTGCAATTCTTTTTATCAACCTGCTGTTTCTGACCACTTTGTTTGCCGGCAGTCAAAGACCGGCAGTCTTATTAAATCCGGTAACTGTCAAAGCTTCAGCTTTCGCTGAAGAGCAAACGCCGGAACCAGAAACAGGCGAAACTAGCCAAAGGGAGTATCATATCCTGCTTTTAGGGCTTGATGGCCGCAAAGGCGATGTTAAACCCCGCTGTGATGCCATCCATATTTTCAGTTTTTCACCCCGGCATAGTTATCTACTGATTACTTCCCTCCCTAGAGGTACGAAATTAAATCCTCAAGCTGAAGACTCCATGTATCTGGCAAACAGCTGCAGCATCAACGGCATTGATTTTACTGTCAATGAAATTGAGAGAATTACCCAACTCAAAATTGACGCCGTAGTTAAAGTCGGCTTTTCCCAGGTTTTGGGCATATTGAGAACTCTAAATATGCCGACTACTTCTACACTGCAATTTTTAAGAAGCCGGCGATATACCATCGGTGACAATCAAAGGAGCCGTAACCAGGCAATGTTTTTTAAGGACGTGATTATCAACCATTTCGAAGATTATTATAATTTGCCGGCAGGTTTAAAATCCTGGTTATTTAAGACCGTCGAAGCAGATATTACCTACGATCAGGCTGAGTATCTTCTGGAAAGTATTTATAAAAATAAAGTCTACCAGCAACCTGAAAACATTATTCTTATTTCCCTGCCTTACGAAAATCACTACCTTCGGGAAATTCATCTGCCGGACAACGCGGAAGGATCTTCTCAGGATAATGAATTTATTGAATACCAGGCAAACCTATCTGCTTACCTGAAGAAACTGATTGCCCAATCAGATAAACTTACTAAAACGGGAAATATTCAGTCTGCTGAGAAATTATTGACTGTCCCTTACCATCAGAAGTTGTGGTTGCAGCTGGAAAATGATTTTTTACGCCGGGAGATTTATTTTCATATGATGAAGACTTATGCAGACGCTGTCTCCGACCGTATGTTAAAAAAAGAAATTATCTCCGATTATCTGGAAGAAATGTCAGTTTTCGGTGATGAAGAATATTTATCAAAGGGTAAAGCCGTCTTAACATCATTCTTTCCCGACTCAGTGAGTGACGGAGAAGGTGAAAATCCTGTCAACTGATGTATCCGAAGCGTAAACAATTCCCTCCTTTGAGGCCGAAGTAAAATTCTTGGCAGCCAGAATCATTTTCGACGAGACCACAGACAAATTAAAGCTGTATGCTTTATCCCCGGGTTGCTTTTGAAAATAAAACTGGTATTCCCCGGTTTCAGGATTTATCTGATCCGAATGAAGGAAACTTAGCGAAAGCTGGCTTTTTGTCAGCTCCGGTATTTTGATAAGCATCCCGTAGTAAGTCTTATCATTTTGGTAATCCCCGCTGTCAATCCTGGTGCTTTCAATCTCTTTACCGGCTAAACTTGCCGAAATGAGCCTGCTTCCTTTGGGCACGATCAGACGCAGGTAATTGGTATAAATGCCGCCGGCCAGATACGCCGCCGATCCCTGGTTTTCAAAATTAATCTCTAAATCGGTAATGATTTGCCCGTTAACATTGATTTTTTTGTTTATTAGGGCTGACTTCTTTATAAAATAGTTTGCTTTGTTAACTCCCAGATTGGCGTCAACCAGAAATAAATAATCTGCTAAACAAGACTTTTGCCTGCTTTGGCAGCTGACCTGGAAAATTCTGCCTCCCCAACCCATCCGTTCGATTTGCTGTTGGCTGGATTCGTCATTTAAATAAATCAGGATATTCTTCTCATCAAGAGAGTTTTTGATAATTTGGGTAAGTTTTATAAGAGATATGTTTTCCCCGGCAATTTTATTCTGCAGGCCTTGTGAAAGAGCCGTCAGAAAATCCTTTTTTTTGGTGGATCCTTCGAAAAAATCAGTTTGGATGTGCAGCTGGCTTTTAACGAACAGATTGTCCGCGGTGACAATTTCATTGTTAAAATCGGCTAATGTGACAGGCCCTGAAGTTTCAAGAAGTTTTTGGGCGAAAAAAAGATTGACTCCGATAACACCGTCAATTTTCTGGTTAAGTATTTTTTGAACGAACCATTCTGCCTGCAATGCAGTTTCGGCAAAATCAGGATTGAAATTGCTGTCCCGGAGAAACCAATTCGGCTGATTTAAATGCAGACGAATAGCTTCAGGCGGTTCAACATGCCCTTTCAGCTGACCGTCCAAAGTATAGACATCCATAATTTTAAATTCCTCGATTCTTCCGGAGGTTACAGTCAAAAAACCTACTGAACCGATAAATCCTCCTGTGGGGCGAAGTTCCATATTGTTTTGGAAAAGTATCAGGTAAGTCCTGCTTTCGTTAACCAAAAAAATATGATCCAAAACAGGCACCAATTCCTTGACCGCAGTTAAATTTTGCCTCGCTTCGGAAATGGCCGGCAGCAGATTTTCTTTCGGAATAAAAGGCAGTTCGCTGCTGATTATTTTTTCCTGCAAATCCTGTGCGGCATAATCCAGGCCATTGACAGACTCGACCAGTTTGGAAAAATTACTTTTAGAAAAAGTGAATCCGGTCAAAGTATAACTGTGGTTGGCTGCTTTCAGTTCTTCTGCCAGACTCATGGTACCGCCAATCACCGTCAGCATCCTGTCGGTAGATTCAATAAGCTGGCCTAAATCTGTCATAAACGAAAAATTTTTCAGGGGAAACAGCACTATGCTTGAAGTTTTATACATAGTTTTGGCAATTTTTATCTTTTCCTTCGCCTGGGACACATCCCTGGCTACATCAGTCAGACTCCCCTGTTTAAGATGATCGGATAAATTTCCGAAAATATGCCTCAGGGTAAAGATATACCAGCCGCAGGTTGCGGTAGTTATAACTGCCGCCGATATAAAAAAAATTAAAAACGCCAGTAATGGGGAACTGATTCTTCTGGTGACTTTCACCTGGCTTAATGCCTGCACTTCTGATTTTTTTCTGACCAGATTTTTAAGATTATCTTTAAAGCCGGCTTTTTTCTTCATCGGTTCGGAATTTGCTGAATTTCTGCTTTTTATGTTGAAATAATTGTTTACAGAGTGGGTTAAACTTATTTTCAACAGAATATTTGAGAGTTCCACGCCATCCCAAATTTCCGGATCATCCATCTTTACTATTTTGATATTGTCCAAGTTCTTCAGCCTTCCAATGTCCTGACTCCCATCCCGGATGATGAGCAATAGACGGCCGTTTTTTTTTAACAGTTTCAAATATGCATCGTATGCATCTTTTACTGTTCCGAACAGATAAAGATAGTCAAATTTCCCGCTTTTGGGCAGTTCATCAGTAATAACTACTTCACAGTTACCTTTATTTAATTTTTCCGCCAAAATATTTGCCTGGCTCCAACTCCCGCTGATCAATGCCAATGGCGAAGGGACTTTTTCAATGATTTCTCTTTGGTGATTTTTGAAATGATTATCCATCTAAGGCAAGGTTGACGAGTCTGTCCGCTTCCCAATTTTTTTCCCTGGGAATGGCATGATAATAAATATCGGTTTTTATCTCTTTTTCCAAATATCTGATTTTCAAAATATATTCCTTAAAAAGAGGCTGCTTTATTTTAAATAATCCTTTTATCTGGTTTACAATCAAAGTCGAATCAGAATAAAAATTTATTACTGTCTTCTCATTTATGCCCAATTTATTTTTTGAGTCTTTTAAAAAAGTCAACGCAGCCAATACTGCCTGGTACTCTGCATCATTATTGGTAGTTAAGCCTATTTTTTGAGAAATCCTATAGGTCTTGTTTACAGGTTCGGTTTTTATTACGGCTCCGATGGCCGCCGGACCGGGATTTCCCCTGGCTCCCCCGTCGGTATAAACATTAATTGAATACATAGATTGAAGCAAATACGAATATATCAGCCGCTTCAGATCGGATGATATATCTATCTTAACGGGAAATGAATGGAAGAACAATTCCTGTTTTCCGGAAGGCCGGTATCTTAAGATTTATTTTTTTTTACGGAGTATACTTCAAGGGATTTTCTGACTTCATCAAGCGATTCCTTCGACTCCGTCTCAGACAGTTTTTGCATCAGTTCATGAATCAGGCGGGTTTTCACTTCTTCAATGTCATTGGCATTGTATTTTCTTTTCCCAGCTTTCACTTCATCCAGAATGTGAATTTTTTCCAATGCTAGTTGAGCATGATATTTTTCAGTAATAAATGACCAGGCTTTTTGTGATAACTCAAGCTTGTCCCCCTCACTGACATAATCAATATTTTCCATGAGCTGTTTGATTTGCTCTCCCGGAAAATTGGCTACTTTTAACAATACCGGTAATGATATGGCCATAATGTTGTGTAGGTGATATTTTTAAAATATCGGCAAATCCCGAACTGAGGCGGCCCCTGACTGGGTCAACAAAATAAACATTTAGCTCACCGTTATCAAACTTAACCTCAAATCCGTCCTGGTTAAAATCAGTAAATTTGTTCTGCAAGTGCCTTATTCTATCTGACACGTTCATCATGCTGATCCCCTGAGCGACCTCGAACAAGAAATTTCTCGTCAGATTTCTTGTTGAATCAACATGATTAAACAGATTTACCAATTGATTTAGATCCGCTATTTGAGTGGGGTCTCTCTTGAAAATTATGTTTTGTATTTCCGAGGGATCTTTTCTGGTACCGTCAGCTTTATAAATCAGTTCCAATACGCCGGGAGGATAGCCTCCGGCGGCTGTTGCAGCAGCCCGGTCAACAGCAAGGGATGAAATAAAATTATTGATTTCAACTACCGTCCTTCTCTTATCGGCGGTCAATTCATAAAAGAGCGCCTGCAGTTCTGGACTGGCTCCGATAAAACTTTCCCTTTCATAGGGTAATACCGCCGGATTGAATGCCCCCAAACCGGTAATTATATCGGCTAAATCTTTCTTGCCGTCGGCAGTATTAGGACCATATATAATATTTATTAATTCAGGTGGTAAACCAGCGTTTTCTGCCGACTCTCTATTTGTGTACGTTATACTGTCAAGAACAGCCTGGTCAAAATCAGCCGGATTGGTCGCAGCTTTTCTCCTGAATTCGTTTCCATAAGCTAAATAAACTAACTCATCCGGTATATTTGGCTGAAGATCGCTGGGTAATAAATTAATAGTAGACTGTTCTTTCCTCAGGTTCAAAGTTAAATTTAACCCGCCAATAGGCTCCGTATTGTCAATACCGAGATTTACCGATATCCCGGAATTGCCGATATTTTCCTCAATAATAGGACCCCGTTCTATCAGAGCTCCTGTCCGTTCATTTTTATTCATTTCAGTTATGCTGATCGGACCGTGATCAGTAGTAAATGTTTCCGTCTTCGGACCGGCGGTGGAAACAGTCAGAAGTTCATTAAAAGGATTGCCTTTAATGGCATCCTTAGAAATCTCAATAAGGGTTTTACTTATTACCTGTGCTGTGGAGACTCTGTCCTGGGCTAAAAGGGATGCCAGCCTGGTATCATAGAGAATCGAAAGTGAATCATTTAATTCTATCTGTATGTTGTTAAGCTGCCGGCGCAAATCTCTTACCTGGTCTTCCCATCCGTCTGCTTTACCTTTTTCAATATTGGATACTTGCTCTGTAAGTCCAGCGATTTCCTGCTTGATTGATTGACTGTCCTGGTAGGCCTGCAATCCTGCCGAGTCTCCGGCAAAGAAGGCGTTCGGAGTTGCCCTGTTTTCCAGATTCCAGACACTCATAATTGCTTCTGCCAGTCTGCCTTTGCTTAATATTCTCGAAGTCAAATTATAATTACCGTTTACCCCCTGACTTAAAGCATCTATGCCGAATATTCTTTTTAAAAGAAGACTATAACCTTCATCGCTTAATGTTTTTGCTAAATCTTCGATCTTAATATTGCCGCTGATAATATCATTGATTAATTCATTAAATTTGTCCGAATTAAAAATTTCACTCTCGACGAGTTTTTGTAAGCCCCGTTCAGTTTCCTTATCTTCATCACTGACAACCAGAGCTTCACCTGCTTCTTTTCTCTCTCTTAATTTTTTCAGTTCCGCTTCTAATTTAGTTACTTTATCGGCAGTTTCTTTGGCGATATCTCCTATTTTCTCTGTAGAAGGCGCGGTAAATCCTGGAATAGTTACATCAAATCCGAAAACCTCCTGTAATAATTGATTTCTTTTACGGATTAATGCGTCCAATTTATCTTTTTCACTCTTATATTCTAATCTGGCTGTTTCAATCTCGTTTTTCTTTGTTTCAATTTGATCTCTCAAGTTATCTAATGTTCCTCCGCTTTTCTCAAAAATAGCTATTTCCTGTTTTACATTATTTATTTCATTTCCAAGCGAGTTATAACTTTCTTCTAAAGATTCTCTTCTTTCGGTTAATGGAGTTAGTGCATTCTCAGCAGCTTTGGCACCCCTTGGGTCGACATCACTATCTAAAATAGCAATTTTATCAATTATCTCTTGTTTTCTAGAATCGGTATCAGGTATCAAATCAAGGGGAATAAGCTTTAATCGCTGTAATTCTTCAGACCGCTCAGCCAGTATTTTTTCCGTTCCAGCTTCTATCTTTTTGGCCGCCTTTAATTCACCACCGATTTGTTTCTGGTCACCAATAATACCCGTATATAAACCGGTTGCCTGTTTTTCTCCAAGATGACTTTTTAAGAAGGTGATTCTATCTTCTGCTGTTTTTATTTTAGCTTCAATTGTTCCTATTTCGCCTGTAGCTTTTTTAGCTCCTGCTGATTGTTTTCCTTTTGTCGTTTTGGCAGAATCCCAAGCATCTTTTTTGGAAGTTGCAGTACTTTCTTGAGTTGTAATATCTGTTAGTAATTGGGTATAGCTTTCCTTGGAAGTGGTTTGTCTCTCGCGGCGGGCTGTTTCAGTTGAAAGTTCATGTTCCTTATTTTCAAGCGTAATCGGGGATTCTTTGGGGTGAAGTACCCGAGCGCCTGATAATATATCTTTTGCTAATTTTTCAAGTTGGCTAGTAATTCCCTCTTCCAATGGTTCTCCTCTGGCTCGGGCGATCATGACTTTTTTGATAATCGGCGCCAGAGTTTCACCGCCCTCGACCTGGGAAATGGTATCGAAAGCCTTAGTCACCACTTTTACCCTGTCTTCCAGTTCCAATTCTCCCAATTCTTTGTGTCCCCCTGCTTCTCTTTTATATTCCTGCTCCAAAATCTGCTGGATTTTTTTGGCAAGTCTGATTCGGTGGCGCATTTCCGTCCCCTGAGCCGCTTCTCCCAACACCCTGTCGCTCAAATCCATCCAGCCGGCCAGAGTTTCAGGAGAATGGAAATAAAACCCGTTTGCTAGATCCGACCTAAAATCTTCGCACTTTTGCAGAAAAAGTCCGGCTTCATCACCTTTACCTTGAAAAAGTTGCCTGATAGGATTTTCCGTATCACCAATATCCCGCAGAGCCGGATCGTGAAGATTACCTGGATTAAATGACAGAGTAAATCTTGTCGCTCTTTCGGGCTGGCCGCCTTCAGGAATTTTAAACCACCAGCTTCTGATTCTCCTTGTTGTAGCTCGATAAACAAAAGTTGCCAATAATCCGCCGCCTGCTCCAATCAGCGTATCTAACCTGCCCGCGATTGAAGGATCAACCATACTGCCTAATATACTGTTAGAGTATATATCGTTAAATGCACCGACATAGGCTCCTCCTCCAGTCATGATCGCAATTCCTGCCCAATCCCAAAAATCATCCCAGTTATTCAAGGCAACCCTTCTACCAATATCCTTATATGCTGCAATTTTTCTCGGATCGGTCTCTTTTTCAACAAGTTTACTAATTTGTTGATCGGACATATCTATAGTTATATCCCTGGTACCACCAGTAGTAAGATCATAGCCTAACTGATAGGAAATGCTTTTTTCCGCCTGTTCGGCAAACTGATAGACATACATGAGTTCATCGACAGTTTCGAAAATATGCTGGTCTTCTTTGTTTACATATGCCTGAAGCCTTTTCTCGATATCTTCATTGCTGACGCCATACCATTTATACTGCTGACGGATTTCCTGTATTAATGCTAACTTTTTATTATTATCAGCCTCCGGTAATGATAAAACTGAACTGATTCTCTCTTTTCTTTTTTTAATGTCTTTCTCCAATCCTGGACTTCCTGTCCTCTTATACCTTATAAACTGTCTCTTCTTCTGATCTACTAATGCCTCCCAAGCCCCCGCCCAGTCTCCTTTTAATTCCTCCAGGAGCTTTAAATCATCCTGGTCCATTTTCAAAAGAATCAGATCCTGCGCTCTTTTATCCCAATAAGGAAATCTTTCCTTGATAACTTCGGCCATCTGACTTAAATCCTTGCCGGTATGTGGATTTTCCAGGACTCCGTACAATGTTTCGAGCACATTGTAAGCGTTGTATTCCTGCGAAAGATTCAGCCTGGCTTTAGTATGGCCTGTTATTCCCAATTCCGGCTTGTTGGCAAGAGGATTAACACCACCGATTTCCCATTTACCATAAACTGAACTGCGAAGCTGTTTATCCTGACTTCCAGAATTATTAACTCTTTGTGCCGGTCCTGTTGGAGTGATGTCCGGAGCGGTATCTGACATAATTATTAAGCTAATCTCACTTTAGCACACCGGCAAATTTTCTTGCAACAGAAGATTCTATATGTCATAAAGAAAGTATGGCCGGAGAACAACCAGCGCCGTCACAGGCAGAAATCGTTTCAAGAGGTAAACCTCCTAAACTAGTACCGACAGAAACGCCATTTGCATCTGAAGCTATCGGGGAAAATGGAAAAGTGACAGCAAAAAAGGAAGCTAAAGATACTGCTGTCATAAAAGCTCCAAAGCTGATTTCCCCTAACCCGGAAATACTTCAAGAAATTAGATCAAAAATCGGGGATATTCCGGAAGATGCGACCGTTGATAGTCTCATGGAAATTTTAACTAAAGAACATGGATGGGACAAGGATTCCGCCCCATTAGTCGAAGCGGCGTTTGAAGCTTTAAAACTGGAAAATAAGGGACAAAATCAAACGGAAACTCAAGAGGGAGACGACCAAACAGGGGGCAGTACCTCAGCGCAAACTGCCGATGAAGATATAATTCAGGATGAAAAAGAACCGGGAGAAGGTAAAGAGTCTGAAAAGCCCCAGACCCAAAAAGTAAGCGATGTAGAATCCGACACGGAACAAAATCAACCTACAACAGAAGAGGAACAGCCTGAAGTGTCGGAAATACCATTGTCACAAAAAGTACATGAAGCCTGGCAAGGAGAAGATGGTGCAGTAATGCTTGTTACAAAAGCTATAGAAGAAGGAAAATTCGCATTAAAAGATTTGGAAGATGATTCTAGAAAGAAAATTACAGACGACTTGGGAATAATCGATACAACTGATTTAAGAGTTTATGAGGAATTCGAATTCCGAGAAAAACTCCAAAAGGCGATAAGTGAAGTCAATCTTGCTTATACAAAAGGAAAACAAAGAGAAGATAAAAACTATGAAGTTATTGGTGATGACGGGAGTACTAGAATAATCATTATTCAAGATCATATAGGGCCGATCATAGAAGCAACCAGACAACTTGCCAACGAAACTGAAAAAAATGCAGAGAATCAAACAGTGCCCACTGAAAGAGCCAAAAAGGCTCAAGAAGATTTGGACGTACTTGAACCGATACTAAAACCGGATCCGAACGGCGGTTATTATTTTGATATACAAGAAGAAATAAAAGAGCCTCAGGAACCGCCGGAAATAACACTGCTTCGCCTGCAAAAAATGGTCGATGATGCCTTAAGATTTTTAGCTTTACCGGATCATATGGACAATGATAATAAAGTGATTGTTGCAGCGGCTATGGATGCATACGGACAATTAGTACTTGTCTCTCAAACTGAAGCAGTGAAAGGAGGACTCGAACCGATATCAAATGCACCGCCCGAAGTCAGAATTCCGTTGGCCAGAATGGCATTAAACACGTATCAGGAATTCAGGAGAAAAGTCACTACAAAAGGCAAAAAGGCCGAAGACAGCTATAGTGACTGGCAGGAAGTTCAAAAAGAAATTGAGATGCAAAAGGAAGGCAATGATGAGATAAAAAAATATTTTCGCCAATTTGTTGAAGATAAGGGCAGTTATTATGATGAACGTATTGATAAATTAATTGAAGAAGGACATTTTGTAGAAACGATGTCAGCTGTATTTACAGCTTCATATTTTGGAAAAATTAAAGACCGGTATAGAGCGCTAAAAGCTTCCCAGGTTTTGAAAAAATCAGGGCTAGCGAAAAAATTCAGTGAACAAAATAGTCCGTGGATTTCTCACTTTATGGAGGCTTTTTTTGGAAATTTAACCCGTCAGGAGGAAAAGAAAAAGTTGCTTAAGGATATCTTTGACAGATTGCCGATCAACAAATGGAGAGAGGCGGCCGGAACGGTCGGAGGCATGTTTATCATTACCGCGATAGGCAAATTTGATGAATTAATGAATTTTGGTACCGAAACAGCTTCCGGTTCACGGAGCCCTCAAGCAGGTTAAAACCATGTTGCAACAGTTGTTATTTTTCACAGTTTTATTTTTCCTGATTTTTTTTATCTCCAAGTCAAACCTGAGCCAATTTCACCGACTGATTATAAAAATCATAGGCCATAAACATATCTCCGTCTGGATTCTTGCATTAATATTTCTGCCGGGCACGGTCATTCATGAACTGTCACACTTTGTTGCAGCTACCATCCTGCATGTTCCGACAGGAAAAATGTCGATTTTCCCGACAATTGAAAAAAACGGGGAGGCCCGGGCAGGTCACATCATGGTAGCCCGGACAGACCCCTTCCGCCTAAGCCTGATCGGTTTGGCACCGATGATGATCGGTCTGACTGTTGTCTATTTAACCGGACTATTCCTGATAGGGGATTGGCCGGGTATGCTGGCCGGGGGAAACCGGGTTAAATTTATAAGCGGTTTATTTTTATTGTTCCAGACAACCTCCGGCATGTTCTCGAGCAAAAGCGACCTTAAAAGTTTCCTCCTGGTTCTGCCTGTTATTCTGCTTTTTCTCCTAACCGGTTATTTTTCCGGCCTTTCAATCCAGGCAAACCAATCATTTATGGAAACCGTAACCGGTTTATTGACCCGGCTTAATTTTTATCTTCTAATAGCTAGCATTACCGATTACTTTTTTTATTTATTCTTTCTGGCAGTAAATTCAGTTTTTGGAAACAGGCGTTAAACACCCGTCTGTGTGGAAGTAGGGGACTCGGAGGGAGCAGGAGCAGTCGGCTGGTTGCCGTCAGGTTCCGAAGACTGGTTGAAATAATTTACTAAAGGGCTTTGGTCGCCGGCAGGCGGTACGGGCGGGGAAACCGCGGGTACGATAGGTTGCGGGGGAGCGGGAACTACACCTGTTGGCTGTGGAATTATTCCGGGAACAGGTTCGACTGGCTTGTAAGCAGGAACGGGAGCCATAGGCTGTGACGGAGCAGCCGGGGAGATGGACGTGCCGAGACATTTCGGACAGGTAGAAATTTGTGTGCCATGCGGCACTTGCCAGCTGTGACTGCAGGTTTGACAGACATAGCTGTCCATTTGCTGATTTGTTTTATCCTCGGGCTTAATCTGGTTGTCGGGATGTTCTGCTACAGCTTCTTCTTTATCAGCGGTTTTGACAGCTTCCTTGCGGGGCATCATTTTCTTTATGTCAAAAATGAGTTGCTTATTGTTGTAATCAACGCTGATAGTGTCACCAGCAGTTAAATCACCCTTGATAAGATATGAGGAAACCGGATTTTCAATCACTCTCTGGATGGTTCTTCTCAAAGGCCTGGCACCGTATATAGGGTCAAAACCGATTTCCGCCAGATAGAGTTTGGCATTAGGAGAAATGGACAGCCCAATACCCTGTTCTTCCAGGATTTTGGTCAGGGTATGCATTTGCAGATCAACGATTTCCAGCATGTGTTCCGGTCCCAGCGGCCTGAAAATGGTAACCTCATCAAAACGGTTCAATAGTTCCGGACGGAAGAATTTACGGAGTTCCACCATCAGCTTTTTGGAAAGTTTTTCAAATTGCTCTTCTTCCTTGGCATCCTTCTTGACCTCCGCTGACTTGACCGGCAAAAGCTCATCACTGGCTTCTATCGCCAGCGTAGTGAAGAGCTTCTCGATAGTTCCAGTCTGCCAGGTATGTTGAGTTGAGTCTTTCCTAATGTAATATTTGCCTTCAGCAATCACGACTTCCTCACCTGTCGGCTTGAAAAAATGCATCTCCCATTTCTTTATGGGAAATATTTCCTTCCTGCTTTGCCTCTGTTGCATCAAATTGGCATTTGAATCTTTCGTTTGTTTGGCAGACTGCGTTAAAGGTTGTTCTTCTACAAGACTGTTGGCGAAAAATTCTTCCAGGGTACCGGTTGTCCAGTCTTTCACCTGTAGGTTTTGCCTGGTCCAAAAACGGTCTCCCAATGTGATAAATTCTTCATTTTTGAGATTAACGGCATGAGTATCCAGTTTGGCTGTCGGCAGCTGTTCTTTGGGATTGTCGGGTTTGGCATTATAGACAATATGGTCTTTCAGGTTTTCCAGAAGCTTCGAAGTATGCCATTCTTTGGCAATGGTTGAAGTCCTGAACCAGACAAAGTCATCACGGGTGATAGTTTCACTGCCATCAGCTCCGATAACATGCGTATCAATATAGTTTTCCGGAAAACTGCCCGTGGGGGCATCGACTAGTTGACTGCCGGCAAAGTAATCCTTAAGCTGTGTTTTTTTCCACAAAGTGCCATCTTTATCTTTCTGCCAGACATTACTATCCAATGTGATTATCTCCCTGCCTGTCGGAGAGACAACATAGGTTTTGATCATTTTCGGTTTTTCGACAATAGGCGATGAAGGTAAGTTTTTCTTTTCCCAATTAATCATTTCCTCCTGTATGATGCCGCTGCCGAGATTAGAGGTGCAGATCATGATCGTATTTTTAAAAGAAATGGTATGTCCTTTGTTATCTGTAAGCCGTCCGTCATCAAGAAGCTGGATCAGAATATTAAAGACGTCAGGATGTGCTTTTTCGATCTCATCGAGAAGTACCACCCCTCGCTGCCGAAAAGAATCTCCGCCAAAGATTTGGCCAGCTCGGTTTTACCGACACCGGTTGGCCCCATGAAAATAAAGGAGCCTATCGGCCTTTTATTGGACTTTAAGCCCGCCCTTCCGCGTCTGACAGCTTCAGAGACAGCGGAGACTGCTTCTTCCTGATCGATAAGTCTTTTATGAATTGTCTTTTCCAGTTCCATGAGCTTAAAGGCTTCGTTTTCAGTCAGCCGGGATACGGGAATATTGGTCCAGCGGGCAACAATCTCAGCAATAACTTCTTTATTGACCGAGTTGGTGGTGGTGGATTTTTTTATCTGGTACTGTTCTTTCAGCAGATTCAGGTTCTGGACGGTATCCTCGGACTCTTTCTTCAGACTTTCCAGCCTGATTGTGTCTCCTATCTTTTCCGCTTCTTCTTTCTCGTGCTCCAGTTTCTTCAATTTTGCTTCACTGCTTTTTATTTCCTCAGGTAAAGATATCGCCGGCAGTCTGACGGCGGCTGCTGCTTCATCAATTAAATCAACAGCCTTATCCGGCAGAAACCTGTCGGCAATATATCTTTGGGAAAGCCTGACAGCTTCTTCGATTGTGTCATCCGGAATTTTGACCCGGTGGAAAGCCTCATATTTGTCCCTGATGGCCAAAAGCATCTCAACGGCTGTTTCGGCTGTCGGTTCAGCAACCATTATTGGCTGGAACCTTCTTTCCAAAGCCGGATCTTTCTCAATATATTTACGGTATTCCGTAACAGTGGTTGTACCCACCACCTGCAGTTCGCCCCGCGCTAAGGAAGGTTTAAGGATATTGGAAGCATCCATGGTACCTTCGCCCCCTGAGCCCGCCCCGACCATGTTGTGCAATTCGTCAATAAAAAGAATAACTGATCCTGAAGCGGCCTTTACTTCCTTAATCAAATTCTTCAGTCTTTCCTCAAATTCACCTCTGTGCCTGGCTCCGGCGATCAAAGACATCAGATCAAGCTGCAGTATCTTTTTATTCAAAAGCGTCTCAGGCACGTCACTTCTGGCTATTCTTTGCGCCATGCCTTCGACAATGGCTGTCTTGCCGACTCCGGCGTCACCGATTAGAACAGGATTATTTTTAGTTCTGCGTGACAGAATATGGATAACCCTCTCAATTTCCCAGCTCCGGCCGACAACAGGATCAAGTTCTCCCCGGGCAGCCTTGGCTGTCAGATCTTCAGTAAACTGTTCCAACGTAGTCTGTTTCTTGTCTTCTTTTTTCTTCTCCAGTTCTTTCTTGCCGGTAATTTTCTGGTTCAAAACCTCCTGGGTCAGGTGGTTCTTGTTCAAAATTTGGGCAGCCATGCCTTCTCCTTCGTGAGACAAGGCCAAAAGGATGTGCTCAGGCGAGATAAATTCGTAACCCAAGGACTTGGCTGTAGACAGGGACAGCTCAAGCACTCTTTTGATTCTGGGTGAAAATTGCGGTGTTCCGGGAAAATTACCTTTTTTGAAGCTTTTTTCCAAAGCCTGCTGCAAATCAGAGGGTACGGCTTTGCAATCGGAAATCAATTGGTAAATGGATGAATCGGAAAGAAGCGCCCAAAGAACATGCTCCGTATCAATATGCTGGACTTTCAGCTCTTTAACTTTAGCAACTGCCTTCATCAGCACATCATTTGCCCTTTGGGTCATCCTGGATAAAACATCCATGCCTACCCTTTTACCCATATCAATTGAGGCGGCTGTTGTTTGCTGACTGTCGCTCTGATTGACAGGTGCAGGTGAAGCAGCCGGCGCTGTTGTTTGGGTGGAGACGGCTACTGATGCAGATGATGGCGTTGCAGCCGGGGGATTGCCGATGCCTGAATAGGCTTGCCCCGATTGGATCGGGGCTTGTTGTCCGGCAGGCGGATTGCCGATGCCTGAATAAGCCTGAGGTTGTTCGTTTTGTACTGTTTGGGAAGTATAGGAAACCGAAGCAGATTCCTCCTGCGTATTGGGGGAAACATCAGTCGGTTCATTCTTATACTGGTCTTTTTTAAAGTATTTGGTAAACTTAAAGAGTTGACCTGGCATTACCTCCTAGTAAACCATTTTTTCAAGGATGCTGTCAATCCCAATTCTGACTTTCATATTGTTACTGTTTTCACAAAATTTAATCCAGTTTAGTAGTATTTTGAGCATTAATGCATTAGTTGCAAGGTAATTTTTCACATTTTAACCTAGATTTAGCCCTATGGAACAACACTCTGTACCGCGTAATATTTCCAGCTTCCAATTTCACCTTATCGGTGACATGACGGTCCGCCAATTTGCTTATCTTCTCGGAGGCTGCCTTATCGGTTTCGTCCTGTATAAACTGCTGCCTCTGCCGGGATTTTTAGCCATTCCTGCCGCCGGAGCGGCGGTTTTAACCGGTTTTGCTTTTGCCTTTGTCCCAATTCAGGAAAGGCCGCTGGACAAATGGATTGTCGCATTCATAAAAAGCATAACTTCTCCGACTCAATATCTCTGGCAAAAACAGGAAGAGATGCCGGACATTTTAGCTTATGCATACAACCGGCCTGTTAAAAGTTTGCCGCAAAACCATCTGGAGGCTCATGCGGATGCTAAAAAAAAACTGGATAATTATTTGAACTCTTTGCCTAACCAACCCCACCAGCAAATAAATATCAGGGAAAAACATTATGTAGACAGTACTCTCAAACTCTTCAATACTACAAACAGTTTTATTCCGGCAGCAGCTCCTTCATTTACCGCTCCGTCTTCCATACCGCCTGTTTCTGTTTCTGCGCTTCCGTTTACAACGGTGCTTCCGATAACCCCTGTCGTCAAACCCGTACAGTCCCCTCCGCCCCCGGTAAAAGCGGATGTCCTCCATCCGCCTTTATCCGCAGCAGTTGCCCCGGTGAATCCTAAACCGCTCCCTCCGGCAATACAAAAACCAATTGAAGTCAAAAAAGCGGCGCCCCCACAGCTTCAGCAAATACCGGTTGATCATTCGGAATTAACGGAGATACGCCGGGAAAAAGAAAAACTGGAAAAAGAACTGGAAAGACTTAAAGCGGAGATAAGTAAATCTTCCAAAATAACCATCAAACCTGTTGAAGAAAAAGAGCCGGTCAAACCAACCATCAAGACGGTTACTCCCAAAAGCGCTGTCAATGAAATAGGCATTCCCAAACTTCCCCAGGCTCCAAATATCATTATGGGAGTCATCAAAGACAGTAATAAGAGGCTCTTGCCCAATATTATTCTGACCATCAAGGATATCAAAGACAATCCGCACCGGGCTTTGAAAACCAACCGCTTGGGTCAATTCTCAACCGCTACCCCCCTGCAAAACGGAACATATTTTGTCGAAGCTGAAGACCCGATGAAAAGATATACTTTTGACATTGCCGAGATCAATTTGTCCGGCAAGATCTTTCTGCCTATTGAAATTACGGCCAAGGGAGAAAAAGAAAAAATGCGTGAGCAGCTAAACAAAGAACTGTTCAGCAATCCGGGGATATAATCATTTATAATAATCTATAGTATTATGCAGCCGACTTCAGCACCGATCAGGGCGACTACCCAGGAATTTCTGGATATCGAGGACATCATCGATGATATTTTAATCCTGAGAAGCGGCGGAGCGGCGGTTTTAATTGAAACAACTGCCGTCAATTTCGGCCTTTTGTCAGAAGAAGAGCAGGATGCCCTAATTTACGCTTATGCTTCGTTTTTAAATTCCCTGTCCTTTCCCCTTCAGGTGGTTATCCTGTCAAAGCGCATGGACATTTCTTCTTATATTGAATTCATTCTTCAGGAAGAAACCAAACAGCCTAATCCTGTTATTAAAGACAGAATCAGAAATTACCGTGAATTCATACTTTCTACAATCAAAGAAAACCGTGTCCTGGAAAAAAAATTCTATTTAGTCGTCCCTTTTTCTCCGTTGGAGTTGGGGATTAAAGAAGCATTTTCCGTATCCAACAAAAAGAAAAAGCTGCCTTTTACTAAAGACTACATCCTTTCCAGATCAAAAACATCACTTTTTCCCAAAAGAGACCACATCCTGAGACAGCTGGGCCGCATAGGACTTAAAGGCAGGCAGCTATCAACCCAGGAACTGGTGGAGCTTTTCTACAACCTATACAACCCGACCTTTACCGGTGAAAAACTGGGAGAAACAATAGGTTATACTAAACCGTTAGTTGAAGGGGTTTAATAACTTATGCTGTCTTTTTTATCTAAAAAGAAAACTGTCAACATCAATCCAGTCCAGACACCGGTATCTCCGGTCCCACCCGCTCTACAGCCGGCAGGACAAACACCCGGTGCATCTGCCGCTCAGCCTGTCCCGGTTCAAACTAACACCGCTTCTAAAGCTGCAGAAATAGCCAAAAACACCCAGCTTCAGGCAGCCAAAGAGAAAATAACCAAAGGCCTGGTCAATATAAAAGACATTATCGCTCCGTCTTTGGTTGAAGTTGATTTTGACCACATTAGAATCAACAACGTCTTTTACAGGACTTTGTTCGTGGCCGGTTATCCCCGTTATGTAGCTGCAAATTGGCTGCATCCGCTGCTTTCTTTCGACAAATCCCTTTTTATCTCGATGTATATTTATCCGACGGAATCAAAAGTCATCCTGGAAGACCTCAAGAGAAAAATTGCCGAGATGGAAGCGACCATTCAGGTAGATATGAAAAGAGGCAAAGTCATTGACCCGTCAGTCCAGGTTTCGCTTGATGACGCCTTGGCCCTTCAGGCGCAATTGGCAAAAGGAGCCGAAAGATTTTATCAATTTTCCCTCTACATCACAATTCCTTCCGAAACAATTGAGGATTTAAACAGGTTTGCTAAAGAGGTTGAATCTACCTTGGGTTCACTTTTGATTATCCCCAAACATGCCACTTTATCACAGGAAGAAGGATTTAAATCAACCCTGCCGATGTCCATTGACAAGCTTGACGTCACCAGAAATATGGACACTACCTCCCTGGCGACTACCTTTCCCTTTACCACCGCTTCCTTATCCGCCAACGAAGGCATCCTCTATGGAATCAATGAACATGACGGCAGTCTGGTTATTTTCAACCGTTTCAGTCTGGAAAACAGCAATAGCGTTATCTTCGGAAAATCCGGTGCCGGCAAATCTTTTCTGGTCAAATTGGAAGTCATGCGTACCCTGATGTTCGGGGCTGATGTTTTTGTCATTGATCCGGAAGGGGAATACAAGGACATAACCAGGGCTTTGGGTGGTGATCTTCTTGACTTCTCATTCAATTCACCCATCAAAATCAATCCTTTCGACCTGTCAGGCATCGTCACTGAAGGTGAAAATGAACTCGGCTTAAAAATCCTCTCCATTCACGGACTGATGAGAGTTATCATGGGTGAACTTTCTCCGACTGAAGACGCCCTGCTGGATAAAGCATTGGTCCTTACATATAAACAGAAAGGGATAACGCCGGACCCGGAAACCCAGAAAAAAGAACCGCCTTTGATGGAAGATTTGTACAAGGTGCTTTTGGGAATGGAAGAGGAAAATGCCCGACACCTGGCAGAACGGCTGGAGAAATTTGTTAAAGGATCACTGGCGGGCATCTTTAATCAGCAGTCAAATGTCTCCCTGAAAAACCAGCTGACGGTTTTCAACATCAAGGAACTGGAGGCGGAACTGCGCCCGATGGCCATATTTTCCATCCTGGATTTTATCTGGACAAAAATCAAAAGGGATGTCAAAAAAAGATTGCTGATTGTAGATGAAGCATGGTACCTGATGAAACATCCGGATTCCGCCACCTTCCTCTACGGCATAGCCAAAAGAGCCCGGAAGTATTATCTCGGCGTAACCACCATCACCCAGGATGTCGAAGACTTCCTCTCAACCGACCACGGCAAAGCCATTATTACCAATTCGAGCCTGCAGATTCTCCTCAAACAATCAACGGCAGCCATCGATAAGCTGGCAGAGGTTTTTTATCTTTCAAGCGGCGAAAAGCACTTCCTGCTCTCGGCCGGGGTAGGGGAAGGACTGTTCTTTGCCGGAGCTTCACACGCTGCCGTCCAATTTATTGCATCTTCTCAGGAATATCAGCTGGCGACCAGCAAACCTCAGGAAGTAAGGCAGGATCCCTCCTTTCCCAACGTGCCTAAAATTCCCAGTGTATAATAAAAAGGTATGTCCCAAAAACCAGCTCCTTCCCGAGAAATAGAGGCAGAAGGAGAACAACAGGGATTTGACCTCGACCAGCAGGATACCGCTACCTGGGCATCACTGGTTCAGCTGACCGGAGCCATCGGTGCCGGAGGATTTCAGTACGTTGACGAAACAAGAAAAGCCTTTAATACCGTTAATGATGAGAATATCCATAATAAATTATTAAACCTTGAAAACCCTCAAAAACTCCAAAAAGTCATTTATGACTATCAGCTTATCGGGCGTAGGCTGAAAACTCCGGAAAAAGAAAGCACAAAATTTGCCTTCTATAATTTCAAAGGAGAAGTCACCAGAGACAGGTTCGATCGGGTTGGCCAGGCAATCATAGTTGCCAGACAAATCCATCAATATACCAATAAAGTTGAGACATCGATAAGATTTGATAAAACAATTAAAGCTTATGGTTTCAGTGAAGAGACTGTCCAACAATTACGCAAAAACCTGACTGAATGGCAGGAAAAAAATCCGGGAGCGGAAATAGATAATATTCTTTCCAACCAATCAAAGAAACTATACGGGGAACAATGCGCAAAAGATGGAAAAAAAGCTGATAAAAATATTGAAACCGCATTAAAAAAAGACTTAACAACAGCCAGGAAAGAAGCGTTAATTAAGGTAGATGAATTGGGGGTAAGAGATAGAGCTGAAAGCGTCATCAAAAACGACTTTTTAAATAATCAAAATGCTCCATTAAAAGAAGAACAAATTAAAACCAGGCTGGAGTATGTTTTTGAAGGAAAAATCCCTGAAGAAAAATTGGCAGGAGTCGTGGAAAAAACGGTTGAATCTGCCAGGACTTTTCAGGAACCCGCAAGCAAACCCTTACCCCAGGTAGGAAAATCTCCTTTGCCCCGGTCTTTTTCTTTTCCGCAAATCAGACTTTCGACGATAAAAATTTCCATCAGGTTACCGAATTTGGTCGGATTGGGAAATTTGGGCGGGTCCTTACTCAGACAGGGAGCGACAAAACTGGCCGGGAAGTTGGCCGGAAAAGCCGTAGCACAAACAGCCTTGGGAGCGGCAACGGGAGGAGTGTATAACGCCATCAGTCTCCTAGCTTCATTTTTCGGTATTAATTTGGATGACATAGCTATAAAGGTTGCCTTATGGGCCGGAATCCTGGCAGTTGGGGTCCCGGCAGCTATAGTCGTCTTTTTTATCTTTAGCAGCAGTAATTCATCCCGCTTGTTTGATCCCCAAGCTGTAACGCAGGAAGAGGTTTTTTACCAAAATTCCAGACATTTTGCCTGGAAAAGGTTTGAGGAGAAAAATCTCAAGATTTTAGATACTTCTGCTTCCTGGATTGCTTTTGAAAAAGAGCGTCTGGATTTGGACAACCGGCTGGTCGAACGACTATCCCTGGACCCGGACCGGCATAATGATGTGGAGAAATGAGATTTTATCGCTTTTGGGTTTAAAAACTCCCGGTGATAAGGGGCCCGACGATTCAAAAACCAGTTCTTTTTCCGGAAAATTACTTAGAAGATCCAGAAGGAAACGGAAATTAAACGCCACTTCGCTTTCTTCCCCTTCGACCTTGGCTTCTACATAATCGCTTTCTTCGCCCACCTGAGGAGTGTTGGCCGACAACCTAAGTCCTTCCTTCTCAATTTTCATCTTAATGATATTGGCGGCACCGCGGGCAAAGATGGAAGTAGTTTTAACTGCCTGGGTAAATAATTCCTTATCCAGTATCACTCTGGTTTTAAAACTGTCGGGTATTATTTTTTCAACATTAGGGAATTCTCCGTCAATCAGACGGCTGTAAATTTTAGTATCAGGCATTGAAAATACCACCTGATTTTTATTTTCAATGATTGAGATATCCAAATCCGCAGCTTTTAATTCCTGGGCTATTCTGACAACTTCAAAAAGTGATGATGCGGGCAAAACAACATCGAGAAGCTCGTTCTTTGAAGGAATCGCCACTTCTTCTTTGGACAACCTGTAACCGTCGGTGGCCGACATGGACAATATGCCGTCGTCAATTTTTGTTCTGACTCCGGTTAAAATCGGCCTTCCTTCATCAATGGAAGCGGCAAAAGCCGTCCTAATGATTGAATCCTTGACTTTGGCAAATGGCAGTTTTCGGTCAAATGATAAAGGCTGCGGGAAAGTAGGGAAGTCGGCAGGATTACCGATGGCAAAAGAAGCCCTGGTGGTATCGGTTTTGACTTCCAGGTTTTTGTCGGTTGCCGTTATCTCCAGCTTATCCGCTCCAAGTGAGTTTATAAATTCCGTAAGCAATTTTCCCGGTATGGCCACCTCTCCTTCTTTTTCTATTTTGGCTGAGGTTTGGTAAATGATCCCGAGTTCCAGATTGGTAGAAAGAAACTCCAATTGGTTTTTAGCACCCCGAAGTAAAATATGGGAAAGAATCGGCAGCTGCGGTCTTAGGGAAATTCCTTTTCCGACAATTGATAAAGCTCTTACAATATTCTCTTTTAAAATTAATATTTTCATGTTCTTTTTACCTATTTCTTATATATTTCTTACAGTAATAGTAGTATTAGAAAGCGTTGATAAGTGTAGTGAATTTAACTCTTACAGTCAAGAAGCTCCAAATTGTTAATTTTTCCCTGTGTATATCAGGGTAATAACAGTGTGAATTCTTATGTGGATAGCTGTTCATTTTATGTGGATAAGTTGTTATCTTTTTGTTTTATCCAGAAAACCGGTTTTTTATCCCCAAGATATCACCACGGATTTTTTCGTCCTGACCAATAAGGTCGCTGATTTTGCGGACTCCGTGAAGTATGGTTGTATGGTCCCGCCCGCCCAAAAGATCACCGATTTGTTCAAGACCTATGCCGATTTCCGTTCTTAATAAATAATAAAGAATTTGTCTGGGCAAGCTATAAATTTTATCCCTTTTAGAACTTTTTAATTGGGAAACTTTCAACTGATAGAAAGCGGCTACAATTTTAACTACTTCTTCCGGTTGCATATTTTTTTCCAGAACGGGAATTCTCAGGGTTTTTCCCAATACATTTTTTACCAGCTCGGCATCAAGCGGAATATCTTTGGTTTGCGCCTCACTGATAATCCTGATAAGGAGACCCTCGAGTTTTCTCGTGTTTTCAACGTTGGCTGAAAGTAGCTTGGCGGCATCCATCGGCAAATCTACCTGCCGCTGTTTAGCTTTTATCAGTAAAATGGCTGTTCTAAGTTCAAAATCAGGGTTGCCGATATCGATGGTCAGACCGCCCTCAAAACGGGACCTGAGCCTTTCTTCCAACTTGTCAATTTCCTCCGGTTGCCTGTCGCTGGTTATGATAATCTGTTTTTTTGCCTGGTATACAGCGTTGAACGTATGAAAAAATTCTTCCTGGATGGAATATTTACCGGCGATAAACTGGACGTCATCGATCAGCAGGATATCGGTCTGGCGGTATTTTTTTTTGAAAGAGGTGGTAGTTTTATTGGAGATAGCCTCGATTATTTCGTTGGTGAATTCTTCACCGGTACAGAAAATAATTTTAATTTTAGGATTTTTGGAAAGTACTGAATGTCCGATGGCCTGCATCAGATGGGTTTTGCCCACTCCAGTGCCGCCGTAGAGAAAGAGGGGATTATAGGAAAAACCCGGATTTTTGGAAACGGCGGTGGCTGCCGCATATGCCATTTGATTGGTTGAGGAAACGGCAAAATTGGCGAAAGTATAGTCTTTGTTCAGTCTGCCCAACTCCGGCAGGAAATTGGCCGGAGTAACTCTCATGGAAAATAGAGGTCCGTCGATGTGGTCGCCGTTGGTCTTTTTTTTGGCGGCTTTGAAAGACAAAGTTAAATCTTTCTGGGTGTATTGTTTTAAGGTGTCCCTGATTAAGACCTGGTAGCGTTTCTCGATCAGGTTTATCAACATCGGGTTATTGCAATTAATAACTGCTTCTTTATCATTGAGGGCTTCCAAAGAGGTTTGGGAGATCAGGGTTTGGAATACTACTTTGCTGACTTGAAGCTGAAGGTCAGCTAAAATAGTTTGCCAAAGACTAACGTTGTCCATAGGATTTCCACATCGTAAGAAAGTTATCCACAATTGTCAACGAGCTAGAAATGATATTTTCTATTATTTGTGATATCATTTACAAAATGCCGAAACGCACATTTCAACCGAAAAAAGGCAGAAGAATAAAAAGACACGGCTATCGTACCAGGTCTAAAACAAGCGGCGGGAGACGAGTCCTGAAAAGGCGGCTTCTCAAAGGCCGCAATAAACTGACGGTTTAAGATAAAAGGCGTCATGTTGCCCCAAAAACTCCGGCTTACTTTCCAGGAATTCAGAAATAGTCAATTAACTCAAAAAAAGATCATGACAGACAATTTTATGGTGTTGGTTAAAAGACAACCCGGGAAAGGCAACCGTTTTTTTATTACCGTTCCGAAAAGCCTGGACAAAAGATCAGTAAAACGCCATCAGACAAGGAGAGCAATAGAAGGCATTATTCTGAAACAAAAAAACAGATTGACTCTGACGGGTCAAATTATGATCAGGCCCAGAAAAATATACCATGAGAAAGAAAAAACTGTCTGGCGGCAGGACCTGGAGCAAATTTTACAGCATGAAAAGAACCCAACAAACTCTGCTTAAATTAATTAAGGGTTACCAGGTGGCAAAGAAATTCCTGCCTTTTATGGAATCAAGCTGCCGCTTTACACCTAGTTGCTCAGCTTATACTTACCAGGCAATTGGAAGATATGGTACAATCAAGGGATTATTTTTAGGGTTGAGAAGAATACTGCGCTGTCACCCCTTCTCAAGAGGAGGCTTCGATCCTGTAAAATAGAATATACTTGAAAATAAGCGTTCATGTTTGACCCGAATAACATTTTTCATTCATTTTTAATAATCCCCATTCTGAACATACTTCTGGGGATCTATAATTTTCTGCAGCTGCTGCATATTCCTTCCCCTTTGGGATTTTCACTGATATTGCTAACGGTTTTAATCCGTCTAGTATTGCATCCATTGACCGCCTCACAGCTTAAAAGCGCCCAGAAGCTGGCAAAGCTCAAACCGGAAATCGACAGGATTAACCGGGAATTCAAAGGGGACAAAACAAGACTTCAGCAGGAACAGTTGAAGTTGTACCAGCAGGCAGGCATAAACCCGGCTGGCGGGTGTCTTCCGCTTCTGGTACAAATGCCGATTCTGATCGCTTTGTATAATCTTTTCTTTCAGTTATTGAATGCCGATAAGGCACAGGTGGTGGCCGAGATAAATAAGGTAGCCTATTTACCCTTTCTGAAAATCACTTCGCTGGATTTAAATTTTCTGGGAACCAGTCTGGCTTTTAAGCCGTCCGACTGGCAGTCAAAAGGCTATTGGCTTCTGGCTATTCCCATTATAACGGGTCTCTTGCAATACCTGCAGACAAGAATGATGATGCCCGCACAGGTAAGCGATAAAAGTAAGCAAATCGTCAAGGACAATAAAAAAGAGGATAAAAAGGGGTCTGAGGATATGGCTTCTGCCATGCAAAAACAGATGTCTCTGATGATGCCGGTCATGATCGGTTTCTTTGCCTATTCCTTCCCGTTGGGACTTTCCCTTTATTGGAACACCTTCACTGTTTTTGGTATAATTCAGCAGTATCAAATCCAAAAAAAGAGCCGATAAAATGAAGAAAAAAAAGGCAAATCACAGCAAATTAATCAAACAGTCAGTCGAAGAGCTTCTGCTTAAACTTAAGGTTGAAGGCAAAGTTGAGGTAGAAGAAGTCGAGGCCGGGGAAAATAGTCATTACCAGATAAATATAGAATCGCCGGAAACAGGACTCCTTATCGGCTACCATGGTGAAACAATCAACAGCCTACAGCTTCTTCTGGGGGTTATTCTATATAAAAAACTGGGTGAATGGGTGAGAGTGGTTATGGATGTCGGCGAGTACCGCAAAATGAGGGAAGAATCCATCAAGGAAATGGTCGACAGGATTATTGCTGAAGTGGAAAGGACCGGTGAATCGGTCGAAATGCCCTATTTGTCGCCTCTGGAAAGACGCATCGTCCATATGATTTTAACCGAGCACAAAACTTTGACTTCGCAATCCCACGGAGAAGGAAGAGACAGGCGGGTGACTATAAAGCCCCGCTGATTTCCGCTTCTAAAAATGCCGAAACCGCGGAAAGAAAACCGTTTGGCTTTCTTTTTATACTATCTTCTGGTGGCAGTTCTGCCTCTGCAGATTGCCCGGCACTTTCCCGCTTATTTTTCCCGGATTGCCGGCATTAACAGTGATTATCTTACCCCGACTCTTTATTTTACCGATATTTTAGTTTGGTTTTTTATTGCCGCAGTTGCCATTTTCCATCCCCGGTTAAAATTCCGCATCAGGAATACCCTGCCGGCAGGGTTATTTTTTCTCTGGCTTTTGTTTTCAGTCTTTTTTGTGGCAATAAACAAAGAGGCGGCATTTTATTATTTGTGGAAAATTACGGAATTTACCCTACTATTTCGGGCGATAACCATAATTAAACCTTCTTTTTACAAAACCGTGTTGTTTTTATCGCTGCCGGTTGTATATTCATCGCTAATTGTCCTGCTGCAATTCATTTCACAACGGTCCCTCGGCGGATATTTTTGGTACCTCGGTGAGCGTTCCTTCTACGCGTCGACACCGGGAATTGCCGCCGTTTCTTTTCAGGGAAGGCTGCTGCTTCGGCCTTACGCAACTTTCCCGCATCCGAATGTTTTCGGCGGATTTCTGGCAATAGTCCTGCCGCTGATGATTTTTTATCTTTTTAAAGGCCAATTGCAAATCATTAAGGATAAGAAATATTTTATGGCAGCTGTCTTTTGCGGCATACCGGCTTTAATTTTAAGCTTTTCCCGAAGCGCCTGGATAGTTTTTGCAGCCGGGCTGGCGGCGGTTTTGCTTGTGGCCTTTAAAAAAATCCGCTGGCCGCAGGCCAAATCGGCAGCCGTTCTTTTCAGTTTGTTTTTCTTATTATCCTTGACCTTGCCTTTTATGGTTAAAAGCCGAAATCAAAGCCTCGGCGAAAGAAGAGAGCTTCTGCAAAGCTTTTGGCATAATTTTAGAGACAGTCCTTTGACCGGAGCGGGACTAAACAATTCCATTCTTCTGCAATTTAAAGGAACAAGAGTCAGAGACGGTCTTTTTCTGATGCAGCCGGTCCATAATATCTATCTGTTTACCGCCGGTGAATTGGGAATTGTCGGTTTTGCCGGTTTTATCGCTCTTCTTTACTTTTTATATTTAAAATTCCGGCGGCAGCCTTCCTACAGGTTTATCCCTTTCTGCCTAATCCTATTGCTGGGATTTTTTGATCACTATCCGTTAACGCTGCAGCAAGGGCAGCTTTTATTTGTTATCTTCAGTGCTTTTGCCCTGACAACTGATTAACTTGTAATTATCCTGGTTAGTATTTAAACTGGGGAATATGCGTAAGCTGAGGAAATTACTATTGTTTCTATTTGTCCTGCCGATGACTATTTTTCTGGATTTTATACTTTTTTCCCTCTCCCGGAATTGCCCCAGCTGCGGCAGTTTCCAGGCCTGGCTGGCGAGTGAGGCTGCCTTGTCTTTTCCACTTATCGTCAGTTTGGGAGACTGGTTTAACCGCTTATTGATTGATTTAAAGATCGTTTCCCATTCGAGTGGAAACAATAAACACCTGGGAGGTGGCAGGCTGGATCATAGCGGAAACAATGACTCCTCGCAGGCGAAACACTTCGGAATATGAATATTGCAATTCTTGGCGGACGATTCGATCCGCCCCACATCTGGCATTTTTGGATAGCCGAGCAGGTCCTGGAGAATGTTAAAGGCATAGACCAGGTATGGTACATGCCGGATTTTCAAAACGCATTCAAGCCGATTGTTGCCGTCCCGCATCAGCGCGCCGAAATGCTGCATTATCTGGAAACTGGCAGGATCAAACTTTCGACTATTGCATTATCCAAGGAAACGGTCACCTATACGGTTTCCGTGGTCGGTGATCTGATTAAAGATCGGGCCAACCGCTATTTTTGGATTGTCGGATCAGATATTACCAATGAGTTTTCCCGCTGGAGGGATTACCATAAACTGTCTCGGATGATAACTTTTTTGGTGATTCCCCGGAAAGATTATCCGATCAAGAATTTGCCCTCCGGATTTCAAAGGGTCGAGGGCAACCTGATGCTTTCAAATGTTTCCTCAACTATCATCAGGGACAGGATAAAACAGGGGAAAACCGTCAGCGGCCTGGTCTTTCCCGAGGTGGAAAATTATATCAGGAAAAACAATTTATACCGATAAGATGGTTGATTTATCAATTAATTCCGAAAAAGCAGGCTCGCAAATAATTGAATTTCTTAAAAAAACCTTTAAAGAAGCGGGTTTTACCAAAGCCGTCCTGGGAGTTTCCGGGGGTGTTGATTCGGCGCTAGTTTTGTTTCTGGCAGCCAGAGCTTTGGGAGAGAAGAATGTCCTACCCGTGATGCTGTCTTATGCCGGTTTAAACTCAAAAGGTTTTAAAAATGCGGAATTGGCGATACGGAAAGCCGGAATTGCCCAGGAAAACGCCAAGATTATTGATATTAAAGAAGCCGTTGAGGCTGTTGTCAAAACAGACCTCCGGATGGATGAACTGAGGAAAGGCAATATCATGGTCAGACTGCGCATGATACATCTTTATGATCTGGCCAAAAAGCACCGCGCCCTGGTATTGGGCACGGAAAACCGCACGGAATATTTGCTGGGCTATTTTACCCGATTTGGCGACGAGGCTTCGGATGTAGAACCGATCCGGCATTTATATAAGACCCAGGTAAAACAGCTGGCAGAGTATTTGGGAGTTCCAAAGGAAATAGTAAACCAGGAGCCTACAGCCGGTATGTGGCCCGGTCAGACAGACGAAGGCGAGTTCGGTTTCAGCTATTCGGACGCTGATAAGATTTTATTACTTTATGCAGATCAGGAAAAGACTAAAAAAGAGATTTCGGCATTAGGTTTTAATAATCATACCGTTGATAAAGTCATTGCCCGACTGACTGGCAATTCCTTTAAACATAGATTGCCTTATATTTTTAGAGAAAAACGATTATAATCATATTATGGCAGTACAATTGAATTATATTGCTCCTCCCGGCTGGCAGCCTCCCAATCCCGATCAGGATTATCTCCTTATCCAATTCAAAATCGAGCTGGCTGATTTTGTTGACAAAAAAATGTTTCCGGATGCAACCGCCTCGGTGGCCGCGGAATCCTCAACCGGTACCTGGACCAAAGTCGATGAGGGACCGGAGTCGGGGATCAAAATGGCCGATGAAATGAAAGCCATTGTCTATGAGATAGATGAAGCCAACATGATGTTCCGGGTGGCCTATAAAACGGATCTGTTTGAAACTGACAATATGTCCGGTTTCCTGGCAGGACCGGCGGGCAATATCGGCGGCATGAAAATGGTCAAAGGCCTGAGAATGTTTGATATCCGTTTCCCGGAAAAAATGGTCAAAGCTTTCCCCGGGCCGAGGTACGGCATTGAAGGAGTCAGGGATTTATTGGATCAGGATGAAGCGCAAAGAAAATTACCGATTATAGGTACCGTGCCCAAGCCGAAAGTCGGCAGGACTGCCCAGGAGCAGGCAGTTCTGGCCAGAAGACTATGGACGGCTGGCGACGGCAGCTACGATTTTATCAAAGATGATGAAAATCTGACCAGTCTGTTTTTCAATAAATTTGAGGACAGGGCCAGACTCGTCCACCAAGTGCAAAAGGAACTGGAGGAAAAGGGAGGCAAAAAGAAACTATATTTATGCAATCTCAGCCATTCCAATATCGATACTATGCTTAAACGAGCTGACCTGATCAAAGAGACAGGCGGCCGCTGCATGATGATCGACGTGATCGCTACCGGTTTTGCCGCCGTGCATTCAATGAGGCTTAAAAATCCGGAGCTTATCATCCATGCCCACCGGGCTATGCATGCCTTTATCACCCGGGAGTCTGGAAGCGGCATCACCGGAAAAGGACCGTTAAACGGTTTTTCCGTATCCATGCTGACACTGGCCAAGATCTTCCGGTTATTAGGGGTCGATTCCCTACATACCGGCTCGCCTAAAGCCAAAATGGAAGATTACGGAGAAAGCGAAGAGATTATGCGGAATCTGACTCAGGACGAGGTTTCTCCAAGCGAAAAATTCCACACTTTAGGCCAGAAATGGTTCGGTACCAAAAAAGTCTGGCCGGTTGCTTCCGGTGGTTTGCATCCGGGAGTCATGGACACGGTCGTCAGTAAGATGGGCCATGACTGTTATGTACAGATGGGCGGAGGGGTTTTAGGCCATCCACAGGGTGTGGAAAGGGGTGTGGAAGCTGCCCTTGAAGCAAGAAGAGCTATTATAAACGGGCAAACAGTTCAAGAGTATGTGGAGCAGAACCCCGATTCCGCTTTAGCCGCCGCCGTCGGCCTCTGGGGCACCGAACCCAAGCTTGTTTATTGACAGCCTCCTCTTAAGAAAATACAACAGTTGTTATAATGTTACCCATGGATAATAAAGAGAAGCTTGTTAAAAAAGCCCGAAATTACTTACTGGATCTTCTACCAAGCGCAGGACAAATTGCCAGAAGATATCTCCACGCGGAAGAGTTGCCCAGCAAGAAAAAAGGAGAGCATGATTTTGTGACTGCTGCTGATCTGGCGGTTGACGATTTTCTGCAGAAGCATTTAAAAAAAGATTTTCCTGAAATTCCGATTTTAACGGAGGAAACGGTAGACCGTGATTTGTCTGAATATTACGATGAAGAATATTTATTTATAATTGACCCTTTAGACGGGACCTCGAATTTCGCCAGGGGAGATGATAATTTCTCAATCAGTGTCGCTCTTGTAGAAAGGGGAGAGCCTCTGCTGGGTGTCATATTTTCACCCATATCAAGCCGACTTTTTTGGACCACTTACCGTGACAGGAAAGCTTTTTGGAACGGCAGGAGTATAAGTGTTTCGGATATCAGGGTATTGGATAAAGCGGTTGTCTGTACAGACTGGTCCCATTTACTGGAAACCAGGGACCGGACAACCCATTTTTTAAGGAAAGTGTATGGCCATGTCAGACAAATTAAGATTTTGGGCAGCGCGGCCACAGATATAACCCTTTTGGCCAGAGGGGGAGTGGATATTTATCATCATGTCCGGTTGTTTCCCTGGGATGTAGCTGCTGCCGGACTTATTGCCCAAAAAGCCGGAGCCAAAGTAACGGATATAAAGGGAAACACATGGAATGTTTTTTCAGAAGGAATAATTGCCGCTAATCCCAATTTATTTGATAAGCTATTTGAGTTGATTAAAGATTAGGAGAAGTTTATTTTCTGGCTCCGGGACTTCCGTCTTCTAACGGTTGATAGCCGTTTGAACCGATCATTTCCTGGCCCGGCATGACAAATCCTTCCGGATGGTGTCCATTTCTGTTAAATTGATGATGTATTTCTGACCAACCATCCGTTGCGACCATTCTCGCACCATGATCAAATAGTTTTTGAATAGTGTGAGGGGTGCAATCTACCGGCACGCCCCAAACAAATGCTCCAGCTTTATGAGCCGATTCGACTCCGACGGGAGAATCTTCGAATACTACAGTATCGGTGGGTCGAATACCAATCGCTTCAGCTGTTAATTCATATATAAAAGGATCAGGCTTTGGTTTATCACCGGCTCTTTCTCTTAAGACAATCAAATGACCGCTATGATCGTTAAAAAAAGGCCATAATTTTGATCTTTCCAATATCTCTCGCGCTTCTTCAAAATCAGTATTAGAAGCGATTGCAATAGGAATTTTATGACCTTTAAGAGTTTCCAAAAATGGTACCAAATATTCCCGCGGTTGAAGATCGGCATTAGCGACTAGCTGGCGATATATTAATGTGTCCAAGTCCATCATTTTTTTGGGGGTCATCCTTCCATTCCCTCGGTAGGCCAACTGTTCCATGATAGCCTTGCCTGGTCCTCCATAAAAATTGGGAGAAATTTCAGATACAGATTGGGGATCAGATAAATCCAGCCTCACGCCGACTTGTGCGGCGACCTGTCGATGGGCCTCATGTCTTACCGGATCAGTGTCAACGCCGGTTCCCTCCAAGTCAAAAATAAAAGCACCAAAATCTCTAGATCCGATTCTAGCGCTACCTTCGCGTAAAGTAAACTCTGGTGTATAGTTGTTATGTTGATATAACGGTGTCATATAATTTCATACTCTTTAAAAATCATACTATATCATACAAAGATTAGTTGTCAAATATGAAAAAAAGACTGATATGATTTAAAGTAAAAGTGAAGTAAAAAAGTTTTGTGTCAATCCATTATTAACGCGGCAGCACCGACAACCCCGACATTTTCACGGAATTTTGCCGGTACAACCTCCAGCGTTTGGTCCATGGCTCTGGCTTTGACTACTTTCCTGACTGTGGTAAACATCAGGTCGCCTGCATGACTGAGTCCTCCTCCCAGGACTACCCGACCCGGATTAAGGATATTGGCAGCTGAGGCAATGCCTATTCCTAACCAGGTCATGGCTTCGTTCCAAATGGATTTCGCTAACAGATCACCTTTTTGAGCGGCATCTGCAACGGTTTTTGATGTCAATTCTTCCATGGGCAGGTCATTTAAAATACTGATTTTATACTCTGAAGGTTTTGGTTTAGGTATTGGCTGTTTCAGTCTTTCACGTGCAGTTCTGGCGATTGACAGTCCTGAGGAAAGTGCTTCCAGGCATCCGCGACGGCCGCAGGGACACAAAGGACCGTCAGGCTTAAGTGTCATATGGCCGACCTCACCGGCCCAGGAATGTTCACCGCGGTGGAGTTTGCCGTTAATGATCACTCCGCCGCCTATGCCTGTGGAGACAGTGAAATAAAGCATGTTTTTAACTCCCTGACCGGCCCCGAAACGATATTCACCAAGAGCAGCTGCATCTGCATCATGCCCGATTCGAGTCGGGAATTTAAATGTTTTTTCAATTGTTTCAGCCAGGGGAAAGCCTTCCCAGCCGGAAACATGCATGGAAAAACGGGGGACGCGCCCGTTAGCTTCAACCGGACCGTCAAAACTGACTCCGATGCCTTTTAATGATCTGTTTTGGTAAGTTTTTACAAGATCAGATGCCATAGAGAGCATAGCTTTAAGGCTTTTGTCAGCCATTCTTTCGTTCGGGGTGTCGCAGCGTAAAGACCGAAGAATCCGGCCGTCTTGCGGATCGACCAGACCGGCTGCTAATTTAGTCCCGCCAAAATCAAGACCTAATACAGGCTTCATGACTTAACCTGACTTACTTGACTTTTTAACTCTGCGTCTGAATTCTTCAAGGAGAGCATGCATCCAAAAATCAATATAGACGCCATTTTCAGGATCTGCTAACAAACCTTTTTCTTTCCCAGGATTTTTTATCACTATATCAGCTTTGTTAATCAAACCCGTTTCTCCTGATGTAAAACCCAACACTTTTGTTCCATGTCTTTTGGCTTCATCAACGACATTGAGTATTTGCGGGGAGTTGCCATTGGCTGAATAGATAAAAATAATATCATTATCTCCGGGTTTATAAGTGCGAAACCTATCTGAGTAAATTTCTCGAGCGCCATTATTTAGACGCATGGTCATTGCCGGAATACTGTCGGTCAGCGAAAAAGCTTTTGATGGCTTTGCACCTTCAATTTCAACGGTTGGCCGTTTACCAGCATCGGCGCCGTAATGATTGCTTAAAGCGGAACTGCTCTCATCTCCCACAAACATAACACGTCCACCGCTACTGTATGCATTCATATACAATTGAGTAATATGCGCCAATGCGCGGATAAATTTTTCATTTTTCAGCATTTCCTCAATCGTGTTTTTAATGGCGATCAGAGTCGGTATGGCTATAGAAAGTTTAAGATCAAGTGAAGCATCAGTCTCAGGCGGTTTTATCAGGTTTTGCCGGGTTTGTTTGGTCAGGGAAAACATTAATGCGCTGGCTATCGCCTCATACTCTCCCATATGGGGGCCTTGAATATCTTTCTGAGATGTGGCTTCTTCTTCTGGTATCAATGCACGCAAATCATCCCCGGGAATTGTCAGGATCACATTTGCTTCTTCGGCTAAGCCTTTATCCCCGAATGTCATGCCGATGACATTCGCCCCCTTTTCCCTGGCGTATTTAACCGCTTTAACAATATTTGGCGAAGTTCCGCTGCCTGAAAAAGCGATTACCGAATCATTTCCGTTTAGATCCAACAATAACATTTGATTATAAAATGTATTCTCGTACCCGTCATCATTTCCAACCATGGTAATGGTTGATGGGTTGTACATTCCCATTGATTGAGGCCCGTCGACGTTTTCAATTCCCTCGGTCAGCCATTTTGGCAAACCAGCACCGTATTGTTCAGCCACTGCCGCACTGCCGCCATTGCCAATAAGGATAAATCTGCCTCCCTTATTAGCCGTATTGGTCATATAATTTGCAGCCTCTGCCAATTGTTCCGGTTGAACGTCAATCATACGGCTGAGTGTTTTGGTTGTAGCATCCAAAGTTGAAATGGCGAGCGCAGGATGAAAATCCTGATGGAGAGTTTCCTGTCTCATAAGAATTGTATGATATTATCATACGGAAGGAGAAAATTCAAGTAGGAATGATAGATTGTCATAAATCTATTTAGCCTGTTGTAACGATCTCGGTTATTTCCTGAAAGCGCTCCTTTACAGTTATTGAAAAAAATTCCGGCCATTTATCTTGAGGCCGATCAATAAAGTCCTGCCAGAGAGAACGACCGGCCAAGAAACCGGAAGCACCATGAGTAACCGCATTGCGCAGGAAGATTTTAAATGTTTGGAAATCAACTCCTTTGGTCAATAATATCCAAGGTGTACCCGACAAAAGATCGGTGATACTTTGACAGGCTTCAGGATTACCGGGATATTCAAGTTTGAAAACGTCAGGTTTAATGTCATTTTCCAAAAAGACAGTCACAGAATCGATAATGCTGGCAGCTAAATCAAAACCATGACTGTTTAAGGGATAAGTCAATATTTCCAAAAAAAGCGGCAGGGAATTTTGCCGGCATTCTTCTAATAATTTCTTAGTCAATCGCAATTGTAATCCAGCAGTCGCGGCTTGGGGATGGAAATATAAAAGAATTTTTACTCCTTTGGCTCCCTGTTTTTTTAAAAATTCAACACTATATTCCAGTTCGGTAACCCGACCTCCATTTTCTTTCCTGTAACCTGATTTCTCGATGGCCAAAAGATAAGGTTTGGCCAAAATACCTGAATTTCTTTCGGCGGCTTCTTGATAGGCAGGCAAGCCGAACTTAGAATCAAGAAGAATACCGCTGTATAATCGATTTAAAGATTCTATCAGTAACCGTTTGATGGTGATGATCTGGTTTTCATTTCCGGCTATATTGCCGGTTTTTAATAATTTTTCAAAACTGCCCCGATGGTCCAGAGCAAGCATAAGCAGTTTCTTCTGTGATGAAAAAGCGCTGATTTTATTCATGTCTGTTATTATATCTTACCGCTTAATGACGGATAAATCATAAATTTTGCTATAATTCATTTTATCTCCAGTTCCGAAAATTAATTATGGTTTACGGATGCGGCTCAGTTGTATTGGATGCTTTAATGCTTTCTAATAAAGGCATACATCTCAATCAGAAAAATTCGGTCAAGCGGCAAAAAATCCAAATCGGGGGTGTCATCCCTTCGGCTTTAATGACTTTATCCAGATTAGGCATAAAGACCTCGCTTATAGCTTCTGTGGGGAATGATCTGTTCGGTGATGCAGTTGTCAAGTTATTGAAAAAGGAAAAAGTCGATCTCAGATATCTGCTTAAAACGGAAGATCATCCGACACCTTTGGCCTTTGTCACTTTAAATGAAATGACAGGAGAAAGAACCAGTTTTTACACGACCGGTGTTTTTTCCGAATTGAGGGAAGAAGAAATTAAACTTCATCTGGATAATAAGACTAAACTTTTACTGATTGACGGACATAACCTAAATTTGTCGTTGAACCTGGCCAGACAGGCGCAGGGTGTCAAAGCGAAAGTACTGCTTGACCTCGGCAGTCCGAAAAAGGGGATTGAGGCTTTAATCAGCGCTGCTGATGTAGTGATGGTGCCCAGAGTTTACATTGAAAGGAGCGGGGGGGGCTTAAAGGATGAAGAAGTAGTCAAAAAATTCTCTTCATTGAAATCAAAAATCGTGGTTTTGACAATGGAAGAAAAAGGCAGTCTGGTAATTAACGGATCTGAAATATTTTCCCAGCCGGCCTTCAAAGTTAAAGCTGTCGATACCAACGGGGCGGGAGACATTTTTTTCGGAAGTTTCGCTTTCGGTATGTTAAATAATTGGGATTTGCGCAGTACTACCCGTTTTGCTACAGGGGCGGCTGCTTTAAGCTGCACTAAATTTGGCAAGGAGTTTCCTACCATTGGAGAAATTGAGGAATTTTTGAATTCGGCCAACGAAGTTTAAGGAAGTTATTTTCATGCCTGATCCAGAATCATTTAACGGTAAATTAAATAAACTCCTTCCGCTTCTTAATCAAAACGATCTTCTGAAAGCAGCACGTCTCTTTAAAATTGACCTGATTGCCGCTTTGTCAAATCAACAATCTTCGCTGCCGACTATACTAAATCCCGTCAATAAAATTTATCCCCGTAAGGGATCAGGTATCGCTATCTCCGTAGGGGGTACTTACGGTTATGTTTCTTATTTCAATATCACCCAGAAGGGCATAATCAGATTTTTTAACAGAAAAAAATTCGATATCCCGTTAATGCTGACAAAAAAAGAATTGTTTGATTTGTTGGCAAAAGAGCTGTTTTTTGTGGCAAAAAACAAGACGGAAATAGGACCGGTCGGCATATCCTTTGCCTATGCTTTGCAACCGCTGTTACATCAGGGTGTATTGGACGGGAAACTATTGGAAATGTCGAAAGACAGAAATATCAAAGGATTGGTTGGCGAGATGGTCGGTTGGGAATTCCGGCAATTTTTACGGTCAAAATATAATATTAAAACGAAGGTTTCCGTGGCTAATGATGCTATTTCACTTTTAATTGGCGGTGGAGGGATTGAAGTGGCCGGAGTGATAGGGACCGGTCTCAATTTTGTGTACTGGGAAAAAAGATCGGCGATAGCGCCCATGAAGTTAAACTGTCTGTTCGGATTCAGTCAGAATGAGGTTGCCGTTAATATCGAAGCAAGTAATTTTAACAAAATTCCTGCGACAACTCTTAGAGAAAAGGTTGATAAAAAGAGTATTGATTCCGGGAGTGCGTTAGCAGAAAAGGAAGTATCGGGAGCCTATTTATACAAAATCTTTAATGCCGGAAAAGATGAACTGTTGGGTAAAAACTTTCCTACATTAAACTCGACTGATCAATTAGACAGCATCCGGACCGGCTCATATGATTTTTCCGGAGAAAATAAAAATTCAGCGGGTGATGCTGCCAATTTTGCCGACAGAATTTTCCAGCGTAGCGCCCAAATCGTCGCCATTGAGTTATGCGGAATTTTTTTGAAGCTGAAAAAATCAAAAGGTTTGATACCCGTGATTATTGACGGCGGTCTATTTTGGAATGTTAAAAATTATCCGGCCCTGGTTAATTTATACGTTAATATGATAATGCCAGAGGCAATTCCATCTTTCACCAGACTGTTCGGTTCGAGCCGTAGAGGGATAGCAATTCTTGCTGTAAATCAAAACTTCTGATTTTTGCAATAAGGCCCTTAGATTCGATTGACGATTAAAACTACTTCCACTTATGATAGATACATGGCAATAGAACAGGGCCCTTACGGTAACAAGGCCAATTTTGTGGCTAAACTTATAGAAGCAATAAACAGAGCCCTCAGGGCAAAAAAAAACGATGGACACTTATTGCACGCAGCTTCTGAAGCCAAAAAGAAAATGGAGGAAGAGGAAACGCTTAAAAAGAGAATTGAAGCAGAAAATAAAAAAAAGGAAGAAGATGCTAATCGTCAGTATCATGAGAGAAGATCAGCACAGACCAGAGTCCAGACTAATGACATTGATGAAGCCAGAAGACAAATCCATCAATCCAAAGCCGTTGATATAAAGACCCAAGTTAATACTGTTATTGAACAGCCGGCTCCGGACGAGAGCGAAATAACCACCGGTTACGAGTCAGCTTCATATTTACTGGTTGCCTATAGGGATGACCTGACTTTACGTCACGGTTTACATAATCTGATTGATTCAAACAGTAAATTCGCTTTAATTATCGACGAATTAACCCGAAAAGCAAACGATGTCCATATCAAACCAGCAGAACTTTTGAGGTTGGGCAAAGTATTATATTCCATCACGCCGTCAGATCAAAAGCATATCATTCAGCCATTGATGTCAGGTCTCAACAGGAGAATTAAAGACTTGATTGATAGAATGTCTGACCGGGCAGTGGAAAATGCCATGGAACGGGGAATGCATGTACCGGCGAAAGAAGAATTTACCAAAAGAATCATCAAGGATATCGCCAAGAAAATTGAGGCTTATATTTCGGAAGAGGAGTCTGAATCTTTAAAAAACATAGATCAGTATGAGGCAGCTGTTGATAGGATATTATCCACAGTCCAACCTCAGGTAGGGGAAACGCATGAGTTTGAGAACGAAGTCGAAAAAAATACACTTCCGAGAAAAGCTATTGAAAAAATCGACAATGTCTGGGAAAAAGTCGATATGGCAGACAGGTCCGGCAAGACACTCACGGTCGATGAACTTAGGGAGCTGGAAAGGGAAATATATGCAAATGAATCTGCATCTTATCCTACAGATGTCATACCCGGCAGCAAATCGTATTTAACCGAAGTTAATGCCATACACGGATATACTGAAAAAAGACTGGACAATTTAGCCGAAAGGTTACGGCTCCAGTTACAGCGGGAAAGTCCCGATATAAAAGAGGGCATAACTGATCCGAAGGAATTTTTGAAATCTATAGAGCAGCCAGGATACCTCGTCCGTCTTTTAGACAGTAGTCCTGAGATGAAAAAACTATTTTTAAGTACCGACGAGAAAGGCTATAAGTTCAGAAATAAAATCTTTTTGAAAATTCACGCGCAAATTTTAACCCAAAAAAGGGAATCCTCAAATGATAATTTCGGGCTTTATGAAAGGGCTGATTTTACTTCATTTATCAACCTTTTAAGAAGCGGTATGGGAGATATAAAAGTACCTTCATACGGAAAATCCCTAGGTCTGACTTGGGGGGAATGGTATACCAATTTAAGCAATACGATCAGACATTCCAGAGATATTGATTTCTGGGCATCGCAACCTGCTGCATCTATGGATAACTTCAATAAATCCCTGGCTATGTTCCAGAACGAATACACTGCACAAGCTTTATCAATTCCTGCGGTAGATCAGGCATACCGGGCTTATGAAACAACTCTTAATATTATCAGGGACACAAACGACGGTTATATCCCGCCGGCGCTGGTCGAGTTTGATCCTGTTAAAAACACCAATTTTTGGGATGATGAAGCCCAAAATATCCTGACCAAAATGATATCCCAGGGGGTAGTCTATGATGCCAAACGGGATTACAGGCGATTTGGCGGTTTGCCGGTTGTATCCGAAGACGGTGCCAGTTTTGAGTTGGGAGAAAAAATAACGGCTGAGGATGTAGCAGAAGATGAGGAAAACCTGGAACAGCAAATGTATATGACACTAGCTAAAGGATTCGGCATGGCTTCAATGAGATTTCTCGAAATAATTTCTAATTCCAAAGTACCGGGAAGCAATATTAACGGGGAAGATGTGCCCGGATTTCACAGTAATGTGTATGAAGGTATCACTACCGCTTTAAACTATTGGAATGTCTTTATGAAAAAATGGAAAGTCCATTCATACAAACATTTTTACTTATTCAATACCGTTTTGCCCATGGATAAAAAGTTACCGGTGGACGCACGGGGAGCTGAAAAAGCTTACCGAGCCTGGTTGGATGGTACTTTTGAAGATAAGTACGGCAGCGAAGCGAAGAGGATGATTGATACCATGAATTTTTCCAGGACACACTCAGCTCTCGGGCCGACTACACCCTGGCGTTTGCTTGATGACACAATAGGTTGGACTGACAAACAGCGGGAATTGATGGGATCTTCGATCAGAATTCTTTTAGCACACAGGCTGACGGGAGAAAAAGTAAAAGAATTTTTAGTCATTCGGAAATATAAAGAAATGTTCAGGAAGGCCAAAAAAGACGCCGGCGAGCCCCATGTAGGTTCAGCCTTTGAAGCACTCTGGCAAAGTGAAGGAACGGCAATTTACGGGACAAATATTGATAGCGAATGGGGAGAGTTGCAGCATCATCATGCTGCGGAAATTAAAAAACTGTCGGCCAATTTTATAAATATATATAAAGCCAGGATGTGGGTAGAAATGGCAATGAGAAATCCATTGGCTATTGCCCACAATGCTGAGATCAATGTTCCGGTTGCCGGATACAAAGGTTCGACGAAAAGAAGAAAACTGAACAGCTATATCATTGAAGAAGTCTTAGGCATAAAACCTGAAGACCTGGATACCGGTACAGTCGTTGACGGAGAAGGAATTTATCAGATAAGTGCAGCTAAATATTCTTCACCAACACTTAAACAGATCACTAATACGCAGGAAGTGCTTGATCTTGAGGGAGATTTGATAGCTGTCAGGGAAATAGCTTTAAAGGAAAACAGAGAACTAAAAGCTGCTGATTTTAATATTATCCAAAATGATAAAAGAAAGCAGGATGCCTTAAAATACTGGCAAATTGTCAGGGAGTACACATTAGGCACAGCGGATGAAAATGCCTTTAATGATATATATAACGATTTGGGCATAACTTATCGTCTTGACCCAGCCACCGGTAAAGAGATGGAATACTACGACATTGATTGGCATAAAATTAAAAACGCCGACAAATTTTTCGGCCATCTGGATGAGTCATATAAAAGCAAGCCTTTAATTTTAAAGGACGGGCAAGATGTAATTGTCGGAACGCCCATTGCTTTTAATGAAAAGTGGTTGGATAAAGACTGGGGCTGGATTTTTTCGACAGATGATGCTGCCTTCCGTAAAATGGCCTTTTTAAATCTTGGCGGCAGGCAATGGGTGAGAAGAGGAGGGGATGTGGCCGCTCATCACGCCGGGGGTTTAGAAGTAGCCAAATATATGGATGTCAATTTAACCCCAAACCCGGAGATTCGTGATTTAGCAGAACAATTGATGAAGATCAGACAGGGATATCAATCGGATGATTTGACAGTTGGATGGAGAGTAGTCGGGCAGATTGCCCATCTGACCAGCAAATTGTATGAAATGGACTATAAGAAATTAGGGTTATCAAGTGCCCAAAAGGATTTGTGGAAAACCAGAAGAAATGTCGCCTCCTGGAATGCCAATAGAAGAAGGGAATTCTGGGATGCTTTGGAGCATATTGATTTACTGCCTCCGCACGATCAATTTGATCATTTTGGCTGGGAAACATTCAAAGATGATCCATACATGAATATCCATAAATTAAGAAAATTAAATCATGCTGATAACACTGACGTCTGGACGGAAATTATTACTTTAGGACTGATGCTGGCCATTGCCATAACCCTCTGGCGAGCGTTTACCGCTCCCAGCGAAGAAGAGGGTGCAAGTGGAGGCGGCGGGGGACACCGCTAACCGAATCAACGGTTTTCTTTTTTACCCCCCAGTAAATTGCTTATAATTGGCATTTGCTTCATATAGTAGAATTGGCTGGCAGCGCCCATCGATGTTTGCGCAGCTCCTGTTAACGGGGCAAAAGCTGTTCCGGCTGATATTGGCAGAATCGGCTTGGGTTTGAACAATTTCTTGATTTGGGCAATCAAACTTGGTGCCAGAAAAAGAACTCCCAAGCCCAGGAAAGCCGGAAAAGACCCTTTTCCGGGTACACCAATTAAAGGCGGTGAAAATAGGTCGCCGGTATCGGTGTTAATAGTTGTCAGAAACTCGGCAAACATGAGAACAGCCACGGTTGTGGGAAAAACAACCAAATTGGCAATGACATTCATGATCCAGTCCGAAAAAGCAGTCCGGCCGGGAACCGCTTCCAAAAGCAACTGTATCGGACCAAGAACAATAGAAATTATCAGTTGGATATAGGAATTTAACAACAGCATAAAGATTCTGATAAAAGTAAAAAGAAGACCTAAGAATACCAACAGTATTCCGAGTAATCCGATTAAACTTATACCCAGCGCCACACCACCGAAGCCGAGCAGACCTCCAAGAACTCTTAATGCAATCGTCACTCCGGCACCGCCGACACTGTAGGCGGCAAGATTCTTAAGCAGAAAATCGTCCAAAGAGCTGAATCCTCCTCCCATGACGTGCTTAAAGAGATCGCCAAAATCCGCTGTCAGGAAATAGGTTTGGATTTCGGCAGCACGGCTGGCATGACCCATCCCTTCGGACAGGATGCTGATAAGTATGGCCATAGTGACATACATGAAGTCAACCAGGAAACCTACGATGGCATAGGAAAGCGTGATTAAAAGAAGCGACAAAACAATCCTGGGCAGAGCTGCCTGGACGCTGATGACGGTTTTCGGATCAATTTTCATCCGGAAAATCACCATAAAGCCGATGGCGACCATGACGATGATGATGACTGTATAGGCAATATTGCGGGTGACTTTCCAGAGGGGAAGGATAGGAGCCAGTCCGGCAAAGCCGATTCCCTGGGCATAGACCGGTTTTGCCAGCAAACCGGCATTCTGCATCAGATCTTGGGCATAATAGATGCCGGAAGCCGGCGGCAGGGCAAACAGGGAGGCTGTCAGGATCGATACTCCGTTCAAAGCGGTATTTTTATTGCATTTTTCCGGGTCACGGCGGGTACAGCCTAAATTGCTGGCCAAAGCGTTTAATGTTGCTTCGAACTGAAATTCGTTTACATGCAGTCCGTCTACACAAGGCTTACCGCTTGCTTCGGCGCATTCATCTGAGGCATCCTTTTGCAGGTGGTAATTTTCCGGATCGGAAAGATCATAAACATCATTGGGATTTTGCGCTTGTGAGGATGACGGTAATAAAAGGCTGAAAGCCACCAGCAGAATGCTGATTACCATAAGCCAATATCTTCCGGATAGGTATTTCATCTATTTCTATTATTGGTTAGAGGCAACGAGAGTGTCAAGGCGCTTGGGGTATTTCAAAAACCGTAATGGTCACACCGGTATAGACTTCGATAAGGCGGAATATCAGAAAGGCAATCACCATCAGGAAAAGACCGGCAACAGCATAAGTCATTGTTTGTTTGGCCGAAGCAGTAGCTTTGGGATCACCGCCCGAAGTCAGGAATTTAAAGCCGCCGATAACCAGCATGACCATCAAGGCAAAAAGAGCCAGTGCAATGGAAATTTGCAGGATACGGGCATAAACAGCCTCCAGGCATTTGAAAGTGGGAACATCTATAGTGTCAGTGCCGATTTTAATGGTCCTGATACAGGGAACACCTGCCCAAGGTTTCATTTAGTTATCCGGCGGGGGATGGGAATGACAGGTTAAATGGATCGATACCCAGGAACCTTCCGATTACAATCATCAGAGCCCAGGCGGCGAAAACGATGATCAGACCGATTATGGCAGCCTGGATTCTTTTTTGGGCAGCTTCTACATTGGCTTTGTCACCGCCCGAGGTAATCCAAGTGAAACCTCCCAAAATAAGGAATACAAAAGCGGCGATGGTAGCGATGATAAGAATAGCTCCGATAAGCGAACTGATAAGCTTTCCAAGATCATCAATTTTCAAATTACTGGGTCTGTCAATTGTTACTTCAATATCACCTTGGGCAAAAGCTTGAGGAATAAAAGCCAATAACGAAGCAATTTTTTTCATACGTCTGTCTTTTATAGTATTATGGACATATCCAAAGATACTTGTCAAGTAGGTGAACCATGCCTCTAAAACAACAGAAGACCAATTTTAAATTGCTTCCCGTAATTCTCCTGCCGTTGATTTTGTTTTCATACACTTTGAAATCCTGGTTCCACCTGCAGGACAGGTTAAATATCATAAAATCAGCCCAGGATAAAGTGATTCAGGAAAAAGAAAAAAAAGACAGTCTGGAGCGGGAATTGGCGCGTGTCCAGGAAACAAATTTTATTGAAAAGCAGGCCAGGGATAAACTTAATTTGGGCAAAGAGGAAGAAATTGCCGTCATTTTGCCGACATTATCTTTGTCCCCGGAGGCGACGCCCACTCCGCCTGATACTTCCGCCAATTGGCAAAAATGGGTCAGACTGTTTTTATGAATTGTACCAGGGGAGAGGATCGAACTCTCGGCCGCTACGTTATGAATGTAGTGCTCTACCACTGAGCTACCCTGGCAGAAATCCTTTTGATTTTATCATATTTTGCTATAATTGTGCCTATATGACAGATGATTTAATTTCGAAAAAATGCGTGCCTTGCGAAGGCGGGATGCCGCCGTTGACTGAAGAAAAAGTCCAGGAACTTTTAAAGAAAGTACCGGATTGGAGTCTGGAAGAAGGGAAAGTAGTCAGAAAATTTCAGTTCAAGAATTTCCGGGAAGCCATTGATTTCGTAAATAAGGCGGCGGAAATAGCCGAAACGGAGAATCACCATCCCAATATTTCGATTTACGGCTGGAATAAAGTCAAACTGACTTTTTCCACCCATGCAATCAAAGGACTGTCGGAAAACGACTTCATCATGGCTGCCAAGGTTAATCAGATACTGTAAGTTTTAAACCCTCAATCCATCCGGCAATTCTTCTGAATAGTTTTAGTTGTTTGTTAACTCTTATTCTCAGAACACCATAATAATTTTCCGGATCGGAAAATTTCTTTTTCCACAAAAATTTTTGAAAAAAAGGTTTTTGGAATTGAGACAGAGGAATTTTTGTTATTTCAGACCAATATTGTTGTACTTCTTCTATCCTGTTGCTGTGACTCAAATTCAAGCCTACACTTAATCTAATCAATTCTATTGAAACATCACAACACTCGGTTAACCATTTCAAAAACAGCTTTATCATTTTAGGATCACTGTTTGCGAATCCTAAGCGTCTGTCTTTTTTAAACCCTTCCGCCCAATACAGTCCTACACCTGTTAAGAAAAGCTCTCTTTTTGTAAGATTTCCAATGTCTTTTATCCCTTTTGATAATTCACGTTTAATCTCTTTCTCTTTATTTCTTATCTGCTTTAATACATGTTTTTTTCTTTGGCCGTAAAATGGATCACGTGAGTTTTTAAGAAGAATCTCTTTTTGTTCTGAGGTTAATTCGACGTTTTTACACCAGCGGCTGGCCGAAGAAGATGATATTTTTAACCTCTTAGCAATAGTTTTTATACTTAACCCTTTTTTCCTTAAAGCCACCGCTTTTTGGAACTCAATCTTTTTGGACATAAAAGAACTTAGTTATATGTAATAACAATTCATATTAGCAAGGTTCCATTATAAAGTCAAAAGTGTTGACTTGAGCTTCAGATTAAAATATACTTTCAGATATCGCGGAGTAGTGTACAGTTGCACAGGAGGCTCAAAAGATGGGCCCTTCTCGATGAAAATCGTGAATGCAAATTCGGCTATATCGGTAAAATCCCGATTATATCGGGGCAATACCGAGGAAAGATCCGCCAGCTGGCGGATATCCGTAGAGACTATACGCCGAAGTCCGATGTTACATCGGATATGATATAGTCCGACACTCCGAGTAATCGGAGCAACAGTAAGCATAATCTCCTAGGCCGGGTGCGACTCCCGGCTCCGCAACATAGGTCAGGAAGAGCGCATCACGGCGCTCTTTCTCGTTCTAAATACAAAAAGCAAGTTCTGAGGCTATTTTTGGCATAATTTATCTAGCTGATTGTTTTGGGTATGGAGATTTTGATGTCTTTGTCTTTAGGAGTGTTTGGAAGAATCTGAGGGAAAACGAATTTTTGCTCAAGAATTTCGTATCCCGATTTCTCAATTAGAGCCTGCGAATTGGGGTTACAACCCCTTATCTCGATAGCGTCTTGGCCGTCTTCTAATCCGGTTAAGACATACATATCCAAAAGCATGGTTCCCAGTCCTTCCCTTGTATGTATAACCTGTTCTAATTTTTTTCTGTTTATTCTGTCGAATACATTTTCAAACCCAATTCTTTTCAATACTTCATTTCTTTTATCTTCGTACGTTTCATTTAGGCCAATAGATATTCCTTTTTGGTCTTTTTTTTCAAGTAAAAGCTTGAAATAAATATCCTCATTGAGAAAAGCATCGGATCTTTTTAATAGTTTTTCAGCCGTACAGACTGATAAGTTGCCATCCTGATGCTTTTCTATCACCAACTGGCCGATAGGCAAAATTGGATTGGTGGGTGAAATTGCACCTCTGTCTTCAAATAACCCATAAACATAACCTCCTGCAATTTGTTTCAATCCTATCGATACCGGCAGGCCATATCCCGATTTAAAAGACTCAAGAGGCAGAAGGGGAGTATCTTTTAGGTTTTTATTCCGCCATAATTGTCTAAAAACAGGAGTCAGTCTGTTTAGACTTTGTCTGATTACGTATTCCGACCGTTGGGGATGTGGGGTGGGATTTTCAGAAGTCATCATTAGAAGTATATATAAAATTATAAGCTAAGATGTGTACATTCATTTAACATATATTCAAGTCCAAAACACGTTCTGATTTCCTCCAACCCCCGCAACATAGGTTTAAATAGCACCTTACAAGGCACTATTTTTGGTTTAAAAAAGGCTTGGATCAAAATGATCGGAAAAGCTGATGATCGCCTCTGCAGGAATGCCACCGATCACATAGAACGCATTCATTGAAGGATGCTCCGGATCAGCTTTCTCGAAAAACTGTTCCGGATCCACCCAGATATTTCTGAATTCAGTTAATTTATCCGGATTGACATATATGGTTACAGGTCGCCTTCGTTTGGCGTCATCAGGGAAGATGTAATTCGGCTGCACTTCGATGGAATCCATCGGGGCGACATACGAAGGCATTGCTGGGTTACCCCAGATGCCTTTTTCCTCGATCAGCTGTTCATTGTTGTAAATAATATCGTCACCCCCGAAAATATAACCCTGATGGATGAGCACATGCTTCCATTGTTTACGATCCAGTATGCCTGCTAAATTTGTAGGAAAAATCTGCCAGTCTTCCTCCGAGGGTATGATACCTATTTCAGGGTTATTTCTTATTCCTTCCTCAATTTTTCTTCTGTAATCGGGATCTTTCATCCTCTCCGTTAATCGCTCCAGTTCCTGAGTCGCCTGAGACTTATTGATTGTAAAAAAATTCTTTTCTTCAAATGTGGGCGGTGGTCTATTCCATTTCGCAAGCATTTTATTTAATCGATCAATTTGTCCTGATTTTGGATATAGGTCTCCGGCGGATATTGAAATTGGCTCATCTGGGAAACTCATAAATTAATATTATCAAAATACGGAATTTATTATCGAAAACACGTTCTGATTTCTTCCAGTCCGCGCAACAAGATAAATTGCGCCTCACAAGGCGCTGTTTTTTTATCCAGTAATCCTAAAGGATGAGGAAGTGAGAATGATCAATTATAGTAATAGTATGTGGTTTGTTTATGTTCTTCTTTGCGGGGATGGCAGTCTGTATACCGGTATCACCGATGATCCTTCTCAAAGACTGGCTGACCACAAACAGGGTAAAGGCGGCCGATATACCAGATCCCACCAACCAGTGGAGATAATTTATCAGGAAAAGTGCAAAAGCAGAGGTGAGGCTTTAAAAAGGGAGTATCAGATCAAAAGCTGGGATAGGCAAAGAAAAATAAAAGATTTAAATTTGGCGGCTAAACTAAGATAAGACCCTTATGAACGATTTACCTCCGGCATTTTTGTCCAGGCTGAAAAAAATTGTACCACCGGAAAATCTAAGCGCAGTTGTAGGTTCTTTTTCTCTGAAGAAACCGACAACATTCAGGACTAATACCTTAAAAATAAAAACTGAGGAACTACGGGAAAAACTGCAACAGGCGGGACACAAAATTTCCCGCGTCAATTGGTACGGTGATGCTTTTATCTTTCGGGATCCGCAAAAAAAGTTAACGGAAACGGATCTTTATAAACAGGGATATTTTTACATCCAGAGCCTCTCCAGTATGATCCCGCCGCTTCTTCTGAATCCCCAAAAGAACGAAAAGGTTTTGGACATAACAGCTGCTCCGGGCAGCAAGACTACGCAAATGGCGGCAATGATGCAAAACAGCGGTGAGATTTTGGCCAATGATCTGTCCCAGATCAGACTTCTCCGGCTTCAAGCCAATCTGAAAATTCAGGGAGTTGCCAACACCGTCATTAAACATGCTGATGCCAGGTCTTTTTGGCAGGAATACCCGGAGTATTTTGACAAATCTTTAGCGGATGTTCCCTGCAGTCTGGAGGGCACGATATATATTCATGATCCAAAAAGCTTCGAGAACTGGTCAATAAAAAAAATAGAGGAACTTGCCAACCGTTCCCGCTGGATTTTGCGGTCGGCATTCAGCAGTATCCGGGCGGGCGGACGGATCGTCTATTCAACCTGTACTTTAGCTCCCGAAGAGAACGAAGAAGTTATAGATTGGCTTTTGACCAAGGAAAAAGGCAAAGTTGAAGTTGAGGAAGCTCACATTCCCGGTCTTGATACATATCCGGCATTGAGAGGCTGGCAAGGGAAAGTATATGATCGGCAAATAAAAAAGACTTTCCGTATCCTGCCGTCTGAGTTGATGGAAGGTTTTTATGTGGCAGTTTTGAGAAAAATCAAATCAAATATAATAAAAGTATGAAAATCATTCCATACGGTACAAACGGCTTTGTTTCCAGCTTCAACAGGCAAACTGCCTGTTATGTAATTCCGCTTGGTGACCAATTGATAATTCTTGATGCAGGCAGCGGCCTTTTCCGCTTTATGGAACCGGCAGGAAGAAAACTGCTTAAAGATAAGAGGAAAATAAAAATATTTTTATCCCATTACCATCTCGATCATACTTTCGGCTTTTACGCCGCCTTTGAAATGTTTGAAAAAGAGGAGGTTGAAGTTTTCGGTTTGGAAGACAGACATGTTTTAAAGGAGTTAGTATCAATCGGTCAGTTTCCGGTCGAATACGAAAAAAAACACAGGAATTTCAGCTGGATAAAAGCAGAATCGGGAAAAGATGAAAATGAAGGATTTAAATATTCAACCAGAGTACAAAAGCACCGGTTTGAGAAAAGTCTTGGTTACAGGCTGGAATTTGAAAACGGCAAAAGCATTGCTTATGTGACGGATGCCGATCCTAGCAGGGAAAGCGTAAATTTTGTGAAGGGAGCAGATCTGTTGTTGCACGAACATGAAACTCAGAATGTGCCGGAGTATACCAAAGACAGCCGGTTGGAAGATCTGATAAGCAAAGGAGGACATATAACCACCCAAGGAGCTGCCCTGATTGCCAAAGAGGCAGGGGTTAAAAAACTTTATTTAATTCATCATAATCCTCCATGTACATGGGCTGAACTTGAAAAAGATTTGAAAAAAGCAAAAAGAATATTCCCCGAAAGTTTTCTTACCCAAGATTTAGAAGAAATTGAGTTTTAAATATCAATTTTTTGCCGGCCTGAATACGGATTTGACAGCTGTGGTAAGATATATAGAGATTTATAAATGCATTGATGGCATATGGTTGGGATGCCGGAGCAGCCCCGATAAAATCGGGGACGGAGGCGAAACCGTAAAAAGACAGCAACGAGTGTCGTAAATAAAACGGAGCTCGTCAGAAATAAGGCTTTCCCGCCTTTTAATGACAGTCCCGATTTGATCGGGATTTTTTTAAGGAGGGGACGGCAAAACAAGGTGGCACCGCGAGTTATTCGCCCTTGATTCCCCGTGAATTATTCCGGGGAAAGGAGGGCGTTTTTTTATGAGAAACATATTTAAGACACTGAAAATCGGGAAATACCGGGAAGAGAAACTGGATTTAAATATCTCTGCCTTCGAGGTATTTAAGAGGCTTTATCCGCATTATAAAAACCTCTTTTTATTGGAATCTTTAGGCGAAGAAGGCCGTTATAACCGTTTTTCTTATGTAGGAACTGCCCCAGATACGGTTTTAACTGCTATAGGTAAGGAATTGATTATAGACGGAAAGTTACAGGAAAAAGTTAATCCTTTTGATTACCTGCGCCACTTGCCCAATATCAAATCAAGATCAAGCGGATTTATAGGCGGTTTAGTCGGTTATTTTACCTACGAAGCCGCCGGCTATTTTGAACCGGGCTTTAAGGGTTTTGAAAATAGCGGTTTTCCCGAATTTAGTTTAGGTCTTTATCTAGACGGCTTTATTTTTGACAAAAAAGGCCGTAAATGCCGCTATTTCCATTATGGCCGTTCAAGATTAAACCATTTCCTCAAACTGATTAATATGACAACCGGTAGATTGGCTGATTTTTCTTTTCAACCGTTAAGAAAACCTGATAAACAAAAACACATGGAAATGGTCAGTCATGCGCTTGAGGAGATAAAGAAAGGTAATATTTTTCAGGTAGTTTTAGCTGACAAAAACAGTTACCGAATAAGCGGAGATTCCAGAAGGATTTATGCGGCTCTCCGCCAGGAAAACCCGTCACCTTATATGATTTATCTTAAATTTGATAACCGGGAAATAATTTCTGCCAGTCCGGAGCTTTTAATTAGAGTTAAAGGCAAACAAATTGAACACTATGGAACCTTGGCCGGAACAATCAGAAGAGGCCGCGATCCGGATGAAGATCTTCGTTTGGAAGAAAAACTTAAAAATGACGCAAAAGAACAGGCCGAGCATCTGATGCTGGTTGATCTGGCCAGAAATGATGTCGGACGGATAGCCCAATTCGGTTCAGTGACGGCAGAAAAGATGGGAAGCGTCAAGAAATTTACCCATGTCCAGCATTTATTCACAGAAATTCGGGGAAAACTCTTAAACGGTAAAAATTATTTCGATGCTTTAGCAGTCTGTTTCCCTGCCGGAACATTGACCGGCGCTCCGAAAATAGAGGCCATGAAGATAATAAAAGAGCTGGAGGGAGAATGCAGGGGACCGTATGGCGGTGTCGCCGGTTATTTTTCATTTAACGGTGAATCGATGCTGGCTATACTGATCCGCTCTCTGTATATCAGGGGTCAACTGGCTGTAACCGAAACCGGGAGCGGTATTGTATTGGATTCAATCGCCGATCGTGAATTTAAAGAAATTGTGAATAAACAGAAGGGCATGGAAAAAACTCTCCGGAAAGCGAGTGTGATATGAAAACATTAATTATTGATAATTATGATTCTTTTACCTATAACCTTTATCAGCTTATCGGAGAATTAGGCGGGAACCCGCAGGTTATTCGGAATGACCGGATTTCACTTGCTGAAATTAAGGCATGCAAATATTCGCATATAGTCATATCTCCGGGACCCGGTAGCCCGGAAGATCCTAATTATTTCGGAATTTGTTCTCAAGTCATTATAAAAGCAGGCAAAAAAATGCCGGTTTTAGGAGTCTGTCTCGGGCATCAGGGGATTATTCACTGTTTCGGCGGAAAAATAGTCAGGGCCGAACAGATATTGCACGGAAAAAAGAGCCTCATAAAGCATAACCGGCAGGGCATATTTAAAAATATCAGAAGTCCTCTGTTGGGGATGCGTTATCACTCTTTGGTCGGGGAGAGAATTTCCTTGCCGGCGGAACTTGAGATCACGGCCGAAACCGATGACGACACCATTATGGGAGTCAAACATAAAAAATTTCCGATCTTCGGCATCCAGTTTCATCCGGAATCAATAGGTACTGAAGACGGATTGCTTATTCTGAAAAATTTTCTGGGATCAGGATTATGAATCTGAATGATTATTTAAAAAAAATTACCGCTGGTGTTAATTTAAGCCGGAATGAAAGCGAAGAATTGGCAGGTTTGCTTTTGAATCATTCTCCGGAAGATTCAGTCAAAGCCGGGGCAGTTTTGACGGCTTTGAAAATGAAAGGGGAAACAGTCGAGGAGATTTTGGGATTCGTGCATATATTACGGAAAGAAATGATCAAAGTTCCTGTGGAAGGACTGATTGTTGATACCTGCGGTACAGGAGGCGACGGGCAACAGACTTTCAATATTTCCACCGCCGCCGCTCTGGTTGCGGCCGCCTGCGGAGTTATGGTGGCCAAACACGGCAACAGAAAGGTTTCAGGATCAGTCGGCAGTGCCGATGTTTTGGAAGGATTGGCAGTAAAAATAAATTTAAGCCCCGAGGCAGCCAGCAAGTGTTTGGAAAAGATAAAATTTGCCTTTCTCTTTGCACCCAACTTCCATCCGGCGCTTAAAACAATAGGAGCCATCCGCCAACAGTTGAAAATAAGCACGATTTTTAATCTTTTGGGGCCTTTGCTTAATCCCGCAGGAGTCAAAAGACAGCTGATCGGCGTACCGAGTTTGGAAACAGCCGAAAAATTAAGTCAAGTTGTCAAAAAGCTGGACTATGAGCATGTTTTAGTGGTTTGCGCCGAAGACGGTTTGGATGAAATAAGTCTCTATGCCAGGACCCATATTTTTGAAATAAAAAACGGCCGCATCCGGCGGTTTATTTTAGATCCGAAAAGTTTGGGAATTAAAAGCAAGAATAAAGAATCAATCAAGGGGATTAACCGGAAACACAATGCCGGCATGATTTTGGATATTCTCAAAGGAAATCCTGGTGATCCGCGGGAGATAGTAATTCTGAACGCGGCTGCTGTTTTGACAGTGGTGGCGGCGGCTAAGAATTTTAAAGAAGGGATCATGTTGGCCAGACAGGCAGTTGATTCAGGCAAAGCCTTGGAAATTTATAAAAAATTTAAAGCTTTAACTTATGAACTTTCTGATTAATCTAAAAAAACCATCAGGCTATTTCGCATTAATTGCCGAAATAAAACTCAAGTCGCCTTCCGAAGGATTTTTGGGAAACGAAAGCCAGGTGGTTGAAATTACCGGTCAATATCAGGAAGCAGGGGCTGATGCTTTGTCGGTTGTAACTGAAAAAAAACTATTTGCCGGAAATATTAAGCTGATTAAAACCGTCAAAAAAGCCTGCCAATTGCCTGTGCTTTGCAAGGATTTTGTGACAGAGGGACGTCAACTGAAGGCTATTGCTGAAGCCGGAGCGGATGCGGTTCTGCTTTTGTCCAGAATTCTCAATGACCTTCAGTTGGAAATATTAAAGCAGACGGCTCAAAAACTTAATCTTTTGCCTATTGTCGAAGCCGATAATTTTAACGATTTGAATCGGATAAAAAACCGCAACTTTCCGGTAGTGGCCGTAAACGCCCGCAACTTGGATGACTTAACTGTTGACAGAGACAGAGCCTGCCGGATGCTGAGATTGATCCCGGAGGCAACTTTCAAATTGGCTTTTTCCGGCGTCAGAAACAGACAGGATGTCAGGGATTACTTAAAAAGCGGAGCCAGAGGAGTCCTGGTGGGAACGGCTTTGATGAAATCAGCCGACAGAATTAATCTTATCCGGGAATTGAAAAAGTTGTGAAAACTAAAATTAAAATCTGCGGGATAAAAACATTGGAGGAAGCCCTTTTCTGCGGCCAGGCCGCCGCTGATTATCTGGGATTTAATTTCGTGCCAGCTTCATCCAGGCATATCGATATGGATACTGCCAAATCAATAATTGCCGGTTTGCCGTCAGGGAGGCTGGAGACAGTAGGAGTTTTTCGTGATGAGAGGCCTGAAAAAGTGTTACAGATAGCTGAAGTGTTACATCTTGACTTTGTCCAGTTACATGGAAATGAAAATGAGGATTACGTCAGATTACTGCCGAATTTAAGGATTATCAAAGTGATCAACGGAGATTCTCTTCCTGAAAAATTTCCGGCGGAATTTGTGATGATTGACCGGGAAATCCAGGGGCAAGGAATGACGGTAGATTTCCAAAAACTGTCCAGTCGGCAAATAGGAAAGCCTCTCTTTCTGGCCGGAGGCTTAAAGCCGGAAAACGTCAGGCAGGCAGTGTCCATTGTCAGACCATATGCGGTTGATGTCGCTTCCGGAGTCGAAACGAACGGAAAAAAAGATCCGCAGAAAATCAGAAAATTTATAACTCAGGTAAACTCTCTATGAGCAAAATAAACTTAACTCCAAAATCAGGCTATTTTGGCGAATTCGGCGGTAATTTTACCAGTGAGTTGTTGTATCCGGCTCTATTTGAACTAAGGAAGGTGTTTTCCAAATTAAAAAAGGACCGGCATTTTCTGAAAACATACCGGGGATATCTTGGCAGTTATGCCGGCAGGCCGACCCCTTTGTATTTTGCATCCAATCTGTCGGATTTTATCGGCTGCCGGGTTTATCTGAAGCGGGAAGATTTGGTCAACGGAGGCTCACATAAGCTGAATAACACTTTAGGCCAGGTACTGCTTACGAAAACTTTGGGAAAAAAAGAAATTATTACTGAAACAGCGGCAGGCATGAACGGTGTGGCGACTGCCATGGCAGCAGCGGCCTTGGGGCTGACCTGCAAAGTTTTTATGGGGGTAAGAGACATGGAAAGGCAACGGCTGAATGCCCAAAAAGTTAAATTGCTTGGAGGAGAGATAATTCCGGTTAAAAGGGGAGAAGGAGTCTTGAAAGATGCGGTATCGGAGGCAATGGTCTATTGGATCAGAAATATACATACGTGTCATTATCTGATCGGTTCAACCGTGGGACCTGACCCGTTCCCGGAAATGGCAGCTTTTTTTCAGAAAATAATCGGTTTTGAAACCCGGATGCAAATATTTCAGCAGGAAAAGAGACTGCCGGGAAAAATTATAGCCTGCGGTTCCGGAGGCAGCAATGCTATCGGTATTTTTCAGGCATTTGTAAATGATTCCTGTGAATTGATTTTCGTCGAAGGGGCGGAATCAGCGGCTTTATCATCGGGATCGGCCGGCATTTTCCAGGGGACAAAAACGTATATTTTGCAGGATGAGTACGGTATGGACAGGAAAACGACTTCCCGGGCAGCCGGCCTTAACTATCCGGCCAGGGGTCCGCAGATAAGTTATCTCTATAAATTGGGCAGAATTAAAGCGGAAACAGTAAATAACAGAGAAGCAGTGGCCGCTTTTCGGGAAACAGTGAGACTTGAGGGTTTGTTGCCTGCTTTGGAGACCTGCCATGCATTAGCGTATTTACTTAGAAACAAAGGGAAGTTTTCTCAAAAAGAACTAATTGTCGTTAATTTCTCCGGACGCGGAGATAAAGATATGGAAACAGTATTGAAAATATGAAAACTTTGATGACCCATCTTTATTACGGCGATATAAGTCCGGATTTTTCACAGAAACTGGCATTAACTTTAGCTTCAGCTGGAGCTGATTTTTTGGAAATCGGGATTCCTTATTCAGATCCGGTATGCGACGGGGTTATTTTTCAGGCAGCCTGCCGGCAGGCGCTTAAACAGGGAATTACTCCTGATGATGTCATAAACGGCCTAAAAAAAATCAGAGAAAATACGGATACTCCAATTTACTTAACCAGTTATTTCGGTCCCATATTTAAAATGGGCATCGAAATTTTTTTACGGAAAGCAAAGTCAAGCGGGGTAAAGGGGTTGATTGTTCCAGATTTACCTTTGGAGGAACAAAAAATTAAATTGCCTCTTATTCAGTTTGCTGCTGTAAATTCAAGTACGGAGAGATTGCATCAGATTATTGAAGCCGCCCAGGATTTTATTTATGTCATGTCCTTGCCTGGAATTACCGGTGACGAAAATCCCGGATATGAAAATTTAAAAAAACTGCTGAAGTTAATTAAAAGCAAGACTGACAGGAAAATATTAGTCGGATTCGGTATCAGAACAGCAAAAGAGGCTGCTGAAATTTGCGGCATGGGAGCTGACGGGGTGATTATCGGCAGCAGGATCGCTGAAATTTACAGAAGTGAGCCCAAAAATGAAGATCAGAGCTTGGATAAAATCAGGAAATTAGTTATAAATGTTAAAAAAGCCATAGGATAGGCAGGGATTTTTTATGAGAGGAATAGGCACGATTCTAAATATCATCACTGTTTTGATTGGCGGATCCATAGGACTTATTATCGGAAACCGGTTGCCGGAAAATATTCACCGCGCAGTGATCGGAATAACCGGTTTTATTTCTTTGGTCATCGGTATCCAGATGGCATTGGAGTCTAAAAATATTTTAATAGTCTTAATCAGTTTGATGGTCGGTGTGGTTGCCGGCGAAATGGCTGATATTGACGGAAGGCTTAAAAAGTTCAGTGAAGCGATTGAAAAAAAATTCAGCAAGGGAGATAAGGGGAAATTCAGCAAAGCTTTTCTCACTTCCAGTTTGGTATTTTGTGTCGGGCCTTTAACAATCTTAGGTTCGATAAAAGACGGTTTGAGCGGGGATTATAGCCTCCTTGCTTTTAAATCCGTACTCGACGGATTTACCTCAATCGCCTTTGCCGCCTCTTTGGGAGTAGGTGTTTTATTTACAGCTTTTACTATTTTAGCAGTGCAGGGAAGCTTGACGCTGTTTGCCTCGACAATAAGCGGCTTGCTGACCGAAGCTGTCATTGCGGAACTTTCAGGTGTGGGCGGAGTTATGGTTATGTCAATTGGTCTGAATATTCTGGAAATAAAGAAATTCAAAACAGCCAATATGCTGCCGGCTCTGGTTATTGCGCCTATAATTGTGACGCTCGTGGCTACAGTTTCTTAGACTATAATATAAAGGAAAGGGCAATATATGGATGAAACAGTCAAAAAATACATTGAAGAATTAAAACAGCTGGGTATAGATTTCAAGGTTTTGGAACATCCCCAGCTTATTTCCGTGGAAAAAGTCCAGGAATACTTAGGGTTTGGCATGAGTGATGCCGGAGCCACTCTTCTGATGAAAGCCGATGACAATTTTGTGGCTATCATAAAGCGGGGTGACACCAAATTGGACAGCGAAAAAGTCAAAAAAAATTTGGGAGTTAAAAATCTGAGAATGGCCAATGAAACGGAATTTGCCGAAATAACCGGAGTCCCAAGCGGAGCTGCCACAGTTTATCTCAAAAATATTCCTACTTATCTCGATGAAAAAGTATTGGAAAAGGAATACATTAATGCCGGCAGCGGTTCACTCCTGGTCACTCTGCGCTTTAAATCAGAGGATTTTAAAAAAATCCCGGGAATAAAAATTGTTGATTTGACGAAAATAGAAACCGGGAAAATTTCCGGTAAAAAGACAATCATCGGTAAAAAAAGAATTCTTTCGGGAATTACTCCTTCGGGAGACGGAACTCTTCATATCGGCAACTATTTAGGGGCTGTCAAACAGTTTATTGATTTTGCCAAAACCCACGACTGTTTTCTGATGGTGGCGGATTTGCATGCGTTGACAACAGTTCAGGACAAGGCAACATTGCAGAAGAACACGGAAAATCTGATTCTGAACGAACTGGCTCTATTGGGGGATTTGAGCAATATCACCTTTTTCCGGCAATCGGATGTGCCGATGCATGCAGAGTTGACTTGGATCTTTAACAACGTCACCCCACTGGGCCTCCTAAAACGCGCCCACGCCTACAAAGATAAACTGCAAAAAGACGTTATGGAGGAAGAAATCAATCTCGGGTTATTCAATTACCCGATATTGATGGCTTCGGATATTCTCCTTTACAAGCCGGACTTTGTGCCTGTTGGGCGCGACCAGAAACAGCATATCGAAATTGCCAGGGATATCGCTGAAAGATTCAATAAGACTTTTAAAAGTAAAATTTTTCCATTGCCTGAGGCGCATATACCGGAAGAAGTTGCCGTGGTTATGGGTACTGACGGCAATAGAAAAATGAGTAAATCGCTGGGCAACATCATCGGTATTTTTGACGATAGCGCGGTGATAAAAAAGCAGGTAATGTCGACTTATACCGATCCCACCCGGATTCATGCGGATGACCCGGGGCACATCGAAGGGAATATGGTCTTTACTTACCTTGATTTTTTCGGCGATAAAGGGAAGGTGGCGGAATATAAGGAAAAGTACAAACAGGGGAAAGTCCCTGATGTTGAAGTTAAAAACTATCTGTTCGAGACTTTGTTGAAATATTTCGCTCCGGCCAGGCAGCTTTACCGGGAGTTGAAGAGTAATCCTGTCAAAGTCAAAAAAATACTGAAAGAGGGAGCGGAAAAAGCCAGGGAAGTTGCCGGATCAACCATGACCGAAGTCCGGAATGCAACCGGTCTAACAAACTCATATTCCTTCTTTGAGTATTAACACTCATATTTAGGCAGTGCGATAATATCCTGTTGTTTTAGCCTCGATTTTGAGGTATAATTGCAGTCTTAAATGAAAGCAGATATTCCTTTTGTGGACTTCCAAAAACTCGATCTCAGGGTGGGCAAAGTTCTTTCCGCCGAAGCGGTTGCAGGATCAACCAATTTATTGCGACTTAAAGTAAACCTGGGCAATGACCACGGGGTCAGGATTATTATTTCCGGCATTGCCAGATGGTATACTCCGGCTACACTAAAGGGAAAAAAGTTTGTTTTCGTCACTAATCTGGAACCCAAGAAATTAATGGGGGATGAAAGCCGGGGCATGATACTTTGTGCTGATTACGATCACAAGGCAGTTGTTGTTCCCGTTAACAAAAAGATCCCCGAAGGGACGATCATCAGATAAAATGGCCGCCAACAGCAAACATCAATCTAATAATAAACACTCAAAGGGTAAGAAAGGCAAAAAGATTTTTGAGTTTAAACTTAATCTGACGCCGAAAAATTTCTTCCTCTGGTCGATTGTCCTTTTAATAATATTTTTCATTTTCTTTTCCGCCCGGGACATCTCCAATCTCTTTCCGGAAAAATCCCTGACGGCACTTATCGGTGATATTAAAAACGACAAGGTGGAAAAGGTTGAGGTCGTCGGAGACAAGATATTGTCAACTTATGAAGACGGTAAAGTTTATTCAACAATAAAGGAAAGCCAGGATTCCCTTTATACCATCCTTTCAGATGCAGAGGTTGATCCGTCAAAAGTTGAAGTCGAGATCAAAGATACGACCGGGGGAACTGTCTGGTTTAACATCCTCTCCAATGTTCTGCCGCTACTTTTGATGGTCGGTTTCTTTTTGTTTCTGTTAAGGCAGGCCAGGGGAGCCCAGGATTCCATTTTTTCCTTCGGGCAGTCCCGGGCAAAATTGTTTTCCAAAGATAATCCCAGAGTCACTTTTGCCGACGTGGCAGGAGTGGATGAGGCCAAACAGGAACTTTCTGAAGTAGTCGATTTTCTGAAAAATCCCCAGAAATACCGGGCATTGGGAGCCAGGACACCCAAAGGATTGTTGTTAGTCGGTCCCTCCGGAACGGGTAAAACCATGCTGGCCAGGGCATTGGCCGGAGAAGCAGGTGCGCCTTTTTTCTCCATGGCCGGCAGCGAATTCATGGAAATGCTGGTTGGCGTGGGAGCTTCCCGGGTTAGGGATCTTTTCAATACAGCCAAAAAGAACTCACCCTCAATTATTTTTATCGATGAAATCGATGCCATCGGCAGAGTCAGGTCCATAGGCGCTGTCGGGGGACATGACGAAAGGGAGCAGACTTTAAACCAGATTCTGGTTGAGATGGACGGGTTTACCCCCAATGAACACGTGGTCGTGGTTGCGGCAACAAACAGAGGCGACCTTCTGGATCCGGCTCTCTTGCGGCCGGGCAGATTTGACCGGAGGGTAGTACTAGACTTGCCGGATCTAGAGGGAAGAAAAGCCATACTTAAGATCCACGTCCGGGGAAAACCGGTCGAGGCAAATGTCGATTGGGATAAAGTTTCCAGAAGAACGGTCGGTTTCTCAGGAGCTGATTTGGAGAATATGCTCAACGAGGCAGCCATTTTGGCTGCGCGCAAGAACCAGAAATCCATCACTTTTGTCGATATTGAAGAAGCAGCCACGAAAGTCAAACTCGGGCCTGAGAAAAAAAGGCTGCAGAGCGAGCTTGACCGTAAAATGACAGCCTATCATGAAGCCGGCCATGCCATCGTTTCTTATGCTTTGCCCCATATGGACCCGGTACACCGCATTTCCATTGTCTCCCGCGGAATGTCTCTGGGTTTTACGCTAATTCCGCCGGCAAAAGATCGGATTCATGAGACTAAAACCCATCTTGTCGAGCAGATTACGGCCATGATGGGAGGCCGCGCTGCCGAGCAACTGATTTTTTCGGAAATGACCTCAGGCGCCTCCAATGATATCGATAAAGCCACGGCTTTGGCCCGCAATATGGTTACCGAGTACGGCATGTCCGGGTTGGGACCGATTAATTTCGGACCAACCATGGATGTAATGGAATGGGGTGGCCGTTATGTCCACGAGTCGAAAATTTCACCGGAAATGCAAAGCCGGATTGACACGGAAGTCAAGAGTATCATTGATATTGCATACAAAAATGCGGAAGCTATTTTAAAGAAACTGAAGACCAAACTTGATGCTGTAGCCACGGAACTATTGAAAAAAGAAACTCTCGAGAGCGAGGAATTTGAAAAAATCGTCGGTCCCCGTCCGGCTTTGGCCATAGCCTAATCATGCTAAAATTACCCCATCATGAAAAGATTGGTTGTAATTGACGGTCATGCCATCCTCCACCGCGCTTACCATGCCTTACCTCCATTAATCACCCACGACGGCAATGTTGTCAATGCTGTTTACGGATTTGCATCTATGCTTATACGGGCTATCCAGGACCTTAAACCGGATTACCTGATGGTTGCCTTTGACCATCCCAAACCAACCTTCCGGAAAAAGCTTTTTAAGGAATACCAGTCCCAAAGGCCGCCGATGGAAACTACCCTGATTTCACAAATTGAGACGGTCAAACGGATGGTTGATCTTATGGGTATTCCTGTTTACGGGATGGACGGATTTGAAGCTGATGATGTAATTGGAACGATTGCCCGGAAAGCCGGGAATATAAAGACAGACGAAGAGGAACTGGAAACCGTCATCATTACCGGCGACCGCGATATTCTTCAGCTGGTCAATAATTGTGTGAAAGTTTATATGCCGGTCAAGGGGCTGTCGGAGTCAAAAATGTACGGCATCAGGGAAGTTGAGGAAAAATATGAGATTAAACCGCAACAGATTCCTGATTTTAAAGCCCTGGTCGGTGATGCTTCGGATAATTACCCGGGTGTTTCCGGCATCGGTCCAAAGACGGCAATTGATCTTATTAAAAAATACGGTTCAGTGGAAGCAGTTTACCGGAACTTGGAAAAAATCGGAGGCAAACTTGAGGAAAGACTGTCTGCCGGAAAAGAGTCTGCCGTACTTTCAAAAAAACTGGCCGTCATTGTCTGTGACGTGCCAATAGAAGTCAGTATAAAAGATGCTAAATTGCCTCTTTTGGACAGGCCGGCAGTTATAAGTTTTTTCGAAAAAATGGAATTTAACAGCCTGATTTCCAGACTGACTAACCGTAATGCCGGTAAAGAGGAAAATAAAAAAATAAAAACGGAAAAACAGAATGAGGGAAAACAACAGTCTTTATTTTAAACCTTTATGAAAGTCGCACTAGTGCACGATTATCTGAAAGAGTACGGCGGCGCTGAAAAAGTATTGGAGGCTTTACATGATATTTTCCCCGAAGCTCCATTATATACAGCCTTTTACTTTCCCGAGTACTTGGGACCTCACCGAAAAAGATTTGAGGATTGGGATATAAGAACTTCACTTTTGCAGAATATTCCATTTGCGGAAAAATTGGTCAGCCCTTTGAGACTTTTAAGTTCGCAGGTTTTTGAGAATTGGAATTTGGACCGTTATGATTTAGTGATAGTTTCTGCAACAGGTGCTTATTTTCCCAATCTGATCAGAACAAAGCAAGGATGTCTCCATCTTTGTTACTGTCATACTCCTCCGCGTTATCTTTACGGTTACGCCACCGCCCGCAATTGGAAAAAATATTCCTGGGGAAGGGTAGCCGGTGCTTATGTCAATCACAAACTGCGCCAAAGCGATTATGTATCGGCACAAAGACCGGATTATTATATTGCAAATTCCGAAGAGGTTAAAAACCGTATCCGGAAATTTTACCGCCGGGAAGCGTCCATAATTTATCCGCCTGTGGATTTGGCTGACAGAATAAACCCGAAGTCCGAAAACCGGAATTTGAAATCAGAAGCTGAATATTTTTTGGCCGGCGGCCGTTTGGCCAGAGCTAAACACATTGACCTGATTATCGAAGTTGCCAACAAACTTGAGTTTCCCCTGAAAATATTCGGGCGCGCCTTCGCCGGTTACGGGGCGGAATTGAAAAAAACGGCCGGCCCGACGGTTGAATTTGTCGGGGAAGTTTCCGATGAAACACTTATAGAGCTTTACAGAAAGGCAAAAGCACTTATTTTTGCTTCGGAAGATGAGGATTTCGGGATTATGCCGGTAGAAGCCCAAGCCTGCGGTACCCCTGTTGTTGCCTACAGAAGCGGAGGAGTTAAAGAATCAGTCATTGAGGGCAAAACCGGTATCTTTTTTGACAGTCTTTCATCGGCAAGTCTGACATCTGCCGTCAAACGAATGAACAAAACCATCATAAAAGCGGTTGACTGTCAGGAAAATGCCCGCAGATTCGGTAAAATGAGATTTACAAAAGAAATTTTGCGCTTCATTAAAGAAAAACGTGCCTGAACTTCCAGAAGTCGAAACCATCCGCCTGCAGCTAAAACAATTTATTTCCGGACTATTCATTTCCAAAATCACCATTTACAAGGAGAAATCATTTCAGGGCAATCCAAAACAGATGGAAGGCGCCACTATTAAAGATTTGAAGCGTTTTGCCAAAGTTCTCATTTTCGAAACCGATAAAGGAAATTCCCTGGCAGTTCATCTTAAAATGACCGGCCAGTTGATTTATAAAAAACAACAGGATAAGTCAAGTCTGCCAGATAAGCACACCCGTGTCTTTTTTCAGTTTAAAGATGGAAGCAGGCTCTTTTTCAATGATGTCAGGAGATTCGGCTGGATGAGAATTATTAAAAATATTAAGGAAATTACCTATAATTTCGGGCCGGACCCGTTTAAATTAACTGCTGCTGAATTTGAAATAATACTGTCAAAATCTGCCAAACCAATCAAGCTGTTACTGATGGATCAGGAAAAAATCGCCGGTATAGGCAATATTTATGCCAATGAGGCGCTTTTTACGGCAAAAATAAATCCCCGAACCAAAGCCAATAAACTCAGTAAAAAAAAGGCAGATAAAATACTGGCTGCCGTTAAAGACGTACTTGGCAAGGGGATTAAATTCGGAGGAGCCTCAGATAATAATTATTTGAATGCTTACGGGGAAAAAGGGGAGATGCAGGATCATTTTATGGTCTACGGAAGGAAAGACGAGAATTGTTTAAATGACTGTCATGGCCGGATTAAGCGGATAATACTAGGCGGCCGCGGGACTTTTTTCTGCCCCGAATGCCAGAAATGAATATTCAGCCGTCAGAGAACTCAGCTTGAATTTCTGCTATAATTGCCTCGATAAATGGATAAATCCCATCCCATCGTAATTTCCCTCGGAGGATCCCTGGTAGTCCCGAACGGAGGGATTGACACCCGGTTTTTAAAAGAATTCAACATGTTTATCAGACAGAAAATCGCCAGGGGATGGCGATTTTTTATAGTGGTAGGCGGAGGTGCTACAGCGCGCCATTATATCGACAGTGCCAGGGAAATTGTCGGGCAAATATCCGACTGGGATTTGGACTTTTTGGGAATCCATTCAACCCATTTGAATGCCCATATGATCAGGACAATATTCCGGGATGTGGCCCACCCGAGAGTTATCATGAATTACCAGAAAAAGATAGTTAATCTGCAGGAACCGCTGGTAATTGCCGCCGGCTGGAAACCGGGCTGCTCGACAGACTATGATGCCATGCTGCTGGTCAGGGATTACGGAGCCAATGCACTTATAAACATGTCCAATATTGACAGCGTTTACGATAAAGATCCGAAGAAATTTCCGGAAGCTCTGCCTGTAAAAAAAATAAGCTGGAGGGAATTCGAAAAAATGATTACAGGCAAATGGAGCCCGGGATTCAGTTCACCATTTGATCCGGTGGCAACCAAACTGGCGATACAACTGGATTGTTCCGTCTATGTCATCGGTAAAAATTTGGATAATTTGGGGAAACTTCTTGAAGGTAAAGATTTTGAAGGAACATTGATTGCTTCTGAATGATTTTAGAACGGATCAGTCTGGAAAATTTCCGCAGCCATACAAAAGCCGCTTTCAGCTTCACTCCTGACGTCAATTTGATTTTAGGACAGAACACTTCCGGCAAAACCAATCTGATTGAAGCCATTAATTATTTGGCCGCAGGCAGAGGATTGCGTCCCGGCCGGGATTCAGAATCCATCAACCATAAGGCTGAGATGGCCAGAATCAAAGGCATAGTGGAGGATGCTTCTGGTGAAGCCAAATCTCTGGAAGTCATAATTACCCGCGGCAGTGTCATGGAAATTAAAACCCCGATGAAAAAATACATCGTCAATGACGTATCCAGAAGAAGTACAGATTTTGCCGGCATAATCAAAACGGTGCTTTTCTGGCCGCAGAATATGGACTTGGTTACAGGTTCACCGTCTCTTCGCCGTCGTTATCTGGACGATGTTTTAACCCAGACTGACCGAGAATATCATAGGACTCTGGTCTCTTATGAGAGGGGACTTAGGCAGAGAAATAAGCTGTTGGAAGCAATTTCGGAAAACCAGGCGCACCATCACCAGCTGCTTTTTTGGAACCAATTGTTGATAAAACAGGGAAGTTACATTACAGCCCGGCGTGAAGAATTTCTGGAATTTGCCAACCGCTTTAATTTTCCCGAAGAGATTAATCCCGGAGTGTCTTACATGCTTTTTTATGATAAAAGCATCATTTCCGAAAGCAGGCTGGAACAGTATAGTGAGGCGGAAGTTGCTGCCAAAGCAACCCTGGTTGGCCCGCACCGAGATGATTTTATTTTTAAGAAGCATGAGGAGAAAGACCGCGAGCTTGTTTCATACGGTAGCCGCGGAGAGCAACGTCTGGCAATTTTATGGCTGAAACTTACGGAATATGCTTATTTGCAGGAAAAAAGCGGAGGCAGACCTTTGCTATTGCTGGATGACATCTTTTCCGAACTGGATCATACACACAGGGAAATAATTTTTCATCTGCTTGGCAAGCAACAGACAATAATGACCATTACCGATAAACACCTGATTCCGGAAAAGTACTTCCGGCTGGCCAAAGTGATAGAATTGGATTGATTTTATGAATCAGGACATCCAAATTGCATTAAAGAAAATATATCTGCCTGCCGCCAACTCCCACAAAGGCCAAAACGGCCGTTTGCTGATAATAGGCGGTTCCAAACTGTTCCATGCGGCCTCATTGTGGGCTCTCCAGGTCGCCTCAAGAATAGTTGATCTGGTTCATTACGCTTCTGTGCCGGAAGACAACCGCTTGGTCGCCAAATTGAAGCAGGAATTCAGAAACGGCATTGTAATACCGAGAAGCGAGATAGAAAGTTATATTGAAGAAGACGACTGCATCCTGATCGGGCCGGGAATGGTCAGAAGCGGAATTCCGGCCCAAACGGATAAAAAAATGAATTCCGTTATCGAAATTGAAAAAATGGAAGATGAAGGATTGCAGACCTATTATTTGACAAAATTCTTATTAAAAAAATATGTCCATAAGAGATGGGTGATAGATGCCGGAGCTCTGCAGATGATGGATCCGGCCTGGACACCGCCCGGGGCTATATTAACGCCCCATACCAGGGAATTTATGACCGTTTACCGTAAAACAGATCTACCGATGCAAAAATCAACCGCAGAAAAAGTCCGCGAGTTTTCCCGGAAATATAACTGTCTGATTCTTCTGAAAGGCGGGAAAGATGAGGTTGCCTTTAATGACAGGCAAGTAACAATCGAAGGCGGCAGTGCGGGAATGACCAAAGGAGGCACGGGAGACGTATTGGCCGGTCTGGCAGCAGCCTTATACTGCAAAAATGACGCCTGGACTTCAGCTGTGGCTGCCTCTTACATAAACAAAAAAGCCGGCGAAGCTCTTGCCGGCAAAATGGGCTACTGGTTTAACGCCACCGACCTGGCCAACCAAATTCCCCAGACAATGATGAGTCTTATTTTGGGGTAATGGATTTATTACTTTAATTTATCAGTCATTTCTTTGAATGGCTGGAAGTAATTCTTGAAATCTAAATATACCTCCGGTATTTTTTGAGTCTTACCGAATTGCTGAGCAGCTTTATATTCTTCCGCCACCCAGCCCGTTGAGAAATCAATTTTAAATAATTTAGAGTCGAAAACTATAAATAATTTTTCCTCATTCCAGAAAAAAGAGTACCAACCGTAATGCATTTCATTCTGAAATTCAGAAATTATGGGTTCAATTTTTTCTGTTTTATATTCCAGAAGAAAATTGTAATGGAATTTAGCCGTTGAAGACTCAGGTTCGTATTGAACTGTTACTTTTCGATGCTGAAATTTATTTAAGATGGTAGGGTTTTTTAATGAAGCTGAGTCTATTAAGGAGTAATATATTTTTTTCATTTTTCTTTACTAATCCACCATTGTTTAAATAAAGTGCATGAATCGTGCTGATTTAACTTTATAAGGAAAATTCCATCCAATTCCGCTTTTATACCGGAAGGGATCCGGGTGAATGAAGCCCGCCAATGAGCGGTATATTGTCGATTTTTTTCTGAAATGATTTCAAAATTAAAGGAAATATTCTTTTGAGAATCGGGAACATCAAGCCACAGTTTAATGAGATTAGTTTTATTGGTAATGGGTTTTTCGAATGGTGTTTCATAATATTTGAATTTTTCCGCAAACAGAGAAGTAATGACTTCTGGCTTTTTATCAATCCAAGCCTGCCCCATTTTATTTATCCATTCCCAGCCAGCATCCTTTTTCATTTTATAAAGAGAGTTTTAAAGCACAAATTATCATAACGGCAGCGGCTGTAAAACGAATGGCATAAACTTTAAATGTATGCTTTTCCAAAAGTTTGGGAGCAAAGTAAGACAGAAGAAAAGCCAAGACCATTGACAGTGGTAGTGCAGTAATGATGCTTGTTATGGTGACATTGTCCTGATAAGCACGATTTTCCGTAAATATTCCTATAGCTAACATGATTGACATGGCAAAAACGGATATTATCTGCTTTAAATTCAGTTTACCAATATCTTTTTTAAAGAAGGGATAAGTTAAAAGCAGCATTATTTGTGAAAGCGCTGCCATCCATAGAGTAACTCCCCAATAGCCGTTTTTACCGATAGACCAGTTAATTGATATGCCGTAGAAAGTGTAAGATAAAGTGCATAAAATCCCGACAAAAATAGGCCAGCGAAAAAAAGAGCGTATTGATAATTTTTCGTCCACACTCACAAATAATCCGCCGATAAATATCAGTGCAATTAATAAATATTGATATAGCATAAGTATCTCCCCCAGAAAAATTGCGCTAAAAATTGCCACAAAAGCGGTTCTTAAATTCATTAGAGGAATAAGAACAGAAATATCCAAGAGAGAAAGACTGAGTATATACAGGATTCCGAATACAGCATTAAAAATAGACACAAGAATTAGACTAGGCCAATGAGTAGGTAGGGTGGCACCGTTTAGAAAGGCAACGGGAATTGTGATTAGGAGCGAAAATAGCATCCAAAGGAAATTGAATAGCCAGACATTGGGAATTGCATATTTATTGGTTAATTTTCCGATGATACTGACAAACCCGAAAGCAAAAGAAGCAATCCAAGCATAGACTGCAAATGTCATGTTGACGAAATAATAGCATAGGGATTGTTGTATTGCACAAAGCGGGAATTATGCGATAATTAATTTTGGAAAATGTATATCCCGAAATTTACCATCACCAATAAAATTCTGAGGAACATCGGCTTGATCGAAGCCGGACGGGAAGTTATTCTCAATGCGCCTCTGGTGCCGGCCTATGAAAAGAAATTCCGGGAGGAGGCAATTGTCAGGACTGTCCATCACGGTACCCATATCGAAGGCAATGAACTGAATTTAACCGAAGCGGAAAGGGTTCTTAAAGGCCAGCCGGTGGTTGCCCGTGACCGGGATATCCAGGAAGTCATCAATTACCGCAATGTCTTGAACTATCTTGATTATGTAGGCCAGGGAGAGATATCAAAAGGCAGAATTACCGAAGAGGTGGTTAAAAAAATCCATACCCTGACGGTGGAAAAATTGATGCAGCCGGAAGCAGGGGGCAGTTTCCGCAAGACCCAGGTAGTCGTCAAAAATTCCAAAACCGGAGAAATTACCTTCCGTCCTCCACCGGCCATAGAAGTCCCTTACCAAATATCTGATTTTTTGGAATGGCTGAATAAAACCTCCAAGGATGATATGCATCCGGTCCTCAAAGCCGGCATAACACATTATGAACTGGTGCGGATCCATCCCTTTATCGACGGAAACGGCCGTATGGCCAGGGCTGCTGCTACTCTGGTTCTGTTTTTCGACGATTATGACATCAGAAAATTTTTCTCATTGGAAGAATATTACGACCGGGATGCAGCTCATTATTATGATTCATTAAGAAGCGCAGCTCAGGGTGAATTGACCACCTGGCTGGAATATTTTACCGAAGGCCTGGCCATTGAGCTTTCCCGCATCAAAGAAAAAGTGCAGAAATTATCGACTGATTTGCAGTTAAAGCAAAAATTGGGAGGCCAGCAGGTTTTTCTGACGGAAAGGCAAATCTCGATTATGGAATACATCCAAAGAGTGGGATTTCTCAATAACCAGGGATTTGAAGATCTTTTCCCTAAAATTTCCGAAGACACCATTTTACGGGACCTTAAGGATTTGATGGGGAAGGGGATTATCAAGAAAGAAGGCAAGACCAAAGCTTCAAGATACATGCTCCGGTAATCACTATGACTTTTAAAAGACTGGCAGAATATTTTCATAAACTGGAAAATACCACACTCCGCAACCAAATGACGGAGATTCTGGCGGAATTGTTTAAAGAAGCTCCTCAAAATGAGATCGGCAAGATTGTTTACCTTTTACAGGGCCGTGTGGCACCTCTATATGAAGCAGTCGAATTCGGACTGGCTGATAAGATGATTATCCGGGCGATTGCAGACGGGTTAAAAGTCGACAGTCAAAAAGTGACGCGGGTTTTTAAAGAGAGCGGTGATTTGGGTAAAACAGCCGAAAAACTCAAAGCAAATGTTAAAACAAAACACAATTTAAACGTATTACAAGTTTTCGGGACTTTGCATAAAACAGCCTTGGCCGGTGGGGAAGGGTCGCAGGATGTAAAGATCAAATTATTAGGAAGCCTGATCAGGGATCTTGATTCTTTGTCAGTCAGATATTTGGTACGGATTCCGGTAGCCAAACTGAGGCTGGGTTTTTCCGATATGACAATTCTGGATGCTCTGTCATGGATGAAGGCAGGTTCGAAAAAATTAAGGCCGCAATTTGAAAAAGCATATAATGTCCGCCCTGATTTGGGATTAATTGCCGAGACCGTCAAGAGACACAAAGAAAATAATTTCAATATCGAGCCCCGTGTAGGTATACCGATTCTCATGGCCAGGGCGGAGAGAATGGGCAGCGGAGAGGAAATTATAGACAAAATAGGCCGCTGTGCCGTCGAACCGAAATACGACGGTTTTCGTTTGCAAGGGCATAAAATGGGAAACAAAGTGGAGCTTTTTTCCAGAAATTTGGAAAATGTTACCCATATGTATCCTGATATCGTCCAGGGTATAAAAAAACAGGTTAAAACCAAAGAAGCGATTATTGAAGGAGAAGCTGTTGCTTATAATCCGCAAACAGGCGAGTATTTGCCTTTCCAGGAGACGGTGCAGCGGAAAAGAAAATATAATATTGAAGCCAAAGCCAAGGAAATTCCTCTGAAGCTGTTTGCTTTTGAACTTCTGTACCAGACGGGTAAAAATTTAATCATGTCTGAGTATGTTGAACGCCGTAAACAACTGGAAAAAATAGTTGCCCGGGGTGAGGTGATTTTGATTGCCCAGGAAGAAGTGATTGATACCCCTAAAAGACTGGAAGCAATCTTTCTTGATACAGTCAGCCGGGGACTTGAAGGCGTCATGGCCAAAAAATTGGACGGCATTTACCGTGCCGGTTCCAGGGATTTCAACTGGATTAAATACAAAAGAAGCTATGCGGGAAAATTGGATGATACGGTGGATGCTGTTGTTATGGGTTATGATTTCGGCCAGGGAAAACGGACGGCTTTCGGTATCGGTGATTTTCTGATCGGAGTCTTCGACGAAAAACTGGAGAAGTATGTTTCCATTGCCAAAATCGGAACGGGCCTGACCGATGAGGAATGGAAAGAGATAAAAATCAGGAGCGAAAAGCTGAAGGCCCCGGAAAAACCCAAAAATTATGAAGTCGACAAAATCATGGGTTGTGATGTCTGGATAACCCCTAAAATAGTCGTCGAAATCCGGGCGGATGAGATAACCCGTTCTCCCGTGCATACTGCAGGCAGAATCATGGGGCCTACTAAAACCGGATCTGCGATTGAAGTCAAAGAAGCAGGGCTGGCTTTACGTTTTCCGCGCCTTGAAAGGTTCCGCGATGACAAAAACCCAACCGATGCCACCACACTCGGGGAACTTAAAAAAATGTTGCATCGGCAAATGAAAAAGTAATAAAGTAATCTTAAAGCATGAAAGCGACTGTCATCGTTCCTGCATACAACGAAGAAAAATATATCGGGAAGACGTTGGGATCCATAAAATCCCTGGAAAAAGATAATATTGAAATAGAAATAATAGTTGTTGATGCTTCTTCAACTGACAAAACTGTAGAAATTGCCAAATCATACGGGGCAAAAGTCGTCCCTGAACCGCACAAAGGCATAGGATTCGCCCGCCAGCAGGGATTGCTGCATGCCAAAGGAGAAGTAGTAGCTTATACCGATGCCGATACGGTAGTCCCGAGAAACTGGTTAAAGAGACATATAAAAGTATTGGAACAGCCGGGAGTTGTTTTTACTTATGGAACCTTCCGGGTGACAGACGGCAAATTTCCTTATTTTCACTATATAAATTACATTCAGCCGAGAATCTTGTGGATGATGCATTATCTTTTCGGCAAAGAAATCGCCGCCGGCCAAAATTTGGCTTTCTGGAAAGATAAAGCTTTGGCAATCGGGGGTTTCGACGATAAATTGAAGGTAATGGAGGATATTGATCTGGCAGTACGTATGAAAAAAACAGGCAAAACAGTCTTTATTCCTGATTTAATTGTCCTGTCATCGGGCAGACGGTCTTTGGAAGGCTGGGCTTTTTTTTCCAGAATGATCGGAACTTTAGTGAGATATTTCTTTTTCGGGGTAAAAAAACTGCAGGTTTTTCCGGATTTCAGGTAGCTGTGACTGAAACTGGTTTGTCGAACTGATGGCATTTTAGGGTTTTGAAATAGCGAGAAATGTACTGCACCAGATAAAGGTGAACGCCCCGAACGGGATTTTCCCTCATCCTTCTGGTAGAGCTTGAAACTGCCAGTTCCGGGAGAAAGAGCACTTTTCCCGTTTTTGCCAGATGATAAGACAAATCAAGGTCTTCCAGAACTTCCGTCTCATCGCCGCACACCCTGGTTTTTTCCCAGGCTGATTTTTTTATCACCATATTGGGACCAAGAAAGCAATCCTGGCCTACATAAGTTTTGAATAATATTTTTTCGGCCGTCAGCGAATATATTTTCCCGAAAAAACTCAGAATTCCTCCTGATTTAAAGATAGGGCCGCTGAAGCCGACAGCATCCGGATGGTTTTTGAATGCCAGATCTATTTTTTCCAGCCAGTCGTCCGGAACTAAAGTATCCGCATCTGTCCTGGCCAGGATGTCCGCTTTGGCTTCCCGGAAGCCTCTCTCGCGGGCGGCGATAAGACCCTGTTTTTTTTCTTTGACAACCCTGGCTCCGTATTTTTTCGCAATTTGGGCGGTATCATCAGTTGAATTATTGTCGACGACAATCACTTCATAGTCACGGAAAGTCTGTTTATTGACTGCTTCCAAACAGGCTGGTAAGAATCCGGCTTCATTAAAAGCAGGTATTACGACCGAAATCCGGGGATGTTTATGCTGGTTCATAAATCAAAAAAGTTTATCTGACGGGTTTGGCTTTAATAATTGCCTTCCCGAGAATTTTGGCAGTCAGGTAATTCAGCCAATAATTATAGAGAAGCTGGACAAAAAAATAGCGGGAAATGCCGATTTTCAATCTCCGGCTGTGTGTTTGGGGAACAGGTTTGGTTATGTAGTGAATTTTACCAGCCTGTTTCAACCTCATTAAAAAGTCAATTTCATCGCCGCCGAAATCAAGCTTGGTATTATAACCGTTAACTTTTAAAAATGCGGATTTTCTGAATGCCAGGTTAAGCGCAGGGGCATAAACAACTTTTCCGGTAAAAATATAGATTGCTTCAAATAAACTGTAAAATATCCACCAGACGGGTTTCCACCACCAGGGACAATTATAAAAATAGATTTTGCCGCTCATGGCTGAGGCGTCTTTGTTTTTATCGAATACCTGAAGGACTGTTTCCAGGTAATTTTCCGGGTAAAAGGTATCGGCATCTGCTCCGGCTATGATGTCTCCTTCGGCCAGCCTGGTCCCTTTATCCCTGGATAGGCAGACATTGGCTCCGTCAAAAACAAAGACTTTATCGGTATACTTTTTGGCTATTGCCACCGTTTTATCTTTCGAACCGCCATCAGCAATAATGATCTCAAAATCCTTAAAAGTCTGTTTTTTCAGGCTGTCCAAAGCGATTTTCAGATATTTTTCTTCCTGGAGGGTGGGGATGACAACCGACAGTCTAGGTTTTTTCATAGTGAAATTAGCTGTTATCTTATCATGAATTTATTCCGGCAGACAATTCGCTCATCAAAATAATCTGTGATATCATTTTCCGCAGGATGAAAAAGGTATTGCTCATGCCAGCGGGAATTGGTATAGCCCACGTTGGGCGACTGATCATGATCGCCAAGGAACTGCAGAAGTTGCAAGTTGAGGTAATTTTCGGAGCGGGAGCTGAAGCTTGCAAAATCCTTAAAGGTGAAAATTTACCGTATCGGATTATTAAGGAATTTCCGCGGAATGTTTACGAAGAAAAAATTAAAAAAAATAACTTTTTCATTTATAACCGTACAAACTTCACCGACTTTGTTAAAAGCGAACAGGCTTTGTATAAAAAGGTCAAGCCCGATTTGATTGTTTTTGATACTCGAATTACTGCCAAAGTTTCGGCAACTATAGCCGGAATTCCTCTAATATCCGTAAATAATGCAGACGCCACCAGTTACTATGATTACCAGAAATGCAGGTTTCCCCTGAATACAACTATCGGCAGATATTTACCGGGTAAGGTTGTGAGGCTGCTGGAACGGGAATACGGCCAGAAATTCCTGTTAAAAGCCGCCGAAAGGGCGATCCCGGCCATGCTGATTGCGGCCATGGTGAATATCTTTCCTGCTTTTATCAAATTAAGGTACAAACCATCCAGAGATCCTTTTCAATTTTTCCAGGGTGATATTACTTTGTTGGCTGATATTCCTGAGTTCAGGCCGGTAAAAAATCTGCCGGAAAATATAAAAATGGTCGGCCCGATATTTTGGGACGGAGTGAATAAACTGCCTGTCTGGAGTAAAGAAATAGAAGAGAGAAACAATATTATATATGTGACAGCTTCCGGAACCGGGGACAAACAAATATTTTTGCAGATGCTGGATTTTTTGAAAGAAACTGATTATACGGTTATTGCCACAACAGGCAATACTTTAAGTCCAAAAGAGGTGACGGTAAGCTACCCTTCCTTATACCTGACTGATTATCTGCCCGGTTCGTACATAATGCCCAGAGCCCAAGCAGTTATCTTCCCCGGCGGCAACGCTTCCTGCTATCAGGCTTTAAGTTACGGTGTGCCTCAAATTGCCACACCGTTCCATATTGATCAGGAAGATAATGCCAATCAGCTGGAACGGTTAGGTACAGGAGTAATTCAAAATCATTTTAAAAATTTTGACCGGAAGCACTTTCTGGAAACTGTAGATAAGGTTATAAGCAACAAATCCTATAGGACAAAAGCAGGGGAGTTAAAAAAGATTATCGCCAATTACAACGGTAAAAAAACAGCCGCCCGGCTTATCGCGGATTTTATGAGCTGAATAATGATAGTTCCTTATTTTTCCGTCATCATTCCGGCTTTGAATGAAGAGAAATACCTGCCGACAATTCTTAAGAGTCTGACAATGCAGACGTTTAAGGATTTTGAAGTGATTGTGGTTGACGGAAACTCAAGGGATAAAACAGTGGATGTTTTTAATAAATTCCGTCCCAAACTGCCCTATTCTAAAATTTTGGTCACGAAAAGAGCTAATGTCGGTTTCCAGAGAAATTCGGGCGGAAAGGAAGCTGGCGGAAAGTATTTTATTTTTTTGGATGCGGACGTAGATATAAGTTCTACCTTTCTTGAAGAAATTCATCTTGCATCCATAAAAAAAGGCTTTAAATTGGCTACAACCTGGATAATGCCGGACAGCCGGGACCCGATTGACCAAACGATGATACTGCTCGGTAATTTAGGCCAGGAATTGTCCAAGCTGTTCAATAAGCCTTTTTCCGGGGGTTACAATACCATTGTCAAAAAGGAGGCATTTCAAAAATTGAAGGGTTTCCGGGAGGATATGAAAATAAATGAAGATCAGGATTTTGCCATCAGAGCTTTTAAAAAAAATATTGAAACGGTAATTTTGCAGGAACCGAAAGTCACTTATTCCTTAAGAAGATTCAGATCCGAAGGTACATTACAAGTATTGCGCAAGTATGCCCAATCAAATCTGCATTTCTATTTAAAAGGTCCGATTACCCATGAATTGTTTGAGTACAGAATGGGCGGACACGTCCATAAAAGAAGGAGAAAACAGCTTAATTTAACTAAAATAGACACCTATATCAAAGCCATGGAAAAGCTGGAAGATAAGATTGTCGCCCTTCTGTCCGAATGAGGTTATAATATTGAGATAAATTACTGATGAAAATAATCACTGATTTACAAATCCATTCCAAATATGCCAGAGCTGTCTCTCCTGAGATGGTCGTGCCTAAAATCTGGGAATGGGCGAAAAGAAAGGGGATAGGCCTTATTGCCACCGGTGATTGGACACATCCCTTATGGATGAGAGAGATAAAAAAAGACCTTGAAGAAACAGGCACCGGTCTTTTGAAACTTAAAAACCAGGATAGTGGCCCTTTATTTCTGCTGGAAACCGAAGTCTCCTGCATTTATTCGCAAGGCGGCAGGTTAAGGCGCGTTCATACCATGATTTGGGCGCCGTCGCTTGATTCAGCAGAAAAAATCAATAAAAAATTAATGTCCCTGGGAGCAAATCTCATGTCTGACGGCCGGCCTATCATGGGATTGACCAGTATTCAAATAGCAGAGGTGGTTTTGTCAATTGACCCCAAAGCACTGATTGTACCGGCCCATATCTGGACACCCTGGTTTTCCCTTTACGGCTCGGAATCCGGGTTCGATTCGATTGCTGAGTGTTTCGGTGAATATGCCAAGTATATATATGCCATTGAAACAGGTTTATCCAGTAATCCCGAAATGAACTGGAGAGTCAAAGATCTGGATACGCGCTCCATAGTATCATTCTCCGATGCCCACTCGGGTCCCAAATTAGGCCGTGAGGCCACAGTATTTGAACTGGAAAACCTAAGTTTTGAGGCTATCCGTCAGGCTCTCATATTACCCAATAAAACCAAAAACCGAGTTGCTTATACAATGGAATTTTATCCTGAGGAAGGAAAATACCATTACACCGGACACCGTAATTGTCAAATAAAACAAACTCCGGAGGAAACCCGTGCAAAAGGGACTCTTTGTCCTGTCTGCGGCAAGAAGTTAACCGGTGGAGTCTTGTACCGTGTCGACCAGCTGGCAGGCAGAAGTGAAGCTGATCTGGGAATGGAAAAAACAACTATGGAGGGTATCCTGACGACTATGTACCGTTCAAAAATGATTTCAGACAGGCCGCCTTACCTGATGATGGTGCCTTTGGCTGAAATCATATCAGAAGTCAACGGAGGCAGCCCGACGACCAAAGGCGTATTAAATGAATATTTCAAACTGGTGGAGCATTTCGGATCGGAATTTAAAGTCTTAACCGAAGTAGAAGCAGAAAACCTGTCCAAAATTTCCGGTGAGAAACTAGCTCAGGCAATTGACAAGGTAAGAAAGGGAGATATCTTTGTCGATCCGGGATATGACGGTGTTTTCGGAAAAGTTAAAATTTGGGCTGACGAGAAAAAAGATACAGAAAGCGTCAATAAAAAACAAATGAGCCTCTTTTAAAACATCCGATGAAAAAGCGCCTGCTGGCTGTTTTTGCCCATCCTGATGATGAAGCCTTTGGTCCGGGCGGAACATTGACGAAATCAGCCGCCGAAGGAGTCGAAATCCATTTGCTTTGTGCAACCCGCGGTGAAGGCGGCCAGTTGCATAAAGAAATAACAGAAACGGGTAAGGATGTAAAAATCCATCATCTCAGGGAAAGAGAACTTTTAAAATCAGCCGGCATTTTAGGCATAAAAAAAGTAGAGTTTTTGGACTTTTTGGACGGTCATTTATGCAATGCGAATTATCATGATTTGGCCGGGAAAATAATTTCTAAAATAAGGTCATTTAAACCGCATGTCATATTGACAACTGACAGGACCGGAGTATCGGGACATCTGGACCATATTGCCGTTTCCATGGTAACGACTTTCTCTTATTTGAAAACGACCGAAGCCAATAAATTATATTATTATTGCCTGTCAAAAAAACAAAGGAGGCCGGAAGGCGATGATTATTTTGTTTACTTTCCCGAGGGCTATTCCGAAGATCAAATTACCACCAGAATTGATTACCAAAAGTTTTTTGAGGCTAAAACTGCAGCCATGTTTCAGCATAAGAGCCAATTGTCTGATGTTACGGCCATTCATTCATTTATAAAAAATAAGCCGAAAATTGAAAATTTTATCCTGCAATACTACAGGAACATAAAAGTAAGATTTCCGGAGACGAATCTTTTCGGGGGAATAGAATAAAGCTTCTATTGACCTGGTAAAAATACGGATGCTATGCTTAATAGAGGATCGGAGGTGATATTTTATGGCGGAGAAAACCGCAAATAACGAAAAAATGATGGGTGCACTTGCTTATCTTCTCGGACCGGTTACCGGAATAATTTTACTGATAACGGAAAAGAATAACCAGTTTGTCAGATTTCATGCCATGCAGTCGACGATGATTTTCGGTGCCATATTACTGTTTAATATGGTTTTAGGTATTGTTCCGGTATTGGGATGGATCATCGCCCTGATTCTTTCACCTTTGGTTGCCTTGGTTTCATTTATTCTTTGGCTGGTTCTGATGTGGAAAGCCTACAACGGTGAAAAGTACAAATTACCTTACGTCGGGGATTTAGCCGAAAAACAATTGGCCAAGATGAAGTAATTTATAACCCCTAATGTTTAAGGACAGGAAAGAAGCCGGTCGACAACTGGCGGAAAAGTTAAAAGACTTCCGGGACAGTAGTGAAACCGTCATTGTGGCCCTGCCAAGAGGCGGGGTCATTGTCGGTAAGGAGGTTGCTCAAGTTCTTCGGCTCCCTTTGACAGCATTGCCGGTAAAAAAATTAAGAGCTCCGGCCAATTCTGAGTTGGCCATCGGTGCAATCTCTATAAACAAGGTAAAATACCTGAATTTTGAATTGATTAAAGCATTGTCTGTGTCCGACGATTTCCTGTCATCCGAAATTTCGGAAAAAGAAAAGCAAGTAGGGGAGCAGGCTTTGATTTTCCGGACTGATATTGACTATCTGACCAGCTTCCGCTATTACATTATTATCGATGACGGGATAGCCACAGGATCTACAGTCTTGGCTGCCGTCAAACTGCTCAGGAATGGTTTAAAGGACAAGAAAAAAATAATAGTAGCCGTCCCGGTAATCGCCCGGGATATATTTGAGGTTTTACAAAATGAAGTTGACCGGTTGGAGACAATGGTAGTTTCTTCTGATTTTAAAGCCGTTGGCCAGTTTTACCGGAATTTTAAGCAGGTATCAGACAAAGAGGTTATTCACAGTTTAAGAAAAGGAGAAGAAAATTAATGAAAATGATCGTCGGCTTGGGGAATCCTGAAGAAAAATACCTTTATAACAGGCATAATATCGGATATATGGTGGTGGAGAAGCTGGCTAAAGTGTTGTTGCCGGTTGACAGCAGTGAAAAAGAGTGGATTGGTGAAAAAAAATTCACAGCACAGTTATGCCGGGTGAACAAGTCATTAATTCTGGTAAAACCTCATACCTACATGAACAGATCGGGTATAGCGGTTTCCGCTTTAGCCCGATTCTACAAGATAGAAGAATCTGATTTGTGGGTAATCCATGACGATATAGATTTGCCTTTGGGAAAAATAAGAATTAGAAAGGGAGGCAGCTCCGGAGGGCACAACGGAGTCGAGTCCATTATTCAGCATTTTCAATCTGCAGATTTTATCCGCTTCAGGTTAGGTATTGGGCGGGGCAAATTGGATGCAAAAAAAACTACGGATATTAATCTCTCGCGCCAGGGTATTGAAAAATTTGTTTTGTCAACTTTTAAAGACAGCGAAGCGGGTGAAGCCAAAAAGATGATTAAAAACGCCGTTAAAGCGGTAATTTTAACACTGGATAAAGGGCTCGAAAAAGCGATGAATAGGTTTAACTGAAAGCGGGTAAAGCCACAGCCTTTTTGGCTTTGAGGAAATTAAAGACTTTTACTAAAGCAAAATAGGATAAAGTAATCCCGCCGGCCATAAGGGTCCTTTCAATCAGAGTTTGGGGAATAAGAGCCAGCCACATTTCTTTTGACAGACCGAAAGCCCAAACCCAGAGAGCCCCTCCGACTGCATGAGCGGAAAAGGTTGCTCCCAAGCTTCTGATAAACAAATTTTTCCTGAAATAATGGGCCATAACTGGAATAAGCCATAAAAGAGAATACTGCCAGGCGCTTCTGCCGATCGGATGGAGATTAAAAATAAGCATAGAGAGAAGGGGTATCAATAAATTCACGGACCTTTTTTGGGAAAAGTAATAAACGGCAAAGAGAACCGGGAAAAGTCTGATAACTGAAGACAGGCCGGTTAAGGAATCGGGATGGATAAAGAAATTTACCAGTTGAATCAAAAGAACCGTAAAGATACCCGGCAAAGTTGTTAAAAATACTCCGGCAGTAGGAGCCAGGAAATCATATAAAGTGAATTGCACATTGCCCCCGAGAAGTCTGGTAAAAGGAATCTGAAGAGCTATAAGGCCAATCAGGAAAAAAAGAATTATGAAAGACAGTTTTGAACCGAGGTTTTTCATCATTGAAATTTTCATTATTTTAACATTTCAAAACATCCTGTCAACTGCTAAAGCCCGGCCGCCAGCCTCCACTGATTTCCAGATTGGCACCATTGATATAGGCCGATTCCGTTGACAATAAAAAGTGAACTGCCGCGGAAATATCTTCAAATTGAGCAAATTTACCTGTGGGGGTCTTGGGTTTGGCGAAGCTGGTTTTCAGGATTCCCGGGGATATGGAATTGACTGTAATGCCGTACTTGGCGTATTCGAAGGCCATTACTTTGGTAAGCATAATAACTGCTGTTTTGGCCATATAATACGGGGTGGTATTCTTTCGAATAGTTATGGTGTCTGCGGCGACTGCTCCGAAATTGATAATCCGTCCCCATTTTTTCTTTTTCATTTCCGGCAAAGCCTGTTGAGAACAGAGAAAAGTCGCATAGAGATTGGATTCAATAACATCTTTGAATTTGGCAAATGAAGTTTCGGCAATCGGCTGATAAATAAAATTGCCGATCAGGTTTATAAGTATCTCCACCGTGCCCAGCTTCTTTTCGATATGTTTAAACATAGTGTTTACTTCGGCAGGCTCAGTCAGGTCTGCCCGGAACATTTCTCCCGAGGAATATTTCTTGACCTGTGATATGGTTGCGGTTGCTTCGGTCAAGCTATCCCTGAAATGGACGGCGATTTTAGCTCCTTTTTCCGCCATGGACAAAGCCAAATGGCGGCCTAAATTTTTTCCGCTGCCCGTGACTAATACTGTTTTACCTCTCAATTCATTTTTCATATATAATCTGTGGGCAATGATAAGGACATTTCAGGAAGCAGTCAAGTTCCTGGAGCGTTATATACCTCCGGCTGATAAAAAGCACCCGGGCGTCCTGGGACTTGAAAGAATGAGGGAACTGACCGGCAGGCTGGGCAATCCGCAATTAAAATACAGGACGATCCATGTGGGTGGCACATCAGGAAAAGGATCAACAGCCACCATGATTGCTTCAATTTTAGGAACAAAATACAAAACCGGTCTTTACACTTCGCCTCATCTGGTAAGGATAAACGAAAGGTTCACCGTCATTGAGCCGTTAAACTCAGTTCAAAGGGAAATCTCAGACGGTGTTTTCACCCGTTTAATTAATAAGATTAAACCACATGTTGAAGCGATGGGGGAAACAGATTTGGGATCACCCAGTTATTTTGAAATCGTCTCGGCTCTGGCTTTTCTCCATTTCTACAAAGAAAAAGCAGAGGCAGCCGTGATAGAAGTGGGTTTAGGAGGACTGTATGATGCTTCAAACGTCGTCCAACCGGAAATCGCCGTCATAACCAATGTGGGACTTGATCATACCGAAATTCTGGGGGAGACCCTCGAGGAAATAGCCGCTGATAAAGCCGGTATTATAAAAAAAGGTATGAAAGTGATTTCAGGCACTGATATTTCTTCGGTTAAAGCAATTTTCAAAAACAAGTCTGATCAAAACAATGTCCCATTATTTTTGGCCGGGCTCAATTTCAGAACAGATATAAAAAGAGTATCAATCTCAGGCAGCCGCTTCGATTTTCATAACTTCCAATATTACCGGAATCTGCATCTTGGCATGTTAGGCCGGCACCAGGTGGCAAATGCGGCATTGGCTGTTAAAGCTTGCGAAGAATTCGGGGGTATCGGGGTAAAAGAGATAAAAAGCGGTTTAAAAACGGTAAAATTTGCCGGCCGGCTGGAAATCATCAGGAAAAAGCCTTTAATTGTTTTGGACGGAGCCCACAATCCCGATAAAATTAAAGCACTGGTTGATGCAGTCAGGGAAATCTGGCCCGGAAAAAAAGCCACGACAGTCCTGGCTATAAAAAAAGACAAAAATGCTGCCGGGATGATCCGGCTGCTGTCTTTGATAACGGAAAAATTTATCCTGACAAATTACCGTGTTATTATGGACCAGGGTGAAATAAGCTCTTATGATCCGGCTGAGTTAGCCCGGTTTATGCAAAAACACGTTTCCTTTGAAGTCAACCACAATGCATTTTCAGCTTTGGAAAGCGCTCATAAATCAGCCGGTAACAGCGATTTAATTTTGGTTACTGGTTCTTTATATCTTGTGGGAATAATCCGGAAAAAATTTATTTCATGAAAAATACAAAAATCCAGTCCATCGGAGACATCCTGACAAAATTCAATCCGCTTGAAGATAAATTTATTTCCCGGGAATTCCAGTCATTCGGTTACCATATAGCGGAAACTTTAAATGACATCAAACATAAATCGCTCTATATAAAACTGGCCAGGGATATTCCGCGGCCATTTCTCGAAAAAGCACTGAGTTTTTGCGCTGATGCCAAAGTAAAAAACAAAGGCGCTTTGTTTATGTGGAAACTGAAAGAAATTGGAGCATGGCAAAATAAAAAATCCGCGAAAAAAAAATTGATTGAAAATAAGCAAAATTCAAAAGATATACCCTTTTAAAATTACCCGGCTTTTTATAATTTATCCATGCTATCATTATGAATATGGCCGATCATAAGGCTAAAAAGAATAACTGGCAGAAAATCGGTGAGGGGAAGAGTTTCCGTATTGCAGTTTTTGTAATCAGCTTATTGCTGCTTTATCTCCTCTGGATCAACCGGGATGATCTGAAAGACGTAGAAAGCTGGGGTTTTTTAGGCATCTTCGTCATCAATTTCATTTCCAACGCCACCATAATTCTGCCTGCGCCGGGTACTGCCTCAGTTTTTGTAGGGGGAGCTATTTGGAATCCGCTGGCAGTGGGATTGTTATCAGGTATCGGAGCGGCCTTCGGAGAGCTTTTCGCTTATTTTCTGGGATTTGGAGGCCGGGGTGTATTACGATTCGTTGAAAAAGGGGGAAAGTGGGTAAAAACTTTGGAAGGATTTTTTCACCGTGCCGGTTTTATAACAACATTTGTCTATGCCTTGATCCCTCTGCCTTTTTTCGATGTTTTGGGTATTATTGCCGGAGCGGTTAACTATCCGGTCTGGAAGTTTTTTCTGGCGGTTCTTCTGGGAAGAATAATCAGAAATGTCATTATTGCACTATCCGGGGCCAAGTTCCTGACTGATTAATTATTAAATCAGAGAAAAATGATGATCTGTGCTACCAGAATGGCCAGATAACTGGAGAAAAGAATAAAACCTTCTTTCCGCGAAATACCCCTGCCTGAGATCATATAAATAAATAATAAAAAGCTAATCCAGACAACAACGGGAATATCAAAGGTCAGCCAGTTGGATTGCATTTCAATCGGAGAAATCATGGCTATAATGCCAGTTGTTACGAGGAGAGTAAAGACGTTTGAACCGATAGTCTCTGAAACCGCCACCTCCGTCAAACCCTTTTTAGTGGCTTTATAAGCGGCCGCGATATTGGGTATGGAGGGAACAAACGCTCCGATAGTCATGCCGACGAATAGGGGGTCAAGTGAAAACAGGTTGACCAGGGAAATCAGCTGCCCTGAAAAAAGATAAGTTCCGATAAGAAGTATTACCAGTCCAAGGGAAAAAGACAGCCAACCTGCCTTTATGTGGCCGAAATCCAAACCGATCAGTTGTAACTCGATTTCTATATCCCGTTTGAGCGCTTCCTCGTTATATTCCGTATGTTTTTCCTGCAAGAAGACATTGGTCAGGTATGGAATAAAAAGAAGAAGCAGGGCAAAGCCGTGAAGCCTGGTTATTGTGCCGCCTGAAGAAATGGCAAAAATAAGAATGGGAACGACAATTGAAAATATACCGTCTCTAAGAACCATATTTTTGGAAACAGTCAGCGGTCTGATCATGGCCGGCAATCCGACCATAAGTCCTATATTGCAGATAATCGATCCGAAGATAACTCCCAGGCTGATCTGTACATATCCCCGGAGGCCTGCGTCTACTGCTACCAGGATTTCCGGCAGGCTGACGACCATTGAAACCAAAATGATGGCAATAGAGATATTTGAAGTCTTAAGTTTGGCTGCAATCGGAGCCAATGAGTCAGTAAGCCAATCAGCACCTTTAGATATTAGGAGAATGCTGGTTATAATGGAGATAGAAAGCAGGATTAAAGCCATTTACGGTATATAAAATATATCATGAAAAGAGTACGCGCTCATGTGTTCATTTCCGGTGATGTCACCGGTGTCGGCTACAGAGCCTGGACGGTGCGCGAGGCGACCAGACTGGAGCTTAAAGGCTGGGTCAGGAATGCCGACCGGAATCTGGTTGAGCTTGTTTGTGAAGGTGCGGAGGATATTGTTAATAAGTATATAGATATCTGCAAAAACGGGCCGGAGACAAGCCTGGTGGCGGATATCGAAGTAAAATGGGAAAAGACGGGTGACGACCTGGCCGGGTTTGAAATCAGGTATTGAAAAAGATTAGAATTAAATTATGAAGCGTCAGGTGTTTATAGTTTGGTTTTTCATTTTTATTGTTTGGGCTTTTTACCGGGCTAAATTTATTCTGCCTGAAAGCGTGGACGAGTTTATCGTAAAACCGTTAATTTTTTTGGTACCGCCTCTTTTTCTTGTCTGGGTCTGGGAAAACAAAAAACTTAAAGAACTGGGTATAAGTTTTGATGTCAAAAGCTTTCTGACGGATGTATATATCGGTGTTGTATTAGGAATAATTCTGGCTGTTGAAGGCCTTATGGCCAATTATCTTAAATATCAAAAATTTTCCTTTGAACCGGTTGCGGCCGTGTTATTAGCCGGTGGTATAGGTTCATTTCTGCTGATTAATTTGGCCACCGCTTTTTCCGAGGAAGTATTGGGGCGTGGCTTTCTGTTCGGACGCTTGTATAAAGTGACCGGTAAGCAATTTCCGTCTGCCATAACCGCCAGTTTTCTGTTCATGCTGCTTCATCTTCCGGTAATGTTTACGAGGCTGCATCTGACGGGAACAGCTTTACTTTTTTATCCCGCGTCGATTTTTTTGATGGGAGTTACCAACAGTTATCTTTACACATTCCGCCGAAACCTGGTTCTGCCGATCCTATTACATGCTTTCTGGAATATGACGGTCTCTCTTTATTTGTAAAACCGTTTTACGTATTGAGGTTGGCAGTATAACCGGCCTTTTTGATGATTTCTTCGATTTTCTTCTCGTCCAGCACTTCCGGATCAAATTCTACTTCCGTTAGGGCTTTGGCATAATTGGTTCTGGCTGATTTGATACCATGGTTATCTTCAAGCTCAAAATCAATGTTTATGGCGCAGGCAGTGCAATGCATATCCAGTATTTTCCAGACGGTTTTTTTAGTCATAATGCTAAATCACTTTGATGACTCCGTTATACATACCCATACTGCAGGAGAAAGTCAGGTCCTGGGGAATTTCCGGAGCAGTGAAAGACAAGCTTGTTTTACTACCCGTTCTGACGACTTTTTGGATATTTAATTTGGGGATAACGAAAGCCTGGATGCAGCCTTCTCCGTCATTATTAATAAGATTCAGTTTTACCTCGGACCCTTTTGCCACCGTAATATTTTCAGGTGAATACCCGCGTGAATTAAAGTAAATAGTGGCTTCCGAAACAGGCGTGGCAGCCTTGGCCAAAACCTGGCCGGAACAATTGCTTAAAACCGTACAGTTAAAATCTTTCCATAAATTATTAAGGGTGAAGTTGGAGCCCGACAAAACCGCGGCCGCATTAATGTTAAAAACAGCCAAAAAGATAATGGCAAAAGCGGCTATTTTGCCAAACGAGGTTTGGAACAGGGAACTTAATTTGGTGGTTAATAAACCTAAAATAAAAAAGACGGGCGCAGTACCAAGAGTAAAAGCAAACATAATTATGGCAGAATAAGCAGGGTTGGCTGAAACCAGTGCTAAAGCCATCATTGCCTGAGTGGTGCCGCAGGGGATAAAAATTGTCAAAGCACCCAAAAAAGCAGGTGCAAATAAATCACCGCTTCTCGATTGCCGGCGGATGATCCTCAACAGGAAGCGGGGAGGCTGGATAATGAAATAACGGAAAATGGGGTGAACATTCAATAAATTAAGTGCAGTGCCGATCATAAAGATCCCGACGGCTATTTGCAGAAAGACTTGGGTTGAGACTGACAACCGGAAGAAAGAGCCGAAAATTCCCAGCAACGCACCCAAGACAGTATAGGCGATGATTTTGGCTATCAGGAAAGCTAATATCGGCCAAGCCCGTCCTTTGGTGGCGATACCTCTCAGTCTGTCTTCTTCATTCTGTACAAGTGTGGTTGCCAGCAGACCGCCCTGGACGGCCATGCAGGATAAACCGCCAGTAAGAAGCCCTGTTAAAAAAACGGTCCACAAATTCATCGGTAACTATCAATTTTAACATTGATGAAGACTGATGCAAATAAAGAGGTTATTTCTTTTTATTGATTTCTTTCCAGAAATAAATGATTCCCAGAACCAGAAAAGTGATTATAAGCAGCCAGGTTACAGCTCCCAAAAAGCCCCAACCTCCCATCATGCCGGAGTAACCCCAATTAGCCATCATACAAATCACCTCCTGATTCTATTATAAATGAAATCTTTAAAAGTAAAATCAGATTTTGCGTTTAAGTCGGATGAGATAAATTATACTCGCGAGATTGGAAAGAATTGCCAACAGTAAAATTTCTTTCTGGAATTGGATTAAGAGTGAAGTGAGAAGACTTAAGCCTAACAGCGGCAGGACATCAGTCAGATGATGGGCGCAGCAGGCGATCATACCCAGAGTCGAAGTTGAAGAATTGCCCACCATCATTTTACGGCTGCCCCCTTTAATTTTATTTTTTAAGCTGACATAAAGCCCGGATTGAATCCCGAAACCGGCAGAGAGTGAAGTCATGTAAGGCCAAAGTGTCGAAAATTGCCACCAGGCAGTTTCAAAAGAACCTGTCAGAAGTCTCATAAGGAAAAAATAAAAGGTCAAAAGAAAGGATGAAGCAACAATCCCCATGAAAATGGGGGAGGAGAGAAATTTAGTCATAGTCTTTCAACTTTTTTTAGCTAGATAATTATAGGTTGCGGCAATAAAATAACCGGTGATCCAGGCTGATATGCTGAAAGTGATAAAGCCGAATAGAACAGTTCCGATTGCAGGCGGCTGTCTGTTCCAGACAGTGGTCACATCCACGCCGTGCATCCAGGATTGGGCAAATTGACGGTAAAGATCCGGTGCCAAAAAGACCAGCAGTGTGCAAATAAGATAATAGGCAGCTGCCACAATGGCCAAAGTATTGGCTAATACCGATTCCTTAAATTTCATGTTTCACCCCCTTTCCCCTTCAACTTTAAATTCCCTTCTCGGGATGCCTGATAAATTCTTAATTATTATGGCGAAAGGAAGTTCAATTTTTTCAAAAACCGCCTTTGCTTTTTTATGATGGGTTTGTCCAGAAACTTCAATTTTTAGAGACGGATAAAGTCCTTCGTTTTTTTCAAGATAAATACCTTTCTGATAATCATAAGCATCCAGGTTGACATTATGGGTATCAAAATTCAAATTAAAATTCCAACCATCCTCATCCCCTCCGGCATAAGCGACGGAAACGCTGACCCCGCCGGCTGCACCGGCCGAAGGACTGACAACCACAGAGTCAGTGATTTGATTAGAAGTGATCAGGCTTGAGGTATCTGTATCTTTTGCTTTAGTTAGGGTAAATAGAAGAATAATAGCTAGAATCCCACTGATTAAGAATAAAAACCAATATTCCCAGGATATTTTTTTCATCTATTCTTCCAGTGTATCAGACGCCGCAGCCGCCGCCGCCTTCAACTTTGGGAAGGATGCCTTCCGACTGAAGTTCCTTGTTGATAGCCTGGTAACCGGCGCCACTCGAGTAAGGACTGCCTAATGCCTCCTTGGGATCTACATCCTGCCAATCCTCACCCTTTTTGCTTTTGAAGTACATGGCCAGTTCCACATAAGTCTGGGGGAACCACTGGGAATTTAAAAGCAGGGCTTTTTTGTATATTTCATTCCGGCTCATACCCTGGACAACGGCCAGCTCAATATAGCCCAGCATGGCCGCCCCGTGATTGCAGTCGGGAAAGTAGGTGGAATTGCCGCAGCAGGGCCGGTAAATATTTTGGGCAATTTCAATCACTTCCTTTTCCTGTTCGGGCGTTAACGGCAGGATAGGGAAACGGTTGAAAAGTTTACCGCCTTCCTCCTTTCCCAAAGTCCAACCGCCGGTTGAAGCGTAATTGCCGGAATCTTCCTTCATCGGCCCTTCTTCCAGAAATTTGGTTTTGTTGGCAATTCCCAGCGGCCAGAGGAGGTTGAGGATGATGGCATTGTTTTCTTTGGTGACGATTATCTTTTCGGAAGAATCCTTATCAAAAAGATCCGTAAATTCGGCAGGTAAACCTCCGCGGCTTTGATAGAGATCTAAAAATTTTTGCTTATCTATAGCGCCTGTCTCGACCATTTTTTTGACGGTCTCACCAAAGGAGACACCGAGGTTGAATTTATCAGGCAGAACTTTTTGGGTTACTTCTGAAAGCAATTGATCGGACTTAATAGAAGCCGTTTTTTCTGCTGGTGTTTCACTTTCCGGATTAGTAGCTTTCCGGTAATTAGAAAGTTTCGGGATAAGCACAAACAATAACAGGCCGATCAAAAGTCCCGTGACAATACCGGTCAAATAAGATTGATGTTTATTTTCAGAATTATTTTTTTTCACCATGGCCTACCTCCTTTATCATAATTTTGATAAATATAACCAAAAGGGCAATCAATAACAGGTCTATCAGGGGATTTCCCAGCCGATTGGACAGATTAAAGATAAATCTTCTAAGGGATTCTCCGTAGGCCATATTCTTATCCATCTCAATTTTTCCCGTCAGAGCCATCAAAGCGATAATCACCGCCGAGACCATGAAAGTAACAGAAGCCAATATTTTCAGCGGTTTTTCCCAACTACTCTTGATTTTATAGAGGTATTTATTGCTCAGCTTTTCATAAAAAAGAGACAGGAAAAAAAGAGGGAAAACGATTCCTAAGACATAGGCTATTGAAACAATCAGGGAAGACAGAAGGGTCGGTGATAGTGAGGACAGGGTGATAGCGGCAAAAAGAACCGGGGCGCAGCAAGAGGAGGTGATACCGGAAAAAAGTCCCAATATATAAGTTGAGAGGACAGTTGTTTCTTTGGGCATGGTGTAATGGGGCAGGGGAAGCATCAGTTTCACTTCAAATAGAGTCATCAACCCAACCAGAAACATCACTAAAGCCCCAAGAAGATATGTCGTGGTATGGAATTTATCAAAGAAAGAGACGATAATCGAAGCGCCCAAAGCCACCGGTACCAGGATTGATCCCAAACCCGCGGCAAAAATCATCGTCAGAAAAACCACCCTTTTCCTATCTTTGAAAATTGTTCCCAAATAAGAAGGAAAAAGAAAAGTAATACAGCAGGGAGCAAACAAGGCCACCATGCCGCCCAAAAAAGAGGCAGTCAGGGAAACTCCGAAGAAAAGATTCATAAGTAATTATTCGACTGTGGCATTGATATTGAATATCAAGGTTTCATTTTCCGGGTCATTGGTGTTGAGTGAGGCTTGTCTGGTAACCAGTCCTTTGACCGGCATAATAAACGGCCGGTAAGTAACAAACAATTTGGCTGTCTCTCCCGGCGGCAGTTGAGCCTTCCAGTTGTTTTTTGAATGCATGGTAAATTCCGGACTAATGACTCCATTGATATCCAGTTTGGCAAATGTACAGTCGCAGGAAGTCGATAATTTATAGAGTTCCAAAGGCTTGGAGCCGTTATTTTTTATGCTGAATTCAGCTGTCCTCTCATCACTGACTTTCATCTTGCCCAATTCTTTTAAATTAGAATCAATTGAAGCCGCCGGTTTTTCCGTGTCACCTTTGGTATAAGAGATAGCATCTGATTGCGTGGCTCCCTTTCCTTCTTTAACGGCAAAGACAATAATCAGTAGGAATACCAGCAAGGTGAATCCGCCAATTACCAATAATATTAATTTTTCTCCTGAGAAGCGTTTGAACATATTGGCTTAATAATACAGCCTGGATTATTAAGAAATTATGAAGATTTTTTGGGAAAACTATTCAAAAGCCATGGAGGAGCTGATTTTGGCAAAACCGCCGAAAATTATGCTGAAAAGAATCAGCATCGCAAGCGGAGCAATCAAAGACAAGTAATTCCGTTTGCCCGGCCGGAAATATTTTAAAGTCAGGGAATTGGTAACGACGGAGATGGAGGATAAAGCCATGGCCAAACCTGCCAATTCGGGTTTAAGCACAAGCCCCATGAAAGCGAAAGCCCGGGCAGCGACGGGGATGCCAACGATGTTATAAAAGAGGGCGAAAAACATGTTTTGCTTAATTTTACTCATCGTATCGTGGGAAAGATTGATGGCAGTAACTACATCCCGCAGGTCGTTTTTGACGATGACGATACCGCCTGTTTCCATCGCGACATCAGTTCCCGAACCCATGGCAATCCCTAAATCAGCCTGAGCTAATGCCGGCGCATCATTGATGCCGTCGCCGACCATGGCCACAATTTGTTTTTTATCCTGAAGTTTTTTGACTTCATTGGCTTTGTCTTCAGGTAAAACTTCCGCCAGAATATTGGTAATGCCGACCTGATCAGCAATAGCCTGGGCAGTCCGTTCATTGTCGCCGGTGATCATATAAACTTCGATATTTCTTTTTTTAAGCTGATCGATAGCTTCCCGGCTGGTTTCTTTGACGGTATCGGCAACCGCAATCGCTCCCAGGATCTGATTTTTATCTGCCAAAAGCATGGCGGTTTTACCCATGTTTTCCAATCTAATCAGTTTGTCGTGAAGTTGACCGAGCTCAACTTTGGCGACATCTGTCATCAGTTTCCGGTTGCCCATATAATAAGTTTCGCCTTTGATGGTGCCGGTGACTCCGTGACCGGGTATGGCCTTAAAATTCTCGACATTCTTCATGAGCATATCTTTTTCCCGGGCAAAGCCTACAATGGCTTCCGCTAAAGGATGTTCAGAAGATTTTTCCAATGAAGCGGCAATTTCCAGGATTTGAGCCTCTCCGGTTTCAGTGTAGCTTTCGATATCGGTCACAATCGGTTTGCCGTTGGTTAAAGTACCGGTTTTATCGAAAATGATGGTTGTTATCCGGCAAATCTTTTCCAAGGGTTCGCCGCCTTTTATTAAAATGCCGTGTTCCGCGCCCTTACCAGTACCGACCATCAAAGCGGTCGGAGTCGCCAAGCCCAAGGCGCAGGGACAGGCAATGACGATAACGGCCGTGAATGCCATCAGGGCAAATGATAAGGAAGCCCCAAAGATCAGGTACCAGACGAGAAAGGTGCCGATGGCGATAATGATGACGGCCGGGACAAACCAGGCTGAAATGCGGTCGGCGAAGGCCTGAATGGGTGCCTTGGAACCCTGGGCTTCCTCAATTAAACGGATGATTTGGGCTAGCGTGGTTTCGCTGCCGACCCGGGTTGCCTCAAATTCAAAGCTGCCCATTTTATTGATGGTTGCCCCGACCACATTATCACCGCTGTTTTTTTCAACAGGTATGCTTTCGCCGGTAATCATCGATTCATCGACGGAAGATGAGCCTCTGATAATTTTGCCGTCAACCGGGATTTTTTCGCCCGGCCGGACCAGCAAAATGTCGCCTTTGACCACCTGATCCAAAGGAATATCAACCGTATTGCCATTTCTTATAACTCTGGCGGTTTTTGGCTGAAGGCCCATCAATTTTTTTATGGCATCTGATGTTTTACCCTTGGCTCTAAGTTCCAGCCATTTTCCCAAAAGAACAAAAGTAATCAAAAAGGCGGATGTTTCAAAATACAATTCCGGTATTTTTTCTATCACCGGCCCGAGGAGAGTACCTGTTAGGGAGAAATAACTCAAATAATTGAAAGCGCTGTAAAAATAGGCAGCCGAGGTGCCGATGGCTATCAGACTGTCCATATTAAAGGTTTTCATCCTGAGAGCGGACCACATGCCTTTATAGAAACCGTAACCCAAAACAAACTGCACCGGGGTCGACAGGATGAAAGAGAGGACGCCGACATAAGGATTAAAGAACAGTTTGCCGATTGCACCCGGGAAAAAGTCGAACAGCATGAAATAAAGCAATGGCAAGCTCAGGATCAGGCTGGAAATGAACTTCGAAAAAAGCATTCTAGTTTCTTCCTGACGTTTTCGCGTTTCAAATTCGGTATCTTTTTGATCAATCTGACTGGCTTTATAACCGCTGTTTTCCACCGCTTTGATCAGATTTTCGACAGTCGCCTGGTTAGAGTCAAAGTCAACCAGCGCCTTTTCGGCGGCAAAATTGACGTTGGCGGAAGAGACGCCATCAACCTTTTTAAGGGAACGTTCAATCAGTTGGGCACAGGAAGAGCAGTGCATACCGGAGAGAGATAACGAAACTCTTTTGCGTATATCAGGCGTTTCAGCCGGAGTACTTATTTCAGGAATTTGTGATTTTTTTGCCGGTATTTGATCAGGTTTATTCGACAAGACGTTATCTTGGGAGGGGAGAGGGTTGAATAGCGGGGCATTATCCAAAGATCCGGAAAGTTTTGACATAAAATTCTTCACTTCTCCATTACCGAAAGATTGTTGGTATTCGGATTTTTGGAATTTGCTGATTTTACCATCAAAAAATGGTTCACCATGATCATTTAGAAAAACACGCCCTTGCGCTTCAACTCTTGATTCAATTTTAACCGGAACACTGCTTCTTGTCACTTTTGCCCCAGCGGTGCTTTTATTAGCTTCCGTTCCAACACTTTCTTCCTGGAGTGCTTCATAGCCTGCCCGTTTGACCGCTTCGATCACTTCGGTCAGGCTGTTTTTACTTTGGTCAAGAGTGAGAACGGCCAGCTGTTTTTGGAAACTGACATTTATATCGGAAACACCCGGTAAAGCCGCCAGTTCCTCTTTCGTAACCACTTCACAGGAGCGGCAATGCATGCCTTTGATATTTAATTTCAGCTTTTTTTTCATTAAGAAATTTTCTTCAGTTTATAACCTGATAATCCGTACCTTCCAGTGATTTCTTAATTTCCGTAAGATTAATATCACGTCTGGCGGTAACTTGCGCCTCACCGGTCAGGGAAACGTTAAAATCCAAAACACCTTCGATTGAATTGACTCTGCGTTTGATAAGTTTCAGACAAGCGTCACAGGTGATGCCGGTAACGTAGAATTTTAGCGTATTTATATCGGACATGAAAAGACTCCTTTAAACAACCTTAATAATGCCGCGGGGTACCCCCATGGCGCAGGTAATCGGGTATTCACCGGGAGTTTTCGGGGTGAATTCAAGAACTATCGTTTCTCCCTTTTTAAGAAATTGGGGATTATCGGCTAAACCGGGGACGGCAATTGTTGCCATACAGCCGGAACCGTTGTCTTTGACTTCAATTTCCATTCTGACGGGCTTTCCCGCATTAACTTCAAAAGCATTTGGACTGATATCAGTATTTTGGGTATACACAGTTTTAATGATTTGCTCATCTTTATTTTCTTGAGCTTTCACCGGAGTGACATTTGTGTTTTGGACCTGCTTTTGCCCTCCACCTCCGCAACCGCAGCCTCCGCTACCGCAAGACGCACCTCCGGCAGAATTAGCGGTTTTAACAGCGGCGGTGTCATCGGGGAGAGTCGCAGCCTGTACTTGAATACCATTGACATCATTAACCACCCTGATCGATCCGGAAAACATGCCCATACTGCAGGTAAATCGGATAACGCCTTCTTCGGAAGGCGTAAACTCAATCACATTTTCACCAGGATGGAGCAATTTTTGCACGCCGATTTTGTCGGCCACAATTGAAGCGGCACAGGTGTTGGGATCTTTGGAATCGATAACCCAGCGGACAGGTACGCCTTTTTTAACCGTGAAGACTTTCGGATTGTAACCTCCGGCATCCTGGACCATACGGATGACCTGTTTGCCGTTTTCCAGTTGAACTCCTTCTGTATCAGCTGCTGCCACAACAGTTGTTTTCCCGGGGAAATTAAAATAACCCGGATTTAAGCCGGTCAGATTCAGGCCATTGTTAAGATTGAAAAGACTTAAGACGATAACAACGACACCGGCAATCCGGAAAAAACTTTGAGCAAAAGCTCCTTTGACCAGCGATGTCAAACCGCCAATTCCCAGAAGTCCAGGTGCTGTCCCCAAGGCAAAAGTGCCCATGATTAAAGCGCCCGAAACAGGATTGCCTGTCGTCATGGCAAAAAGCTGCATCGCCTGGGTGAAGCCGCAGGGCAGAAAAAAGGTCAGGCCTCCCATAAAGACAGAATTTTTATTGCTGTATTCAGCCTCTTTTTTTGAATTAATTCTCAAAATTTTTCCCACTCCGGCAGGCAGAGTCAGTTTAAAATCTTCCAGTCTGGGGGAAAGCCCGGTTAGCTGTAAACCCATCAAAAGCATAACCATGCTTACAAAAACCGTCAGCATACCAAGGCCGAAACCGGACAGCTGGAAAAAAGAACCAAACCAACCGATTATCGCACCGAAAAAAAGATAAGAACCTATCCTGCCAAGATTAAAAAACAGATGCGGTTTGAATTTTTCAAGAGGAGTAGCTAAAGAATGCTTTTCGGCAAACCTGGCAGAAACACCCAAAACCAAGCCGCCGATTAAAGCCATGCAGGTGGAGAAGCCGGCTGTTAACCCGATTAAAAGCACTACTAAAAGGCTGGAAGGATGATTGGAGATGGCCGGCAGGGCAATTTTAATGCCGAAAATGTCTAGGAGAACATAGCCTAAAAAGACGGCAATCAGAAAAATTATTATTTCCTGATAAATATTAAAATCGCGGGTAAATAAAGGTTTTTTTTCGGGTAGGCCGATTGAATAGCCTGCTCCTTCGATAGTCGAGTTGACCGCTTCATAGTTTAGATTACCTTTATAAGCGATTTCCGCTAAGCCCTTTTTTTGGCTGACGGCAACTTTTTTGACACCCTCAAGAGAGCAGAGTTCACCTTCAATCAAAAGCTCGCAAGAACGGCAATGCATGCCTTTTATCGGAACGGATGCTGTTTTTATCATGTTAAAAATCTTACCAGTCAAGTTATTAAGATTTTATGAAGAGTGCTTCTTTTATTATTTTTATATTAATGAGTTCTATCTTATACATTTTAACTGTAATCTTAAAAAGTGAAAGTTTTTATTTCTCCAATTTTCGTTGTTCTAATCTATGCCTTTCTGTTAAGAATTTATAATCTCAATTACAATTCTCCTTTTTTGGATGAAGCTCAATATCTAATATTAGGACGGAAAGTTTTGGTAGGGCATTGGCAGGAAAGCAATCCTTTTGCCTGGGTAGGAGGGATGCCATTGTTTTATCCGACACTTTCGGCTGTCTTTGGTTTTTGGGGCATCACAGGCAGCAGGTTGTTAAATGCATTATTGGGCACAATATCCGTTTACCTTTTATATTTAATCGTCAGATATTTGAAATTATCCAATAATGATCAGGATAATGAAACCTCAGCTATCATTGCCGCCAGTTTTTTGGCAGTTTTAGCCGTGCCTTTGTACTTAAGCCGTCTGGCTATTTACGATATGCTTTCATTTACGCTGCTTTTAGCAGGATTGGTATTGCTGCTAAAAAGCTTAAAGTCGGAAAAACAAAAAGACTGGCGGAAGGAAAATTGGTATTTTGGGGCAGCAGTTTTTATAGCCGCTTCATATCTTGCAAAGTATATCTCCTTTATCATATTTCCGGTGGTTGCTCTGGCGGCTTTTTGGCAAGCAAAAATTAATGGTAATCATGAAGTCCGACTTTATTTAAAGTATTTTTTGCTGCCGCTGTCGACAATTGTCATAGGCTATGCTCTTTGGCAGTATCCGGCGCTTATCCACTTTCAAGAAGAACAGATAAGCAAGGCAACCAGCCACTCAGTGGTAATTCTTAAAAGCTTTTATTCTTACAGCCTGCCCGTTCTGCTGCCGGCGGCAATCGGAGCACTTTTGCTGTTTTTCAAAAGTAGCCGGACAGCCCTTGTTTTAATTATCTTAGCTCTGACCCCGCTTGCCGTCCATCTGGCTACCAACAATTCAGCTGCCAGCGGGCAGCATTCATATTTGACGGTCATTTTCCTACTGCCATTGGCCTCATATGGATTACAGTCATTTATAGGGAGGTGGCCCAGATTTGGCAACCTGTTATTAGGTTTATTGTTTATCGCCACTTTTTTCTATTCTTACTCCCAACTTTTGAAGCTTGAGAGAGCCTGGCCGAATACTGATAAAGCCATGGACTTTTTAAAAACAAGAACATCCGATCACGAAAAAATACTCTCTTCACAGGATGACGTGACACTTTTGGCGCTTCCCAATTTCAGGGATGAGAACATTACGGGAATCTTTGATTTTAAATATAAAAATCTGACAGGTTCCCAAGCATACAGCCTGGCCCTGTCCGAAAATTTCTTTGACTTTGTCCTTTTGGACGACCACGCCCACGGGACAATTGAATCGACAGTCTTGAATTCAATAACGTTCCATTACCGCCCAATTTACAATGAGGAGCCTTTTACCATCTACCATAAGTCAGCTATCGCCCAAGGATGAAAAGAGCTCTTTTCCTGATATTAGCTGCCGGGGTTATTTACTTTTTATGGGAAAGCAGTGACAGAACCGGCATACCTTCGCCTAATCCTGATCATAAGCTGTCATATACTGGGTCAATAGGTATCGGGAAAGATAAGCTGGACCGGTCCCTTTTCTCATTTAAGGCCAATTTAACTAAACTGGACTATGTATCTTTGTACTGGTACAACCTGGATGATGATGGACGGATCAGCCGCGATGATTCAATATCTGCGGAGATGGAAGAAGAAGTTTTGTCGCTTTCTAAAGAAAACAACCTCAAAATAATGATGGGAATAGGGGATCACGGTGATGTCGGCCGGGCCGACGAAATTTTGGATGATAAGGACACACAAAAAGAACATTTTTCTGATGTTTTGGAAACAGCAGCCGAAAAGGGTTACGACGGGGTGACCATTGATTACGAAAACCTTAAGAATAACCAGGAAGAAGAGTTTACGGAATACATACGCACCCTCTCAAAAGAAATTAAAAATACAGGAAAAATATTGAGTATATCTATACCTGTTGAGACCGAAGGCAGGGTAACTCACGGCATCAATCTGACTGAGATAGGCAAAATTGCCGACCGACTGCACCTTAATATATATGAAGAGTACGGCCAGGATACGGGGCCCGGGCCGATCGCTTCTTTTGAATGGGTAAATGCAGTCATTAAAAACGCTCTTAAACAGGGGGTTCCGGCTGAGAAAATTATTTTAGGCACAGCCCATTCAGGGCACGACTGGATCATTGAGCCGGAAGAAGAATTTTATAAGGATATGAGAACAGCCGAGACGTTAACAATTCTTGCGGGAACCGGAGTTGAGCTTCGTTGGGATGAGGCAAAAAGAGCTAATTTTTTTGAATATACCGACGAAGGGCAAAAGCACCAAGTCTGGCTGGAAGATGCCAGTTCGTTCAAAGCCAAAATTGATCTGGCCAAAGCTTACGAGCTGGGAGGAATCTTCATCTGGTATCTGGGCGGCGAAGACCCCGGGATATGGGAAATTCTCTAATCCTTATCCTGATTAGGTTGAGATAAACTCTTATAGAGATATTTATCTATTTTAAGCGATAAATTTTTCGGTCCATTTGTTTTTATGGCAGTTAAAGACAGTAAAGCTTTGCCGATGGAAGATTCTGGATTATTTCAGATATTTGTCAAAAAATTGAAGGGATCTGGCGGAAATTTGCGCCCAGCCTAAATTGCGAAAATTGTGGTCCTGTCCGGGATACTCAAAATACTCAACCTGTTTACCTGCCTGTTTCAATGCTTCGTTCAGCTCTTTTGACCAGGCGGGATCCACTTCGGTATCAAAAAGCCCCTGGTGGAGGCTTACCGGAGTTGAAATGTAATTTAGAAAATCAATAGGGGAGGCACTTTCGGTGCCTTGATTGTTATTTGCGACTGGGCGTCTACCTCCGTAGAATCGGGCATTATCGGAAACACGGGCGCTGGTGGGAGCCCATAAGACGAGAGCTTTGATTTTATCGGTTGCTTCAACCACCCTCAAGCCAACCTCTCCGCCCTAACTGTGCCCCCACATGCCGATTTTTTCCAGGTTAAGGAAAAGACCGTCAGATTGGTCTTGGGGATTCTTTAGATTTTTTAAGGAGGCAAGAAGGTTTAAGACGTCAATGGCATATTCGCCGGTGTCCGCGTGATACCCGCCCGTCATCCTCACTATTGCCGTGGCCACGATAGTCTGAAGCCAGGGTCAGATAGCCGTTGCGGGCCATAATATCCGCCATGGTTTGTGTGCCGTCGCCGCTTTTAAATGAGGTATTATTGAAATAGCCGTGATTGAGGATGATAACGGGAAAACCTCCGGCAGGGGATTCACCAAAGGGTATATTCATACGGCCGTAAATTTTCAGGCCGTCTGAAGAATATGAAAAAAGGTAACCGCTGTAAGAACCGTTGCGCTCAATTTCATTTTCTATTTTAAACTCCCCATCTCCGTATGAGCGTTCCCGCAGGGAGTCAATAAAAGAAGGCTCTTTGTTTTCTTGAGGATCTGAAAAGTTTTTATTTGCGGATTCCGGTGAAGCTTCCTGTCCATTATTGCCCTGATAGAACTTTTGGAGAAGACTGAAACCGATTAAAACCGGAATAAAAAATAATAAGGGAAAGAAACGTTTCATCAACTAGCATAATTTTGGGGATCAGCTTCAAAGGTTTTTTGGCAGTTTTCCGAGCAGAAATAGTAGGTTTTGCCATCATGGTTGCTTTTATATTCCGCTTTTTCAGGATCGACCATCATTTTGCAAACCGGATCTTTAACCTTGTTTTTATTGGCGGAAAATAATTTATCTAAGAAACTCATGGATTTGCCTCCCATTCTTTTTGCCACATTTTCATTTGTTCAATTTCGTTCTCTTGAGCTTCTATTATATCATCTGCCAAATTTTTGATCTCTTCATGCATGCCTTTTGCTTTCGCTTCTTTGGCCATTTCAATGGCGCCTTCATGATGGACCATCATCGAGTTCATGAAAGCCATATCAAAATCTTCCCCTTCAGCCTTTTCCAGTGATTGCATCATTTCATTCATGCTGGAATTCATGGTCATCATGCCGCTGCCACCCATCATATTAGCAGGTTGAGCCTGCTGTCTGTTGTAACCTGTTATGAGAACTGTTAACAGAATCCCGGCGATAAAAGTTGTAATTGCCAATAAATAATTATTTTTCATTTCAAATCACCGCCATCTATAGATAAGTATCTATAAATATTAGCATAACAAAGATTAAGATTCCATGAAGAAAGACAGATTCAGTCAGACCCGATGGTGATCGATGCCGCGGTAGGCTTTAATAAATTTTTCTATTCTCTCTTCATTAAACTCATTGAATTTATCCAACTTGGTCCAGGCTGTCAGGGCGATTTTAGTATCAAGCTGAGGGTAGGGGGCAAGTATTACTTTATCCTTATATTTTTTTATGACGGCTGTTAATCCGGCAACCAGTTTTTGGCATTCATCTTGCCCTTCGGCACTGTCAGTGGCCTCTTTTTGGCTGTCCCCATCCGGCGTGCAATTATACTGTACCATAATCCCGCCGTCCTCCAGATTATGAAGCTGGAGTTCGTCAGGAATAGGGGACCCGCTTACTCCCCAGGGGGCTTTATTATTCACGTGGGTACCTGAAGTCGGAGGCAGGGAATTGTAAGATTCGTGGGTATCGGTGATGTTTTGGATATGTTCATTGCCTAAGGTGGGGACAAATTCCCCGGGCTTCGGTTTAGAGGCTTCTCTGATAAACCAGTATCCGCCAGCAAGAAACACCAAACAAGCGGCAATAATTATTCCGTATTTCTGCAACTTACCCAGCCGCAGCTGTTTATTCATCTGTTCCCGGTAAAATGCACGTTTTATCTTCCTGCGTTCTTTTTTGGGTAATCCTTCAGGTAAATCAGGTCTGTTTTTCATAACAGATTTCACAAACTTTCAGTAAGGTGTTCTGAATTATTAGTAAGGACAAAAATATAGGGAAAAAGCCTAAAAAGAAATAAGGATAAACTTAAGAAACCGGTGAAATATCCATAAATTTATATTTATTTTAAGGCTGCATCAATCATAGGCTTGATACTTTCATAGGGAAGAGCCCCGGGTATAAGCTGGGTACTGCCATTTTCAGTCAGAATGATTGTACCGGGAGTTCCAGTTACACCTTCTTCACTTCCTTTGGCCATCTGGTCCTGCACTTTTTGGGTATACTTACCCGAGTCAAGACATTTTTGGAATTTGGTCTGATCAACCCCTACTTCATTGGCCAGGGAACCCAGTTTGTCCAGCGCAAAGCCGGTGCCATTGGAGGTCGTACGCTCAAAAATGGCATCAATATATTTCCAAAAAACGTCATTGCCTCCCAATTCGTTGACACACCAGCCTGCCTCCGCTTCTTTTTGTGCATTCTGATGAAAGTTTAAAGGGTAATCACGATACACCCATTTTACTTTATCACCGTATTCTTTCATGACCTGCTGCATGGTGGGATGAAAATTTTTACAGTAGGGACATTCCAGATCAGAGTATTCAATAAGTGCTACTTTGGCGTTTTTGTTGCCTCTCACGCGGTCATCACTTTCCAATTCCGGCTTTTTGGCTGCAGGTTGGGGAGAGGGGATTTGCGCGGAAACGGTGTCGTTTCCTCCTGTCCCGGCCTGGATTTCCGCCACGCCCGGGTTTCCTTTTTCCAGAAGTTTAACTTTGGTGTAAAGGGAACCGATTGCAAACGAAGCGACAATTAGAAGGGCAACCAGAATTAATGAGCTTTTAGATTTTACTTCAGACATATTACTACAAAGTGTAGTAGTAAAGCTGACGGTTTGTCAATAGGTCAAAGCGGGAGTATATAAAGTCCGGAACATGAATGGTGGCATTCTGTATTCGGGCGGCAAAAAGATTTATGTCCCCCGTTTTCCGGACCGGTTTCCGCAGTTGACACTGAAGATAAAGCAAACACCAGAAAAATTATAAGAGTGAAAAAGGTTTGGAGGAGATTTTTAAGTGAGGGTTTTTTGGCGGGAACTTTCAGATTAAGAAGCGCCTTTATTCTGGCCTCAAGAGTTTCGTACGCGTTTAATCCGGCAACCGCCGGCAGGGGAGCGGGTTTGTATGTTATGAGTTTTTTAAGAACATCTGACAGACAGTATTGGTCATTTTTTTGCCGGATGGCCTGCCGGTCAGCCTCAAGTTCGCGATTCAGTCTGTAATTTCCTATCAGATCTGAAACAAGCGGAAAGAAGGGAAATAAGCATTGGGTTAGATCGGCCAACAAAAGGGTGGCCGTATCTTTGTTTTCCAAATGGTATTTTTCGTGGCGCAGAATGACTGCCAGTTCCTTCAGGCTAACCAGCCTGATAATTCCGGTGGTTATGAATATCCTAGGGTTTAAAAAGCCAAAGCAAAAAGCGGTCGGAGCATTTTTTGGGAGGATCATTACTTTATTTTCCAAACCTAAATCTTTAATAAGTCTTCTCGTCCGTTTATTCCCGGTAACCAGCGGGGAAAGGGTGCGGCTAAAGCGGTATATTTTAAAGAACGAGATAAGCAGTTTTATGGCAGTATGGAGTATCAGTAGGGACAAAAATATAAAAATAAAATCTCCAACAAGAGGGCTTGAGCCAAATGATATGTTTTTTACCATTTCCCGACAGTAATAAAGCGCATGATGAAAAAAAACCGGAAAAAACCTAAACAATATTAACAGATAACCTGATATAAGAAAGGTAAAAAGAAATGAAAAAACAAAAAGATATTTATTTATTTTCATCCGGATTGGCCAATAATTTTAACAGGCGCTTTTTTTTATCCTTGGGGAGCCGTTCGATCGATTGGGCAAAAGAGGCAACCGCCGAATCGCCAAAGGAAGAGAAAAACTGGCGCATAAATGACCGGGCGGCGCTTTTACCGTAATCGACTTTTGAAATTTTGGGAAAGTAGTACAGGCGGGAATCATGAGTTTCCTTCAAGACTAAGCCTTTTTGATAAAGGCGGGAAAGGATGGTGGCCACGGTAGTATAAGCAAGTTTTTTCTTAAGGTTGATTTTTCTCACGACATCACGCACAGAACAATCACCGCATGCCCAGACAATTTCCATAATCAGTTGTTCCAGATGGCTTAATGATTTGACGGACATATTTACTACAGAGTGTAGAATAGGATTAATTAAATTTCAACAAGGAGATTGGATCAAACGGTTACTAAATCCTTTTCCGCACGGTTAAGAAGGACGGCGTTGGTGGCGACAATGATAGAGGAGATGCTCATCAGAAGCGCTGAGATTTCCGGTCTCAAGATAATACCGTATTTGGGATATAAGACTCCGGCGGCAACAGGAATGGCCAGCAAATTATAGATTGAAGCCCAAAAAAGGTTTTGCTTCATTTTGGTAACGGTGGCTTTGCTTAGACGGATAGCCCTTAAAATATCCGCCGGATCGGATTTCATCAGAACTACCTTGGCGGTTTCGATGGCCACATCAGTACCGGCTCCGATGGCAATGCCGATGTCAGCCTGGGCAAGGGCGGGTGCGTCGTTGACCCCGTCACCGACCATGGCGACAAATTTTACTTCTTTTTGAAGTTTTTTGACGTATGAGGCTTTATCTTCTGGGAGCACTTCAGAAAAGATCCTATCTATATTAAGCTGCTTGCCGATAGCCTCTGCAGTTTTTTTGTTATCTCCGGTGATCATCGCAACCTCTAACCCGAGCTCCTTCATGCGAGTAATCGCTTGCTTGGCGTTTTCCTTCACAGGATCAGAAGCGGCTGCGACACCAGCAATCTTAGTGTTAACTGCAAGTACCATAATTGTCTTGCCCCCTGAGAAAAGTCTATCTATATCATTTTGAAGTGGTGAAATATCAACCTTTGAATCTTTCATTAATTTTACGGTTCCCACAAGTACATGCTTACCGTCAACTACTGCCTCAACCCCATGGCCTGCTAGATTTTTAAACTTTTCAACCCTGGTAGAAATACTGACTTTTCTTCTTTTAGCTTCCTCTAAAACCGCCAGACTCAACGGGTGCGAAGATTTAGCTTCGGCTGCAGCGTCAAGAGCAATAATATCGTTCTCGGTAAATCCTTTGGAGGCAACAACATCAGTAATTTTGGGCTTGCCTTCAGTGAGGGTTCCAGTTTTATCAAGAACGACAGCCTGGATTCGTGAAACCTGTTCGAGAGTAGGAGCATCTTTAATTAAAATATTATGTTTGGCGCCAAGGCCTGTTCCGACTGCTACAGCAGTAGGGGTGGCCAGGCCTAAAGCATCGGGGCAGGCAATTACTACAGTTGATATGGCAAAAGTCAGAGCGAAAAGTAGAGGCTGTCCTAATATAAAATACCAAACAGCAAAAGTCAGAAGACCTCCTCCTACTGCCACAATCACCAGATATTTGGCAAAACGGTCGGCCAGTTTCTGGCCGGGAGCCTTGGAATTTTGGGCAATTTCAACCATTTTGACTATCTGGGCCAAAGCTGTGTCAGAGCCAATTTTGGTCGCTTTGAATTTGACTGAACCTGAGGTATTGATTGAACCACCAATTACCGTATCACCAACACTTTTAGTAACAGGCAAAGATTCTCCTGTCACCAGGGATTCATCAATAGCAGTTTCACCATCGATGATTTCTCCATCAACCGGAATTTTATCTCCAGGCTTGAGAATAAGAATATCCCCGAGTTTGACTTCCGATGTAGGCACAAAAGTCTCTTCCCCGTCTTTCCAGAGCCTTGCCTGTGGAGGAACAAGATCAAACAATGCTTGGAGGGCATCTGTAGTCCCGCGTCTACTTTTCATCTCCATCCAATGACCAAAGAGAACAAAGGTAGTGAGCATGGCCGCGGCTTCATAGAATGATTCTTCACTGCCCAGGAGTGATAAGACGACACTGAATACGTAAGCCGCAGTAATACCAACAGCAATCAGAACCGCCATGTTAAGAGTTTTGGCTTGCAATGCTTTGTATGTTGAGTAAAGAAATATCCAGCCTGAATAAAAGAAAACGGGAGTAGTCAAAAGAAACATAATCCAATTGGCAGAAATTGGCGTTGGAAGCCTTAACCCCAAAATATTTGTACCAAGCGGAGAGTAGGCAATAATAGGCAAGGTGAGTATGAGGGCGACAAAAAACTTATTGCGGATGTCTTCTTCCATGAGTTTAGCCATTTCCCGTCCCGCTAAACCCCCATGCTCCATACCCATCGCCATAGTCATGCTAATCTTGAACTTTTCCCAGGAGGACATCTCTGAGACAGGTTTCATCATATGCTCGCCATGTTTCATAGCCCCATGCTCGCCCGCTTTGCCCTTCGGGCTTCGAGGGGCAGGCATTCCATCGTGGTTCATTTTACCCTCTGCTATTTTTTTATCCTTCATAGCATTAGCGACGAGGGGCATCCCGCATTTTGGGCAAGTCCCGGGTTTACTCCGATGTACATCGGAGTGCATCGGACATGTATAATTTTCGGTTTCTGAGGTCATAATTTAATGATACAAGATTTTCATTTCGAATTCCCTGAAATAGCGGATTTAGCGATCATTTCGTCCAGAAGAAGTTTTACATTGGGAATAAAACCGGGAACTTCGTTTTTATATACTTTGTACACCGACCCGAATTTCCTGAGCATCTTTTTTTCTTCACTTTTTGCCAGACGGATGTAGCGGAAAATAAGGATCGGCGCCATGACAAGCGTTATAATGGTTGGCCACTGGATGAGAAAACCAACAATTATAAGGATAAAGGCCAGATATTGAGGGTGGCGCAGATATTTATAGACACTAATAACAGCCAGACTTTGTTGCTTTTGGGCTTTATAAAGGACTTCCCAGGCTTTACCCAAAAGAATTAACCCTCCGATAATAAGCGCGTAACTGATGATATGCAGGATATTAAAGTGAGGATCACCTTTCAGACCCAACAGGGTGTTTAATATATGACCGTTGTTGTGTGTAAAATCCAAGCCTAACCGACTTCCAAAGAACGAAGTTAACAGGTAAATTGTCAAAGGAAATCCATACATTTCGGCAAACAGCGCGACTATAAAGGCTCCAAAGATACAGTAAGTCTGCCAATCAATCTTTGTTCTTGGTTTGAAAGCGCTATAAATAAAATAGAGAAAAAGAACAATATTGAATAAAACCAGAAGCCAGTTACCATACTCATACATATACGAACAGTGTAACAGTAAGAGATTAAGAATTTATGAGGCCTTTATCAATTATCTGCTTCTATCAATAATTTCTTTAATAATTTTATCAATTTCGATAGGTAGCGCACCGAGATGTGCTTTCGGGAAAAACCGGGGAAGGATAATTGGGCGCATGCCTGAAATATACGTAATCCCATCCTTCCGGTAGACGTTTATCTTACAGGGCAAACATAATCCTATCTTGATATCAGCCTGAAGTACAGTATAGGCGCTTCTAGCATTGCAAATCTCGATAATCTTGAATGGTTCAGCCTTAAAACCCTTCTCTTTCAATGTGGCTGTGACATCATGGATATAAAGCACGCGAAATCCGGCATTTTTCGTTTCTTTCTCAACCGCTTTAACCGCTTGATCAAATGATTTCTCCGTTGTAACCGTGTAATCAAAATCCATACGCTTATTTAAAAAGTTATTACTTTAGAAATGCTGGCAGGCATTGACGGGCATTTCTGCTGATTGAATTTTGCCGCATTTTGGGCAAGTCAGATTTGCTGTGGTAATAATTTGGTCCATAAAATAAGTTTAAAATTTAAATATTAATTTTTTTTAAGAGAAAAACCTTTGGATTGCCAGTCGTGCATCCCTAAGATGTGATTGTAAACATTGGTGTAGCCGAGTTCAGTCAGGCGTTTGGCGGCGATAGCACTCATCCGGCCGCTTTTGCAATACAAGATGATTTTGGCATTTTTATCTTTGGGGAATTTATTGAGATTTTCATCAATCCGGTCATAGGGAATAAAAGCATCGGTTTTTTCAATTTCTCCCTCATAAGGCGTGTGGACATTGACAAAATAAAAATCTTTATTTTGCAGCATGGTTTTTAACTGGTCACTGGTTATATCAGTATATTCAAACGCTGAAGGAGTTTGATGAATTTTATAAAAATACAACCAACTGCCAAGAAAAACAGCCAGGAAAAGAATAATTAGGAATTTTTTCATCTTAAAAACAATGGCGAAGTTTGGCTTCGAAATTTTCAGGATCGGCAATTCCGGCAACTAAGATTTTGTCCTTATATCCGCCTGAAGCACTAGTTTCAATAATAACATCACCGAAATGAAAAATTTTACCCAGGAATGATTGTTTAATGGTGACGGAACGGATGTTGTTAAGATCATAAACTTTCTCCTGGATGGAAAAAATACCCTGATGTTTGACAAGATGCTTTTCAGTTAAAAAGAAGGATTTTCCGCGCCAGTGAAGAATAGTGGAAATGATAAAAAATATCTGGATAACGCTTTTGAATACATGGATAAAAGCCAATAAAAGAACTACAAAATGGTGAATGTTGAAAGGTAAAGTCAATTTCAGAAAGTAGATCCGGAGTAAAGAAAAGTTTAAAAAAGCATAGAGACCGTCAGTAATCAGTAAAAACATCGTCAGCTGAAAAATCAGCAGGGTCATGTTTCCTTTAATTACGTCTGATGGTGATGTCGTGTGTGTCCATTCCATAATTAATTAAGGCAGCAGAATACCTCCCCGATAGCCCGGAATCCACCACGGAATAAAGACATAGATAATAAAGATAAACCCGGCGGTCAGAGACAAAAGCAGATAAAGAGTCAGGCCTCTCAGGCGGTCATAGAAAGTTTTATACCCTTTAAGGGTGCAACTGTGTTGATGATGCAGATATTGCCAAAAAAGAAGGGCTGTCAAAAGAAGTGCCGGCAGAAGAAAGATTTTATTGCTTGCTTCTTGGCTTAGCATGAATAAAATTCCCGAAGAAACAAGCAGAAAAAGCAACATCCCGCAACAGATAAGGTGGATAAACAGAAAAGGAAAAACAGCCCCGACTGCCTGTCTCATTATTTTTCAGGTGATTGATGGTGTTTATTGCCTTTGGAGTGATCTTTCATCATAAAGACATGTAAGATGGGACAGGCGAGAATTGCTCCATAAAAAAGTAGGTTGTTGATGGGAACTTTAAAGACGGAAACCGCTGCGAACGTAGCGATTAAGACTGCTCCGCAAAGATATAGCCATTTGGCCCGAGGGTTTATTTTAGGACTCTGGTTGGATTCATTCCCGGATTCCTGCTGTTTAGACTTTTCATCATTATTACAACAATTCATCTTTATCAGGATACCAGATGAAAGATTAAGAAATGATGAACAAGTTATACAGGATTTATGATTTTTCTGATAACTACTGTTTCTGAATGCTGTTTCGGTGGGCACTTGGTTTTGCTGTACGAGCAGAAAACACAACAATCTCCCTCTTTCGGTTTTAGCATTTCCCCGCATTTTTGGCTTTGGTAAAAATACTGACAGGCGTTAATAGGCATTTCCGTTGATTGTTCAGCATGGCACAGAGGACAGGTTAATACTGCAGCTGTAACGATTTTTTTCATACAAGCGGAAGAGTTATGGTAATGGTAGTGCCTTTATTAAAGATACTTTTTACGGTAATAGTACCTTTATAGATATCGATAATGGATTTGGAAATGGCCAACCCCAAACCGGAACCTGAGATATTTTGAGTTTTTGCCCCGCGGTAAAATCTTTCAAAAATATATGGCAGATCTTCTTTGGCTATTCCAAGACCCCTGTCACTAATGGTTAGAATTGCTATGTTTCCGTGAGTTTTGAGCTTAATATCAATATGTCCCTTTTCTTTCGAATACTTTACGGCGTTATCAAGGCAATTGAGGATAGCCCTGCCCAGTTTATCTTCTTTGCCGTACACAAAAACATCTGGTTGGAAGTCTAAATTTACCCTGATTGATTTTGCCTGGGCCAGTTTGACCGCAATTTCACCAAGCTCGGACAAGAGACTGCTTAAATTGACCTTATTATTATCAGCTTTAGCCTGCGAAGCTTCACTCCAGGCCAGATCGAGGATATTTTGCAGAGTATTCGACAGTCTGTTGTTATCAATAATAGCCTCCTCGATTACTTTTTTATATTCAGCTTTTGACCGTTCTTTTTGAAGAGAGACCTCCAAACCGGTCCTTTGAGTGGCAAAGGGTGTTTTAAGTTCATGCGCCACATCGGCGATAAACTGCCGTTCACGTTTGAAAGCCAGTTTGATCCGGTCAAGGAGTTTATTGAAAGTGGTGGCCAGTTCGGAAATTTCATCACCTGTTCCCGGATCGTTTATCCGCTCACTGAGATTTTCACCGGAAATTTTATTTAATTTACGGCTAATATCGGAAACTGGCTTTAATGCACGTACTGAAAACCAATAACCGCCAAGTAAAGTAGGGAACAGCATGACGGCAAAAGCGGCGATTAAAGTCAAAGATAATTTATTTAATGACGACTGAATAACATCGATCGGATGACCTACTAAAACGACGCCCGATAGCTCGCCTTCAAAATAAACGGGGGATGCGTAAAATCTGATACTTTGACTGCCCAGTCTGGTATTGGTTAAGATATTTTTCCGACTATTGATCGCCTGGCGGTGCATAGCGGCAAAGGTATTTCTGTCAAAACTGTTCATCAACGAACTGGAGATGATATCTCCCCGGGTATTCATGATGATGACCAACATCCCCGGAATTTCCGAAAACTCGTAAAGAAAGGCTCTTTGAGCCAGGACTTCATTCGAGTCTTGTCCCTGTTTAGAGACGACTTCAACCACTTTATTGCCATGGGAAATAAGAGAACTGTCAGTTTGTTGATAAAGAAGCTGGCTGGTCAACAAAAAAAAGCCTGCAAATATAACTGTAGTTGTTAACAAAAAAGCCAGGAAATACCAAATGGTCAGGCGGAATTTGATACTGCGAATGTTCATTTTTAATACCCGAGTGTTAGACTGATTTGCTGATTTTATAACCGACTCCGTGTAAGGTATGAATCAATTTAAAAGTTGCTTTGCCGTCAATTTTTTTTCGTAATGCGGCGACAAAAACATCAACCACATTGCTTAACCCTTCGAAATTATAATCCCAAACATGTTCGATTAGCATGGTTCTCGAGACAACTTCGTCTTTATGCCTCATTAAAAATTCCAGAATGGCAAATTCCTTGGGGGTCAGCTTGATATGATGTTTATTTCTATTGACTGTATGTTTGATGGGGTCGACTGTCAGGTCGGCGATCTTTAAAACCGGAGAACTTTCACCGCGGCTTCTTCTGATGAGGGCATGGATACGGGATTTTAACTCCAGAAATGAAAACGGTTTGGTCAAATAATCATCAGCTCCCGAGTCAAGGCCGGTCACCTTGTCTTCGACATTGGATTTGGCCGTGAGCATGATGACTGGGATATTGTGTTTTTTCTGCCTCAATCTCCGACAAATGGCCACTCCGTCAAGTTTCGGCAGCATGATGTCCAGAATAATAAGATCATATGGCTCTGTTTCAGCCATAAACATGCCGTCTTCGCCATCATAAGCCAGATCGACGGCAAAACCATCTTCAATAAGGCCTTTTTTAACGACATGGGCCAGTCTCCGCTCGTCTTCGATGATTAAAATACGCATAAGTGAGGTATTTTACAATATCGAGGATTAAAAAAACATTAAGAAATAATGAAGGGATATTTCTTTAAAACTTGAGACATAATTTCCGGGCCTTTTAAAATTCCCATTTCATTTATTACTCTAACCTGCTCAAAGTAGGGGATAAAGTCGAAGGCCGGAGTATGAAATTTCAGTCCTTTTGGAGCATTCTCCCAAATCTCGACACCTTCTCTTCTTTCGATAATTGTCTCCTTAAACGGTCGGTGATCATATTTTAATAGAATGCTCAGGACATAGACCGGAATATTCTTTGAATTGGCGGCAAAGGTTATGCCCAGGCTGCCGACTTTGTTGACGAAACCTGATGAACTTAACAAATCGGCTCCGATAAAAACAGCCGAGACGGGTTTTGTGAGAAGAATTGAGGCGGCAGCATCGTCAATGATCATGGTGACATCAGTCAGTCCGGCCCCGATCAATTCCCGAGCGGTGATTCTGCCCTGATAAAGAGGCCTGGTTTCGGTGGCGTATACAGAGAACTTTTTGCCTTGAAGGTAGGCTTCCATAAACATATTTGTCACGGTTGAAGAATGGCAGTGAGTCAGGTAAATTCCACCGTCTGCAATCAGTTGGCTTCCTATTTGACCCATTGTCTCCTTGGCGGATTTCAGAATCTCCTTAAATTTTTCTGCCATTTCCGCATATTTAGTCGGATCAGTTTGTTTAGCCTGGAAGATGAATTTCAGCGCATTGACAGCTAAAGGTTCCGTCGGCCGGGCTTGGGCCAGTTTCTGCAACGCGGTAAATAAAAATTCATGATAATCAGCCGGATAAATTGCGGTCTTCATGACTTCCTTCAGTCCGTCAATAACTGCCAAAGCTACGTTAGTCGCTCCCTGGATTTTCAGGCTCTTGATGTCAGCCTCAATTTGCTTTATTTTATCCACAAGACTATTTTAACGGATAAAAATGCTTTATACACCCCACTTTCTGACCGGCGCAGTGATTTTGAAATATGTTCCCAATCCGCTGGTCGGACTGCCTCTGGCATTACTGTCGCATGTAGTTCTTGATTTAACGCCTCATAATGATTTCGGATTGCGGCCGGGAATTACCCTGAAAGAATTCTGGAAAATGGAGATAAGGAGAAGAAACATCATTATTTCGGCCTTACTTTTCGACTACTTATTATGTGCCGGAGTATTTGTTTGGCTGTTTTCGACCTACAGGAATTGGTGGCTACTTCTGGGAGGCATAGCCGGGGTATTTCCTGATGCCTTGGAGCAATTCCTGATGCTGTTTGGTATAGCGCTCCCGGGCTGGCAGGATAAACTGCAATGGAGGGTTTCGGCCAAATACGGCTTTATTTCATACCCTTTAATTTCCCTGTTATCGCTTTTTTTCCTTTTAAGATAAGATAAATTTTGGTAAGATATTAAAGTTATTATTATTGAAAAGGAGAAAAATAATGTCAGAGAAAACTGTAACGGATAAGGATTTTGATGAGAATGTGGTCAAATCCGCCCTTCCGGTCCTGGTGGATTTTTGGGCGGTTTGGTGCGGACCCTGCCAAATCCAAAATCCGATTTTAGAAGAACTGGCAAAGCAATATAATGGTAAGGTTGTCATAGCTAAACTGAATGTGGATGAAAATCCGGCAACAGCAGCAAAGTTTGGAGTGATGAGCATCCCCACTCTTATGCTTTTTAACGGCGGCCAGGTAGTCAAGCAGTGGATTGGAGTTCAGGGAAAGGACGCTTTGGCTTCCGAGTTTAAAAAAATCCTTCAATAATTTTTCTATGGCAGAAACTCTCTACGATGTGATTGTATTAGGGTCCGGACCGGCCGGCTTCTCGGCGGCTATCTATGCAGTCCGTTCAGGCAGGAAAACGCTCCTTTTAACGGGAGTCCGTTGGGGAGGCCAACTCATGCTGACAACTCTGGTTGAGAATTACCCGGGTTTCCCTGAAGGAATCCAGGGACCGGAGTTAATGCTGAATATGAGAAAACAAACCGAAAGACTGGGAGTTGAGGTGGTTAATGTTGATTTTGAAAAGGCTGATTTATCCCAAAAACCATTCATAGTCACTGCAGAAGGCAAAACTTACAGAGGCAGATCGGTGATCATCGCTACAGGTGCAGACAGTATCTGGCTGGGGGTTGCCGGTGAAATGCAGCTGAGAGGAAAAGGAGTTTCGACCTGCGCCACCTGTGATGCCTTCTTTTTCCGCGGCAAGGACGTCGCGGTAGTCGGAGGCGGGGACAGCGCCATGGAAGAATCTTTGTTTCTGGCAAATGTGGCCAAAAGTGTGACCATAATCCACCGCAGAGATCAATTCCGGGCTTCGCATGCCATGCAGGAGAGAGTTTTTAAGGAAAAGAAAATAAAAGTAATGTGGAATAAAGAAGTAATTGCCTATCTGGGTGCAGAGAAAGTGACCGGAGTGAAGCTTAAAGATATCAAGACCGGCAAAGAAACCGATTTTGCTACAGATGGAGTCTTTGTGGCTATCGGGCATAAACCCAATTCCGACAGGTTTAAGGGCATCGAGCTTGATAAAAAAGGCTATATCGTGCGAAAAGAAACAGTTGATGATCAGGGTTTATTAAAATTCAGAAGCGCCACCAGCGTCCCGGGTGTTTTTGTCGGAGGGGATGTTCATGATTACCGCTACAAGCAGGCTATCACCGCAGCTGCCTTCGGAACCATGGCTGCTTTGGATGCCGACAAGTGGCTGATGGAAGAAGGTGAAACGAAATAACCGCAACTTCTAAAAAAACATCTGGAAAAAAACAGGCAAAAACGGATACGTTTCAGGTCAAAGGCGATGAGCTTTTGAAAAAAGTTAAAGAGCTGATCCATCAGGGAAACATCCGCAAAATCACCATTACCAATAAAGAGGGTAAAACTATTCTGGTTCTGCCTTTGACTTTGGGTGTAGTCGGTGCTGTTTTAGCTCCGATGCTGGCTGCTGTCGGCGCAATTGCCGCTCTGGTAACAGATTGCACCATAACCGTTGAAAGGGAATAATCGTTACTTCGGCCGGAAATCCAAAGCTGCGGAGTTTATACAGTATCTTTTTCCGGTAGGCTCAGGACCATCGTCAAAAAGATGGCCAAGATGGGATCCGCAATTTCCGCAGACAACTTCTCTCCGTGTCATGCCGTGGCTCCGGTCCTCAACCAGCTCCAGATTGCCCTCATCAACTGCTTTATAGAAACTCGGCCAGCCGCTATCCGATTCAAATTTGGTGTCAGATGAAAATAATGATTGACCGCAAGCGATGCAGTGATACATGCCTGTGTCATGATTATCCCAATAATTTCCGGTAAAGGGAGGTTCAGTACTTTTCATCCGGCAAACCTGATATTGTTCATCAGACAGCTTCTTTTTCCAAAATTCCTCATTCTTGTATTTCATATCCATAATTGTCTATATTATAACATATATTCCGAAGCTAAAAGATAGCCTATAGTTGACAAAACAACAAAAAGTGGCATAATATCGGGCTGTATAACATATGTCCGAAATACTTAATACGCCGGAAGTATTAGTACCACTTATTGAAACCAATCCTCCTGTTTCAGCGGTCACTTTATTGAATAGGGCATTGCTAAAACTCGAAGAGGAGAGACATGGGGAGACTCTGGATGCCGAAACTGTCAAACAAAGAGATGATTTATGGGCTGCAGATATTACCGATATAACAGGTCTACAATTAAGGGAACTGCTTAACCATACTTATAGAGGTAATTTTTACTTCTGGAACGATCCGGCAATTATCCGGGAGTTATATGGAGAACTTGGAGAGAATTTCAGTTTATTTTTCGAAACATATATAAAAGGTTATTCTCAGCATCTTATCGATAAAGCCAAAATAGATGAGAATAGTATGCAAAATTATTCTCCTCAATATGCTGAGCATTTACAGCAACAGTTTGCAAGAAGCAGAAGTATAAGACCTTATCATATCGGAAAAGTTCAGAAAGGATCAGGAGAATATTACGATAAACCATTATCTTTTATTGAAGCAATAGTGCCTGCACTGACAAATATAGATAAAGAGAAGGCAGATATAATTGGTGCTCAGCTTAAAGCTATTTTAGATACGCAATATCAGCATGTGGTCGATGCCTATTCGATCTATTGACAACGATTCTCTTTCTGGTAAACTCACTGGAAAACTTGTAAAACGCAGATACCGGACTTTCCCCCGGTATTTTCCTTTAAAATAAGGAAGCGCGCCTCCGAAAACATGACATAAGGCATGGAGAAGGAGAGACGGGAGTTCCCGTAACAGAACATTCGAGCCCTTCGCGGTTTTAGGTGAAGGGAAATATAGGTGGCACCACGGTACCAACCGTCCTATTTAAAGGGACGGTTTTTTTTATGGCTAATATTGAAACAATGAATTCCAGTAGTATAATCGGCACTTCTGTTATTAATACTGGTGAATTAAATCCTTTGAGCCCGGAGAAAGTGTCAGTTTTAAAGAATGGGGTCAGGACTGCAGTCATAGATTTAGAAAGCACGCTGACCGGCAATGAAGCATTGAATTTTTGGGCTGATATGATCGGCGCCGGACAGGAGGTCTGGGAAATTACAAACAGTGCGATGAATGGGACTAACGGCACTGCTCAAAACGGTCAGCGGGATTATGAAGATGCTTTAAAAGCAAGATTGGCAATAGATAAACCCGACATCCAAATGGTAAATGCCGCTGCCGATAATAACATGAAGTTAATGGCTAAAAACGCCAAACAGGTAGTAAATGCCTTGTTAGACAGCGGTATAAATGTGGTTATAGTAACCGGAGGTTTTGATTTAGTAATTGAGCCTGTACAGGGATATTTTCCCTGTCCTATATATACAAATAATCTTTTCAAGAATAAAAAAACTGGAAGATTTACGGAAATCGGTGATCAGGAAATATTAGTCAGGACGAATGGAAAAAAAGACTTGGTAAATGAATTGAGGGAAGCAGGGGAAATTGAAGGACCAATCGGAGTTTTCGGAGACGGAACAAGCGATATGAACATTGACGGTGACATCAGGATCTGTCAGGCAAATTGGGCGTCAAGAAACGAAGCAATAAGGATGAGTGATATCACAGTCCGGCATATAGAAGCAATTATACCCGCATTTTTGGGGTATGAAAGAAGGGCAGTAATGAGAAAAGGCCATTATGGTGAACTTTTAAGACTAGGCGTTTTCGAATTGAAAGATTCATCAACCCGATTCAATGATGTGGCTTTCGGCATTGAAATTATATCCCGATTAAACAGTGAATATGATCCCCGAAAAGATGAAGACAGAATTATAAGTCTTCCAGCCGGCAAAAATAACCACAGGGAGCCGATTTCTGCTAACATATTTAACAGAGAGGACAGATATGCTTGACATAAAATTTATCAGGGAAAATGCGGACAAGGTCAAGGAAGCCGCCAGGAATAAAAACAGAAAAGTGGATATTGACAGGCTTCTGGAAATTGATGAAGTGAGAAGAAAGCTAATCGGGGAGAGTGAAAATTTGCGGGCCGAACGGAATAAACTGGCTAAGGAAGCCCAAAAAGACCCGGCGGCCAGGGGGAAAGGCAGGGCGCTTAAAGAAAAGATAGCCCATATTGAAGCAGAACTTAAAAAAGCGGAAGAAGTATTTACCTCTTTAATGTACCAGGTACCCAACGTGCCTGATGAGAGTGTGCCGGTAGGCCCTGATGACACTTTTAATGTCGAAGTCAGAAAATGGGGTAAAATTCCTGAATTTTCATTTACACCTAAAGACCATATTGAGCTGGGTAAAATCCACGATCTTTTTGATGTGGAGAGGGGAGCAAAAATCGCCGGCTTCCGCGGTTATTTTCTGAAAAATGAGGCTGCTTTATTGGAGATGGCTGTTCTTTCTTATACATATAAAAAACTGGTCAGCAAAGGATACATCCCGTTAATCGCTCCATCCCTGGTGAAGGATTTTACCCTTTTCGGCAACGGCCAGTTTCCCTGGGGCAGGGATGAAGTCTATCATCTGGAAAAAGACGATCTTTATCTGGCCGGCACGGCTGAAGTCCCCGTGACGGCTTATTTTGCCGGCGAGGTCTTATCCGGAGAAGAATTGCCCAAAAAATTTGTGGCTTTTTCACCCTGTTTCCGGCGTGAAGCCGGCAGTTACGGCAGGGATACAAAAGGTTTGTACAGGCTCCATCAGTTCAACAAAGTCGAGCAGGTCATAATCAATAAAAACGATTACCGGGATTCTTTAAAATTGCATGAGGAACTGCTGCAAAACAGCGAAGAAGTACTCCGGGATTTGAAGCTTCCTTACAGGGTCATGCTCATGTCGACAGGGGATATGGGCGAGCCGCAGGTAAAAAAATATGATATCGAAACCTGGATGCCCTCAAGAAAAGCATACGGGGAAACAATGTCCAATTCCTTTATGGGTGATTTTCAAACCAGAAGGCTGAATATAAGGTACAGAAATAAAAAAGGGGAAATGGAATTCGCCCATTCTTTAAATAATACGGCAATAGCATCCCCCAGGATCCTGATCGCCATTCTGGAGAATTTCCAGCAAGAGGATGGTTCAATTCTCATTCCCAAGGTGCTGCAGGACTATATAGGTACAAAAAAAATCAATGGATAATTTATACGATTTGATCATAGTCGGTGCCGGGCCGGCAGGTCTGACTGCTTCGATCTATGCTTCCTGTTATCATCTGAAACATCTTGTTACCAGCAGTAATTTAGGAGGCCAACTGCAGTTTGCCCCTGATATCCTAAACTATCCGGGTTATCTCCATATTTCCGGTAAAGAATTAACCAATAAAATGGCAGACCAGGCTACCCAGCGCGGCGGTGAAATTTTACTGGACAGTGTCATCAGTATAAATACGGGGAATTTGACGGTAGACAGTCAGGACCTTCCGGGATTTGAAGTAATAATCTCCAGCGAAAAGAAATATAAAGCCAGATCAATCATTATTGCTACCGGCACGGAAAGAAAAAAGCTTAATATACCGGGTGAAGTGGAATATACAGCACACGGGGTTCATTATTGCGCAACCTGCGAAAAACAGGATTACAAAGGAAAAGTTTGCGCCGTAATCGGCGGTGCAAATAGCGCTGTCCAAGCGGCGGTCCAGTTGGCGGATGCAGCCGGTAAAGTTTTTGTCATTTACCGTGGTGATCAATTGCGCGGCGATCCTATTTGGCTTGAACAGATAGGTCAGAATTCAAAAATTGAAGTTATTTTTAACACACAAGTTTTGGAAATATTAGGAGACGGAAAGCAGGTTACCGGTTTGAAATTAAAGTCAATAAAAGGCCCGGAATCTACAGTTTTAGCAACCGACAGAGTTTTTATCGAAATAGGCGGAGTTCCCGGTACAGCTTTAGTTATTCCCATCGGGGTAAAAATGGATAAAGGGGGATATATCATTGTAAATGATAAATTGGCCACCAATATAGAGGGTGTATTCGCGGCAGGAGATTTGGTAAGCTATGGGTTGTCCATTGAACAGATTTCATCAGCGGTTGGGTTAGGGGCAAGAGCGGCTGCTTCTGCCTTTGCCTTTCTTAAAAAAGAAAATGCGCCTACGCTCTGGGGCCAAAGCCAAATTAAAAGATAATTCTTATGACTGACAAAAAAGTAAAGGAAAATAAACTGCATGTCGCCGTTCTTAAACAGATGGTAACGCTGTCTACCAGCGCTTTCGGCCTGGTGATGGCTTTGGCCTGGAACAATGTCATTCAGGAAACGGTAAAAACCTATATTGAACCGTATTTATCCAAAGGCAGCTCATTATTTTCACTGCTTATTTATGCACTTTTGATAACCGTATTGGGAGTCTTTGTCACACTCCAATTGTCAAAAGCAGTCAAGAAAGTTGAAGATTTGACAACCGCTGACTGATTTCTATAAAATTACCAATTTAAGATGCAAATAAACCTTATCACCCTTATTTCCGTCCAGCTTTTTGCTGGAGGCTAAACGGGGGGAGATAAGGATTAATAAAAAACGAAAACACATCTCCCGGAAAAGGGAGATTTTTTATATGTTACCACTCGAACAAGAATCTTTGCGACAGAGAATACATTCCGTTTCTAATGGCAACCCATTGGATAGGCAAATAGGCGTATTAAATTTAAAGCAAGAAATCAGGTCAAAAATATTATTTTCTGATGGACAACTACCTGCGAATAACCAAACAATAGTTTCATTTAACCGGGATGCCAAACGATTAGCTGAAATGAGAGCGCGAAGATCATCAGCTTTGGCCTTAAAAAGGATATTAGATGTACCAGATGACGGTAGAGAGACTACTATAGATGATTTGGCCGCAATGATAAACTCACTTCATGCAATACTGCCAATTTCCGATAATAACTTTAAGAAAGTTAACCCTGAGAAATATGGATTAAACGATAATGATCTGGGCAAGTTGCTACATTTAACCGGTTTAATTTCTCTACCTGATGAAGAAGATAAAAATAATAATTTGGTAAAAAATTTATACCGAGGATTTTTTGAATATTATCTATGGAAGTTCAATAAAAGGAATGAATTACCAGAACTGACTCAAAATCTGTTATATACTTCCTTATTAGATAGGATTCCGCCGTTGCTTTTAAATTTTCATCTTTATACACTTCCTCAGGCCTGGATTGATTTTTATAACAAAGAGGAATTAAGCGGTAAACCAGTGTCTTCAGATACCTGGCAAAGATTTTTTACAGAGCAAACAAGAAGAAATGTTACCGCTAATATGGGGTTGGATATATCAAAATTGAACAGTACTTCATCAAATGAATATTCGAAGTGGCGAAAGGAATATATGCAATCAGCCAATCTGTTAGGAATCAAATTAGAAGCAGGCGGAGAAAGTGAAGTGAAATTATCAGTTCCTGAAATGGATTCATTTAAAAAATATCTTGTTCATAATTTGGTGCAAATGATGTCGGACAGAAATGCTGAAAGGATAATATTGGGAGTCAGCGGTGATCTCGATTCCTCCGCCATGCTGGCATTCTTAGCTGAAATCATTAGAGAGCACCGATTGCCATATAAAATTACCGCATTCTATTTAAAGAAAGAACAGCATAATACTAGGTTTAATCGTATTAAACAGCTTATTCAGTATGCAAACCGTGAATTAGAGGAGCCGGTTGTGGAATTTAAGGTATTTGATATGCAGTTTGTTTATCATCAATTAATTTTAGCTTTACGGTCAACTCAAAACGGGTTTACAGGACCCAATCCGGAATATATCAGAAATGCATTATTGTTGACCGTAGAAGGTATAAGGAGCGAAGTTGACAAAAAAACACAACATGGTACGAATAATCAGATAAGTAGGAAAAGGCGGGAATATGGAATGGGAGATAAAGATCCACGTATTTCGAAACTTGCAAAATCACTACGGGGATTATCAGACGACAACTTTCCAGATGTATTTGAAAGCTTAACTGAATCCTATGGTGAAGCATTACCTGAAGGACAGCTTGTTGATTTTATTGCTGGATTATTGGAAGAAGAGGAATCGACAGATTTATCCAGAATTCTAGAAGCAATAGACACTAATGAGCAGGGGAATGTGATACATGAATTACTTTTAACAATCCGGGGACATTTGTGCCGACAGAATAATATGCCATTAACCGTATCAGGGCAAAATATGACTGAACTGTCTATCGGTAACGTCGGAACGGCTGATTCATTTGTGGCATGGTTACCTTTTGGTTATTTTCTGAAAACACATATCAGAGAACTTTTCAGAGAATATCTAAATAATTCTGGAGGTAACCTAGATGCTGATGAATGGGAAAAACGACCTTTGAAAGATTTAGTTCCTTATTTTCCAGACGGAATGTCTGTTTCACAAAAAAATAATATGACAGTACTTTGTAGGACACCCGTTTTCATAGATGAATTTACTAAAGTTGAAGTGGATTATCTAAAATCTGCTATTCCTCAGGATGTTTGGGAAAACATCAGAAAAGAAAATGGACATCATTTGCGAATGGATGGACAAGTCCAATGGCATATCGATCCTTTTATTCATTATTTCCTGATACGTGGTTTATCTGAGAAATCATACAGGGAATTGGTCAAGATGTTTCCAAATAGAGATACAGATATTCAGCTAGCTGCTTTTTTGATGTCCGGATCAAGGGAAAACAGGCAAAAAGATATTTTCTTGCATCAAACATCAAGGAACAATTTAAATTGTTCTTTGTAATTGATTGTCATCCTGACCCAATTGCCAAGATAACTGACAAAATAGTTTCCAATATTTAGAAGCCTCAAGAAAGCGATTCAAATATTTTAAGGATTTTTCTGCCATGTCTTCGTTCGGATTTCTTGTTTTGTTAATCTCTTTAAGATTATTATCTGACACTTCCTCTATCAAATTACGAATTGCTGATACTAATGGACCTGCATCATTTTCAGCTTCTAATTCCGTCAAATACAACTCAATTTTTTTTCTGTACTTTTCCATCATTTCAGCTGATTTACCTCTAACAGCTTTAATAGTCGGCATCTCCTCCAATATCAGTCGACCGGTTATTTCATCGTCTTTGAAAAAATCAATTAACTTCTGATGAATTCTGGCAGGGTTTAGATAAAGAATTGCCTCCAGTGTTCTCTGGTCTACACTGATATGGCTAGTTGTCATGCTGGTAATCAGACTTCCGGGATAAATGTTATGTTCTGCTAGTTTTTCTGATCTCAAGTGTAAGATAGGTTTTTCCATTACCATTTTTCGCTTTTTGTCCTGATTTCTGAATTTTGTTTTCATTATGCCGGTAACAATAAATTCTCCAACACCTGTTGTAGGAAAGGGAAATTCCCGGGAAAATTCCCCGGTTAAAGTATAATTTCCCAAATCGAAGATCCATAAATCCTGGTAATTTTGGGGTAATTTAAAACCTGTAACTGGGGTTCTAGCCAGAAATTGATTGATAATTGTTGGCAAAGCAACAGTGAGTTCCGTTGTGGTTAGAAAATGGCAGTATCCTTCTTCTGATATATAAAAAGACGTTTTTTCATTCGGTTGATGATCAAGTTCCAGATATTGAATTATTTCTGATGTAGTTTCTAAAGCTTTTGTTAAAAGAGCTACAGGATTTCCAGTTGTACCAACATATTTTCCGGCAATGAATACCGTCTCCGGGTCCTTCGCTAATAAATTTCTTTCTTCAAAAAAATCATAACCTTCAAATATCGGTATCCCGTCCTGGACCGCCATAGTACCTACAATTACATCATCATCATTATAAGTACATAAAGCATTCACCGGCACAAGATCAGCTTTTCCCATTATATAATTGCCAAGAAGGGTGGCTAAATTTGCTGTTGCTTTTGCACCACCGCCCAGATTTGAGTAGTGATTATCTAAATATTCAATAGAACGATCATCGGGGTTAAGATCAGGTGTGGTAATATTGAATCTTTCTGTAAGTAAAGTCTGAAGAGCAAGCAGGGCTTTTCTTTTTGCATTTTTACTCCAGTTTTCATTTTCAGCCAAATCCAGAATTTTATTTCTTAGCCGTCCTATTAAATTTTCAGACCCGTCTGAACGGCTCTCTAAAATATCCACAGACCGCCCATATTTTAAGGAAATTTCTTGAGCAATATTTCTATTAATCATTCTTATTGCCGGATCTTGTGAGTCATCAATAACTCCCGCTTTGATGATTCCCTGAAAACTTGTCTTAGACTCTGTCTCAAAGAATGAAGTTAAATATCTTGATAAAAGGTGTGGTGCGTTTATTGTCTTTACTACTGTAATTTGCCCGGTAATCTGCCTTTTGTTTTCAGGTCCAATTGTTTTCTCAACACGTTGTTGAGTAATGCTTAATTGTTTACTGATTCCGATTTGATCCCATGGAAGAGATAAAGGATGAATGTCGAATTCATTTGAATACATAAGTAAATAATTATAGGTCTATATGTCAAATTTAGGGTAAAAAATGCTTCAAATAAGTCTTGTTTGAGGATTTTTGGGGCTGTGTTTACGGTTTAAATGATCGAATGCCTTTGTAGTAGCCTCCCGCCCGCGGGGAGTGCGTTTAAGAAAACCTATCTGCATGAGGTACGGCTCGATGACTTCTTCGAGAGTACCGATGTCCTCCGAGAGGGTAGCGGCTAACGTTTCGATGCCGACAGGGCCGCCGTTGTGTTTTTCAATCAGGGCCAAAAGGAGCCGGCGGTCGGAATCATCAAGACCCAAATGGTCGATTTCCAGAAGGCCGAAAGCTTCCTCGAGTACTTCTTCATCGACTTTTTCTTTGCCTTTAACCTGGGCAAAATCACGGGCGCGTTTCAAAAGTTTCAGGGCTATTCGCGGAGTACCCCTGGCGCGGCCGGCCAATGAAACAGTTGCCTTTTTATCCAGATCAATCTTGAGTTTTTTGGCGGCATTGAGAAGAATCGCTTCCAGTTCCTGCGGCGGATAGAAATTCAAGCGTTGGATAATACCGAAACGGTCGCGTAATGGAGCTGACATCAGACCGATTCTGGTGGTGGCGCCGATGATGGTAAATTTGGGCAGATCCAGCCTTAGAGTTCTGGCTGACGGCCCCTTGCCGATAACAATATCCAGGGCATAGTCTTCCATGGCCGGGTAGAGTGTTTCTTCGACGACTTTATTAAGCCTGTGTATTTCATCGATAAATAAGACGTCGCCTTCAGTAAGATTGGTTAAAATGGAGGCCAAATCCCCAGAGCGTTCCACAGCCGGTCCGCTGGTGATGCGGATGTTTACGCCCATTTCCTTGGAGATTAAATGGGCCAAAGTGGTTTTTCCCAACCCAGGAGGACCGTAAAAGAGAACATGTTCCAACGTCTCTTTGCGTTTGTTGGCCGCGGTGATAGCTACCATCAGCGAATGCTTGACCTTTTGCTGGCCGTGAAACTCGTCCCACTCGACAGCCCGGAGTGAGGTAAAAAGCTTTTCTTCTTCAGGTGTACTTTTTTCAACCGGCAACAGTACTTTTTTTGGGAGTGTCTTCATAAGTTTATTTCCTGCCTAAAAATTTCAAAGCCAGTTTGATCTTATCCGATGTCGTGCCTTGCGAATCGCTTACGGACCTCAGTGCTTCTTTGGTCTCGGAAGGGGAAAACCCGAATGATTTCAAGGCATCGATAATTTCTTTGCTCTCGCCGCTTTCGGCTGCCAGGTCGAGTTCTCCTAGAGAGCCCAATTTGCTTCTGAGTTCGATGATTATTTTCTGGGCATTTTTCCTGCCTAGGCGGGGGACTGCGGAAAAGAAAGCCACATCTCCTTTAACAATAGCTTCTTTAATCCTTTCAATCTTTCCGGCTGAAAAAATTGACATAGCGGTTTTCGGTCCGATACCGGAGACCGACAGGAAGAGTTCAAACATGGCTAAATTTTCGGGATTGGCAAAACCGTATAAATCCAAGGCATCATCTTTTACGTGGGTGTAGGTAAAGAGGGAGATTTTTTGGCCGGTTTCCGAAGCGTTGATAAGGTCAACCGTGGTAAAAATCTTAAAGCCGATGCCTCCCGTAAGAATAATCAGGTGCTGGGAAGTTTTATATAACAGTTTGCCGTCAACAAAACCGATCATAGCGATGACATTTTACTATTAAGGATACCTTTTTTAAAATCCCGCAATTTATGGGAAAAGCAATGTGTTAAGGCAATTGCGGCGGCATCAGCTACATCGTCAGGAGATAGTATTTCCTGTAATTTGAGTATATTTTTTACCATATGCTGGATCTGATTTTTATCTGCCCGTCCGTAGCCGGTAATAGCCATTTTTACTTCCAAAGGCGAATATTCCGAAATTGGCAGACTTTCATTTTCAATGGCTAATTGAATAACACCTCTTGCCTGACCGACTGTCAATGCCGTTTTAGCATTGGTATTAAAAAAAAGACTTTCCAAGGCAGCAGTTACAGGATTATATTTAGTAATCAGAGATTTTATTTGGTTGTATATAAATGAAAGCCTTTTGGCGGTAGGCTGGTGCGAGTCTGTTTCGATAGCCTGACAATAAGCAAGTGAATTTATACCTCTAACTTCATCGATAAAAGCTATTCCGGTGATGGCTATTCCCGGATCGATTCCCATAACTCTCATTTCATTGAGATTATAGCATGCAGCCTATATATAATAAGGTAATGGAGGAAATATTTGATATTGTCGATTCGGATGATAAAGTTGTCGGAAAGAGGAAAAGAAGTGAAGTGCACGGCAACCCGAATCTTATCCACCGCAGTATTGCCATCATAATTTTTTCCCGGGACAGACGGATCTTCCTCCAACAAAGAAGTCTCATGAAGGATACTGATCCGATGAAATGGACGATTTCGGTAAGCGGTCATGTCGGACAGGGAGACACTTATGAGAAAGCAGCCGAAAGGGAATTGAAGGAGGAACTTGGAATAAATATAAGTTTAACTCAAATAGCCAAATACCTGGTCCGTTCCCCGCAAGAAACAGAGATGACAGCTCTTTATACAGCTGTTTCCGACGGTCCTTTTTCACTTTCTGTAGAGGAGATTATGGACGGGCGTTTTTTCAGCAGTGAAGAGTTATCAAGAGAGGTAAAGGCCGGAAAAATAGATTTGAGTTATTCCGGCAGGATCGCTTTGGAAAAAATCGGCTGGTTGAAGTAAACTATATTTAACCTTTCCGGCATTTGTTATATAATCAGAAAAACTTTTCTTATTTTATATGAATAATCCTTTTGATAATGCCATAAATCAGCTGGAAAAAGCACTTGAATACGTAAAATTGACACCAGAACAAAGCGAACGGTTAAAATATCCGGAGAAAATAATTACCGTGAATTTCCCGGTGGAAATGGATAACGGGCAAAAAAAATTATTCCACGGTTATCGCGTTCAGTATTCTTCCAAAAGAGGTCCTTATAAAGGAGGCATAAGGTTTCATCACCAGGTGGACATGAATGAGATGAAAGCTCTGGCTTTCTGGATGGCAGTTAAATGCGCTGTGGCCGATATCCCCATGGGAGGAGGCAAAGGTGGAGTAGAAGTGGATCCGAAAAAATTATCTGATAAGGAGCTGGAGAAGCTAAGTCGTGCATATGTTGCCGCCATTGCCAATGAAATTGGTCCTGAAATAGATGTTCCGGCCCCCGATGTTAATACCACTTCCCAAATCATGAATTGGATGGTTGATGAATTTATGAGGATAAGGAGCAGAAATCAGAAAATAGGTAATTCGGAAAAGAGCCGACTTATGGCGACATTTACCGGTAAACCTTTAACTAACGGCGGATCAGAAGGTCGAACTGCAGCTACAGGACGGGGCGGTTTTTATGTACTTGAAGCACTGTTGGAAAAAATTAAACCAAATATGAAAGAGGGAAGGAAATTAACGGTAGCAATACAAGGATTCGGCAATGTCGGTTATTACATCGCAAAATTTCTTTATGATGCCGGGTTCAGTATTGCAGCCCTGTCTGATTCAAGAGGAGCCATTGTGGTTAATAAAATCGGACAGGACAGCTTAAATCCTGAGGAGGTTTTTAAGTGTAAAAAGGAAAAAGGCAGTTTAGCCGGATGTTATTGTGTGGGTTCTGTGTGCGACCTTAAACTTGGCCGGAATATTACCAATACAGAAATCCTGGAATTACCGGTAGATATCCTGGTGCCGGCTGCTTTGGAGAATCAGCTGAATGAGAAAAATGCTCCCAGGATCAAGGCAAATATAATATTGGAAATGGCCAACGGCCCGACAACCCCGGCTGCAGATGAAATTTTTTTCAAAAAAAACATTACCGTTATTCCGGATGTGTTAGCTAATTCCGGCGGGGTAACAGTTTCTTATTTTGAATGGAAGCAGAATTTGGAAAACCAGAAATGGAGTGAAAAAAAAGTCAATTCCCTGCTGAAAGACAAGATGACCAAAGCCAGTCTGGATATTTTTGAAATTGCCAGAGTGAAACAAACAGATTTACGTACGGCTGCTTTTATAACCGCCGTCCGCCGATTGACTTCCGCTTCTTAATCCATTGACAGTCAACTATATTATTTGATAAGGTAGTAATACTTTTTACTTAATTTTCGAAAATAGAGAAGCGGAGAATATGGCTGCCAAATCCCAAGTTAAGGTTGTTGATAAAATAAATGAGAACAGGAATAACCTTAGTTTTGTTTTAGTGGGTCTTTTGGTGGTTTCCTCTTTTGTAATCGGATCCTTATATCAGAAAGTAAAGTATCTGGAAGGGGATAAGACCGCTGCTGTCCAGGGGGTCAATAATAATAATAACCAGCAACAGCAAGTTGAACCTACGGAAGTAGCCAAGGCTGATTTAACCGTAAATGATGATGATCCGTCACTCGGACCAGAAAATGCAAAAGTCACGGTAATAGAATTTTCCGATTTCCTCTGTCCTTATTGTGCAGCTTACCGCGGCAACAATGAGCAGATGGTTTCTTCCATGCAGGAGAGAATTCCAAATTGGGAACCGGCGTTTCCAGGATTAAGAAAAGAATATATTGATAGCGGTAAAATCAGGTTTGTCTGGAAAGATTATCCGCTTCACGGGGAAGAGGCAATTTTGGTCCATTCAGCGGCTAAATGCGCCCAGGAACAGAATAAATTCTGGGAGTTTCACGATGTGATCTTCGACAATTATGGTAAAGAAGGATTAACATATAACAAAGAATTTTTAAATGAAGTAGCTTCAGAGGTAAAATTAAATGCCGCCAATTTTACAAGCTGTCTTGAGAGCGGTAAATATACCCAGAAAATGCAGGATGCCATAAGCTATGCCCAATCTGTCGGTGCCAACGGTACGCCTGCCACTTTTATTAACGGTAAACTGATTTCCGGGGCAGATACTTATTCAAGTTTCAAGAAGGAAATTGACGCCATTTTAAAATAACCCGTTTTTGCCGGGTAGCCGTAAATCAGGCTGACTGTATTGACAAACATCCGGCCAGAAGGTAGAATATTTTTTTGCCGATGGAAGGACAAACAAAATAAATAACTGAAGGATGATTACCGACTTACAAAACCTTTATTTCAGCGTAACCTAAGCCCCCTTCAGTTTCCATTTAATCAGGTTAATCAGGCTATTGAAATTTAAGACCAGCGATTTGCGGCCGTGTTATTTTTTTCGGGCCTGAAGTTTAGCTGGTTGAACACTTCATTTGCAATGAAGAGGTAGGCGGTTCGAGTCCGCCCAGGTCCACAAGAGGTTGTCAGTAGTCCTTAGCCGGTTATGAGAAATAGATAACTGTTTACAGATAACTGATAACTATTTTGGCTCTTTGAAAAGTGAACAGATAATAAGCAAGTAGAGTAGGATCGATCTTTATTTAAGCCTTAAAGTCTACTCATAAAGTCGACAACGAATGCCTTGGCGGTTTTGGCCTAGGAAGGACGTTTGCATACCAGCGATATCGTCGGTGAGGCGGTCAGCAGCCTGCGATCCGGCGGTTTCCGAATGGGGTAACCCGTCCGATGTTACATCGGACAGGCAGCAGTAAAAGATCCGATTTATCGGATTGATAGCTGTTGTCAGGGCACCGGGCGAACTGAAACATCTAAGTAGCCCGAGGAAAAGAAATCATTTACGAGATTCCGTCAGTAGCTGCGAGCGAAATCGGAAGAGTCTAAACCCCGCTTTTGGCGGGGGGTTGCAGGGCTTCTAATATGGGATGAAAAGAGGGTAACAGAACTGTCTGGAATGGCAGACCAAAGAGAGTGAAAGTCTCGTACGTAAAACCTGAATTTCCCCTAGGGAGTACCTAAGTACCACGAAGCACGGCAAAACTTCGTGGGAATCTGGGTGGTCCACCATCCAAGACTAAACACCAAAACCGACCG
>LCFP01000005.1 GCA_000999095.1 Candidatus Gottesmanbacteria bacterium GW2011_GWA2_43_14
TTGTAGACTACAAGGTTGATAGGCGGAAAGTGTACGCACCGCAAGGTGTTTAGCTCATCCGTACTAATTGGTCCAGAGTAAATTTTAAGGCTAAGATTGCCCCAACTTTATACGCTATATGTCTGTTCACTTTTCTAGAGCCAAAGCAATTTGCGCTTGGATCTTTCGGTCTTTGGAGCGAAGTGGAACTACCTCTTCCCATACCGAACAGAGAAGTAAAACGCTTCAGCACCGATGATAGTAATCCCGCAAGGGACTGCGAAAATAGGTCAAGGCCGGAGGATTCAAGCGCAAATTTTTAGTTGTAGAAGGTAAAAATAAGTGCTACAATCGAAAACATCCTAATCAGAAAGGCAGGTCCAAGGTGAATAGTGGTAAAAGATCAAAAAGATACTACAATAAAAGCAAAAATCTCCAGGAAATCGGTTAAAACCGAACATTCTGCTGTTACAGTAAAATCTTCAAAGATCAATTCAAATCCTCAAACGATGGAAGAACTTCTGGCTGTTTCCGGTATCTCTACTTTTTCCATGAAAAAAGGAGATACGGTAAAAGGTACGATCGTTTCCACCTCCCCCAAAGAAATATTAGTTGATATAGGAAAAAAGAGCTTCGGAATCGTGGCTGAGTGGGAACTCGACCAGGTTCGTGACTACGTTCAAAATTTAAAATCCGGAGATAAAGTCGTAGCCCAGGTAGTCAATCCGGAAAATGAATACGGTTATACTGTTTTATCATTGAGAAAAGCCAGTATGGAAACCCGCTGGCAAGTCCTGGCCGGGATAAAAGAAACAGGGGAGGATATCGAAGTGACCGGTTTGGAAACTGCAAAAGGGGGCATTCTGGTCGACTGGCAGGGTTTAAGAGGTTTTGTGCCTTCCACCCAACTGGAGACCCAATTCGCTACCAGCCCCATGCAGCTTCTGAACAGAAAAATAAAAGTCAAAGTCATCGAGCTCGACCAGGCAATTAACCGCCTCGTCCTGTCCCAAAAAGCATCAGTTTTGGGTGTAACACCTTCAGCTCAGAGGGAAAAGCTGAAGAAAATCAAACCGGATGACGTTTTGAAAGGCAATGTTTCCGGCATCGCACCGTTCGGAGTTTTTGTCGATGTGGACGGCATTGAAGGCCTGGTTCATATTTCAGAGGTTGCTTGGGAAAAGGTGGAAAATCTGACCGATCTTTACAAAGTCGGTAATGAGGTAGAAGTCGTTGTCCTGGACGTCAATGAAAATGAGGGTAAATTGAATCTGTCTTTGAAAAGATTAACCCCTGATCCCTGGAAAAACATCCTCGACCGTTATCCGATCGAAGCGGGAGTCAGCGGCAAAGTCGTCAGAAGCGCTCCTTACGGTATTTTTGTCCAGCTGGAGCCTGGGATAGAAGGACTTTTGCACATCAGCAAAATCAATCCCGGTGAAGAACCGGCAATCGGAGATAAAGTCGAATGCATGGTGGAAAAAATCGATACCATCAAAAGAAAAATTTCTCTGACCCTTGTTCCCAAGGAAAAACCCGTCGGTTACCGCTGATTCCTCGATTTCCTGCAAATTCCCTTTGGAGTACAATAAGACAACCAAGATGGTAAAAATTAAATCATCATTTGTCTGCCAGCAGTGCGGTTACAAAAGCCCTTCTTTTTTGGGCAAGTGTCCCGGCTGCGGAAGCTGGAATACTCTGGTTGAAACAGCAGAAGAAGAAAGCAGTACTCCCTGGTCCAAAGGCAGACATGTGTCATTAAGGGGAGAGTCAGGCATCACTCCTTTGATAAATATTAAAACAGCCGAATTTCCCAGAGTCGCAACCGGTTTGATCGAGATTGATCAGGTCCTCGGTTCGTCTGTTTCGGGGAAAACCATCCATTACGGTTTGGTCCCCGGTTCTGTGACACTTCTTGCCGGCGATCCAGGAATCGGGAAATCTACCCTGGCATTGCAGATTTTATCAACTGTCGGAGGTCTGTATATTTCCGGAGAGGAATCGCGGGAACAGTTAAGACTTAGGGCAGACAGGCTGAAACTGCCAATGGGAAAAATTCTGGTTATTCCGGAGACCAATATAGAAAATGTGATCAAGAGGATAAAAAATACTGATGAAAAATTAAATTTAATCATTGCCGATTCCATCCAGACACTTTGGTCCGGAGATTTAACGGGAGCCCCGGGCAGTGTCGGGCAGGTGAGGGAAGCGGCTTTGAAATTAACCGACCTGGCCAAAACAAAAAATATTCCGGTCATTTTAATCGGTCATGTTACCAAAGAAGGTACAATCGCCGGACCGATGATTCTGGAGCATATTGTCGATACTGTATTATATCTGGAAGGTGAAAGATTCCAGTCATTGCGGCTTCTCCGGGCATCCAAAAACCGCTTCGGAGCGGTTGACGAAGTAGGCGTTTTTGCCATGGAGGAAACCGGCATGACTGGAGTCAGCAATCCTTCTGAGTTATTTATAGGCACGACAAGCGGCTCACCCGGTTCAGTTGTGGTGGCTACCTTGGAAGGTACAAGGCCTATGCTGGTTGAAATTCAGGCTTTGACGGTTTCGAGCCAACTGCCCATAGCCAGGAGAGTGGGTACCGGAATCAACAGTAACCGGCTGCAGATGCTGGTGGCTATTTTGCAAAAACATATCAGGTTGCCGCTCGGGAATTTCGATATCTTTGTCAATGCCGCCTCGGGTCTCAAAGTTTTCGAGCCGGCCGCTGATCTCGGGATCTGTCTGGCGATAGTTTCTTCCTTTAAAAACAAAGCACTTGCCAAAAAAACAGCGGCAATCGGTGAGGTAGGATTGTTAGGCGAAGTCAGAAATGTTGTCGGGCTGGAGAGACGGATAAAGGAAGCCAAGAAGCTGGGCTACAGCCACATCATATCCCCGAAAACCCACTCACATATAAGCCTTATAGCCTCAGAAATTCTCAAGTAATCAGCCTTAAAAACTTTAAATTTATACTAACCTATAGTATAATTCCCGCTTATGGCCTTAGAATCTTGTCGGAATCGATTGCCAATAATAACAAATCAGCTGGCTGATTTTTTCTATTCAACCCACAAAATGTACAGATTCAATGAACTGAGTAGTACCATCGATTTGAGTACTTCTCTTTTGCAGAGTCGTCTTCATGAAAAAGTAATGTTACAGGAGATTAAGAATGGAATCCCCGATCAGTTCAGAATAGAAAACGGCTATTATCAGCTGGCGCGGCAGATACAGCAAAGGCAGGATGAAGGATTTTTAAATAGAGCCCCTTTTTCTTTTAAGGCTATCGCATCTCAGCTGGAACCGGTTGATTTCAGGTGGAGTAGAGCAGTGGCTATATCAAGAAAAATTGAAGGATTTCTTACAGAAAAAGGTATTACTGACACATTAATTGATTGCCGGGCAAAAAGTGTCTTTAGTATATTTTTAAAGATGGAAAAATACAATTTGGATCCGGATGAAGTATATGACAATTTAGGTTTGAGAATAGTGGCTAAAAATACTCAACAAGCTTACCAAATTGCGCATACGCTCATGACTCGTTTTGATCTCGTAGGTCCTGAGAATTTCAAAAGATCCAAAAGTAAACATAACCCGGTCCGGGATACATTAATGGAACCTAATAAACGCTTGTATGCCGCCATTCATCTTACCCTTCATGACGATAAGCCGGAAAGTGCAGATTCAGCATCACGAGGAGATATATTTGATATTCAGATTACAACGGCTGAAGCTTTTATCCGCATGGTGGAGCATGATAAAGAATATCCTTATGGAGCGGATTATTTAAATTACAAAACCGTTTTTTTCGAAGACAAGATGCCAAACTGGCACGTTTTAACCAGAAAAGTAATTGTTATTTTAGATCCCGAACATTGGGTACAGTGTCTTGAACCATGGGAAACTGGTTTGAGCCATCGGATTTTTCGGATTTGTCACAGATTAAACCATGATGAGCCCGAAACGGTAGAAGTGGTCAGTCCTGATTTTAAATCAGAAAAAGAGCTCCTTAGGTTTGCACAAAATTATAAAGAAGATCATATAAATCATCCGGAGTAAATTATGTCTAAAAAAGAGGATCAGCCAAAAGCAGGACTTTCGAAAAGCAGTTTTTTAAAAGAAGTAGACGCGGCAGATAAATGGGAAGAAATTCATAGAGCAGTTGCCGTTCCTGAATATCGGCTTGAAACGGAAGGAGAATCTCCAAGAGTTTTGCTTTTGGTAGTCAGAAGGAAAAAGAAAAGGGGGCGGTGGGAGTTTCCCGGGGGAGCAATGGAATATGAATCAGGAACTCCGATAACTGGAGAGACAGTAGTTTTCAGAGCGGGTAGTGAATTTTATGAAGAAACTGGAGTTTCGACATTATTTCCAAATGGAGAATTTGATTCTAATTCGGTGAAAGTGTACCCAATGACGGAAAATCCCAGCTTAAATCAATATTTTCTGAAATTCCGTGACTCTCGAAAAAAGCGCTATATATATTCTCACCCTGTTCTTATAAAGATGGGAATAAAAAGTCTTCCTCAGCTTAATCCAGAAAAATATGGTAAACCCGAGATAGATGATTACCGCTTTATTGACGTAACAAATCTCTATGGTGCTGATTACCGTAAGCATATCAGGAAATGGTATGATGCCCTTACTAATCCGAATTTACCGTTCCAAAAGGATCCGGTTAATGATAGAATACTTACGCTATCAGAAACCGATGAACCGAATACCGAGATACACCATTTTTCAGAAACAACTGTTGGGGTAATGAATGTTTATTTAAATAAAATTCTGGATTTTGCTTAGATTTAGTAAATTTTCAGTAGCAAAAGAAAGAGAATAATACTCCCGATCAGAGTATATGATTGCATAATCATATCAATAATAGAGGAGTAAGTTAGTTCCGGGAAGCGGTAGCCAATGAGGATTGCTGATAGAATGAGAATGAGGAAGCCGGTCAAGCTTCTTTTTTTGTGGATCAGGACTGCTGCGGAAATGAATCCGGGGAAGGTGAGGACGAAGTGGTGCTGCCAGGCGACGCTTTGTCCTATGACGGAGAGAATTAAGACTGAAGAGTAGAAATTCAGGTCGTTTATCAGTCTATGGTTACTTTTGCCAGAGGCAGTTTGGTTGCGGTGATATTTTTGAACCGTGAAAAGAAGCAGCAGGATGACGGCCAGGGCGGCTAAAAAGCCGGGTGAAGGCAAAGCCAGCCTTTGGAAAAAGATTTTCAGGGATTGGTTGTAGTAAGAATCCGGAGGCTGGGACAGGGTGAGTAGTTGCGGCAGACGGATCGTAAAGTAAGACAAGCTGTCCGGGATATGCAGAATCGTGGCTAAATTCAGTAATACAAAGGTGGTTATGCCGCTTACAAGCGTCTGCCAGTCTTTCTTTATGATGAAATATACAGCGAGAGACAGGGGAGTCAGTTTGATCCCCGAGGCCAGTCCCCATAGAAAACCGGCAAAAATCTTTTTACCGTCCCAATTAAATAGAAAAGCAAAAATGATAAAGCCCAGAAGGACCAGGTTGACTTGACCCAGAACCAGGGTGAATTTCAAAGGAAAAGCCTGGCTGAATAAGGCTAAAATCAGCAAAATCAGCGCTTTATTGACCTTTAGCCGGTATAGAAGAAGGAAACAGGAAGCCAGGAAGAAGACAAATGAGGCAACAGTAAAGAAAAGCTGGGCATTCTGATAGGGCAGAAGGCTCCAGAGGCTGAAGAAGGGCAGGGAAGAAGGCGGATAATTCAAGGGCATAGGTTCAAAGAGCGGCGTGTAGGGATTTTTGCCTGCAAGGAAAAAATTGCCCGCCCGGTAATATACTTCAAAATCAACCAGGGGAGAGCGGATGTAGCGGGAAATCCCGTAAATAACCTGGCCTGCCGACAGACAAAAGAGAAGAGTAGATAAAAAGAGAAAGAAACCACGCTTCATAACTTACGTCATATTCTACAAGATATCTGTTTTTAAGCATTTGACCAAAATAACGGCCGCTTTTAAAACAGCCTATTTTTGGCGGCTTTTTATAATCCACATTTTATCCACATAAAATTAAACAAATATTCCGGACCGGTATAAAGCTCTATAACTCTATTAAAATATTATAGGTTTAGGATATTTGGGATCATCTATTACTATAGGGTCTTGACAAGTACTTTTACCCATGCTAACGTTGATTTAGAAAACGAAAATGAGAAAAATATTTGAGAGATTATTTGCAGGCAAGAGAAGGACTGCTAAACCGAGAGATATTGAATGGGAGAAGTTTCAGGAGTCAGCCAAAAAGCAATTCCGTATATTAAAAGACAAAGGACTAAGCATCCCAGTCATGACCATATAGGTCAAAGCGGGCTACGACAAAAAATAAAAATAAGCGGGCTACGACTACGAAAAAAGTTAACCAAAAATAAAGAGCATCACTAACGCTAGCGGGCTACGACTACGATTAGTAATGCTCTTTTTTTATGGAGTCGGTCAAATACATGAGCAGGTTTGACCAACACCTGTCCAGTAGCTATATCACCTGTGGTAGGGAAGAGAAAGGCCTTCAGGACTGTTAAAATTTGACAAAATACTTGATTACTGATAGGGTAGACATTAATTCTTCTGTCGATAACAATCACATATGTGTATAGAGAAGTCTAATTATCGCGCTCATTTCTTCGATAATTTTTTTGACAGTATATTTTTCCTAAATTGAAAGGGATGCAAACACAGAAACACCTGCTTTTATAAGCAGGTTTTTTTTACCATGAGTGAAAGGGGGTGATAAAGATGGTAAATGTTGAAGCTTTTGCAAATAGAGCTCCACAAACCGCAATGGGTGATGCAAAAGAGTTTGTAGTCTTTTCTAGTTTGAGGGGACCTAGACTTAGTGGATGTAAACCAGGACCGTGCATACAACCACCGGGTCCTCCTACATGTCAGCCATGTGATAAATGTACAGTATGTGATCGACCTAATGATCGACCTTGAATATTGAGATCACGTACTTAAGTAATACGAGTTACGAGATTTATAATTACGTAACTCGTATTATATTCAGTAATGTATATGGAAAAGAATTTAAAATTAAATGAGTCACTAAATATTCTCACTAGGTTTGCCTTATCACATCCTAAAGTTATTCATAAAATATCTCGGATGGCGAATTATAATGACGAGCCGAAGATTTATACCTATGTTGCATATTATGAGACAGGAAATAATAACAATTCTAATTCATCATCTGGCACTTCTTTTAATCAAAGAAGAGCTTTGATAAAAGTATTAGGCGAAGCAACTGAACGTTACTGTCTAAATTTCGTAGAAGAAAAAAACCTTATTACTTCGAATATAAGTATGCTCAAAGCGCCATACTTAGATCCACTCAAAATCCCTTCCTTTTCAAAACATCAGTTGTTAAGTAAATCATTTAAGCGATTCGTATTTAATGAAAATACGAAATTTAAATGGATCGAAGGATATTCTTTGATAGAAAAGAAAAGGGTATTAATTCCCGCTCAGTTAGTTTTCACATATTACACTCCTTTGCCGAATGAACCATGCATAAGATTTCCTATTTCAACCGGTGCTGCTTCACACACCTCATTCAAAAAAGCACTTTATACAGGAATCTGTGAAATCGTTGAGCGGGATTCTTTCATGATTTATTATTTAAATAGGATACCCGCGCCATTAGTTGATATCCGCTCAATCCCGAATAAAAGTCTGAAAAGAATTTTACCCCTGCTAGACCGTTATAAATTGGCATTAACAGTTTTTGATATGACCACCGATTTACAAATCCCGGTTTATGTTTCAATCTTGCTTGATAAAACGGGAAATGGGCCTGCAGTCTCTATCGGATTAAAAGCTGGTTTTAACGCATTAAATACACTCGTTGGTGCAATAGAAGAATCACTAATGGTACGTACGTGGATTCGAGATAAATTTATTTATGGGAGCACTTCTTTCAAAATGCCAAAAACGATAAAGACGATCGATCAGCGAGCTTATTTTTGGTTCAAACCAGATACGATAGCATATCTAAATTTTCTATTTAAATCGAAGAACGTGAAAAAATTGGAGGAGATGAATATAAATGATAACGAATATTTTGAGAAAATAAAGCAATTATTTAAAAGGGCTAATTTAGATATATACTACGTTGATGTTACACAAAAAGAAATAAAGAATGCAGGATTTACGGTACTGAAAGTTTTCATTCCTGAGTTATTCCCATTATATTTTGATGAAAAATATCCTTACAATGGAATTTCTAGACTATATCATGTACCAGTGAAGCTTGGTATATTTAAAAAACCAAAAACTGAATCAGAATTAAATCGTATACCACATCCAGTTTTATGAAAATTTCTTCTCATTTTTCTCAATTACTCAGTCAAATAGAGGGTAGACTTTCTATCTCGGATATCTTTCATAAAAAAACGAATAATAGAACACTAAAGACTAATGACAACCCGAATGATTGGCCCGATTCATGGAAGAAAATATATTTCAAAACCTATCCTCGATTTGAAAAGAAGCATTGCGATTTATCCGATTCAGATGAAATAGATAAGTTATTACGCAATCGGCGTTCTATCCGTAAGTTTACGAATAAACCGATTTCATTTAAAGAATTATCGCATCTTCTCTATTTTTCTTGTGGTCTTATTCACACCGATGGAAATTATGATAATTCAAGAAGACCATATCCATCGGCCGGTGGCAGATATCCACTAGAAGTGTATCCAATTATTTTAAACGTCGATGGATTAAAAAAAGGTCTGTATCATTACAATATTCGGGATAATGATCTTGAAATACTGCTCGAAGAAAATCTATCGTTATGGGTCTCGAAAACATTTGGCAGGCAAGATTGGACACTTCATTCATCAGTTCTTTTTATTATTACTTCTGTTTTGGATCGTAATAGAATTAAATATTATGATAGAGGATATAGATTCTCATTATTAGAGGCTGGGCACTTAGGTCAAAATATTTGTCTTTTGGCTGAAAAACGAAAACTAGGATCCTGTCCGCTTGGTGGTTATATTGATTCAGAGGTAGATAAGTTATTGGATATACAAAATACAAAAGAAGTTACATTATATGCTGTTGCCGTTGGAAAAGTATGAAATATAACAGAACAAAACTAAATAATGGATCATCATTAGCTGTCATACAAATACCACACTCAACGAGTGTAACTATTTCCGCATATATAAAGGCGGGATATCGTTACGACCCGATAAATAAACCTGGATTAGCACACTTTACTGAACATATGCTTTTTACCGGAACAAAAAAGTATCCATCACATTCTAGACTGGCATACGAGATTGAACGGTATGGCGGATTTCATATGGCTTTTACCTGGATTGATTATCAAAATCATTTTATCCGTTTTCCCCGTGACCAATTTCATTTAGGAATAGAAATATTATTGGATACTCTTTTTCATTCCCTTATCCTTCGTGAAGAAGTTGAAAAAGAAAAGGGTACGGTAAAGGAGGAGATATTACGAAACATCTCTGATCCCGAAAAAGCTGTTTGGAGTTATGTTTTTCTACCTCTTTTTTTTAAAAGTACATCACTTTCTCGACCGTATTCTGGAATGACAACAGATGTGGGGAAATTTACAAGAGAGGATGTTTATCAATTTACCCGCTCACATTTTCAACCAGAAAATGTTGTCTATCTTATTACAGGTAACGTCAAATTATACGAAGCAGAACAAACAATCAATAAGTATTTAAAAAAGTATTCATTCGAATTGAAAAGACCGATAGAATCAACTATTAAGAGAAAAATAGATCACCGGGTATCCGTAAAGTTTTATGAATCAGATTCTATTTCGCTCATTGTAGCTATTCCTACCGTAAGCATCTATTCTTCTGATCGTCATGCACTTGAGATATTACGCAATATGCTCTCAAGAGATTTTGGTGCAAGTCTCCCGGATAAATTACGCAATCAGGGAGGACTCATTTATACATGGTCGTCTTCTCATGATAATCTTTTTGATACCGGATATCTTTTATTTAAAACCGCGGCGAATAAAAAAAATATTATCAAAGTAATTCATATCATTATCGAGGAATTTCAACGAATCGCCCAAGGAGAAATACAGGATGAAGAGATTGAGACTGCGAAAGGAAATCTTGTTGGTCGCATTCTTACCAATATAGAGACCGGATCAGATTATATCCATTGGTATGGTTTACAGGAATTTTATACTCTGAATAAAATTCTTCATATTCCTGATCAAATAGATATTTATAAACATATTACAAAAAAAGATATTTTGACTGTTGCAAAACGATATTTTACAATCGACAAAATTTATATTGCGGCCTGCGGTGATGTCAGGAAAAGAGAATTAGAAAAATTGCTTATATAATCTATGACTCAAGATGAGCGGCTAATAGAAGCGTATTATGGTCAAGATGTAGATATTACAAACCCGAATTTAGTTGCACTTATTACAGAGGGATATAAGTTTGACACTTGTATTTTAAATGAGGATTTTATCAATTGGCGTGGAAAGGTCGAGTATCATTTTGTAGAGATTGTGTATTTGGCAAAAATTCATAATATTGATGTTGCTTCATTAAGTGTAAATACTCGGCCAAATACTCTTGCAGATCCATTTTGGAAGGAATTACTGGCAAGACGACCAGAAAAATCTGATCCAAACCTACTGGCTATTTATATTCAGGGAATAGTTGTTCATCCATCGTATCAAAACCAGGGAATTGCTAGTCAATTACTCCGGACAATGGTTGATTATTACCATCCCTCGGTAATTCTCGGTCAAACAAAAACGCCAGAAGCAGTGAGTGTACGGTCTAAAGTACTTGCTGAGGTGGGATATAGATCATTTTATGGTTTCAATGAAGTGACTCCCGGATGTGACTATAATAAAGAAGGTGAAGGACGAGATTTTATCCAAGCAGCTTTTGCTTCTGAACATTTTGCTTCCGGTCAAACGATATCTGCGAGAGGAATTTATTTCGTAGATCCAGATGTCTTACCCTCATATATGCCCGATGTGATGCGTGTTACTCCGGAAATAAAGAGAGCATTTATACCTGTACTTGAATCTCAAGAAGCAGTGGGACACTTAAAATCCGTTGCATCAGTACTTGTTTCGGTAAAAGAATCATTGATAGACCCACTTTCTGGGTGAACTTAGTTTACAAGCGCATTTTTATATCTATGTTTCTCTGAGGATGTAAACGAAACTCTGATACTATGCAAAGGCCTTCAGGACTTGACAAAGCTTTTTTACAATGATAGACTAGCCCGCTAGTACAGTCTATTCCAAAAAAAATAGAATGATGTCTCTTTTTATTGCCCAAAAGAAATTTAAGAACTCTGGTTATTAACTTGCCGCCAGAGTTTTTCTTTTGGCTAAAGTCCCTTCCGGGGGGTGGATAAGATGTTGGGCAGGCGTCTTATCCCCCCGCTGGAGGGGATTTTTTTGGGGTTGTTCAGATGGCTGAACGGTCGATTTTGTAGACTCTGGTTGCGCCGCTTTCGAAGACAACCCGGCCGATTTGGCTGAATTTATCTTCCGAGAGCTGTGGATATTTCTCCCTTTCCAAAGAACCGACAAAAACGTAATCGATATTGTATTTGGTGATGATTGTTCCTGCTTCTTCAGTATTAACCGTCTGATAGAGGGTTTCGACTTCCGGGATGCGTTTGCCGGCCTCATCATAGGAACCCCGCCACAGCCATTCATGCACAGGCCAGCCGACCACTGTCGGCAGTCCGGTATAGGAAGAGACACGGGAATAATCGGTATAGGATTCACCGACCGCTTCGGCGATTACCGGCTGGCTCTGACAGCCGACCACCGGATTGGCACTGCAGCCGGCGTTTTGCCTCAGCCACTCAATCGCCCGGTAGTCATCAGGAAACTGTTCCAGCATCCAGACAAGCCCGTTTTGCCCTTTATATTGTTTAAGTTGTCCGTAGTAGGAGTTAATGGCGAAGTACGGGTAAATGGCGATCAGGGTAAAGAAGAAGATAAAAAGGGTGTTGTAGAGGGTGTAGGTAAACCCGAGGATGTATTTGGCAGCGTATTCCCTGATGCGGAAAATTATAAAGGCAGAGGATATTCCCAGCATCATAAAAGCCTGGTAGCCCAGTTTAAACATGGTATTGGCCCTATAATGCGCCGGGTAGATATCTTTGATATAGAAAAACTCCGGAAAAATCAGTAAAAGGGTCGAGATAAGGATCATCATCAGGACGAAAGCATCGATAGGAGACAAAAGTCTCAGAAAAGGAAAAAACTGCGAAAAACGGTTTTTAAAAGTGAAAAGAAATCTTTGTTTCAGACTCCTAATGCCGGATTTTAATTTGCTGGTTTCGTTCAGAAACAGCTTATATTTATTGCTGATTACAAAAACCAGATAACCCGCAACAGAGTAGTAGAAAAAGCCCCACAAAAGAGACATCATCCATAAAGCCGATTTCTGGCACTTGCCGGTTTCAAAAAGAAACGGTCCCAGCTTTTTTTCCAAAAGAAATTTTGGAGCACAGAGAACGCCGATACCGGATGCGAACGGTTTGAAGCTGATCATAAAAGGGAAGTTGGCCAGGAGGAAAAAAAACAGCAAAAAGAGTGAAGCAGATCCCGTTTTATAGAATATGGAAAAAACAGAGCGGTTTTCCCCATTTTTAAAATTCAAATAAAGGAAGACCAAGCCCGTCAAAACAAGATAAATCAAGCCGTCCCAGGCGTTGGTCATATACATGACGGCGATTAAAAGTCCCAGGAGTATCAGGTATGGCAAAGGTATATAGGTATGCTGCCTGATATCTTCAGCAAGTCTGGTCAGGGAAAAAGGCCGGGAGCCATTTTCACCTTCTTTATTTTTGCCGATGGGAGCTGTTACCAAATGGAGAAGGAGCGCCAAAGTGAGAAGGACAAAAGGAATGTCGGAAACATGCCCGTGAAGGTCAGCTACCACGAACGAATAGATGGGGAATTCATGGATGGTATTGGGGATGAATCTGGTGGCATTAGGATACCAGTATCTTTCCGGATAAAAGCCTAAGGGAATTTGCCAGAATGGTTTAGGTGATTCATTGGGGTAGCCGGAGGTAAAAACATAAATGGTGTGCAGGTTGCCCCCCATGGAAACGATGAAAGCCGCCAGTATTCCGGCTATAAAAAGCTTGATATTTTGCCCCCGGCTCATAAACTTCCTACCTTTATTTACCAGGGGTTTTGCGGCCAGAAAAAGATAATAGAGATTAAGTCCCAGGCAAAAGGAGAGGGTAAAGGTAAAGGCAAACAGGGTATTCATCATCAGGTTGTAGGTGACGGCAGAATCGATGCCCGAGAGCTTGGTCAGGAAAGCCGTGATGTAATGGCCGAAGTAGTAATAGTTGATAAAGTAGCCGCCTGAGTATTCAGGTGATTTGGTCAGCCATATATCAAGGGGAGGGAAGTAGGCTGATTTCAGGATGGAATTGACAAAGCCGTAATCCATGAATTTTTCCAAACCCCGGATTGACGGTTCGTTGCCCCGCACAAATGACCAGAAAACAATTGCTGCCAGAAAGAAAATCTCTTCGATTATCATCCATTTCCAGGGCCAATAGCCCGAGGATTCTTTATTTCTGCCGTAGATAATCAGGTTGACGATAGCCATCAGAAGCAATATCAAAAACAGGGAAATTTTGATGAAAGGCAAAAGATGCAGACTGCCGAAAAGCCAGATGATATAAGAGGTGAAGAGTATGCCCAGGACTTTGGAAAAAATATAGCCGCGGTCGGCAAACCTTTTAAAAAGTGTCAGGGTAAGCGGCAGAAAGATGGTACCGACGATCAAAAAAGTCAGCCACCAGACAAGAATTGCAGACAGGTCAGACATATAATGAAAAATATTATAAACACTTTTAAGCGCCAGTAGAAGGAGTGATATAATGGCCAGCATGACAGGGAAAATCCGCCTCGGTTTGGATTTTGACGGAGTTGTAGCCTACAACCCATTCAGACTTGTCAGGGCGCCCTGGGCTTTTTTCAAAAACCGCTTTTTGGGAGTCAAAAAACTCTCCTTTTTTTATCCAAAAAATCAATTTGAAAAGATGATTTGGATTATCATGCATGATTCTTCAATCCTGCCTGCCAGAGGTAGCGGGCTATTAAGGGAATTAGTGGATCAGGATTTGATTGAAGTCCATCTGATAAGCGGCAGGTACAGTTTTTTGGACAATCATCTGTATGCCTGGCTTGACAGATTCGGCTTGAGAAAGATTTTCCGCAGCATAAATTTCAATGAACAGGACAAACAGCCTCATCTTTTTAAGGAGACGGTCATTAAAAAACTGGGTGTAGACATTTTTATTGAGGACAATTGGGACATCGTCGATTATCTGGACGGCAGGAGCAAAGCGCAGATTTACTGGATATACAATATAGTCGACCGTTTCCGGCCGTATGACAGGAAATATCCTTATTTGGAAAAAGCTTTAGAGGCAATCATGGGAAAAAAGGCTGTATGAGACTTCTTTTCACCATTACTTTTTATAGCCCTTATTTATCCGGTCTGACCCTCTATGTTAAAAGACTGGCGGAAGCCTTCTCCGGGGAATATCCGACCACAGTTTTGACTTTCCGGCATAAAAAAGAATTGCCGGTTTCTGAATCACTAAAGAACGTCAATATAGTCCGTGCTATTCCTTTAGTGAGCATCTCCAAAGGATTCCTCTCACCTGATTTTGTCGCAAAGTGCTGGTTATTGGTCAAAGATTGCGATGTAGTGGTTATTAACTTGCCTGAACTGGAAGGATTAGTGGCTGCCATTTTCGGAAAATTATTCAGAAAAAAAGTAATTTCAATTTATCACTGTGAGGTAATTTTGCCGGATAATTTTATCAATAAGATTATTCAGGCGGTCTTAAATTCAGCAAATTTTCTGACATTATGGCTGTCGGAATCGATTGTGACTTACACTGATGATTTTGCCGTCAATTCCCGGTATCTAAACAGTTTTATCAAGAAAGTCAAAACAGTTTATCCCTTGATTAATAGTCCGGAAGTAAATAAAAGAGTACAAAATATTATCATAAAAAAAATCGGTACATCCAATTCAAAAATAATCGGGGTAGCAGCCCGTCTGGCTGCGGAAAAGGGGATCGAGTATTTATTGGAAGCAATTCCGTTAATCCGTCGGGAATTGGGAAAAATTGATTTCAAAATAGTAATTGCCGGATCCCTTTCGCCGGTCGGAGAGGAAAGCTATAAAAAGAAAATAACGGGTTTAGCGGAAAAATATAAGGACAGTGTAATTTTTCTGGGCGAAATACGGGAGAATAAGATGGGCAGTTTCTATTCGCTGATTGATATCCTGGTCTTGCCTTCAGTCAATTCCACCGAAAGTTTCGGCATGGTTCAGGTAGAGGCGATGATGATGGGTGTGCCGGTGGTTGTTTCGGATCTGCCCGGAGTAAGGCAACCGGTAATCATAACCGGTATGGGCGTTGTCGTGCCGCCAAAAAATGCGGCCAGGCTGGCCTCAGCTATAGCGGAAACTGTGAGGCATAAATCCAAATTCATAAAACCAAAAGCTTTAATTAACGAAATATTTGCTGTCGAAAAAACAGTCCACTTCTACCGACGGCTGTTATCTTCCGAAAAATGACAGTCAAGCATAAATTTGATAGTGATTATTTCAGTCAGGGACCTTATGCCGGGGTTTTGAGATCAGGATTTAGAAAATACCTGGGGAAATTTTACTGGGCCAGGCGCTTCTATGCCCGTCAGGTAAAAAAAATGACTCCGGCCGGTAGCAAGATTTTAGAAATAGGTTGTGGGTATGGAGACCTGCTGCATTTTCTGGAGGATGATTATCAAACTTACGGCACCGATATTTCAGCTCCTGCAATCAAAACAGCCAAACAAAGACTCCATAAAACCAATTTGACGGTTCTCGCGGCAGAAAAAACTATGATACTGCCGGAAAAATTCCGGACAATTATTGCCGCTCATGTTCTGGAACATCTCGACGATCCCGATGAAGTTCTGAGACAAATCAGCATTGTCCTGGTTAAAGGAGGCAACTTTTTAATGATTGTGCCTAATTCTGATTCCTGGGGGCATAGAATAAAAGGTACGAAATGGATAGGCTACAAAGATAAAACACATATTTCTTTGTTCAGTCCGCAACAATGGCGACTGCTTCTGGATAAAAACGGTTTCAAAATCAAAAGCCTTTTTGGTGACGGTTTGTGGGACAGTCCTTACTTGCCTTTTATACCGGTCATTCTGCAAAAAATTATCTTCAGCCTTCCGGCCATTTTGCAAACTTTATCAGGCGTACCCTTCATACCTGTTAAATGGGGTGAAAGCGTTGTTTTTTTAGCCCGAAAAGAGAAGAATTTATTTTAGATGAAAAAGTGTTTACTGTTACTTATCCCGGCAGTTTTTTTGTTGGGATTGTTTATCAGGCTGTACCAAATCAGGATTCTGCCCGGCGAATGGTACGGTGATATTTCCAATGTGCATGAATATGTCATGGAAATAAAAAATTTGGACTGGCCGTTCTATTTTCTGCAAAGTCCCGGGCCTTTCTACCATTATCTGATTTTTCCCTTGACTGTGCTATTCCAACACAGAGGTTACGAAACTTATAAGCTGGCCTCGATAGTCGTCAGTCTCATTGGCTTGGGATCTGTATATTTAATGGCTGGAGAATTAGCCGGCAGGAAGATTGCTTTACTGACGATACTTATGATGACTTTCTCTTTATGGTATCTGGTTTGGAGCCGGCTGGGGAATTCCCAGATTGTTATTCCCATGATCGTTTCCCTCACTTTTTGGTTTTATTTAAGGTTTCTGAAAAAATTGAATGTCCGGGATTTATTATTGGGAGGTTTTATTTCCTCCCTTGGTTGGTATACCTATCCGCAAACTTTTATCCTGCCTGTTTTTTATTTCTGTGTGGTGTTTTATGGTTTCATTAAAAATAAGGCAAATCGGCAGTGGCGTCAGCTTAAACTTTTGGCATTGTTGCTTTTTACGGCATTTATACCTTTTGTCATGATAGTAATAAAACAAACCGGAGGCGGGGATCAAAATTTTTCAGCTGAAGGCTATGTCGGAAGGAAAGTCCTGCCGTTATTCCAAATGGAGGCAGGCAATTTGATTTATAAAACAATGGCTAATCTGGGAAAAACCATGCTCATGTTGCATTACAGGGGCGACGGGACATTTAGAGTCAACATCACGGGCCGACCTATGTTGGACGGAGTCAGCGGATTACTGTTTCTGGTGGGACTGGTCTATCTTTTCCGAAGGCGCAGATCAGCCTTTTGGCTGATTCTGGCTATTTTGCCGGCTTTATCCTTACCTTCTCTTTCTCCGGTTCTACCCGATGCGGAAATACCCAACAGCGCCAGGACGATTGCTTTGACTCCGTTTGTTTATTTGATTTCAGCCAGCGGTTTATATGCCGTTTTTACGGCTGTCAAAAGAAAAAGTACGGGGTTTTCCCTGGGTCTGGCAACTGGAGCTATCTTTTGGATTGCTTTTTCCAATTTGAGCAATTATTTCCGTGATTACAAAAGGGGCTTACCGGAAAACAACTTGGCGCCATCGCAAATTATCGCTGACTATCTGGACGGTAAAGTTCCGGCCGCTTACCGCCTGAATTTTGCCGAGTGTTGTTGGGGGGATTACGGACAGCCGGAGCCCAAAGGCATTTATTACAGCCTAAGAAAACCCAGACTGGCTGATTATTTAAAACTTACCGAAAATTGCCGGGATATCAGAAAGTTTCCGGCAGTGGTTGTAGCCAGGCGGGATGAGGAGTTCAGGCAAAAATTTAACTCCTGCCCGGCCTCAAAATCTGAAGCCGTATATTCACCGGACGGGTTATTTATTGCCAATCTGTATTTCCTTGAAGATATTTACTGATAGACTTGCTTGAAGTAATCGAGGTTTTGTACTTTTTGGAAAATCAGGATTTTGGGATGGTCGTAAACCGTAAAGGTCTCATCAGAGATATCGTCCCTGATAACCAGGCCGCTGTAATCAATTCCCTGGTAACTGTCGCAGTTACCCAAATTCAGATTACCCTTATTTTTATTTTCCAAATTCAGATATTGTTCTTGAGGCGGCACCAGGTAAAGACAGAAACCAGGCAGGGGAAGAGTGGGATACGAGGTAATTTCAGCGATTTTTTTAAATCCCAATTCACCTGAGAACAATTTACGGTAATAGTTGGCGGTTACCGGGAAGCGGTCGGGGACTCTGGTCAGACTGGCCCAGAGGCGGTTGCTGGTCAGGACAATATAATCGCTTTGCCGTAAAATTCCGGCCACATTCTGCCATTTTTCCGGAGTGTCCGGATCATAAAGCGGCAGGGAAAGATAACTGTAATTCTGGTTGAGCCTGTTTTCATCAAGGGTTAGGGGCAGGCCGTCGTCCCAATGTTCGACAGCCAGACGCGAACCGGCCGGCAAATTCTCATAAATCCAATCGGAAGCAAGCACCCGGGAATGGCTGCGGCTATAAATTGAGATAAAACTTACCGGCCAGACGGCAACCAGGATAAAAATCAGAGCTAAAGTTGTTGTTATTATTTTCCCGGATAAGTCCGCTACAAAAATGGCAGTTAAAAGTAATAGTGGCGGATATATCGGATGCAGGTATCTGATGCTCATAGACGGCTGGATTCCCTGATAAATGAATAGAAGAAGTGTCCAGACAAGCAGAATAAATATCGGCAGATTAAGGCTGCGTTTTTTATTATTTAATAATTCGTAAGCCGTTTTTAAGGGAAAATAAAATACGGCCATAAGAGACAAAAGCCCCAGCGGCAGGCCAAGGCCCCAGAGGATCAGATTTTGCAGCGGGTATAAAAGCGGTGTTCTGTTAAACCATTGAATTGAAGGCGGAAAACCGGAATCCGGTTTCATTAGCCGGGACAGCTGTTTCCAGTTTTCCAGGATTTTCGGATTGATTTTAAAGGATGTCCAGGCTGCGTCCGTAAAAAGATAAGGTTGGAAAATTCTCACGGAAAAGTAAAAGGCAAGGATAAAAAGCAGCAGACTACCAATTGATGCAATGAGTTTTTTGGTTTTTAAATAGGGAAACACAAGGGCAAACAGGATAACCGGCAGGAAAATGACGGCGGATATTTTCGAGGCGACAGAGAGGCCGAAAAAGAGTCCGAGGAAAAAAACAGCCGGTCTTTTCTGCTCGGGATTTCTGATTAATTTCAGTGTCAGATAAAGGGAAAAAGTCAGGAAAAAAGTCAGGTATGTCTCCACGGCAAAAAAATGAGCCAGCTGGATCGGTAGTACAGCCAGAGCATAAAAAAGCATAGCCAGGCAGGGCAGCAGAAAATCATCGGTATTTTTCTTGTCCGGAAGAACAAACTGCCTGGCAATGGCAAAGATTAAAACAACTGTTCCCAGGTCAAAAAGAGCTGACAATTGCCTGCCGGTTATGGCGATGCCGTTGTAGTCAGCTTGGCCCAGAATTTCCGCCGCGTACTTGGTCAGGAAAACAGGAAAAGTGCCGTAAACAAAGAAGTCGTGGCCACGGTTATGGGGATTCAGGGGCGAGTGGGAGGTATCAAAATATTCATATAAATTGTCCGGCCAATCGATAGCCCCGGTTACCATGGTCAGAAACCGTTCGTCAGGGTGGAGATGCTGGTCCTGGTCCCAATTGACCCCGTAAAAACGAAAGCCAAAGGCTAAAAGGAATACACCGGCAAATAAAAGTTTTTTATAAAGAGGCATATATATTTTCAGTTTATCAGTTTCTTAAAAGCCGGCGGTAGTCGTTTCTGGTAAGGGCTCGGGTTTTACGGTAGATTCTGATGACAGGATGGTCAAAGACGGTAAAGGTTTCTTCCGCTTCTTCATCGGGAAATTGAAGGCTGAGCGGTGCCGGACCAAGCGTTGGGAAAGAGGCAAATTTGGAGACAAGGCTAAAGCCCAATTGTCCGGAAAAAAGCAGTTCATAATAACGGGAGGCTAGGGGAAATTTTTCCGGGTGGGGGAGAAAATTTTTATAGATTCTTCTGGAGGGAATGAAGATATAATCAGCCCGGGATAAATGTGCTGTGAGCTGACTTAGAAGTTCCGGCCTTTCCTCCAGATGGTAAAAATCAAAAGAGATGACCGTCGACTGGTAATTGGCAGGCATTGTTTGAGGCATGCCCAGGGGAATATCGATGACGTTGGCTGTTTCAGATAAAACATATGAGCCGGCCGGAATATTTCCGTAGATCCACTCCGATGCCGCAACACGCGTATCCTTCCGTCGATAGATAGACATGAAAGCAATGCCCGGCAGGAAGGAAAGAACGAGCAACAGGATATAAAGTTTCGGCAGATACTTTTTGATGCGGTCAAGGGAGAGTGCTGAAAGAAGCGCAAAGAAAGGCAGGACGGGCGTCATGAAACGGGTCCATTTGACAAAAAGAAGCGAGTTGGGGATAACGTAAATAAAAAAACTGAAAAGCAAGACTGCAAAACCGAAGTTTTTTCTTTTGAAAAAAGCCAATAAAATTCCGCCGGTCCCGAGCAGAAAAACAGGCCAGCCAAGACTGTAGGGAAAAACCTTATTTATCTGGAAAATAAACGGCTGGCTGTCAATAAATTGCCGGGTATAAAAAGCTTCATAACGGCCCATGGCCACATCCTTTTCATAACCGAAAACAGCCGAATGGAAATCCCTGGATTCGATCAGATTATAAGGAGATGACAGAATAAAAAATAAGACAGTAGTGGTCGTGATAAATGCTGCCAAGGCAGCTGCCGGCGGGATATTTTTGACGAGTTTTTGAATTTTGAGAGTTCTCCATTTACCTGATCTGAATTTCCGCAACGGCTGTAAAGAGTATGTTAAAAGAGCGAAGTATGGAGGCAGCAGTAAAAAAATCCCGGTCAGTTTTGAACCGGCTGCAATTCCGGTCACTAAACCCAGAAGAGAAGCGTTTTTGTTGAGCGTTATGAAATGTCTGGCCGGAGAAGTCAAAGTGTTGAATAATTTAATTGACAGAAAAAGCGAGGCCGTAAAGAAAAACGTCAGCAGGGATTCTGTTGTACCGAAATGTGCTGATTGGATAAGTCCGGGTAAAAAGGCAGCCAGGATTGCCGAGGTTGCGGCCGGAAGGGAAAGGACAATAGCCAGCCGGTAAACCAGAAAAACGGTACCCAGAGAGGCGGCAGCGCTCCAGAATCTTAGCCAGAAGACGGCAGCAGCGAAATCCGTCGACAGTGTCATCATAGGTGTTCCCTGAAGGAGCGAAAGGGGTGTTTTTATAAGAATATCACTGGTAAAAGCCAGATAAAGCGGGAACTGTCCGTAGGCAAAAAAATGGGGATTGAGCGAACAGTCGGCTTGTGTGGTTTTTATACCCCTTCCTAAGAATTCCGAGTATAAACAGGGAAATAGCCGGTTTATATCGGTAGGAACAACAAACCTGGTGACGGCGGAAGCCATGTTTCTTTCATCCGGATTGAAGAAATAGGGGGCATCATGGTTGAGCTTGTAGAAACGTAGGAGGAAAGCAATGCTCAGAATTAATACCAGCGTTATGTCAATTTTTTTCTTCATCAGTTTCGGATGCAAATTTCAGAGGATATAGAGAATAGTTATGACCAGAATCCCCCAACCGGCAATTGACACGATCAGTGGAATATCCGTCGTGACTATTTTTTCCGGTTGTTCCGCCTCCCTGCCTTCATATGCTAACTGGGCATAGCGCATTAAACCGTAAATGATAAATGGAATTGTGATAACCATCCATTTGCGTTCAATAGCCTGGGGAAATACGGTTACCAGGAACTGGCGGGTAGGCGAGCTGAATTTCGGCGGTTCTTCGAGAAAAGTAAATAAGGAGTAGGCAATAATCGAGGCAGAACCGAACATGGAAGTATAACTGTCCAAAAGCCGGTCCCGGTACTGAAAAAGTGCCGGACGGCTGTTGGCGCCTCTTCTCAAAAGTTCGGCATGTCTTTTGGTGGCGGCCACAAACAGGGCTACGAAAAGAATTGTTAAAAACAGCCAGAATGGCAGGTGGTAGCCCGTCAGCACCTCACCGCCGTAAGCTCTTAAAATGAAAGAAAAGGCGATACCGAGAATATCCAGTACCGCATGTTTTTTAAAGAGAAGTGAGTAAAAAATATGCAGGAGGATAAAGAGCAAAGCAACCAAAAAGAAGGAAACCGAAATCAGAATTGCCGCTATCAGGGCGAAAAAAGCCAGTAAAAAAGCGGTTTCAACAGCTTTATTCAGCTGCAGTTTACCGGAGGCAAGCGGCCTGTTTTTTTTGACCGGATGCAGTTTGTCCAATTTCAAGTCGATAATGTCGTTGAAAAGATAAGATGAGCTTGAAAGAGTTGAGAAAACCAGAAAACCCAAAGTGGTAATCCAAAAATAATAAGGGCTGAAAAGTTCTCCGGTAAAGATTATGGCGGAATACAGGATGAGATTTTTAATCCACTGGTTTGGTCTTAAAGCCCGGACAATGGGAATATCCATGAATTTCTTCATATAACGGTATTTTAGATAAGTATATGCTGAAGTTCAATTGGAGGTAAGCCTATTACTGCCGCTGCCGCTTTAAAACCCAATTCAATGGCGTAATTGGTACCCCTGTCCCACGGGTATACCATATCCATGTTGGCCAGGATGACATTAGGTAGCGGTGTGGCAAGATCCGGTTTAAAGGACGAGTAATTCCGGAAAAAAACCGGCTGGGCGAAAGGTCCGGTAAACAGTTGCAGCCGGTCGGATTTCGGCCGGTATTTAAATGAAGGGTTTATTTTAGCAAGGAACGGCAGGTATTCCCGGTACAATTCCTCTTTGGACATTCTTAAATATCTGTGGTTTTGCGGCAGGTAGTTACCTATCCAGGTCAGGGTTTTCCCGCCGTAATATTTTTTGTCGACAAGGTTCGTATGCGCAACGACGGCAATGAAAGGGAATTTCCGGTCATTGATATTCAGCCAGTAAGTATCGGCCAGGAATTTGTCTTCGGTCTCAAGCAGTAAATTTAGGGCAAACAGGTGGGGGATGGAGGTAATCCGCTGCCTATAAACTTCCGGAAGTTCCGGGTAAGTTTTGGCAAAAACAAACGACGGCGCGGTAAAAATAATTTTATCAAATGATTTGTCCTTGTCTTTCGAATATGGAGAATTAAATTTAATACTGCCGCCTAGACTGACAATCTCTTTTGATATTTTATCCATCAGGAGGTGATAGCCTCCCAACAGATATCCCAGCCTGGGGGTTCTTTTCTTTATCCTGGCCCAGAACCAGGCCATATTTACCCGGTCCGCGTATAGGCCGAATTTCCCCAAAAGAAGCGGTTGCCAGAGTATACTGTAAGCTTTTTGGCCGAAATACCTGGAAAGCCAGGCGGCGGCAGTTTCGCTTTCCAGACGGATGGCCATATCAGGAGGCAGGAGTTTAAGGTATAAAAGCACGGCGCCGACGCGCAGACGGTCAATTGGAGCTAGCGGAGAAAACCGCAGCACATCTGAGGGAGAGTTAAAAGGCAGGCTCTCACCTTTATAATATATGGAAGTGACCGACGGCGGGAAAATTAATTTGTCGCCAAGACCCACGTCATTGATCAGATTAATCGCAAAGGAGTCATTGGTAAACCAGTGGTGGTAATGCCTTTCGACTGTCCATTGCCAGTTCTTTTCCTTGAAGCCGGCGGCCAGTCCTCCCAATGTCGCTTCTTTTTCAAAGACGGTCACTTGGTGTTTTTGGCGCGCCAAAACAAGGGCAGCTGACAGGCCGGTAAAGCCTGCTCCGGCGATGGCAATTTTCATCGGATAAATTCGATTGTGGGGATATTGATAATTTCAGTATTGGTGGCCATTTCTATGGCAGTGACTTTAACCCGTCCAACTTGCGAGGAACTGACCAAAAATTCCGCCTGTCCGATCTCATTGGTTTCAACTGTGTCAGCCGGTTCGATAGACAGCGGTCTTTCAGACGACAATTGTACGGTCCTTCTCGGCAGGATACTGCCGTCGACGCCCCGGATATAGACTGAGATTTTGACTTTCATGCCAGTTTCGCCGGTTGTTATATTGGATATTTTGGCTACCTGGGGAAAAACAACTCCGAAAGATTTAAGCGGGGAGGGAACTATGTTTTTGGCTTTCAAAATACTGTTAATCGGCTGGTTTAAAGCTACGGAGCCGACAAGGACAAAAAAGAGCAGAAAAAAAAGACTGCTTAAAGCCAAAAATGTCTTGTCTTTCATTGTTTACGTGCCCTTTTAACCGATTTTCTCTGAAAGCAAGTTAAAAGTCAATAAAAACAGATTGAGACAATGCATAGCCGCTTAGGATTGACAAAAAAATAATTTTCTGACAAACTAACATGTGGCCCTTCGGGGATAGAAGAAAAGACTTGAGAGTTTTTTCCTCTACAACCTCGTAAGTTTAGGGAAGTCCCGATTTAATCGGGATCACAGGGTAAAAGTATCCGCGCTCCCGTGGGACGCGATCTACCCGCCCATTAATGGCTTTCGGGGAAAAATCTCAAGCCGTAACTTCTTTCCCGAGGGGTTTTCTTTACCATCCGTTATTAAACCGTCAGTAAAGTTTGTACTTATTGACAAATTGCTCAATATTTGATTAAATACAGTCAAGAAAAGACCAAAAGTTGTTCCCCTGAACATTTTTCTGATGAATTGAATCCCTGATTTTTTATGGCATTGAAGTCGAAATCAACGAAATCAGCTGTTTCCGTAGAGGATCTTATAGGTTTACCCGAAATAAAAGGAGAAACCGCTCAGGTTCCGGCCAAGGCCGTTCCCGAGGTTAGATCCGCTCCGGAAAGCAAACCTTATATCGCCCTTCCTGTAAACACGAAACCGGTTAATTCTTTCGTTCCCGGAATAGTTGCCGCTCCACACGGAGGGGCTATGAGCAATCTGAACGGTACTGACCGTTATTCAAATACGCCGACACAGAATGTTTCGGGTTACCTGGATATCATGATGGAAGGCCATGGCTTTTTAAGGCCGAAATTTGTACCGTCCGACAAGGATATTTATATTTCCCAATCCCAGATCCGCAAGTTCCAGTTGCGGGAGGGGGATGAAGTCAGCGGCCAGGCCAGAATGCCCAAGGAAAACGAAAGATACCTGGGACTTTTAAAAGTGGAAACGGTTAATAAAGTGCCTGCCGATAAATCTTCAGCCAGGCCCAATTTTGACGATTTAACGCCTATTTATCCCAACAAGCAGGTCAGGTTGGAGACGGAAAAACTGCCGCTCTCAACCAGGATCGTTGATTTGTTTTCACCGATCGGTTTCGGGCAAAGAGGCATGATCGTTTCCCCGCCCAAAGCAGGCAAGACCACCATAATTAAAGAAATCGCCGCAGGCATTTCCAAAAACCATCCCAAAGTCCATCTGATGGCGGTTCTGATCGGGGAAAGACCGGAAGAAGTGACGGACATAAGCCGCTCGGTCAAAGGCGAAGTCATTGCCTCCAATTTCGATGAAGCACCGGAAGCCCAGACCAAAGTCGCTGAAGTCGCCCTGGATAGGGCTAAAAGACTGGTAGAGATGGGTATAGAGGTTTTTATCCTTTTGGATTCGATCACGAGGCTGGCCCGGGCTTACAATTTAAGCGTCAACCCCTCAGGCAGGACATTGTCCGGAGGATTTGATCCGGCAGCCCTTTATCCGGCCAAAAGGTTTTTGGGAGCTGCCAGAAGCTGTGAAGAAGGCGGCAGCCTGACGATAATCGGTACGGCTCTGGTTGAAACCGGTTCCCGCATGGATGACCTGATATATGAAGAGTTCAAAGGCACGGGCAACATGGAGCTTCACCTGACCCGGGCTTTGCAGGAACAACGGGTCTTCCCGGCTATAGATATCGAAAAATCAGGTACCCGGCATGAGGAATTATTGTTACCTCCGGAAACGCTTAAGAAAGTCGTCACTTTGAGGCATATGCTTTCCCTTTTGGGTGAGGGGACGGAAAAGACGGCCACATTGGTTGAAAGACTCAATAAATCCGCCTCCAACAAGGAATTTTTGGAAAACCTGCAAAAAGGGTAAAGTTATCTTACGCCTTCACCCCGGACTTTCTTTTTTTACTTCAAAAGAGTAAGATATTAGAGTTTTTCCAGTGCATATTCCTGAAAAAATAGGAGAACTTGCTGATATTGCCGGAACCTTTCGTCAGGATGTCGCCGACTGGCTTAATTTCCTCTACAAATACACCCGCAAAAGACTGCTTGTCGCCTTCTCCCATTTCGAAGATATCAAGGATTCCCTGGTCGATGTGCTCCTGGTCAAGCGTGGCCGTTACAGCAAACATTTCCTGAATATCTCATTTTTGTTTCTGATTGCCGGAGCCATTATAGGCGGTCCGGTTATCGCTGAATATTATCCAACAGTCGCCCCCGATGATGCCCAATTGGAGGAATCTTCACAGGATATTCTTTCTACCTACCAGCAGGGCGATCTGACTACGACTACCGTTGTTTCCGACAAACCCCGCTTTGAAATTATTGATTATGAGGTCAATACCGGTGACACTTTAGGCTCAATTGCCGAGAAATTCGGCATCTCGGTTGACACCATCAAATGGGCCAATTCCCTGAAAACGGAAAAACTGATTTCTGGTCAGTCTCTGAGGATTCCGCCCGTGACAGGAATTGTGCACAAGGTGGCAGCCGGCGACAATATTTATTCCCTGGCCAAGAAATATAAAACGGACGCCCAGAAAATCGTCAACTTCCCGGTCAATGATTTTGCCGATCTGGACACTTTTGCTTTGAGTGTAGGGCAGACTTTGTTTGTTCCGGACGGAGTAAAGCCTGAGGCCGCCCCGATTTACCGCTCAGCTCCGGTGCCCCAGTTTATCGCAGGCTCAGGCGGCAAGTTTATGTGGCCGACCCAGGGCTCGATCACCCAGTATCCGGTTTCCTACCATATGGCAGTTGATATCGCCAACCGCGCGGCCCCGCCTATCGCAGCCGGAGACGGCGGCACGGTTGCCTTCGCCGGCTGCCTGCGCTACGGTTACGGCTGTCATATCATCATCAATCACGCTGACGGCTATCAGACGCTTTATGCCCATCTTTCGTCACTGGGTGTTTCCCCGGGACAGGCTGTCGGCCGGGGACAGGTTATCGGCAAGATGGGATCAACCGGCAGATCTTCGGGAACCCATCTGCATTTCGAGGTCAGAAGAAACGGCACCATCCTCAATCCGCTCTCTTTCCTGTAGTGATTTCCGGGCAATATCCTTGTGATAAAATAGGGGATTGTCAGGGCCTGTAGCTTAATCGGCAGAGCACCGCATTCGCATTGCGGAGAAGGGAGTTCGATTCTCCCCAGGTCCACTCTAGAGGTTGCCGCCGAGGCAGGCTGTCAGTTCTTCAGTCTTAGTCCAGCCGCAGCTTCCGTCTTCCTGCAGCACACATTCGGCATTCTTGTAACACTCAAATTCTTCCCGGTAAATACAGATGGAATTGAGAGGTTCCTCTTTTTCCGGCTGGCAGATTTCGCCGTTGCAGCCGCTGACGCGGCAATTTCCGGCCGGAACCGCTTTTGTGACATTCACTTCCCACGGCGGTATCAGCCTGTTTTTTTCATCAGCCGTCAGTTCCCGGGTAAAACTTAGGCCGTCGGGTGTGACGCACTTTTCCGGATAACTTTCCATGATACGGCTTCCGGAAATCCCGGCGCATTCCTCGAAATTTGCCGCCCTTTTTTTAGTTCCCGTAAACTTCATAACCAGAAAAACAATGACTGAAATGAGAAAAGCCAGCCAGAGCAGGGAAAGAATCAGCGGAAAAAGATTACTCAGGATCAAATCTTTGGCAAATTCAATTTTTGTCGGCTGGACTTGAAGGCCGGGATCTTGGTTAGTCAGGTTTTCCATAATTTTGGATCAGATAAATAATATCATATTTCAGGGATGATCAGCTCCTTTAGGGTTCTGATTTAGTAATGGCAAAAAGACGGTATGGGTTTCCAGCGGATTTTCAATAAGGCCGATATCAGTAAAAGTCTCGAAATCATCAGTCAGCTGGTTTTCAGTGCCGTCCCGGTTCCGAAGAAACAGTATTCCGTTTCTGTTAATCACACCCTGCGCTTCTTCTTGATTTACTCCGTTGAATGGAGTAATTTGTTCTCCCGGGGCGACCGGATAACTTTTGTTTTTATCAGGGTCTCCTTCAGGATTGGGAGTATACTCAGGAATGACCCATATCAAACTGTCATTGACAAAGAAGATGCAGTCAAACCGGCAGCCGAATTTAGGCTCGGTGCCCATTCCCAGGTATTCTTCATTCATCAGTGTTGTATCGCGCCAAAATATACTTTGCAGACTGTCGGAATAGACGAAATTTGAGAGGTAGTCGTCAACGGATTCTCCGGTAACGGACAGACTGCCGGTATTTTCACCGAGACTGTTGATGATTCCTATCTCGTCAGAGTTGGAATAGATTACATAAAAACTGCCGGGATGGATGCGTGACCGGGTGATGAACTTTTCTATCCGGGTATCATTTGTCAGCCTTTCAACCAAACCTGAGATAGAGACAGCCCAAAGATCGGTTTGACCCAGATCGTCCTGTCCGATAACTGCCATTTTCCCGGTTTCCGGATTGACGGCCAGCTTATTTAAAACATCCGGCCGGCCGGATTCACTGCTGTTTGTCAGCAGGTTTTTCCTGAATTCTATTTTTCCGTCTTTGATTCCGAGCAGATTAAGGGTGGTATTGCCGGTTGCCTCTTTGGCGATGGCGGCAATGGCGAAATCAAAAGAAGTAAGGTCGGTCTCCGATAGATCCATAGTCTGAGGTTGATAGGGTATGGCCTCCGCTTTCTTTATAGCCTCTCCTTCATAATTCCCGCCCAATAAATATAAGACAATAAGTGAACCGAATTGGATTTTAGGAAACGATTCACTCAAATAATTTTTTATGGCCGCAGCTTTTTCCCGCGCGGATTGTCCGGCTTGCCGGATAAATTGAGAGATTTCCGTCAGGTTTCGGCCGTAAGAAGCAATCCTTGATTGTTCTGGATTGGGCATAAACGGAAAATAGAAGGATAATAACCCGGGTTATTGTAACACAGGAATTGACGGGAGGTTGACCTCTGTTGCCCTTTGTCCTACTTTATAGGGAGTGAAGCTTTTCAACTACTTTATTGCTTTAATTGCGGTTATTTCAGTCATATTGAACATAAAACTTCTTCATGACCGGCAAAATCCCAATGAAGCTACCTATAAAGTCCTTGAGGTTATCGACGGCGATACTTTTAAGGTAGAAGCAGGCAGTGGTGAGAGGCGGGTGCGTTTGATGGCCGTCAATGCTCCGGAAGCGGGCAAGTGCCTGAGTGATGAAGCCAGGGAAAAACTGAGCAGTCTGGTGTTGGGCAAAAAGATTGTATTAAAAGACCAGTTTTCAGATCCCTACGGCCGGATCATTTCAAATGTTTATGTTGGCAATGTTTACGTCAACAGGGAAATGCTTCGGTTGGGATTGGGCAGGATGGATTATTATGAAAATCCGCAGCGTGAGGAGTTGAAGGAGGCATACGGAGAGGCCAGGGCAAAAAAATTAGGAATCTATAGCGGCGTCTGTCTGTCAAAATCGCCTTCCTCCGCTTGCAGCATAAAAGGCAATATTGACGGCAATACCCGCAAGAAAATATATTTCCTCCCTGCCTGCAGGAATTATTCGCAGGTGACGATTGATCTTTCGACCGACGACACCTGGTTCTGCACGGAAGCAGAAGCCGTCAGGGCCGGCTTTGTCAAAAGCCAGACCTGTAATTGAGAATATTCCCAATTTTTTCCCAAGAAAAAAGGATATTTAATAGGTTGTAGTTTACGGGTAAGCGAGCTTATCCTATAAGAAGATAAAAAACTACAGTCCAATTTAAGTTATTGACAGACAGGAGAAAATTGGGGTAAAATTGGTGTAAATATGAGTACAACACAAGTTCGGATTACTATTCCAAATAAATTAAAAACAATCATCGAAGAACATGCTGCAGCCTACGGTTTGTCCATAGCTTCATATATTAAACAGTTAGTGGTCGAGGAAATCAGACGGCGGGAAACATATCCGTCAAGAACTCCGTCAGAAATGACGATTAAGGCGATTAGGAAAGGTGATAAAGAATTCAAGTCCGGTAAAGTTAAAGTTCTACCTCTTGACGATCTGAAGCATTATGCTGAAGATGTATGACCATCTATTACGGGAGAGAGTTTGAAAACGATCTCAGGCAATTGAAAAAATCAAATTCTTTTCCCGAAATCCTGATCACCCCTCACTTCGTCTTCATCGGTTGAGCGGAAACTTAAAAGACTATTTTTCGTTTTCCGTTGCTTCAAATCTCAGAATCATCTTTTCCTGGAAAGGGGAGGATGAAGTTATGTTCTATAAACTTGGTACCCACAACCAAGTTTATCGTAGAAATTGAAAAGAAATGATAGTTAAGTGGTTGTTAGGAAATGTGTTTTCCTTGGGGATGGATTTCTTCTAATGAAGTTAGTCTATCTACATTATCAGAAACTTAAGCTGAAATGACCGTTTGTTCCTCTCGTCCGGCAAAGACTTCTTTCAATATGATATCAAGCTTGTTAAATAGACTGTCCCGGAATTTTGAGAATTCGTCCTTCGTGGGAAAAGTCTCTTTAAACCTATTCTCCAAATATTCAATGTCACTTGCAGTTAACATTTTATGTTTGTTCATTGCTCCGTTTAAATCACAATTTTCCCCAAAAGAAAAGACCGGGCTAGCGGTGAGTAATGAGCAGTCAGCGGTTAGCAGTTGGGAGTTAGCGGTTTGCAGTAAGTTTATTGCCAACTGCTAAATACCAACTGCTAATAAAACACGTCCATGCCATCAATAAGCGGACACACTAAAATTATTCAGGGAATTTTTAATGCTTTAGGATTAATAGATCTGATTGTGTGTTCCAATGTCCAATAAGGTAATTTCTCCGGTTATTTCAATCCTGTATACAATTCGGATATCACCGGAAACGGAAAAAGCGCGTAAACTTTTTTTTGAACCGATAAGCGGGTGATTTCTTAATAGGGGATGATTGTGATTTTGACAAAAAAGCTCAATTCGATTTTTGAATTGTGCGGAAAGATCTTTATCCGGAGATATTCTTCTTCTGAAGTTTTTGAGAAACCTTTTTGTGTAGCGGATTTTTACTTCCATGAAGTTGATTCAGTAAATCTTTACTGTCAACTGCAGTGTACGTTTTTTCCTTACCTGATTCAATGCCCTCAATCAATTTGTTGTATCTTCCGATCGCCCGGGGAGACAGTTGAACAGGTTTTTCACCAAAGGTCAAAGATATATTTCCCTGAGCCAGTTGGGCAAGAAAAACCCGGATCGTTTCCTGGAGAGAGGAAAAACCCAATTTTTCCGCAACAGTTGAAGCTTTATCGCGAAGTTCTTTATCGACCGGTATCTGGATGATGGTTTTATTCATATTGTTCTGATAATGATTTGATATAGGTATCGTATCATAGTGAACATTTGTTCACAAGTGGTTCTTTATGAAATCAGAATTCTGGGAAAGGACAACATAAGGATAATCTATGTTGGACTAAAGAGCAGGGAAGTACTGGTTTTGCACGGCTTTATTAAGAAAAGGCAAAAGACGTCACAAAACGATATTCAGACTGCCGTTGCCAGATTTGAAGAGTGGATCAGAAGAAGCGATGCAAAGTCTTGACACATGACATCATCTAAGATATCATTTAAGCATGAAAAATAAACTATATACTTTTGAAGATGATCTTAATAGGAGATTAAAAAATCCCAAGTTCAAGAAAGCCTGGGTGGAATCAGAGCCTGAGTATCAGTTGGCAAAGCAACTGATGGCAAAAAGACTGGCCAGGAAAATTTCCCAAAGGGAATTGGCGAAAAAATTAAATACCTCCCAGGCGGTAGTTTCCCGTATTGAGACGATGAGAGCCAATCCCTCATTGTCTCTCCTGAAAAGGATAGCCGAAGAACTCGGTTCCAAACTGATTGTTCTGTTTGTCTAATTTTCCCCCTGCCTGTCGGTAGGCCAATAAAAAAGACCCATATGTAAGTAAAGCAGTTCCGGGCAAGATTTTTCCCCCGCCCCGCCGAAACTTTCAGTGAAGGCAGGCCAAGAAAAAAGGATAGTTAAGTGGTTGTTACTTTTGCGTAAGCGGGCTTATACCATCAGAAGATGTCATCAGCCTCGTGAATCTATCGAGCCATTTTCCATCGGAAAAAAATATAGGATTAAAGTTAAATTAATTAGACATGGTGATAGAATAGTTTTGATATGGATTCTATCGATTGGAAGATTATTACGTATGAATCAGATAGAGGAGAAAAACCGATTGATGAATTTCTTAAAAAACAACAAGCTTTCACTAGGGCAAAAATAATTCATAACATAGGATTACTGAGAACTTACGGCAATCTTCTGACCATGCCGCATGTTAAAATGCTCGGATCAGGTTTATTTGAATTAAGAATCCGTGGCAAAGAAGAGTTGCGGATTTTTTATTGTTTCTCCGGATCTAAAACTATCTATTTGCTCCATGCATTCAAAAAGAAAACTCAAAAAACCCCACAAAAAGAGCATGATCTTGCATTAGAACGGAAGAAGCAATTGACAACAATATAACGTTTATGTTATAAATTAGCCACTATGAGCAAATGGGAAAATCTTGAAAAAGAATTATTATCAGATAAAAAAACTAAAAAGGAATATGACCGACTTGCGCCCCGCTATGCCGTCATATCAGAACTTATCGCTGTAAGGATTAGAAATAAAATGACGCAAAAGGATATTGCGGAGAAGATCGGCACCAGACAATCCGCTATTGCCCGTTTTGAATCCGGAAATGTAAATCCTTCCTTAGATTTTCTGCAAAAAATAGCTCAAATTATGGGATATAAGCTTACAATCAACCTGCAGAAATAAATCAAATTCATCCGCATTTTTTCCCAAGAAAAAAGACCCATGTGTAAGTTAAGTGTTTGTACCCAAGATTTTTTCCTCGCCCCGCCGTAGCCTTGGCGCAGGCAAGCCAAGAAAAAAGGATAGTTAATAGGTTGTAGTTTACGCGTAAGCGGGCTAATCCCATCAGAAGATGTCCATCCTCGACTATAGTCGGGATAGACTCACGCATCAATAAATTGATCGCGGTCTATTCCGGATTCTCTGATTATGCTTGATAAGGTACCTCTCTTAATATCTTTTAAATGCATGGGAATAACTGCTCTCTGTTTAGTTACCGGATGTTTCATTGTAAGATGACTTCCGACCTGATGATGTTCGATAAATCCTAGTTTTTTAAGTTTCCTTACTATCTCCCGAGGTTTAAGAGAGGGGAGTTTAGGCATAATTGCTAATTGCGGATGCCGGTACATCTATCATCGAAACGAAACTGATGTCTTTCGGCGGTTTTTCACCGTCTTTCGCCAAACTGCCAAGATAAGACTCAATTGCTTCCTGAGCAGCTTCAGCCGCTTCTTCAATTGTTTTACCATAGGTTACGCATCCTTTAAGAGCGGGGACAATTACCGTATACCCCTCTTCAGGCTCTTTTTGAAAAATGGCTGTATAGTGATGAATTTTCATGGGGTTAGTATATCATAGCTGACTTGAATCGAAAATAAGCGGGAAAGAAGTCAACAAGATTTTTCCCAAAAAAATAACCTAAAGTACTCGAGAAAACTCGAACAAGCGTAAACGCTTGCGTTCCGAAGCTTGCGCTCCGAAATCTCCTTTAGGTTATCCCATCAGAAGATGTCCATCAGCTTCCTAGCGTGATGAGCCATCTCCCTTGGGGGAGGGTTGAAATCATTATCTGATATGAAAAGATCCAATTTACAAAAACCGTTATTATGTTAAGTTGATAGTCAAATGCGGAAAACTGTTAGTAAAAAAACAAACGGAAATATCTTTAAAACGATTGTTCAGGGAGTGTTTAGGGAGGAATTGAGTAAGACCGAAAAGCGTTTAGAGATACGATTGGAACAACGTCTAACAAAGAATTTATCTGAAGTCATTGATGAGAAATTTGAAGAAAATTTTTCAAGATACCGAAATGAAACTGTTAACAAACTGGATGGAGTTATTAAAGAATTGAAGAGAGGGTATGAAGAACTGACAGTCCATCTCGGAAGGCATGATAGAACTGAAAGACGTTTGGAAAACCTCGAAGCAATTCACCCCGACGGAAAACATATCTGATTATTTTTCCCAAAAAAATAACCTAAAGTACTCGAGAAAACTCGAACAAGCGTAAACGCTTGCGTTCCGAAGCTTGCGCTCCGAAATCTCCTTTAGGTTATGGAGGGTAAAGAAGAGAGAGGACCGAGGTCCTCCCTCTCCCAATTCAACCGAATTTAGCGAGGTTGTCTATTCTCCTTTCTAAGGGCAGGTTTCGTTGTTGGCTTTGTACTCTTGCAAAGTACAGTAGTTGATGGTGCTCGCTTTCTCTGACTTAGCTTTTCCTGTGAAACCTTCCCGTCCGATAGAAACAGCGCCATCAGCACCAAGGTTTCGACCACTTGCGATTACATCATCATTCCAGATTCCAGGAACGGTAAGAGCTTTCCTGACTCTACAATGATCGGGGGTGACGCAGACGACGTAAAACTGCTTAAAGGTTACAGGCTGATCCCAGGATCGCCCGAAATCTCCAGCTGTTCTCGTTCCCAGCCCGTCACTCTCGTTGTCTTCATCGTCCCCCTGGTATTTGTGGAGTGGCTTGTTCGTATAGATCCTTGTGAAGGGATACATCAGTCCATCCGGACCTTCTTCCCAATAGGTTTCGTGACCATACACAAGAACTTTAACAGGCTCTTCATCTACGCCACAGGTCAAGTTGGCCTTTTCATCGGTGTCATCCTTGGCGTCCAGGCGCTCGTCGTCCGGAGTGAACTCTCCCCAGGCTTTGACGTTGTAAGGTCCATACTGGTCCAGAGCCCAGGCGACCGACTTGCTGCTGCTCGCGGTGATGTGCTCAGAGCCGCTTTCCAGGATGATGCCGTCCTGAGAGATTTGCCACTCGAAGGTGCCGCCCACGTTGGTGCTAACGGCTACTTTGCCTTCTGGGCAATCGACGGAAGCGTCCACGCTGTAGATGACAGCTTCTTGATCTTCCCTCAGTCGTAAGTCAACCGAACCGGGTCCTTTGAATGCATAACCGTCCCATTTTGCTTTGATCTCGTAAGTTCCTGGTTGAAGGATACCACTCCATGATAGATCCGGAATGGTAACCAATGGGAGAAACTGTCCATCTTCTGACCTGCTCTCTGTCCCATCAGGCCAGGTGATAACGAAAACTTCCCCCTTCTGGCATTCTCCGGAAACGTTGCAGTCTTTGTTGCTGCCATCGGGATTCATATCTCTTCGAGAATCAACCGCTAATTCGACGTACGACGGTTCAGTGATCGTTATAAACCAGGAAAAGTTGGGTTCGTTTCGTTTGATACGAACGTCTGCCCAACCGTCGGAAACGGGAGGTTCAGGTGTTGCGGCTTTGACGAAGGCGCTATTGCCCAAGAGAATAAACAGGGCTAGCAGAACTCGCCAAATGATATTTTTCGCGTTCATTTTTCCTTTTCCTTATTCATAGAGAGTTGGAATTAATCGCATCTTCAGCTCGCGGGCGTTAGCCTTTGAATTCTGCTGAAGAGCAGTTTTTGTTTTCTCACTGGGCAAGACGCCCTGAGGACCTGTGAGACGGCCCACTAAACCCTTTCGGGTTTGATAAAGTAAACCCGGTCCGGCTGAGCCTTTCCGAGTGGGAGGTGGGTTTGGGTCCCTAAGATTACTTCCACCTGCTCTCAAATCCTTGCGGAAATGAGGCCCCTAAAAACGATTTGATTCGTCAATTCTTTGAATTTCGGATTATTGACACTCCGTTTGCCGTTTCTCCAACTTTTGGCCGATTTACCCGAAAGAGAAATTTTCTTGAGAAAATTTCATGGGTAAAGCCTCCGGTTGTCGATCGGGCTGATAGCACCATTCAAGATCCTGTGATCGGATCCTGCTTACCCGGCTATCCTGGTAAGTGTCTTTTTATTTCCCCCTGATGAAGACAGGCATGAGGGTGAATTCTGATTCCTTCACCTCGGAGGAGCCGAAGTCGTTACTTCGTCACCATCCGAGGAGAAATCAGGCTGTCAAATTTATTGACCCGCATGGTTGTCTTCACCAGAGATTATCCAACTCAACTCTTTCTGGTTGGAGGGAGTAGTGGAGGCAAAAGACCTTTAGAACCCCACCCTTTCTGAAACTTATGTTAAAATATCTGTTGGAATAGACCTTCCCCCGCGAAAGTGGGGGAATTTTTATGGTAAACTTGATTTGTCATGCAGTTGATATTTCCAAAATTTTCCAATATTCAACTTGAGCGACTCTCGGAAATTACCGGAAATCTGAGCTTGCTTTTCCTTGGTACTATCGTGGTACCGATGTTGACCGGGGAAAAACGCGTTGGTATACTGCAAATGACATTCGGATTTATACTGGCTTTCGGTTCGCTGAAATCCAGTTTAATGATTCTCAAAGAAAAGAAAAAACAGGAATGAATATTCAAATTGATCCATTAAGTGCTTTCTATATAGCCGGAGCCATAATGTTGTTGGCAATCGCCATTCTTGTCTATCCGACCCTAAAAGAAAAATCCGATAAATCCAAAAAGAAAAAATAAGTTCCACAAAGGGCAGGGCTCTTTTGAGGGATCGGCCTCTTGCCGCCACAATTCCCTCCACCAGAATTACTCTCATCACCTGGGAGGAGTCATTCGGCCATTGGTCGATGCCACCATCCCAGGAGATAGTTAAGGAGATAAATGAACGCTTTTTACTCTTAATCTAAATTTTCCTCGAAACGTAAGTCCGATGTAACATCGGACAACGTTCCTTTATTTTCCTCGCTATTTAGGTTGTTAAGGTGCCTTCCTTCGGGGTTCCTTCTTCAATCCGCTTCAAAGGCAATCTTTGATTGAGACCAAAGATAAGAATCCTTCCGGAAAAACTCCCGGGATTCAACCAGGTTCGCCGCGCAATTGCGGTTTCACCGGCATGAAGCCAGGGGAGACGAACCGAAGGCTTTCGGCGGTCCGTCTCTCCGGACTTCGGGTGTTTTCACCTGGGAGGAGCCCCTTCGGGTCACCATCCCAGGAGAAAACGGGAGTTTTAATAAAGGGATATATGACGAGTAGGGGAGAATTATGGGCGCAAATTGCCCAAAAAAAACCACTCTGAGAGTGGTGTGGAAATGTTAATAAATTCGCTCATCCCCTCAAATGAGCTTCCAAAAGCTTTCCCTCAAAAGCTTTTATTTATCAGGCAGTTTTGAAAGTGCAAAACCTAATTTATGTGCTCTATATAGGAGAAAGGCTCCCGCCTGGGCGGGACAAGCTGTTTAAAGGCCTATAGATAGCCTTTACGAGCCTTTCTAGAGTGAAGAGAACATAAATAAGAATTATTACTTTCTTAGATATGAAATATGTAAAAGTTCTTTCACTTTCGGACTTTGCTCATATATTCCTATAGGATAGTCAGAAAGGACGGGTATGGTAACATGGTAAAAAGAGTTTGTCAAGGGGGTTTCAGAGCGTCCGGATAATCTGAAGGTGCGATTAAGGCAGCAGAGGCGTATTTAACTTGTGTTTGATTTCATTTAAGGTAAGCCGCGATTCGTTCTGCCATTGACGTATTTGCCTCACTCTTTCAACCATTGATGGATCATAGAGTTGATAGCCTCCTGGCGAGTAGTCTTTTACTTCGAGTAATCCTTCCCGGGTCCAAAAGCGGAGGGTGGGCACGGTTTCCGCCGTCAGTTTGGCCAGCTGGCCGATTTTCAGGAGTTTGCCGGCCAGTTTTGACTTTGCCGGGGAGGGGAGAGATCCTTGGGCAGCTTCCAGGTAGATATCAAGAGAGCGGTCGGCCGCTTCATAAATTAGCTCCAAATAGTCATCTATACTACCGTCCAACTGGGCTTTTTCGATGAAACTTATGTACTTCTGACGGTCTTCTTTCCGGATAATGGCCATGGGATAGCCGGATTGCCGCAAAAGCAGGTTCATCAGGAGGCGGGCTGTCCGGCCATTGCCGTCCGTAAAGGGGTGGATGGTAACCAGTTTATAGTGTGCCCGGGCGGCCAGAGTGACCGGATGGTCGCTGTTATCCGAGCGCAACCAGTCGATAAACTCTTTCATTAAATCAGGGACTTTTAACGGATTTGACATAATTACGGTAGAACCGGCGATCCGTACGGAGACACGGCGGTATCTTCCTGCATTGTTATCGTCGATTCTGGTCAGGATAAGCTTATGGATATCCAAAATATCGGCTTCGGTGATATTCTGTCTCTTTTTTGAAGAGAGGGTTTTTACCAGATCAAGGGCAAGGGCGTGATTAATGGCCTCCATATGTTCCCGTACGGTTTTGCCTTCGACGGTCAGGCCTTTTTCGATCACCAGGGCTGTTTCCTGCCGGGAGAGAGTATTGCCTTCGATGGCATTGGAAGTATAAGTAAGTTCTACCTTCAGCCACTCGTCCAGATTGCTTATCAGTTCGGCCGGGTGCGGCAGGAAGGAGTCCAGCTGGTTCTTTTTTTCAGTGAGAGCGGTTAGTTTGTTTTTCATAAGTATATAGTATAAAGTAATGCTTTATACTTTGTCAAGTCATTTGAGGGATAAAATAGGCCATGTTATAATGGGCGAATTCAAAAAGGGCCCGTGGCGTAACGGCTATCGCGCTTCCATGGCATGGAAGAGATTAGGGGTTCAAATCCCCTCGGGTCCACCAAGAAGCGTATCAAAAACGGCACTAAATACCCTTCCTGATGTTTCCATTTTTTTACCTGTATCTTACAATCCTCAGTCAAAATATAAGACTTAATGGACGAGAGAATAGCGGAAGAAATTCAAGCCTTCAAACCTGTTTTTGAAGCTATTAATGTTGCTACCGTAAAATACGGTACGGAATTGAGGTTATCCAACGGCGGAGATGTCATTTTCAGGAACGGAACAGATACAAATAAGGAAGTTAATATAGACACCAGGGTTGTCAAAGCTGTCAAAGCAGGCGAGAGATTAATGAATTTGGCATTTGAGGCCGGCATAACTTCTTCTGAATCGTTATACAGCCATCTTCATCTCGAAGTATCGGAATTGGAAGACTCTCTTTTTAAAATTGCCGATGAAAATGATGAAAGCGGGGGCGCCGAAGAAGCCATGCAAGAATTGGAAATGGTTAAGGATATGAGAGCAATTATTGACCGCTTGCCTCAGGCTATTTAGCCTTCTCGCAGACGAAATTACTCATAACCAGGATATCTATGCCTGAACGCTTAAAAGTGGAGTAAGCGTCGGCAGGGGAGGCTACAATAGGCTCACCTTTAAGGTTAAAGGAAGTATTAAGAAGAAGCGGCACGCCTGTTTTCTTATAGAAAGCGGAAATGAGGCTATGGAAGTCAGGATTGGTGTTTTTATAAACCAGTTGCGGCCGGGCAGTGTTATCGGCATGGGTGATAGCCGGCACTTTCTTTCTCCAGTCAGGTTTTACAGGCACGACGTAGAGCATAAAGCGGAGAGGGAAATGCTTCGCCACCTGCGAGGAGTCATTCGGCCATTGGCCGATGCCACCTCCCAGGAGTCTCAGGTCAAAGACATTTCCAGCTTGGTCGGATAGCACGGATGGGGCAAAGGGGCGGAAAGCTTCCCGGAATTTGACTTTTGAATTGATGATATCCTTCATTTTCGGATTTCGGGGATCGGCCAGGATAGAACGGTTACCCAGAGCCCTGGGGCCCCATTCGAAGCGCCCCCGGAACCAGCCGATGACTTTGCCTTTCATGATTTGTTCGGCGCAATAATCAATAAGCTTATTATTGGATAGTTTTATAACCTTTACCTCGCGGGAGTCATGGCTTCCGCTTCGCTTCAGCCCGCCACCCGCAATGTGTAAAAATTGCTCGATTTCGCGATTGGAATAAGCTTGCCCTAAGTAGGCATGATTCATGCCTGTACGGGCAGGTTTATTTAAAACATGATGGTAAAGATACAAAGCAGCTCCCAGGGCACCGCCTGAGTCGCCGGCTGCCGGCTGGACAAAGATGTTTTTGAAGCCTGATTCCTTTAAAAGGCGGTAGTTGGCCACGGAATTCAGGGCAACTCCACCGGCCAGGCAGAGATTGTCGGATTTGGTGATTTTCTTCAGGTTTTTGGCCATATTGAGAAGCAGTTCTTCGGTGACAGCCTGGATGGAAGCGGCGATGTCGGCGGAGCGGGCAGTGATCAGATGCGCTTCCTGCGGATTGACAGGCTTTCCCAGAAGTTCCACCAGCTTTTGGGAGAAGGAGAAGCGGTCGGACCAGTGGAAGGAGAAATAGTCGAAATTAAGGCTGAAACTGCCGTCCCCGTTCATTTTGACCGTTTTCCGTATTTCCTTTTGATACTTGGGTTTGCCGTAGGGAGCCAGTCCCATGACTTTCCATTCGCCTTCATTGACCTCAAATCCCAAAAAAGCAGTAAAGGCGGAATAGAGAAGACCCAAGGATTGCGGAAAATGGATCTCTTTGAGTAATTTAATTTTATTGCCGGAGCCAAAGCCGGTTGAGGCGGTTGTCCATTCACCGACGCCGTCGACGGTCAAAATGGCCGATTTTTCAAAGGGAGAGGGGTAAAAAGCAGAGGCGGCGTGGGACAGATGGTGTTCGGAAAAGAGGATTTTATTCCCGGGCAGTTTTAAATATGAAGCTATTTCACTTTTGATCCAGAGCTTTTGGGTCATCCAGAGCCGGATGGCTTCGCGGAATGAGGCATAAGAGCGGGGAAAGGTGGATAAAGTTGAAATGAGGATACGGTGGAATTTGCGGAAAGGCTTTTCGTAAAAAACAACGTAATCAAGGTCAGAGGCATTCAGGCCGGTCTCAGCCAAACAGAAATCGATAGCATTACCGGGAAAGCCGGAATCATGCTTTTTGCGGCTGAAGCGTTCCTCCTCGGCTCCCGCGGTAATCCGGCCGTCCTCCAAAAGAACGGCAGCCGCATCATGGTAATAGCAGGATATGCCCAAGATTTTCATCGTTTTTCAAGCCTGTTGAGTGAGTTCGGCGATTGATTCCGTTTGGCTTTTTTTAAGAAGCCAGGATGATTGACTTTGCTTTTTTATTTTCAATTCGTCTTTAAAAAGGGAATAAAGAAGGCCGAAAGGGGAGAGGATCAGAAAATAGAAAACAGTCAGGATGACTTTGGATTGGAAAACACCGAGACGGTGGGCCAGTTTTTTCCAGGCAGACCAGAGAGTGCGCAGGAAACCCATTTCAAAAAAGAGTATAGATAAAGGGAGCGGCCGGAGAGCTTTGGGCAAAAACCATCAGGACACCCAGCAGAATCAGCACGGTTATCATGGGAATCATCCACCACAGCCGCTCTTTCCAAAGGTACTGCAGCAGTTCTTTGATGATGCCGGATTTGAGGAAAATCTTTTTCAACATGCGTTCTTTTAATTATTATACTCTTTTTAAGTCAAAAATTAACTCCCAAGAGTGTATAATTGGGTAAAATATGGCAGGCTCAATCCGTGTCAAAGTTGTCATTTTTTCGGTCATAAATCAGAAACTGCAGCTTTATCTGCCGGCAGGCAGGCTGCCGCAGGCACAGATTTCCACGACTTCTTCCTTAAACTCAATCGCCATCAAAATTGTCCAGGAGGTTACCGGAGAGAAGATAGATGAGGGATATCTTGAGCAGCTTTACACCTTTTCCCATCCGGTCGAGCACGATACAAGGGTTGATATTATTTATTTCTACCTTTTATCTGACCATGATATCAGGGAAAGCCATAGGGAATCCTTTATTGCCAATGAACATCTTTCAAAAAGCGTTTCGGAATTTTCAGCCATCAGTTATGCGGTGCAGCGGCTGAGATGGAAAATCGAATACACCAATGTCGTTTACAGTCTCCTGCCTCGGGAATTTACCCTCTCGGAACTGCAGAAAATCTATGAAGCGATCCTGGGCAAGGACCTGGATAAAAGGAATTTCCGCCGCAAAATCCTTTCCCTGGGACTGCTCCGCTCAAGCGGCAGGCAAAAAACCGGTTTGAAAGCCAGGCCGGCCAAAATGTATTCCTTCCGCCACCGCAACCCCATGATGATCAAGGTCTTCTAATCGTGTTCTTATCTTTTCCACTTGAAGTAATCATCCTGTATGGTGTATATTGGATGGATACTTAGTGTAAAGGATACACTATATGAAATATTTTGATTCAGAAACAATAACAAAAATAAGACAGGGCTATTATACGGCGGTCTATTTTAACCGCACCAAGGAAATTCTCCTGAAAGTAAATAATTTAAAAAGGGTGACGATGCAGATTTTTCAGAAAAAGAAGGGCAGTATTCTAAGCGGGGTAGAGGAAGTCAGGGAACTGATGGAGTCGGCAACCGGGTTTTTTAAAGGCAGCAGTTGGATCGATAAAAGCCCGGAGCTTAAGGTTTCCACCTTGAACGATGGAGATGATATTTCAGCCTGGGAAACCGTCATGCATTTGATGGGCCCTTATGTCTATTTTGCCCATCTGGAGTCAATTTACCTGGGGATTTTAGCCAGAAGGACACTGGTTGCCACCAATACCCGCCGGGCAGTTGAGGCTGCCGGGGGTAAACCGGTCATATTCTTTGCCGACCGCTTTGATCACTTTCTCAATCAGGAAGGTGATGGCGCGGCTGCCAAAATTGGCGGAGCTTCGGCTATTTGTACCGATGCCATGACGAAATGGGCGGGCGGCGAACCTGCCGGCACCATTCCCCATGCTCTGATTGCAGTTTTGGGGGGTTCAACGGTTAAATCAGCCGAACTTTTTAACAAATATTATCCGGGGGAAAAATTAATCGCCCTGGTTGATTTTAATAATGATTGCGTCACTGACAGTCTGGCTGTTTCGGGCAGGCTGGGTGATAAACTTTGGGCGGTCAGGCTGGATACACCTGCCGATATCGCCGATAAGTCATTGGAGCAGAAAAAGGATAATTTCGGCGTAAATCCATCTTTGGTTAGGGCAGTACGGGAAGCTTTGGATAAGGCCGGTTTTGCCAAGGTTAAAATCATCGTTTCCGGAGGTTTTTATCCGGAGAAGATTGCCAAATTTACTGCAGAAAAAGTTCCGGTGGACGGATACGGCGTAGGCTCAGCCCTTATCCACGGGGAAAATGATTTTACAGCTGATATTGTCGAAGTCGAAGGCCAAAAAAAAGCTAAAATCGGCCGTGAGTATAAGGATATTAGAAAAATTTTCCGATAAAGTCGGGATCAGCCTTTGGCTGAAGAAAGAAAATATGGCTCAAAAAAAGATAATACCTGCCTCTGTTGAAGATATTTTAGCCCGGGGAGGGATGACCGGCTTCCATAAAAAAGTTGTCCTGGTGACAGGCCTGGCCTGGACATTCGTTTCCATGGAGATTTTGCTGATAGCTTTCACCCTGCCTTTGTTTGCCTCGATCTGGAAGCTGTCCGGTCTCTGGTTGGGACTTATCGGTTCCGCCTCTTTGATCGGTTCATTTATAGGCTCCATGATTTTAGGCAGGTGGTCGGACAGGTTCGGACGGCGCAGTGTTTTTATGGGCAGCGTCCTCTGGTACAGCATCTTTACGGCAGCCACCGCTTTTGCCACAGGCCCGGAAACTCTTTTTGTCTTCCGCGTCCTGGCCGGAATAGGCTTGGGAGCGATGCTGGTGATTGACCCGTCGGTCCTGGCCGAATACCTGCCGCCGCAAAACCGCGGCCGGTATATGGTCTTTCTGGATTTTTTCTGGCCGATCGGCAATCTTCTTGCTCTGGGTTTGTCGTATTTCTTTTTGGAAAGGATGAACGGAGACTGGCGCGGACTGTTCCTGACCGCCGCCTTCCCGGCTTTTTTAACCTTTATCATCCGTTTCCTTATTCCGGAGACACCGTTTTACCTTGCCAGGATCGGCAAACTGGCGGAAGCAGCCAAAGTGCTGACTCTGGCTACCGGGCAAAAAATCACGGCAGCCATGATCAAAAAAGAAGAGGTATTCAAAAGCGCTCCGATAAAAGACCTTTTCCGGGGGAAGCTTTTGAAGGCCACCATAGTCACTTTGATTTCCTGGGTTGTTCTTAATTTCAGCTATTACGGTCTCTTTATCTGGCTGCCGCAGGTTTTGCCGGTGATCCAGAATTTCCGGATAGGCAATATCTATACTTTGCTATTGCTTTCTGTTTTGGCCCAGTTTCCGGGATATCTGGCGGCCATGTGGCTGGTTGAAGCGTGGGGGAGAAAAAAAACCCTGACAGCCTTTTTAATCCTGGGAGGATTGTCCGGCCTGGTTTTTGCCACGACCAATTCCTATGTCTCATTTTTGACCGCTTTGTTTCTGGTCAGTTTCTTTAATCTGGGAGCCTGGGGAGCCATCTATCCTTATACGGTGGAGCTTTTCCCGACCCTATTGCGGGGCACGGCATTCGGTTTTGCCGCCGAAGGCATGGGCAAACTGACGGCAATATTCGGACCGCTGGTTTTCGGTTACCTTTTGGACAAAACCGGCGGGGTAGGCATCTCACTGGTGATGGTGGCTGCCGTCATGACAGTGGGAGGAGTGGCCGTCGGCTATCTGGGGCCGGAAACCAAAGGCAGGAAACTGGAATAATTTATGAGAAGTGATTTTTCAGACTGGCTGGAAGCCTGGTTTAGAAAGTTAAAACCGTCATCTTTCCGGGATTTAAAAATAGATCCCGGCAAAACTGCATTGGTCTCGGTTGACATGGTCAAAGGTTTTTGTTCGGTCGGGCCTTTGGCCAGTCCCCATATTGCCGCCATTATCCCGGAAGTTACGGCGGTGTTTCGGAAATGCCATAAAAGCGGGATTAAACACTTCCTGCTTTTCCAGGACACCCATCATCCTGAGACGCCGGAATTTTCCTCATACCCTCCGCATTGCCTTCGGGGGAGCAGAGAGTCGGAGACGGTCGATGAACTGAAAAGCCTGCCTTTTTCAGGCCAATTTACCATTTTTGAAAAAAATTCCATCAGCCCGCAATACAACACCGGATTTGACGGCTGGCTGGAAAAGCATCCGGAGATTGATACCTTTATCATTGTGGGGAACTGCACTGATTTGTGTGTTTATTTCCATGCCATGCATCTGAGGCTTTCCGCCAACGCGGCAAATTTAAAGAGGAGGATTATTGTGCCGGAGGCAGCGGTCCAGACTTATGATATGCTCGTTGCCACGGCCCAAAAAATCGGCGCCCTGCCGCATGACAGGATTCTTCTCCACAAAATTTTCCTCTATCATCTTTCCCTGAACGGGATAGAAGTCGTGGCTTCGCTTGATCTAAAAAAATCCAAGCGCCGGGGAAAATCAGTATACGGATTATTCAATGCTGTGAATGCAACTGAAAAGCACATTGAAGAAGTCTTTCTTTCATTGAAAAGCCTTGATAAGATTTGATAAAATTATTCAGTCTCATTAAATTACATTTAATATATGAATCCGGAAGCCCCGCAACCGACAAACAATAAATTTCTTTTAACAGAAGCTGTATTCAACATCGGTGAACATTTTTTGGCTGAGATGCCTGTAGATCAAGAAGGACAAATAGCAGGGAAGCCTGACTTATTAGATATGGTGACTTTAATGTTTTATAGGGCAGGAAGAGACGCACAAGGATTATTGGGTCAACCTGAATATACTGACAATATTCCCGATTTTAAACGGATAATAGAGGAATCAGTAAGGGTATTAGATGAAAGGTTATTGGACAGTTATATTAAAAAACATAATCCGGGTCTGAATCGACCTTCCATTCTTGATTTATTGAAAAACCCCAAAAATTTTCATGAGAGAATCGGTGAATTAGAGCGGCAAGATGAACTGATTATGGGAATGATTAAATTTGTCAGGGAACACAAACAGAAATAAGCATATGGTAAAATTCAACGGTCAACAACATGTTGTACGATATATTACAATAGTTATTAAGTCAAAAACTAATTTATATATTCCTGAACATTTGAATTAGAATATTAAGTTAACCACTAGAATTCTCATTAAAAACAAGGATTTATATTGGCGTCGGAATTATAGATTTTATAGGGCAAGTTGCGTTTATTGACAGCGTACGATATACTTCCGGCTTAGTAGGTCTTAGTAATCCACGGTAACCTCGGTAATTTAATACTAGGAATCCTGGAAACAAGAGACCCTTTATTAAAAGGAGGTGAATTCCAGGATGTCAGATGCAGCTCTTCAAGATCAAACACTAGTCTGCCGTGATTGCGGCAACCAGTTTGTGTGGACAGCCGGAGAACAGGAGTTTTATAAGCAAAAAGGCTTCGAAAACCCGCCGGCCCGTTGTCCTGACTGCAGGACCAAAAAAAAGTCAGAGAAAATGGCCAACAGACAGATGACCAAAATCACCTGTTCCAATTGCGGCAAGGAAGACGAAGTCCCGTTCGTTCCCAGAAAGGGAACAGGCGTGCTTTGTCGGGAATGTTTTTCAAAACAACGAGACGCACAAGTTTAAATAGAATCGGATATTAAAAAATTAAACCCCGCTTTTACCGGCGGGGTTTTAGTTTATAGATAACAAGAGATAAAGCAGCCGTGATTTCCAGAATAAGCAAAAAAACCTTTAAAGGCATAGGCCGGTGGACAACTTCGATGCGGTGGCGGCCGGGCGGAGCTTTGACGGCCACATAGTAGGGGAAGACGGCGAATTTCTCGGTTTCCGCTCCGTCCAGATATGTCCGCCAGTTAGGATGGTAGCTTGATTTGAACATGATAAAACAGCTTCGGCAGCCGGCCGGCACTTCGACGTCGGCGGAATAAGTCTGTTTGTCGACTTTTTCGGAGATGAGGCGTCCTGAGGGAGTTGATTCGGGAAAAACGAAGGGAAAGTCGGAGAAAATATTTTTTTCAGCCCCGTTTTCCTCGTAGGTCACCTCATTGACCATTTTAATTCGGCGCTCCATTCCTTCCGGAATATAAGGATTTTTATCAACACTGATAAGGGGATGCATTTTCCAGGTGCGGGGATAGCCGCGGTGCCAGAGATGGACGATATTGATGAAATCTGTTTTGCCGGTCTCCACAAACATGGGGGAAGTAACCACTTCAAACCAGCCTCCGGTTGGCACTTCAAAAACTTTGAAAGGTCCGAATTCCTTTGTCAGTTTTGCTTCAGGCGGGAAGTTTTTGTTTTCGGGCGCCACAATATATCGGGAATTCAGAAGGCCATAATCAGCCGCCACCCTTTCGTCAAAGTTCTGGTCGTTCTCGCTCATCATCGACCATGTCTCCGGCAGGAATTGGGTAATGTCCATGCCGAATACACTCAGAAGCATATAAATCTGACTGGAACCGAGACGGAAATCATGTCCCCAATTGCCGGGACGGCCGGCATAAATCCTGGTTGCCGGCAGGTTTTTGAGATATGACAACATGTTTTGGAAATTCTTTTCGTCATAGCGGTAAGCGGAATTGGCCTCACCGATCCAGCGGCTGTTCAGGGAGTTATATTTAAAGGTTTGTCCGGCTGTTAAATAAAAAATAACGGCTGAAACGGTTAGAAATAAAACCTGCGGCAGGAAGCGGACTTGCGGAAACTCGGGTTCCAGACGGGGATATCTTTTTTTAAGCCCGTCCGCAATTTGATTAAAAAGGTGTAAAAAACCGTTAACGGTCCCGGCAATCAAAAACAGGGAGCCGATATGGACACCGACGATAAAGCGGTGCAAGTGGAAATCGCTTAAGCCCGGTACCAGGTCGATAAGTCCCCCCCAGGTTGTACGGCCGAAATATAAAAGCATCATAACTGAAAAAGCCAGGGCAAAGACAAACATATTAGTATCGAGAAGGATTAAAAAAAAGCCGAAAAGGGTCAGATAAGTGATTACAGGAGCCCTCTGCCAGTCAAAAGTTTGTCCGGCCAGGAATTGTTTGGCGGTTTCATACCAGCCGTATGAATCAAATTTCCAAAGCGGATCCCAGAAGGAAATTATATGGTAATTGTTGTAAAGGAGAATGGGGATTATCCAGTAGGACAGAATAAATATTAAGGCAAAAAAGATGAACATCAATTTTTTCAGCCTGGCCAAAAGCTGCCGTTTGTTTAAATCTAAAAAGATGAAAGGGGAAATAAAGATAAGAGAAATGATGCCCATGCCCAGATGACCGGCAGTTGTCAAAACCAGGAAAAGCACGGCCAAAAGGGTATTTTTATTGACAAGACCCGCAGTTTTAAACGATTTAAAACTGTAGGCCAATGCCAGGGGCATGAAAGTCATGGCGTAAAGCTGGGAAGTCAGCCCATAACCTCGCCAGAGAAAACTGGGCGGATCGATGCCGTAGAGGCCGTCGGTTGAATAGTGGGAGGCAAGTATTGCCACAACTGCAGAAACAATCGGAGTAAAACCAGCAATTCTTAAAGCGAGAAAAACCGGCAGGGGAAAGAGGGCCAGCAGCAAATATTTAGTCCAATTGTAATATTCAAAAAGGCTAACAGCCTGACCTATAAGCGAAGTCAAAGGATAAATAAGCAGTTTATGGGAGGCGACGATGACGATTTGAGGCAGATGGGAATAATAAAATGGCAGGGCATACCCCTCCGCCCAGTAGGTGACGTTGTGGTCGACCAGATTGGGCAAACAGGCAAGGCTTATCGGACAGCCGTAGTTTTCCCAGACCCAATTGGTCCTGTTTACAAGTGAATACTGGAATATATTATCGTTGGGATCCCCGAGGATTTGCGTTTCCGGGAAATAAAGGTAGAGGTTTAGAATGACGGCCAGGGCTACAATTGCAAAACTTAAGATTTTTTTCATGTTATTTATATAAAACAGGATTAAACCAGTCGGCATGGTCGCCGTTGATGCCGTCACCGGCGTCTGTCACTTTCAAGCCTATATACCTGATGCCGCTGATTGAAACTTCAATATGCTGCGGAAAGTCAAAACGGCCCATTTTGTTACTTTCGAACAATAATTTTCCATCCCCGTAAATTTGAAATACGGCTGTAGCCTGGGTAGGCGCTTCAGTATCGATGCCGTAATCTGTCGATAATTTGCTGAATTTGCGGTTGAGATCAAAAACCAGATTGGAATTGGCATGGGTGCCGAACCCTTTGCGGTAATAGAAATAACTGCTTGAGAGCCTGCTCCATTTTTTCCAGCCTTCAAAAGAATTAACCGAACGGTTGACCTGGAGGGAGCCGTAATCCTGCTGGATCATGATGGGTTTAAAGGAAGTCAGGGACATTTTTCCTCCGGCAATGTATGACAGGTGGCTGGCGATAATCAAAAGAAGAAAGGCAGCTGCCGCAGCCAGAATATACAGGTAGCTCAATTGGCTGATAACAAGTGGCAGCATCATCAGGTATAGAATCAGCGACAGGTATGAATTTAATATGGTCGTGGTTTGATTGGTGACGGCAGTCAGAAAGCCGAGGCCGTTTTGGGGATAGTTGATGACCAGTCCCGCATGAATATTGAAGAATATGTTGAGGCAAAAAAGGGAATAAAGTATCCAGAAATACTTTTTGAATTTTTTTTCCAGGAAGGGATAGAGAAAAAGCAAAAGCACCGCAACAGGGTAACTGTATCTTTCATGGCTTTGGGTGGACAGGAGGAAAAAAGAGAAAATGGCAAAAGTCAAAGACATGATGAAATTGCGGGCAGTCGGACGCAGAAATGTCAAAAGACAGGCGATCAGGTAACCGGCGGAAAAAAGATACAGCCCGACTTTTTTGGCATTCATAATTCCCAAGACCGTGACTTTATCGGTTGTGGTCATACCTGCCCCTTTTGAGACAATCCACCAGAGATTATGGGCATTCAGGGACATCCAGGGGAAATAATCGCTGTTGACGGTCAAAAGGTTCAGGACTTGGTCTGTTTTTCCCTGGATGACAAACGGTAGGATGATTAAAAGAAAGACGGTCAGGAATATTGCCAGAGATTTAATAACGGTTTTCAGGTTGTAGTAGCGGAAAACAAAGATAAAAAAAATCGGGATAAAGATGATGTTCTGCAGTTTGACCTGCGGGCCGATGGCAAAAATCAGTGTGGCCAAAAGAGGACGCTTATAAAAAAGAAGCAGCATCGCCGTCAGGGTAAAAAGCAGCCCCAGCGATTCGACCTGACCCCAAACTGCGGAATCGATAATAACAACGGGATTGAGGAAAAAAACCGTGGCTATGATAAGCGGCAAATTCCGGGTCAAAAGATGTTGGTCAACGCCCAGGCTGACAAGTTTATCCTTTTGTTTGAGAAACCAGTAAAGCATGGCGGCGATAACACAATCGGCAGTTATCGCAATTGATTTGGAGGCCAGAAGGAAAGAAAAATTATTTACGCGCCAGAAAGTCCAGTAGTCGTGGGGATCCCCCAGAAGCGAATAAAGTTTACCCATTAGGTAGAGGACATAGATAAAACCGGGCGGATAATTGATGTTGGTATTAAAGGCTGTCCAGACGATGCCGTGGTCAATGGCGGCCAGACTCCATGATTTCCAGAAGGAAATATCAGCCTCAAATCCGGGATTGCCGACTAAAATCAAACGGATGACAAGTCCGGTAAATAAAACGAAGATAAAGGCAGTCTTCATAAAATCAAGTAGGGTAGAAATATTCTAACAGAATCTTTCCAATTTAGGGTGTAGGGGTTGCGGCGGTCCATTTCAAACTGTCGACGATACGGTCGAAGATGGCGGCATCGAGAATGCCGTTGGCCATATGGATCATCAGGTCATTTCTTCCCGGCACTTCAAAAAACACGTCCACATTAGGAGCAGTGTTGGCATAATTGACGTAACTGGCCTTGTAGCCTTTCAGACCAAAGATGTTGGTAAACGGGACAACGGAAGCAACGTTTTTCAGACCGGAGAAATATTTCCACCAGTTCTCTACATACTCCTGTTTAGGCTTGTTAACCATAGTTTTTTCGCGGATCTCAATCAGTTCCATGTTGAGGAGGATGTTTTGCTGTGGAGGAATATTGCCCCAGGCGATGGCTACGCTGTCGGTCGGGTCGTTGGTAAAAACAACCAGGGGCAGAGTCTCCGGAAAAGAAAATGAAAAAGGATAGATGGCGCCAGAATGCTCTTTATAGGGAACGGTGGCATCGGCGGTAAAGCGGAGGGGGGGAGTCGATGGCTGGACTCGGCCTGTGGGTGTTGCGCCCAAATAGGTTGTGCCTCCGGGAAGGACGATGTCGCCCTGTTTGGCCAGCGAGTAACGGTAGGCGGCGTAAAGCGATCCTCCCAGAATGACGGCAGCGCCCGCCGTCATAACAGCAATTTTAACTATATCTTTATTCTCCATTTTTTATGATAAAATTTTAGCATTTCCAATGGATAAGTCCAAGCAGATTAATCTCATACTTTTTATATCAGCAGTTGCTTTTACCCTGTTTTCCATGTTTCCGTCGTTTTTTGAATTAGCCACAAGGGAAAAGCTTCCGCCTCACCGTTATTTCACTTTGGAACACAATTATTTATTTGACTACAATTTCTATTTGTCCAGAATCAGGCAGGGGATGGAGGGAAAATGGCTCGTTACAGAGAAATATTTTAACCGGACGCACCAGGAAAGCCTTTTTCAGATAGTTTATTTGTATTTTGGCAAACTGGGAGGATTATTCCGACTTGAGCCTGCGGCTGTTTATCATTTGTCCCGGGCAGTTTTCGGTTTGGCTTTGCTTTTGACAACCGTCAAATTCGGCAGGCGGTATTTGAGCGGCAAATATCTTCTCCTGTTTTTTCTTTTCGCCACAACCAGCGGAAGCTGGCCGATTTTAGTAACCAGCGGTGGCTTTTACCGCTTCGCCACCTATATGGGCTGGTGGTCGGTCATCGACAGTCTTCAGCGCATAACCATTATGCCCCATATTTTGATCGGGCAGCTGTTTTTGATCCTCTTTATTCTCAAATTTTCGGAGCCGCATAAAACCGGACTCAAACAGATTTTCCTCTGGGGTTTGTTGGGAAATGCGGCCGGGATCATTTTCCCCCCTACTTTAATCATCTGTTTTGCCTTTTTTGCCGTTCAGTCGTTAATGGAGCTTTTGGGCAGCCATAAAATTCTTTTGAAACCGTTCATCCAAAAAAATCTGCTGCCGCGGTTTGTTTTTGCTTTGACAATCCTGCCTTCACTGGTATACCTGCAGCTGATGTTTAAAGTTATGCCCTGGTCGGCCCTGGCTCTTTTCGACATCGAGCACCGCATGTCCATCCCTTACAGGGAATATGCTTTAGCCTTAGGCCCGATCCTCCCTCTGGGGCTTGCAGGACTGGCTCTCGTTTTTATCCGCGGGGAGAAAAAATATTTTCCGGCCGTATCCTGGATACTGGCTGTTGCTTTGCTGTTTATAGTCTTTGAAAATGTACCCCAGCAGTCGCCCCTGAGATTTACGGAAGGACTAATCCATGTGCCATTGGCTTTGCTGTCCGTTTATTTTTTCCTCAGACTGAAGGGAAAAGTCAGGCCTTTCCTGCTGAAAATTGCTTCAGGTGCAATCGTCCTGACGGGTTTACTGGTGATGGTTTCCATGGTTTTATGGCTGACTGACCAGGGCAGGGCCAAAAGATACGGTACCTGGAAAGTGCCGATTGGGGCAGAACTGGTATATCCCCTTGATGATTTCATGAAGGCTTTATTTTATCTGAGGGAAAATACCGGGCGGGATCAGGTTGTATTATCATTTGTGACCGCCGGCAATTATATTCCGGCCTACGCCGGCAATTACGTCTATATAGGCCATGCCAATACCCCCCGCGAAGACCGGAAGGAAATAGAGGTGGCGCGTTTTTTCAAAGGGGAATTCGGGAAAGATGAAGCGGAAGGGTTTATAAGGAGGGAAGAGATCAGCCTTGTTTTTTACGGGCCGCAGGAAAAAGCTTTCGGAAGTTTTCCGGACTTGGCTGCCGTTTATCCCTTCCTGCAAAAAGTGTATTCCAATCCGGAGGTAATCCTTTACCGTGTACCTGAGAAATAATTGCATGATTCAGTAAGGAGTAACGCAATTTTACCTTGTATTTGACATATATACCTTACATATATATAATTATCATTGTTATGTCATACATTGCTTCAATTACCGAAAAGGGTCAAATTACATTACCCGCCGAAATAAGAAGATTATTGCGGGTAAAACCGGGTGATCAGGTATCTTTTAACAAAAAAGGACAGCAGGTTGTAATTGAGCCTGCAAAAAGTTTTCTTAACCATAAAGGATCAGTTAAAACAACAAAAATCTATACGGATAAAGGTGCAGATCAGGCTGTATCAGGACATATTAAAAAAACATATGCCCAAAAAAATTCCCGTTCTTGATACGAATGTCATCATTCGTTTTTTAACCTCAGACAGTCCGCTCCAAGCCGAAAAAGTTGAAGATCTGTTAAAAAAATCAGAAGTGGGGAGTTTGGTAATACCTGATCTGATTGTGGCTGAAATCGTTTACGTACTTTTATCTTTTTATGATTTACCAAAGGAAGAGGTTGTCGTTAAATTAGGTGCGCTTTTGGATTATGCGAAATTCAAAACAAACAAGAAATTGCTGAAAAAAACAATTGAGGTATTTTCTGAAAATAATATATCTTTTTCTGATGCTTACCTCTGTGCCTTAAATCTGATTGGAAAACATCCTTATATATATACTTTCGATAAAAAACTTGAGAAAATTGAAAAGGTAATAGTCAGAACGCCATGATTTTTAATAATGTCCGGAAGCTGTGATATTTATTTCACCTCGTAAACGTTGGCCACGTCTTCCCGGTAAACAGGCTTCAGAATTTCCGGGTAAAGAAGACCTTTAAACAGCGGCTTTTCTTCAGGTCCCTGGAAAACCAGCCTGATTTTATTGTCCCGCAGGAATTTTTCCGCTTCTCCCTGTGTCATTTTGTTCTCAAAAAAGCGCATGACGGCCTTTTCTTTCATGGATATATTGGCGGTATAGCTGGTATGTCCGATAAAACTTAAGGTGTGGGTGTAAACCGGCAGGTAATTGCCGGTGTAAAAGGTAGCCAAGACGATGATTTTGGCCGGGTATCGGTCTTTGATAAAGGAAAAAACATATTGAAGTCGGTTGTCTAGATAGGTGTTGCCGAAAATCGGCGTATATTCCCTGATCTGGTCTTTGACGCTCCAGGCGATTGTAGGGTAGACAGACAGGCTGAAAAGCACGATCAGGATAGCATATACAAACCGGTTTACGGGAAATATTAACTTCTGTTTTTTAGACAGAGGCTGATTTATAAATACCGAGATCAATTTCAAGACAAGGCGGATTATTACTTCAGTTCCCAATACAGCCAGCATACCAAGGGTCAGAAAGGGTATGCCCTGGATCAATCTGATATTGGAGATATTCAGCATCGGGGCAAAGGGAAGCAGTAACAGAGGAACCGCAAACCAGCAGGCGACAAGGATCCGGGAGAATCTGCCGGAGGCAAAAGCGGCCAGTGTCCCCAGTATAGCCAAAGGCAAAAGCAGGCCGAAACTGCCGGCCAACTCTTCCATCACGGGATATTGCAGGGTTTTTTCCCATTCCAGATACTGGCTCCAGGGAAAACCGCGGTTGGACTGGGAGACCATCAGGGCCAGAGAGACAAAACCGATAATCCAGAAAGCAGCCAGCCCGAAAAGACCTGATATCGACAAGTTCTTTTTTACGGCAAGATAAATTAAAACCGCCGGAGGCAGGATGATGAGCAGAATAAAAAGTGAGGGCGTATGCAGGTAAGCCATTAAAATTGCCGTCAGGGACAAAAAAACTAAATGGACTTTCTTTGTCGATTTGATGAAGGCATTGACCAGAATGACGGAGACAATCAGCAGAAAGCCTCCGAACATATGGTGCGGCAGGTAGGCAGCCCGTCTGACGGCATCCATGCCTGTCCACCAGTACATAAAGGGTATTTCAGTTATGGCACCGCTGATATTTTTGCTTGTTAAAAAAGGAGAGGCAAAGAGAAAGAAGAAATAAGCGATATTGGAGTGGGGAATTTTCAATTTTCTGATAGCGGTTGCGGCTGCCAGGAAGAAAAGTAAGCTGCCGGTAATCCTGGCCGCGTGGTAAGTCAAAGCATAAGGCAAGTTAAAGATGCGGCTGATCTTTCCCAAAACCGTAAAAAAAGAAAAAATTATGGAGCTGCGGTGTGCTTCCGTCGTATAAGGGTCATAAATCAGCCAGGAACCGGTAGCTCCTTCATTCATCAAAGACTGGTATAGGTAAAAATCCTGGACATTATTGTGTATCAGGGCATAAGTCCGTCCGGAAGGCGCCCGGCGTGCCAGTTTGACCAGAGGGTAGAGGTTTAAAAATAAAATAACGGCAGTTGACAGACAAAAGAAGGCGATATCCGTTTTTTTCATTGTTTATTGCCTAAATCTGATTATAAGTGGTAGGATTGGCTGGTAAATAATCGCGCCAATCAGTATAAAGTATAAAAAATATTTATGAAACATACACCTCCTTCAATCAGCGTCATGTTTCCCTTTCTAAATGACTGGGGAACAGTCGGCAGCCTGGTGGCGTTGGCAATAGAGACGGTAAAAAAATATACGGATGATTGGGAAGTGGTTATCGTCAACGACGGCAGTTTAATGTCAAACCGGGAAGCTTTGGAAATGATAGTTAAATTATTGAACGAAAACGGGCGCAGGATAAAAATCGTCACCCATGAGATAAACAGAGGCTACGGCGGCGCACTCAGAAGCGGTTTTGCGAAAGCTACCAAAGATCTGGTTTTTTATACCGATTGCGATGCCCAGTATGACCCGCGGGAGCTGTCATTGCTGTTAAAGAAAATGACTCCGCAAACAGGCCTGGTCAATGGTTTCAAGATAAAAAGAAACGATCCTCCGCACAGAGTCATTGCCGGACGTCTTTATCATTATCTGGTGAAAGCAGTCTTCGGTTTGCCGGTGAGGGATACGGATTGCGATTTCAGGCTGATCCGCCGTTCGGTTTTTAAGAAAGTCGCGCTCTACGAAAATACCGGTACCATTTGCGTCGAACTGGTAGACAAAATAAACCGTTTTGGCTATAAAATCTCCGAGGTGCCGGTACACCACTTCTGGCGCACCTCGGGCAAAAGCCAGTTTTTCAACTTCCGCCGCTTGTCAGCAACCGCTGACAATCTTTTCAGACTCTGGTGGAAACTCCGGGTGAAAAAAGATTATCTGCATTAATCAACCTGATATAAGACCGCCGGTCCTTCTTGGAAGATGGTTTTGAGGAACGGATAATCGACTTTTGCTTCGAAATATTCATCAGGACCTGAAAAAACATAACGGATATTATTTTTTTTTAAAAACGCCAGAGCCTCCCGGTCGGAAAATCTTTTGGAATAAAAACTCCGGACATTGGTTTGTTTTTCTTCAAAATTCATTGTCTGGTTAATATGGCCGAAATAGACTTTGACAGGGGCATAGGCTGCCAGGATATTGCCTGTTGAATCATTACTTAAAATAATTGAATTCCTGGGTATGTTCTTTTGGATATAGTCAATTGTTTGCCAAATATAGTTGAAAATATAGATGTTGCTGTAGAAAGGTATATTCCGGGAAGATGTGATTTCCCGGAAAAAAGACGGCATACCCACCGGAAGTGATGTCAGAATTATAAAAAGTGCAAGAACTGTATTTCTGACTGATGATGATTTGCTTTTCAGGATTAAATTAAGGCTATAGATTGACAATAAAGACAGGGGAAGAAACGGAACGCTGCCGATCAGTCTGAGCTTGCCTATGCGCAAAAAGTTTACAAAAGGCAATAAAATAAATGGCATATATGCCCATAAGCTGATAAAAATCCAATGCCGGTTATTTTTTTTTACTGTTTCAACAACAGCCGGAACAGAGATTAAAAGAAGGATGCCGAAGGAAAAAAGAAGCGCCCGGTTGAAATTTGGTTCCAGTAAATTCCACTTGTTGATTTCCCAGGCAATCCAGACGGTCCAGGGATGTCCCTGTTTGGTCTGCAGGTAGCTGATAAGAAGCGGGATAAGTGAAGAAAAGGTAAAAATTCCCGACCCCAAATTTTCCCGGTCAGTAAAGATTTGGTTAAGGTCAAACTTCTTTTTTCTGATTATATCCAAAATTATGGATATTAAAACGGCAGCCGGCAGCATAAAAGTGATTGGCAGCATAGCCGGCGGATAGAAAAAGCCGGTTATGACAATTAAGATTGAACCGATGACTACCAGCCGGAAATTATTATTTTTAATGAATTTAAAGATGCAGAACATGGAAAAAAGAAACATCGCCTGTCCGAAAAGATGATGGGGAAGACCGTCAAGCCGGCGCAGTGCTTCTAGCTGGTTCCACCATGGCGTATATGACACATATGCCCCTTTTTCGCCGAAAAAGGCAGGCGGAGAAATAGTTGCAGTCAAAGCCAGAATACTTGACCAGAAACCGAGATGGCGTCCCCCGATTTCCCGGCAAACAAGGAAAACGGCAGTTAAAAAAAGACCGACAGCCAAAATTCTAGCCAGATGATAAGCCGCAGGTTGCCAGAGGGAAGCAAGTTTTGCCATTTTGCCAACCAGAATATAGTAAAAATAAAATATTCCCGGTTTGGTTTTTTCAGAGGTAAAGGCGTCCCGGTTGAGCCAGTAGCCGTTTTTTCCCAGAGTGATAACAGACAGATAAACATTATAGTCATAAGGGGCGCCACCGTGATAATAGGGGAAGATTCTATCCGGAGGGGTTTTTTTGACATTGATGGCCATGGGCAGGTTGGAAAGTAAAAACAGGCCGAGGCTTAAAAATATAAAAAATAAAACCTGTTTCCCCGGTCTTTTACGTATAATATCTTGAAGGATCATAAGAGGTATGTTATCTATTGATCAGCCTAAAATGACGAAACGCTTTAAAACCCTTCTTTTTCTCTTGATAATCTGGCTAACTGCCACATCTTTTAATATAACAAAGGCAGTATACATTGACGATATCTCCACCATCAATATCGGCAGGTATTTATTGCAGGATTTGAAGAAACCCAATCAGGCAATATTAAAAAATGACCGGGAAACAGGCATTGCATCAGAAAACAGCCTCACTCATCCACCGCTTGTTCCTTATCTGGGGAGTGCTGTCATTTTTTTCTTCGGGGAGAATGAGTTAATTTTCCATATCGTCTGGTCCCTTTTTACCCTCATGGCAATTACTTTCTTTTATCTCTTAGCCCGTCACCTGACAAAGCAGGCATTGTTACTGACCTTTTTATTCATTATTAATCCGGCTTTTGTTCCGTCCCAAAACCTGATGCTGGATTTGCCCCTGGTGGTTTTTACAGTAATGTTTTTTTATTTCCTTTTAAGGCCCCGCGATAATATCTCAAATTACCTTATTGCCGGGATATCTGCCGGTCTGGCTTTATTGGTCAAATACACCGGGCTGGTTCTTGTCCCGATTTTGACAGGATTCCTTTTCCTGGGGGGGAAAAAGAGGCTGCTGTGGATTGTATTGATCCCTGTCGGGATTCTTTTGCTTTGGTCGGCTCAGAATTATTTAGAATTCCGCGGGCTTCATCTCATAAGCAATAGCTCAACCGGTTTCGGCAGTCATGTTTTGGAGAAGAGCTTGCTTTGGATTATTGTGATCGGATCGGTATCGCCCTTCAGCATTTTTCTGATTCCTTCCCTATTGCGTAAAAAATCAGGCATATTGCTGTTTTTATCAATACTCTTGTCAGCCGTTTTTTTGGTTTTACGATTTCTTACCGGCCAGAATGAAGAAATGGTTAAATGGATCTTGCGGACCCTCTTTTTAACTAACGGACTAGTGGTTTTGATCATCACTTTAAATTCAATTTCCGAAATTTTTCTGCGATATTTAAATGAGAAAAAACTTTATGATTTGAAATTAGCCTCAATCGCATTTTGGTTTATTTTAATGACAATTGTACTGATTTTTTCCGTTCCATTTATGGCTGTCAGGCACGTGTTGACGGTTATACCGGCTTTGCTGTTATTAATCGGGGCAACCGGAAAAATTCATTTTGACCTGAAATACGGAATAATTGGAATTTTTGTCATAATCATCCATACTCTATTATTGGCCATCGGGGATAACAGTCAGGCAGACAGTTATAGGAAGGGAGCGGCCGCAATTACCCGCCAAATCGAACATAAATATGGATTTATTAAGAATAAATACAGGGTTTGGTCCGGAGGCTTTTACGGCTGGCGCTGGTATACGGTGCAAGAGGGGTTGATGGCGTATAATCCGCAGAAAGATGATTTAAGAAGCGGTGATTTATTGGTTTTAACAAGCCTCTATCCGGTACAAATCAACCCACTGCATCAAAACAATTTAATTCTTGATTTTGAAATGACTGTTCCCAGGGATAAGTTTTCGGTAGTTAGCACCATGACCAATTGGCCGCATAATGCTGTTGGTTATTATTATTTGCCTACTATACGGGATTTGCCGTATGAGATTCTGCCGCAACACCCACTGGAAAAAATTTCGGTCTACAGGTTTGAGAGGTAAAAGAACTATATGTGGCAAAAGAAAAAAATTTCAGTCATCCTGCCTACTTTCAACGAAAAAAACTCCATTAAAAAGTCCATCCGGGAATTGGAAAAATTAAAAATTATCGATGAAATAATTGTAATTAATAATAATGCTGTTGAGGGTACAAGTAGGGAAATAAAAGCTACCAGTGCAAAAGAAATTCACGAACCGCATCAGGGCTATGGATCAGCCATAAGAAGAGGGTTGTCAGAAGCCAGGGGTGATTATTTGATTATTTCAGAACCTGACGGTACTTTTGTCGCCCGCGATATATATAAATTATTAAGTTATGCTGAAGATTTTGATTTTGTAATTGGTACCCGAACCACCAATTCTTTGATCTGGGAGGGGGCGAATATGGGATTTTTCCTGAAATGGGGAAATTATCTGGTAGCGAAAATGGCGGAATTCCTGTTTAATACCACCCAATTAACTGATGCCGGCTGTACCTATCGCCTTATAAAAAAACAGACTTACCGGAAAATTAAGAATAGTTTCCGCGGATCAGGCAGTGATTTCGGTTTGGAAATGCTGCTGCTGATAATTCAAAAGGGCATTCCCTTTATCCAGATTCCAGTCAACTACAGGCAAAGAGTAGGGAAGAGTTCAGTAACGGGTAATATATTTAAAGCAGCAATTTTGGGATTGGATATGATTTATTTAATTTTCAAAAAACGATATTTCGAATGAAGAAATACCTTCCGTCCGTTCTTCTGCCGGCAATATTGATTTTTATTTTGACATTTCCGGACATCGGTTATCCTGTCAAAGCAACTTTGGACGGAGGTTATCAATATGCTTTAAATATAATTTTTACGAATAGGTTGAAAGTTGGGATTGATTATATCTTTTCTTTTGGGCCTTTGGGTTTTCTTCATTATCCCCAACCAATTGGTGCAAATTTAGCTATTGGCATCATTTTTTGGGCAGTAATTAAATTTTTGTTTATTGCAGGTTTGTTGTTAATTGTATTCTTTCAAAACCACAGGAAGGATTTGCTTATCAAAATTTTGCTTGTGTTTTTATTTGCCAATATTATAGATATTTGGTCATTACCGACTTTTTTACTTGTTGAATTACTACTATTACACAAAATCAAAGGTAAACCTTTTTTTCTATTTGCAGCCGTATTCCTTACCTCTCTGACATTTCTTATTAAGCTTAATTATTTACTGGTAAATACATCAATTCTTGCAGTTTATTCCATTTTTCTCTTTGCCAGGAAACCAAAGGGAAACTGGAGAATACTGATGTTAATTATCCTTTTGACAATACTTTGTTTTGTTGTTTTTTGGCTATTATCAGAATCTTCATTCGTATATCTACCAACATATCTTAGAGGAATGCTTGAGATTTCTAGAGGTAATTCTTCTGCTATGGCCGTGAGTCCGCCAAACAACTGGTCTCTTTTAGGGGCCTTTTTATTATTATTTGTTGCTCAACCGTTTTTTATTGGGAACAAGGAAGGATTTTTTCTGTTTCTGCTGTTATTTACCCCCTTTTTAGCTACATGGAAATATACCTTTATGAGGGAGGATACGCCCCATTTGTATTATTTAGTAGATTACGTCATTTATTACTATTTAATGCTTTTGGTCTTTGCTAAAAAAATTCATCCAATGGGAAGGCTAATAATGATGTTATCGATAATACTGCTTTTGGTACATATGACACTATTGCCTAAATTCGGGGACCCTAATTTAATTAAGAACGAATTGGAAAGGATGATTAAAGTTTCCGGCCATAACAATTTCAGAAATCAAGTAATAAATTACCCGTCATATAGAGTCGGTTTATTGAATGAGTCCAGTAATAATATGAAAAGTTTTCAGCTCGAGGAAGATATTAAACAAATTATCGGTAAAGGAACAATTGATGTCTATCCCTGGGATCTCGCTTACATTTATGCCAATGTTTTGACTTTCCGGCCTAAACCTATTCTTCAAACCTATGTTGCTTTCACTCCGTGGCTTGATGCACAGGATGCAAATTTTTACCGATCTCCCCGAGCACCTGATTATCTTCTTTGGACTAGAGTGCATTGGGGAGGTGAAACCGGTTCGATAGACGGACGGTATCTGTTAAATGATGAACCGCAGGCGCTGATGGAGATAATGCAAAATTATAAACCAATAAAAAGAGGCGGAAATACTGTTTTATGGCAGCGAGATGGAATAGGACTTTTAAGTAAAGGCTCCTCAATATTTACTAGTTTTGGGCGTTGGGGTGAGTGGGTTAATGTACCAGACGATAAAGGAGGCATTATCAGGGCAAATATTAAATTGCATCGGACACGAGCAGGCAGCTTGATTAGGGTTTTGTGGAAAGAGGATGAATCATATATTGAATACAAAACATCCCTAAAAATCTATTCTTACAGACTTGTACCCGACAATGCCATCAGTGGATTATGGATGTCTCCATATTTGGCTCAGTTAGATATAGATTTAAAAGGGGAGAAAGTTCAAGCTGTCCGTTTAATCCATAAATCGAGGGGTTACTATAAGCAGAATATTGAATTTGAATGGATTTTCTATCCCTTAAAAGCAAGTTGATTTGAATTTAAAAATTGCACTAGTGAGAGTAATAAACTATATTAGTTGAATCTTTAATAATGAATAAACGACTAAGTCAAAAAGAGAAGTACAAAAAAAAAGCATATAAGTACGATACTACTGTATCTCTCGGGCCTTGGACCTCTACTGATCTCATTGAGAATCCTATTCATCTTACATTCGTACTAGCCCGATATAAATTTGTAGCTAGACATTTTAGTGGTAAAAAGAGTGTGCTAGAAATCGGATGCGGTGATGCATTCGGTACACCGATTGTTGCCCAATTTGTCAGGGAATTGACGGCAATTGACATTGACTCCTCAATAATAATTTCAAATAAAAACAGATTGTCAACGATAAAAAATATCAAATTTCAGGAAATGGATATTAGAAAAGCAGTACCTGCAGGTAAATATGATGGTATATTTGCTCTTGATGTAATTGAGCATATTGAATCTGAATACAATGATCTTTTTTTTAGACAAATACTTAAATGTATTAAAGAAAAGGGAATATTAATCCTTGGCACACCAAATCAAACAGCTGAACGGTATGCGTCAAAACGAAGTAGGGAATACCATGTAAACTTACAGTCGTATGAATCCTTGAAAACAATGATGAATAAGTATTTCCGGCAAGTATTTATGTTTACTATGAACGATGAAGTTGTTCAGACAGGTTATGGCCCGATGGGCCATTATCTATTTTCCATCGGTGTGAGCTAAGCAATAATGAAGAAAATGTCAGTCTCCATTATTATTCCGGCTTACAACGAAGAAAAAAATCTCAACTCTGCTGTAAAAGGAGCTTTATGGGCGGTTAAGGATACAGTTTCTGATTATGAGTTGATTATAGTGGACGATGGTTCAGTTGACAGAACCCATTGGGTGGCTAATAAGTTTGCCCGTAAAAACCGTAAAATTAAAGTTATCCATCACATTAAAAATATAGGTTTTGGTAGTACGTTTAAAGACGGGATTAGAAACGCATGCAAGGATTATCTAGTCGGTTTTCCCGGCGATTATGATACTTCTGAAAAATCCTTAAGGGATTTGATTAAGAAAGCAAGTTCTGCTGATTTAATAATGACATATAATCCTGACATGAGCACAAGAACCTGGGCGAGGAGACTCTTCTCTAAAAGTTTCATAATGATGATGAATCAACTATTTGGTTTAAGACTTAAATACTACAATGGTTCTTTTATCTGTAAAACTAAATTGCTGAAAAATTTAAAACTTGTCTCAGGAGGGTTTGCCATTTATGCTGAGGCAAAAGTCAGGCTTTTACATAATGGTCTAAGTTATGAAGAAATACCTTTTAAATATCTTGGCCGAAAATTCGGAAAATCAAAGGCCGTTTCAATCAATAGTGTTCTTCAGACTTTAGAAACAATGTTTATCCTAATCAATGATATTAAATTAAAAAAAGATAAATGATTGAAATTCTATTAGTGATAATCATTTATCTTTGTGCCTCATTTATTCATATCATCAAATACCGCCGTCAGAAAGCGATCAAGATTGGGATTATTAATACTTATGACATATTCCTTCTGTTTCTTCCGGTACTAGTGATCACATTTCAGTTTATACCCGTCAGGTGGCCTTTAAGTTCTGTATTTTTATATCTGTTGTTGTCTGGTGTGCATTTTATTTTTTTTACCTCCCCTTATTTGGGAGATGAGGGACCATCGGCAAAAATTTATTTTTTAATAAAAAAGCAGGGAGAGATGAATTTCAAATCATTGATAGCTAATTTTTCCGACGAAGAACTGATTATAAAAAGAATAAGGAATCTTGAGAATTCCAAGCTAATCTTGAAGAAAAAAACACTTTTTAAAACAACTGCCAAAGGCCAGCTGTTATCGGGATTATTTAATTCATACAGGCAATTATTAAGCTGGGACACAGGAGGTTGATGGTTAGCGATATAACAATTTTTCTTATTGCTGTTATTAGCACTCTCTCCTTCGTCTTTTTCCACTTGTTTTTTTTCCGGTTTATCGATAAAAGGAAAATTCTAAAATGGCTAGTAAGACTCTTTTTCCTGGGTATTGCGGTTTCAATATCTATTTTTAATTTTATAGTTTCCGGTCCGGTTACATATTCAAAAATTGAAGCTCAATTGATAATTCTGATGATGTATTCGCTGATGTCGCTGGCCTATTCTTTGGCTGTTTTCGGCATTACGGCAACATCCTTAAGGATAAGAATATTAACATTTATCAATAACAATTCCCAAGGGGTAAATCTCAAGCAGATTTTGAAAAAATACAACCGTCGGGTAATTTTGAGAAACAGGCTGGAAAGATTCTCCTCGTCGGGAGAGCTAGTTAAGGTAAATGGCAAGTATCGGATTAGAAAAAAATTTTCCTTATTTCTCCTGCCGGCTTCATTTTTCCGGCTGATTTTTATTCTGTACGGGAGGAAACCTTCTTATTGAATATGGTTATCGGTATTGATCTGGACAATACAATTATCAGTTACGACCGGGTATTCATAAACGCTGCACAAACCCTTAAAATGCCTGTTGGCGGGGAGAACAAGATAAAGCTTAGAGATAATCTCAGGCAAATGGAAAAAGGAGAGCAGCTTTGGCAGAAGCTGCAAAAAGTAGTTTACGGCTTCCGGTACCTGGAAGCTGAGATAATGCCCGGTTTTGAGGAATTTATGTCAGCTGTCAAGGCAGGCGGCCATCAAATCTATGTGGTCAGCCATAAAACAAAATATCTGTTCGGAGACCGGAAAATCAACTTGCAGCAGAATATGGAAGATTATTTAAACAAAAAGGGTTTATTGGACAAGCCTTATAATCTGGACGGGGAAAATATTTTTTTTGAGGAATCGCGAAATCTGAAACTTGAAAGGATCAAAAAGTTAAAATGTGATTATTTTATAGATGACCTGCCGGAAGTATTGACCGCTGAAAATTTTCCGGGAAAAACAGAAAGGATTCTATTAAGTGATGAATCTTTGCCCGGTTTGCCGGAGAATGTGGCCGTTTTAAAAGATTGGTATGCAGTCAAAAATTACTTTTTCCGTAAATAAGCTATTCTTCTCGGCCGGACTTGATCAGGTTTTGAAATCGGATGAGGTAAAGGGCGGGGCCAACAGCCGTACATTGAAAGTTACTACGGATTCATCCGTCTATTTTTTGAAAATCTACCCTCAGAGCTTGGACGGTAGAAAGAGGTTAAAAAGGGAATACCAAGCTGTAAAATTTTTTAATAGTGCCGGTATAGACAGGGTGCCGGCGGCAGTTTATGCCGATTATGCGATACCCGCCGGAATTTACAGTTTTATTCCTGGTGACAGGGTAAATAATAATAATACGGAAATTGATGTAAAGGAGGCAATTGAGTTTATTTCAGGATTAAAGAAAGCATCCGGACTCAAATCGGCAGTTGATCTGCCTGATGCGTCCGAAGCCTGTTTTTCGGTCAGGGATGTCCTCGGTAATATAAAAATAAGAAGGAACAGATTAGGGAAAATAAATCACCCGCACCTTAAGAAATTCCTGACGGAAAGATTCGACTTGGCTTTTGTGGAAATAACAGACAAGATTGTTGATTCGGAGTGTGCCGAAAAAATTTTAAGCCCTTCTGACTTCGGCTTCCATAATGCGATCAGGGGAGAGGATGGCCGGCTATATTTCATTGACATGGAGCATTTCGGTTGGGATGATCCGGTAAAATTGCTGTCTGATTTTTTATTGCATCCGGAAATGAAGCTTTCCGGCAAACTGAAAGAAAGCTTTCTGAGGCAAGCAAAACCTAGTTTTAAAACGGAAACTTTTGAGAGGCTGAAGATTGTTTATCCGTTGTTTGCCCTTAAATGGTCGCTTATAATGCTCAATGAGTTTACCCGTGAAGGCAGGCTTCGCCGTACACTGGCTCAAAAGTCTCCTGATGAAAGAGGCCAGTTAAAAAAGGCAGGGAAGATGCTGGAAAAAGCCTTGTCTGCCGGACGGCGTTTTCCTTTCGCCTCAATATTATGAATAAAAGATCGAAAGACGTAAGAAGAACTGTTCTTGATATGCTTGCCTCGTCCAAACGCGGGCATCTCGGTTCGGCCTTTTCCATCACGGAAATTCTGCTGGTTTTGTATGACAGGATATTAAAATACAGACCCGACGAGCCGGAATGGCCCAATCGAGACCGTTTTATACTCAGTAAAGGTCAGGGATGCCTTTCTTATTATGCTATTTTGGCTGAAAAAGGCTTTTTTCCTGAAAAAAAGCTAGTGACTTTTTGCCGTCTGGATACCTATTTGGGCGGACATCCGGAAAAAAATATCCCCGGGGTGGAAATATCAACCGGCAGCCTGGGCCACGGTTTAGCGGTTGCCGTCGGCATGGCTTTAGCAGCCAAATTGGACAGGAAGAAGCACAGGGTTTTTGTGCTTATCGGCGACGGCGAATCAAACGAAGGGTCAGTTTGGGAAGCCGCTCTTTATGCTGCGAAACACCGTCTCGACAACCTGACGGTTCTGGTTGATTACAACAAAATGCAGTCCTGGGGGCCGACCAGGGAAATCCTGGATCTGGAGCCCCTTGCGGATAAATGGCGGGCATTCGGTTTTGCCGTCAGGGAAGCTGACGGACACGATACCAACGGGATATACCGTTCTTTGCATAAATTGCCTTTTAAAAAAAATAAGCCGAATCTTTTGATTTGCCATACGGTTAAAGGAAAGGGCATTAAAAGTTGCGAGAATAATCCCGAATGGCATCACCGCCGGGGATTAGAAGGGAAGATAATGAATGATTTATACCGGGGATTGGAGGAATACAGATGAGGAAAATGAGTCTGGAGATGGTTTACCGGCTTGCAAAAAAGGACAGGCGCGTCTTTTTTATCGGTTCCGATCTTGGTTTTGGCACCCTTTTGCAATTTGAGAAAGAGCTGCCAGGGCAGTTTTTAAAAGAAGGCGTCAGCGAAGCTTATATTATCGGTCTTGCCGCAGGTTTGGCCCTTGAAGGCAAAATCGTTTATATCAATACCATTGCCACTTTTCTCACACGGCGCTGTTTCGAGCAGATTGTGGTTGATCTGGCCCTTCATAGAGCTAAAGTCAGATTAATCGGCAGCGGCGGCGGTTTGGTTTATGCGCCTTTGGGACCGACGCATCTGGCCATCGAAGATATCGCCATCATGCGGGCCATTCCCAACATGACGGTTATCGCCTGCGCCGACAGCCGGGAAATGGAAAAAATGATGTTAAAAACGGTTGACTGGCCCGGCCCGATTTACATCAGGCTGGCAAAAGGCAGTGATCCTCTTGTTACCCGCGGCGGTTTCACAATCGGCAGGGCATACGTTTATGCCCGGGGCAAAGATGTGCTTTTGGTGACAACCGGTATTACTTTGCAGCTGGCCCTCGAGGCTAAGGAAATATTGGGCAAGAAAAATGTCAAAGCAGGCATCCTGCATGTGCCCACCTTGAAACCCCTGGACAAAAAAACCATAATAAAGACCGTCAGGGCCTATCCGGCAGTAATTTCCGTCGAGGAGCATTCATTAATCGGAGGACTGGGATCGGGTATTGCCGAAATTATCAGTGAAGCTGATTTTATCGGCAGAAAACTATTCAGAAGAATTGCATTACCTGATGAATTTCCGGAAGGCTACGGTTCACAAAAAGAGCAGCTTCTGGATAAGAGGATTACAGTTGCAGAAATCGTTAAGACTGCGGAAAAGTTGCTGAAATGACCAAAAAAATACTGATTCTGGGAGGCTCGAGCTTTATCGGCGGGCATTTTCTCAATCGCTTGGGAAATCAGGCAACCGGCACCTACAATTCCAGAAAAATTCCCGGAGGCATAAAATTTGATGCAGTCAGACAAAATTTGTCCCAGGTAATCAAGAATCCTCAGGAGTTTACCGCTGCCGTAATACTTTTGGGAGATACCCATCCTGATTCCTGCGCCAAAGATAAAAAACGATCCGAATTGCTCAATGTTAAAAGTATCAAAGAAATAGTCAGAACACTGAATCAATGGCAGTTGCCGCTGATTTTTACTTCAACGGAGTTTGTCTACGACGGCAAAAAAGGAAACTATACGGAAAAGGAGGTGCCCCGCCCGATCTTAACTTACGGTAAGCAGAAAGTGGCAGTGGAAAAATTTATCCAAAAAATTTGCCCTCAACATATAATTGTCAGGTTTGGTAAAGTCTACGGATCGGAAAGGGATGACGGCACTCTCTTTACTGATTGGATAAATCAGCTCAAGACGGAAAAAAGCATCAGGGTGGCGGCTGACCAGATTTTCAGTCCGGTTTATGTCGAGGATGTTGTCCGGGCAATATTAAAATTGTTGGAAAAAAAAGCCTGGGGCTTATACAATTTGGGAAATGAAAGTGGTTTTAGCCGTTTACAGCTTTTGAAAATGCTGATAAGCAAAATGAATGACAAACAGGCCGACGGTGTTAAAATTACCGCCTGCAGCATTGATGATTTCCCATTGCTTGAGAAAAGACCGAAGAATGTTTCTTTAAACACAAATAAAATCAGGAGAATCACAGGAATAAATATCCGTCCTGTCGGTCAGGTGTGTGAATTAATTGTAAATAAGTTGCGTTAAGATGATTCCGTTTAAAAGCATAAAAGTAAATCATGACAAGCTGGGCAGAAGCCTGACGTATATAGCTGTAGCAAAAAATCCGCTGCTGTCCGGGGTAACTATTCAGGAGATGCTCAAGCTCTCACAGAGAAAAAACAATTGCGATCTCAGAATTTGCCTTCATCGCAATACCGATGAGCATCTTCACCAGATGATTATTTTGCACCACAAGGGGATATACAGAAGGCCGCAGAAGCATATTTATCGCGATGAAGCGTACCAGATAATTGCGGGCAGGATGGTTTTATTCCTCTTTGACGCAAAAGGAAACGTAAACAATGCGGAAATCTTAGCTAAAAATGGTAATTTTATTTGCCGTATTGGCAGAGGTTTTTGGCATCTGACCATTCCCTTGACAGCTTATGTTATATTTCAGGAGATAAAATCAGGTAAATTCAACCGCAGTCTGGATGCGGTTTATCCGTCCTGGGCTCCGGCAGGTGATAATCAAGCTGAAAACAAAGTTTATTACCAAAAATTATTAAAGAGAGTAATAAAAACAGGATGATCATAAGCATAATTACGCCGCTGCATAAAAGGACCAAACGGGACTATCTGGGCAGAATGCAGGATGACAAAGTCCATTGCATGAAGGTTGCCAAAAAATACGGCCGGGATTACTGGGACGGGGACAGAAGGTACGGCTACGGCGGATATAAATATGACGGCCGCTGGTCGGTGGTGGCAGACAAACTTATCAAAAAGTATAAACTGACGAATAAATCAAAAATTCTGGACGTCGGCTGCGGCAAAGGTTTTCTTCTTTATGAAATTAAAAAACTGTTGCCCGGGGCAAGTGTTGCCGGATTCGATATATCACGTTACGGATTGAAAAACAGCAAAAAAGAAATCAGGCAGTATTTACATTACGGCCGGGCTGAAGGCAAATATCCGTATAAAAACAGGGAATTTGACCTGGTAATTTCCATAACTGCGCTGCATAATCTGACTTTACCTAAACTGTCACGGGCTTTGGCGGAAATTGAGAGGGTGGGAAGACAGAAATACCTGGCTGTCGAAAGTTACCGCAATGAAAAAGAGCTCTTCAATCTGGAGTGCTGGGCTCTGACCTGCGAAGCATTTTTCGATAAGGAAAGCTGGATATGGGTACTTAAGCATTTCGGTTATACAGGGGACTTTGAATTTATCTATTTTTGAATGATATGAAAGCGGCCATTTTAGTCAAGCAAAAAGCGCCTCTGGAAATCGGGGAAATAGAGCTTCCCGGGTTTCTTGAATACGGCCAGGTGCTTGTCAGGGTTATCTTCAGCTCCATCTGCGGTGCCCAGATCAATGAAATTGACGGCACAAAAGGAGAAGATAAATTCCTGCCGCATCTTCTGGGTCATGAAGGCAGCGGAGTGGTCGAAGATACCGGAAGCGGGGTCACCAGGGTAAAAAAAGGCGACCGGGTGATCATGCATTGGCGCCAAGGATCCGGTATCCAGTCGCCAACACCCAGTTACCTGTGGGGAGGAAAGAAAGTAAATGCCGGCTGGGTGACCACTTTCAATGAATATGCCGTTGTCTCCGAAAACCGTCTGACACCTGTTGCGGAAGATACTGATTTAAAAACAGCTGTTCTTTACGGCTGCGCTCTGACGACGGGCTTTGGTGTGGTTCATCATGATTCAAAATTAAAAAGCGGCGAATCGGCGGTAATTTTCGGGGCCGGGGGCGCCGGGTGCGGCATTATTATGATGGCCAAACTGGTAAATGCCAATCCGATTGTGGCTGTTGATATCAATAAATTCAAGCTGGGAAAAGCTTCCGCATACGGAGCTACCCATACCTTTATAAACTCTTCCCGGATCAGGCAGGATCTGGAAAAAATCATAGGCAGGCAGGGAGCTGACGTAACCATTGACACGACCGGCATAAACTCCATCCGCGAGCTGGCCTATGAATCTGCATCTTCCGCCGGCCGCACAATTCTGGTGGGTGTACCCAAAAAAGGGGAGAAGATGGCAATTGATTCATTTCCTTTGCATTTCGATAAAGTCCTGACGGGCTCATTCGGCGGCGATGTCAATCCGGGACTGGTGATACCCAAACTTATGAATCTGCAAAAACTGGGTATTTATAACCCCCAGGGCATGATTACCAAGACCTATCCTTTGGCTAAAGTCAATGAAGCCATTTCCGAAGTAAGGAACGGCGATGTCATCCGCGTGGCCATAAGACTATGAGCCTTTTTATATTATGAAATGCATAGTGACCGGCGGGACCGGTTTTATCGGCAGCCATTTAGTCAAAAGACTGCTGGTAGACGGGCATACCGTCAGGCTTTTGGACAGCCATAATCCAGGAGAAGATGATTCCGTTCTTTTTAAAAAATACGGCAGGAAATACCTATTTAAAAAATGTGATATCTCAGATAAAAAGCAGCTTAAACAGTCTTATTTCAGCGGTATCGATTGGGTATTCCACCTGGCCGGCATGTCCAATATCGTTCCGTCAATTGAACAGCCGGAACTCTACCACAGGATTAATGTTTCCGGTACAGTTTATATCCTTGAAGCATCGCGAAGAGCAGGCATAAAAAAATTCCTCTATGCCGCTTCGTCTTCCTGTTACGGCATTCCCGATAAATATCCGACTCCGGAATCAGCACCGATCCGACCCCAATACCCGTATGCCCTGACCAAGTATCTGGGAGAAGTTTATGCATTGCACTATGCAGCTGTGTATAAACTTCCGGTTGTTTCTTTGCGTCTCTTTAATGTCTACGGGCCGAAAGTGCGCACCTACGGCACTTATGGTCCGGTCATCTCCATTTTTCTGGCGCAGAAAATGAACGGTAAACCGATGACGGTTGTGGGGAACGGCAGGCAAACCAGAGATTTTACCTATGTTTCGGATGTGACGGAAGCATTTTTGAAAGCAGCCCAATCAAAAATAACTGCCGGTTTTTTCAATGTCGGCAGCGGCGGGAGTTATTCCATAAATCAGATGGTGAAAATAATCGGCGGGGAAGTCGTTTATATTCCCAAAAGGCCGGGGGAACCGGACAGTACTTATGCCGATATCACTAAAATCAAAAATGCGCTCAATTGGCAGCCGAAAGTCACCTTTTCTCAAGGTATGAAGTTGGTTTTGGAAAACAGCGCTTACTGGAAGTCTGCCCCCGTCTGGACGCCCAAGTCCATCGAAAAAGCCACCCGCGGCTGGTTTAAATACCTCTCGTAACACCTACGAGGAGTCAAAGTCGTTGCTTTGCCACCTCCTAGGAGTTACTAATTAGATGTCGTAAAGTCTTCTTCGGCCAGGTAACCCAGGGGAATATATGTAGCCAGGATTGTCGCGTCATTTGATTTAAGCGACATCGTGTCCTCAACAAGTTTCACTCCCTGTTGCCTTACTTCCAGCAAGTATTTGCTGTCCTTATCTATCAGTTTTCCCTGTTCGTCATGAAGACGGGCATGCTGGTGGGGATAGATGACCTCGTCAGGCCGGAAAACAGCCATCAACCTGCCGAAATTATCGATGACTGTTTTCCGTTCATAGGTTAGAGGTGAGATCCGGCTGTCCAGATGATGGATGCGCCAATTGGCTTCGGCATGGCCAACCATGACTACGGTTTTGCTTGCCTTTTTAGCTTCAGAAACAGCATTTAAGCTGTCACGGATGAATTGTTCATTGATTTCTTCAGAACGCAGAAGAGTAATGTAAGGAAAAAGAAGATGCACCGAGGATTTTGATTGGAGAAGAGAAGGCCTGTTGATAAAAGGGTATCCCCGGGATTTAAAAAAAGCCTGAGTATCAAAAACATCAGGAATGTCATTACCGGCAACAGCCCTGACTCCGCTTATTTCCGGATTGTCCCAATTGCCTTCCAGTATACAGATTTTGGTTTGGGGATTTTTGATTTTTTTTATGATTTTCAGCAGGCGTTCCGCATGGGGTTTCAGAGTTGACAGCAGTTCCCAGCGCTTGGCTTGAGGGAGAGTAGCCGCCCAATCGCCGAAATACGCATATTTCCGATAGACGCTGTCTTTGTTTGACTCTTTATCATCGTAGAAGTGCTTCTTCAGCTTTTCGATTTCCGGTGAGCCGCTGATGTCGCCTGTGAAAATCAGATAATCAGGCGGATTTTCGGCGACCTGCTCCAACCGGTTATAAATTGTCTCATTCCCGCCATGAAGACAGCCGACATAAATAAACCGTTCCGGAAAAACTTCTGTCTCCGGTGAAGGTTTGGTGACCACATGCGCTTTATGCCGGAAGCCAACCAGAGGGCCTATGAACGATGAGTGCCTGTCGGGCTTGTCCGGAGTTAACCAGCCTGAAAATTTCTTAGGGTTGTTTGTCCCCATTTAAAAAATCTACCACACTCTTTTAAGACCTGACAATCGGTAGATGTCGAAGCCTTTGTCTTTTGACAGGAGAGTAAAGTTGCCGGAAATTGCCTGCCAAGCGAGCATCAAATCAAAGGGATCTTTATTTTTTATCCTTGGGAGTTTATAAAAAGTTGCGGCCGTTTCTGAGTCTAAATCCAAAACTGTAAAACCGGTTTTTATTGACGATTCGCGAATCTCATCCGGTTTCACATTTTGAAGATTCAACTTACCGATCGTATATTTTAAAGAAATTTCCCAAAAAGATACCACGCTTATCCACGATGTATTATCCAGAATTATTTTTTTTACCTTTAGGGAGAGTTTTTCAGGCGATACCAGAGCCCAGATGAGGGTATGAGTATCCAGCAGATAATTCATAACTTGAGAAATTCATCAACAGTCATTTTGAAGTCTTTGGCGAATTCGACTGAGACTTTTCCTTTCAAAATTCCCAGTTGTACCTTTTTCTTTTTCTGGTAATCCTTATAAGGAATCATGACTCCTATCTTTTCTTTTTTTTTGCCGTAAGAAACTACTGTTTCTTTTCCCTGAAGCAGAGACTCAACAACTTCGGAAAATTTGGCTTTGAATTCGCCGACAGATAAAACTTTCATGCAATTATTCTAATATTATCTTGTCAAGTTGTCAAGATAGAAAGGACTTGAATGGAAAGAAAGAAGTAGTTATATTACAGGTCATGAGCAGGGCAGGCAAGATAAAACGGATCAATGAATTGGCTAAGATTGCCCTTAACCTCAGGAAAACCGGAAAGAAAATAGTCCATTGCCACGGAGTCTTTGATCTTCTCCATCCGGGTCATATCAGACATCTGGAAAGCGCTAAAAAAAACGGGGATGTTTTGGTGGTGACTGTTACGGCTGATGCTTACGTGACCAAGGGTCCGGGCAGGCCGATTTTTAACCATAATTTACGGGCAGAAGTATTGTCAGCCCTGGAACAGATCGATTATGTATCAATTGTCGAGTCTGATTCTGCCGTCCCAGCCATCAGAAAGATAAAACCCGACTTTTATGTCAAAGGACCGGATTACCGGAAACGCCGGAATATAAAAGATTTGCCGCAAAAACTGGCGGATGAGGAAAAAGCGGTAAAAGCGGCCGGGGGCAAGCTTATTTTTTCCCATGATGATATCATTTACAGCTCATCCAAATTGATCAACCAGTACCTGGATGTCTTTCCTCCCAAAACCAGGCATTATTTGGAAACAATCGGCCGGAAATATACCTCTGATGATATTGCTGGAAAACTCTTAAAGCTGAAACCGCTGAAAGTTTTGATCATCGGGGATGCCATCATCGACCAGTATGTTTACTGTCTTCCCCTGGGAAAATCGTCCAAAGAACCGATTATGGTCCACCGTCATATTACTGAAGAATCCTATTTGGGCGGCTCTTTGGCAGCTGCCAATCATATGAGCTCTTTAAGCGGCAACGTGGAAATATTGAGCGTATTAGGCTCCAAAAATTCCTTTGAAAATTTCATCGGCAAAAATTTAAATCACACCGTTAAAAGACAGTTCTATTTTTGGGAAGACAGGGAAACCATAGTCAAGCGGCGTTTCCTGGACGCCTTTACCAAGCAGAAACTTTTCCAGATTTCCTATCTGGGGGAGGATGATATTCCGAAAGTTGTCGAGGATAAAATTATGAATTATCTCAGGAAAAACCTGAATAGTTTCGACCTGGTGGTTGTTTATGATTTCGGTCACGGACTGTTTACCCCTAAAATCGTTAAATATCTATGCTCCAAAGCACCCTTCCTTGCTCTAAACGTTCAGGCCAACAGCGCCAATTACGGATTCAATATTATTACCAAATACTCCCGGGCCGATTATATCTGCATCGACGAGCAGGAAATCAGACTGGCCACCCATAAAAAGCACGATGATTTAAGGCAACTGATAAGAAAGATTTATAAGAAAATGAAGTGCAGAAATATGATCATTACCCGCGGTCCATACGGCAGCGACGGTTATTTCCGCGGTAAAGGATTTTTGAACAGCCCGGCTTTGACCGATAAAATTGTCGACAGGGTCGGGGCTGGAGATGCTTTGTTCGCCGTTACCGCTCCCTGCATGGCGAAAGGATTGGAAAACGACCTGACCGCTTTTATCGGCAATGTGGCAGGCGCTTTGCAGATTCAGACAGTCGGGAATAAGAAACCGGTAGAATTTGCCGAGATGATAAAATTCGTCAATAGGTTGCTGAAATGATGAACCAAAGCATAAAAAATGTCCTGGTGACCGGGGGTGCGGGTTACGTAGGGGCAGTGCTTGTGCCTAAATTATTAAAGGAAAGTTATAAAGTAAAAGTCCTGGATTTGTTTATCTACGGCAGAAATGTTTTGCCAAAACATAAAAATCTGATTGAGATAGTAGGGGATATCAGGGACAGAAAGTTATTACAAAAAGAGCTTAAGGGAGTGGACGGTCTCATCCATTTGGCCGCCATCTCCAACGACCCGAGTTTTGACCTCGACCCCCGCTTGGGTAAATCAGTTAACTATAAGGCCAATAAACTGCTTACTGACCTTGCGGAAAAGGCCGGAGTAAAAAGATTCGTCTTCGTTTCAACTTCCTCCGTTTACGGTATCAAAAAGGAAAAAAACGTGACAGAGGATTTGCCGCTTGAGCCTTTGACCGATTATTCCAAATACAAAGCCCTGTCGGAAAAATATGTGCTCAAAAAAAACAGCGGTGATTTTACCGTCCTGGCGATCCGGCCGGCGACCGTCTGCGGCTTCTCGCCCAGATTAAGGCTTGATTTGAGCGTCAATATGCTTACCGTTCAGGCTTTGGTCAATAAAAAAATTACGGTTTTCGGGGGCAGGCAGCTCCGTCCCAATATCCATATAGAAGACATAACCGATTTATACGTTGAATGCCTGAAATATCCCAAGACTCTTGTCGGAGGCCAGGTGTTCAATGCCGGATATGAGAATCTGTCCGTATCTTCAATTGCCCGTCTGGTCAAAAAAGTCCTGGCTGATCCGGACATTAAGATTACCGTAACAAAGTCCGCTGACAACCGTTCCTACCATATCAGTTCCGAAAAGATAGCCCGTATCCTCGGTTTCAGGCCGAAACATACCGTTGAAGAAGCGATTTCGGATCTGGTTAATGCATTCCGGTCGGGACTGATGGAAAATCCGTTGGACAATGAAATGTATTACAATCTTAAATTGATGAAAAAAATTAAATTAAACTGATGGCTGATTCTGTCAAAAAAACCGTAGACCGGATCATCGGGAATTATATTTCGGAGTTGAAGCAGGCTTTGGACAGCCTTGACAGGGCTAGGATTCATAAGGCAGTCGGGATGATCCTGTCGGCTTATATAAACAACCGTAAAGTTTTTATCATGGGCAACGGCGGCAGCGCCGCCAATGCCTCCCACTTTGCCTGCGATTTGTCCAAGAACACTTTGGAAAGAGTCGATGATAATAAGGAGAAGCGCTTTAAAGTTTATTCGCTGACCGATAATACAGCCCTTTTGACGGCATTTGCCAATGATTTTTCCTTCGAAGACGTTTTCCTGCAGCAACTGAGGAACTTAATCGGGGCCAACGATGTCCTGATTGTTCTATCAGGCAGCGGGCAGAGCAAAAATCTGATCAAAGCCGTAACATACGCCAAAAAACGCAGAGCCAAAATCATCGGCATACTCGGCTTTGTAACGGGCGGAACCCTGGGCAAACTGGCAGATTGCCCCATCCTCATTCAGAGTAAAGCGTATGGCCCCTGTGAGGATATCCAACTGGTTTTAGACCATATAATAACCACATCCCTGTCAGTCATGAAAAAAAACCATGCAAAGAAAAAATAAACCATCATTTTATCACGGCAAAAATATCCTGATTACCGGCGGAGCAGGTTTTATCGGTTCCAGTCTGGCAATCAGATTGGCTGATGAAGGAGCCGAGCAGGTTTTAGTAGATGCCCTGATCCCCGGTTATGGAGGCAATCTTTTCAACTTAAATCCGGTAAAGGACCTGGTAAAAATCGTCAAAACAGACATCCGCAACCGGGAGAAAATGAACGGACTGGTCAAAGGCAGGGACATTATTTTTAACCTGGCAGGCACTCTTTCCCATGTCGACAGTATGACTGACCCGATGACTGATTTGGAAATTAACTGCCGGGCACAGCTGTCTTTCCTGGAATCAGTCAGGCATTTCAACCCGACAACCAGAATCATCTATGCAGGGACCAGAAACCAGTACGGTAAAGCGCGGTATTTGCCTGTAGACGAAGACCATCCCCAGGAGCCGACCGATATCAACGGCATAAACTCAATCGCCGCGGAAAAATACCACCTCATGTATACCCGGGTATACGGTATCAAGAGCGTATCCTTACGCATGAGCAATATTTACGGTCCGAGACACCAGATGAAGCATCCCCGCCAGGGCGTTTTAAATTATTTCCTCAGGCAAATCATGGACGGAAAGACAGTCCTGCTTTACGGTTCAGGCCAACAGGTGCGTGACGTAAATTACATTGACGATGTGGTTGAGGCTTTATATCTCGTTGGTCTCAGCAAAAACGGCTGGGGGCAGGCATATAATTTGGGCGGTATACCGCTTTCGCTTAAGGACTTCGTCAAGTACGCCATTGAAATTTACGGCAGGGGCAAAATGAAAGTCGTACCCTATCCGGCTGACAGGAAAAAGATAGAGATAGGGGATTATCAGGCAAGTTGGGAGAAAATGCGCAAGACTTACGGCTGGCAGCCTGTTGTTTCTTTAAAGGAGGGGATTGCCAAAACTTTCGCTTACTACTCCAAATACAAAAAATATTACTGGTAAGCCGGCCGCAGGAGGTATAAAACCGTCAGATAAGAAAAGACCTGTGAGATGCTTAAGACCCTGCCGAATTCACCGTAATCAATAAAGACCGTCAGCAGTATATGATACAGTGCTAGCAGGGAAACAGCCAGCCATTTTGAACTGGCGGCGTTTTTTTTCCTGAAGAAACTCCGTACTTGCCAGAGAGCAATCGGGATAATAGCCAAGAGTGAATACTGTAAATATCTGTAAGTTTCATACAAAAAAATGATGCTCCGGTTTTCCCGGGTTCCGTGGGTACTTAAAATAACTTCGTTATTGGCTTCAGTTATGCCGTATGGGATCTCCCTCAATGTTTTAGTTATATAGTCGGGAAAATTATGCAAAATCACCGATCTGACCAGTGGCACCAGCTGGTTCATTTTTTCCTTTTTATCCCAATAGAAAGGCAGGGCAAAGTCCATAAACCTGAAAGGATGGGTTTCCCGGTTTTCAGCCAGGTATTGTTTTAGAAAGGGATAATAATAATTGTTGTTTGCCGGGCTTATATCCAATTTATAAATAATGATTTTACCTAGAAGTCCGATTTCTCCTGCCCGGGAAAGTCCGGTATAACCATAATTGAGAAAGTTCAGATATATATAACCGGCTGTCATCAAAGCGGCTGATAATAACCAGAGGAAACCGTGAAAAAGGAATTTTTTGCCGTATCGCAGGAGAAGCAGCATTACAACCGGTAAAGGCAGGAGAAAGTAAACCGGTTTGGTCAGAAATAAAAGTGCAGCAACAAGCCCCATTAAAAAAAGCTTGGATGGCCGGTAAGAATTTAAAATCGACAGCAGAAGATTAGCAAACATCAAAACAATAAATCCGCATAAAGTTTCCGTCAGAAGCAGCCTTTCCATGGAAAAGACCATGATGTTTAGACCCATAAATAAGGCAAAGAAATAAGAGGCAGCCGGTGAAAATCCCAGCTTTTTGGCCAGACGAAAGGTTAAGAGGAGGGAAAGCAATCCGAGAAGGGATTGAGCCAGGATAACCACAGTCATATCCCGGTAGAAGGACGGAGAATAAATGGCTGTTTCAGGCCGGTTGTTTAGAAGTGCGGGCAGCATAAGGAAAAGCGGATAGAGGGGAGACCTTAAATCGTCTATCAATATCTGCCCCCCGATAATTTTTTGTCCCACCCGGTAGTAGCTGTCGGTGTCGGCATTGACAAAAATGTGGGGATAAGTTCTCCAGTAAATTAAACGGATTCCCGAAACCAAAAAAACAAAGAGCAGAAGAAAGGCAAATTTTTTTCTTCTTACTATTTTCCGAATCATGATTGGTTGTAATATAGCAAAATTACCTGAAGAAAAATATATTTTACTTTGCCCGGGTATCTAGCTAGAATAGCAATAATGATTCCGGTTTATGACGCCAAAAGGCAGTTAAAACAGTACCGCCGGGAATTCAACAGTGCCATTGAAAAGGTACTCGCTTCCGGGAATTTTATTTTAGGACCTTATGTTTCCAGATTCGAAAAGGAATTTGCGCAGTACCTGAATGTAAAATATGCGGTTGGCGTAGCATCAGGCACCGATGCCCTGCTGTTGAGTTTACTGTCTTTGGATATAAAACACGGGGACGAGGTCATTATGCCGGCCAACAGTTACCCGACTGCTTTTGCAGTGGCAGCCGCCGGCGCCCGGCCAAAGCTGGTTGATATCGACTCTTATTTCAATCTTGACGCGGATAAACTCGAAAAAGCCGTCACTTCCAAAACCCGGGCGGTTATTCCCGTCCATATGTACGGCAGGACGGCTGATATGGAAAAAATAATCAGTATTGCGGAAAAACACAAGTTGCCGGTAATTGAGGATTGTGCCCAGGCTCATGGTGGGCAATACAGGGGAAAAAAAGTAGGCACAATTGGAAATATCGGCTGTTTTTCCTTTTATCCGACAAAAAACCTGGGCGCATTCGGTGATGGCGGTATGGTCACAACCGACAACAGGGAGCTTTACCGGAAAATCCGCAGGCTGCGTTTATACGGAGAAGAGGAAAGATACAAAAGTATGCTTTTAGGGCGGATCAGCCGTTTGGACGAACTGCAGGCAGCTGTTCTCAACGTCAAGCTGAAATACCTGGACCAATGGAATGAAAGAAGGAGGCGGATAGCTGAAATTTACGAAACTTCCCTCAAGGACTGTCCGTGCCGCTTGCCCCGCCCGGGCACGCTGGATCATATTTACCATCTTTATGTCATCAGAACAGCCCAAAGAAACAGGCTGAAGAATTATTTAGCCGGGAAAGGTATTGCCACTGCCATACATTACCCCTTGCCGGTCCACCTGGTTTTCTCATTTAAATATCTGGGGTACAGAAAGGGGGATTTCCCCGAAAGCGAAAAAGCAGCCGCTGAGATTTTGACGCTGCCGATGTTTCCCGAGCTTAAGGATCAGGAGGTAAAACAAGTAGCTTTAAGTATCAGAAATTTCTTTCTTAAAAAATGATCAGAAAAATGCGGGCTGAGGACGCAGCACGGGTGGCGCAGATCCATTTTCAGGAAATAACCGGCTTCCTGCCCTCACTGGGAGCGGATTTTTTACGGAAGTTCTATCTCAACTCTTTAAAAGTACCGGGATTCATAGCCTTTGTGGCGATAGATGAGGGGAGGGTATTTGCTTTTATTACAGCCTGCCGGGTATCGAAAAATTTCAGCCGATTGGCAGTCAGTCAGGATCCGTCCGGCTTTTTTTTCAGCCTGATTACCGTTCTTTTAAAAAATCCGCTTAAAATAATAAATTTGGTAAGGCTTCTGTCCTATAGAGGCTTTGCCCGCAAAGGCGCTGAACTTATATCCCTGGCAGTTGATAAAAAGTACCGGCGCCGGGGCACAGGCAGAAGCTTGTTCAAAAGGTTGGTAAAGGAGCTTAGGCAATCAAATATCAACAGTTTCCATATAAGCGTTTACGACGGCATGAAAGCAAACAGTTTTTACAGGAAAATGAACTGCCGGCTGTCGGACAGCTTTAATTTTTTAGGCAAAAAGATGAATGACTATCGGTATGGGCTGGCAGCCGGACGGAAACTGCGGGTAGTGCTTCTCAATTATGACAGTTTATACGCCAACCCTGTTTTCCTGCCCCTCTTGGATATGGAAAAAATCGAAATCGTTGCGGTTTTCGATTCCGGCTGCATTCTATACGGAAAAAGCAATGCAAAAAGCCTTCTTTTTTTATGGAAAAGGCAGGGATACAAATATTTTCTTTTTAAAGCCTGCGACCAGATTGCCTACAGCCTGACGGGTTTATGGCCTGCCCGGGGTGTCAGATTTATGAGGGAGATAAAAAAAAGAGATATTCCCATAATAAAAGTACGGGATGTCAATTCGGCTGAGTCGGTAGCAATGCTGTGCCGCCTTAAACCTGATCTGTTAATATCCTATTTCAACCAGATACTGAAAAAAGAGGTTTTGTCCGTGCCGAAGATAGCCTCTATCAATATCCATCCCGGATATCTGCCCGAGTTCCGGGGAGTGGCTTCCTCGTTTTGGGCAATGAAGAACAAATCGGCTTACGGCGGGGTCACTTTGCACCATATGAAGTTAAAACTTGATGAAGGGGATATTATCTCAAAAGCAAAAGTCCCCATAAGTAATGAATCGCTTCACCGCCACAATTACCTCTGCTGCCGTATGGGAGGTTTGCTTATGAGGGAGCTTTTGGGAAAAATTGAATCGGGCAGGAGCATTCCCGGGCAAATTCAGAAGGGCGGCAGTTACTATTCCTGGCCGCGGCCCCGGGATATCGACGGTTTTCTGAAACAGGGTTTCTCTTTATTCAAACTCCGTGATCTTAAACTCTATTTTCAGTGATAAACTCTATATAGAATGCCAAAAATAAGTCCGGCCAAATCCATACAGTGGCTGATAATACTTGGTGCACTGGCGCTTTTTCTGTATTGGAAGTTTGATGTGGGCATCCGCCGTTATTTTGACGTCGATGAATTTGCCCATCTCCACTGGGGATATAATGTCCATCTGGGCAACAAGCCTTATCAGGACTTTTTTTACAATTTCCCGCCGTTTTTTCTTTACCCGATGGCCGCTATTTTTTCCGTGTTCGGCCGTACTGCCGCTTCATTGGTCGCGGCCAGAATACTGATGTTTATCGTATTTCTGATCGGCGCTTTTTTCCTGTTTCTCCTTTCAGCGCTTCTGAGAGGCTATTTTTTTGCCGCAGTCGCCACAACCGTCTTTATTTTTCTGCCTTTGCCTTACGATAAACTGGTTGAGGTCAGGCCTGATTTGCCTTCTTTGACTGCCGCATTAGCCGGTTTGTATTTTTTCATCCGGGGCAGGGAGGGAAAAAGCCGGAACAAGTTCTTTCTTTCAGGGTTGTTTTTTTCCTTAAGTTTGGCTCTGGTGCCGAAATCATTGTTTATGCTTTTGCCCCCTTTAATAATTTTCGGAATTGACTTGTTGCGGACGAAGGGAAAAGAGAGGATGTTCATTCTGAAAAGTTTCCTGCCGTTTGCTTTGGGCATGCTGATTCCCGGAGTTTTTCTGGTTGTGCTTATTTTAAATACGGACAAACCGTTATTGGCGGTTTACTCCATGAGCAGGTTGTCTGTCAATATCGCCAATTCCCTCTCAAGGCAATTTTATATGGCCCCCAACCTTTTTTTCTATCCCAATGACGCCTATTACAGTTTCGCGGGCTATAATCCTGTTTATTTTTCCAATCTGGCAATCTGGATAGGGGCGGCCATATACGGCATCTGGCAATTTCTGGTTTCATTCACCCTTGATGATGAAAAGAAATCCCAGCGGCTGTTTTTATTGACCGGTGTTTTTTTGGCCAACCTGATAGGATTTATCCGTTTTTTTCCGTTGAAGCACGCCCAATACCTGATGCCTACCGCGCCGTTTGCCGCCTTGTTTTTTACCATGCTCTGGTTTGATTTTTGGCAGAAAACCATCCCGAAAAGATTTGTTCCCATAGCCACCGTCACAGGAGTGGTGTTAATTTGCATCCTGGGTTTCAGGATGTACCGTGTCAAGAGGAACTGGACCAATGCCGGAACCCTGGCTAAATTAGAGAGAATACTCAATAAATATCCTGCCGACAGCCCGATTTTCGACCTGACCGGCGAGACTGTTTTTTTCCCCGACGGCTATTATTTCTGCTGTCTGCCGTACGGGCAATATCAGCAGACTCTGCTTTTTGACTATCCGGCACTCGAGTACGACATGGATAAAAAAAATACCCTATATGTCCATGCAGGAATACCAGAACGGCTTAATGTAATTCCAGATATGCACCGTAAATATTTGGAGGATAATTTCCAATGGTCCGACGACGGCATGATGGAAAGAAAATAGTAAATTATGAAGCGGATCCTGTTTTTCCTGCCACTGATAATATTTATATCGGTTTTGGCTGTCTATTTTTTTACCAATCAGGACACGGCAAATTTATTCCGCCATTTTGTTTTCATGGCCGATGCCTTTCTGCACGGCCGTTTCGACATTGCCAACCCTACTTATGACTTGGGCGACAGGGTAATTGTCAACAACAGGATTTACTTCCAGTTCGGACCGGCTCCTGCTATTATCCTTCTCCCCCTGGTTTATATCTGGAAGACAAATGTAAGCCAGACGTATGTATCCATGCTATTCGGCGCTTTAAATTCAGTTCTGGTATATATTTTGTTGGGCCGGCTTAAAATTCCGGGCCTGGCAAAAAAACTGTTATTGACGGTATTTTTTGCCTTCGGAACAGTGCATTTTTCCTCAGCCGTCACAGGCACCACCTGGTTTTTCGCTCACATCATTGCCGTCTTTTTTCTTCTTCTGGCACTTATTGAAAATTTCGGCAAAAAAAGGCCGTTTCTGATGGGATTGTTTTTCAGCATGGCCGTCTTCAGCCGGCAACCGACTTTTTTATGCCTGCCCTTTTTCCTGCTTTTTCTGAAGAAGGAAGCTCCATACCGGCTGTTTTTCAGGAAGTTTCTGTTGTTCTTTTTGGGTGCCCTGCCTCTTTTTCTTTTTGCCGCTTTCTATAATTTTGACCGCTTCGGCAATATTTTTGAAGACGGCCGGAATTATGTATACAGGGAATATGTCAGCTCGTCCGCTCCTTACACTTTTATGCGCCAAGACAACCCGAACTTTGTTACGGGCATGGTGGACTGGCGTAATATTCCTCTTAACCTCTATACCTTGTTTTTAATGCCGCCTGTGACAACGCCCAGATTCCCCTATATTGCTCCTTCACCATACGGATTAAGCGTTATTCTGACCAGCCCGTTTTTCGTATATGCCCTTTGGGCGAAAAGAAACTTTCTGACAAAAGTCTCCTGGCTGGCGGTTGTGCTGATTGCCTTTTTTGATTTTCTTTGGTTTGGGCAGGGGTGGGTCCAGTTCGGCTACCGATATGTATTGGATTTTATTCCTTTTCTTATGATTCCTCTGGCATTCGGATTCAGAGATATATCCAAATTGAAGATTTTCCTGCTGTTTTGGTCTGTCATCATCAATACCTGGGGCGCTTATTATCTTAGAGTATAGGGCAGGGGACATCATATATGGAAAAACTGGCAGCGGTTTTGCTGATTGTAGCGGCAGTTGTGGGCATAGAACTTCAATATCTGGTAAATAAATTCCTTACTCCCGAGGGTATGTTTTATCTGGGGACTGTCCATTGGCCTTCCGATTACTTTTACTACCTGTCCCAATTTGTCCAGGGAAAAGAACATTGGCTTTTTTCAACCATGCTTTTTACACCCGAAAAGCTCAGGCCGGTTCTGGTCGGCTGGCAAAATGTCCTTACCGGGAGACTACTCATGCTGACAGGCTTGGATGTAATTTCGGCCTATCAGGCAGCCGTGGGAATTTATCTAGCCCTTTTCTTATACTCAGCCTATTTGTTCATCAGGGAAGTATTCCCCGAAAGCGGGACAAGGAGGATTTTAAGTTTTTTCTTTTTCCTGACTTCAAGTTCGTTTTTTCATATAAAAGCGGCGGCAGGAAAAATTGAATGGTCATATTTCAACCACTGGTATAACCAGGGCATACCTTTGGCCCGCTTCGGTCCCCGTCCGCACCATTTACTGGCATATACACTTGGAGTAACAGGCTGGTTATTTTTTGTCCGGAAAAAATATTTTCTGATGGCTTTGGCGGGTTTATTATTGGCCTCGATCAGTCCGGTAGCCTGGGGATTGGATCTTTTGGCCTTCTTTATAACCTCACTGGTTGGAGAAATCAAAAATAAAACAAAATCCGGCAGCAGATGGAAGTTTCTTCTGCCATCCGCCATTTATTTTGCCGCAGGAGTGATACCCGCTCTTTATGTCAAAGCCGTCTTCTCGGTCAGTCCCTATAATCTGTCCTCCGTCTGGGAATCTTATCAGCACCTGAAACTGAGCCCTTATCATTTATTCCTGGGCACAGGCCTGATTTTCATCCCGGCTGTAATCGGTATCAACAGCTACAGACTCAGGGCAAAAACCGCCGGAGTTTTCAGTCTGGTATTTTTGGCTTTAGCCGTATTTTTTTACCTGACCGATATCTCGCAGAAATTCAATGTCTCCAATGTCCGCTTCTGGCCTTCTCAGGTCTATTTGGTTTTCGCTCTTTTGGCAGCAGAAGGCGTTATAAAGACGGCAAAAATATTCGCCAAATTTAAAAAGCAGGCATTGGCTGTCCTTCTGGTTATCTATCTGTCTTCAATTGCGCCGACGCTTTACCTGTCATACCGTGAGATTCTCAGCCCGAAATACCGGAACGGATATTATTTTATCCCGGAAGATGTTTTAGATGCGTTTAATAATGCTGAAGTCATGTCAACTCCCGAGGATGTTTTTCTGGTACTCTGGCCTTATAACGAATCTTTTCCTGCTCTTACCGGCAGAAAAACGTTCTTCGGTTATGAACTTTTTACCATCAACCACCAGGAAAAAATGACCAAAGCATTTGAAATTATTGACGGTAAAATGGGGGAGGCAGAACTCGGGAAAACCCTGGCATACTATCAGATCAAATATCTTGTGATGTATTCGGGCAATAATTATTTTAAAAAGTTTCCCTTTCTGAAAGCCGTATATAGCAATCCGATGACGATTATATACAAGGTCGACTTATGAAGTGGAGGATTTTACCGCTGGTTATTTTTTGGCTGGTGATATTGGTAATTGTTGCCCTTCCTGATCTGAGGCGGGTTTCTTATACACCCGGTAATTCCTTTTACCCTCTGATCCATAAAGAGCACGAAGACTACTATTCATATTTGTCCTATATCAAACAGGGCCGGAGCCGGAATACCCTGGTGGATCAGTATACTACCCGGCAGTTGTCTCCTTCGCTTCTCCATAATTACTATTTGATTTTGGGGAAAATCGGGAAAATTACGGATTTGTCGGATATTTTCATGTACCGGATCGGTTTATATGCCCCGCTCATCTTTTACGTTTTTATGAGTTTCCGGCTGGTTACCCTTTATCTGCCTCCCAAATACCATTGGCTGGCTTTGTCCATGATTTTTTTTGCCAGCCCGTATCCTTCGGAAAAGTTCAGTCTTTTAGGCAGAAGTTTTTCATTGGGAGCCGAATGGTGGACGGGACTGGATATTTACAGCAGGCTGATGATGAAGCCGCACCATTTTATCTCCACAGCACTCATGATGGCGGCTGTCTACGCTTTCCTGAAATTTCTTAGGTTGAGAAAGCTGCACGATTTGGTGTTTACCGGAATATTAATGGATTTGGCCATGGTTTTTTTCGCTCCGCCTGCCTTGATTCTGTTATCCTCCTTATCATTTCTGTTGTTTGTTTATCTGCTGAGCCTTCTTTACGGGATTATAAAAAAGAATCCTTTGAAAAAGCCAAAATTAAGGGAAGTTGCGGCAGTAATACTTATCCTGATCTGCTCTCTGTTTATAATTAAATTTGTTCAAAACGAAGCGGCAAAGAAAAACCTGGTGAATTGGGAAAGCGCCAGATTAAACGCTCCATTGGAATCCCTGCCCCTATTAACTTACAGGTTTTTCCTGCCCCTGGGAATTTTGCCGTTATTTTTCATACCCGCATTTTTTTATATCAGGCGGAAAAAACAGCTTATTTTTGCCTTTCCCATGCTGATTATTTTCATTTCATACTTGCTGTTTATCTTTTCGGCCAAAGGTATTGTGCCTATACCAATGATCAGGATGATTTATTATGCTCCCTATGTTTTCGGCGGTCTGACGGCTGCCTTTGGCGCTGTATACCTGATTGAGCGTACGTCAAAAACCTGCAAAAGGGCAGTATGGATCTGTTTAAGTTTGCTGTTTTTTTTAAATGCCCTTTGGGGTTTGAAATCGTATTGGTGGCCTGAGGTGGTAAAAAAAGAGATTTTTCTAAATACCTATATTCCTGTTCCTTATCTTGAAGCCATGGATTTTCTAAATTTCGGTACAGACCGCTATTCCAATGTCATGAGCACTTTTTATACCGGTATGTTTATACCCGCATTTACTTATAACAAGGTTTATATCGGGCATGAAGCCATTGAGGAGTTTCCCGTAATTTGGTGGACAGCCGGACATTTTATGGCGGGTAAATTTTCAGCCGGTGACGCCGCGAAGTTTTTGACGGAAAACCGGATCGACTATGTTTTCTGGGATCAGGGAGATTTACCGCAGGCGTATTCGGGTCTGATGGATCAGGTCTATAAAAATGAATACGTAACAATATATAAGATAGTGGAAACGCAAGATAAGCCGGGCTAATTCTTTTTGAGAAATCCCATGAGATATTCTTCCAAGTGTTTTGCCAAGAGCTTGTTTCCCTTGGCATTAAAATGTCCGTCGTAAGGAAAAAAACAATCGTCGGCACATTTTTCCCGGAAATATGAAAGATTGTCAAAAACCGTCATGCCTGAAGGTGAAGCAGCCTGTTTAAGAAAGTCGACAGGCTCACCGGACATCCAGGGTTGTCCGGAATACATAAAACCCATTTTTACCATAGTGTCAGCGCGGACTTTTGAGATAAACAGGCCGTAGGGAATATCGACGATAAAAGGGACCGCACCGTGGTTTTCGGCAACAGTACTTATTTCATTAAAAACAACACCTAGTTTTTCCGCCGCCTGTTTGACTATTTCATCATTCTCCATAAAGGCAGAAAAAAAATCGGGTTTGGCAATAGCCAGGGATAACAGATTGGGATTGAGGTCCCCTTTAAGATACATATCCAGCACCTCCGGGTCAATTGTGTTTTCAATGGAGGTTAGCTGTTCGTCGGCCACCCGGCTGATAAGAGTGACAAGGTTGGACATATTTGCCGGGCGGATATCGACTTTTTTATAGGGGGATAGGAGAGCGGAAAAATAAGGAAACAGGTTTGTGATATACCGGCCGATATTTACCGTTTTATCGGAAAAGGACTGTCCGGCGGCAATTCTTGCCAGCAGTCTGTTTCTTACCGTATCTCCTGATTGTGCCGGTATAAACTGCTTTTCAGGCGGGGGGGCGATCTGTCCGATATCTTCCCCCTCGACAATACCGATAAGCAGAATATCGGGGTTGAAAAGCGGAACAAATTTTTTAATATTGTCCAGATAGTTATATGGGCTTGTACCCGGCTGGCCAAGATTGAAAATTTCGATTTTCCTGTCCTTCAGGCGGCGGCCTAAATTTTTTTCAAGCACAGTTATCCAAATATCATTCTCATCCGCACCGTTGCCGAAGGTAAAAGAATCGCCGAAAGCCAATATTCTTACGGTGTTAACCGCTTTCGGCTTTTGATATTCCCGCCCGCGGAAGCCCAGGGAGTTGGTTTTGGCCAGATAGCTGAATTCCGGGCCCTGATAGACAACGGCAGTATTTGGGGGTAAAAAAAAGACATCCCGCAAGTCAGGTTTTACCGGAATTCCGAAAATCTTTAACAAAACTTTGTCAGCCGAAAAAAGCAGGGTCAAGGTAGCCAAGGGCAGTAATAAAATGATTACGGTTTTTTTATTCACAGGAAATTGTATAAACTTGTTATAGCACAGAAAGCAATGAACCTGAAAGATAAATTATCGGAATTTTACGGCAGCTTGTCAGTTGTTGCCCAAAAGTGCGGCAGAAGCGAAGACAGCCTCACTGTCCTTTTTGCCACCAAGTATTTAAATTCAGAACAGTTGGCGGCTTTTATTGACATATATTGGCTTTTGAAGGGGGAAAAAGCCGTGATAGGCGAGAACCGGGTGCAGGATGCCGGGGAGAAACTTTCATATCTTAATGAATTTCATCCGGATTTGAAAAATAAATTCTATCCCGTCCTGATCGGCAACCTGCAGAAGAATAAGATCAATAAAGCTTTAAACCTGTTTGAAGAATTCCACGCAGTCGACAGTTTAGAGCTGGCGTCAGACATAAATTTTAGAGCCGCTAACCGGAATGTACCTGTTTTTTTGGAAGTGAATATTTCCGGAGAAAAATCAAAGCATGGAATAAGTTCTGATACCGCACCCGAAGTGATAGAAAGAGTAAATATTATGCCCAATTTAAAATTAGAAGGACTTATGACCATGGCTCCGGAAATAGCCGACAAAACAGTCATCCGCAAAGTTTTCCGTAAATTGAAAAAATTGGCGGCTAAATATGAGTTAAAAACATCCATGGGCATGAGCCATGACTGGCAGACAGCTGTTGAGGAAGGCAGCGACATCCTGCGCATCGGGTCAAAGTTATTCAAATAAATTTGCATCCGATGCATTTCCATTGTATATTTCCGATTTAATATGTCAGTTTTATCCCGATTAGAAGCTGAAAGGCATTATATTATCAGAGCAGATGAAATTGCGACTAGACTCACAAGAATTGAGTCAAATTTACCTTTGATTACAGATGAACGCGTAAATAAGCAGGACAATATTGCAAAACACGTAATTGTCAGGTCGATTATAGCAGGAGATTTTTCCGGTACAAATATAAGTGAGTCTGTGATTGTTGACTCTCAACTGACTGGTAATTTCAACGGTGCAGATTTGACTGAAACAGATTTTATTGACACAGGTTTTAAAGGTGATTTTATTGGTTGTCCGAATAGCGGCTCATACTATAGAAGATGTGATATTTCCGGAGCAAAATTTAATCAAAGAGTGCCTAGAAGTGTTGCAATTGATGATCTTAAAATAAAAAGACTTACAGGTATTGTCATTTTTTGTGCGAGGGTAGAAGAAAGTATGTTTGAATCTGATGATTTTGCTGTTTTCATGCCTGTAAATTTTAAATTAAAGGAGTTAGAAATTCCATTTTTGGCAAGATTGTATTTTGACGGAATTAGGAAAAAATTAGGATTGATTTCAACCCAAGATTTATTAGTTGGAAATTCCGATTTTTCAGAAGATAGAATATGGTCCGGTTTTATATATACAATGCCTAGAGAACAAGTGGAAATTAGACAACTAATAATTGAGAGAATGGTTCAAGCACATGGCCAAAGTTCAGAATTTAAAATTGCCGACCCGTTAGAAATTAGAGTCCAAGATCAAGGATTAACATTACGTCCAGCAAGACCGTTAGATATAGTAAAAATAGAACATAACCTGGCAGGTATTCATGGACAGATTAGGGAGAGTATAGCTCCGATCATATGATATACAAATATACTTGGGAATTATCATATATTTGTTGAACAAAAGGGTAAATAAAATTCAATTTTCTATCGCCCAGCATGTCTTTTTCTTCAGGGCCTACAAAGACGTATTTGATCCGTCCGTTGCGGAGGAAGATTTGGGCCTGGCCGGCGGACATTTCGCCTTTGAAGAATTTTTCGACCTCGAGCTGTTTTAAGTTATAGTCGACCGTATTGGACTGGCCGAAGTAAACGAAATTTCCCGCGTAAGCCGGAATGAAGTTGCCGGCGGTGAAGCCGGCCAGAACAACCTCATTTTTGCCGGTATTGTTTTTCAGCCAATTGATAGCCTCCATCCAGGCAGTCAAAGGATACATGGTTTGCGGAGGGTTAGGCACTTCGGGATAATCAGCGCCTATCCGCTGGCTGATAAATGAAGTCTGCCATTTCAGGCTGTTATACATGATATAAAGATTGGCCAGAAGATAGAGAGTAATTGCGGCCACAAGAATTGCGCGCCCGGTTGATGTGGTAAAGAAAAGCCACATCCGCCGCAGGAAATAGGCTGAGAGAAGACCCAGGGGGATAAACAAACCGGTTTGGGTAAATCTTAAAGGGCTCTGTTCACGGATTATTGAAAACAGCGAGGCAAAAAGAAATGTGGATACGACCCAGAGTATCAGCGGATAATATTTTTTTTCACGCCTGATAACTGCCGCAAGTGAGCCAAAGAACCCCAAAAAGATAATAGGACCGGTGCCTAAGACATACTGGTCAAAGGGAATCATCATCGGATGGGTGCGGTGGAATTCGATCAGCGCCGACCAGGGCGCGATTTTGGTAATCACAAAAAGATATAAAAGAGAAAGAGACGACAGGATTACGAAGATGAGCCGGTCCGTTCTTAAGGTTTTCCGCTTGTGGATATCGAGGCCTATAAGCAGTAAAATGACGCCGTTGAGAGTCATAAGGCTCGGGGGGAAAACCAAACCCGCCAAGATGCCCAAAAAGGCCAGGAATACGATTTTTTTAAGGGATAGTGGTTTTTTCAGGTTGAAAATTTGATACAGCAGGTAGAAAGAAATTACCTGTCCGAAGAGAATATGCGGAATAAAGGTCAGGCGTTGCAGGCTGTCGGTATTCGACCACCATTCCATATACCTTTCGATTTTTAATCCCTGGCCGGTTGCTACAAATTTGGGAAAACTTCCGGAAACAACTGTCGTCAGGAAAGCCAGAAGTGACCAATGGTAATTTTTAAATAATTTCCGGGAAAAGAAGGCAACTATTACCAATAAGAGCGGAGAAAGAATAAATCTGCCAAGCTGGTAGGCGTTGTTGGGAGAAATTGAGAGGAGGTTGCCCAGCCGTCCCAGATACAGATAGAATATCTGGATTAAAGAGCCGCGGTGTGGTTCCGAAGTATATTTTTCTACAGCCGTCCACCTGCCTTCATAACCCTGTCTGATTTTGGACAGATAAAGGTTGAAATCAGGCCAGTAATAATTGTGTTCCAGTATAAAAACCCGGTTTTTGGCAGCCAGTTTGCCTTTCTGCGACAGCTCAAAAAGTGTCGGATAGTAGGAAAAGGAAAGGAAAAAGACTATCAGGATGGCAAAAACAACGGTTTTATACTTGACCATGGGATTGATAATTTATTATAACGTAAGAATACTTCTTACATGATTTTACTTTCAATCGTCATTCCTGCCTACAACAGCCAGGGGACGATCGCGCGCCTTCTTGATTCCATTTACCGCTCTAAAAGAACAGATTTCTCAAAAATCGAAGTCATTGTCATTGATGACCACTCCCGTGACGGGACAGTTGGGGAAACTGCCCTGTTTTTGGAAAAACATAAAAGAGACCATTTTCAGTTCAGAATCATCGAGCTTCATAAAAATGCCGGTCCGGCCGCTGCCCGCAATACCGGGGCAAAATACGCCCGGGGCAAAATCCTGCTGTTTTTGGATGCTGATGTCGAACTTTATCCCGGTTCACTGGCAGAAGTAGTCAGGAATTTTGCCGAAGATGAGGATATATTTGCCCTGACCGGCGTCTGGTCTAAAAGCCAGAGAAGCCGTAACTTTTTCCCGAAATTCAAGGCTTTGCGCGACTGGAGCTATTGGATCAATGAGCGGGATCCGAAAAATTATTACTATTTGTTTTCCACGAGGGTCGCCGCCATCAATAGAGATTTATTTCTGCGATTGGGCGGTTTCGATACAACCTACAAATCGGCATTGGTTGAGGATATAGAACTGACTTACCGCATAGCGCGAAGATACGCCATTGTATTTAATCCCAAGGTGATGGTCAGGCATGAATTTGAAGATTTCCTCCCGATTGCCAAAAAATACTTCTGGCGCTCATATTTCTGGAGCCGGATCTACCGCAATCGGAAGAAATTTGACCCGGTAGCCACAACTATGAAGGAGGCGCTGACGACTGTTTCGGCTGCGGCAATTGTATTTTCTCTGATTCTCGCTCTTATCCTTTCCGCCTTATCATTGCCGGTAGCTTTAACTTATGTGGTTTTGGCTGTCTTATGTCTGGTATTTCTGGTGCATCTTTGGGGGGTAAGGAAATTTTTAACCTTTGCCCGGCGCGAAGAGGGAATGGTTTTCGCCGTCAAAGCTTTCTTTACGGGTCTGATACTTTACCTGGTTATCCTTTCCGGAGCCTGCTATTCTTTAGTGAAAAAGTAATTTAAAACCCCAGCAATTCCTGTCTTATTTTAGACTGGTCAGGGGAGTTGATTTGACAGTAAATTGAATCTCAATATACTTGAAGCAAATGCTTGTATTTATTGATGATTCAGGGGATCCCGGATTTAAGTTGGGGCATGGTTCTACACCGGTTTTTGTAGTTAATTGCGTGATATTTGATGATGAATTGGAAGCGGAGAGAACAGCTGTGTCCATAAAAGAACTGCGTCGGAAACTTAAGAAGTCGGATAATTTTGAATTCAAATTTAATAAAGCCAATCGTGAGTTACGTTTGAAGTTCTTAAATCATGTAGCTAGTTTCAAATTTCGTGTCAGAGCCATTGTGTTTGATAAGAAGAAAATAAGGAGTATTGAGCTAAAATCATCAAATCAATCTTTTTATAACTATGCCATAAAAATGGTTTTGAAGCATAATTTCGGTACGATTAAAAATGCTAAGTTAAGGTTGGACGGTCATGGTGACAGATTATATAAAAGGGAAGTAGTCAGGTATTTGAGGAATGAGTTGAATGATAAAGAAGTTAAAGTATTCCAAAAATTACAATTTGTCGATTCACGAACAAACGTACTTATCCAACTTACTGATATGATCGCCGGATCAATTCATAGATGTTATCAGAAAGATAAAAATGATGCGAAAATTTATATTGCCACTATTAAGAAAAGAATTGAAGATTGCTGGAATTTTTGTTGAAAAATGGTCGATCCGCTTTCTAGACTGGTTGTCCCAGCCACGCCACCATACGGCGACAGTTCGAAAAGCGGATCTTTGTATGTATATTATACATCCCAACAGCAAACAACATAGAGTTTGGTAGGCAGGATAAGTAAAATATTATCTTGACAGCTTTTCAGAGTTCTCGCAAATTCTCCAATTCCTGTCTGACTTTGGGCTGGTCGGGAGAATTGGGGGGAAGTAACTTCAGGGTTTCCTCAAACTCTCTCTTAGCTTCATCATTTTTACCCTGGTTCTTTAAAACTAAACCTAAGTTGTAACGGGCAGAGGGCAAGTCCTTTTTAAGGCTAACCGCACGGCGGAATGCATCTTCGGCTTCAGGGTTTAGATCCCGTGAGTAATATAAAGCACCTAAAGTGAGATAACTGTTCGGATTGGCAGGATCAAGCTTTATTTTCTGCTGAGCCGCTTCGATAGCCCAGTCTTCAGAGCCTATAGCAAAATTCTTTAATGACCCATAGATTTTACTTAAGTTATCCCAGGAGACGGCATTTTGCCTGTTTAAACTTACGGCTGTCCGCGCTTCTTCGATGGCCTGCTGGGCCAGTTTGGTCACCTTCTGTTTGTTATCGGCGCTTTGAGTAGCGATTTGACCGAAAGAATCGGCCAGGGCCAGGGAAGTCCGGGATAAAGCCAGGTGATATTTGTCCGTAAACGGATTTAAGATGACGGCGTTTCTTTGCCGGTTATATATAAAAGCTCCATTCTTTTCAGTCAGTAAGTCATAAGATGATTTGAAATAATACTCAGCCAAATAATTGCGGACGGAAAGATAGCCGTTTAAAAGAAGCATGGTCAGAAAAAGAACAGGCAACAAGTAAACCGTAAAAATGGGGAGGTTCCAGGTATTTTGATTTGATGAATCAGAAGTATTCAGGGTGAAAGCCATTAAGACAAAAGCCAAATACAGGAGTGTCATATTGGCCGGGAAAAATGCCAGCAAAAATAGCAGAGTGAGGAGGCTTAAGGCAACGGGTGGATTTTGCCGCAGGTTTCTGATTGCCAGAGCCACGAGAAGGAGATAAAAAATACCTGTCAGTATGCCGCCTTCGGTAAGAAGGTTAAGTAAAAATGAGGAAGAACTGGTAAAAGTAACATTCCAGTTGGGCGTATAGTTTATCTCAGCAGGTTTATAGCGGGTAAAGGCCGTCAGATATTGGCCGGGTCCAACTCCAAAAAGAAATTCTTTGGGATCGGCCGTCATCTTTCCCAAAATCGAGACGGCTGTTTGATGTGGCAAAAGTAGAGCTTTCTGGTCAGTTGTCAAATGAAAAGCCAAAAAGAGGCCTGCTGATGCCATAAGTATAAGTGCGATTAAATAAAGAATAATATGTTTCATTTCTTTATAGTTTGAAGCAATAAGCGTCAACAAATAGACAGAAAGAACAGATATGTAAATTGCGCTTGCCAATAGACTGCCGGATGGCAGAATAACGGTCCTGGGTAAAATCCCGAGATAAATAAAGATTACCTCCAGGCTGACAAGAACAGCGCCTAGAAGAGTCAGTTCCAGATATTTTTGCCGGAATGTAAGATTGTTGGTGCCGGCTAAAACCAGAAAAAGCAGAAAAAAGAGCCAGAGGCTGCCAACTGAAGCCGGTGTCGTTACAGCCGAAATAAAATCCGCTGACGAAAACAGTCCCGAGACAGTAAAAAGACTGATCATAAAAAGGAGAGTGAGAATGAAAGGATTGGCGGGTTTTTTAATTTTCCTTTTTTTAAAAATGGAGATTGAGGCTAGAAAAAGTAACAGTGGAACAAAGACTGCCAAAAGGGTCAGTTTGGACACTTCTGTCGGATCATAAGTCAGGTAGAGGTAAGTCAAGGGAAATATAAAGCTTAAAATAAGAAGGACATTTGTTATCATAAGCATGACATATCAAAACGGCATTCAAGGCTTTGACTGACTTCAACACAGCGGGACAGATAACCGCAGGACATGCCGAGGCTACCTGATCCGCATAAGCGGCAAAAACCGCATTGGTTTTTCCGGCAAACAGGGTTCCGGTTAAGCGTTTCATAAGAAGCGCCTAATATGTTTACAGAATAGTCGGTTTGGGATTGCCTCTGCCAGCGGGATTTTTGTCCGATCTGTGAAAAAATGACCGCCGCCGTAATAGCTAAAATGACCACAACCACAAGCAGGATTTCAAAACGGGATGAATGCAAATTTTCCGTACTGTTCATAACTGATTATTATAATCCTTTAATTTACCAGCCACCAATTGAAATATAAGTCACTGTTGATAGCTTCGTTTAAGGCTACTTTAAAATATTTTTTGCAGGCGGGATTATTTAACCCCGGTTTAGCTGATGGGCAGGTTTCCTTGCCGGCCAGATAAAGGCTTTTGCCCTCCGTATCTGAAGCCGGAGTCAGGTAAATGAGTGTTTTATCCGTAAGATTGTCATTGAAAACCGTAATTTCAATATTGTTGGCAGGCAAATAATCCGCGCCGATCGATCCCTTGCTATATACTCCCGGAGTATTGATTCCGTTCTGCAGGAAGTTGTCGACCGCCGTAAGCAAAGTTTTACCAGATGTGCCTTCTTCGACGGATAAGTCCAATTTAGCGGTTGAAAGCGTGCCGGCAACGGAAGCATTGCCTTCGACAATCAATGTGCCGGCACCGCCGATACGTCCTGCTTCAGAGGAAGAAGGTGTCTGGTCCAGTTTGATAGTAAGGTTATCATTTTGTGCGTAAATTTCCTTTGTCACGATGCCTTTTTCAGCCAAAATCTGTCCCCGGACAGTTAAGTTGCCTTCCCGGTCGACGACCACCTGTCCACCCATCAGGTCAATCGCTTTTTGGGAAGTCAAATACAAAAAATCAGACAGTGAAGCCAATTGACTGCTTTCCATTACCAGTTGGCCGTCTACCATGAGTTGGCCGGCAACTGTCGTATCCGCCAGTGAAGATGTGCCTGTCACTTTCAGGCTGTTTAGCGCCCGTTCCGACAAGGTTATATCTTCTTCAACTCCGATCAGATTATCCGAGGGCAGGGTGACGGCCGCAATTTGCGCGGATGAACTGGCAATATAGGCGGATACCCTTTCATAAAGAGAAAGAAGGGAAGCTGTATTTTGATGAGTGTCACTTATAATTTGAGCGTGTTGGTCGGCGATTGCATCAGTAGGAGTTATTTTTTCAGCCGGAAGTGCCGGTGTTACCGATATGTCCCAGCCAGGAGCGGAGATACTGGGGGGAGCGGGAGTTGTTGAAGCGCTGGCGCTGGATTCAAACTGGGAAAGCCGCTCATTCAGTTGGCCGAAAGAGTTGTTTAAATTATCCAGCTTGGATGATTTAATGTCATCGGCAAAGAGCGTACCGCTGACGGTAGCCGAGCCTGATAGACTGCTGTTTTTAGCTGTTAAATCACCGGACAAATCCAAATCTCCTTGCGTATTTAACGTCAGCAGTTCTTCGTTGGGCCCCTTTATTTTCAATTGTCCTGAACCTGAGGCTAAATCAATGACAAGGTCCTGTTCGGGGAATGGTTCAATCGTGCCTGCGGTCAGATTGGAAGTGGTAATATTTTCAGCCTCAATCACAGGTGAGTTGATGGTTTGGGCTTTAAGGTTTCCGACAATGAGGTATTCCAGATTGCTCCGTGCGAAACTTAACGCCTGCGAAAACTGTGAAAAAGCTTCGTCAATAGCTCCTGATAATATATCAAAAGATATGAAATTATCCCTATCGTTGTCAGGTGTTGGTGACCCTGGATCGAACCAGGAATACTGGACAAAAACCAGGATGATTCCGGTCTGATTGGTAAAATCTTCAAGCGCCCTGCCGATTACCGGACCTTTATTTAAAGCTTTCACCGCGTGACCGGGAACAACCGAAGAAGTCAGTGGGTCGCCTATTTGAATGGGTCCGTTGAGTGCGGATACTTTGGCAGGCACCCTCCCCACCAATCCGACAGTTTTTAAGGATATGTCTTCATTGTTCTCCTGTTTGCCTCCGATAAAACCGGCTCTATCCGTAACAAAACCTATCATTTTCTGACTCTGATTTGTTTGTGTCCGGCGGACTTTAGGGAGATTGGCGGCAAGATCCGAGCCTTCGGCGATTTCCACCAGATCACCGATTTCCAGGTTGTCGGAAGAATCAAAGACCTCGGCAAAGTCCGTGCCTCCGGAAGAGAATGATGAAGCATTGGTCAAAATTGAACCGGTGCCTGTTGTGTCGGCTACAATGAAATATGATTCCTGGTCCTCATGGTTTGACGTAGTTGAGGGATAAAAACGGCCGGAATCGATGAAAAGATCTCCGCTGACCATCAAATCACCCGAGTTGCCGGTGGCTATCCAGTTTGATCCGTTCCAGAAATAAAGCTGGTTGTCGCTGGTGTTGAAATATAAAGCACCGTTACCCGCGTTTGAGGGAGCAGAGGAATAGCTGCCTGTTCTTAACTGGCCGCCTGACAAGATATGGTCACCAGCTTCGATTTTGCCTCCGGCTTTGGCATCGCCTGAAGTCAGAATAATGTTGGAATTTGGCGATATGCGCAAATTGTTGATTGCCGCAAGTCCTGAGGTAAAACGCATCCAGCCATTTGAGATCTTGGGTATATCAGTCTGAATATTGGTATTCACCCTGGCAGAATTGTTGTCAAGGTCAAAGCGGATAGTGTCTGAAATGAAACGGATATAGCCGTGGTGCCAGCTGTTATTGGTCCAGGTCAGGGAGGAAGAAGCAAGATCGGTGCAGGTGCCTGTGCATTTCTCAATTTTCATGCTGCCGTCAGTGTCCCAGTTGAACCGGTAAAACTTTGAGCCTTCGCTGTTTATATTGGCATCGATAATAATTTTTCCGGTTCCGCTCTTAAAATCGAATTCGACAGTCGTGTCTTTGGTAAAGTCAAAAGATACCGGTAGGGCATTACCCTTGGAAGAGAAAAAACCCAGGCCTCCGTCATTGATAAGACCGCTGATAGTCAAAGGCGAATTGATTAAAATTCCCGAGGCGCTGGCTTCAAAAATATTGGAAATTTTCAGGTCTCCGGCAATATTGGTATTTCCGGTAGCGTCAACGGAAAATTTCACGGTTGAAGGGTCACCGGAGAGCAGTTCCAGCAGATTGTAACCGGCAGTTAAGGATGAGCCTGCTGCTGAAATCAGGCTGTTTGATATCAGGTTGGGCGCTTTGAGGTTTAAAAGCCCTGATCCTGATGCCGGGATAAAACCCGAGAAGTCAAGATTTACTGTACCATTTTGATCCGGTTTTAAGCTGATTGACCCGTTTGATCCGGTAACCGTAGACAGGAGCAGGTTCACACCTTCGATGCTAAATTGGCCTGCAGTTGATTTAATCAATGGAGAGGAAGCGGATATTATCAGCCTGCCGTTTTCGTCAATGAAAGGAATGGTACTTATTCCGGCAGGGGATTCCGGCCCAAGCCCCTGCAATTTTTCACTGTTCAGAGCATATCCTACCGAGGCTATCTGTTGTCTGGGCGACATCTCTTGGTCGGTGCCGGCAGTAATACCAAGAAAGGCAGATGTATTTTCCGAAAAAACGTCTGATGAAATCTCTGTCCCGCAATTTGAGCCTATCAGAGTATAGAAAATACCATTTTGATCCGGTGATAAGGGACAATAACCTGAGTCATACAGGTTATTGCCGCCGGTAGCCTGGTCCCAGATCCGGAAGCGGAGTTGAGTCTTATTTACTATAGGGCTACCCGAATTATCAGTTAACCTTCCCTGAAAATTTAGTATTCTCGACGGCCGGGCAGTTTGATTGGCTATAGCCATTGGCTGGGACGGCTGAATAAAAAGCTGTTGATATAATCCGATACCTATGGATAGTGATAATAAAGAGGTGATAAAGATCGTGAAAATCCACTTTATACTGCTTGTGAAGTTAAAGAATTCTGTTATTGAATTTTTAGACGCGGATTGTTGTAAATGGCTTAAGGTAGAATCTGGGCTTTCCGGTTTAGGTTTTATTTCGGATATATTGACTATATTTTTGGAAGGGATGATTTTTTTCATGATCCATTTTCTGAAGGAGTTAATAGATGATAATTTTCTATTGAGGGAACTGGGCATGACTCCGACGGAGTTTTCCTGAAACTCCATAAACCGGTCGATAATATCCTTTGATATATTAAAGTCTTTTAATTCTGTTTCGGCGAAAGTAAGAAATTGTTGAATATCAGATTTATAATTTCTAATTGTGGAGGATGAGAATTTCTTTTTCCCTAAATAATCAAGGTATGACTTAAGTAATTTATGATAGTCTTTGATGTTATCTTTACCATTCACATTAGTAGAATTCACTTCAGAGTGGGCGATAAAGGATGAGAGATATGTGGCAAATTCGTCATAGTTTTTATCATGCGGAAACATATTTTTAAAGGTATTTTTAAATCGTTTGAGCCTGTGAAAACTATATATTTGTTTTTGATCTGATTTGATAGGCTCACCGGACAGCTTAAGGAACGTGTGAAAATCACTGAATAACCGCAAATTCAGCTTTCTTGCCTTGCGGGAAATCCTAAGGGAATTAAGGTATTTTTTAAATTTAGCTTCAATATTAGACATTTTTTACATCCGCTCCCCTATAGTTTTAGTATTTACAATAATAATAAGATTGTCAATAGCCTGGTGATGCAGTTAGGAGATATTCAGTGTGCCTGAAATTTAGAATTGACAAATAAATAACACGATATATTTCACGATTTCCCGCAATATGTTTTCGCTTGAATTAATACATCTTAATATATCAATTAACTACGGGGTAGAGATTAAGCGGGTTGATATCTTTTGATGCTTTAAAACCCTAAAAAAGAGATTGAACCAATTAAGTTTTTTATAAATCGAAGTTGTCAGTGGTCAAAATCAGCTTAAAAGAGATTTATTATAATTACTATAGGGGAATTAATATGTAAGATAAGATGATCTTGATGTAAAGCCTGATTTTTTACCACTAAAGAAGATACTATAAGCTATTTAAGAATTTTTACGGTTTATTATCTGATTATTACCTCCAAAGAGCGTAAATCTTAAAGAAAGCATAAATTCAATTGTTAGCAGATCAATATACATGACTGCCAGGAAGAAGTATATTCTAGTTTAGACTATCAGAATAGGATTTATCATTAACCGGAACCGGCTTAATGACCAATACCCCGGCAGGGCGGTAAATCCATCGAGCGGTATCAATAAACACTTTAGCGGAGTTAAAACCGGCTAATACCGCTTTTATAACAAATTTGCTTAATTATTATAGGTTTATCAACTTAAGGATAATTTAAGACTGATACTTCTGTTTCTAAGATTGGAAAGAGTCTCAATATATAAAAGCAATATCGTCAAAGTGCCCGTCAATTGGATCAGAACAGTGATTATACCATAAAAAATCCCGTTGCCAAGGCATTACCGTGGTTTTAAGCAATTTTTGTTTTAATCCCGCCGGCCGCCCGATTCCCGCAATGGAACGAGGTAATTATAAAATCTTATTTCCCGCCAGTCATATTTTACGGTTACCCTTTTTTTTATTACGGGCCTTACGGATGAATCGAAAAACAAACCAGGACAGAAGTATAAGGAGGGTTGCTTTCCATGGAACAGCATAAAATGTTTTCACGTCTTTTACTTGGATTGTCCCTTCATCAAGAACGAAGTCCGTTTCCAGCCGGTAGCGGCCGAGAAGAAAGCCTTTGATCCTGTCAACCGGTTGGTTTTTCTTCTCCAGCAGCAATTTCCTTTCCTGATTGACCATAATAACCTGAGGCAATATCCGGTACTGCGCTTTAGCCAATGGTCCGTACAAATTGATAGACCCGTTCGGCCTGAAATAGGCATGACCGCTGTTGCGGAGAGTGATGTCAAATATGAGGCTGTCAAAGGAATCAATCAGGCGGGGGATTTTGGAGATGATCTCGGCTTTTTTGGGCAAGCCCTGCGAGCTTATGCCGATTAAAAGGAGTGAAGCTATGGTTTGACTCACTTTAACCTGCGTTTGCGGATCATGGGGGTAGGGTATGGTGGTAAAAGTCAGTGCGCGGTAATAATCTTTTTGTTCAATATTCTGTCCGGGATTTATGCGCAGGTTCAATTTTAACTTTTCATCCTGTCTGACCAGAAGGGGTTTATCCGTCGGATTGCCATCCAGGCTCACTTCAAGCCACGGCAGCCGGTTTTCCGGGGCGATTTCTTCCAGTCCGTCAGTAGATAATTCAGCTATATTTATGCGGATAAAAGTATCTTCTCCCAAGTTGGTCAGGCTGAATTCCTGATTGACGTTTTTGCCGGGTTGAATCATCAGCTCCAGAATAGGAGGGGAAACAGAAAGTGCAATTGATTGCCCCTTCACGTCACGGGGCATAATCAGGACTGTGAAAAATAATATCAGGATCGGAAATAGGAATCTTTTCATGAATTAAATTCCAGGCAAAGCTGTGAAATGGATAACGTTATTGTAAATTCCAGGCGGTTGCAAGGGCGAAAAATTCAGTCTGAGGACAATTTCCGACGATTCCGTCAGTTTCCGGGTAAAGCTCGAAATAATTTTTTCCGGCTCCCCATTTTTTGACTTCGAGGCAAAAGACCGGAAATAGGCCGGATTTTTAAAGTCAGGCAGGGCAGAAGGACTTTCTACCCGGTAGCCGAATCCGTAAATATCTTTTGAAGTCCAGGCTGCTGCTTTATCTGAACTGCAAATTTTCTTTTTGGCCAGGCTGCAGTAGGTGTCCGGGATTTCTGTACCGGCTGACGTGGTCAGCGGTTGATTTTGGTAGGTTGTTATAGAATATCCTAATAAGTTACTGTTCGATACTGTTAATCTAAGAGATTTTTCCTGCATTTTACTCGATTGGGGTTTTGCGAAAGAAATAGCCGGCGGACTGGTACTGAATGAAAAACTGTCGGAAGCAGCCGAATTTAGAAAACCGGATTGGGCAAAGAAACCCTTGGCAGTAAAAATTTGTGACTGGGAGTTGCCGACTAGATCAGTCAGACGGAAATTCTCTGAATAGATAGTTCCTAAACTCATGTTGAAATTGCCTCCCTGGATGGTATAGGTTTCTGATTTCATTTCCTGGCTTATGACTTCAGAAGGCGACAGGATTCGGCTGAGAGCTAAAATGAGGTATAGACAAAGTGTCAGGGGCATACTTTACAGTCTAATAAAACTCCCGGCAAACCGCCAGCTGCCTTTAAAATAGTTTGCATTGAATAATATTATAAGCCATTTTTCCTGACACTTGCGCTTCATTGCCGGAAAATCTTATTGCTGCAATAGTCCATACATATATCAGCAGAGTATATAGCTGACTGACAATAAAACCTGGTAATTAAAAGGTCCAGGCTTTGTTAGCATTCCGAATAGCGGCCGGAAAATGCCGAAATTAATTAGAAGTGATAATTAATGTTATTGTGACTATAGGAATTTACCTTATTAGTTCCTTAGGTTGTTTTTTCAGCCGTTTGTAGAGGCTGCCGGAGAGATAGGCAAGGGGAGTCATGAATATAAAAGAGATAAGCGGAACCAGGGAAGCCGCAGAACCTTGGGTCTGTCCGGATATAAGATAGAAGACCATCAGACCCAGGCTTAGACTCAGACATGTTATCGGTTCGAGGAGGTAGGAAATTTCAAACAGCAGGAAATGATTCAGGAAAAAAAAGGGGGATGAAGTTCCGCCTGTGGCACCGGTTACCAGGACAACAGCCATAGTTGAGATAACTGTTTCGAGCAAATGAAATGGTTTACGCCGGTTGAGGTGTTTGATTGCAATCAGGATGACGACCAAAGCTGCTGATAACTGAAGAGTGAAATTGGCCAGGATTTGGTCTGAGGCAAAAAAGAAAATAACGCCGAGGCTGGTCAAAAGCACTAGAGTATGCCGGGCTGACTTGGTCATTGGGAAAAAGTATAGCACTCCGGGGGTTAAATGCGATATACTATCAGCTTATGAAGGCACAAGACAACCGAGTCAAAAACACTTTCAAACCGGGCCAATTCGAATCCAAATGGCAGGAACAGTGGGAAAAGTCAGGAGTCTACCAGCCGGATGTCAAAAATGCCGGGAAACCTTTTTACAACCTGATGATGTTTCCTTACCCGTCCGCCGAAGGACTGCACGTGGGGAATATGTATGCTTTTACGGGAGCTGACATCTTCGGCCGCTTTAAAAGGATGCAGGGTTATGATGTCCTCGAGCCGATCGGTTTGGACGGTTTCGGCATCCACAGTGAGAATTATGCCTTAAAAATCGGCAAACATCCCAAAGAGCAGGCAAAGGTAAGCCAGAAGAATTTCTACCGCCAGTTGCGGGAAATAGGCAACAGTTTTGCCTGGAAAAATAGGCTTGAGACATACGATCCTGATTACTACAAATGGACTCAATGGCTTTTTACGGAGATGTTTAAACACGGTTTGGCTTACCGCAAGAAATCCCTGGTCAATTTCTGCCCGTCCTGCAAAACAGTCCTTTCTGACGAGCAGGTTGTCGATGAACGGTGTGAGCGCTGCAAGACCATTGTAGTAAAAAAAGAAATGCAGCAGTGGTTTTTCAAAATCACCGCCTATGCGGAAAAGCTCTACCAAAACACGTTCAGGGAAAACTTCAATTGGAGCAATAAAGTCAAAATAGGCCAAAGGAATTGGATCGGCCGCAAGGAAGGAATAAATATTACTTATCCGGTGGTTGCCGCCACCGTCCCAGGAGCCCCTTCGGGTCACCTGGGAGGAGTCGTCAACGCCGGTGATACGACAATAACCTGTTTTACCACACGGCCGGATACCAATTTCGGAGCCACTTTCGTAGTCATCGGGCCGGAACACCCGTTTGCAGTTTCTCTTTCAAAGCCTGAAATAAAAGCTTATGCGGAAAAAACCAAGTCCAAGTCTGAAATGGAACGTATTGCCGAGGGCCGTGAAAAAACCGGCGTCGCCACCGGATACTATGCTGTAAACCAGCTTACAGGCACCAAAATGCCCGTCTATGTCACCGATTTCGTCCTCGGACATGTCGGCACCGGCGCAGTCGTCGGCGTCCCGGGACATGACCGGCGCGATTTCCAGTTTGCCAGGAAATTTAAACTGCCAATTATCAGGGTAGTCGTCGGGTCCGACGGTGATAAATCAAAGATAACAAGGGAAGAGCAGGTTCAGGAAGAAGAAGGATTGATGGTCAACTCGGAATTTTTAAACGGTAAAGATATTCACGAGGCAACGAAGTTAATGATGGACTATCTGGAAAAGCAGGGCTGGGGTAAGAGGGTGACAACATACCGTCTGCGCGACTGGTGCATTTCACGGCAAAGGTATTGGGGAGCGCCGATCCCCATGATTTATTGTGAAAAATGCGGTTGGCAGCCGGTCCCGGAAAAAGATTTGCCGGTCGAGCTGCCTGATGTTTCCGACTGGAAACCTGAAGGTACAGGTAAAGGGCCATTGGCAAAAGTGAAGTCCTTCATCGAGACAAAATGTCCCGAATGCCGCGGGCCTGCTTCCCGGGAAACTGATGTTTGTGATACGTTTTTAGACAGTTCGTGGTATTTTCTGAGATACCCAAGCGTTCATACCGGCAAGACTGCCTGGGATAAAGAGATTACGAAAAAATGGCTCCCCGTCGAACAATATACCGGTGGGGCTGAGCACACCGTCCTGCATTTGTTGTATTCCCGTTTCGTGACCATGGCTTTTAAGGATTTCGGTTATCTTGATTTCGAAGAACCATTTAAAAATTTCTACGCCCACGGTCTGATCATTGCCGAAGGAGCCAAGATGAGTAAATCACGCGGCAATATTATCAATCCTGACACATATATTTCTAAATACGGAGCTGATACATTACGTACCTATTTGATGTTTTTAGGTCCTTTTGATGCAGGCGGAGACTTCCGCGATACAGGCATCGCCGGCATGTTCCGTTTCCTGGGCCGCGTCTGGCGCCTGGTAATTGTCAATTTTACATATACCGGGGGAGAATTAAAACGCGTTATGCATAAAACAATTAAAGAGGTGACCGAAGATATCCAAGTCTTAAAATACAATACGGCTATCGCCCATATCATGGAGTATGTCAATTTGTTAACTGAAAATGAGAAAAAAGTAACTAAAGATAATATCAGGACTCTGCTTCTGCTCTTGGCCCCGTTTGCCCCCCATATGACGGAAGAGCTTTGGAAAAATTTGGAGTTCGGCAAAGAATCTATCCATATGCATGCTTGGCCGTCATACGATCCTAAATATCTGGAAGAAGATACTTTGCTGATAATTGTCCAGGTCAACGGGAAACTGCGCGACAGTTTGAGAATTCCCCTTGCGGACGCTAAAAACCGGGAAGCGGTGGGAAAAGCAGTCCGCGGTTCTGCCAAAACGGCAAGATATCTGGAAGGCCAAAAAATCAAAAAGACTGTCTTTGTCCCCGGCCGTCTGATAAATTTTGTTATTTAGTAAAAGTTTATGTTTGATTCAAAGGAAATAGGAAAGAATTATTATCCCGGCCTGCAAATAGATGTTTTAGATCAACAGGAACCCGAGATACTGCAAATCGAAAATTTACCCTGGTATGAACCACACCCATTAGTACTCGTTGATTCTATTCAAGCACCATTGGGAATCAGCCAGGAATTGATAGAACCGATTGAACAAATGGTTGCTTTAATAAACGACGGAGTCGGACGGGTATACCTGCAGAATAGATCGCAAGTTTTGGTGGCGAGTGACGGCAATATCAATTGGTATGGCGATGAAAAGTCGGATAATAAGATTAAGAATCCGGCGGAAGCAGGATCGCATCTGGTGGCCATTAATTCGGTTTTTTTGGGTGCATTATCCGATAAAGCCATGAATACATTAGGAGAGAGTAGGATTTCAACTGAAGAATTTGCCGATATATTACGTGATGAGTTGCCAGAGAACCGTAATTGGATATTTGTCAGTAAAATAGGTAATAAGAGACTTCATTTAAAACCGGATAATAAAACAGGCTTGCATCCTCATTTTGTCAACTTAATTTTTATTCAAGATAATGATGAACATATAAAAAACCTTTCCCATGAAAAAGCAGTAATTTTTAACAGGATGTTAATGGCTAAACTTGGGTCACTTAAAACAATAATTGTTCCATATAAAAGAACGGATACTGAGTTGATTATGGATCATGCCATATTGGGAACGATGGAAGGTGGACATCCGCAGCCTACTTCACTTACCGATCTGGCTTATGAATTAATGGCATTTGGATCGTCCAAGGAGGTTGGTGGTCAAAATATAGTTGATGACATGATAATACCGGGCAATGTATGGCAAGATGCAACAGAAGTTAAAAGTATGATTGAATTCGGTAGATTGCTAGGTAGAAAAGGGTACATTTCACCGCCAATAATGGTAAGAGAATTAACACACTCAAAAATATTAGGCGTAATGGAGGAAAAAATGTTGGGATATTCCAGACAGGCAGAATCGGCATTTTTCGCCGTTATCCCTCATTTAAAAGTCTTACATAGACGAGAAAACAGTTGGGAAGAACAAGATTTGCTGATGTATATAGTTTCCAATTCGGGTACGTCAGGAGCTGTAAAATATGATCTTAGTCCGGGTGATATTTCTCCTGTAATTTCCGTAACTGACGGAAAAGTTGATGTCGTTCAAGTTGAGGATTTAGAATCGAAAACAACTTCGGTTGAAGCAGAAGAATTATTAGATCCTTTAAAGACAATAACAATAGGCATATCTGAGGATGAGAATGGACAATTGCGATTTGGGGAAAATGGAAAACAAATCCCGGCCATTAGGTCAGGTTTTCATGCTCATCGTGGCCTAGAATCAATTACTCTCGATGGAAAACCATTCGAGATTACTAAAGAGACAGCGTATTTAGAATCTGATGACAGTCGGGTGATTTACTTAAAAATGGATATTCAGCAATTCCCTCATGTAGGTTGCGGAGTAAATACGATGCGGGATATGAGCAGTGAAGCGATGTCAGCCGCCTATAGACTTTGGGAGGAATATGAGAGGAAGCCACAACTAGTTTTGGTTTACGTGCCTAACCATGGTATTAATGGCTTTGAATTTTTTTCAGAAGATGCAGACGGTACTATACCAAAAGATCCATTTGCTAGGACAAGAGAATTAATAGAATCAGATTTTATAATATTATCTGCTGAAGTACCGCAAGTAACTTTCATAAAAGGAGAATTTCCTGTCTATAAATTCCCAATTTCAGCTCAAGATAATTAGGTTTAGGGATGAAACAAAAGAATTTCTATAACAGTCGGAAGTGAGCCGATGCCTGATTATTTGCTTAACCGCTGGTGAGGGGGGATTTCCGGCTTCCCAGTAAATTGGATTAGACTTTTAAGGCTGTTTTTTGTTAATCTAGAAGGCAGAGGAGGGTTATGTCTTTCGATGATGAACAGTCTCCCTTGGTCAATACCGAAAAACTTCAGGATCTTATTTCCTATTATAAATTTCCTTTAATTCTGGCCGCACTCGGCGCAGGTCTTGCTATTTTTTCATTCAGTCTGGTGGGGAAGGACATGCCGGCTGATGACGGAATGGTTTTTTCAACCGAGGCAAACAGTTCGGCTTCAGCTCAGATTAAAGTCGATATAGAAGGCAGTGTGCTGAACCCCGGTTTATATGAATTCAGCGACGGGGCAAGAATAGAAGATGCTTTAGAATCAGCAGGGGGATTGAGCGATAACGCAGATCTTGACTGGATTGAGAAAAACATTAACAAAGCGGCCAGGCTTATAGACGGGGGCAAGGTTTATGTACCTGCCAGGGGGGAAGCGAAACAAACAGGTTCAGCATTCGCGGTTTCGGAGAATAATTTATTGGGCGTGACAACCGGGCTTATCAATATCAATAATGCTTCGCAGGCCGAACTGGAGGCTCTTCCCGGTGTAGGTCCTGTAACCGCCGGAAAAATCATTTCAGGCCGGCCTTACGGCAAAATTGAAGAACTGAAGGAGAAGAAAGCCGTGGGAGATGCCCTTTTCGATAAAATCAGGGATAAGCTGACGATTTAATGATATAATCAGTAAGGTTATGCTGACAGGCATACTGCTGATTTCACTGGTTGTTTTCATTGCCGTTGTTTCCTACCGGCGTCCGAGGCTGGAGGAAAGAGTAATAAAAAATATCCCCCTGGTTGACTGGTTGAACATTCTTGTTTTCCCGATTGTTTTCTATTACGGACTGATCCTCATTGTCAGAAACATCATGTCCAGGCCGAGGATCTCCATCCTGGATTTTGAGGATGTCTCGCTTTTGGCTGTCGGGATACTGTTTTTGATCTACGGATTTGTCGGTTTGAGCGTACATTTCGTAGGCAAAGTACTCTCCCGTTACATTAAAAGCAGCGGCAATTCCAAAATCTATGCCATTAATGAAGTTTTTCACGGGAAATTGAGCCATTATATTGTTTTTGTCTGTACCTACATGCTGGTATTCATTCTGGCTTTATTGGAAATCAACTATCCCCTGATCCACCGGCTGTCTTTTGTCTACGTCTCGGCGATTACAGTCTGCGCGGTTTTCGGGGGTTTCTCCGGAGCAAAAAGCATTTTTTTCACCAGCGGCTGGTTCGGAGGCTACAATAAGCCGTTATTTTCAATTACGGCGGTGCTGCTTTTGGTGCTTATGAGCATTTTCCGGTCAGACGGCTTGAATTTATCCTATTACCCCGTAAATATTTTTGTGATGACTTTGATGTTTACGATTGTTTGGACTTTCCTGATAAGGCAATTCCTGATTTTTTCCAAGCTGTCAAGAAAAAGAAGGCTGCAGTTTCTTTCAAAGCTCTTAAGTGTCTAATCCGTTTCTGCCGGTCATCAATAGGCTTTTACCCGAACCGCAGTCATCTCTATTAAACGGCATTATTTTCGGTTACCAGGCACATTTCCCCGAAGAGCTTTACCAGGCTCTGATTGATACCGGAACGATCCATATTATCGCCCTTTCAGGCATGAATATTACTATTCTGGTAGCTTTAACCGCCAAAATGACCCTGTTTCTCGGCAGAAAAATATCCTCGCTTCTGACAATTGGTCTTATAGCCTTATTCGTAATGCTTGTCGGATCTTCTCCAACAGTGGTTCGGGCTGCCATCATGGGCTCAATGAGTCTTCTGGCCATCTATTTTGGCAGGCAGTACCAGGCATTGCTGGCTTTGATTTTGACCAGCCTGATAATGCTTCTCTTCGATTTTTCGTATCTCTCAAGCATCTCTTTCCAGCTTTCCTTTCTGGCAACGCTGGGTCTTATTTTGGCAAACAGAAAGTCGGAGCGCCGGGATCCCTTTGGACATATGGAACAACTTATTTTTGCAGTCAGGGAAAACTTCAGGCTCACCCTGGCAGCCCAGATTTTTACATTGCCACTGATCTTATATTATTTTCACCGGGTCTCGCTGATAGCCCCTATAGCAAATCTATTAATCGAGTGGTCGATTTTGCCTATCATGGTACTGGGTTTATCTGCGGCTGTTTTTGGCCTATTTTGGCTGCCTTTAGGTTTTATCCCAGCCTGGCTGACGTGGGTACCTTTGACTTACCTTCTGTCGGTCGTAAACTTTTTAAGCAGGGTGCCTGGCGCTGCTATTAGGTTCTAGACTATACTTTTTTTAGTGGCAAGAATACCTTTCCTGCTTGGGCTTCTGTTCGGCGCAATATTGCTTTTTGTCTATGTTACCTCCAGGCCCGATGGCAAGCTCCATCTGGTTTTTTGCGATGTCGGCCAGGGTGATGCCATATTTATAAAAACTCCTGATAATCTGGATCTTTTAGTAGACGGCGGGCCTGATGAGAGCGTTTTGCATTGTCTTGGGGAAAATATGCCATTTTATGACCGGACAATAGACATAGTTGTTTTAACCCATCCCGAGAACGACCATTTGAAAGGTTTATTGTCTGTTATAGACAGATATAATGTGAAATATTTTGTATCTGTTCCTGCCGGGAGCAATTATGAGGATTTCCGCCAGCTGCAAAAGAAAATCGAAATAAAGGGCATACAGGTGAAAAACCTTTACCTGGGAGATTATTTTATGCTGGGGCAGGTCAGGTTTAACGTTCTCTGGCCGGAAAGGAAATGGCTGGCGGAACAACTCGGTAAAAGCTTGCCACCGACAGGCAGCAGTAATATTTTGGGAATATCAGCCGAAGGTGAGAATTTAAATGATTTTTCCGTCGTCCTTCACCTCAGCTATGGCGGGTTTGATACTTTACTGACAGGGGACGGAGATAGTAGAATACAATCAGATATTGCCAGGACAGTCCAACTTCCTGACATAGAAATACTGAAATTCCCTCATCACGGTTCAAAAACAGGTGTAACGCGGGAATTTCTGGATAGACTAAAACCGGAACTGACAGTCATCTCAGTCGGCAAAAACCCGTGGGGCCATCCGACCAGGGAAGCCCTTGACATGCTTGAATCGGTAAAGTCCCGTGTCGCCAGGACTGACCGGGACGGAGAGATAGAGATTGTGACAGACGGGACAAGCTGGAGTTTGCATTAAATACCTTTTTTATTATATTATAGGCCTATGTCTTTTAAAGAGAAACTACAACGTACGGTAAGACCGGATGTTGAAACATATAAAGGTCTTCCTATTATGTCTATGCGTTTACTTCTTCAGGATATTATTGAACATCCGGAGCGTCCTGCTGTTCCAATTAATAATAAAGCTGATATTGCAGCCGACATATTATTTTTGACGACCGGAGATCAGAATGATGAGAATTCTATGGGTTGGAGAAAAAGACGTACGTTTCAAAGTATTAGAAAGGAAGTAAAAGCAGGGGAACATAATCAAAATTCTGCAGGTTCTGATTCCCGCAGGGATGAGTTAAGAGGGTTCTTACAAACAGGAGATAATCTCAACTGGTTTATAGGCTTCTTAAGTCACGCGGATGTAATCAGTTTAGCTGAAACAGCCAGAAAAATAACCTATGGAACCGGATATCCGATTTTAATTGAAGGCGCCGATCATTCTCCGGCAGAATACTACTGGACTATATTTGGAGTTGAAAGTAAGGCAACCAATCTTTTCGGATCAGCCGTGAGAAGTATATTAGCGCGGTATGAAGAATGTTATCCCATCAGATATGAGCATGAACAGCAGGCTGTAAGCGGAACCGTGAATTCAAGAATTGATTATAATGCTTTGAGAACAAATCCCCGGAATGTTATCAACGGTACAAATGGTAAAGAACCGCAGAAAGTATCAATTCACAGTCAGGACGCAATAATCTATGAAGGACTTAACGAAGAAGATTTAGACTATGTGGGATTAAAAGAAAGGACTGTTGTGTTAAGTTTGAGAATCTTGGGCATTCTTCCGTTTAACGGTGACGATGAAATTGAACATTATATAGCTGAACCTAATCGTTTCAATATAGAAGATGTTATAGAACCTCAGCTTTCCTCGTAGTACCAGGAGTTGAAGCGGTTGAGATGCCCCCAAACAGGCCTTTTCCAGGGCGAACCGGTATTATAGGCTCTGGCCAGCTGGTGGGGCGATAACTGGCCGTAATTTTCAATCATCTGCTTGTGGTAGCGGCCGATAAGGTCAATACAGGTTCCGGGCTCGAATAACTGATAGGCTTTGCCCCGGAAACCTAATGAGCGGGCTGTGCTCTCCAGAAGCTGGCCCATGCAATAGCTGGCTTCATTCAAGGACGGTTCGAAGCGGTAGGCAAACTCGTTTCCGTCAGATTCAGTCATAATGGTGGCATAAATCAGCTGTGGATCGAGGCTGTATTTTTGAGAGGTATCGAATATAAGATCCTTATGTTTGAATCTGGTCCAGGAACGGCCGTCGGATGGAGCTAATTTGGCCTCGGCTTGGCCTGCCGGAGCAGAATTCGAGGCTGGCGAAGGAGTCGGAATGATCCGGGGATTAGTCAGGGTGGCGGCATCGATTTTAGCCACAAAAAGATGGCTCATCAGGAATGTCTGGATGAGGATCCGAATCGGGATCGAGATTATGGCAAACAGCTTTTTCATAAAAATATTCATCCCGCCGGTACAGGAAAGATATTTCTAGGAAAAAAGCCCGGGGTACTAACTGAAGAAGTGGAATGCTATCAGACTATAGGACTAATGTCAAGTCAAAGCACTCAGAAGGAGTCTTAAATAAATAACTCTTCTAATTCCTGTCCCGTATGGATATGTTGAATAGCTTTAGCCAGGAGAGGAGCGATTGAAACAATTTGAATTTTTGGATGGTTGCGCACTTCCGTACGATGATTGATTGTATCAGTGACAAGGAGTATTTCTATGGGAGAGTTATCCAGTTTTTCCAATGCGTCTCCTAAAAATAAGCCGTGTGCAATTGAAGCTGCGATCCTTTGGGCACCTTTCTCTTTAGCCAATACAGCCGCGTCAACCAGTGTTCTTAAACTGGCGCCTAAATCATCAACGATCCATATGTCATAACCATCGACGTCTCCGGATAAGAATAGTGCCTTAGATCGACCTGACGTATCGCGTTGTTTATAAACTGCGGCCATTTCAATATTTTCACCTAAAAGTTGAGCGTAAGCACCCGCTCTTTGGGATCCGCCCAGATCCGGAGTAAGCACTTTCTGTTGTCCCAGTCCGTATGCCTTCATGATCGGAACTAAGGCGCTGCTGGCGTAAAGATTATCCCAGGGAATTTTTACAAAGCCCTGCGCCTGGGTTGAGTGGATATCAATAGTTACTATTCTGTCAGCTCCGGCACTTACTAATAAATCAGCAACCATAGCGGCACTGATGGATACTTTTGGTTTATTTTTACGATCCTGCCGGGCATAACCGAAATATGGGATAACGGCTGTTATTTCACCTGCAGAAGCTCTTCTGGCTGCATCAATAATCAGCAAAGTCTGCATTATATTCTCATTAACAGGCGGCGAGGTTGGTTGGATGATAAAAGCGTGTTTTTTTCTGAGATCACCTGACAGCTGTGCCAGACTTTCACCATCGGGGAAGATTGTGATGGAATTATCTACCTTTTTTGCGAGCAATTCACCAATAGAGGATGCCAGTTCAGGATTGGATAATCCGGTAATTAAAACTATGCCGTTAGAATCATAAGCAATAGCTGGGGCAATTTCTTGAAGACGGTTATCGGGGGCTGATTTTCGTTCTGCTGTAACTGTTTCTGCAGGTTGCGGCATATGTGATAAAACAAAATACTTTAATTTTCTGGGCTAAATATTAAATTATTAGCATCAGGAAAGCAAATATAGGTGGAATACCATGCGACCGGCAGTTCGTGTTGACGAGCGGAAAGGAGAGGTTGCTTTAAAGAACGCGAAACCCGGTTTTGAGAGTGCAAGGCATGCTCAAGCAGAAGAAATTAACCGGACATCGGAACATCATATTCCCGGTACTATGCCTGATGTTGACGTATTGATGACCAGGTAACAAATTTAATTCCTCAAGGGATCCGCTTCGCGTTTTGCTTGTCCTGTGTCAATTTCTGGTGTAGCAATTGGAAAAAGTAATAGACTTCATACCACTTTAATAGCCCTGCAGGTTCGTCATAAGCCTGGACCATGTCCAAGGGGCCACGGACTATATAAGAAATTGGACTGCAATAGAGCTCCATTAAGGTTTTACGGATATAGGCCGGTTTCAAAAGTCCAGGTGGAAATTTCGAAGGGAAATGGCTCAAAATAGCGGCCATGGCGGTAAAATCGGCTGTCGTCCGTGAACTGCTTCCAGTCCCATACCCCGCATGGACATCAGATGACTTTTCATAAACGTCCGCGCCGTATACTTTATTTATTAAATCTGCATTTTTCAAAACGTCTTTAAACCTGGGTTTCCATTCAGCGGTTAAAAGCAGATTATCCGGCCATTTATTGCCGTAAATTTTCCTTACCCGGCGGATGTCTGATCCGGCATTGCCTGCGGCAGCCACAAACAACTTATCAGAAAATTTCCCGCAGAGCTTAATCAACGGTTCGAGGCTTTCGGCAGCTGTTTCACTGCTGTAACTTTCGATGATCTCCAATTTTGCTTCCTGCCGTTTCTTAAGAGGCACGAGCTTTTTTAGGCGTTCATATTCGTTTTCTTCGGCAATTTCCGGAGTGGCGCCCAATTTGTGCCTGAAACCGCGGTTGTCTTCGATATAATATTGACCGTTAAAATTCATAACCGGCTTGGCAAAATCCCGGAAAGTGACATTGTCGAGAGCAACGGCATACAAACTGTTATTACCGATCTGATATTGGCGGACTTTTGCCTGTCGGCCTATGGTTAGATGGGAAATGTCACGTTCGTACTGGACGATTTTGAGATTAATTTTCCCGAACAGCCAGCTCAGGTTGATTATCTTCTGATCGGGATACTTCGCCAGCTCTGCGGTAAGTAAATCAGCATCGATTTCCCCGGATATAACCATATTTTCATCTCCGTCTTTGTCCAAAGAGATATTTTTAAGGAAATTCTGAAGAGGCAAAAGGACAGGATTTCCTTTAAAACCCAGTTCTTGCAGGCACAAGCTGTAGTTGTCTGCAACCTGTTCGCCGTGGTCGGAATAATAGGCCAGGTTGGAAAAAATCATTTTCAGAAGCGGATCATTCCGGGAAAATTCGGCCAGCTTATCTTTTTGTTCCAGAAGATAGCTTAACAGATAGGGTATTTCCGTCCCCGGGGGCACAGAGTCCGCTGAGGGAATTGCGTTTAAAAGTGATTGCAGATCATTTTGCGAATTTTCATCTTTGACGAAGTCCACAATCAGGGAGTTTGACCCGATGTCAATTAACTCCTTAGCTATTGGTCGTTCGAGATGGGGTATTTTTAAGAAAGTCATGCTGGCGCTGGCAAGATTCAGAAAGTCGCGTCTGGTCATATCGATATCGCCTACAGTCTTGCCTGTAAAAAGCTTTTCAAAAATTGCCATGGTTGAATTATACATTCGGAAGGTGTAGCTTCAAACCATCCGGAGAATCCGGGAGGTTACACAGTAATACAGCTAATTTATTATAAATATCCGTTGATGACTGAAAATATCCTGTTTGTTGCATCAGGATGGGGAAAAAGATATTTTTGGGCAAAAATTTCCTGATGTTTCTTCATCTGTTCCAACCATTCATGGCGACCGAGCAAGATATCATAAACAACGCGATATAGATCGTCAGGAGACTCAATAAGCCTAGATGCGTGGTTTGTTACAATCGGCAAAGTAGAGAAATTTATCCGGTGAAAGACAGAATTCGGATCAGGATTCATGTAACCGGGAGAAAATCCTTTGGGTATAAGCGAGGCCGGCAGGGGGAAAGTCGTACCGCTCAGACTGTTGCGGATGGCGATTTCATCCAAAACGGTTGACATTACGGCAAAAACAATATGAGAAAACTGGGCAATTTTCGATGGTTGAATATTATGAGTTTCCCAATATTGCTGTGATCCGGAAATGACCTGAAGGTTTTCGGGATGTTTGATATTAACGATTGGCATCAAATCAGAGTTATCTCTCGGATGTGGTTTATAGATAAACGTGAAATGATTTTCCGGGCGCAATTGGGCAACCGAATGCATTAGCTTGATAAGCTGTTGTAGGGCAAATGATTCCAGACTGTCCCAGGTAGTTATACCTGCAACTTCAATCCCGAATCCAGTACGCGGGAAGTCCTGTGTCGGTAAACCGATATATGATACAACTACAGAATCTGGTGTGGTGTTAAACAACTCTTTTATTTGAGCAGAATCCTCTTCTTTCCAGGGCAATATGCGGTCAAATGCAGGATTACCAACCGTGGTAATGGAAAGATTCGGATATAGTATTTTATAGGATTCCTGTTGGTCCGTCACCGGTACGAGGACATGTTCCGGCATGATCCCTTTTTGAAGCATTTCTTCAAGGATCTGCCGGCAGTCACCGGGATAATCTTCGATCACAACCAAAGCCGGATTAGATTTTGCCAGGGTTTTTTCTATTATTGAAATCAGTCTTTTTTGTTGAGGATCAAAAGACACGACAAAAAGGTCAGGATTGAGATTAGTTGACAAATCAAAAGGATTTTCCTGATAATCGTTGGAAAAGTCATTCCTTATCCGACTATCGATACCTCCATTTTCACCTGATGAAATACAGGCAACAGACAATTGCCTGTCAACTAACTGATGAAGGACCGGGGACAGTGAGGCATACGGTCCGGGAGCATGCAGTGAAAAGAGAATTTTTGGCGGACCGTTTTGACGGTTCAATACAAAAAGATGGTTTTCGTCAGAATTCTCCTGTGCTTCCAAATTGGCTAAAGCGGTACTCATAGCATATTTTTCCGGAATTGATATGGAATTTTATGGATTATACTACTTATATATTATTTTAGGCACAAGAAAAGATTGAGATGGCGAAGCCTTGATTTAATTTACAAAGGGGCAGCCGGAGAGGAGGGCTTTCTTTTCTTCGTCGCTTTTGCCTTCAGCCTGTTTTTTAGCTTCTTCGCATTCGGGGGCCGGCCGGAAAAAGCATTTTTTGGTCGGCACCTTGTCAACCGTGAAATACTCGATTTTTTCTTCCGGACAATTGGCACAGGTCAGAAGGCCGTTGGCGGCGCAGACTTTGACCGGTACCAGGCCTTCCGGCTTGGGGAAATCCGAAGGTGTTTTGCCTTCCAAAAGATAAGTCATGGTGTCATGCCAGATAGGAGCAGCACCTGTTATACCTGAAACCAAATTCCGGTTCATATAGGATCCGTCGTTATTGCCGACCCAGGTCGCCACCAAATAATCAGGCGAAAAGCCGATGGTCCAGTTGTCACGGAAACTATTGCTGGTGCCTGTTTTGACGGCAATTTTATGTTCAGGCACGCTCAAACGGGCATAGTTGCCGAAAGCCGGTGTCCGGGCTTTTTTGTCAGAAAGGATATCAATCAGCCAGTAGGCAGACAGGGGAGAAATCACCTGTGTGCCTTCGGCTATTTCCTGATCGCCGGTTGAGGCTTCCGCCATACCTACCAGTGACAGGTTGCTTTTCCGGTAAAAATTATCAGTGACATCGCTGTCGTTACTGTCTTTAATTGTCAGAACCGATTTCAAATCCTTTCTCACACCCATATTGGCAATGGTGCCGTAAGCCCTGGCCATATCCAGCATGGTCACTTCAGCGCCGCCCAGAGTCAGGGATAAACCAATCGGCGGGATGGTATACCAGCTGTTGATGCCCATAGCGATTCCTGTTTTGATCATATTGTTAACTCCTACCTTTTCCAGCAGTTTTACGGCCGGAATATTATAAGAGTTCGCCAGAGCTGAACGCAGCGTTACGTTTCCGTGGAATTTGCCGTCATAATTGACAGGAGCATAGCTTTCCTGGGAATGAGGGGTCCGGTAAACGACCGGAGCGTCGAGTATGACACTGGTAGGTGTAAAACCGTGGTCAAAGGCGTAGCCGTAATTTACCGGTTTGATGGAGGAACCGGGCTGTCGGCGCGCCAGGACGGCATTGAAATGCCCGTCGTTTTCCCTGTCAAAATAATCGACAGAGCCGACCATAGCCAGGATTTCACCTGACTGGGGAGAGGTTATCAGTGTTGCCGCATTGTTGATGTTGTAACGGTCTCCCAGTTCTTCGATGTTTTTCCTGACCAGCTCCTCTGTTTTGCTTTGAATGTCCATATCAATGGTAGTCGTCACATCCAGACCGCCTTCCTCGACAACTTTTTCCCCAAGTTTATTACTCAGCTCCTGTTTGACATACATCACAAAATGCGGGGCGGCGATGTCAATCTTCTGGGGTGCAAAAACAATCTCTTCATTTACTGCCTCAAGATAATCAGCCTGGCTGATCATGCCAAGTTTGACCATCCTTTCCAGGACTGCTGCCTGTCGGTGCTCGGAGATTTCCGGTTCTGTTCCAAATGGGGAGAAAGTGGTCGGTGCAGCAGGAAGTCCTGCCAAAAAAGCTGCCTGGGCAAGCGTAAGATCTTTGGCCGGAATACCGAAATACGTCTGTGAGGCTGCTTCAATTCCGTAAGCCGGCCCTCCGTAACCGACCGTATTCAGATAAAAAGTGAGAATTTCCTCTTTTTCAAAGACAAATTCCGTCCAGACAGAAAGTATGATTTCTTTGATTTTGCGCTCATAGGATTTGACCGGTGAAAAAAAGCGGTTTTTGATAAGCTGCTGGGTAATCGTCGAGCCGCCCTGGTAGAAGGTGACGTCCTCCTGCCGCAAATTATGCAGCAATGCTCTGGTAATGGCTTTCAGGGAGATTCCCTGATGCTTGTAAAATTGGGCATCTTCAATAGCTATAGTCGAATTTTTAACCACTTCAGGAATTTCGTCCCAGGTAAGTTGGACGCGGTTAGCGTTGTTGTAAACCCTGTACAAAACCCGGCCGTTCCGGTCGCGGATGATTGTTGTCATAGCCGGTTTATCCAGGGCCAGCTGCCGGGGGTTGGGCAGGTCTTTTAAAACCAGAAAATAAAAAGCCACAGAAGACGAAGATGCCATAATTAAAAGCAGCAGAATCAGAGGCCGCAAAATCCTCACCCGCCGCTTATTTTTTGCCTTAATTTTTCTTTTTGAGGTCTTGGTCTTGGTTTTTTTGACTGTTTTTGATTTGGAAGGTTTGCTTACGGCTTGGCGTTCATTTTTTTTGAAATAGGCGGTCAAGCCCATGACAGGCACATCAAAAACAATCCTGTCCTTTCTGGCTGCTAATTTTTTTCGTGGAACAGATTTTCTGACTATTTTTTTCTTCGAGTTCTTTTTTTGTGAAATCATATATCAATATTGTTCTATATATTTAGCCTGACACAACAACAAATATTCCCATCTTGAAATTACCTTTAGAAAAATCCGGACAGGTTCTATATCCAGCAAAACATATGGAAAAGATCTCTGTCAATACACCAAATGTGGGGGTATGTTGTAGTATTTTGATCTATTGTTTAGCATATTGTTATACAGATAGGGGAATAAATAATAGGTTGACAAATAGGGAAATAAATTCTTAGATTATAAATAGATGAAATTTCATCAGAAACTTCTTACTTCCGCTTTTACCATTTTGACTCTGGTCAGCCTGTCGGCTTTCAAGCCCGAATTGATCAAAGCCTCAGATTGCGGGGGTCCATATCCTCCTATGCCGGATAAAGTCTGGGCCAAAAGCGGTCCCGGACCGGGACAGGTAACGCTCTCATGGAATGAAGTGCCTTTCGCCAACCGGTATGCTGTGGCTTACGGAACATCTTCCGGACAATATATGTATGGGGCTGACAACATCGGCGGAGTTGAAGCCCGTTCATATACAGTCAGCCTGCTAAATCCCGGCCAAAAATATTATTTCCGTCTGGCGGCAGCCCGTGATTGCACATCAAGTCCTTTTTCCGCTGAAATATCCCAAACAGCCGGGTACGGTGGGGCAGTCATCACAAATACAGGCGGTCCCGTATCACAGGCGAAAACGCCTGCAGTTCCGGCTTCATCAATCCTGAAAGCCTGGTCAGGACCCGGAGTCGGTCAAGTCACATTGTCATGGCAGACCATCGATGCTGATAATTTCCATGTGGTTTACGGTGAGAGAATGGGGGAATACCAATACGGGGCTTTGAATATCGGTAAAACCAATAAATATACCGTGGGTCATCTCGTACCTGGACGTAACTATTATTTTGCCATCGTGCCTCAAAAAGGCGATCAGGCTTTGTATACAACTGAGGCTGTTGCGGCCAGGGCTTACATGAAGCCTGTTGAAATAGTGCAAACCCCGCCCGATAACATCATTGAAATCACTCCGTCTGCTCCTGAGGCTACCATTCAATTGGAACCGACAGCAGCGCCGGAACCACAGGTGATGACCGACGAATATTGGGACGGAACCGGCAATCCGCAGGTTGAAGGCGCCTATGATCAGAGAGTGGGAGCGCCCGTTGTTGAAGAAGTAGAGAGTCCTGTTTTTGAGGTTACGGAAGCTCCGGAAAACCTCAATTACGGCTTCGGGGACTGAGCTGATACGCTAATTTCAAAATTGTATTTACCCGGAAAGGGAACCGCTACCCACTGCATATCAGAAATATATTCACGTCCCCCCGCTATGGCTTTAGCCCAGGCGATTATATATCTTTTACCCTCAGTCATAGCTGTGTTGCCGGCAGTTTCAATCAGGAAATAACGGTAATATTGGAAGTATAGACTGTTATAGTCAAACCAGACGTAATTACCGCCTACTTGCGGCTGGCCGAAATCAGACTGACTGCAGCTCTGTTCGTTTACCGGAATATCATCGGATTGGCAATAGATGACGGTCACGCGGCTGATAGGAATTTCGAACTTATTGATGATTTTGATTTCACCGTTGATTGAACGGGGAATAACTGACGGAGTCGGCGCAACAGCAGTTGCGGTGCCATTGACCGTTCCGCTGTTTACTTCCGTTTCCTGTGTCGGTTGAGCGCCTCCAAATGATTCATCATTTGAGTCTCCTTCGGGAGTCAGCGATGGCTGCATTATGTCGATGAATGACTTCACCGGTCCTGTCGGATCCTGATCGGGCATAAACCTGGGTAATAAGAATAAGACGGAAATAATCAGAATCAAGCCCCCGACCGGTATGATCCAAATCCTCATGAAGGCCTGATTTTAATATCTGAGTGTAAGAATCGGATAAGAAGGGTTTGAACGACATAACATATTGAATTAGTATGAATATGATGCCCGGATTGAAAATTCATTCTTACCCTCAGACAACCACCATAAAACAATTGCAGGATTTCTTCAGCATACTGGATTCAAGGATTCGCAAACGATTCAGGCTGTTTAACGGTTCTCGCCAGGCAGCAGTAGATAAGAAGTTATACTTGAAAATTTACGGTGAAATTTCCCGTGAATTCCTGGTGTTTCTGGAAGAACAATTAAGTGATAAAGAATTATCAAATCTTATGGATGATCTGCATGGGATCAATACCTCAGAGGCTGACAATTCGCGGGCGGCCTGCAAATCGTTAATTTTACTCCTTGGATATCTTGATGTGATTGACGACGGACTCTATAAGCTTGATTGCCGTTTTGATCATTTTATAAATAATCTTCTGATAGATTCACTAACCGGATTAAACAGACAGTCTGCCTCCTGAAATATTATTATGCAAAGCGAAGGTTTACCTATAAAAATCGATACCAAAGAAACTCCGATAAGACTTAAATCTTCGGGAATAAACCGTACATTGTTCGGTGATTATATAGAAATTGGCCGTGATGAAGCAAAACCGGATGAATTAAAGGTCATCCCTGCTGATAAGAAAGTAACCTGGGAAGAATTAAGCAAACTGCCTTCACTTCTTGAAGAGAAAACCAGGGGTAAAAAAACATACAAGGGTTTATCGGCAGCAGGAAAAAAGAAGGTGTCGGAGATAATTCATCAGGAAGTGAGGTTTGATGACGAAGACGTCATGGATAGGGATTCGGCTACTGTATTAATTGAGAAGATGAAATCTCAAGTTAAAGGGATTAAACGGGCCGAATGGACGGACATGCACCGTTTCTATTTTTCCGCCTCAAAATCCCTTGAAGCTCAGATACGCAAAGCTGATGAAATTACCGCCCGGGCAATGATGGAAGTCAGTAATTCACCATGGAGAGATACTGCCGGACTGTTAAAGAATAAGCTAATATCTTTCGGAGCAACCGAAAAACAAAGCGAGCGTGCTTTATCAGTAGCCGGCAGGCGGATGATCGCCGAGGTAAGTAAACTCACTGACGATTCTTTCGAGCGCGATTTTATGCTTCATCAGCTGGCTTATGACCTTAAAAGATCAAAAACAGTAAACCAAAACCAGGCTGAAAAGCTTGAGAGACGGCAAAAAGAAGTGACTGACAGGTTGAAGGAAGTCATAGGACAGGCGCTGGTTGGACCGGAAGACCCAAAAGCATCCCCAATAACAAAAATAGCACCTTCTGTAAATCGTGTTTTTGATACCTCGTTAAAAACCGGAGTTTTGCGGACACGCCTGGAAATAGAAGCTCCGGATATTCTTCTCAAAGGAGGATTGGCCGATCAGCCTGATTGGGAACAAATGGGCGGATTTAACAAGATAATCCCTGACGATCAAAAAGAGGCGTTTATTGCAGAATATGTCCGCAGAAAAAATTCGCCGCAAAACTGGTCTGAAGCAGGAGGTCTTGATGAAGATATGATTAGGACTTTGAAATTAAGAATGCTTATTGAGGAGCGGTTGTTAAAAATAAACAACATAACAAGCCTGAGAGAAGCGATTGAGGATGTGGCAAAAGAATCCGGAGATGACAGGATCGATACAGTCGCCAGGCTACTTGAAGCTAAGTGGCTGCCTGAGACCGAAAAAGAAAAGCTCAGGTCAGAGTTTAAAGAATTGAAGGCTGAACAGGGCCGCAGAAAGCAGGGAAGATTAGGCGGATTTTTAGGACTGGCAGCAAAAATTGAAGGAAAATTAAAGCAGGCCATATCCCGCGTAAAGCATGAAGAAATTCCATCCGGTTCACCGGGAATATTGGAGCAGTTATACAACAGGTTTTTATTATGGAAGGGGGATGATGAGAGACAGCGGCAATTTAAGATTGTATTGGGAAATTCTATGTATCTGGGTTCATCGATAGCTGTTGTCGCATCTCATTTACGCAATCCTGATGCACCGACGATTCAAAATATAATTGAAAATCCGGAATTCCAATTTATCGGGCAACCTTTTGAAACAACGGAAGATTCTCCTTACGAGACCCATTTTGTAACCGATTTGCTTAAAGAAGGTTCGTCTAAAGCTCACCAAGTGATAGATTCGGCGGTCCACTATGTTGATGAGGCTGCAGATGAGATTAAGGAATTAGGTTTACTCGCCGGAAATATCGCGGAGGCTGCTTCCCGGATAGCAGTTGAAGGAGCTCCCTTGGGAATTAAAGCACTCCAAGCGGCTCCGGAGGCAGTAGAAACAGCAGTAGAACTGGTTAAATCATATTTAAACCCTGAACCTGTGGCAGCTATGGAATTCAGCCTGGACAGTCCTTCTGATATTCCCGTCGAAACGTCCAGTTCAGAATCGGACGTAAACAGGGAAGTGCCGGTAACTCCGATTCCGGATGCTGTTCAGGTAGCAAAAGCTATCCAGCCTGAAGCCCCGGAAAATCCAAAAACAGCCGAAAATGTATTGGAGTTTTTGATGAAAGACGTTTTGGATTATTTCAAGACAGAAACTTTGGAGAGGATTGAAGCAATGCCGGATGCTGATGAAAAGCTCCATAAAGAGCTGTTGGGGGGAGAAGAAGCGTTAAAAGACAGGAATTATATGCATGTTGTCATTTTCGGCAAAGGTACAGGTGAAAAATTTGTACACGGCAAGATGTTCGGCAATGAAGGACATGCGGATATCATTTTAAGCGCAGTTTTAGATGATACCGGAAAGCTGTCAATTGTTTCCCATGACCGCTATGAGTTAGCTCCGGAATTAAATGGTGATCCTTTAAACAGCATTACATGGTACAACCAGGAAGAGCTCAAAGAAGGCAAATACATCTTGCACTCTCCCGAATTCAAAGCCCAAACAATGGAGGAGGTCTCAGGAATACCGGTAGATATGATCCTGGAAGTGGATTTTGATTCTTTTGAAGCTATCGTTGATGTAGTCTTTCCCAATGGCATAGATGTGCCTATCGGTGAAGGAGAAGGCTTTTATAATGACTTGCTTCATAAGGAGTACAAATCTAACGAAACATATACCATGAAAGGCATGGAGCTTTTAGAGTTTGTCAGATCGAGATTTACCACCAGCATGTTTGCGCGGGAGTCCAGAGCCGGGCAAGTATTAGGCATAATGATGAACGGGGTTATCCAGGAGTACTTAATGGATACTCTGGACCGGATAAAAGCAAATCCGGCAGATGCGGTAACTGTCATTGAGGAAAAAGTGTCGCAAATAAACGCGATTTTGCCGGAGATCGAGCGGTTGGAAAGCCAAGATGTCAGGGACTTAAGAGTCTATGGGGCTATGAATGATTTCGGGAAAACCGATCGTACTTTTGCCGATTTTATGCGTGATTATTTAGAGGGTCTTAAAAAGAATTTATCAGATCCAAAAGTCCTTGCCCATCTGATCAAATTAAGCCCGACCGCCAAATCGGTTGCTTCAAACTTAAAAAACATGGAAAGAGTCTCTTTTTCAAATGCACCTGATTCGGAATTTCCACTTGAGAATGAAGGAGAGAAAATGGTAATCCCCGGTAAAAGTGACCAAGTCTATGATTCGACCAAGGCCAGGAGCTATTGGGAACCAATGCGTAATTTTATCCGAAGCAAAGTCTTCGGGATAAAAGAGTCGGCCGTAGTAATTCCTTAAATAATTTGAGCCAGGGTTGAATCGGAATGAGTAGGCTGAGAAACATAGGTGACACTTTCGAGGTAGAATAAACGGTCTGCCTTGAAAGGAGTCACCAAATGACGGTAGTTGCCCCTAAACGATTC
>LCFP01000006.1 GCA_000999095.1 Candidatus Gottesmanbacteria bacterium GW2011_GWA2_43_14
ACGAAATCAGGCCGCATGAATCTCTTGATTATCTGACTCCTATTGAATATGCTACCAAAAACTTCGAAGTGTCACCTATGTGGTCGTCCAGGACACGGAATTGACAGGTTGTGATATGATATTTATACAAGTGAATAGGCGATGAAGGGGAAGTCCCGAAGAACATCGGGGCGCGAGCCCCGGAGCCAGAAGCTGAAGAAAGTCTCCCGATGGACATCGGGGGACAAGTAGGTTTCAAAATGAGGGAAAAGCATCCTTCCGTCAAGGCTTCAGCCAAAGGCTGATAAATACGGAAGAATTTTTATAGGCTTTTCCGAATAAAGGTGGCACCACGGGAACTCCCGTCCTTTGTTACAAATATTTGTAGCAGACGACGGGAGTTTTTTTATGACAAAATTAAAACATTTTCTATCAATTACCGATTTTACCGGTTCAGAATTGCTGGATATTTTTACACTGGCTAAAACAATGAAAGAAGAATTTAAAAAAATTGGAGCCAGTAAACCCTTATTAAACAATAAGACGCTGGTTATGATTTTTGAAAAACAAAGCTTGCGTACCCGTGTTTCCTTTGAAACAGCCATGACGCAATTGGGAGGACATGCAGTAAACCTAAGCCAAAATGAGATTGGTATCGGGAAACGTGAATCCATACCCGATATGGCCGGAGTAATCTCCGGTATCGGAGATTTATTGATGGCCAGAACTTACAAACACAATACTTTGGAGCAATTAGCCGATTATTCGATAGTGCCACTGATAAATGGATTAAGCGACTTAGAGCATCCCTGTCAAGCATTGGCTGATTTTTTAACGATATTTGAAGAGAAAGGGACTTTTTCAGGTTTAACTTTGGCATATGTTGGTGATGGAGAAAATAACATTGCCCATTCTCTGTGTTTGGGTTGTGCTTTATTAGGCATTAATTTCAGATGTGCTTCGCCTCCGGGATATTCCATGAAGCCGGAAATTGTGGCAAATGCCATGATGTTGGCCGGACAGTCAAAATCTGAAATTCTCCAAACATCCGATCCCAAACTTGCGGTCAAAAATGCCGATGTCGTTTATACCGATACCTGGGTCAGCATGGGTGATGAAAAAGAAGAAGCGGTGAGGCTGGTCGCCTTTCAACCTTATCAGGTATCGAAAAAAATAATGGGTATGGCCAAATATAATGCCATTTTTATGCACGATATGCCGGTTAAGAGAGGCCAGGAGGTGACTGAAGAGGTAATCGATGGTCCGCAATCGGTCATCTTTACCCAGGCACACAACCGCCTGCATGTACAAAAAGCACTGTTAGTCAAATTACTGGAGGGAAATTTATTTTGAAATTGCCAATCAAATCAGCAGATTTTGAGGAAAATATAAAAAAAGGGAAAACATGCCTGTTGATGTATTCCGGAGGGGTTGATACATCAATTTGCGTCCATTTATTGCAGAAGTATTACGGGTACAAAGTCATTACCTTTACGGTTGATGTCTGCCAGGATCAGGCTTACTCGAAGCAAATGGCCAAAAAAGCCAAAAAACTGGGTGCCGTGGATGCCATTATTTACAAAGGCAGGGACGAATTTGCGGACAAATACCTGTCCCAGGTTATCAAATCAAATGCTTTCTATGATGACTATTATCCTGTGGGTACTTCAATTGCCAGGCCTTGGCAGGCAAAACTGGGGATAGACCTGGTTAAAAAGCTGAAGGTGGACGCCATTGCCCACGGAAACAAGGGCAGAGGGGCAGGGGCTTTTCAATTCAATATGGTCATGAATTTCTTCATGCCCGGGAATTTAAAACTGGTAACTCCGATCGGCGACTGGTGGCCATCCAGGGATGAGGAAGTTGATTTTGCCCTAAAAAACCATATTCCCATCCCGGTCGAAACTGACAATCCGTTCAGTTATGACGATAACATCGCCAGCAACGCCATAAATTACGGAGACATTGATGACGTTGCTAAAGAAGTGCCTGAAAGCGCTTTTAAATGGACAAAACCGATTGATAAAGCACCCGGCAAGCCTGAATGGATCGAACTGGCTTATGAAAACGGTCTGCCGGTTAAATTGAACGGAAAAACTGAAAAACTTTCAGAGATATTTATTAAGCTCAATATTCTCGGCGGTCAGCACGGAGTCGGCAGGATTAACATGCTGGAAAACGGGCTTTACGGCAATAAATTCAAATGGGTTTATGAAGCCCCGGCTGCCCAGATTCTCATATATGCCCATAAGGAGCTGGAAAAGCTGGTATTGCCCAAGGAAACGCTAATATTTAAGCACGAGGTGGTCGATAAGAGATGGACCAGGCTGGTATATCAGGCGCAGGTTTTCAGTCCATTGGCATCGGCTTTGATGGCTTTTACGGAAAAGGTGCAAAAATACGTTTCCGGCAAGATAGTCCTTAAGCTATACAAAGGGAATATCACTGTCGCTTCCAGAAACTCCGGCTCTTCCCTCGTTAATATTGAAGCCAAAAATCTGAAGCTGGCTCTGCCTTTGGATGAAGTTCCTTACGGCTTTGAGGAATACTCGTTTGCCTTACGTCATCCTGAAGTTTTTGCAATCCATCTGGGGAAGGCTGATTATGAAAATTTCAAAAAATATTAATCCCTATTGGAGGGAGGGGGAGAGTAAAGATTTCGGCAGGGAGGCCATCGAGTACGCTGCCGGGCAAGATGTCCTTCTGGACCAGGCTTTTGTCCAGTATGAGTGCCTGGTCAACATGGCCCATCAGGTCATGCTCAGAAAGCAAAAGATAATCAATCCTGAAATAACTGCTAAATTGTTAAAAGGTTTGAAGCGGATAATGTTTCTCGACCAAGCCGGCAAGTTTATTCTGATAAAAGAACTGGAAGACGTCCACAGCAACGTCGAACAGTATTTAATCCGGAAATACGGCATAGAGACGGGAGGCTATCTCAGGTTGGGTATTGCCAGAAATGACCAGGTTTACACCGATACCAGGATGTATATGAGGGATAAAATCCTGGCTATTTCCCTGGAGTTGGTTAAATTGATAGAAGGTCTCAATAAAGCGGCAGAAGCTAATATTTATACTGTCATGCCGGGCTATACCCATCTGAGGGTATCCCAGCCGTTGACCTTCGGCCATTGGCTCACCGCTAAAGCATTCCATTTTCTTGATGACTTAAGTAATATTATTAAGTATTTTGATATAGTCAACCAATGCCCGTTGGGCATCTTTGAAATGGCCGGAACTCATCTTCCCATAGACAGGAATCTGACGGGCAAATTGCTCGGCTTTAATAAACCTACTCCCCACAGCCTTTATACGGCTGATTTGAGAGGGGAGCTTGAAGCAAAATTAATTGTCGAATTTGCCTTTTTAGCCTTGCATATCAGGAGAACGATGAATGAAATAATCCTCTTTACAACCAATGAGTTTGAGCTTTTTAAGATCGATAATCTTTATACAACCGGAGGAACTGCACAGCCGAACCTGGAAAATCCGGATACTTTGGAAGTAATTAGGGCTAATATGGCCTTATTTCTGCCTTCCGCCGTACAGCTTTTCATGATGATGGATGTGCTGTCATCCGGCTACAACAGGGATAGCCAGCAGACAAAACCGGTTTTATTCAACACGATCAAGGTAATGGCGGAAGCCTTGCCTGTATTTACCGGAATAGTAACGACATTAAAGCCTAATAAGAAGCAGATGGAAAAACAAGCCAATCTCAATTTTTCCATAGCTCCATCGGTAGCCATCCAGCTGTCCGTAAAGGGAGGAATATCCTTTCGTGAAGCCCATCGTGTCGTAAAAACCATGATCAGGGAAGGATTTCTGAAAAAGTCATTTTTGGAAATGACACCGGGGATTATTTCCGAAGCGGCCAAGGAAGCGATCGGCAAAGATTTAAGAGTAAACGAGACCGATATAGCGGAATTTAAAGAAGCCGGGAAATGCGTCTTACTGCAGGACAGCTTGGGCGGGCCGGCTCCGCAACAGGTCAGGAAAATGATCAAAGCGATAAATTTGAAAACCAATTCATTCAGCAGGCAGATTACGGATAAAGAAAAAAGGCTGAAAAAGGCAGAGAATTATTTACTGCAGGAAGTAAACAAGCTGATTATGCTAAACTGATCTTAAGTTTATGGCAGCAAAATTTGTTGATCTTACTTTGACTTTGGACAATAAAACACCGGTTTTTCCCGGTGATCCGCCGGTTATCGTGGAGCCAATCGCCTCGCTGGAAAAAGACGGTTGTTCGATCCACAGCTTCAGTTTTCCCGGACACTGTTCGACCCATCTGGATGCACCGGCCCATTTTATTGCCGGTGGCCTGAAAATCGATCAAATACCAATGGAATGGCTGGTCGGGGAGGGAATCAAGATCAGTCAGCCCGAAAATACAAAGGTTATTGAACTGTCTGGGGATCTATTCAAAAGCAAGCCGAAAATTGTTTTGATTCAGACAAACTATATCAATACTATTCAAAGTAAATCATACTTTACCGACCACCCGTTGCTTTCCGAAAAATCGGCCAAAATTCTGATTGCGGCCGGAGTGAAAATGGTCGGCATGGACTGGCCGAGTCCTGATAAAGAGCCGTTTAATATCCATAAGATTCTCCTTGCGAAAAACGTTTTGATCCTGGAAAACGTCTGCAATCTCGATCTTTTGCCCGCATCAGGCTTCCGCGTCCATGTCCTGCCGTTGAAAAGCCCGACGGACGGTGCCCCGGCAAGAGTAATCGCGGAAATCATGGGGGAATCACTATGAAATTTACAATCGATCCGAAGATTTTTGAGAAATATCCCGGGGTGGAGATAGGGGTAATCGTTATCAAAGGCATGGACAATTCCGGCCGGGATGAAGGGATATTAAAGCTGTTGCGGATGGAGGAAGCCAACCAGAAAAAGCTGCTGGCAGAGACGGAATTGGGTTCATTGGCGGAAATAGCTGCCTGGAGGGAGATTTACCGTTCATTCGGCTCCCACCCCAAAGACGACCGCTCTTCTATTGAAGCTCTTTTGAGGCGGGCAAGAGCCGGGAATAAGGAAATCCCGCATATCAACAAGCTGGTAGACCTTTATAATTATCTTTCCCTCAAACACCATTTGCCGGCCGGGGCTGAAGATCTAGATAAAATCAAAGGCGACATCAGGCTGACTTTTGCTGACGGGTCTGAGGAAGGTAAGACCATCGGATCCGAACAGCCGGAAAAATGCGATGCCGGCGAGGTCTTTTACAGAGACGATGAAAGCTTTATCTGCCGCAAGTGGAACTGGCGTGAAGCCGACAGGACCAAGATCGGCAAGGACAGCGGTAATGCGGTTCTGGTTATCGAAAAAGCTCCGCCTGTTTTCCGGGAAAAGTTAGAGGAGGCTTTGGCGGAAACAGAAGGACTTATAAAAAAGCACCTCAAGGCGGAAACGGAAATTTCCGTTTTGTCAGGGGATATACAATCGATGAATCTTGTTTTCATCCCGTCTAAAAAAGAGGCGGTAAAACGGATGAAAGTTCCGCCGGTAAAAATCACCAACCCTCTACTTTCACAAGCGGAATCTTTCACAGCAGAAATAGTTAAGAACGTACTTTTTTCGGCTGTCAAAAAACTCTATCCTGAAAGCGAGATTAATTACTATGATATAAAACTAGAACATCCTTCTAATGAAAACTATGGGGACTACTCATCTAATATAGCCATGATTATGGCTTCTAAAATTAAAATCAAGCCTATTAAACTGGCTGAAAACATTAGTAGGGAGCTAAATGACTATATAGGAAGAGGTCAATCGATATCATATATATCTCATAGTAAAGAATCTAAAGAGGTTGAATTCATTGTTTCAGATATCCTGGAGAATTCAAATGGAGTGGTACCAGGCTTTATCAACCTGAAGCTGGCCGAAAAATTCCTTATCAGTCAAATGGGTGAAGTGCCAGATTCTAAAAAGAGCGTGAAAACGGTCAAAACAGACCCATTCTCTTACAAATTTCTTACGGGAAAAAAGTTGATTTTTGAATTTACCGACCCCAATCCTTTTAAGGAGTTTCATATCGGGCACTTATACAGTAATGCCGTCGGCGAGACGATTGCCAGGACAAGCGAGGAGCTCGGAGCGGATGTCAGACGGGCCAATTATTTCGGGGATGTCGGGATGCATGTGGCAAAATCGATCTGGGGAATGAAGAAGCTGGACAAAAAAATGGAAGATAAATCCCTGGGGGAAAAAGTCAAATATTTGGGTGAAGCTTATGCTTTGGGGGCGACCGCTTACGGGGAGGACGATAAAGCCAAAGAAGAAATGACCAGAATAAATTTCCTGGTTTTTATTGCCGCCCAGGAGTATATGCAGAAGAAGATGAAGTGGATACCTCAGATTGATTACCGCCAGTTTATCCGGCCGGATGAAAAAGAGACAGAGGAAGTCGCCGCTTTGTTTGAAAAAGGCCGTGAATGGAGTCTGGCCTATTTTGAAAGCATTTATGAGCGGTTGGGAACAAAATTCGACTACTATTATCCGGAATCGATTGTCGGTGAATACGGCATGCAGACAGTAAAGGATGCCCTGGAGAAGGGTATATTCGAAAAAAGCGACGGGGCAGTAGTTTTCCATGGTGAAAAATACGGACTGCATACCAGGGTTTTTGTTAACGCTTTAGGCCTGCCGACTTATGAGGCCAAAGAACTGGGTTTGGCCCCGACAAAATATAAGGATTTTCAATATGATTTTTCGATGATCATAACGGCCAAGGAAATCAACGAATACTTCCAGGTGCTTCTCAAAGTACTTTCGTTTCTAAAGCCGGAATTGGCTGCCAAAACCCGGCATCTGGGCCACGGCATAGTCAGACTGCCGGAAGGCAAAATGAGCTCGAGGACAGGCAAGATAGTCACCGGGGAAAAGCTTTTGGAGATGGTGAAGGCAAAGCTAAAAGAGCGACTGGATACAACCAAATCAGACCAGTACACAAAAGAAGAATCCGAGCTCATTTTGGAGAAAACTGCGGTGGCCGCCGTCAAATACTCCATGCTGAAAGTCGCTCTGCCGGCAGACCTGGTTTTTGATTTGGAAAAATCGGTTAATTTCGACGGTGACAGCGGGCCATATCTCCAGTATACCTATGCCAGATGCCGGAGCGTTTTGAGAAAAGCTGAAGAATCAGGCGTCAAAAGAGCATCGGAAGCTCCGGTTGATTTGAATAAGGAAGAGAAGAATCTGCTGAGAACATTCTATAAATTCGAAGAAGCGGTTTTGGAAGCAGGCAAAAATTTCTCACCGTCAACAATTGCCGGCTACCTTTATGATTTGGCCCAGAAATACAATCTTTTTTACAGTAAACACTCAATACTCGGCAAGGGGAAGGCCCTACCGGCCACACAATTCCGCATAGCTTTGACACAAACTACTTCAGAAATAGTTAAAAAAGGTCTATGGCTGTTGGGGATTGAGACAGTTGAGAAAATGTGACAACATAAGACTGTACTCTCATGAGAAAGTATCTGCCCGTCCTAATATTTTTCATAAATCTACTGCTTCTGGGAAAAATCCAGGTGGTGGCACAGACACCTCCCAAAACAATCAAGCTGGGCACTTTTTCGCCTCCGCCTACCAGGACGCCTACCAGGACACCGACCAAAACCCCGACCAGGACACCTACTTCGGTTGTGCCAACTATTACCGGCCAAATTCCGACTTCCTCTGCCACAGATTCTCCTGAACCCACCAATTCGGATGACGGAGGAGGGAATAACGGCGGCGATCCTGCTGACTGCGCCAAAATCGGATTATCGATGTATGTGCCTCAGCCGCGTTTTCTTGAAAGTACGACCCTTTGTGAGCAGGGTACGATCTGGCCACCTTACCTGCCTTCGTTTGTGCCTAGCAATCTGACCAATCTTGACAATGCCCTGGGCGGCCAGTTCTGGGTCCGTACGAACAGCATAAAGATAAAAAGCGGCATCACCGGCAACCTGGCATCTTTTTTGGAATATATGGAGAAGCAGCCGGGCTGTACGGTTTTTGTCGGCTACGGCTACCGTTCTTATGCCGAGCAGGAAGGTTTGTGGTACGGAAACGATTGCCCGACCAATCCGGGTTGCGGAGTGGCTCCCCCCGGCAAAAGCAGCCACCAGGCGGGAATTGCACTGGACCTTTTTTGCGCTGAAATGATAGGATCTGATATAAACTTAAAAGTAGTACCGGCGGCGGCCATTACCAATGCCAAGAATTTTGATTTTATCCATCCCGTTTCCTGGGATACGCCGCATTTCATAGGATTATAAAATGAGAGAAATAAAAATATATACTTTGTTAGCTATTTTTGCAGTAGTTATGCTTTTGATAGTGTTTGGTGTTATATTCCTGTCCGGCACAGGTAAAGATGCAGAAAGAATAGAGGAGGCTGAAACTGAAAATGAATTTGTACCGCCACAGGATTTCGAGTACGACGAGAATTTAATTGAAGATTTTAATAACGCTCCCGTCAAAGTTGAATATGATTACACCCTCTCAAGCGGTGAAAAGATTACCATCCGCATCCCCGAAGGAGTCGATCCGCCTCCTCAGGCCGCAGTCGAGAAGATGTACAGGGAGAGGAAGGAGTAAAAATTAATATAACAATTTATTGACTCTTTTCTTAATTCGTCTTAAGCTGGAAATAACACCTGCCCATGAGAGATTTTATTGCCCGGATTTTGATAAGCCGGATTGGCATCATTTTTTTATTGTTTATTCTGGTTCTCAGCCTGTTTGCCGGATACAGTGTTCTTTCCCGTCAAAAAGCACCGCAGCCTGAATATGTCTGCGGAGGCAAAAACTGTTTTGCCGGCTGCTGCGTCCGCGGCAAATGCCAGCAAAAAGGCATCAATATTGCCGGTTATACTTGTTTTGGTGAGAATAAGTGGGAAACGCCCGACAAAAAAGGTATTGCCTCCGGCACGCCCTATGCGGTCATAGATGCGGTCACGGGAAAAAGTTCTGTCCCTGATCCGGATGACCCGGCGACAGTGGTAGCCACAGTAGGGCAGGAGAGAATTTTCCAGAAAGACCTCGACAGCGAAATCTCGCTTTACCCGCCTCAATACAGTCCTGATATCAGAAAAATCCTGATCGATAAGATCAGTGAAGATTCGACACTTCTGCAGAAGGCAGCCAAAGAAGGAGATGTGGTTTTGGATGAGACTGTTTTTGATACGGTTGACAAGGATTACAGCAAACGGCTGGAGCTGGTCAAAGAAGTAAAAGGGATTTTTGATTCCCGCCAGAACAGTCTATCGGGCACAATCATCTCCATCTGGTTTTACAATGAGAAGATAGGGCCTTTGGGTTACGAGAAAGGCAAGCAGTTGGCCTTCCAGAAAATCGATGCCCTCCAGCGGAATGTCAAAAACGGCAATTTAACTTTGGAAGAAGCTGTTGATATCATAAAAAATGACAGGGAGCTGGAACAGATTGACAAATCATACAAATCCAACGCTTCATTCCGTTTCGATGTCAGGGAAGGCCAAAAGATCAGCCTTGATCCCGGTTTTGACAGCCAGTTGTGGCAACTGTCCGACGGGGATGTTTCCGATGTTTTTCTGGCCAAGGATATACCCGAGTATGATGCGCCGGCGGTTGATGCAGTCTATATGTTTGCCAGGATCGACCGTAGGCAAATTGCGGAAACCGTAAAGGAGCAGAATTTATGAAAAAAATAATCTTAACAGCAATCTTTTTGGGTGTGTTTTTCATCCCGCAAAAAGCCGAAGCCTATGCTCCGCCGGTCTTCGGCTACGTCAAAACCAAAACTGGCGCCCCGATTGCCGGAATAGCCATCAAATGGCAGGATGCGGAAAATAATTCCTGGTTCGTCTTTACCGATAATACGGGATATTTCCGCTACCCGGTTTATAACCTGATCAGTAAAAGTATCCGGAAGGATATGTATAACCACATGATTGATACAGATATGGACAGTCTTTCCGACAGCCGGGAAAACAGTATTTTGCCGGGAGACGACGAAGATAAAACCTATGGAGGATTCGGCTGCAGCACCAATCCGCATAAAATCACAGCTGTCATGCCCAAAAGCTGGAAAGGAGCTTTTTCCGTACCACCACCGTTTGAGATGGCTCCCGGAGACGAACTCAACAATTCCATGGCTGAGGCTAAAGTGGTCGATATAATTTACGATCCTAACGCCATGCCTCCTGTTTCGGTTACTCCGACAGGAGTAAAGCCGCCTGTTTCGGTTACTCCTGCTTCCTCATGCAACTGTGAAAGCATGACCGTCACCAATAATTTGAGAGTCGGGGAGTTGATTACGATAAGCACCAAAGCAAATACTCCAGTACCGGATTTAGCCGAAGTCAGGGAAATGGTTTATCACGTCGAGAAAAACGGAGTGGAAATCCTCAAGTCTTTGCCTTTGAAAGCTGAGGAAATTACCGGTTCATACGGCCGCTATCAAACATCCTGGAAATACCGGATTCCGACAGGAGCAGAATCACCTGGAGAATACCATGTCCATGCCGACATAATTTGTGCCAAAAAGACGGCTGACAACATAGATAGCGATAGCCGGCAAAGTCTTTGGTCGGGGATATTGGGTATGTTTTTTCAGCCGAACCCCATCTCTGCCCAGGATTGGACATCCGATGTGACCGTAGTTGCGCCTTCCGGCGTCAATTCGCTTCAGCTGGGGACTTTTCATCCGGTCGTAAACCTGAAATTGGGCTGTAAAGACATGTATTTTACCATCAGATAAGTATTGACTGGGAAGCGAATAATTCATAAGCTGAAAATAGATGAAACAGAAGCTTGTTGTTATTGCTTCGGTAGTTCTCCTAATTCTGCTGTCTGCCGCAGTCTTTTATAAATCGAAAAAACCTGTCGAGAGCATGCTTTGCGGAGCAGTTTCCTGTGAAAACGGCTGCTGCGTCAAAGGAAAATGCATTCCTAAAGGACTTGAAATAGCCGGTTATACCTGCCGTGAAAATAATACCTGGCAGACGCCTGAGGGTAAAATCGAAACAAAACTTCCGGAGGCTGTTTCCATTGCTGTCGGCCAGGCTCTCGAAGTTCCTGGTTTATTATCTTCTGAAAAAGCCCGTGAAATCGCCCAAAATATAGTCAGTTGGCTGGACGGCATGAAAAATGACAAGGGACAGTATTTTGCAAACGAAAACTGTGCTTCTGACGGCTTATGCCAGACTTCATCCACCATAGACAAACAAAGAGGAATTATCACAGTCTGGTCCAGATACCGCAATTATTTAGGCAGCCGAAATGCCCCCGAGATGGACTTGATTGATGCCGAACTGGCTACTTTGACTACTCCGGGAGTAGGCTCTCCGGCACAAAATGACTATCTGAACTGTACTTTGATGTATGAACTCCATAAAAGCAATGTTTTTACACCTCAGCAAAAAAATAAAATTACTTCTATATGCAATGACAGTATATTCTACGGGGAGGAGATGAATAACTACAACCAACGCTCCAAGTCCGATGAAGCATATTCAGCTGAACCTGCAGTCGAGCTTTTCCTGGAAGGCAAACCTGTAAATACAGGACTTAATGCAAATCCTGACAAGATGATTAAGTATTCATCGTATACGGCGGATATGGCCACTCTTTATATCTGGACCAAAGAAGCAAAAGCTTTGGAACTTGGCAAATATTTTTTCAATCTAGCCCTCGAGACGAAAAGCCAAGAACTTGAAAATACCGATGACTCTCTACTGGGCCTGGCTGCCTATAAGTTTTATGAAGCAACCGGCGAGCAGAAATACCTGGAAGCATCCGGAAAGTTTATGGAAGAAAAATCAACCGGTTTAAAATGCTCAAATTTTGTCTATTGCGTCAATTATTTGTATTTCCTCGACTATTATTCGGACAAAACAGATGATCCGGAGATCAAACTGAAGTCGGAAGAACTGTTTGCCATGCTGATGGCAAATTTTTATGATTCCGGTAAAAATCTCTTTTATTATAAAAACGAAAACGGGATAAATTATTATCCGGTTGCTCAAAACAGCATCTTATCCGGAATTTTGGCAAATTATTAGTCATTAATAGATGAAATTTAAATTTATTCTCAGCCTTTTTTTTCTATTTCTCACTCTTTTTTCTGTTGTCAGTATTATTGACAATTCAACATATGCTGTAGGATATGGTTGTCCGGCCGGTTGGGGTTGCAGCGGATGCAGCAGCGGATGCACCGGGGAGGCTTGTACCCAAGCAAATTGCTGCTATGCTAATAATCCTAATAATCCTGACGGAACTAAAAAAACTCCTCCTCCAGCCTGTTTGTCATATTGTCAGGCTGAATGTTTCGGTTTGTGGGAAGATTCCTGCGGCCCGGGTAAAAAAATCACAGATGAAGAAACCTTTAACTGCGGAGCCTGCGACAATGACGTAACCTGTTACAAATGCGGGCCTGATGACGAGGATGAACCTGGAGGTCCTACCAGTCCGCCGCCTCCGCCTCCTTCCAATACCCCTGTCCCGCCGCCGCCGACTAAAACACCGACGCCTGCGTCTCCGACAAATACTCCTACCAAAACACCGACACCGACAATAACTCCTATACCGCGACCGGGCCTTTGCGAAAGTGAAACCATAGAGAAGTCGACAGTGTTTCCCGGTGACGGCTTTATTTTAAGTTCTGAAGCGGCTGAGGATGTTCCCCAATTTTATTATGCGTTTTATAACCTGGATAACCTTTACGGACCCGGCAACCCCAAACCTTTCTGTGTCAAAAATGTGGGGGACAATACCACTCCGTCAAGCAATTGTCCTGCCGGATCATCCCATCTGATATATAAAGACCCCGATACTTCTCCCAGGAATGTCGGTGCAGTCACTTTGTTTTATGAAGGTGTTTTTGTGGAAGACTGGGCAAACATAAATAAGGTACCCAGTAAAGTATCCATAAATGCGTACTTTATAGACAGCGAAGGCAGACTATCAGCTTCAGACCCGGATTGTGTCGTTACTTTAAATAAAGGGACAGGCCCTCCGCCGCCACCCGGAACGCCGCCATACGGAACGCCGCCACCCGGACCCGGAACCCCCGGTTATACTCCGCCCCCGGGACCAGGAACGCCTCCATACGGAACGCCTCCTCCAGGAGGACCTGCCTGTAACCAACCATGCAATCCCTACCAGCCATTCGACTGTCCTGAGGATTGCCCGTCATGTCCTTTTGTCAATCCCAAATGTGTGCCCGATAAACTTCCTCCCGGAGGACCCCAGTGCGGCGAGCCCTGCAATCCCGACAAGCCCAATGAATGTCCTGACGATTGTCCTTTCTGTCCTGATGCCAATCCGATCTGTGTCAGCGATGATGACTTCCCACCGTCTCCCACACCCGGAGCGCCGGGATGCGGCGAGCCGTGTAATCCGGATGAGGCATTTGATTGTCCTGATGAATGTCCGTCCTGTCCGACGGACAATCCGATCTGTGTGCCTGACAAACCGCCGCTCGGCGGCCCTCAGTGCGGCGAGCCCTGCAATCCGGACCAGCCCAGCGACTGCCCGGATGATTGCCCGTTCTGCCCGGTTACTAACCCGATTTGCGTAGAAGATGATGATATTGCTCCGACTCCAACAGGAGCTCCTTCCTGCGGAGAACCATGCAGTCCTGAAACGCCGTATGACTGTCCTGAGGATTGCCCGTCATGTCCTGAAGTCAATCCTGAATGCGTGCCTGCTGAATCGCCTCCCGGAGGACCTCAGTGCGGCGAGCCCTGCAATCCGGACCAGCCCAATGAATGCCCTGACGAATGTCCTTTCTGTCCTGATGCCAATCCCCAATGCGATACTGAAGAAGAACCGCGCGGACCGACACCGCCTGCAGCCTGTGACTGCGACAGCGTAACTTATGCCGGCAATTTCATCAGCGGACAGACCGTCACCGTAACCACCTTTGCCGTTTCCTTATTCCCGGATACAACCGAAGTCCGGACCATGACTTACCATGTGGAAAAAGACGGTGTGGAAATAGGTCTTTCCGATCCGGTCCCGGCAGAGGAGATATCCGGCTCAAACGGCCGCTACCAGACACAGTGGGATTTCATTGTACCTGAAGGAGAGGATGCCGCAGGCCATTACCGCATCTGGGTAAAAATCATCTGCGGACGGATCACAGCCTCTGTCCTGGGCACTGAAACGCCCCAAAAAACAACGTTCCTGGACAACCTGGTCAATTTCCTGTCCAACATATTTTTCTTAAACAAAAGAAACAGTTTACAGCCTCTGGCTGTAGCAACACCTACAGGCATTCCCGATTTCGGCAAGAGCAAACCGACAGTCCTGGCCCCGACAGCCAAATCGCTGCAGCTGGGGACTTTCCATCCGGTAACCAACCTTAAAGTGGGATGCAAGGAAATCAGCTTCGATATCCTCTGAATGAGTAGGATTTTATTCTACTTTTATGCGATCAAAAGGAACACCCGTTTTGGTATTGTTGATACCCAGGAACATGCGAAGTCCGCCGAACCCGGCATTTTTATAGCCGCTGATCAGCCTTTTCGGATCGATAAACGGTGATAATGTAGCCCAGCCGGAGTCAGGCAATTGCATTACGAGATAATTCTCAATATCTGATATGGGAATTTTTATTCTCAGGAAATATAATTTCGACCCTTCGGGCATTTCAGGATGGTTAATTATATCGAGAAGTTTTCCTGAGTTGAGAGTCAAGGTATCTCTCTTGACCGGTTTTTGGGAATCTGAAATTAAGAAGGATTCCTGACCGTTCAGATATCGGACATCGCCGTTTTTGATAATATATGCCTTGGGAAAATTCCCTAACCACATGACAGCTTTATCAGTGGCAGACCCGTTGGGTCCGATTATCATGCTTAAATCACGCTTTAGTCCTTCATGCACTATAATTCCATCTCCAGTCAGCCATATGCCGCCTCTCAGGTTACCCAAATCCAAATTATGGAAGTAAAGATCAGGATAAACAGCCCTCAGAATGGTTCGGCCATGGGTAACTCTGATCCCTAATTTTTCTGGACTTAAATGAGAGTCAGGAATATTCTGTTCCAGATTTTTCATAGGTATATGAAAATTCGCAGAATTAACGGATAAGGATATTGAGCAGGGTTGAAATGACAGTGATGACAATTGAGGCCAGAATGGCTGTGCCGAAATTTTCAATCTGGAAACCGGAAACAAGTCTGGAAGCAATCAAAAGGAGTATGGCATTGATAACAAACATGAAAAGTCCAAGCGTAAGTATTGTGGCGGGCAAAGTGAGAATGATCAAAACAGGCTTAAGTATCAGATTAAGGAGGGCAAGAATAAGGGCTACAATAACAGCTGTCACATAATCCGTGATCTTGAAACCTGGTACAACGGAGGCGGTCAGGAGGAGGACCAAGGCACGGATAAGCAGATCAACCAGAAATCTCATAATGAAATTATATCATTGACGAACCCGCGTTGCATAACCGTGATTCATATTTTAATATTTCTTGTATGACAGCTACCAATATTAAGTCTCTTTTACTGCTTTTATTGATTATTTTTATGGGAGTTGTGTTAAGGTTTTACCGGATAAATACTCTGGCCACCTTCAGGAGCGACCAGGCGATTGAACTGAATGGAGCCTATGAGATATCCCGGGGCAAGTTTTCCCTGATAGGGATAAAGACTTCGAATTCCGAGATTCGCAACGGTGCGGTCATGTATTATTTGACTGTCCCTTTTCTCCTTTTGTTTGAAAACCATCCGCTGGCCGGCAGTGTTTTGCAGACAATGCTTTCATTGGCTACTGCAGCCGTGCTCTATTTACTCCTGGGTAAGGAGAATAAAAGAACTGCTTTGACCGCGGCCTTTCTGGTTGCTGCCTCTGCCCTCCTGGTCCGTTTTTCCCGGCAAACCATGCTGGCTTTCTATCCATTGTTTTTCTCAGGCTTTGCTTTATGGCTTTTTTCCAAACTGAATGAAAAATTCGACAAAAAATCAGTCTTTGCTCTGGGGTTAATCCTGGGGTTCATGCTGCAAATCCATTACAGTACTTTTACGGTGGTTTTATCAGCTTTGCTTTTTCCCTTTCTGTTTTTACGAAAATATCTGAAAAACTATTTCCTGCTGATAGTACCGGGTTTTCTCATTGGTTTTTTGCCGATGCTGGTTTTTGAGTTGCGGCATGAATTTTTCAACACCAAAATGTTATGGGCTTTCGTATCGTCTTCAAGTTCTGCTCCAATGGCTTCTTTCAATCACTTTGTTTACTGGCAAAAAGTCGTGGCCGGCTTCTTTTTCGGGGAAAATTTTGTTTTTGCAGGAATATTCATCATATGTCTGCTTCTTTGGCTGACCCGGCGAAGATCTGCTTTAAAACAGATTGAAAAGATATCACTTCTTGCTATTGCTTCAAATGTCCTTTTCGGTTTGGTATTTGTCAAAACATATACGCCTCATTACGCAGTAGCAGCGGTGCCCGCTTTGGTAGCCATGACGGCCATATTTATCACCGGGGTTGCCGGACGCCTTGCACCTCTGTTACTGGCAATCTTTTTTTTAATAAATTTTCCCGGTTACGGTTTTTCCGACAATCACGGCTGGACCATGGCTGACGGCTGGAACCAGTCCGGTATTGAAAAAGCTGCTGACACAATTTATGAAGACGCCCTAAACGGGCAATTCAATGTAGCCATGTTGGTAGATGCGGAAAATCAGGGATGGCCGCTCCGATATTTTCTTAAAATCCGCGGGAAAGAACCGCAGGCTGCCGATAAATACGACCGGGCGGAAACCCTTTACCTGGTTTCTGAGCCGGGGATCGACCTGGATAATATTAAGATGTGGGAATTAACTTCGTTTGGAGCCTATACGATCGGCAATCAATGGGAGATCCAAAACGGCTATGTCCTATATAAACTGCAGAAAATTTAACTGTTCTTCAGTTTCTGATAATAAAAAAAGCTAACAGAAAATAAATTACCAGGCTCAATGTGTCCTGGATGACGGTCGAGAAGGGACCGGCACCGAGAGCAGGGTCGGAATGCTTTTTATAAAGAACCTCCGGGATGACCACGGCTATTGTCGGTGCAATCAGAATATTGACAAACATTGCCCACCCAACGGTCATAGCAACGGGAACCGATTTCAGCCAGAGGTAAGCCGCTCCCGCGATGCTTACCCCTAAAATAATTCCCATAAATAAGCCGATCTGAAATTCCATCAGAAGATACTTTTTCAAATCCAGCTTGCCCATTTGGAGCTTGCGGACAAAAATAGTTTCACTTTGCGTGCCGACCGCATCACTCATGTAAACAATCATCGGCAGGAAAAAAGCGAGGCTGATATTTTTTGAAATAACTTCTTCAAACCGGGAAACAAATATTGTTGAGAAAAAAGCAATCAGAAGACCTAAAAGTAGCCAGGGGAGCCGGAGGCGGATCAGATGGGGCAGGTGGTCAAGAATTTCATCGATTAATACCGGTTTCACGCTTTTCATAATGATTCACCTGAAGGAGTAGCCTTAAATCCACTTTTTGATCTTGAAGTAGGCGATCATAATGAGAACTACTCCGATCATGGAAAGGGTGATATAAAATAACGCCAATGGATGGCCGGCGAAGGGCAAAACATCCAGATTCATGCCGTAAATGCCCGAAAGCAGGGTTAAAGGCATGAGGATGACGGAAAACATGGTCAGGATCTTGATGGTTTCATTGGTTTTAAACGAGAGATAGCTTTCAAAAGTCTGGGAGAGGTTGTTGGAAAGTTCGATGACGTCTTCCAGACGGTCCCAGATTTTTTTCAAATGGTCGGTAATATTGGAGAAATAGGTTTTCAGCTCCTCATTGATTAACGGGTGTCCGCTTTCCTCAATAGAGGCAAAAGAATTCAATTCCGGTTTGATAAGGCTCTGGAAAAAAATGACGTTTCTTCTGAGAAATGACAATTGAATGGTGACATTTTTAGGGTCATCGGCAAAAACTTCCCGGTCGATTTTTTCGATACCACGTTCAAAGAGGTCAATCAGGGGAAAAATCGAATCAACCAGATTATCGAGAATGCGGTAGAGGAGCATGCCGGGACCGCCGTTAAAATATTTTTCTTTTTCCTCTTTATTGACTGAAATATTGTGGATAATTTCTTCGATTGCCTGGAAATTGGGATCAATGACAGTCAGAAGATCATTTTTTGTCAGGAAGAAATCGACTTCCAGAGAATTGACCCTGTTGGTTTCAGGATTGTACTGGGGGAAATGGAAGACAAAGAAAATATAGTCCTCTTCTTCATCGATTTTCGGCCTTTGGACAGTCGAGACAATGTCTTCCAAATGGATCGGGTGGATGTCGTAAATTCTTTTCAGATGCCGGATATTCTCTTCATTGGGGTTTCTTAGAATTATCAGATTGGAGGAGCCCTGGCGTATTTTCTGGATCGGGGGCAAAGTTTTACCGTTGCCGTTCTGTTTTTTACGCATGGAAGAAATAATTTCAATGCCCTTGGTGACGGGGAGAGTCGGATTGGTAAATATTTTCAGCAATTTATGATGTTCGATCACGATATGTCAATTTTAGTTCCGTAAAAGTGTCAAGGTCAAGTGAGATAATGACTTAAATTTATGTAGTAAGGTGATCATATAGTAAAATATGAGGTCCTGCCACGGGAATGGATAATTTAAAAAAAGCTTTACTGATCTTCTTAACCGTTAATTTATGCCTCTATTTATTTATGTGGCAATTTCACTGGCTGGTGCCGTTTAATCAAAATTTATACATCAACAGTTCACATCATTATCTGACTGACGAGCGGATCCTGTCGGGAAATTATAATTTTTTGAGAGCTTTGGGACAATATGACGCCCAATGGTATTTGAAGATTGCCGACAATGGTTATCCGCCGAACCCCCAGACTGTTGAAATGGAGAATAAGACTGTGATGGACGGCTTGACGTATGCGTTTTTCCCTCTTTACCCTCTATTGATCTCCATTCTCAATATGGGCATCAATAACGTTGAGCTGGCTGCTTTTATCCTGGGGCAGATCCTGGCTACGGCTGCGTTTTGCAGCCTTTATTTTGTCGTCAGCCGGATCTACGGTGAAAAAATTGCCTTTCGGACATCCCTCCTGCTATTTCTTTTTCCCTTCAGTATCTTTTTCCGCAGCTATTATACGGAGAGCCTTTTTTTGATGATTTTAGTCTGGTACGGATATTTTCTGGTCAAAAAACAATGGTGGGGAGTGGCGGTGGCAAATGCCCTCATGATGGTGACCCGGCCGACCGGATTGTTTCTGGTGCCTGTAACAACCGTATTTCTTATTGCCGACTGTCTGAAGAATAAAACCAAGCTGAAGGAGATGATAATAGTTCCTCTGATTACCGGATTGCCATTTATCAGCTGGATGATATTTAATTTCAAATCAACCGGTGATCCCTTTTATTGGAAAAACGTCCAAAGTTCGTGGTATTTGACTTCATCTCCTTTGGTTATCATCAAAGTTAATTTATATCTTCTGAAAAACTTTTTCGCCCTGCCATTCCACAGTTTTCATACATCAAGGGTTGATATTTTGGCAGTTATGTACGTAGGATTTATATTGATCGCCGGATTCCGGTTTCTAAAAAGGGAGTGGTGGCTGATGTCCCTTATGATGTGGCTGCCTCTTTTAATTCTCAAAGATACGATGTCTTTTTCCCGCTACCAGTCAGTCTCTTTTCCGTTGTTTGTCTATCTGGCCGGGAATATGAACAATAAATGGTTTACGGCCGTTTCTGTCATCCTCGGAGCCTTACTTTTCGCAACTTCACTCTATTTCATCAACTGGCACTGGATCGGCTAGCAATAGGGTTTGAACCTTGAGATTTGAGGCTTTTTTCAGTATGATGTTCTATCATTATGGTATACGATAAAGAGACTTTAAAGAACGGATTGCGCCTTCTGACAATCCCCATGCCAGGAGTAGCCTCGGTGACTTTACTTCTGATGGTCGGTGCCGGCAGCCGCTATGAAGAAAAAGAGATTAACGGCCTTTCACATTTTTTGGAGCATATGGCATTTAAGGGGACGAAAAAAAGGCCGACGGCTCTCGATATCGCTACCCTGATCGACGGCATCGGCGGAGAGTTTAACGCTTTTACCAGTAAAGACCACACCGGTTATTACATCAAAGCCGCTTCCAAGCATTTGCCGCTGGTTTTTGATGTCCTGTCCGACATGATGCTGCATTCCAAGTTTGATCCGGCGGAAATTGAAAGGGAAAAGGGTGTCATTATCGAAGAGATCAACATGTATGAAGACATGCCTATACGCAAAATTTCGGACTTGTACGAAAATCTGCTTTACGGAAACACCAAGCTCGGCCGGGACATTGCCGGAATCCCGGATGTCATAAGGTCGATCAAAAGAGATGATTTTCTCTCATATCTTAACCGTTTCTACAGCCCGGCCAACACGATTGTGACAGTCAGCGGCGGCATTGACGGGGATTTAAGGGAGATGACCGCAAAATATCTGGGACTTTGGCAAAACAAAAAAACTGAAAGACCGGAAAAAGCCGGCGACGAACAAAAAAAACCGGCACTTCTTCTGCGGCATAAAGATACTCAGCAGGCGCATTTATGCATCGGCGTCCGCAGCTACAGTCTGACCAATCCTGACCGTTATAAGCTGGGCCTCTTGACCAATATATTGGGCGGCGGCATGTCATCGAGGCTGTTTATTGAAGTCCGCGAGAGAAGGGGATTGGCTTATTATGTCCGCTCATCCAATGAAATGTATACCGATGTCGGAAATTTTGTCACCCAGGCCGGAGTCGATACCAAACGGATTGACGATGCCATCAAAGTTATCCTGGGTGAATTCAGCCGGATCAGAGAGGAACCGATTAAAGCGGAAGAACTGAAAAAAGCCAAAGAGAATCTCAAAGGAAAACTGATTTTGGACCTTGAAGACAGCCGGAATGTGGCAGGCTTGTTTGCCTCGGCTGAACTTCTTGAGGATAAAGTAAGAACACCTGAGGAAATCATGAAAAATGTTGATAAGGTGACGGCCGAAGAGGTCATGGAAACAGCCCGGAATATCTTTAAAGAGCAGACATTAAATCTGGCCATCATCGGGCCGTATAAAGAAGAAGAGAGATTCAAAAAACTTTTAAAGCTATAATAAAGTCATGGAAAGAACAATAGTTTTGATTAAACCCGATGCCGTCAGTAAAGGCTTTATAGGTAAAATCATTACACGCTTCGAAAAAGAAGGCTTTCTTTTGGTCGCCGCCAAATTCATGAGACTGCCGGATGATCTCCTGGATGACTGGTATGAGCATCACAAGGAAAAACCATTTTTTCCGGAACTTAAAAGCTTCATGACATCGACCCCCATCATGGCCATGCTTTGGGAAGGCAAGAATGTCATAGAACGGGTAAGAAAATTATGCGGTCCGACAGACGCCAGCCGCGCTCCAAAAGGCACAATCCGCGGTGATTACGGCGAAGACGTCCAGAAAAACGCAATTCACGCTTCGGAAGACGATCATGCCGCATCAAAAGAGATGGATCTGATGTTTCTCCCCCATGAAATCCAGGAATGGAAAAGATAAAAAACCGCAGGACGAATTTAAGTAACAAATCGGGAAATTTTTGATCTGATGGAATGGTCTGTCCTGTCAGCTGACTGATAATTCGGAGATTGAAAATAATAATAGAGGGCAGTCATCAGGGCGGATTGATACAATGGAGCAGCTTCTTGGGCAATACCCATATTACTTGTATGACTTACGCTTTGGCTTCCCGTTTCTCCGACGATATCGCTCACAATGACAAGAGCAATTGTTTTTATAGGATGTTCATCTGCAAACTTTTGTCTTAAGACAGCCTGTTCAAAAGTAATACCCATACCATAAGCAGCGGTCAGATCAAGGTTACCGGCAACAAATAATTCATCTGCCCATTTTCCGGTTTGACCCGATCTAGCTTTTTCCACAAATTGTCTCCACATATCAAATTCTTCCGGATTCTGGAATTCCGGAGTGCCAAGGGTGCCGGCGACGGCCACCGGTTTGACTTTCATACCATCTGCTCCGGCTGCATCAAGGAAAAACTTAGAGAGGATATTATCAGAGGTCGGAGCAAATTTTGATTGGAAATGCGAGCCCAGGAATTCATCCAAAATAGCGACCGGGCCATGACCTGGATGCAGGACATTGGTAAACTCCGAATCGCTAAGGATTAATCCGGCTTCACCGACTTTCAAGGAATGCCCTTCACTGGCCCCGGCCAAATAGTCGGTAAAAACAGGAGGGTCGATTCCCAAATCAGCTCTTTCGCGGCGGATCAGCTCTTTTACGACTCTTAATTGATGGGCAACAAGAATTGCCCCGTAGCTATGACCAAAATACTCGTTGGGATGAACCCGGCCAAAAAAACCCAACATCCAATGTTCGTCATCAATTGGAACGGCATAAACTTCTCCATGGTGGCCTTTGGTTTCAGGTGCTACATTGTTATGGAAAATTCCTTGGCCTAGTTCCCCGAGACGGACTGCATTTTCACCGGGAGTATGACCTGTCGTAAAAACACCAAAAGCTGAAGGCATAGGAAGTCCTTTCTCAGAAAAAGACGTTTCCAGTTCGTCGGCATCCAGGGATATATTGGCTATTTCAAGAGCCTGAACCCCTGCTCTTTCAGCCGTAATAATAAAAGGGTTGAGTAAAGATTGAGTTGCCAGCAGGTCTTTTCTTAAGAATTGATCATCAAGAATACCGGAGACGTACTGTTGTCTGCGCCTGTCCGCTTCAAATCCGTTCATATGACTTCATGAAATACCAAATTCAGAAATAATAGTGTTAATAGCTTGATTTGTCAATCCGGCCGTGATTAGGCAGATTTTTTTTGCTTGAGTTTATGCAGCTTGGACAAGATATGTTTTTCCTTCTCAAATAAGTATTTAAAAATATCTTTTTCAACAATAAAGCCAACCACTCTGTCTTCATCGTTTAAGACAGGCAATATTCTGACGTTGTAGGCCATCATTTTGGAGAGGGCTTTGAATACATCCTCATCTTCCCCGACAGTATAAACCCGTTTATTCATTAAATCCCTGGCAGAAAGCTTGATCTGTTTTTCAATCTGATCGGCAATATCTTCAATCGTCGGCGCCTCAGGGTAAAATTCGGAGAAGAAATCCCGGTAATCGGGGATGAGGTTTTTCAGAATGTCCTCGGCTGTTATGATGCCTTTTATTTTATTATCAGCATCAACAACCGGCAGGATGTGGAATTTCAGTTTGGAAACAAGCTGCCAAACCCGGTCTAGTGGAATATCAGGAGTGACTGTTTTGGGCTTCAGCCGCATCAGTTGGCGGACTTTCATAACTTATACCCTTATTAAAAATAAACGGAACACAAGAAGGTTGTCAAGACAATTGCAATTTACTAAGATAGGCTAAATCATGGCGGTACTTTTTGCTTTATTGGCTTTGGTCGGTTGGGGGACAGGGGATATTGTCGTCGCCAAAGTATCCCGGAAAATCGGCAACCGGCTGACTGCCTTTATCTGGCTGATCGCCAGTTTTATCCTGTCATCCCTTTACCTGCCGCTTGCCGGACCGGTTAACGATTGGCCGATGCTGACAGCAGCAACCCTTCTCGGTTTTGCCGGCACATTGGGAACAATACTTTATTTTCAGGCTTTGGAAATCGGCAATGCTTCTCTGGTCGGGACCATAAGTGGCGCTTTTCCTATAGTGACAGTTCCTTTGTCAATTTTGCTTTTCCGGGAAAGTCTGTCATGGGTGCAGTTTGCGGCTATCTTCCTGACTTTAGCCGGTCTGATTTTGTCGACCCTGCATACAGATGACATAAAAAACAGAAATTTGGACCGGCTGCTTAAGGAAAAGAGCATTCTTTTTTCTTTCGCCACACTTTTAATATGGGGTATATATTGGACTTTGGTACGTTACCCGGTTGAGAAAATCGGCTGGTTTTGGACTGCTTACCCCTCATATTTATTCTTTTTTGTCATGATTTTCTTTAAAATGGTGAAAAATTATAAAATAAAAACCCTGATGAATATTAAATTGGCGTTTTTGATCCTCTTAATGAGCAGTTTGACGACAATTGCCAATTTCGCCTATAACTTGGGCATAACTTACGGATATACCTCAATTGTAGCTCCGGTCGCCGGGTCGTCGCCTGTTTTATTTGTCATCCTCTCACGCTTTGTTTTCAGGGATAAACTAAACCTGCAACAGAAGATCGGCATCATAACTACATTAACCGGTATCATCCTGATCGCATTTTCTACTTAAAGCCGATTATTAACACTACTCTTACTCTGATTTCACAGGAATATAACAGGCTGAATATATAGTTGCGAGCATGCCAGGGGAAGTGCCAGGACCGAGCGGAGAAGAGGAACAAAAGGTAATAGGTCAGGAGGCCGGTGATACGCTACCGACAAAACGAAGACGGTTCCTGAAGGTCGTCTTAGGAGGGACGGGAGCAGCAGGTCTCAGCGTTTTGGGTTATTACCTTACTAAGTACGGTATGCAATTTTTCAGTGACCCGCAAGATACAGATTACTTGGAAGGCACCCCGGTAACCCGAAAAACCTTTCCTTCAGCAGTCAGGACATCAGTTCCCAATGATGAGAATACTCCCCCTCCGCCATCTTCAACAAGTACACCTGCGGCAACTCTGAACAAAACCGTCACTCCTACGACGTTTGATGAGGCTATGGCAACACCGGCAGTTGAAGTCCGAGAACTGTCACAAGAGCAAAAGGACTTTTTTTTCGGGCAATTTTTAGCTGACTATGATGTTTTTAAGGAAAGACATACCAGGATTATCTTTGACGGGGAAAGGCAGGTCTATTTCAATGACGACGGAGACATCTCCATGGAATCGCAGGTATTCGGCGAGCTGTTTGCCCATTTTGCCCAAGATGACGAAGCTTTTCATCAACTGACTAAACTGGACCGGAATTATATTGACGAGCGCGGATTGGCACCGTGGCTGATCTATGCCAAAGGAGGAGAGGACGAGACGGTCGTTACAGGTGTCATGATGTCCATGGCCTGGGTAAGGCTGCAGCGTCCGGAGCCTGAATATCAGGAAGAAGGCAGAAAAATCCTTGAGGGAATAAAAGAGTTTTCCATCGACAAGCAATACCTTATCCCCAAACCTTTTCATTGGGAGGGATTTGACGGGACAGCCAATCCTGCCAGTCCAAGCCCTTTATTTTTGGAAGATTTTGCCAAGGTTGATCCGTATTGGGCTGAAGTAGCAGCCAATACCCGGGGTCTGATGGACAAGATCGGAAATCAGATAGAAGAAGGCTCTTTGGCTTCTTTTCCGACTTTGGTTGATATGGCGGAGGGGAAACCTGCTTATGACGCTGATCTCGGGGAGCCGCACATCGATTACGACATTGCCTATACGACCTTGAACCAGTTGATGGGACTGCTTTATTGCGAGGACGAGGCAGCCCGGAAAAACGCCCGGGAGCAGTTGATTCTTTTGGACAGGTTTTATTATGGTAAGATAGCCAGACAGGAAGACAACGGAGATACGACTTATGACATCGAAGGACTGAAAGACGGGTATTTACTAAACGGAGAAATTGATGAAAGCGAGACAAGATATTCAAGAACCGCCTGGACCATGGCTGCCGCAGCAGCTTCTCTGACATCAGAGGATAGCGAATACCGGAAGTTTATGCTGGATGAGGTCCTGCCCAACCTGCCGACAAGTTACTCTTTTAACCAGTATATTCACACTTTTACCAATCTGGTCTTGAGCGGACGGATGAAGGACTAATCCAAGCCTCCCAGGAAACAAAACCTCAAGAGGATTGGATTTATGTAATGAGTAAGAAAGAATTTGACCGTCGGGATTTTTTAAGGTTGGCCGCAATTTCACCTACGACTTTTCTGCCGAAGATTGTTGAACCTGTCTCCTCTGCCGAAGCAAAAGAAAAGCTGGCTGAGGCAGGAATCGCAGACTATCTTCCCGTATTTGCCATGGGACAGCGGATGGTGGACAAATACGGACTGACGCCATGGTCGGAACTTTATGAAGTATGCCAAAAGGTATGTGCCGGAGAATTGGGCAAAGATTCCCCGGAAGTAAGCCTGTTGAGAGACGGTTGGGGAGAAAAATACGACCAGGCGTCTGACGACGCGGCTGCCTATGTAAAAAGCCTGCGCTTTAAACATGCTGACGATGTAAAAAGCCTTTTTAAAGACCATGGAGATAGTGACAAATCATTGGAATATAACAGGGACTACTTCACCAATGCCGCCCGACATTTCCCGATACACGCAATGTCCCTGTCAAAAAATGTAATCCTTCTTAAAGATGGGGGATGGGTCAGCGGGATCGATGGCCCGACCCGTATAACCTATGCGGAAAACCCAAATAGGGCCCCAAGTGTTTTTTTGCATGAATCCCAGCATCAGTTTAACGGCGGAGCCTGGAAAAGACTTAAACCCTATATCAAAAAAGAGTGGTTTATTCATTTCGCGGAAACAAATATGCTGGCGGTTGAGAAAGCTACTGATTTATGGCTGTCGTCAGATTCAGAAGAGATGGCCGTCAGTTTTGTCAGGGGCGTATCACCTTTATATGAGTTTTCCCTCTCCGGGGATGCTGTAACAAGAGAAAAACAATTAGCCGATTTGCTGATACTGGAGAATAGATTGATACCGGAATTTGGATCACTAGACGGGGATTACTTACAGAGAATGACCAGACTGGTATATTACGCAGTCAATAAAAAGCAGGACATTCGGAATAAAATTATGGAAGGCGGAAAAATTTCCCGGCAGGAAATGGAATTATTCCAAGACTTTGAACTGGCTTTTTTGACCGCGCGGATGGTGCAAATTATTGAGCATCGGCTGGTAGATCCCGTTGAAAACAGCTATGGAGGATTGCCTGAAAATTTGGTCGAAATTACCGAAGATACCTTTTTCAATTTCAAGGCAGTCTTGCAGCAGGTCCGACTGGCAGCTTTATCCAGGCTCCCCAGGAATACCGACTACAAAACTATTAAAAAAGCCTTCGATATGGCAGTCATAATTGAAAATCCGGAAGAATTGCCCATATCGGAAGAAGCTAGGAAAGATATGGAATTATTGATTAAATACGGTGCCGTTGTCGTAAATGAGATAAGGTTGGGCGAATCTGAATATAAATTCAGCATACTGCGCTTGCCGGATAATCCGACAGCACCCGACCAGCAATATGCGTATTTTCTTCTCAATCAGCCGCGCGGAATGATAAGAGGAATGTTGATCGGAGCGCCGAAAGGTTATGATTTCTCGCAAATTTCCCGCAAAAGTATTTTCCGAAACCATGACGATATTTCATGGTTATGGGCTTGGGAAAGAGACGGACAGCAGGAGTTTTTTTTAATTTCCGAGAAAAATATCGAACCGTTATTGGAAAACCGGTTCAAGCCGCCGTTTGCATTCCGGCCAAACCATAAGCCGCTTCAGGAGTCTGATTTTTATATATCAACTTTGGGTTTCCACAAGACATTGGTTTTTACGGGATCTTTAAAATCCAGCCATACCAATCAAGGAACCCACAGCCGCAGGCTGGAAAACGCTACGGCTATAGTCAGAATTGATGAGAGGGACGACACTCATACTTATTCGTTGAGCCATTTTTCTGACTACCCTGAAAGCATAGTGTTAATTCCGTCAATTGGTGATCAGGATTGCCTGCTTGCTAAAAATCAGCATGGTGTAAGGCTTTTGACGGAAGGCACAATCAGCAGTTTTTCACCTATTAAAATCGGAACAATAAATGATTCCAATGATGATGAGGATTTAAGTTCAGTTGAGGCATTATGGTTGGGACGATATATAGTTAAAATGGATGTATTAAAAGAAACGGTGCCTTATTTGATTAAATTGCTGAATACAGATCAAAGCCGCGGTCATTTTATCGGTTTTGGCTGGGATTATTCATATCCGGACGGTTTCAGATACTATATTTCCAAAAACAGAAGCGAGTTTTATCTGCCTGTTTTTAATATAGAACTAAACGCGGATATTCCGGAGAGAATAATACTTCCAGACGTTTAATATTCGTTAAAGCAAACCTTCTTTTTTGAGAACAGGGATAACATCTTCCAGGGGCAGGCCGATGACATTGGAGAGGGAGCCTTCGACTTTGGTGATGAAATCCTGCGCGCTGACCAAAATATAACCGGCGGCGAAACGCGTAAATTCCGTCCGGTCAAGGAAAAAGTTTATCCCGTCATCCGACATCTTCCTGAAAGTGACGAAACTTACATTGTCACTCTGGAAAATGACACTTTTTGTTTTATTAGTATATATTTTGATAATGTAAGTAGAGGTTACATATTTATGTTTTTTTCCTGCTAACCTCTTAAATATTCCGACGGCTTCCTGCCTGTCTTTGGGTTTACCGAGCAGTTTGCGGCCCAAAATAGCGCCCGAATCAGCCGATATGATAATTGCCGGTTTGGCGATTTTTAATGCAATTTCTTCGCCTTTAAGTTTTGCCCTAAGCTGAAGTGTTTTTTCCGGTGTCGGGGCAATAATCTTTTCTTCGTCCAGTTGCGAGTGGACAATTTCAAAGGGAATTTTCAGGTATTCCAGCAGTTTTTTCCGTCCCAACGATTGGGAAGCAAGTATCAAGCTCGGCATTGTAGTAGTATAATAAAAAAAATGCCGAATTTCTTTCCCGAGAACAGATGGCTCTTCCTGCCGGTCCTTTTACTGGAAATGGTTTTAAAAGGTTTTGCCCTCTGGAAGGCTGCCAGAAGAGAGCAGAAATACTGGTTTATTGCATTGCTGGTTTTAAATACAGTCGGCATACTGCCTCTTATTTACCTGCTTTTCTTTTCGGAAAAAATTCACTTTAAACAATCCGCAAAGCCTTCAAAGAGAAAATAACCGTGACCGTCAATTCAGAAAAGTTGGGATTTTCCTCATAATATTCCTCACGAAATTAGGAGTAACAATCATCAGCGGGTCATATGATCTGAAAATGGAATTCTACCAGGCTTCAGTTCTGGACAGGTATGGTAAGCATGCTGATATCTTTCACCGCTATGAAACTACAATTCATGCGGGTAATAATTATCGAAGTCAAATCCTGGATCCGTTTATAGCCGGAATTCCGGAAAATGGCGGCGGAGTACTTGATTTAGCCTCGGGAGCAGGGGAGATCACCCGTTACCTGAGTGAAAGATTTCCGGTAGTTGCTTTTGACCTTTCAGCTGAAGCTTTAAAATTGACCTCGCTAAAATTTACCGGTAAGGAAAAAAGACCTTTTCTGGTTCGGGGAATTGCCCAGAATTTACCATTCCAGAAAGAGCAATTTCAGGCAGTTCATGCCAAAGATATCCTGGTGCACCTGGAGAATCATTCGGAATTTTTTGCAGGAATAAAAAGAGTATTAGCCCCCGATGGCAAAGTCCTTTTAGTGACGCAGATTATTATGGAAAAGCCTTATTTTTTAATACATATAGCTAGCGGAGAGGCTGAAAAAGTCTATTTTGATACAACCGCCGACTATATTAAAAAGATAATCTTGCTGGAGAAAGATCAGGAAATCCGCTGGGTAACTCCGCCTTATTTTCCTGTCCAACCGCAAGTTTTGATTAACTCAGTCTACAGTTCAGGTTTAAAAATCGATAAATTATTAAAATGGCAGCCAACCGCGGATGAACCGGACTGGCATTCGGAACCGGAAGACAGGCTGGTGGCTGTCATTACCCGAAAATCCGGAATTGAAAAATTCATCTCCGACTTATTTGGAGAGAAATGATCTATAGATCAGTGTGGAGATAACTCCCAATGAATAGGAGGAGGCAAAATAGAAAACAATAGGTAACTTTTTGAGTTTAATCCTGAACGGATACAGGAGATAAATGGCAAACAGCATGACAAAGGTAAAAATATACATGTCGATACCGATTTCCTCAAAAGCCAGATTGGCAAAAATCCCGAGTCCTATAAACAAGCTATTGACTGATATAAAAAGCAAATCTTTGCCTGACACAGGTTTCTTTCTGGGCATTTTGGCTTCTATAAGCATCAAGGCAATATTCATGAGAATAAAACCTGCATAATATACATAGTGGCTGAATGCGTCATCATTGTATTTGATGATATTGCAGAAAGCGGAATCGGACTGACCGGTTGTGCAGAAACGGAAGTGCAAATAGTTGGTGACCTCATGAGTACCAGAACCTGCGGCAAATAAATATATACCGGCAATAAACAAAATACTTAAGAAGACATACAGAGCTGTTTTCCGGAAGGGATGATCACCGGTGATTTCACTTTTGATCAGGTAATAGAGGAGAACAGCCATGAGGGGAATCGGCAGCATAGCATTGAAATCAAGAAGTCGCAGGAATTCGAAGGGCTGAAGGTGAAGTTGGGTAAGTCCGGTCAATCTGTTGAGCGATAGTATGATAATATTGACCGACAACAAAACCAGATACAAATGAATCCGATTCATCGTTATCAATATAACATGATTCAGGAGACAAAATAAATCTTATCGCCTGAATGGACTTTTTGGTCAGTTTTGACGGCTATTTCCTCTCCTTTTCCGGCTTTTTCAATTGTCTGGTGGTCTTTTTGCATCGAAGAGACAGTCTGGGTAAATTCGTCATCATGATGGGAAAATTTAATTGAATCGCCGACCTTTAATTTGGAGGAAAGGTTGATCACCGCCACGGAAATTTTATCGTAATAATGGGTGACTATGCCTATGGGTTTGTTCAAATTGCTCACCCCCTTTGAAAATCAAGCTTGTCGGGATGCGCGGACTTGAACCGCGGGCCTCGTCGTCCCGAACGACGCGCTCTAGCCAACTGAGCTACATCCCGAATATTCTGAATTGAATCTTTTCGTATTTTATCACCTGAATGATAAAATAATAAGCTAGTTAAAGATTTTGAGTCCCCGTAGCTCAACGGATAGAGCAGAGGTTTCCTAAACCTCCGATGGCAGTTCAATTCTGCCCGGGGATACTTAAATCAAATCTAAAGATTTGCCGTTTTTTTATTGGCAGAAGGTGTAAAGCTATTCCACCTGGAGGGTACAGCCGTAAATTATGAAAGTAAACAGGGAAGTTATCAGGTTTGTCGTCTTCCGTACCCTGGGTAATTTTCTGGTTTTAGCTTCACTTTACGCCATCGGCAGGACGTTGGGCCCGGCTGCCTGGCTTGAAGCGAAATACAGGGTAAATCAATTCAGAAACGTCCGTTACGAGATTGCCTGGCAGGGTGTTCCGGCCCGGCCGGACAAAGAAATTACGGATACAGTCAAGCCTACTCCATTTGTGTCCAATACCACCTTTTTCGGGAAATTGGCCGGAGGCGACAAGATAGAATTTCTGGAGCCGGTTTCCTCCAGATTCGGCATCATCATCCCGAAAATCGGAGCCAATGCACCGATTGCGCCCAATGTGGATGCCGGTAATCCTGAGGCCTACCTGGAAGCCTTGAAAACGGGTGTGGCACATGCTGCCGGAACTGTCTTTCCGGGTGTGCCCGGCAATATCTTCCTGTTTGCCCATTCGACGGACGATTTTTGGAACGTCGGCCGCTACAACGCAATTTTTTATCTGCTGAAAGAGCTGGAGAGAGGTGATGAAGTGGATGTTTTCCTTAACGGCAAAAGGCACATCTACAGGGTAACCGACAAAATAATTGTCAATCCGGATGAAGTGGAGTATCTGACCAGGCAAACCAATTTTGAACAACTGACTTTACAGACCTGCTGGCCTCCCGGAACAACCTTTAAAAGACTGCTTGTTCTGGCCGTACCGGAAAAAGACTACCGCGATTAGCTATTCTGAAGGCGTAACACTGACCTCAAGCAGCTCGGAGAAGCCTGTTTTCGGCTGGCTTGTACCGGTGGCATTTCCGGAGGAAGTGGATTCGAAACCCGGAAACGAGAAAAACGGTTTCATGTCGGCGGTACCGGTCAGAAAGTATAAACCGCCAATAAGTATGGCCAAGCTAAGCAGAATAAGCAACGTTTTTTTGTCCATGTTCTTGTTATCTCAGGTCAACCTCGTAAAAATCAGCCGAAGTACTGCTGTTAAGATTGGTCAGGATGACAATTTTCCCGCCGCTTGTCCAGGAAAAGACAAACTCGTCGGTAAACGGCCCTGAATAGACTGAACGCTTATTCGTCCCGTCATAATCAACCACGGTAATTTTTTCCTTTTCCACCAGGATGAGATGTTTCGAGTCGGTGTACCATCTCGGCTGGCTGTCCGCCAGATAATAATTTTTGTCTTCCTTGATGTCATAGATATAGAATTTTCCGTCATTCAGGCTGCGGGTTTCTTCGGTTGGATTGCGGCCGATAAGAGGCGGATCGATGACCGGTTTAAGAGAAGCTCCTGCCGTAGCCTGGTAGAGTATTTTGGTTTCATCAGGTGAAAATCTGAGACTGCTTGTCGAAGTTGTCAAAACCCGGCTGATTGCATCAGGTAAAGAAGCCATATTTGCCTCATCTTTGATCATTTTTTCTTCCTGCCATTCGGCCAGTATTTGCGTATAGCGCGAAGTGATTTCAATAGGCGATGTCGAAACTCCGTTATCGGTCAGAAGAAGAAAAGCTCTTTCAGCTTCAAGTGCCACAGCAGGGGGCGGGTTTTCCGGGAAAAAAGCGACGATCAACTCTTTTTCATCGTAAGACCAATACAGTTCGGCATTTTCATAAGGAAAATCAGCTGAAGAGCCTAAAATTGCCGGATCCATGGAAAAAATCTGTTTCGGGTCCGGTTTGGTACCCAAAGGTCCTGTCCGGAGCTCAAGAAGCCAAACACCTGAAAGGTTGCGGCCGGTGGCGGGATCCGTTTCAGAGCTTTTTACCAGATAGGCGGTTTTGGTGCCTGAGGGAGAGAGGCGGGGATTGATAACCCCGGTAAAGGTAATTGCCCGCAGGGAGGGGTTGAAAGGTACCAGAAGAGCATCAATCTGGCTGACGACTTCACCCTGGATCCTGATTCTTTTTTCCCAGGACTGATATCCTTCCTTGCTGATTTTTATGTCATACCATTCGGGAGCCAGGGTCAGCGAAGCATTGGTAGCCGAAGTTAATTTGCCGTTTATAAAGATGGAGGCTTTTTCAGGATAGGATGACACCGACAGGATTCCGGTGGGACTGATGCTTTTAGCTTTGGGATCAAAGCGGTAACCGCGGCCGTAAAGAACAACCGCTGACGTCAGACCGGCGATAAGAGCCAGGGATAAAATAAAAAGAATCAGTCTTTTAAACATCTTTTGCCCGCCACGAATCCTAATAATTTAAGGCGGGGCGTTGTAATTATAGCATAGGAACAGTAGAATAAACTGGCTGTTTATGTTATTCAAAAGGCTCGGAATCGATCTGGGGACAGCCAATTCCCTGGTTTATTTAACCGGAGAGGGCGTGGTATTAAATGAGCCCACCGTGGTGGCGGTTTCAATTGATGACAACCGGGTCGTAGCCGTCGGCAATGAAGCTAAAGAAATGCTCGGCCGGACCCCGGGAAATATAGTGGCTTCGCGGCCTCTCAAGGAAGGTGTCATCGCCGATTATGTGGTGACGGAAGCCATGCTGCGTTATTTTTTGGACAAAGTCTGCGGCAAAACCCGTTTTTTTAAACCGGAAGTCATGATCTGCATCCCGGCAGGCTGTACCCAGGTGGAGAGGCGGGCTGTCATGGATGCCACGCTGTCGGCCGGTGCCAGGACCGTCTATCTGATAGAAGAGCCGTTGGCAGCAGCCATCGGCGCCAAGATCCCCATTGCCCAGGCATCAGGCAACATGATTGTCGATACCGGCGGCGGTTCCAGCGAGGCGGCGGTCATATCACTTGGCGGAGTCGTCGTCCACCATTCAGTCCGGGTGGCCGGAAACCGTTTGGACGAAGCCATCGGCGCCTATATTAAAAAAAAGTTCAACCTGATTATCGGTGAAAGGATGAGCGAGTCGGTGAAAATCCAGATCGGTGATGCCATGCCCAAGGCTTCACCGAAATCAAGCCTCAGGAAAATGGAAGTCAGAGGGAGGGATAGCCTGTCAGGACTGCCCAGAATGATAGAAATATCCAGTGACGAAATTGCCGCCGCCTTAGAGAATCCGCTTCAGAACATTATTACTGGTATCAAGGAAGTCCTGGAGAATACGCCGCCCGAGTTGGCCTCGGATATAATTGATAAAGGCATAGTACTGTCCGGCGGCACGGCACTTTTGACCAACATAGACAAACTCATCATGGAAGCGACGGGAGTGGCGGTCCACGTTTCAGAAGACCCGCTCCTTTGCGTCGTCAGGGGAACCGGGGTGGCGTTGGAAAACATCGATTTGTATAAAAGATCCATCGCCAGAAGATAGTTAACCTTATAGTTATATATAGAAGATATTTGTATATAAAATGGTTATCCTGACTGCAAAAATTTTTCAACAACAGGCCCGGGAATTGCCAACAAATTAAACTTCTGTTAATCTGCAGTGGCAATATTGACATTTTGTCTTATCATGAAAGTATTATTGACTGAATAATATTTGTATACATAAAATTGATTACTGCCAATAAAAGATTTTAAAAAGCTGTCCAAAAAGACAATTTATGCAAAAAAATACGGTAAAAATTCTGGGCGTGAAAATAACTACAGAGGATGAAGGTTTAATCCTGGAGAAAATCGATAAGTACTTAAAAAAAGGTAAAATCCGAAAGGTAAAAGACGAAAACAACAGGGTAAAACCATACGTTATTTTTACTCCGAATCCGGAAATTATTGTTTTGGCTCAAAAAGAGGCATCGTTTAAAAAGGCCGTCAATAAGGCCCAAATCAATATTCCTGACGGATCCGGCGTCATTTGGGCAATCGGAAAAAAATTCGGCAGGAAAGTCAGAAGAATTTCCGGTGCTGATATGATGATTTCCTTGTGCCGGATGGCGGTTAAAAAGAGCTATAGGATAGGACTTATAGGCGGACGCTCCGGTTTAGCACTCGCTGCGTCCAAGTGCTTGGAGTCCCAATTTCCCGGCATCAAAATTATGCTGTTGGGCGAGCCGGAAATCAGAATTATTAAATCAAATTTTAATATTCATGATGCAAACGGCAAGCATATTGAAACCGGCAAATACATTAACTATTTGGCAAAGGAGCTTTCAGACAAGAAACTGGATATAGTTTTTGTCGCTTTGGGCTTTCCCAAGCAGGAGTTTTTTATAACGGAACTGGCGGCCTGTATAAACCGTCTTAAAGGGAATCAGCCTGTTGTCCTGATGGCGGTCGGGGGCAGTTTGGACTATCTCGCGGGCAATGTCAGCCGTGCTCCGCGATGGTTGCGGATGCGGGGATTGGAATGGTCATACCGGCTAATAAAAGAACCCTGGCGTCTAAAAAGGCACATTTTAGGTTCAGTTTTTTTCCCTCAAGTATATTTCAGCAATTTAAAAACCGGCAAAATTTGCATTTAAATCACCCAATCAAATAAAATTGTGGGATAAAATGAAAATCCTTTATTTACAAACTTTCCCCCTGTGGGGTTCAGGATCCGGAACTTATGCCCGTTTCCTCGCTCAGGAAGCCGGTCGCCACTTTAAAGTTGCCATGGTCGCCCCGGAAACACGCCATGTACCAAACGTCACTTTATACCCTTTAAAAACTTCCAAAAAAGTCGTCTTTACAGGACATCCGGAATGGCCTCATGCCACGCTCTATACCGATATCAGTAATCACGACCTGATCGAGCTCTATGAAGAAATGCTCAATAGCGTCAGGGCAGCTGTTGAAGATTTCAGCCCCAACATTATCCATGTCCATCATGCTTTTCCCTTGTCCTGGACCGGCAGGGTAATCAAAAGCATCTACCAGATCCCTTACGTCATCTCCATCCACGGCTCGGAACTGCCGACTGTGCAAAAAGATAAACGATATCTGGCTTTGACCGGTGATGCTTTGAGGCGTGCCCGCCGGATTGTGCCCAATTCCTTTTGGACTAAAGACTGGATGTTTAAAGTCTTCGGGGATGAATTCCGTTCCCAGGTGAGGGTTATTCCCGGAGGGGTCGATGTCAGGCGCTTTAATCCCAATCTGCCGACGGATGAGATTGACAGAAAGTACGGTCTGACGGGTAAAAAAGTCGTCATGTTTGCCGGCAAGCTGACGTCTTATAAAGGAGTCAGATATCTGATTGCCGCCGCAAAGAAAATCCCGGCCGAAGTCATCATTGTCGGAGAAGGACCGGAAAGGAAGTTCTTGGAAGAAAGAACCAAATCTTTAGAACTTAAAAATATCCATTTTATCGGACATGTGGCTGAGGGGGATGAGCTTCGCAAATTTTACAACCGGGCTGATGTTTTTGTAGCTCCGTCCGTTTGGGACGAGCCGTTGGGCCTGGTCATCCTGGAAGCCATGTCCTGTAAGACGCCGGTGGTTGTCACCCGGAAAGGCGGCATCCCTTTGGCCGTCAAAGATGGAATCAACGGCTTTTTTGTCAGGCCGAAAAATTCCACGGAAATTGCCTTGAAGGTGAACAAGCTTTTGTCCAGCGAAGAAAAAAGGGATAAAATGGCGGAAAACGCCCGCCGGATCGTTGAAGAAAAGTTTTCCTGGGAGACGATTGCCCACCGTTTTATCCTGATGTATATGCGTTTTGCCCATTTTCCCAAACAAAAGCAAAATAATTCCCCGAAACACAAGCAGCTCAAAATCAGTTAAGTTATACTGGAACCATGAGGATTGCTATCTTGGGCTCAGCGGCCATGTCCGTACCGCCGTCCCATCAGGGAGGCACGGAATGGATTGCTTATTACCAGGCCAAAGGTCTTGCCGGTTTGGGGCATAAGATAACGCTTGTATCTTTTAAAGGATCTTTACCGGGTGATTATAAGTTAATCGAAATAGGATACACCTACGAAGCTAAAACTTCTGCTGATATTGATGAAATAGAATCTTCCCGGGCGCTTCGTACAGAGAATGTCAGACTGGCGGAAACCATGGGGAAATTGGCAGAGCTGATTTCTGATTATGATTTGATTTTAAATAACATGCGGGGGGAGGCGGTTTTCCTGCCGCTGGCCAAGTTTCTCGGCAAACCGCTGGTTAACGTCATGCACCTGCCGCTTTTTCCCGAACTGGCTAACATATTCAAAATATATAATACTAATATAATCACCATCAGCAATAACCAGCGGAAAAAGTTTCCGGATCTGAATTATTTAAGTACTGTCTATAACTGTGTTGATACTGAAAAATATGTTTATAACCCTCGGCCAAAGGCCGACTATTTATTGATGATGGGGACAATCGGCAGGCATAAAAATCAGGGAGCGGCAGTCAGGATTGCCAAAAAACTGGGCATGAAACTGATTTTGGCCGGAAAAATTCGGGATAAGGAATATTTTGAGGAACTGAAAAAAGATATTGACGGGGAGCAGATTCAATGGTTCGGGGAACTGGATTTTGGGAAAAAAGTCGCTCTGTACCAAAATGCCAAAGCTTTTTTGTTTCCCATAGTCTGGGAGGAGCCATTCGGTCTGGTCATGATTGAAGCCATGGCCTGCGGTACGCCGGTCGTTGCTTTCGGAAACGGGGCAATTCCTGAGGTAATAGTTAATGGAAAGACCGGGTTTGTAATAGAAAATAATAGTGAAGAAGAAATGGCCGAAGCGGTCAGAAAAATTGACACGATCAAGCGCCAGGACAGCCGCAACCACGTCATGGAAAATTTCACAGTTGAGAAGATGGTCAAAGGATACGAGGCTGCTTTGGCGGAAATAATTACCTAGGTTGCGTATCTGCGCCACCTCCCAGGTTGATGATAGTTAGAGCAGTTCCGAAAAGACGGCGATGCGGTGGGAATAGCTTTGAATGCCACGGTTGAAATAACCGTTGCAGGTTAATAGAACCAGGCGGGGAATATCATAAGTACCGAAAATATAATCTATGGGTACCTGGTCATAGGCATAGGATTCTGATCCGGTAACCTGAAATGTGAGAGTATTTTCGAAAATGGTGGAAACCTGAATGATGTCGCCGGCTGCCAGACGAGCCAAATTATAAAAGACTGCCGGTCTGCCCCTGTCCGTATCGTAATGGCCTGCAATGACTACATTTCCCGGTTCTCCCGGTACCGGTCCGTTTTTAAACCAGGCAACGTTGCCCCATTGGGAGGGAACTTCCATTTTGCCGTTTTCATCAACTCCCACAAACTCGATTTCAGCATCAACTCCCAACTTTTCGATTATCAGTCGCAAGGGAAGCATAAGTGGAGTAGGAGTGGGCGTAGGGGACGGTGTAATCGTAGGTGTGGGGGTGGGAGTGCTGGTTATAACCAGTTGAACGATGCGGTTGAAAATGCCGTTGTCTTCGGTACTTTGTGATCCGGCAATCCGTGTTGTGTTAAACCATAGGAGGCCAGTCGTTGCGACGAGAAGCAGTATTTTTAATGCCCAGGCACGGGAAAAAATATCCGGAAGGTATCGGGGTTTTAGGTACAAAGAGAGGTAAGCCACAACAAGAGACCACGCCGGAGACTTCGCTGATTTTTTCAGGCTGATACTTTTAATGGTAAATATGATTCCGCTTTTTTTCATATAGATTGCCACAAGGCTCTGTATTATAACTGAGATGACGAATTTTAAATATACCCCGGGGAAAAGCTTCTTTCTTCCTATTTGGGGGTTAATATTTTATACTGGATGTATGAAGATTGCCCTTTTGGCCCCTCCTTATTTGTCTGTTCCGCCCAAAGCCTACGGAGGGACTGAAAAAATCGTCTCACTACTTAGCGACGGCCTGGTCGACCGCGGCCACGACGTCACCCTTTTTGCTACCGGCGACAGTCTGACCAGGGCAAAACTGGTAAGCATTTTTCCCGAAGAACTCGGCAACAGCGGGCTTATCAAAGGCAGCGCTTTGATGCCCATGCTGCATTTCCGGGAATGCTTCAGGAGATCTGGGGAATTTGAAATCATCCATAACCATGCGCAATATCTGCCGATGTTTCTTTCCGAATATTCCCAAACCCCGGTGGTCCATACGATGCACGGATCTTTTTATCCCCATGAGGTGCCGGAAGACAAAAGAAAGATTCTGAAGACATTTAAAGGACAGCCATTCATTTCAATTTCCGATAATCAGCGAAAAGGCTTGCCTGAGTTGAATTTTGTGGCGACCGTTTATAACGGGCTTGACCTCGACGAATATACCTATATCGAAAAACCCAGGGGCAAGTATTTATTATGGGTAGGCAGGATTACCGAAAAGAAAGGCCCGACAGAAGCCATAGACACAGCCAATAAATTGGGCATGCCTCTGGTTATTGCTGCGGCCTTAGATCCGGTTGACCGCCCGTATTTTGAGAAGGAGATAAAACCCAAAGTTGACGGCAAAAAAATTTCCTTTGTCGGAGAACTGAGCCAGACTACCCTGGATGACCTGTACGGCAATGCCTACTGCACGCTATTTCCCATCAGCTGGCATGAGCCTTTCGGCCTGGTAATGATTGAATCGATGGCCTGCGGCACACCGGTTGTAGGTTTCGATATAGGATCAGTAGCTGAAGTTATTGCAGATGGCAAAACAGGCTTTGTGATAAACCCTGAAAGCGGAGTTGAAGGTATGATCCACGCTGTCAGGGAGATAGAACGTATTCAGAGAGGCGATTGCCGGACACATGTAGTTGAAAAATTTTCCAAAGAAGTAATGGTTGAGGCATATATATCAGCCTATGCTAAAATTATTCACGGATGAAAATTGCAGTTTACATCTCTCCCGCGCACGGCGTACCTCCCAGAGAGGAAGATATACTGGCCCCCTGGGAACTGGTCAGCGATCTAGCCGACGGTTTGGTTGACCGCGGGCACCAGGTAAATTTATACGCGGCTAAAGAATCCCAAACCAAAGCAAACCTGCGCCATTTCGAAATTTCCACGACTTACGAGCAAAAAAACCGTTTGCCCAGGGAACATTACAAAAAACTGGTCTACGACAGGGAATTTGAGTTGTTTGAAAAAATGATGAATGAAGTCAAGACCGAAGGCATCGGGATTGTGCATGTCCACCATCCGGTGGAAAGACTGGCCTACTTTGTACAAAAGTATCCGGATATAAATTTCCTGTTTACCCTGCACGATCCGATATCAGCTGAGAGGGCGCCCAAACTGGCGCAACTTGCCGGAAGCGGAAATTGTTTTTTTATCTCGATCAGTAATTCCCAGCGGGGACAATATCAACTGCCTTTTGCGGCAACTGTCTATAACGGCATCCATCTCGAAGAATATCCTTTCAGCGGGGAAAGCGCCGATTATAATCTAATTGCAGGCAGAATCATTCCCGACAAAGGAGACGCGGAGGCTATTGAAGCAGTGAGGAGAAGTTCCGGCAAACTGATCATTGCCGGAAAGGTTTACCAGGACAGTCCGGGAGACTATGATTATTTTAAAAATAAAATCCAGCCAAATATTGACAATGAACATGTTTTTTTGGAAAGTGAGATCAATAAAAGCAAATTGATCGCTTATTACAGCCAGGCGAGATCATATTTGTTTCCGGTAAAATGGGAGGAGCCCTTTGGGCTTGTGATGATAGAGGCGATGAGTGTCGGCTGTCCGATCATTGCCTATGCCAGAGGAGCTGTGCCGGAAATCGTCAAAGACGGAATCACCGGTTTTATCATTAACCAAAATGCTGAAAACATCAGGGGAGACTGGCAGATAAAACAAAGCGGAGTGGAAGGTTTGTCTGAAGCCATCAATCGTATTAAATCAATGGGAGCAGAAGACTATATGAATATGAGAAAACAATGCAGGCAGCATGTATTTGAGAAGTTCACTTTTGAAAGGATGATTTCAGGATATGAGGAAATATACCGTCAGTTCTATAAGGAGGAGATGAAATGAAAGTGCTGTATGCCTCATGGGAACTGGATCCTTATATCAAGCTGGGCGGATTGGGCGACGTGGCCAGGTCCCTTCCGGCGGCTTTGGGTAAGAACGGGGTAGATATTAAAAATGTCATGCCCTTTTACAAAGCGGTGAAGATAGACAAAAAAAATCTGGTCAAGACAGGCGAGCTTGAAGTTGAGTATGACGGAAGATCTGAAAGAGTGATTATTTATGAAACGATCAATCCGACAAACCGGATCCCGCTCTTTCTTCTGCAAAATAGAAAATACCTGTCTTTTGCTGATTCACAAAATAATTTCGCTTTTTTTGCCAAAGCGATTGTTGAAATTATCCGTCAAAAAACCATAGCCTGGATACCTGATATCATTCACTGCAATGACCATCATTTAGGCCTTTTACCCCTGTTGGTCAGGCATAACAAACTGAAAGTAAAAACCATACTGACGATCCATAATTTGTCCTACCAGGGACATGCCCCGATTGCCGTAATTGAGAAGTTAGGCCTTAAAACTTCCCATTGCCGTCCCCATGCCTGGGAAATAAAAAGCCGCCAGCTGAATTTTCTTTTGGAAGGGATCATCCATGCGGATGTAATCAATACGGTATCGCCGACTTATGCCAGAGAGATCATGCGGGAGGAATTCGGCATGGGCCTTGAGGATATTTTGAGAGGGAAAGAGGGGAGAGTCTTCGGAATCCTAAACGGCATCGACAAGGAATACAACAACCTGTTGCATTACCAAGCCCTGGATTATCCGTTTTTAAGCGGAATTGCGGGAGGATCGAAAAAATTATATTCGTGGCAGGAAGGTAAAAAACACAACAAGGCCCATTTACAGGAAAAAATGAAACTCAAGATTGATTCCGATATTCCCATATTTGCCTTCATTGGCAGATTTGATGCCCAGCAAAAGGGAATAGACATACTTCATAAGCTGATACGGCGCGGAGCCTATGAGAAATACCAGTTTGTCATATTAGGCAACGGCAATTCCGATTGGGAAGAAAGATATGCCTGGCTGTCCAAGTTCTATCCGGAAAGCGTATCCTGCAATTTCCTCTTTGATCCGCATCTGGCCCATCTTATTTATGCCGGAGCTGATTTTATTCTGATTCCATCACGTTTTGAGCCCTGCGGTTTAATTCAAATGATTGCCATGACTTCCGGTACCCTGCCCATAGCCCATAAAACCGGTGGATTAGCCGACTCAATAAAAAACGGGAGAAACGGCTTTCTTTTCGAAAACTATACCTCAGAATCCCTGGGAATGATGATTGACAAAGCCGTGGATATTCAGAAAAACGACCGTGCCAAATATGAAGAAATGGTCAGTACAGCAATGAGAACCGACTTCTCATGGGACAAAAGCGCCAGGGAATATATCGGACTTTATGACAAATTGTATTTGGGCGAATATTGATAAATTCCCAGGTTGCGTAGCTGCGCCACCTCCCAGGTTGAAGATATGAAATATAGGACTCTTGCTCTTGCCGGTACCTTTGACCGTCTGCATTACGGCCACCGGGTTTTTATTTCGCAAGCCTTCCGAAAATCCGATAAGATCATTATCGGTTTAACTTCCGATACATTCGTTCAAAACAAAATTTCCAATAAACGGCCAAGGGCGAAATCCTATCATGACAGGGAGAATGAGCTGATTATGTTTTTGGAGGAAAATGACTGGAAAAAAAGAAGCAGGATCGTCAAAATCGATGATGTTTACGGTCCGGCAATTGAAGGCAATGGGATTGAAGCCATACTGGCAACACAGGATTCCATCGCGGGAGCCCGCCAGGTAAACGAAAAAAGGCTGGAGTTGGGTCTTGCGCCATTATCAATTGAGGAAGTCAGCCTGGTCAAAGCCGAGGACGGAGGCACCATTTCCTCGACCAGAATCAGGATCGGTGAAATAAACCGCTACGGAAAAGTTCTCGGGGACTTGGATATATTCGGCAAAAAAATGCCGGAAAATCTCAGATTGAAACTGAAACTTCCCATAGGCCATCTCATTTCCAATCCTGAAGCCGATATTTTGAAAGCCGGTAAAAAACTAAGGGAGCAGATAGACAGAACAAGTCCTGTACTTATATCAGCAGTCGGAGATGAAGCAGTCTATGTCATGAATAAGCTGGGTCTTCCTTACCATTTGGCCATCGTTGATTTTCACGTTAAAAGAGTCAGAAGACATCAGGAGTTGGCTGATTTGGCTTTCGGAAAGGGATTTTTCCTCAGTGAAACCGGCAATAAAATCACCAGAATCGCAAATCCTGCCGGCCATATTACCCAAAAACTGGTAAAAACCATAAGCCGGAACCTGAGACTTTCGCTCTCCGACGGCAAATTGAGGGTTATCGAAGTTGAAGGTGAGGAGGATTTGGCAGCCCTGCCGGCTGTTTTATTGTCGCCGCTTACCTCTCTGGTTTTTTACGGGCAGCCCGACCGGGGTGTAGTGGCTGTTGAGACGACTTTGAAAAAGAAAGAAGAATTGCTGGAGATGATGAACCAATGATAAAGATTGAAAGATCAGAGGCTGAAGATCTTTGGCCAAGGTGCGCAGAAATAATTTTTGAGAAACTGACGGATGCGGACAATAACCGTAAAAGAACACTGACGTTTTTGTCGGGAGGATCAGCGGTTTCATTATATTCTTTACTTTCCGAAAAACTGAAAAAAGCACCCCTACACCCCCGGCGACATGTATTTGCACAGGCAGATGAACGTTTCCAGCCTGAAAATAAAAACGATATTAATGCTTATCAAATTGAAAAAAGCGGTTTACCTCAAAGCCTGCGTGAAAAAAATATCGCTTTCCATGCCATTCCCCAAAGAGAAACATTGATGGAAGCGCAAGATAATTACCGCCTGACGATAAACAGATTATTCAACATAAGCGACATAAAAATTGCCGTTTTGGGGATTGGGGAGGACGGGCATACCGCCGGACTGCTGCCTGGATATATGGATAAGTGGGATACGCAATCATTGGTTGCCGGATATGAAAACAGCGGAGGCTTTCCCCAGAGGATCAGTCTTACCCCTCAAGCAATCAGCCGATGCGGACTTGCCCTGGTCGTTTTATCGGGAAAATCCAAACAGCCGGTGCTGCAGAGGCTTTTGGATAAAAAAGAGAACGATTTGAATAAATTTCCGGCTGAGGCAATTAACAGCATCAGTGAAGTGAAAATCCTGACTGATTTTCCGATACTCCATTGACAAGTACGTCTGACAATACTTTAATGTAATTAATGGGAAGCAAAAGGTATTACCCTACACTTTTGACTTTGGCCGGAATCATAATCCTGACTGCAGGAGTGATCGCCGGCAAAGCGCTTGTTTCCACAGGCACCCGCTTTAACCCTTTCGCCCAGACTTTGCCGATGCCTCTTCTTTCCGAACTTTCAGTAAAGCCTGTTGCTGATACCTATGCCAGTCAGACTTCCCAGACGGAAAATTTCGGCAGCGACCCTGTACTTGTTGTCAGCGGCAAAGGCAATCCCGACAGAGAAAGCTATTTGAAATTTGACATTAAACTAGCCGGAGAAATATATAATGCCAACCTGAAAATGTTCGTTCCGGAAAACGGAACGTTGGACGGTCCCGAAATTTACGCCGCCGGCAGCAACTGGAGTGAGACTGAATTAAATTTTCTGAATAAACCGCCGGTTTCCGGCAGCGCCGTCGATAACAGGGGTTTTATCGGAAGCGGGGAATGGGTGAATTATAATGTTTCAGCGGTTGTCAAAAGCAGCGGGCTGTATACTTTTGTCCTTAAAGCGACCAGTTTTGACGGAGTCATTTTTTCTTCAAGGGAAGGCCTGAATCCTCCTGTTTTAACGGTTAACTATCTGCCGAAATATCCTTCTCCGACACCGACCTGTGTTCCGAAGCCGACTTTATGTCCGCCGCCGCTTGCGGGTACACCCGCTACCTGTCCCTATCCCATTCCTCCCCCCGGCGGCTGGTTCTGTCCGGAAAAATCACCTACCCCGACTTTGCCTCAGGGCGATGCGGATGAGGACGGCAAAGTCGACGGCCGGGACTATGTCATCTGGTTGCTTCACTACATTCAAAACACGGCAAACAGCCATAAACACGGAGATTTCAATAATGACGGCATAGTCGACGGGCTGGATTATGTCATCTGGCTCAAGCAATATCTGATTATGCACCAGATTACCCCTACCTCTAGCCCTTCATGCATACCCTTGCCAGATTGTGTTTACGGCACCAAAGATGAATACGGTGTGATAAGTTATTGCGATCTGCCGGCCGGCAATTACTGTCCTTTGCCTACCTGCGTGCCGCCCCCTCCCTGTATTTACGGAGAAATCCAGGAAAACGGATCAGTACTATATTGCGATCCTATGCCGCTGACATCTTATTGCCGGCCGACGCCGAATCCTACTTGCTCACCAATTCCCGATTCCTGCATTAAATGGGAAAATGGAGTTCCGACTTTAATCTGTGAATCCGCTATGAATCTCTTACCGTGGTGCCCGCTGCCGTCCTGCACTCCCAGGCCTGCCTGTCTGGATACGGAACCGAAATGCCTCCTTCCGGAAACTCCTGACATGTGTCCTCCGGCAACTTCAACTTCCTAACGCAGTTGAATGTTCCTGTTGACTTTCCCTCAGCTTAATTTTTTAATGGAAACAGATGGATAATAAAGGTATTCCGGTCTCTGTGATGGCTTTGTTAGGTCTTTTTATTTTAATAACGGGTATCGGAGCAGGAAAAAAATTGGCTTCACAAAGTACAAGATTTTCACCCCTGGCCGTTAAGCCCAATATTTCACCGACCCCTACTCCTACACCGAAAACTTCCAACTGCAGCCAAACCTGCAATTATTCAGTTAATCCGCAGATTATTTGCCAGATAGGCTTGTCGTGTTACTATTTGGGCTTGGGTACTCCGGCACCGGGAGCTCCCGGTGTTTGTCGCAAGCCTGGCTGCCAGGAGAAATCCGATTGTATCTGCGCTCCGACCATTACAGGCATAAACCTGCCTGATTTGGTGGTGACCCAAATGAAAATCGAACTTGAAACAAGATCAGGTTGTTACAATTCTCCTCCCAATTTACGATTAAGCGCTTATATCAAGAACATCGGAAATACCGAGGCAGGTCAATTTGTGGTTGATGTAAATGGTGATAGGAAAACAGTTACAGGCGGACTCCCGGCAGGTCAAACAGCATTTGTTTGGGGTTTTAATCTTGGTTATGGACAGCCCGCTACAGCTTTTGCAGATGCCACCTTTTTAGTCGAGGAATCCAATGAAGACAATAATGAACTGACCGCATTGGTCCCGATACCCACACTGCCACCGGTCACTTGTACCCCTACCCCTTCAAGCGGGGCGGAAATTCCCGGTGATGCCAACGGGGATAACAAAGTCGACGGACTCGACTATGTCATCTGGCTGAACAACTATAACAAAACAGTTACAACAGGATCAGCTGCAGGGGACTTCGACAAAAACGGCAAGGTAGACGGCATTGATTATGTGAAATGGTTAATCCAATATATTTTTATGAACCAAATTTCACCCACTCCTACAATTACTCCATCACCGAGCATATCACTCCAGCAAACTGCCTGTGAGAACCAGGGATATATATGGAAAATCTTCAGTAACGGCTGTGTTGACAGTTGTGATTTGGCTGCCAATCCCCAGTTGAATTGCACGCAGGTTTTGACTCCGGGTTGTGATTGCGGGGCAGACAGCTGTTGGAACGGCACAAGTTGCCAGAATAATCCGTAGAAATAACAAGCTTTTTGGCGAAAGTTACCTTAATTGAATTATTTCCGGCTTCAATTCTTCCACATTATCCGTAACTATCTGCATATCGTCAGGATTAAAATTCAGCCTGCCTGATGCAAAATCCCCGCCCATAAATTTAATGGAAGCTAGTTGAAACTTTCCCGAGGGTAGTTTTGATCCCGGTGAGGCACCCATGACAAGGATAACAGTGCCTTCGGTGTTGGCTTTTTCCAGGGGAGTTTCATCGATTGTGGTAGAAAGATTACCGCCGGGTTCAATCTGAGTTATGTTTAACTCTTGAGGATCAAAAGACATATTCAACCGGGCAAATGCTACTTTTTCTTTCCCGGAGTCGGCCAATACAGTGACGAGAGTTTCATTTGTCACTTCGGTTTTTTCGGCTTTAAAAGACAAAATGACCGGTTTAAGCTCCGGATCGAAATTTGCATTTTTACTCCGGTTAAGAAATAGCAACAGAAAAACGGGCACCGCGAACAGAATCAGGATATAAAACCACGGATGTAGTTTATTGGTTTTTACCTGAACCGGCCTTTTTTCTTTCATTTTTTACTTATTGTAATTATTCAGCCAGATGACATAGTCGAGACCGTCCACTTTTCCCGAGTTATTAAAGTCACCATTTACTGCTCCCGTTGCAGATTGGTTGTAATGGTTAAGCCAGGCTACGTAATCAAGACCGTCAACCTTGTCGTCCCCATTGGCATCACCGGGTTTGCCTATTGGCGGTGTTGTCGGTGAGGGACCGGTTGTAACAGGCGGAGAAGTAGGACAGTTGGTGCCGGTGCAGGAGACCTGAATAGTGGAGATAAGATTGTCCAGATAATATAAGTCTCCCAGCATCATCGGGGCATCCAACCGTTTGGCCAGTTCATTGTAGCTTTCCTTAAGTATCAGGGCTTTGGCCTGGAACAGGGAATGGGTTTGCTGGTAAGGTGTCGCCGCACCTTCACCCTGGACTTCCCGGTTCAAAGCCTCAAACCATAACGGTATTTCAGCAGTGTATGTATTGACAGCGTCCTGAACCTTGGTTTTGGCATTAACATTCAGATAGTCTGCCAAAGCAGGAGTCAGGTACATGAAGTTCCAGGCATGTTTGAGGGTGGCATAGTAATTTGCCGCGTTATTGGTACCTGTAGTGCCCAGTGTTTGTACCGGACTGATTTGAAAATTGTTTTTTCTCTCGGTGAGTAAAGAGTTCAAGGTTGTTTCGTAAGGTCCGTATACGGATGACGGCTGGCCGGCCAGTTTGGCCAATTCCACATATCCCTTGTAGCCGGCGATCAATCCGTTAACTGCTTGCGGCCACATACCGGGACAGGCAGGGGAACAATATGACGGACGAGCGGCGGAAAGTTTGGATTTGGCGGAATTAAAGACGGTTAAAGCCTGAGAAGGATTCTCTTTGGCATATTGCCACATGGCGTAGAATTGATATGGAGGCCAGTTCCACATATTTTCCCAGAGTTTCGAAGTTGAAGGTCCCATATTGGCAATTTTCCCGGCCATACCAGGAGGGTAGGAAAAACTGTCCCTGAATTTACCGTCCTTCCAGCCAATGTGGCTGTACTGGTAAGGCGGGAATTGGGTAAATTCGTTTTGGAGGTATGTTTTTACCTGTGTTTTTAATCCGGCAGATAAATACGGGAGCGCTCTGAGCAGATAATAATGAATGTCTCCCGGGGCATGCCAGTAGTCCAGTAGCATATCACCCAGGGACGACTGCATATGCTGATCAAAGTTTCCGCCTACACCGTATCCCGGTTTCAGGTGCCCGGCATTGACGATTTTCTGCACTTCCGTTTCCAGGATATTAACAAGCTGGGCAACAGGCGGCACTCCCGCAGGTTCACCTATGGTTGCCGGGGCGGGGGCGTCTGAGATTGAGGCCGATTTGCCTGTTCCATTTGGTGAAAAAGCGATCAAGGCGTTGCTTCTTATAGCATACATTTTGCCGTCGTAAATTGCCGGACCGGCGTTGTCCCCATGGGAGGCATAAAAACGGCCAACTGTCGTCGGGTCGCTCCAGAAAAATTTTTGCATCTGGCTGAAATAGTTATCGGGCAGGTCGCCGCTGTTTTCACCTATTTTGCCGGTTAAATGTCTCCACTGACGGGTTGTATCCAGTGAAGGATAAGCAGTATTTGATTTGGATATATCAGCACTGCCTATAAACCTATCGCAACAAAGATTCCAATAAATGTATTTGCCTCCACCCGATAGGCCTGTATACTCATCCAAAGGCCAGGCCAGGCTCTGGCCGAAATGTTTGGATACAGCGAGGCTGAGGAAACTACTGCCGTATTCCCAGCCTGTAGCGCGGGAGCCGGTAAAGCTGTTGTTTTGAAACAGCGGGGTGCGGAAATACAAGATATTCTGGTTATTGTAGCCGCTGAGAACAGGCGGATAAGCGGTTTCCCAATCCTGAACTGATCTTAAAACAGGGACGGCATCGGTTTTACCGTCCTTGTCAGTATCAAAATTAACTTCCACCCCATTGGCCTGGTTCAGGACGAAAACATTTCTTTGGTGCGGATTGCTTTCAAAGTAGTTGGGAATTGTTGTAGACATAAGGGGATTTATGGAAACATCAACGGTTTTTGTCTGGGAACCGACGGTGTGAGTGACAATTTGACCGGCCGGATTATCAGAGGTAGTTCCCCCTATTATCAAATCCCTTTCGTATCCAAAATCATTGCCTCCGGTAAAATCTCCTGAAGTATTTCTCTGTTCCTCGGTGCGGGTGAAAATAACCTTGTCGCTGTAAATCACCGGCCACCAGGTGATAAAGCCCATGCCCGGAAGTTTGACTTTCCAGGACAGGGTTCCGCCTGTGGTTAAAGCGTAAGCATTGCCGTCCTGGGCACCAAAAAAGATTTTACCGCCGGAGTAGGCGGCTGAAAACAGGATCGGTCCGGGACCATCAGTTTTATATTTCCATTTTTTACTGCCGGTTGAGGCATCCAAAGCATACATGTATCCGTCACGGTTACCGGCAAAGACAGTGTTTTCGGCAAAGAGGGGACTGGTTGAAAAACCGGCGCCTCCTTCGGTTGATACATCAAATACCCATTTTTTACTCCCGTTGGAAACATTGATGGCATGCACTTTGCGGTCCAGTCCGGAAGCATATAAAGTGCCGGCATTGTAAGTAGGAGAGTGTCCGATCGGCATCTCGGTTGCGTAAATCCATTCCTGGGTGCCGGTATCGGCATTGAAAGCGTATACTCCGCGGGCAGTCGAAACAAAGACCTTGTTTTCCGCTCCCACAGGCTGCACCCTTTGTGAAACATATGGCACCAGTCTTTTCACCCAAAGGGCTTTTAAAAGTCCCGGTGCTTCATTCGGCGTCCAGGAAGTCCGCTGTGCATTTCCTCCGGCTGTTGACCAGGGAATATCAGTTTGGGCAATAGCGGGAGACAGGGAAGTCGTCAGAAGAAGGCAGACGGTTAAAGATATTAGTAAAATTTTCACAGCCATATATTAATAATTGCTTAACCAGATCACATAATCAAGCCCGTCCACTTTGCCGTTTCCGTCAAAATCTCCGGAAACCGAGCCATTAGTTACGGTTTTGTTATAGTTGTTGAGCCAGATGACATAGTCGAGTCCGTCGGCTTTCCCGTCTCCATTGGCATCGCCCGGCTTGCCGGCTACCGTAACAGAAGGAGGAGAGGCAGAACCGGTGAACCAGGAAGCGGCGTAAATATTGGTTTTGAAAAATTTGAGCATGTGAGCGGCAGCTTTTTCTGCCCCTTTTCCGGCAACATTTTCAATCGGATGTGTGCCGTCCGTAGTCTCAAAATCAGAGGAAAACCAAGACAGACCTTCACTATTGGCATGGCCGTCGTCAGCCCAGAGGTAGGGACCCCAGGCCAAAACCGGACCGTTAGAATAATAGACTTTGGCGTTTGTCCCGTTTATCTGGTCAAGAATTACCCGGCGCGCGGCAATGGCGCTTTCATAGGCATAAGGCTCATCGTTTAAATCTTTTGTGGCATAACCGCCGTAGGTGCGGTTGGAGAAAAAAATAATTTTGGCATTGGGAAAGCGGTTGCCGATCTCATCGATAATGATTCTCTGATGTTCGGCTAAAGTTGAGACATACTCACCGCCTTCGGCCAGACAGTCAGTACAATTGCTGCCGTCCTGCGGTGCAAAATTGGCATGGAGCATCCAAATAGCCTGAACCTGGGCTGAGGTAACGCCGCTGTTGGTTAATTGGAGGGTGACATAATCCCAATTTTCGCCATTAGCCCATTTCTCAGCTACAACCGAGCCGCGGGCGCCGTTGACGATCACTACCTTGGACGAGACACCGTTATCATTGGCCGCCTGCCCGATAAAAGCATCGGATTTTCTCCTGGTATTGGACATGCCCATGGTCAGAAGCACAATTTTACCGGAAGAACTTGGATTGCCGGAGCCGTCCCTGGAGGTAATTTGGGACCGGGCTTCCGACAGTTTCTGGGCGTGGGCTGCGGGAGGATTATTTTGATAATTGCCGTACAGGCCGCCGGTTTCATTCTGGTATTTCTGGCTGCCCGTCATATCCATAAGAGGTATGCAGTCGCTGGTGCAAATATTAGCGTAAACCCTGGGAGGAATTAAAAAAAAAGAGCCGAAGGCCACCAGAATGGCAAGAATAATTGTCACGGAATGTTCCTGTTATTTCAGCCCTTGGCTGCCCTGCGCCAAATTTCAAAATCGATCAGGTCAACTTTACCATCCTGATTGAGATCGGCAATTTTGCTTGTCAGTGACTTTTGATATTCAGCTTTCCATTGATTATAGCAGTCAATCGAGCCTACCACGTTGCAGGCTTGAGGGTTGCCCGTAGGAGGTGTCAATGTCGGAGGAGTATTAGTCGGAGGTAGCGTCGGATTGGTCCCGCCGTTGTTTATGGCGGCGCTTGCAGCGTTTACGGTTAATTCCGTACCCCCCGCGCTGACGATTTGCATATCGGAAGCAAGGAATGTGAGCGTTGAGGTATCCGTGTTATTGGAGCTTACCGAAGCAAGAGTGAAAGAAGCAAATTCGAAGGAAGAAGCCGGTTGAGTATCCGTGGGGGAAGCGGCAATCACAATAACGGCTTTGCCGCTTGTATTGGCATTGGCCATGGTCGTTTTCTCAACCACAGTTGATAGGCTGGCTGTGGTGGTGATTTCGGAATCAAATTTAACTTTCGTTTTGTCAAAAACGATAACCACCCGGGCAAAAGCAACAGCCTGCCCATGGGGGTCAAGCATGATTTTGACATTTGCATTCGGCGGCAAATTGAAAGAGGCAGGAGAAAATGCGGCGTCAACCGAGCCGGTTAACTGTGCCTTCGAGAAGTAATTGATAGTATTCTGGACCGCAATAACAGTTATGGGCAGAATCAGTAGAATTAAGATAAAGGCTAATGGATTCCCTATGGATTTGTTGTCCAGGGTGCGGTAAATTTTTTTGATTTTTCTGGCAGCCGGTTTTATCATCTCCTTCAATCAAAGCATAAAACAGGGTCGCTAATCAAGAAGAATATTCATTTGTTATAATTATTTAACCAAATAACGTAGTCCAGTCCGTCCGCTTTGCCGTTTTTATCAAAGTCACCGCCGGCCGCTCCCGTGGTTACAGTTTTATTGTAGTTATTCAGCCAGACAACATAATCCAGGCCGTCAACCTTTCCGTCTCCATTGGCATCTCCTGCTTTGCCCGCCGGGGAAGTAGGAGTCGGGGATTTGGTGGCAGGAGGTGTCGGGGAAGCAGTGACCGATAAAGGCATGGTTAGCTCGTAAAGCCTGCCGTCAGTAAGACCGAGGTTATCCTCAACGGTCAAAGTTACAAAATATTTACCGTTAGCTGAATAAGTATGTGATACTTCTTTACTGTTTGAACTGGTTCCATCATCAAAATTCCAGGTGTATTTGCTGACAGTACCGATCCTGTCAGATGAGGCTCCGGCATTAAAATTGACGGTCAAGGCATTGATGCCGGGACTTACGGAAAAATTGGCCACGGGAGGCTGGTTCCCGGGTTGGTTAAGGCTGTTTTGGGCTGCGGTCAGTTCATTTGAAAGAAAGCTGACCAGTTGGGGGTGCTGTGAGGACAAATTATTTTTTTCACCGATATCCGAAGCTAAATTAAAGAGCATCTGGGGATTTGAAACCATACCGCATTCAGCCATCCAGGTTTGGCCGCCTGAGCTTTGCGTCATCAGTTTCCATTTTCCGGCAATGACGGCTTTATTTTTTGACAGCCAGGTGAAAGCGATATCGTCATCAGGACGCTCGCCGTTGCCGAAGATAACCGATGACAAATCCTGGCCGTCGATGGCACGGTCCATGGGAAGGGCAGCTCCGGTCAATTTTGCGAAAGTCGGATATAGGTCAAATATTGCCCCGATTTTATCAACTGTCCTGCCGGAAGATATAAATCCAGGCCAATTGGCGATAAACGGCACCCTGATGCCTCCTTCGTAATAAGTTCCTTTACCGCAATACAAAGGACCGGCGGAGCCGCCCTGCGGGGCATTGGCTATAGCCGGCCCGTTATCGCTGGCAAAAACAATCAGGGTGTTGTTCCTGAGACCAAGCTTGTCGATTTCCGCCACAACCTGGCCGACACCCCAATCCATTTCTTCGACAACATCGCCGTAAGTCCCGTCAAGAGATTTGCCGGCAAAATCAGGGTGGGCAACAAGGGGAGCATGAGGAGCGGTATATGCTAAATAGAGAAAAAACGGTATGTTTTTGTTTTGATTGATAAAATTCACCGCCTCCGAGGTAAAATTATGAGTCAGCATCGACAGGTCAGCCGGATTTTCAATTACCTCCGTACCTCTCATCAGAGGAATCTGCCCTCCGTTATAATTGTTCGAATACCAGACGCCGTACCAGTAATCAAAACCATGAAGAGTGGGGTTGTATTGGGTTTGATGACCAAGGTGCCATTTGCCGATTATGCCCGTTTTATAGCTTTTGCTTTTTAAAAGTTCCGCTATGGTAATTTCCGATGCAGCCAGGCCTTTTTGGGAAGAGGTACCGGAAATGGAGATGATTTCATCGATGCCTACCCGTCTTGAATAGCGGCCGGTTACAAAAGCTGCCCTGGTCGGGCAGCAGACACCTGAGTTTGCATAGAATTGGCTGAATTTGCTGCCTCCCTGGGCCAGTTTGTCGATATTGGGAGTTTTTATCTTTGTTGAACCGTAACTACCCAAATCACCGTAGCCAAGATCATCGGCCAGGATAAAGACGATATTCGGTTTAACAGGAAGTGTCTGGGCGGAGATACCGGCGGGTACAGCCAGCGGAAAAAGAAAAAAAAATATAAAGACGAATTTTTTCATGATGAATTCAGTATAGAATCCAATCAGGCAAATTTACAAATAGGACAGACGGATTATTTATTGTAATTGACCAGCCAGATGACATAGTCCAGGCCGTCAACTTTGCCGTTGCCGTCAAAATCTCCCGAAGCTGAGCCGTTGGATACGGTTTTATTATAGTTATTGAGCCAGACTACATAGTCGAGACCGTCAACCTTGTTGTCTCCGTTGGCGTCACCCGGTTTTTGCCCTGATGGGGGCGTCGGTGTTTTGCTTGGTGAGACATTCATTGTCGGAGGCGGTGCAGATCCCGTAAACCAGGAAGCGGCCAAAGGGCTGGTTTTAAAGAAATTCATTAACATCTGAGCCACCTTGAGTTCTCCTGAGGCTGATGGATGTCCGCCGTCATCCTGGAAATCTTCGCATTTCCAGACAAGGCCGTCGCTGCGCGGATTGAGACCGTCTGCCCAGATATAAGGGGCCCAAACAATAACCGGACTGTTGTTATAGTCAATTTCTGAAGTGCCTGTCGGATTGGTGATACCCATTTGATCCTGGATCAACCAGCGGAAAGCAAAACCGCTTTCATAGGCAAGAGGTTCAATACTGGAGTGACCGGAAGCATATCCGGCATAAATGCGGCTGGATACATAGATAATTTTAATTGCAGGGTAGTCTGTTTTTAATTTTTTGACCATATAAACAAGATTAGATTTAAGCAGCATTGCATCTTCAAGTCCGGGGGTTTCAGCGGTATCCCTGTTTGCCTGTTTCAGCCAAACGACCTGAACCTGTTCTTTTGAGAGACCGGCTGAGGAAATCCGGCTTGAAAGGACGCTCCAAGGATTGGTGCCCGGTTCCGGAGTTACCCATCTGTCGGCACTTTGGCCGCTTTGGGCGCCGTTGACGGTGACTATTGAATTTTGAACTCCAGGGTCGGAGTCGACCAATTCCTGAAAAACAATGAATTCCTGGGAAACATTGGACATTCCCACAGATATAAAGCCGATTTTTCCGTTTACCGGTTTGACCTGTCCGGCAGCTATTTGAGCCATTTGCAGGTGGGCAAGGGGAACGGAGTTGCTGCCGTTTACATATAAACCGCCTGACTGCCCTTTGTATAACTGGTTGGCGCCCATATCAATAAGGGGAATAAAACCGACAGAGGTATTGGCGCAATTTTTCGCTGCCAGAAGAGGATTAACTGAAATTTGCATAAGAAGCAGAAATAACAAGACTGAGGTCAATTTTTTTGACATAAGTTTATTTGTTATAATTATTCAGCCAGATAACGTAATCGAGTCCGTCAACTTTACCGTTTTTATCAAAGTCCCCGCCGGCTGCTCCCGTAGTTATGGATTTATTGTAGTTATTCAGCCAGATGACATAATCCAGCCCGTCAACCTTGCCGTCCCCGTTGGCGTCCCCCGGTTTTGCGAGATCTCCGGTTATAACTGGTATGGTCGGGCTGAGTGTGATTTTTGTCGGAGTGACCTGGGCCGGAGTGCTGGTTGCCGTGCCCGGTCCGGCTGATAAGGTGCCTTTGATTGTGGACAACTTATCAGCGCCGGTATAAACAAAGACAAAATTTTTACCGTCGGCGGATGTCCATTTATTGGAAAAATTCCAGAAGACTGTTTTGGCTTCCGCCCCCTGAAGACCGACAGACCAGGCATTGGCAAAAAGGACTGTTTTCCAGGGATTTTGTACGTTATTCGGATCTCCCCAGGGCGCCGGAGCCTCATAAATACCGATATATCCGCCGGTTCCCCTTTTTATCTGCTGGGTGACCAGAAAATACTTCTTAAGCCCTGCATTATATACGGCGCTGGTTCTCATGACTCCGTTGGCGACGTCGGTAAAGACCGGTTTTTTGAGGCTGACATTACTGTTCCATTGGGGCACACCACCGGAGTAGCCGGTGAAGAACTGGTAGTTTGCACGGTTCATGGGATCGCTTTTGGGTACGCGCATAAGGTATATATACCCGGGTTTCTGTACGTCCCAGGTGCTGTTCTGGATACCTGGGGCATAGATATAAAGATATGACGGATCGCCTCCGGCATAGTCTTTGCCGTATTGGAGGAAGGTAGGACAGAAAAAATTGCCGCCGTTGGACTGGTCGAATTGCCAGGAAGCCTGAGCCCATTGCGTACCGTGGGTGGTTGATTTATACAGTTTCTGGAAACTGTAGGCTGAGTTGTCCGATGCATTTCCGCATACCCACATATAAAGTATACCTCCGACAGAAATAATGCCGTAACTTTTGCCGTTGCCCGTCCATAAGTTTTGGCCCGTAAAATTGTCTGCTCCTCCGGATATTTTGGCTACGCCCTGGCTGTACTTGGCGCTGTCTCCGAAGCCTCCGCCGTCTCCGAAATTGGTGTATTGGGCGTCATCGTCTGCCCAGGTCACCGGCCAGTTGTCACTGCCGCTGGTTATGGAATAGGATTTTTTACTGGCGGTATCAAAACTTACGGAAATTGAACTTTGGGCGTAGGGGGCAGCGGCAAAGACGGGGACCGAATATAAATTGAGGGAGACAGTGGTCAAAAAAAATCCCGTCAACAACAGGAGCAGCTTCATATAATTACTTTATGTGAGCGGGAATAAATGATCAAGAAGGAAACATGCCTATATGTTGTAATTGTTCAGCCAGATAACGTAGTCCAGCCCGTCTACTTTCCCGGAATTATTGAAATCACCACTTCCTGCTCCCGCAACCTGCTGGTTGTAGTGGTTAAGCCAGATGACATAATCCAGTCCGTCAACTTTAGTATCTCCGTTGGCATCTCCCTGTTTACCGATCGTCCCTACATTTATGGTGACTGTGGCTGTGTTGGAAAAAGCAAGGCCGTCATTTACCCTCCATTTAAAAGTATCGTTGCCCGAATAGCCCGAGACAGGTGTATAAACCCAATCATTGTCGGTTGCGGCACCGTTTATAGAGCCGTGAAGTGGCAGTTGAGTAACCGAGTATATATATGGACCCGGTCCGTCAGGATCAGCAAAGGAAAAGATTATCGAGAGGGGTGTCTCTACCGCAGTAGAGTAGGTGCTGTTTTGAACAGTCGGAGGATGGTTGACTCCGGTTGGTTCTGCAGTTGGCGTCGGTCCTGTATTGCCGCACGAATTGCCGGCCGGCCATTCTATTTTTGAAGGAGTGCCTCCATTGCCAAAGCCGGCGGCGCAGGCGTTATCAAGGGCGTAATTGGCCAATGATATGGAAACAGATTCGTCAGGTCTATGGTACTCTCCAACGACAACAGGTTTTCCCAGGCTTGTCCTGGCGTTATTGACTTTTGTTGCTACTTGAGGACCTGTGGTAGATTCCGTGGGAGGATTGGTTTGCAGAACCATATAATCGCACCAGCTTTGCGAGCAGTATTCCCATTTATTTGGCGTCTGGTGTGCTGCCAACGGTTTATTTGTCAAACTGTCCATGTGATTTCCTATCTCCTGAATTTCGCTTGCCGTCCAATATTCATTCGATTCCAGACCAACCACATAACTGTTGGTTTTGGCGTCAATTTGGGGAATAAATGCGCTTAAATCAGTTTTTATTGCCGCAACAGTTTTACCTTTCCAGGTTCCGGTATCACTGGTAAGCCAGACTACCGCTTTGATACCGGCAGTGTTTAATTCCGTCAATAAAGAATTAAATCCCGATGGGTTTGGATAATAATTGAAAGCGCTGGCAGTGACGGACAGGTAAGCGTGGGTATAGCCTCTAGATTTAAGTTGAGAGATATAAGCCGAACGCTGGCTGGCAGATGCGGTCGGGAAATAGGTTGTGCCGCAATTGCTGCCGCAGGCCGGCAGGGATAGAAAATCAGTGGCATGGGGAAGAACTCCGGCAGTGCTTTCAGCTTTAACCGGCTTGACGGAAATCATGCTTATAATCAGGAAGAATGAACAAATAATCAGGCCAGCGTAATTTTTCATATTAATTGATCATAACATTGAGATTATTTGTTGTAGTTATTCAACCAGATAACATAATCCAGACCATCTACCTTGCCTGAATTATTGAAGTCACCACTTCCTGCTCCCGTTGCCGACTGGTTGTAGTGGTTAAGCCAGACAACATAATCCAGCCCGTCAACTTTGCCGTCCCCGTTGGCATCACCTGGCTTTCCGGATACTATTGGGGTAGGTGTTTTCGTTGGCAAAATGGAAGGACCACCCTCAAATAAAGGATTTGAACCGGTTATATTAGCCTCAATTATGTGGGGTATCCCTCCACTCGTCTTTGGGGAATCGTCGACACCAACGCCAGCAAAAACCACACCGTTTTTCTGGTTCCAAAGAATATATGTTCCTCCCGCCCCTGCGCCCCAAGCCCAGGATGTCGAGGCATTTTTATAAAAATCCCCAGCGGAATTGGTCCATGTCAAATAACCATAAGGAGATTCAGGAAAGGTCGCTTTAGTTAAAAAGCTGATTACCCCGTCGTTACAACCATCGTAATTTACCAACATTCCTGCGGTTTTTTTAGTTTCCTGTTCTTCAACAAACCATTGGGGAACCAGTACTGTGTTGTTCCATCTTCCTCGTGCTAGCATTAAAAGACCCAATCTACCCATGTCTTCCAAATCCAGCACCAACCTAATGCCGTCGGTATTTAGCTGCGTATTCCAGCCCTGCATTCCGATAGCTGAGAAATATGCCTGATTAAGCACTGTTTTATAATTTGAGGCAGTATAGCTGCCACCAGGACTGCCCCAAGCTTTAAATAATGCCTCATTCAAATTCTTTAAATTGAGGTCAGAGTAAGTCCACATCTGGCCGGGTGCATAGTCAATGCTGTCCCCACAGCCCGGATAATCAAAGCCTGCAGACTGTGTAATTACGTGCCACCAAGTCGCGTCTTTATCCTTACCTGTTAAATTTGTTTGATAAAAACTAATTTTTTGAGTTTTAAAGTCGGGAATTTTCCCCTGATTGACTGCTGCACCGACGGTCAGGGCATGCCAGGTTTTCCGCAACGATTTGACCTCGGAAGTCTGGTTAAAATCTCCAGATACATGCACAAGATAGCCATGACGCCACAATGCCCATCGCGTCGCTTTACCAGACAGATCAGTTATTATATTACCGCTAAGATTAACCGTCTGGGGTGTTTGTTGATTTTGTTGGGACAATGTTTGGCCGGGAGGAGGGAAATAATAACCTGCAGCATTTATTCCTTTGGGCAAGAAAAGGGTCAAAAAAAATAACAACGACAAATATCTTTTAGTCGAACGTTCCACACCTAAATTCGCACAGACTCGCCTAACCATCTCGAGACAAAAAAATTTTTTACTTACCATAATTATTCAACCAGATAACGTAGTCAAGGCCATCTACCTTGCCTGAATTATTGAAGTCTCCGTATCCTGCTCCCGTTGCCGACTGGTTGTAATGGTTAAGCCAGATGACATAATCCAGTCCGTCGACTTTATTGTCTTTGTTGGCATCGCCGGATTTGATAGCGGGTGAAAGTGAAATAATAAGCGTGGGTGTTATATTTTCGCCTGTCATATTTTTATAACTTACGTATGCAAGAGTATTAGTCCGGAAATCAGAAGCTTTGACAAGTCCGCCAATCCTTCGTTCGGTTGTATAGACGTTTTGGTCACACCAGACAGGGTCTTGTGTATCTTTTTGACACCAGTTGGGCAAAGTGAAGAAAAATACTGCCTTAACAGATTGGTTGAAAATTCTTTGATGCCAACTAGACATAACGGCTGCTAAACTTTCTTCAGAAGTCTCACTGGGATTAGTTTCGGTTACCCAAACCGATTTTAATCCTAAATTATAAATATTCAGCAGATTTTTTACTTTATTAAAAGTATTTTCGGGATTGTCGACAGCTCCGTATAAATGAAAATTAAAAATATCAAAAGCTTGGGCGATTCCCTGTTTTTTCAAAAGATTATCAACCCAGTTATTTCCGTCTGAATTGAGAATACCATTGTGAGTAATTCCACCGTTTAAAACTTTGGAGGAGGGATCTATATTATGTATTATCAGATTAGCTTCTTTAAGTATGTCAAAATATTCGTCGACTGTACCCGAAAACATCAAAGAACTATTGGGTTCATTCCATATTTCCCAATATCGAATATAAGCAAGCCCACCGGTCTGATAACCATATCTTTCAACACTTTTCTGGATGAATTTTCCCCAATCTGTAAGTTTGGGAGGGCATATTTTATCTTTTATTAACAAACCTCCACAGTTGGAATCTGATTTTGCCCAATACGGAGTATCTCTTATGATCATAAGTGGTTCTAAATCGTTTATTTTAAGCAAGCTCAGTATGTCATCTGTTTGGTTCCAATGGTATTGCCCTTGAATTTTTTCTATTTCATCCCAACTCATTCTCAATCGAACCATTTTGGTACCTGTTTTTTTAATAATATCTATCTGTTCTTCAAGACTAATACCCTGTTGAGAAGCTAAGGGCATCGGTAAGTCTGCATGAAGACCATAGATACGTTCCTGAGCGTAAAGAGAGTTAGGTATAATAAATATTTCAAATTGAAAAATGAAAAAAAGTATGACTGCTTTTATTATTGACATATATTAGTTATTCAACGTATCAACAAATTAATTTGTTTGGTTGAAAATCAATTGTTTATTATCATGCTTCGCGGGACAAAACCAGCTGAGATAATTATTCAGTCCTTCGACAGGCTCAGGACTTCGCAACTATTTTGCATAGTTACTCAGCCAGATGACATAGTCCAGGCCGTCAACCTTGCCGCTGGAATTGAAATCTCCGGAAGATGAGCCGTTGGAAACTGTTTTGTTATAGTTGTTTAACCAGACAACATAATCCAGTCCGTCGACTTTATTGTCTTTGTTGGCATCGCCGGGTTTGCCGGTAACAGAAGGTGTATTAGCCGGAGTAAGGGTAGGCGAATTGGAGACTGATGCGGCAATCGGTTCAAAAAAGCCTTTAAGCTGGCTGTAGCCATCGGTACCGGGAAAGCTCTGACCGGTACGGGTGACGACAATATCCGAACTGGGTATAACCAGTATATGGCTGTTGTAAAGGCCCCATGTCCAATAAGCGTCATTTGGAATATCCAATGTTCCGTCGGCATTATTCCACCAGAGAAGACCATAGTGACTGCTGGTAGACGCAGCATATAGTTCCGGCCGGAAGACGGGGACTCCGCCGGCCTGGTTAACCCTGACCTGGTCAATATAACTTTTGGGTAAAATTTCCGTATTTTTCCAGATGCCGTTGCGAAGGTAGAGGTAACCCAGCCTGGCCATGGCATTGACACTGGCGTTTATGCCCGAGCCGAATTCCCGGTTGGGAATACCATCAATTGTCTGGTTGCGGTATATGTTGTTTCGCCAGCTGAGTTCCGAAGTATTGATGCCTATTGGCGTAAAAACCCTTTCAAACATCAGCTGATAGAGATCTTTTTTATAAATTAAAGTCATCACTTCCGCCAGCCAGTTGGGCCCTCCGTCGCTGTATGACCATTTGCTACCGGGGGCAAACAGCAGTTTTACGTATCCGCCCGGCTTGTCGAATCCGGCAGTCTGATTTGCCAAATGCAGGATAGTAATATCATCAAGCCAGCCTGTAGCCATATTTGTATCGGGAGGGATGCCGAAAGAAGGATGGTATTTCTGGGCTTTGTCCTGAAGGGTCAGTTTACCGTCTTTGACAGCCAGGCCGAGAGCGGTGGCTCCAAACGATTTGGTGGTTGATTTGAGGTCGTATTTTTGAGTCTGAGAACCCCAGGACATAACAACTTTGCCGTAACGGATAATCATGCCTGAACCACCGCTTTGCAGGGCGTAGTTTTTTGCCTGCAGCAATTTATTTTGGTCCATACCGACAGAGGCAGGATCGGCAACAGGCCAGAGAGTATCAGGATAGAGCGGTTGGGCAGCAATTTGAAAGGGGAACAGCAAGGCTATCAGAAAAAATGAAAAGACAAAAAAGAGCAGATGCATGATTTCACGAATTATAGTTATTCAACCAGATAACATAGTCCAGACCGTCGACTTTGCTGTTTTTATCAAAATCTCCAACACTTGCTCCCGCAGTTACAGTTTTATTGTAGTTATTCAGCCAAACCACATAATCCAGCCCGTCCACTTTGCCGTCTTTGTTGGCATCTCCCGGTTTCAGCGTCAGCGGCGGGGTAACGACAGTCGGAGCAACAGTGGATGTAATTGGAGGGTTACCGTCCGTTTGAAGCACGGCCTTTTTTACTTTTAAAGTATCGTTGCCCGCATAGATGACATAAATGGTTTTGCCGTTTCCGGAAATCCATTTGGACGGTATATGCTGGGATTCGCCCCACTGCAGGTTGGAAGTTGATGTTTGCAGTTCATAATAGACCAAGCTCCATGGTCCCCAGGGTTCAGGTGCATCAAAAATCGTAAACTGATTTTCTCCGCCTGCTTTTGCCCGGCTGCGGTTTGTCATGAGATACCTTTTCAGGGGAGCATTATAAGTGACGTCGATCCGGTTGATGCCTTTGGGGTAATTGAGAACCGATTTGCGGCTGCCGATTGCGGCAGACCAGGCAGGGCTTGATATAGAACCGGAGAAAAATTCGTATGAGGCGCGGTCAGTAATTTTTTCCTTGGGGACTCTGGCCAGGACTACGTCGCTGGTTTCGTTATAGGCATTGGGGCCGTTGGAAAAAAAGGCATAAACGTAACCGTCTCTGGCGCCGGAGTAATTTTTACCGTAATTGAGGAATGCGCAATAACCCAACTCGGCAATTTTCCAGGATGACCAGGTCCAGGTTTTTGCATGGTCGGCGGACCAGGCCAGCTGACATTGGTTACCGTTTTGATCGGCATTTCTCACCAGCATATAAATAACACCGTTGACCATCAGCATGCCTGAAGCTTTTTTACCGTTTGGACCGTCACCTGTTTGCTGACCGGTGGAAGATGAAATATTGGCTCCGCTTATAGTAGGGGGAATGCCGGAAATAACAGCCAAGCCCAGGCTTAGTTTAGTACCGCTCCCAAAACCCGTGCCGTCTCCGTAAGAAGTATAAAGCTTATCATCGTCAGCCCAGGTATTCACCCAGATATCGCTGCCCTGGGCCAGAGAGATAACAGGGGAAGCGTCGAAAGAAATGCTTTTGATAACGGGACTTTGGGGCAAGGAAGGGGCAGCGGCTCCGGCAGGACGCGTGTGGCCTATAAAAAGCAATAGGAGCAGAATCAATGTCAAGATTTTTTGCCTCACAGATTAAATATATTCGAAAAACAAGTCAAGTTAAAGATACCGCTTGCTTTTTTATATGAAGGTATTTATAAATTAATTGTGGCCTCAAAAAAGAGCAGAAAAAACCCGGCGTATAAAGAACTTCAATTAATCGCCCTGACTTTTATTATCACAGGCCTGATCATTGCCACTTACCTTATCCAAAAACCCAAGGAAATCAGAGAATCTTCAGCCCAATCTACCGCCGCCAGCAAAGTCTATATCGGCTTAGGTACGGGAGAAGTAAAGGTTTATAACATTATTACTGGTAAATTGCCAAGCCTGGGAGACCAGGGGGAAACAATTTTCAGCATGATGAAATACGGTGGAAAACTTTTTTTCGGCTTTGCCAAGGGCAATGTCAAAGCCTATAACGGTACAAGTTGGACCACCTGGGCAAATGTGGGAGGAAATGCGGCAAACGTATACTCTATGGAAGTTTTTGGGAATAATCTGTATATCGGCCAAGGTTTGGGTATCGACGGGCCAAGCGGGCAAATAATGAGATATAACGGCATTGCCTGGACAAAGTTGGGCAGCCGGGGATCGATGGTGACTTCCATGAAAGCCTACAACAGTAAACTTTACTATGCGGGAACTCCCGGATGCGTCAAGTCTTTTAAAGCCGGCGTGTGGAAAGATGAATTCTGTTTTCCCAACCAATCCAATTACTTTGTCAAAGATATGGAAGTCTTCGACAATAAACTATTTATTGGAATAAAAAATGTCATTTATTCACACGACGGAGTAGGAATTTTAATCCAGGGGACCCTACCGGCGGACATTGCCTCATTTAAAGTTTTCAAAAACAAGCTTTATGTTTCGATAAACAACGGTTATGTATACGTATTCCAGAATGGTACCTGGGTGTCGGTAGGCGACCAGGGATATAAAGTTGCTGATATGGATACAAACGGTATCAAAATGTACTCTATTGACGGAATAGACGGAATGTTGAAGAGTTATGACGGCGTAAAATGGGTCACACTGAAAGACGTGGGTCCCGGCTCTCAGGTATTAAAATTCTTCTAGACTTTGGATATGGTCTCCGGTTTATAACTACTTGTTGTAATTGTTCAGCCAGATCACATAGTCGAGCCCGTCGACTATGCCGTTTTTATTAAAATCCCCGCTACTTACTCCTGATGCCACTGTTTTGTTATAGTTTATCAGCCAGATGACGTAATCCAGCCCGTCGGCTTTACCATCGCCGTTGGCATCACCAGGTTTAGCCCCAAGTGTCGGAGTCGGGGAGAGGGTAACGGTGGGATCGGGCGGATTTGTAGGTCCGATTCCGGCTTTGATGCCTACGGCATAAAAAGTATATTTTACCGCTTCCGCGGGGGAATTCGTCAGTTTTTGTCCGGTTTCGGAGGATGCATGATGGCCGACCAGAGACACATTGCCAAAGACGTCAATGACCGTTTGCCTCATATTCTGATACATTACGGCAGGATTAATTCCGGTATAGCCTGTTTGTTCCTGGGGATGGCCGGGAACATAAAAAAGTATATCGGCATTGCCGTTAAGTTCAGTTTTGATTTGATTCAACAGATTCTTGGTGACTAAAACCGGATCGCCGCCGAACCCTTCGCCCACACCTCGAGAAGCAATATTAAAATCACCGGAAAGAAGGATAGCGTTAACCGTGCCGCCTTTGGCAATGCCATTGACAATTGAGGCGGCATAACCGTCAGCCGAGCCCATACCGATAACCTTGATATAGGAGGGCAGGGGATCTCCCCAAGCCTGTTTAACACCCGCCAGGATAGCCACATTGTTGTCCCAGTGGCCGGGGCCAGTCAGAAGCAGCAGGTTTTTCTTGTTTGGATTGGGAGTTAGTTTTAAAGCCATGGCTTTGGTGCCGGCTGTGATTTTCGCATCATCGCCGCCGTAACCGTACTGGGCTCCGTCATCAGCCTGAGTGATAGAGGTTATGGCACTACCACCAATGGCTGTCAGCGACAGATGTTTGGATAGGGGCGGAGGGAAGAAATCAATGGACAAAGGCTGGTATTTGGCAGAGCCTGTGGCTGCCCCGAAGATTTGGGTATTTGCGCCGAAAACGCTTTTGACAGCTTCAACGGTTTTGGCCGGATAACCGGCATTGGTTAGCATGATAACTGCCCTGACAGGCTCCGAACCCATTTTAGTTTTGAGGCTTTGGGCAATTACCAGAGAAGCGTTATAAACATCGCTTTCAGAGGGCGTGACAGTCGAATCACCGAAATAATTGCCGGCTGAAGCTGATTTGATATACGGCAGGCTTTGAGCCAAAACAGGACGCATGAAAAAAGGAGAAATCAAAAAGACGGCTAATAACAACTTCAGCCTCATGATTTCATCATAGTAGGAATTACAAATAAAAGACAAGCAGCCAGTCTTATTGGATATTACCGGTTGGAGTTATTTTTGCAAAAACGATGTCAAAATTCTTATATTGATTGTCATTTTCCGCGTGAACATTGTCTCCTTCTTCCCAAACGGCATAAGCAAAATTTTCAGCTCCGGCCACCCTCATGAAGCCAAGCGGTTTTCCGGATAAGGAAGCCATGGATTTTTCGCTCCCAAATGAGCCGCTAGACGGTTTTATATTGTATTTGCCGCCCCAGCAGGAAATAAACAAATCGCCTGATTTGTCAGCTGAAATTGAAGGCAGTTTACGGCTGCCTGCTGTTATTGCCCTGCCCAAATTAGTCCAACTTCCGGTGAGTGAATTTTTAGAAAAGACAGTACCGTTGCCCGAGACGGCAGCAGTGACACCTTGCGAGGTTACCGTAATTGAAGGTGCTTCAGTATCGTCATTGGATACACCTCCGCCGATCCAACTTGTGCCGTTGGCAGAACCGCGATAGGAGAACTGGGCGCTTCCCGGGCCGTGACGATAGACAATATGCAGTGAATTATCAAGCAAGTTAAGGGCAATATCACCATAGACATGGTCATTTTCTCCTTTAGGCAGGCCGTTTGCGGTATCCGGGTCAGACAATGGGGTAAAAACGGTTGCGCCGGCAGGTTTTTTGAATAATCCAATATATCCTCCTGAGGTACCTCCCCGCTGGATGACATAAACATTATCGTTTTTATCCAAATCTATGGCAGTATCCCTGTTGAAGGAGCCGATTTGTTGCCAGATAGAACCATTCCAAAATGCATATTTACCTCCGCCCGTACCTGTACCGCCGATGACATGCGGCCTGTTCTGGCTGTCAATAGCAACGGAAGGGTCATTACGGTAACTGGCATTTTGACTGATACCGGTATCCTCTTCAGGTCCAAGTGAATTAGTTGCCAAGGTGAATTTTCGGTAAATCAGTTTACCGCCGGATTCATAGACGATATGAGCATTACCCAATGAGTCTGCCGCAATATCGGGATAAGTTCCGGCGGCAATTTTTGTTTTGCCCGTGGAAACAGGCTGGCTGGGTTGAGGCATTATCGGGGTAGGGGTAGAGACGGTTTGATTGTAATTATTTAACCAGATGACATAATCCAGACCGTCGACTTTGCCTGAGTTGTTAAAGTCTCCGTTGCCTGATCCCGTTGCTGACTGGTTGTAATGGTTAAGCCAGACAACGTAATCAAGACCGTCGACGAAGCCGTCCCCGTTGGCATCTCCGTTTATGCCAGCCAGTGATGCCGGTTGGGTTCCAACCAGAAAAAATAGAATTGAACTAATAAAAATAATTCTTAGAAATGCCATGAATTATCCATGATACTAAATATTGTAATTATTCAACCAGATGACATAGTCAAGTCCGTCCACTTTTCCCGAGTTGTTGAAGTCTCCATTGCCTGATCCCGCAGCCTGCTGGTTGTAATGGTTAAGCCAGACAACATAATCAAGCCCGTCAACTTTGCCATCCCCGTCGGCATCGCCGGGTTTTTGTGTTGGAGTCGGTGTTTGTGTATTTGTTTGAGTTGGAAGAGGCGAAGCCGAAACACCGGTAAAAGAATCCTTGAGAATTTTTAAGCTTGCATTCATTCCGCTTAAATTAAAAGTGTTACCCCAATTTCCCCTTGCCGCAACGACTAAGTTCAAACTTGGTATTATCACCATTACTTCCTTGCCAAAATGTCCGTCAGCCGAAAATGTATCTAAAGGTGCATCGGGCCACAAATATTCATTACCGGTAGCCTTTTTGGCATTAAACCACCAGTTAAAACCATAAACTCCCGGACCTACTGCAGATTGGTCGCTTCCGCCACCATCAGTCCCGATACCTAAATAATCATTTCCTCCCTGTGAAGTCCTTGATATACTACCTGAAACTCCCGGTTTCATATAATTATCGAAATAACTTTGCGGCAGGAGCTGTTGAGTGTCCCATTTACCTTTGTTGAGCCAAAACCACCCGATTCTGGCAAAATCCCGCGGCGTCATGTTGACTCTAACAGTTCCGCTGGCAGTCACAAACAAATTACCGTCCTGAAATTGCAGCGGACCAAGCCTGTTTGCCGCTATGTATAAATTTTCTACTGCCGCAGCATTATTGGCACTTGTTCCGTAGACTTTTTCCAATAATGACAATTTATATAGTTTGATTGCGTAGTCATTATAAGCCCAGGCAGCTCCGGGAGATTCACCTCTGGCATATCCGGAAACCATATCTCCCAAATGCCGGAAAGTTAAAGTCTGATCTTTTGAAGACAGATTCCAACCCAGGTTTTTAATCTGATAATCGACGTTTGGAATTTTCCCTTCCTGGACTGCGAAAAAAAGCAAAGTGGAAATTACTGGTTTAGATGCCGATGCCCAACCGCCATGTGCTGTTGCCGTTCCCCAGGTTTTTACCATATACCCGTCCTTGATAACTACACCAGTACCGCCGACTCTAGTGGAAAACTCTGTCAATTTGACATCACTCAGGCCGACTTCAGCAGGCGTTTTGATTAACCAGTTTTGTCCCGGAAAGACATTGGCAGCAATTACAGTTGAGGTATTTAAAAAGAAAAATAAGAGGAGTTGTATAAGGAGAATTGTAAAAGTGATCACTGTTGTAGAATCTGATTATTTATTGTAATTATTCAGCCAGATGACATAATCCAGACCGTCTACCTTACCGCTGTTATTGAAATCCCCATTGGCTGCTCCCGTTGCCGACTGGTTGTAATGGTTAAGCCAGGCAACGTAATCAAGACCGTCCACTTTGTTGTCCCCATTGGCATCACCGGGTTTGCCTGAGGTTGGTGTTGTCGGTGAGGGACCGGTTGTAACAGGTGGAGGTGTAGGGCAGTTGTGGCCTTTGCCTGGAACAACCCGTGGTAATACTGGGGAGGCTGCATGGCTCCTTCTCCCTGCATCTCCGTGCCTTTGGCCACAAACCACATGGGAAACCTGTTTTCAAATTCATTGATTGTCGAAGCAGCTTTTCCTTGAGAGTTTAGAGCTTGGGCAAATTCAGGTTCTATGTACATGAAATTCGCGGCAATGGGCATGGTGTAATAATTATGATTACCTGCCCCGGTTAAAGGATTAGTGGCCGGATATATTTTCCAATTACCAGCCCTTTGGGAGATCAGATTGTTTAGTGTAGTTTGCTGATTGCAGGTAGAAGTATTGTTGGTCATTTTGTAGAGTTCACAATATCCCCAAAAACCGGCTATAACTTCGTTGAGTTTATTCGGATAACCCTCTCCTATTGTACCGGGGGTTTGAATTGACGGCATGGCAGAAAGTATTCCTGATGCATTGCCGAATTCCTTAGCATATATCCAGGCAGCGTAGTAGTTAATATACGTAACACCGTTTTGTTTTCCGGAAGGGTTATTACGGTATTCCAATTGTACATGGTTTTCTCTAACGGCACCGCTTGAAAATCCGATATGTTTTACCCCTGTTGCCGGATTCTCATTCCATCTTGCCTGAATATATGAACGTAGCTGCGTTTGCATACTGGAGGGAATGTGTGGAAGGGCACGCAAAAGGATGATGTACGTTTCTGAAGGATTATGGAAAATATCCAGAAAATAAGGTTCTATATCATGCATGCTGGCATCTTGATGGCCAACAGTATATGTACCAGGCCGCAAATGTCCGGCTGCTAGCATTTTTTGGATTTCACCTTGTAATTTTCCTTGTAGTTCAGAAACGCTACGGGTAATTTTTACGGGTTGGGTCGGTGAGGACGCTGCGGTTTTAAGTTGGCCGGTGCCGGTGGGAGACATAGCAATTAACGCATTGCCGCGGTGGGCATATACTTTACCGTTATAGGGAATCGGTGGGTTATTATCCGCGTGACCTATGGATGGCGTGGATCCACCTCCGTTATCAGTTAATATTGGGCTTAAGAAAAATTGGCTGAACTTGCTGTCGTAACCGGAAATTCTCCATTCTATTGCCCGCCATTGGCGGTCATTATCAGCGCTGGCCGATACTACTGGAAATTTACCCACGTTTAGAAGTACTGTATTGCGTACTGACACATCGAAGGAAGTAATAAACCTGCTGCAGCAGTGCGAATGATAAATTACATCTCCTCCAGCTGCGACGGCTCCTGGCTCATCAATCGGATAATCACCAAATCCGCCTGTTTCCCGGTTATTTACAATTTGGATATTTATACTGCCTTCGTCCCATGCGGTTACCATACCACCGGGTATAGCCCCGTCATAAAATGTGTGATTGCGAAAATACAGCCTGCCCTTACTATCGACTATGGGGGGAAAACGCGTCAAACTACCTGTCATGCCACCCGTAAGCGCCGGGGCATAGGGAGTTTTTTCGGTACCGGTTGAACGGTTTAAGACAACCAGGGTGCGTCTACCCGGATTAGAGTTTAAATAATTGATCATTTTAGTTGTCGTCATACTCATATGGTCACCACTTGGATAAGAAATGGTTCCATAAGGCGTTCCGTCAGGTGGCCAGTTTGTAGTGGCATACATGGCATCACGTTCAGTTGCCATAAGTTTACCTTCATAGTTGATAGCCACCGTAAAATAGACCGAGGAGCCGTTAACAACCGGCCACCAGGAGTTCATGGCCAGGCCGGGGAGTTTGGGGGACTTCCAAACTTGAGCGCCGGTTGAGGCATTTAAGGCATAAGCAAACATGTTGTCAGAACCAAAGTAAATAGTG
>LCFP01000007.1 GCA_000999095.1 Candidatus Gottesmanbacteria bacterium GW2011_GWA2_43_14
GGAATCGGTAGTAATCGCGGATCAGCAGGTCGCGGTGAATACGTTCTCGGGTCTTGCACACACCGCCCGTCAAGCCAACAAAGTCGAGGGCGGCCGATGGTCCCGATTTATCGGGACTGAAGCCGAACTCGGTGATGGGGACTAAGTCGTAACAAGGTATCCCTACTGGAAGGTGGGGATGGATCACCTCCTTTCTATTTTTTTAAGTAAGTCTGTAAAGTCCGGCGTTTTCGTCGGACGACTGCGGACAAACTTAACCACTCTCTAAATTACGTGTTTTGGGTAATTAATATTATGGCTTCTTGAGAGGGAAGTCTGTTATTCCAAAAAACGTCACTCCTACCACTTTTAGGCTGTCAATCGGGAAATCCCCCTTATAAGGGGGATTTTTTGTGGATAAATTGCTTTCCGGACTTGAGAAAAAAAATCAAAGTGATAGAATAATACTTCCTCCAATGCTGGAAAAAGTAAAAAACTGGTACAAAAAATTGCCTGACCGCAAGCCCTGGGTTGACCTCATGACAGCGGTTTTGACCATTCCTGTCTTGGTGACTGTCATTATTATCAACGTCGATAACTTAAAAAAAGACGGAAATGCCAGTGATACCAATAAGACAACATTAGCCCCGACTATCATTGAAAAAGTAGTTACCCAGTATGTGGTGCCGTCTCCGGGTCCAACCGATATTTCCGAAGGAAATCCTGTTGTCACCGAGACTTTTGACCAGACCGTAACGCCCACCCCTATCTGTAATTTGGATCCCCAGCCTTACGAAATTACTTATCCCAAAGAGGGTGAAAACGTAAATGTAGACCCGGTGTGTATTGCCATTAATAAGCAGGGTGAAAACTTCTGTACTACCCAGTGGGCATACCGCGTAAATAACAGCAGCTGGTCGACTTACACTTCTGATCCTATTTGTTTATACAACATGGCCGACGGACAGGTTAAACTTGAAATAAGGACAAAATCAACTGTTTCGGGGAGGGAGAAAACTTACACCCGCAATTTCAGCTATGGTACCATTCTTACTCCTACCAAGACTTCCGCAGGCCCGACAGTTACTCCCCCTGGCTAAAGGCTTGATAGTTAGGTCTTTTTGTCTGATAATATTGTCATGAAAGGCAAAACCCCAAATCTGCGAATTCCAGGTCCGACCCCTTTATCTCCTGATGTAATCAAAGCTTCCTCCCGGCAGATGATCAGCCACAGAGGACGTGAATACGAGGAAATGCAGAAGAGGGTGACGGGTAACCTGCTGTATTTTTTTCAGACAAAAAATGACCTGTTTCTGTTGACTTCATCCGGCATGGGAGGCCTGGAAGCAGCAGTCGTTAATTTTTTCTCTCCCTCTGACAAGCTGATTTTTTTTACAGTCGGGGAATTCGGCAACCGCTGGGCAGAGATTGCCAAAAGATACCAAGCTAAACTTATCCGGGTTAAATTTCCGGCAGGCAAAAGTTGCGAAAAAGAGGAAGTTATCCGGGTATTGTCCGAAAATAAAGATGCGGCAGGTGTTTTTATAACCCACAATGAGACATCCAGCGGTGTTTTAAATGATGTTGAAGCAATTTCACCGCTAGTTCGGCAACATCCGAATAAGCCGCTCTTTTTGGTCGATTCGATAAGCAGCATGGGTGCAGTCAACCTGCCGGTAGATGATTGGGGGATCGACGTGGCTGTTTCAGCTTCGCAAAAAGCCTGGATGTCGCCTCCGGGTTTAAGCTTTATTTCGGTTTCCGCCCGCGCCTGGGAAAGGTACGGGAAGGCTTTGATGCCCAAATATTATTTTGATTTAAATATGTACCGGGATTTTGCCGCCAAAAATCAGACTCCGGCAACTCCGGCTGTCGGGGTCCTGTTCGGCTTGGATTGCGCTCTAGAGAATATGAGAAAAACCGGCAGGGAAAAGATTTTTAAAAAACATTTGCAGATGCGCGATTATCTGCGGGCAGAGCTTAGAAAAATCGGCTTACAGCTGTTTGTTTCGGATAGTGAAGCATCGCCGACAGTCACTTCAATTGTTATTCCACGCGATATTGACTATCACCGCTGGTTGGAATTTCTGCGGGAAAAATATAATGTTATTTTAGCAGGGGGCATGGGGGAGACCAAAGGCAGGATTATCAGAGTTGCCCATATGGGCATGGTAGAAAAGGAAAACCTGAATGAAGTTGTGGACGCCCTGGAAAAATCCCTTAAAAAAATGTGATTTATGGATATTCTAATCTGCGATCCGGTCTCGGAAAAAGCCCTGCAATATTTCAGAAAGAGGGGTTTTTCAGTTACCTATAGGCCTTCCATTACCGAAGCGGAACTGCTTCGGGAAATCGGGGACTACCAGGCTGTTTTAGTCAGAAGCCGTACAAAAATTACCGCCACGGTAATCGCCAAAGCCAAGACACTTAAAGTAATTGCCAGAATTGGTTCAGGTTTCGACAATATCGATATCAAAAAGGCCCGGAACAGAAAAATTGTCGTTGTCAATGCGCCTGATGCCAATTCCCAGGCTGTCTCTGAACTGACGCTCTGGATGATGCTTACTTTGTTAAGAGGAGGCTATAGGGCTGTACGTTCGATGGCCGGCGGCAAATGGTTAAAAAATGATTTGTGGGGCAGTGAGCTGGCAGGCAAACAGGTAGGGGTCGTCGGTTTCGGACACATAGGGCGAAAAGTAGTTGATCTTCTTAAAGCCTTCGGGGCTGAAGTTTTGATTTATGACCGGAAACACCAAACCTGTTCTCTGGAGGACCTGTTCCGGAAAAGCGATATAATCACCCTGCATCTGGCTTTAAACGAGTCAACCGAAGGATTGATAGGGAGCCTGCTTTTAAACTCCATGAAAAAAAATGCCTTTCTGATAAATATGTCGCGAGGTCCGATAGTTGACGAGGAAGCCCTTTATCAGGTATTGTTCTCAAAGAAAATTGCTGGGGCAGCCTTGGATGTCTATTGGCAGGAGCCGCTGCCGCCGGATTCGAAATGGCGGAAACTGCCGAATCTGATTGCTACTCCACACATCGGCGCCGCAACAAATGAAGCTCTGGAGAAAGCCAGTATTACGGCAGCTGATGATATAGTAAAAGTTCTGGATGGTTTTAAACCGGACAATCCCGTATGAAAACAGGTATTTTTCAACTTCAGGTCGTGCCGCTTAAAGATATCCTGCCGCATGAAAAATTTGACGATAACCGGGCACTGCCTTTGGCAGATAAATTAAAAGCTGACGGCTTATTGGCAAATCCCATAATTGTAGCCCGGCTGGAGCATGGAAAATTTGTCCAGTTGGATGGCATGAACAGGCTGTCTGCATTCAGGATGATGAAGATTCCGGGAATTCTGGCACAGATTATAGATTACCAGGACTTGGAGAATGTTGAGCTGGGATCATGGGTTCATCTATTTTCAGGCAAAATAGAAAATATGAGAGACCATTTAAAGAAAGTTGATGGTCTGATTGTCAAAGAAGGCAAGATGGATCAGGTCCGCAACCGCTATATTCAGTCGGAAGGGCTGGACAGGCTTTGTACTTTGGTTGACAAGCATAAAAACGTAATCACGGTTGCCTATAACGGCAATTTGCTGGAGAAGATTATCAGGTTAAACGATATTGTCGCATTTTATGCAAACAGGATAGAGCGGGGAGTGCTGCCGGCCAATGCCGCCAGGGAAGACATAGGTTTTATGTTTAAAGAGCATCCGTCATGCGACATCATGTCGGTCTTTCCCACTTTCGCCCGACATCAGATAATCAAAGTAGTGCGTCAGGGCAGTCTTTTTCCGGCCGGCATTACCAGGCATCTGATTAAAAGAAGGTGCTTAAATGCCAACCTGCCGCTGGTATTTTTCAGCCATGGTAGTATAGAGTATCAAAACAGGGAGCTGGAGAAGATGCTGAAAAACCGCAACTTCCGCCTGTACGAAGAACCCACCATCTATTTTGAGTAGATATTTGCATATTTTAACTTCATTTAATATACTATAGGACTTATATGTATAAAGACAAGTTAGGTCCGGAGTCATCCTGGTTAAGCAGAAGGTCAATTGTTTTTTATCTGACCGTACTGGCCATGATATTAGCCTCGTGCTCATCCCGTGATCGTGAAGATGTATTACGGCAGGCAGCTGCAGCTCAACAGGATCCTCCTAGAGAAGTCTTGCCGGTTGACTTGATAGAAGCGGACTGCGTAGGTCCTCTCGGGGCAGGAAATTTTTCAGAAAACGATTTTGAAAATCCCCAGACATCGTATATTATGGCTGTTGGAAATCCGGGTGGTGGTTTAGTCAGGATGGATGATTTAGATGAATTGCAATCGGCGAGAGGAGCGGATTTATTTCGTTGCTCTGTAAGTGGAGCTCAGGGTGAAGATGATGAGCGTACAGCTTTGGCCGCAATTTCGATAGAGTTGGGTCAATAGAATTATGTGGGTGCGCATGGAATCGAACCATGTGCCTCTTTCTTATCAGGAAAGCGTTCTACCAGTGAACTACGCACCCCAAGGATTTTAAAAATTATACTATTTTCCCCTTACAGATGAAAGTCAGTCAGTGTTCTTGAAATCCCGGAGGCGCGTGGGGGAATCGAACCCCCGCATAGCTGTTTTGCAGACAGCCGCGTTTCCTCTTCGCCAACGCGCCTTTTGGCTTTAGATTGTACCAAACAGGATTGCCCGAAGGCAATCCTGTTATTTGTAATATTGCGATTTATGGTTATCTGGCAACCGCGCCGACTTCGACCACCATTTCAGAACTTCTGACCAAAGGCTTCAGCTGTGGTTCCGGCAAATCCTTCACAAACGCTGTTACCGTAAAATGATACCTGGCAGTCCCAACTTCGGGTGAGACAGTCAGAGGCAGTTTTGTCTCAAGCTCTCTGTTGTCGATGGGACTGACCAGAAGCTTTTCTGCATTAACTTTGGAAGCAGCAAGCTCAAGTTCAAAATTTAGCTTGACGGTTTCTGCCTGGTTCAAACCTGTTTGACGGGCGATTTTGCCTGCCAATTTGTCTAAATCCTTCCGACTGCTGGTCCAGCCTGAGTCAGGCTGGTTGAATTCCACCTGCCGGTATTCATAAAAGATTGATCCTACTTTAGTCCGGCCGACCTTAAGACCTGCTCCGTCAATTCTGACTTTCCAGCTATTTCCGTCAGCCTCAGGATAAGCATATGTCAATGACCCGCCGATTGTCAGAGTATATTCACGGCTTTCATCCCCGTAGACGAACAAGGTTGGGGAGGAACCGGTTAATCTTAACGGGCAAAAATTAAAATCTTCCCATTCTTCCCGCAGCATTTTTAATTCCCTGACTTCATCCTGGCTGCCTTTTTCATCAATTACCAAAGAGTCAAATTCAGCTATGACTGCGTTTATCTCAGGCAGCGGCTCAACTGTTGCCGGGATCAGGAACCAGTTGTTGGCGCGTTTTTGGTTCTGATTGTTGATGGTAAATTTTCCCACGTCGCCATAGCCGCTTAAAGTTATGATAGGCGCCAGCTGGCTTTCCGACGGGACACATGGTGAAGCATTGGTGACGGTTCCTGCCTGGTCGGGATTAAAAGTGCCCAGTTTCAACGATTCATCATCCAGGGCAGGTGCCTCAGTAACCCCGGCTACCTCACCGGCAAAAACCTGGCGGTTATTAAGCGCCGGTACAGCCATAATAAAGGTTGTGTTGAATCCGCTTTTAGTCACAGCGTTGCCTTTTAGAACATACATCGGCTCTATCATTTTATTGCTTGCCGGATTTTCCAGGTAAGTCAGGATATAATCAGTTACCTCAGCCCGGAGGTTGTCTGCCCTGTTTTCCGGAAATATCTCCTCCCAGGCGATGTTTTCCGTGTTATCAGGTACAATTATAGACAGGTTGGCCATCCCGGAAGTCATTTGCAGGTAAGCTTCATCGGGATTTATCAGATTTTCCGCTCCATAACTCAATTCCGAATCTATTAATTTAAGATTGGAGGTGATTCTCATACCTTGTCCTCCACCCAGTGCCACGGTGACTGTATTGAAATCATCAGGTCTCATTCTGCCGTCTTCTCCTGTTGAGGTGTTGACGATTTCCGGCTGTTCCGGTGTCAGGCTGTCAGTCATCCCGGGTTGAAGCTGATTCAATCTGGTTTCATTGGAAACATTAAGAAGACCTGAAAAATTTAATATCGGCAATCCGGCTTTGACAAAATCGCGATGGCATTCCACAAATATATATCCGTTTATATCATTTCTGGAGTAGGTGACAGGGCATTCTACTGTTTCATCAATCAAACCTAAGTCAAGCAGGTAGTTTCTGACAAACTCTTTTTCAGAGCCGGCGCCTCCCGGCAGCGAATAATCACGGTAGGAAACCAGTTCATAATTGCCGCTGTTAGTTTGGAATTTCAGGTAACCTGCGTTTTCAGGATCTTCCGTATTATAGAAAATCACCGTATTGCCCTCGCTTTTGTTCTGGTTCAGGTCGAATTTCTGGGCAACAGATGCTAGGTAAGGAATGGAGTAATTTGTTCTGAAATTATAGACTTTCACACTGTTAGGAACTGCCGTTCCGCTGTAATTGCCGCTGAGTTCACTGAAAGTCATCACCGGAGATGTCAAACGGGTCTGCTGCCTGCTTGCTGTGTCCGATTCAGAATCCGTGAATAATTGCTCTGTCATGATGTCGGCGGGGTTTTGTTTCTGTTTAAAGAGGGAGAAAAGGAGAGCGACCAGAAGAATTAGTACCAGTGAGAGCAGGATGTATAACTTTTTTTTGGGCAGCTTATCCATCATAGAGATTAAAATTACGTAAAATTAATAATTAAATTAAGCGTAAACGAGGCGGAATAATATGTCAATAGTCAGTCAATAAATTCGGGTCAACCGTTATTTGGCTTCCTTCCTTCAGCTTGCCGTCCAGAAGCCTCTTGGCGATATAGTCTTCCAGAGTTGTTTCAATCGTCCTGCGCATAGCGCGGGCTCCGAATTCCCGGGAATTGCCTGTTGAAGCCAGGTAGTTGACCAGCTCGTCGCTGGGGTTGACCCGGATGGCTTTTTGGGCAATTCTGGAGTTTAAATTTTCAAGCATCAGTCTGGCTACCTGCCTCAGATGTCCCTGGGACAGAGGCGTAAAAACCACAGTCCCGTCAAAACGATTGAGAAATTCAGGGGAAAATATTTTTTCTCTCAAGACGTGATCAACAATTTGATCCTGCAGTTTTTGCGGACTTGCTTCTGCGGCGACCTGTTCCCGGATATATTCCGATCCGGCATTTGATGTGGCGATGATAATTGTCTGCCGGCAGTCAATTTTTTTGCCGGAGGCATCATGCAGATAACCTTCGTCCAGAAGCGTTAAAAAAAGATGCTGGATTTCTTTGGGGGCTTTTTCAATTTCATCGAAAAGAAGCAGGCTGAAGGGGTTAACGCTCAATTTTGTAGTCAGCTCCCCGGCTTTTTGACCGGCGCTTGAACCTATCAGCCTGGCCATGCCTTCTTCGCCCTGGTACTGGCTCATGTCAAAACGCAGCATTTTATCTTCCCCTCCGTAATAGACGGAACTTAGGGCTTTAGCCGTTTCCGTCTTGCCGACTCCGGTCGGTCCCAGGAAAAGGAAGGAGCCGATGGGTTTCTCCGAGGAAGAGACATTCATTCTGGCTCTTCTTAAAGCGGAGGCGATCATCCTGATGGCCATTTGCTGGTTGATTATCCGGCGGTGCAGGTAGTCTTCCAGATTAGCCAGTTTTTCCTTTTCACCTTCAAGAAGTTTGCCTATGGGAATCTTCAGTTTCTCTGTCAGGTATTTATCGATATCATCGCTGCGGATAAATTTATTACGGTTAGAGGCGATAATGGCATTCTCCAGCAGTTCTATCGCTTTACCGGGAAAAGGCGTTGCTGTCAGATAACGGTCGGCATCCTCAACGGTTTTTTTAACGGCCGCAAGCGAAATGACAGTGTTATATCTTCGTTCCAGGACCGGCACAATGGATATTTCCAGTTCCGTGATGACGGTTTTTAAATCAGGGGCCAATAGGAAAATTTCCTCAAACAGGCCTCCCAGGAGGCTATTTTTTTCGAGGAATTGATGATAATCGTCAGGCGTCGTCAAACCGATTAACCCAATTGAGCTTCTGGCAAATTTCTCGATGACATCCGTCAGATTTAGCCTGCCTTCGCCTTCGGAGGCATACTTGTCGAAGTCGTCGATAAACAGGATGATATTGCCGGCTTTCTCGGATTCCTCATATATTTGCGAAAAAACGGCTTTTATTTCCTGGAGGTTCTTTTTATCCGAGCAAAGTGCGTGCATATCAACTTTCATGATTCTCTTGTGGGACAGTTCTTTTTCACTCATGCCAAGGTACAGGTGGCGGGCCAGAGTTTCAACCAGCATATGTCTGGCTATACCGGGAACGCCAATCAGCATGACATTTTTATTTTCGCTTTTAAGCAAAGCCCTTTCCATTTTTTTTATTTCCGCATCCCGTCCTAAAAGGAAGGGGAATGGTGTCGGTTCGGCAGTTAAATCATGGGCATATTTATCCAACTCAACTGTATAACCGTACGACCAGTCAATGCCTATCCCCGGCAGGGCGCGTATTCTCTTCTTGTCTTCGAGCAGGGGCCGCAGAGTCAATGATTCGAGGCGGCGGTACCAGTTCAGACAGGTGAAGAAATCATCTTTGCTGATTTTATTGGCTGAAATTTCCGGTAAAAAGGAAAGGTTTTCATAAATTTGATTATAGAGGTTTTCTGCATTATCCGGAGTTGTCATAGGCAAAATGGAGAAAGGAGGCAGTTTGGCGATGATGCTCCCAGGGTCCAGTCCAAGTCTTATCAAGCAAAAACGGCCGGTTTGCGACAGGCAGAATTTTTTGAGGTATTGACCGTTTCCCAAGGCTTGCATGATTTCAGCAGTCTCCTCGTTGAAATTTTTTTTTCTTGAAACGTAAAAAGGCAGGGAAACAAAGGGCAGCAAGAGCCAGCCGATTAAAACCGGTAGGTAAAGAAAAGGCAAAAGCAGCATCATGGTCAGGCCGGTAAAAATTGCCGTCAGCCGCAGGAAAAAACCCATAAATCTTGACGTCAGATTGAATCCAACGACAGAGGCGTAATTCGACAGCTGGAAACCCCGGCCTTTAACAGCCCGGATGCGTTTCCAGGGCGCCAACAGGTTGGGCAGATGGTGGGGAATTCCCGAAAAATAGTAGGAAAATAAAACCAGATTGAAGAAATGGTCCGTGAGGCGGGGCCAAATCCGGGAATAATGCCAGTTGAGAAAGTCTTCCAGATTATTCATTTTCAATAAAAATTACACTTTTCTTTTCTCGGATCGCAGATGGTTTTTTGTAACCCGGGCACGCGTACCAGATTTGAAATATAGTTAACAAGATTATTGTAACCGATAAGTCCCTTGAAAAAATCTTCTGTCATTTTGACGAAGGACGTATTGTTTGAGGCAGCATGGGAAAGGACGCATGACAGGTTGAAAACCGGTTCTCCGAAAACGGTTTTGTTGGGGTATTCACAACCGACGCTTTGCCTCATGCCTGGATTAACCGTCAGACAGCGGTTCAGGCAGAAGCGGTATGTTCCATTATCATTTGAGCGGCATTCAGCATTGTTTTCCATCATAAAACAATGGGTATATCCCTGAGGACCGGTAAACGTCCCGCTTTCGCAGAGGTCCCGGCAGCCGCCCGGCCCGTTAAGCGGCAAACTGCCGCATAATCCCTGACCGCCGCCGATATTGCACCAGCATGAAGGGACTCCGGCTGTATACAGAATGCCGCATCCCCGGGGATTGGTTTTTTTGGTTACCGGTGCCGGCGGAGTTGGTGTGCGTGTCGCCGGACCGGGTGGCCGGGTCGGGAAAGTACAGGCAAAATCCGGTGACAAATTGCAGGCACCGTTGCGAAGTGCATTGCAGTCCGCTGTTGCCTGGGGGCTTAAACCGCCGTTGCAGTAATGGTTGATTATTTGCGTGTCTGAACACAAGTTGTGCTTGTAACTGTTGTAGATTGGGCGCAAATCAGTCCTGTATCGTAGAAGACAATCAACGCATTTGGCAGGAAACTGGGGATTTTGAAAATCAAGGTTACAGTTTTTGTCCGAACCCATAGGAACAGCCGGATAGGTCGGCAGCGGCGTTTGGGCAGAAGCCTGTTTTGCCGCTAAAATTACGGCTGAGACAAAAATGGAAAAAATAATTTTTATTTTGATCACTCTCAGGGAATTGCACAGCCGTTAGTGACCTTCGGATCACAGGTGGCTTTTTGCAGTCCGGGTACGCGCTGAATTTGTTCGATTAACAGACTTAATTCAATGGCATCGATGGTGCCCTGTCGATACTGGTCAATATAGCTGCTGATGACTTCATTGGTTGATTGGCTGACGGAAGCGGTTCCCAGAGGATCAGGAAATTCAGCCGTAATATCGACCTTAGCCGGCGGATTTACCTGGCAGACACTGGCCTGGCAGGAAGCCATATAATCAATATTTTCTATGACGACTCCCGCAGGTCCGTAAGCTTTGACATAGACGTCATATTTCCTGTCCGGAAAAAGATTGTTAAAGCGGTAGGGGAAAACTACCCCGCTTTGGATGCCTGCTTTGGGAATTTCTATTTTCCGTAAATAGTTATCTCTGACATCATTGATCCAGACATAAACAGAATCAAATTGCGCTTTACTGGTAAAGTTCAGGATGACTTCCCCCGAGATTTCGGAATTAGGAGGCGTGCCGTAGCGGCACTCATACAAAATGTCAAAAGTATTTGGTGGGGAATAAGGCGAGGTGACATCGACACAGGCCTGGCTGTCATATCTCCAGTATGAGGCTATCTGGCGGTTGATTGGCTGTCCGGCTACCCGGAAACAGTGGCCGCTTCCGTCGGTTGAGCATTGTCCCTGGGGGTTGATACCGTCGACCGAAAAAGCCCTTTGGTCAGGATTTAAATTATTGCAGCTGACGTCCGTAAAATAAGAGATGTAGTTGGTATGGTTGCAGATTTCACCGTCGGGAGAATACCAGGCAGGTTTGGGAAGTGCAATCGGTGTTGCGCCGGGCGGAGGGGTAGAGCTTGGGGTTGGAGTATTTGCGGGTCTGTCAATGGTAAAGCTGACAACACAGGCCGGCTGCGGCGATGAGAATCCGGTATCATCAAGAATAAAATAACCGTTGACCTGGACTTTTAGAGGAAGTTTGTTCCCCCAGAGTTCATCGGGACGGTTCAGGTCATCGTAATAAACGGTAAATGTATGGCTGGTTGAGCCTGATTTAGGCACGATGACATTATAATGCTGGCCGCCGAAAATAATGGGTTTGGGGTTGCCGGGACCGTAGAGATTGTCCCTGTTATAAAAGAAAAGCTGGTAGTTGGTGATGGCGGTCCCTGCCGGGGGCAGACCGCTGATAGTGATTTGCAGGGATTGGCTGGGACTGAGGATGCCGCCTGAGATTGATGAACTCTGACAGACCGCGGGGCGGTATTCTTCCGTTTCTAAAAAACAGGCACTGTTGGTAGGCGACCAGCTGCCGCTGTCCTGGGCCATATAAGGCACGATTTGCACTCTTTTCAGTTTGCTTCCTAGAGGCAGATTCTGCTTCAGGTCGGTAATAAAAAGCTCAGCCGCGGAAACGGTTCTGGTACCCGTAGTTCTTTGGGTAGTGGTGGGATCTTTAAATATCAGCGGATACTGTCCGGCCGGACAATCAGTCGTCGGGATAACCACATCTCCGCCGACATTGGTACAGACCACCTGGCCGAGCGTCGGATCACCGGGTTCTTTAAAATCAAGATTACGGATCAGAAAATAAAAATTATTGACAGGGATGTCTGATGTGGACTTAAATGTTACGGTTTCATTGACTTTGAGGACAGCTTTGTCGATAGTTGCTCCCGTACAGGATTGGGCATATGTTTTTCCGGGCAAAAGATACAGAAAGAAGATACCCAGAAAAAGAACTGATAATATAGTTTTCATATATTATGGACTGATATCAATTTTGATTTCATGATTGCCGCTGATGAGATTTTTGCCCTGGGACATCAGCCGGCTTTGCTTTGAATCAAGAGAGATTATGGTAGGTCCGGTATTTTTTTTGGTGATAAAGCGGATAGTCACTGCAGGATTTTTTTCAGCCGCAAGTGCCGTTAAATGGAAAAGCCCCCGTATTCTTTCGGTTTTCACATCTCCCCAGAGGGACGGACTAGGGTCTACCTTTTCAACATCCAGATACTTAGGATCATAGGCAAGCCACAAATCAATCTCCTGTATCGGCTTCCGGCTTTCAAATGAGATACTCATTGGAAAAGTGGATTGAGTTTTGACTATTTTTGCCGGTGTTTCTATCTTAATTTTTACTCCTATTGGAAGGATCAGCCGGATCGCGGCCAGGAATATAAAGACAGCCACGGCTGCCGTGAGATAGTAAATGCGCCGGTTGTTTTTTTTATGGCGGATATTCCGGTTCTTTTTTTTCATGGGAGGTCACATCCTCCGGGAATTTTGGGATCACAAGTGGCTTTCTGCAGGCCCGGCACTCTTGTTATGCGGTGGATGAAGCGCGAAATTTCCAACGGGTCTGCCTGGTTATTGATCCATCTGTTGATCATGTCGTTAAAACGCTGGTTAATTTGAGCGGGAGAGGCGTCAACCAGAGGATCGGGAAAAACCAATTTGAAATTGATGACCCCGTCAGGCATGCTTTGGCAGCTGTAACTGCCGCAGGAACCTTCATTTATGACGCCGATATAATCAATGGCAGTACCCTGTCGGTCATAAGCTTTGACATAGAGCTCATACGTCTTGTCGTAGAAGAGGGGGGAAAAATTAAATCGGAATTTGGAATTGTTTTTAACATCTTCAGCTTTTTGTTCATGGAATGTCAGGTAGTTTTCGGCAGAGATGTCATGGAGGTAGACGATAATATTGCGGAACGGTTTGGCTCCCTCAAAGCTGACGCTGACTTCTCCCGTTATCCTGCCTTTGGGTTCGCTGGTGAAAGAACAGGTGAATAAGCGGTCAAAAATCGTAGCAGGAATGTCATCCCTGTCTGTAATCGGGGTGCAATCTTCAGAGCCCGAACGTATCAGATATTTCGGCGTGATTGCTTCATTGACGATGACACCGCCGGCTTTGTAGCAAAAACCTGTGCCGTCTTCATTGCAGCCGGTTTCTTCTTCACGATCGGATAAAGTGTCGCCTGACAGGTATCCTACCGGACTCAGGCAAAGTGAATCGTTATAGAGTTTGATAAAGTTCTTGTCTGTGCATTTTAGTCCGTCGGGAGCATACCATTCCAATGGATCGTTCGGATTGCCGACGCAGGTGGTTCCGTTCCAGCAGGCATTAGGGCCGCAATCACAGCCTGAGGTTAGAGCTTGGGTGCAGTTAATTTTAGGGTCTCCCGCCAGTTCACAACTGTCCACACAACCGTTGGGGAAGACTTCCCATTTAAATCCCTGGTTTTCGCAGGCAAATTTTTCCGCATCGCTGCAGACAAGCTGGCATTCATTCTCGATGCATTTCGTTGAGCAATTTCCTCCAATTCCCGAACAAAAATCAGGGTCTTCGCACTGACCGGCAAGAAACTCTTTATTTTCGACGGTGCATTTACCGGTTTCTTTATCCAGGGCGCAGCCGCAGTCGAAATCAGTCTGGCAGAACAATTTTTCGGAAGCGGGGGTAGGTGTAATGGTGATATCGGGTTCGGGTGTGGGAACATCATCAGTTACCGATGACGAAACATGTCCGACACAGCCGATTTCAGCTACGGACAGCTGGCCGCCCGGACTCTGGAAAAAATAAGCATTGATCTGAATTTTTTGAACCGGCAAATTGCCGTTTCTGGCGTCAAGTTTGCCGAATATTTCCTCGTAGGAAATTGTTCTGCTGCCTGTTGTCCGCATCCCGGCCCAGTCAGGATCCTCGAATATCAAATGGTGAGTGCCGGTAGGACAGTTGCCGACGATGCCGGTTACATCGCCGCCCTCGGCCACGCAGACCGATTTGGGATTTCCCGGACCGAAGAGATTGTCCATGTTATAGAATTGGTACCAAAAACGGTTGATGGGAGTTTTGGAAAATGAGGTTACCGTAAAAGATTCTCCCGGACCGATGGTAGCCTTGTCTATGGAGATACCCTGGCAGAGGTTTGGCCTGTCGGGACCGAGTGCCGATACAGGGGTTGCCGATGGTGCCGGTACTCCCGGATCGCCCGGGTCTTTACCCTGGCATACACAAATCGGCAAACCGTCCGATCCTTCGCCATCGGCCACACAAGTCCCGCCCGTGCCGCAGCTGGTTCCCTCGTCGTGGTTTTTGCAGTTGTTGTTCGATTCGGCTGAACAGGAGGTGCCTCCGCCCGGATAGCCGGGATCGCCTGGATCTCCGGGACCGCCGGGACCGCCGGGGTCACCCGGACCTGTAGAAGGCGCAGTGCAATTGCATATCGGATTCCCGCTGGTATCATTTGATCCGGTTATATTGCAGTTTTTGTCCGTAGCGCAGGCAAAGCCGAGATTTTTGCTTTTACAGACAGTTTCCGATGAAAGTGAAGAGCATTTCTGTTCACAGCAGGTGGATTGGATTCCGCAGTCTTTGACTCCTACGCTGTAATAGTTAGTATCGCAGGGAAGTTCCGCCAAAGGTGAACAGTATCCCTGGCAAAGCGGAGCTGTTGGGCAATTATCAGCAATATCGCCGCATTTTAAAATAGAGCCTACATAGCCGCATTTTCCAGGACAGTTTAAATCGGTTGTGCATGTCTGACCGGCGGACAATATCGCCGCATTTTAAAATAGAGCCTACATAGCCGCATTTTCCAGGACAGTTTAAATCGGTTGTGCATGTCTGACCGGCGGATGTACAAGAAGTTGAGGTCGCGGCCTGCTTTTGGGGGTTTTGGGGCTCAAGTGCGAGGCGGACAGCGGCGGCGACACCGACGACCATCGTCACCAGAAGCACCAATTCAATACCGGCAAACCCGGCCTGGCGGAATCTTCTAAATATTTTCATTATTTCTGATTTTTTACAGTTTCCTAATCAACTGATCCCTAAAGAATATTCACGTCCAACTGGTCAATTCGTTTCGGATCGAGAATATTGATGCCGTTGGTGGCCACGATCGTTTTTGTCCGGTCAAAGTTAATTTCGGTTTTGCCTTTATTTTCGGTGGCCTGGAATACGATTTCAGCTACGGTTTCTTTGCCCTTTGGCAATATAATTTCTTTGCCGTCAAAGGTGGCCACTCCGGAAACCTTCACATAGCCGCTGCCGCTGACGTTGATAGGGTAATTGGCGAAAAAATTACCGGTTGAAACTGAAGTGACTTTCAGGTATTTCGGGTCGAATGCCACTACAAAGTCAGCCGCGGCCACTTCGGTTTTACCGGAATCAAGAATCAAGGTAACTTTGAAATCTTCCCCGGCCGGGATCCGGCTGTTTTCGGCAAGGAGATCCAGTTTGGCTTCCTGTTTGATTTCACCTTCCTTCGGCGCTCTTTTTTGCTGGATGATATAAGCAGCCAGAAGGCCGATTATAAAAAAAAGTGTAAGGATGAATAATTTGCTGGCAGATTTTCCGGTTGAAACTGGTTTTTCCTCCATAATTTTAAGTTAGAAGAAAAAGAAGCGTAAGTCAAGCAATTTTTTGCTATACTGTAAGCATGATTCTCTCTGATAGGGATATAAAGAAGAATTTGATCACAGGCAAAATTAAAATCAGCCCGCCCCCGGATCTTACTTTGCAGCTGGGATCATGTTCCGTTGATTTAAGGTTGGGCAAAACATTCCGTATTTTCGAACACAGCAAACAGCCTTATATTGATCCGTTTAACACCAAATATTCAGCGGACGTGACGAAATTAGTGAATGTAATTGATACGGAACCGTTTATCTTGCATCCCGGTGATTTTGTCCTGGCCACGACAATTGAGCATTTTGAGCTTTCTGATGATCTGGTGGCCAGGCTGGAAGGCCGTTCGTCTTTGGGACGTTTGGGGATCGTTGTTCATTCGACAGCCTCGATTTTTGAGCCGGGCTGGCAGGGACGGGTGGTTATGGAATTGGGCAATCTGGGACGGATGCCGGTAGCCCTTTACCCGGGGATGCGTGTCTGTGCCCTGACTTTCGAAGAATTATCAAGCCCTGCTGACGTGCCGTACCACAAAAAAAAGGGCGCCAAGTATGTCAATCAGAAGATGCCTGATGCTTCCAAAATCTCAGCCGATAAAAAGTAATTTTCTTTCGCCCTCCTATACCTTTATAATATATATCCTTATGAATTTAGCTTACCGGATGCGTCCCCGCAATTTTTCGGAATTTGTCGGCCAGCTTCATCTGGCCGGTCCCGAGGGAATCCTGCGTAAAACGGTAGCCTCCGGCAACCTTTTCTCCATGATTTTCTGGGGACCTCCAGGGAGCGGCAAGACAACACTGGCCGGTCTGATTGCCGCAGAATCCGCAGCGGATTTCATACATTTGTCTGCCGTTGAGAGTGGCAAGGACGATTTAAGGAAATCCCTGGAAAAAGCCAGGCTCAATCAAAATTATGGCAAAAAGACCATTCTTTTCATTGATGAAATCCACCATTGGAACAAAGCCCAGCAGGACGGGCTCTTGCCTTATGTCGAGTCGGGCTTGTTAATCCTCATCGGTGCCACCACGGAAAACCCCTCTTTTGAGGTAATCAGCCCGCTTCTGTCCCGCTGCCGGGTTTTTGTTTTGAATCAATTGGACCGTTCTGATTTGGAAAAAATTATTAAAAGGGCACTAACCGATAAAGATAGGGGTTTGGGCAAAGCCAAGATTTCCCTGGGTGTGGAAGAAAAAAAATTATTGATCAGTTTATCCGGAGGTGATGCCCGGGTAATGCTGATTGCATTGGAGATAGCCTCTCAGACTTCCGGAAAAATCAGCCGGGAAACGATAGAGGATGTTTTTCAGAAAAAATCTGCAGGACTATACGATAAGAAAGGCGAAGAACACTACAATATTATTTCCGCCTTTATCAAATCCGTCCGTGGCTCAGATCCCGATGCCGCTTTATTTTATTTGGCCAAAATGCTGGAGGGCGGTGAGGATCCCAAGTTTATTGCCAGACGGATGATAATTCTGGCCTCAGAAGATATCGGACTGGCTGACCGGGGTGCTTTAATCCAGGCCAATGCCGCCTTTGAGGCGGTGACAAAGATCGGTATGCCGGAAGCACAACTGATTTTGGCACACATCGTTATTTATCTGGCTAAAGCTCCTAAATCCAGGTTGGTACCCAATGCTTTGGGCAGGGCTAAGCAGGCAGTCTATGAATTCCCAGAGGAAACCGTGCCTTTGCATCTCAGGAATGCCCCGACCAAACTCATGAAGGAATTGGGATACGCCAAAGACTACAAATGGAGCGAAAAGTATGTCGGCCCCCAAAAAGGCAAATCATTTTTGCCTGAAAAACTTAAAGGCAGGAAATTCGTGGAATGACCACTTTCAAATTTTGTCCCGTCTGCCGGAGTGAATTGCGCTTTGCCGAAAAAGGGAAAGCCTCATATTGCCGTACATGCGGTTTTCATTATTACCATAACCCGGCTCCGGCCGTTGCCGCTGTTATCGAAAACAAAAAGCGGGAAATACTCCTGGTCGGGCGGAAATTCGAGCCGCAAAAGAATTTCTGGGATTTGCCCGGAGGTTTTGTCGACAATGATGAAAATTTGGAGGAGGGGATGGTCAGGGAAATCAGGGAGGAATTGGGAACGGATATTACCGGTATTAAATATATCGGTTCGGTCCCCGACGACTACCTTTATAAAGGTTACAGATACAAAGTTGTCACCGCCTTTTATGCCGGCGAACTTGCCGGGAAAATTAAAGTCGCAGATGACGTTTCCTCTTTCGCCTGGTTTGTGGCGGGCAGTCTGCCGTTTCCCCGGATTGCCTTTAAGGGCACCAAAGCCATCCTGAAAAAATATACGGCCTCCTGGATTTCCCCTTGACTGGGAATGTTAGCGGTAATACTCTTTTAATGAACCTAATATGGTTAAGCAAAAAAGCCTGTTTATTGTTTTTGAAGGACTTGAAGGCAGCGGCAAATCAACTCAGGCAGGACTTTTGGCCAGCCGGCTTATGGAAGCCGGTTATGACATAAAAGCGACCAGGGAGCCCGGCGGCACCAGGATTGGGGAGCTGATCCGTCAGATTACCCATTCCAGGGACAATGTGGATCTGACAGCTGTTGCAGAAGGTTATTTAATGGCCGCTTCCCGTGCCCAGCATATCAGGGAGATTATCAGGCCTGCCTTAAGCGGGGGGAAAATAGTCATCTGCGACCGTTTTCTTGATTCAAGTCTGGCTTATCAGGGATACGGCCGGGAATTGGGGGAGGAGAAAATGGCGGAATTAAATAAATTAGCCCTGGATGGGATCAAACCCGATCTGGTAATTTTTTTGGACCTACAACCCGATCTCGGTTTCAGCCGCAGGAACGGCAGCGGTAAAATTGACAGGCTTGATTTGCAGCAAAGCGATTTTTACGCCAGGGTATACCGGGGATATAAAAAGCTGGCCGAGAAAAACAGGGATAAATACTTTATTGTCGACAGTTCAAAACCGGTTGAGGAAGCGGCCGCAATTATCTGGAAAAAAGTAAAATCATTGTTATAAGCTGATGCCCCCAGGAACAAAATGGTTATATCTGTCAGTAATGGCAGTCTGCCTGGTTTTTATACTGGAAATGTTTTTCCGCTTTCTTTTTTTCAGGACTTCTTTCCTGGATAAAAACTATGTTTTAAGCGACACTTGGTGGAAATTAAACTGGATGCGCTGGCAGGGGAGTGATCCGGATAAACCTTTCTTTCCGGCAGGAGAGGCCAACTATCAGCCGGACAGGGAATTAGGTTGGAATTTGAAGGCCAATTTAAAAAATCACCGGACGGGAGAAGACACTTTACTTTCGACTAATTCCAGGGGGGTAAGAGGCAGCAGGGAATATCCGTTAGAGAGAAGCGGCGACACCGACAGGTTTGTTGTATTGGGAGATTCTTTTACCTTCGGTGATGAAGTCTCGGATCAGGAGACCTATTCTGCCTTATTGGAAAACCGGGAGCAAAACAGGGAGGTTGTCAATTTGGGGATAATCGGATATGCGCATGACCAGATGCTTTTAAAACTGAAGACAGAAGGTGTTGCCTACAAGCCCGATCTGCTGATTTTGGGATTTTTAGGAATGGATATGGAGAGGAATATGCTTTCTTTCAAAGATTACCTCAAACCGTCATTTGAGTTAAAAGACGGACAGTTAATGCCAAAATACAGCGATATTCCCGGGGAAAAAGTGTTTTTACGGCGGGAAAAGTTCAAGCCGAAAACATTTGATTTTATTTCATTGATTGGGGGCAGGTTTTTTTCCGGAGATAGGACTTTGGAAACAGACAGGCTTACTGCCGCTTTGCTTGATGAAATTTTAAAAACCGCCGCAGGCATAAGATCGGATACGCTATTGGTATATCTGCCCGCAGGCCCGGAAATAAGCGGAGACGAGGCTTCTTTAGGGCAAGATTTTTTCAATCGTTACTGCAGGCAAACTGTTGCCAAAAATCAGTATAATATAAATTGTCTTGATCTGCGCAGCCGTTTCAGGGAAGAAGCAAAAAAGGGGGTAGTTTTCAGGGGAGGGCAGACAGAAGGCCATTATGACCGGCAGGCGCATGCTCTGGTGGCAGTGGAAATAGATGAATATTTAAAGGGAAAGGGGGTGTTAAAATGAACAAATTATTATTGGGCATAATCGGAGTGGTAGTTCTTTTGGGGGCCATGTTTTTCGGGACCTACAATAATCTGGTTACCCAAACCACCAAAATAGACGGCCAGTGGGCTCAGGTTGAGACTCAGTATCAAAGAAGGTTTGATCTTATTCCCAATCTGGTTGCCTCAACCAAAGGATTTCTGGATCAGGAACAGGAAGTGTTCGGACAAATTGCCGAGGCCAGGACCAGGTATTCGGGAGCTTCTACTGTCGAAGAAAAAGTGGAATCAGCCAACCAGGTTGAATCGGCTTTGGGACGGTTGTTGGTGATTGTGGAAAATTATCCTCAGTTGAAATCCAATGAAACAGTTGCCAGGCTTATGGATGAATTGGCCGGCACCGAAAACCGGATCAGCGTCGAGCGCGGCCGCTTCAATGAAATGGTCAGGGATTATAATGTGAGCGTTAAAAGGATGCCGACAGCCCTCATTGCCGGACTTTTCGGTTTCCATGAGAGGCCGTATTTCCAAGCCGCCACCGGCGCGGAAACACCGCCGGAGGTTGAGTTATAAAATGTCCCGGTTCTGGGGTGCAATCAGTGCATGTTTGTTTTTTCTGCTTTCAGCAGGAATAATTTTTGCGGTCAATTATCCCGATCCGACAGGCTACGTCAATGATTTTGCCGATATTTACGGCAGCGTATTTGAAACTGAACTTGAGAAAAGGTTAGATGATTTTGAACAGGCTTCCGGAGTGGAAATTGCCGTGGTCACAGTTGAAAGCCTGGAAGGAGAACCGGTTGAAAATTATGCCGTAAAACTTTTTGAGAAATGGAAAATCGGCAAGGCCAAAGAAGATAACGGCCTGCTTCTCCTGATTTCCGAAAAAGACAGGGAAGTCAAGTTTGAAGTGGGTTACGGATTGGAGCCTTATATAACCGACGGCCGGGCAGGTGACATTATCAGAAATGACATGGTCCCTTCATTCAAAACGGAGAAATACGAAGAGGGTACGGGAAAAGCAGTGGATCGGTCTATGAAGTACATATCCGACAAGGATATAGCCCCGAAGGAGGAGCCTGCGAAAGATGATGACGGACTGCCGGTGATCGGTATCATGCTGGGAATTTATTTTCTGGGTACTTATCTGGCCAGTTTCCTCGGCCGGACCAAAGAAATTTGGCCGGGAGGCGCGATCGGCGGATTGATAGGAATACTTGCGGGACTTATTATTTCATCCCTGGCAGCGGCGGTTTTTTTCGGCCTTTTCGCCGGTTTGTTCGGACTGTTTCTGGATTTTATCCTTTCGAAAAATTATAAAGTCCGCAAAAGCAAAGGCCTGCCGACCAATTTCTGGTCTTCAGGCGGAGGGTTCAGGTCTGGCGGGGGAGGCGGCGGTTCTTTCGGAGGTTTCGGCGGCGGTTCATCCGGCGGCGGAGGTGCTTCCGGCAGGTGGTAAGTAGGCTTTCGGTTCATATAGAATTGGTACGAATATATCGATATAAAGAATTTCGATATCCGCTGGAGCACCGGTCAGGGAAATATCAATTCCAGCCGGCGGTCTGCCGGGAAAATCAAAGTGCCATTGATTCTCCACGCTGAAAATAGCTGTTTCTTTTAAAACCATAGGCGGTATTAAATCAGACAAATATATGCAAAATATAAGAATTCGATGAGATTTTGATATTCCGCTCTTGACAAAGCCGGTACATATCAGTAAAAAATATAAAAGGGAATTGCCCCCCAGAGAATCCGGGGGGGATTTTTTTTGGCAGATGAATTTATCTAAAACCACGGTCGTGATAGGCTCGCAATGGGGTGATGAGGGCAAAGGCAAGATCGTAGATTTCCTGTCGGCCAAATCGGATTTTATCGTCAGGTTTCACGGCGGAAATAATGCCGGACATACGGTCGTAAACAGCCTCGGTACTTTCAAAATGCATCTTATTCCGTGCGGCGTCTTTTACCCGGGTACTAAACTGGTTATTACTCACGGAGTAGTCATCGATCCGCTGACACTTATCAAAGAAATTAAGACTTTGGAAAAATCTGGCGTTTCCCTGGAAAATAGGCTTTTCATTTCACCCCGCGCCCACATTATTATGCCTTACCACCGTTTGCTTGATTCCCTTTATGAAAAAAATAAGGGAAAAAATAAGACCGGTACGACCGGCCGGGGGATAGGGCCTGTTTATGCCGACAAAGTAAGTTACATGGGTATTCGCCTGGAAGATCTGGTTTCGCCAGCTGTTTTTAAGGAAAAAATTGCCCTCTATCTGCCTATCAAGAACAAAATCATCAAAGCTCTCGGCGGCAAACCTCTTTCTTTTTCCAAAATATTGAAGGAATATACCCTTTATGCCCGCGCCCTGAAAAAATACGTCACTGAACCGTATTTCGTTCTTGCGGAGGCAGCCGGAAAAGGCAAGCGTATTCTTTATGAAGGTGCCCACGGAATTCTGCTTGACAATGATTGGGGGACGTACCCTTTTGTGACAGCTTCTTCAGTCCTGCCGGATATTTCCGGTAAAAGCTCAGTCATCGGCATTGTCAAAGCCTATTCGACAAGAGTCGGTGAAGGGCCGCTGCCTACCGAACAGGCAAACGGCATCGGCGAGAAATTAAGAAAAATAGGGGATGAGTACGGTTCAACCACGGGACGCCCGCGGCGATGCGGTTGGTTTGACGCCGCTCTGGTCAGGTTTGCCGCGAGAGTCGGGGGTTTTACCGGAATTGCCTTGACCAAACTTGATGTTCTCTCGGATTTTAAAACCATAAAAGTGTCAGTCGGTTACCGCGGCAACGGCAAAAATCAGGGCATTTCGGGTTTGGATTTGAAAAAAGCCAAACCCGTTTACCGGACTTTTAAAGGATGGGGGAAGTCCCTTGATAATATTACTTCATACAAAAACCTGCCAACTGAAGCGAAAAAATACATAGAATTTATTGAAAGTTTTGTTCAAGTTCCGGTCAAATACATATCAACCGGGCCATCCAGGTCCGCCTTAATAAATCGATGATCAGAACAATCAGACTGGCATTAACTTATGATGATGTTCTTTTGGTGCCCAAACGTTCTTCTTTAAGGTCGCGCAAAGACGTTGATACTTCCACTTTTCTGACAAGGGAAATAGAATTGAAAATTCCCGTTGTCTCCGCCAACATGGACACGGTGACGGAAGTGCAGATGGCGGTCTCCATGGCAACATTGGGGGGCATAGGCTTTATCCACCGTTTTTTAACCGTAAACGAGCAGGCCAACCAGATAGCCAAAGTGAAAAAAGCGAAAGTCAGCGATAAAAATTTGCGGGCGACGGTTGGCAAGAACGGTAAACTGGCGGTTGGTGCTGCCGTCGGGGTCAAACCCGATGCCCTTGACCGGGCAAAGGCAGCGATTAGCGCCGGTTGCGATGCTTTGGTCTTGGATATCGCCCACGCTCATGCTGATTCCGCCCTTGAAATCCTGGCTAAATTGAAAAAAAATTTCCCCAAAATCCCGGTAGTCGCCGGCAATGTGGCAACAGCCGAGGGCACCCGCGACTTAATTAAAGCCGGGGCTGACTGTATAAAAGTCGGCATTGGTCCCGGATCGATGTGCACCACCAGGATTATTGCCGGGGCAGGCATACCGCAACTTACGGCTGTTATGGATTGCAGCAAAGTGGCACGTCCTTTGAAAATTCCGATAATCGCCGACGGCGGCATCCGCATTCCGTCTGATCTGTCAAAAGCCATCGGAGCCGGAGCCTCGACTGTCATGATCGGCGGTCTTTTTGCCGGCACGACGGAAAGTCCGGGCATGACGGTCAACCGTCAGGGCAAGAAATATAAAATATCCCGCGGCATGGCCTCGGTCGGTGCCAATACAGAGAGGATGGAAATGGAAGAACTGCATGAGTATGTGGCCGAAGGGGTCGAAGCCTTCGTGCCTTTCAGGGGGGAAGTCGAAGAGGTTGTCTCCCATTTGATCGGAGGTTTAAGGTCGGGCATGAGCTATTCCGGCGCCAGAAATATCAGGGAATTCTGGAAGAAAGCCGAGTTTATCCGCATAACTCCCGCCGGCCGCCAGGAAAGCCTGCCCCATGACGTGGAATTAATGTAATTTTTTATTATTATATATTCTTGACATATTTAATGTAAATGTTAAAATTTAATGTAAATGATTCACTACGTTACCATTACTTCCCAGGGACAAATTACCATACCCGCAAAACTCAGACGCAAATTTAATTTCGGGAAAAATAAAAAAGCGATTGTTTCCTATACTGAAAATGGAATTTTGGTTGAACCGGTAAAGGATATCTTGGAGTTTGAAGGGATCTTTAAGACTGATAAAAAAATTCCTTTTAAAAAAGCCAGGAAGGCATTCGTCGAGTATTTGGCTAGCAGAAGTTCGAGAATTAGTAAATGAAGCAATATTTGATAGACACGAACTATCTTCTAAGATTTCTGCTATCAGATGTACCTCAACAAACAAAAATCGTCAGACAGTATTTTATACAGGCAAAACTTGGCGAAACTGAAATAACCATTCCTTATTTGGCAATAATTGAATTGGATTTTAATTTAAGCAAGCTATATAGATTTTCCAAAACGGAAGTCGTAGAAAAATTATTTACCCTAATTTCAATTCCATATTTAAACTTTGAGAAGAGAGAATTATTGATAAAAGCTATCCCATTATATAGACAGGTAAATTTTGACCTTGTTGATATTTTATTCTTCTGTGAAGCCAAATTGACGGGAAAAGAGCTCCTTACTTTTGACCGCAAGTTGAAAAAGCTGAAAGATTAAGAAGAAATGGTCCTGCCTAACGCTTTACTGGTTTCGAAAAACGACGCCTTCTCTTTCAGGACTAAAAGAAGTGAAGGTAACTGGGACTTCAGCAATTTCACTGATACGGTCCAAATAATTCTGCGCGTTTTCAGGCAACTGTTCCCAGTCTTTGATTCCGGGTTGAATTTCTTCCCATCCCGGTAATGTTTCGTATTTCAGATCTTCCGGTTCCCAATATTTTGTATCATCAACCCTGTGAATGGTTTCAACCCATTGACCGTCAATTTTATAAGCCACGCATATTTGCGGTTCCAGTCCCGATAAAATATCTAGCTTTGTGACTGCTATTTCAGTCATTCCAGACGATTTTGCTGCGTACTTAAGCAATACTCCGTCAAGCCAGCCTACTCTTCTTGGCCGGCCGGTAGTTGTCCCATATTCATCCCAGGGATTAGCACCAGTTCCGCGGAGTTTCCAGGCAATTTCGTCCGATAATTCTGTCGGAAAAGGCCCTCCACCGACTCTTGTCTGGAAAGCTTTGGTTACTCCGATTACTCGGTCAAATCTGGAAGAAGGAATATTAAACGATTCTTCCATACCGATCGGACCTGGGTGACTCGAGGTTACAAAAGGATATGTACCCCCTGTTAAATCAAGTAGATGGCCTTGAGCACCTTCTCCAAGTCCATCCTTTCCATGATTTAGTAGATTATGAGCTCTCGTAATAGTATCACCCATATATGGTTTAATTTGCCCCAATTGTTTTCTTAGGGTTTCAGTTTCTTTTTTTATATCCAATGGCTCGTCTGAAGTTGCTGCCTGTAATAAATTCAGATATCTTTGTTCAGACGCACTTAGATTTTGTGATGAAGCTTTATCAGTCAATATTTCAATAGTCTCAGCAACTCCGGGGTGTTGAGCCATCGCTCTAATTAATGGGATTCTCTCTTCAAAATAATTTTTTAGGTCAGTATCGAAATTTGCATTTTCAAACCAACCCATTTCCGGCCCTCGGCGGGATGTTCTTTGGGTATAAGCAGGTCCGATGCCCCTTAATGTTGTTCCAATTTTTCCTCCCTGCACGGCTTCTTTAAGGGCATCTTCCATTAACATGTCCTTTGTAATGATTCTGGTATGGTTATCAATTAAGTACCTGTCAGGGTCCACGTCAATATTTCTATTATGTAGCATATTCAATTCATCAAGTAAGGTAGTTGGATTTACAACCACTCCTCTTCCGATCATGACAGCCAATTCCGGTCTGACAATAGCAGATGGAGTTAAATGCAATTTAAATATTTCTTTTCCGACAGTGACAGTATGGCCGGCATTATCACCGCCCCCGTATCTTGCTACCCAATCGGCGTTTTGTGAAAGTAGATCTACCATTCTTCCTTTACCCTCATCACCCCATTGAGTACCTACAATGACATCTAATTTTCCTTGTCCTGGCAGTCGATCTGGATTTACCGGCATAAAATATATCTCCTGTTAAATTTTAAGCGTTATGAAATATAGGGGGCAGAATTAGAACTATATATAAACTTTTATGATTGTTACGTCAATAGTCTTGTATGATTGGAAAGAACGGATTAGGCGATCAGGGTAATCAGCAGAGACATGTTTTGATCCTGTTGCATCCAGATGTTATGGATTGACAAAAGTAATTGATATTTTGATTGGAGGTTTAAGGTCGGGCGTGAGCTATTCAGGCACCCGCATTACATGAAAACTTCCGTAGATTTTGAATTATTGACTTCCGTTCTCACGTTTTCTATTATATCTTAGTTTATCTTTCCTGCTTGTTTTAATTTCACCTTAAACTTTATATATGACTGTTATCGCAGAGACACTTACTCCAAGAATAGAATTAAATGTTGTTTCTCCTGATAAAAATAATTTACCACTTCACGGTTTAGAAGTAATTATCGGAAATCACGATTTTATATTGCCTTATATTGATGTGGCAAAAAAGGGGGAAGGTCATACTTTAATTCCCTTTTTTGATCCCAGACCGGCAGTTAATCATGATTTAATGTTGGCTGGTGCAAGGGAGTTGGCCATCGGATTAGTTAATTCAGGAGCAGATGTTGTTTTTACTCCAAAATCAAAAAAATCCGTACCTATGATAATAGAAACAGTAAAAATTGCGGGTGAGATATCCGGTAAAAAGATAAAGTTATTTGTAATAAAAAGGGGACTGCTTTCTGATTTTGATGAAACAGATGAAAAACCGATAGATTTTGAAACTATTACTCCTCCATATAAGAAATATATGGCTTTAAGTAAAGTTCAGACTTTAGAGATACAACAAATGCAGAAAGAATTTATAAATCAGGGAAGAAAAATAAATGCAGTCATAGCTGATGATGTTATCAGTCGTGGGGGTACGGTTAGGGCATTAAGAAAGGTAGTTGGTAAGGTGTTAAATTATGAAGATTTTGAAATTCCTGCTTATGCTGTAATCCAGGAATTTCCGATTACTTGGGGATTGGGGCAGATACCCGGTGGGCCCAAAATTGATGGAGGAATATGGACTCCTGAACCGCAGGAATATAATTATCCCGCCATTATGACTCCGGTCATCATAGGATAAATATGCCTAATACGAGTGAATTTCCTTCATCTTTATATAAAATTTACGGAAGTGAAATTCCAGGGGGTGTAGTTGCTCCATGTGGATCATGCGGCCAACCGGATGCGCAACTTGCGGCGACCAGAATAATTTATCAACCAACTGAAGCCGGGAAATTTTTTGGAGCGGAACTAAAATCAGAAATTATTTCCGGCGGACATTCAGGTTGCAAAGGGAACGGTGGGTAGAGTGAATAAAAAATTAATTGACATAGGTTATTTTATAGGCTAGAAGTAATAGCAATTATGCAGGTTGAATTAACTTCTTTTAATTTAGAGAAAGCTATAGGATTGCCTCCGGAAGGAATAATTTTCACCCGACCTGAAGTGGCAACTATTAATCCGTTTCTGTTTTCGTCGGATGAATTCAGGACCCGTTTGGTTTTAAAAGATGATCAAGTCGCATTTGACCCGGTATTTTTGTATGACTTGTTCGTTATTTCCCAAGCTATTGATGAAACAATAAATCAGAATGCCTCAGTTTTTCCGGATATAAAGGACCAGGTGGGGAAGGGAGAATTCCGAGAACTGGTCAGACTGCATGATTCTGAAAAAATGAAGCAGGTGCAGAAAAATTTCATACGCACTCTTAAAACAGCCCGGGAAGACGTTGAAGAACAGGGACGAAAAGTGGTCATGGCTTTTCCTATATGGGGGTCACTGGCTATCATGAGGGCCATGGAGCGGGAACAAATACCTCAGGAAGTTCTTCAACCTGCGGATATATCAGGATCACTGGGTACTGAAACAGGACACGCCAAAGCGGAAAAACTTGCTCCTGAATTGTTGGATCCTGAGAAAGTCGTTTTTTTCCCGGATGATATCTTTGACACCTGCGTAACTTTAATTGAATTAGGTATTGAAAGAGCAAAAGTAAAAGTAGCAAGAAATGGGTTAAAAATAAATCACGATATTTTTCAGGACGTTGAAGCTTTCGAGGATAAAATGAGATTAGCCAGAAAAGGTTTATTATCGCAAGAAGAGACGGTCAAAGTCTGGAAGGATTTGGCAGAATTGTTATGGGAAGTAGATATAATTTCTGCCCCTTTTTCAATTAAAAATCCGCCTTTTGCTGATGCGGTTATTACACTTTCAACTAAAGTTTGGAAGGATCCTGATTCTTCGGATTGGGACAGAAAGAAAGCAGCAATTCAAGGACAACTGATGTTTCAAACTCATTACATTAATCCGGACAACTGGATCATCGGCGGGCGATGGGAAGGAATTCCTTTATTGGATACGAAAGTTAGCGGAAAGACTGTCATGGATTTACTTGCCCGAGATCAGGAAAAGTATTTGATCACAGAAAAACAATTAAGAAACCTTCAGCAAGCCGGGCTAGACATTCTGAGCTTCAGGGCATTTTCCGGATTGGACGGTTTGTGGGTATTTAATCCGGATGGTTTAAACGTAGATAAAGTTAGTGATAATTTCGACAGGGATCTGCTTCCTGAAAATCAGTTGGTTCAGCTTTATGCGGGGTATATTTCAGCCTATGCTCAAAAACGCTGGCCTGAAATAAATTAACGGAAGATTTTTTGCCATTAAAGATCTGATTGTTTATACTTTCGTATTAAAAGTTTAATAGATTACTTAAATCATTAAATAATATGCCTCAAGAGGCAGTTAAACCTTTTTATAAACGCCATGACGAATATCTTCGGAATCAGCATGAAACCGGTCTGCCTCCGGTCGGTTTAACCTTTGAGGATACTCTTATTTTGCCCGCACATTCAACAATTCCTTCAAGAAAGGACGGAAGCATCAGTTTACTTTCACATATTGCCGTAGATGTTTATGTGAATTCTCCTATCATGACATCAAATATGGATACGATTACGGAGTGGCGGATGGCTGAAAGAGTGGCATTGTTGGGAGGAGTGGGAGTGATACACCGCTATTTAACATCAGATGAACAGGCGAGACAGGTTAAGCTGGTAAAGGACAGGACGCGTACTTTTCAGGACCGACCTTTTTCCGTTTATCCAGAAGCAACCATAAAAGATATGAGGAAATTGCAGAAAGATCATAAAACCGGATATTTTTTGGTTCAGGATTTGGAAAATAACCTTTTAGGAATTGTGACTGACAGGGATTTGGAAAGTACCGATGACCATCATACCCAGGCATTTAATATAATGACACCCCGTGATCAGTTGGTTACAGTTCCGGAAGGTACAACTCCTGAAGAGGCTGAAAATGTGATGAAAGTGTATAGAAAACAGAAAGTGCCGGTTTTGTCTGCTGACGGAAAAGTCGTGGGAGTATATACCAGAAAAGATTTTGAATTGGCAAAGAAATACCCGAGCGCTTCCAGGGACAAAAAAGGTAAGTTAATTGTTGGGGCAGCTGTCGGAGTAAAAGACGCAGATGCTGAAACTGAAAGGGCTTATAAATTGGTGGATGCGGGCGTTGATTTTCTTATCATCGATATCGCGCACGGTGACAGTGAAAACATGATGAAAATGCTTAAAAGATTAACCAAAGATAAATATATTAATGTCCCTGTTATTGCCGGTAATATCGCTACCGGTGAAGCGGCAGAGGCATTAATCGGGGAGGGAGCTGATGGATTAAAGGTAGGAATAGGGCCTGGTTGGGCTTGTGATACCAGAGTTGTTGCAGGTGTGGGAAGGGCTCAGTTATCAGCTATAGCCAGTGTTGCGGCCGTGGCTGTTGGTAAAAATATTGCAGTTATTGCCGATGGGGGAATGCGGAACCCGGGGGATCTGGTTAAAGCGCTGGTTGCCGGAGCTGATATCGGCATGTTTGGAGGAATGTTCGCGGGTACGGAAGAAACCCCGGGTATAATAATAAAAAGAGGCAATAAAAAATATAAAAGATACGTAGGAATGGCATCAAGGGAAGCTAGAAAGAGGGCTAAATACGCACAACAACCTGTTCAAACAATCGGACTGTATGAAGATCGTTTTTCTGATCAGGATGCAGAGGATGAAGAGCCTGCTCCCGAAGGAAGGGAAAAAGAAATACCTTTCCGCGGACCTGCAACTGATGTCTTTAAATTTATTGAAGGTGGTGTCAGATCGGGCATGAGCTATATTGATGCAAAAACTATCCCTGAAATAAGGGAAAAAGGAGAATTGGAAAGAATTACTCAAGCGGGTGCGACAGAACAATACGGTGATATAAGTTAGATATGAAAGTTGCCAAGTCACAGAGTTTTTGGTAAGATAATCTCTACTTTCAGAAACCGGGAAGCTCCTGTCCCGACTTAGTCGGGACTCCGGTTTTCAGATAAAGGAGATGAACTTGATTTTGCGGCAGAGTATACCTCTGTCGTTTTTTTAATAAAAGTAGAGTAGGGTTGATCAGAAATTTACGTCAAATTTCGTGATATAATGTCTGTTGATGGGAATTACAAAAGTAAAATTAATAATTAAGAATCCGCAGAATCTGAGGCTTAAAATGGAAGGTGATTTTATGGTTGATTCGGGTGCTCATTATACCGTATTGACCGAGAATTTTGTTAAGAAACTTAATCTCAAGCCGTCTTTTGAACAAGAGTTTGTGTTGGCCGACGGCAATACGGTAAAAAGACCGGTTGGATCAGCGGTGATCAGGTATGGGGACCGGGAGTTGTACGTACCGGTTGTTTTGGGAGAAAAACAGGACGAGTCGCTTTTAGGGGTGACTACACTGGAAGCTTTTGGTTTGATGCTTGATCCTTTCCGCCGGAAAATCTATCCAAGCAAATTAATGCTGGGACAGTTGCGGTATATTAGGTAATCTGGTAAGATAATCTTTACTTTCAGAAACCGGGAAGCTCCTGTCCCGACTTAGTCGGGACTCCGGTTTTCAGATAAAGGAGATGAACTTAAATTTTACGGCAGAGTTTATCTCTGTCGTTTTTTTATTAAAAATAGCCGTGGAGGATTTATCATGAAAGAAATATCTTTGACAGAACTCCTGGAAGCAGGCTGCCATTTCGGGCACAAAGTCACCCGCTGGCACCCGAAGGCATCTGTATTTATCTATCAGCCGCGTGAAGGCGTCCATATTATCGATCTGGTCAAAACCAAACAGGGATTGCAGAAGGCAGCCGAGTTTGTCTATGAACTGGGCAAATCAGGCAAAATTTTACTTTTGGTCGGCTCAAAAAGACAGGCAAAGGGAGTTGTCTCCGAAGCGGCCAAAAGGGTCGGCCTTCCCTTTATGACCAACCGTTGGATCGGCGGCTTCATCACCAATTGGGAAGAGGTGAAAAAAAACATCGACAAGATGAATAACTGGCGCAAAGACAGGGATTCAAAAGTCTGGGACCAGTATCCGAAGCATGAGGTGGTCAAGTTGGGCAAACTCCTACGCCAGGTGGAATCAGTTTACAGCGGAGTCGAAAGCCTGACCCGCGTTCCCGACGCTGTTTTTATCGTCGACATCAACAAGGAAGTGGCCGCTCTAAGGGAAGCAACCAGGCGCAAGGTCGATGTGGTGGCTATCGTTGACACCAATGCCAATCCGACCCTGGTCGACTACCCGGTTCCGGCCAATGACGATGCCGTAGGCTCGATCCAGTTTCTGGTTAATTATCTGGTTGAAGCATACGATGAGGGCAGGAAATTGAGTCAGAAAGCGGAAGCTAAAAAAGCCGGAGTCAAAGAGCCGGAAAAGGAGCTTAATGCGGAAGAAAAAAAAGCAGTGGTAGAGGAGGTAAAACCGAAAGAGGATATAAAAGCCAAACCTGAAAAAAAAGAGCTTAAAAAAGAACCTCCAGCCAAAATAAAGAAGGCGAAAAAACCGGTAAAAAAAGCTGCCGTAAAGAAGGGAGCCAAATAATACCTGTTTCAATTGACGACATCAAAAAACTGCGGGAAAAGACCGGCGGAGGAGTCATGGAATGCCGCAAAGCCCTTGAAGAAACCAAAGGAGATTTTAAAAAAGCCGAGGCGCTTCTGACCAAATGGGGGATAGAACGGTCTGAAAAAAAGGTTGACCGCGAAACCAAAGCCGGGCACATCGATTCCTATATCCATGCCGGAGGCAAGGTCGGGGTTCTTCTGGAACTTCTTTGCGAGACGGATTTTGTGGCCAGGACCGATGATTTTAAGAGACTTTCACACGAATTGTGTCTGCAAATTTCCAGCATGGAACCAAAAGACGTAAAGACACTTCTAAAGCAGGAATATATCCGTGACCCGAAAATAAAAATTGAGGATTTGGTAAAGGCGGTAATCGGTAAACTTGGAGAAAACATTACCATTGCCCGTTTCACCCGCTTCAAACTCGGCGAAAAATAAATCAACCTGGGAGGTAGCGCAGATACGCAACCTAGGGGGTAGTGACCATTTTTTCATCCTTACTTTTGGCCTTTTTGGTGTAGCGTTCTTTGGAAAGGCGCATCACTTTTTCCCTGTTCTGGTTAATGGATTTGGGCAAAGGCAAAGTGACGGCATGGAAGGGCAGGGATGTCAGGTTGTCGATGGCCAGCTTGATTATTATCTGGAAAGTGCCCAGGTTGACCAAATCTTCTTCTTTGTACCACTGGCCGAATTCCCTGGCCAGGTGGTGCGCATCCTGGGCGCCGATGATAAAGGAGATCAGTGTGCCGGCATTGCCGAAAATTGCCTTCTGGACGTCTTCCTCGACCTGGCCGACATACTGGTTGGCTAAAACGAGATTGAGCCGGTATTTCCGCGCCTCTGACAGGATTTTTATAAATGAGGTTGTAGCAAAATTCTGGAACTCGTCGACATACATATAGAAATCCTTGCGTTCAGCTTCGGGCACATTGACCCGGTTCATGGCTGCCAGCTGGATTTTGGTGATGAACATGGCGCCGAGAAGTGCGGCATTGTCCTCTCCCAGTTTTCCCTGGGACAGATTGAGGATCAGTATTTTCCGGTTGTTCATGATGTCTTCCAGGTCGATGGTTGAGGTCGGATGCTCGAGGATCTGCCTGATTGTCGGCGACATGACAAACTGGCCGACTTTGTTCTGGATGGGGGCGATGGCCTCGCTTTTCAGGCGGGGATGCATTTTGTCGTATTCATTCCTCCAGAAATTCTGCAGTATTTTGTCCTGGACTTTATTAAGGACCCGGGCGCGGAAATTCGCATCGGCCAGAAGGTCCGGCACCATGACCAGAGTGGAATTGGGGTATTCCAGAAGAGTCAAAATGACGTTTCTCAGGATATATTCAAGCCTCGGCCCCCAGGAATAGGAATAGAGTTTGGAAAAAATGGAGACAATCCCGGAAGATATAAGTTCTTTATGCACGGGATTTTTAACTTCCAGGGGATTCATCCAGAAAGGCTGTTCCTGGTCATAAGGCTCGAGGTAGACCACATCATTCAGGCGGTAGGAAGGTACATAATCCAGTAAAATTTCCGACAGGTCCCCGTGCGGATCGATGACGCAGACTCCTTCCCGGTTGCGCATGTCATTGATGGCCATGTTGGCGATCAAAGTTGATTTGCCTGTGCCGGTTTTTCCGATTATATACATGTGTTTCCGGCGGTCATACTTTTTGACGCCGAAAGTGGTCAGGGTGTTTTTGTACTCGGCTTTGGCAAAAAAATTAATTTCCTGCTTTTCCTCATCGGACAGGTCGGTGGCGACAGGCAGATTGGGCGGCGGCTCGCCGGCCAATGATCTGCCCCAGGAAATATTTTTGATGCCGGCCAGAAGAATGGTAGGCGGGTGCCAAAGGGTAGCCAGCTCCATAGTATTTAAAATCTGGTGGCGGGGAAAATGGCTTTTCTCCCTTTTTAATATTTTTTGGTAGGTTATATCCTTGAAAAACCAGCGTGGGCGCTTGAGAATAAAGCGGTTGCCTTCCCCCAGGGCAAAGGCGCCGAAAGCCCCGGCCAGATTGTACATCTGGGCATAAGCCTGTTGTCGGGTGGGGGCTCCGATCAGTATCCTGATATAAGTGCGGTAGCCGGTATGGTTGACTTTTTCTTCGATCAGTCGGGCCAGCGGAAACGGCCGGGTTTTGTCGGGCGCCCGGGGGCTCGGATCAGGCATGCCTTTTTGCAGCATCGATGCCACCATCCTCTGCCAGTTGAAATGCGGCGGTTCGATAACGATCTGGATCAGCCCCGATTCATCTTTGGAAAATTTGGAAAAGACGCCGATTATGGAAGAGAGGGGATCGAGCTCCTTGAAATCTTTATAGGTGCGGATCGGGTAATAGAAATAGCTGGCAAGCATCAGATTGCCGATGGCCAGATACTTGCTTTTGATGATGTTTGACAGATAATCGGGTACTTTGCTGATGAGGATTTTGGGATACTGGCTGGTTATCTGGCTTTCCAGAAAAGTCTGGAATGACTTCGGTATGACGGAATAAAAATGAACACTTTGATTATAGGAAGCAATTTCAAAAGAGAGAGTCCTGACTTTTATCCAGAGCCTTTTCCAGTGGGGGATATGCCCGCCCGGAAAAAGTGAGGAAAAGACCTGGGTCATCATCTCCGGAGACTCTTCGCCTGTTTTGGATGATTTAATTTCCAGGACGACTTTAGATTCGGCTGCCATGTGGTTTAAGTATAGATTTTCCCTGTGCAAATTAAAAGTTGTATAATCACGCGAATCCGAAGGTCTTATATGGAAAATGAAGCCAGGAATCAATTGATATTAAAACTAAGCCATAATTTTGAATTTGCCACTGCCAGTCTAGATCAATTTTATACAGACTTTTTGGAAAATAATTTGGAGATAAAAGACAAAGTAGATACTTTTGCAAAAAGAGTAAATGCTTTATATGGCGGGCAGGAAGCAAGCTATATCGAACACGCATTGAAATTGGCAGTTATAAGTTATCAGTATAATTGGGATTCTTTAAAACATTACCGAAAATCTCCAACACCGGAAGGGAAAAAAGTTCCAACGCTTTTCCATTCATTGGAAATGGCAGACAAACTGCTTGACGGGGACGGCCGTGATGATAAGCCCTTCCGCTGGGAAGCTGTAGCCGCCATTTTAATGCATGATATTCCTGAGGATGTGGAAATGGTATTTGTAGAAAACGGGGGTGAATTTCAGGTAAAAGGAGAAAAATGGTTCGATTTAATTCGTGATTCTTTTGAAACGACCGGTAAAGCTGATTTAATAGTTGATCTGATAAAAGGGGTAACAGAGAGAAAAATTCCTGATAGGTATAGCGAAGAAGGGAGGGATATCAGAGAAAAAATAAAGGCAACATCAATTTTTAAGATGATTAAAGCCTATGTTGTTAACGGTCGGATAAAAGGCAGAAAAGTCTTAATGGATGTTCCGGACGTAGAATTAGAGTCGGTTTATGAGGTTGTCTTTAACTTGAATCATTTATTTGACAGCGCACTGAGGTCTCCGGAACATCTTCAAATACTGTTATTAAAGATTACGGACATCTGGCATAACTTTCAGACACCGGATTGGGTAAAATCTTCCAAAGTACTGCGGGGCCGTCTGGCCGCTAGTTTAGCAGAATGGTTTGGTTGGTATTCTATGAGATCAGATTTAGTTACCTTATTAGGTAATGTTGCTGATACTACCACGGCATATGCGCCGGAATTGGAATATGAGTTACTTCCCCATAGTGAATTAATGGATAAAATGCTTAAGATGGAGGAATTTGGAAATCAGTTTATTGAAACACTTAAGAAAAAAGGCATTATACCCGGGACAGCAGAATTTATTTCATCAATAGGTTTTCCGGTCGTAAACAGTGAATATGAATTGGGGAAATTTGACGGATCAACCCTGCCAAAACCAGAATTTATAGTATCTTTTGAAAACGAGGCTTTTACGATTTTAGAGGGCGACATAAAGCAAAACTATACCACTATAAGGTTATTATTACAGAATCAGGAGGTTGCTGCAGGTGAGTCTATAGCCGGTTTAAAAATAAAAAATTACCAGGACAGCATATATTACAGAAAACTAATGGGACGATATAGAATTGACGGAGTTTTAAAATTAGGAAACAATGAAGGATTTTTATTTAGAATGGAGAGCAATGAGCCTTATATGACTGATTACTTTAAGGAAAGATCGGATGTAAATTATACGGAAATACCCGAATATAAGGGGTTATTTCATAATAAACTCAGGGATAAAGAAGGATGGAGGATTCATTTAAATGCACTAATAGGTTTTTTCTACGAACCAAATATGCCTTCTTCTCTGTCCAGATTGATATCTCCAGTATTTTACGACGGTTCACTTTATTTTGTTGATGGGGAGCAGACATTTTCAGAATTAAAAGATCTATTAAATTTAAAAGCGGATATTTTGATTGATAATCCCGTAAGTTATAAAAATAAAAGAATCACCGGTAAAACTAAAGTTCGTGATTTATTTCCATCTGCAGCCAGATCTCACGTTATCAAGAGGAGAATGATTACCGTTCAATAACATGAATATTACGTTATTTTTACAGTCCGGGTATTGGCTTCATATTTTTGTATTACCGGGGCAGCCCGTCATTCTTATGAGGTAATTTTTGATCTGCAACCGGGTGAATCGCCGCCGGAAAAAGATCAATGTATAGTACATCATAACCCGGCTACTTTATTTTTAGTTAAGCCTCTATAATCTTCTTGTCAAAAAAAATACTTCCTGTTATCCTTTAATGCGTATGGAAGAGCCGTTAATTACTGAAACAAGAGCCCGGATGCAGAAAGCCCTCCAGGTTTTGGCCGATGATTTGGGCACGATCAGGACAGGCAGGGCAACGCCCGCCCTGGTTGAAAATGTGGTTATTTCAGCCTATGAGGGGACGCAGAATCTTAAACTGCGGGAAATGGCGACCATAACAACAGAAGGTCCGCGGACGGTTCTTATAGCACCGTTTGATCCGTCAGTTATTAGAGATATCGAAAAAGGCATTAACAGTGCCAATTTAGGATTTACTGCCGCTCCCGACGGCAATATTCTCAGAATTAATATACCGGCATTGACATCTGACAGGCGGGTTGAGTTTATTAAATTGGCGGGAACTAAAATCGAAGGCGGCCGGGTTTTAGTCAGGCAGGTCAGGCATGACGTCATGTCCAATATCAAAAGAAGTTTTGAAGCTAAAGAATTATCCGAAGATGATAAAAAAAGGCTCGAAAAAGAAATTCAGGATCTGACTGACAATATGATGGAGGAAATCGAAGCTATGCGGCATAAAAAAGAAGAGGAACTGCAGCAGGTTTAATTATGACGGATAATACTGACAATCCCGATTTGCCGGAAAGCGTATCACCTGATGAAATACCCGGCCAGGATGCTTCGGTCATGCTCAATCTGGAGCAACTGGTCAAAAACCACCTGACGCAAATAGAGCAGACAAAAGATAAGCTTAAAAAGCACCGGGAAATGCTGGATGACATTTTTCTTAACGATCCGACCTATCAGGAACACGATAAGAAAGCCAAAGAAGCGGTTAAAGTCAAAAGCGCCACCAGAAGCGAACTTCTGAAAAGGACTGATGTTGCCGATTTAAACAACAAAGTAAAGGAGATGAAAATTTCCGTCAAGGAATTGCAGGAAGCCTTGAATGAATATGTTCGCGAATATCAGAGACTGTCCGGAGTCAACGAAATTACCGATGATAAGGGGAATGTGATGGAAATAGTCTATACCGTCAAGCTTGTCCGCAAATCTTCAAAGAAAAGTTGATTTTTCGCTCCGACTTATTTTAACAGTGTCATTTCCCGCTCGACGATTTTTTTCAGGATTGCCTGGGAAACCGCATAGGTAGATTCCACACCTTCATATGAAAGATTTCTGACGCCCAAATTTTTGGCTTTCGAATAGGGTGTGTCCGAAGCATAATGGGCTATGCCCAGTTCAAAGGGTGTGGGGGAGAGGTTGATGAATTCATTTTCCTCATAGCGGTTATAGTAGATGAATTCATATGCGGCGTTAAGATACGGTCCTCCCTCCATCTCTATATCGGTATAGCCTTGCCGAAACCAGTTTTCGATCATTTTGGCTGATTCCAAATAGGTGCCTTTGGTAGTTACGGTTTTTTGATTTTCCAGAATAAGCCCTGAACTGTAGATGTTCTTAAAGTCTGCGGCCCGGAAGCAATTGCTGATGGCATAGGTGTTTTTGGTATGAACGTCAAAAACTGTGTTTGGCAAAAGTATATCTCCGACCTGGCCGGTTAAAGTCGCCGCTTTGCCCATGATATAAATTCCCAGCATTTGTCCTACATTTTGACCTATCTCCGTCAGGATCTGGTAAGCAGCCCAGCCCAGCGGATAATCAATATTGATGATAATGGATTTGCTTTTTGAAAGCGCTTTCAGGTCCAGATTGAGAAGCTGCGGCAACCCTGATAAGGGCAGGCGGGCAACCGGGATTATTTGGGCATCGATATCAAGAAAATGTTTTGCCCGGATGGTGGTAATACCCAGTTTTTTTTCAGATAAATTTTTAAGCTCAGTCAGATGTCCGGATTTTCGCAGCGACTTTTTTGAAAGGTAATTCAGAAAATATTCGCGGGAGACATCCGCTGATTCTTTTTCTTTTTCCCGCCACAGATTGATAAGATTGTCATCACCGCTTTTATAGAGATCTGCCACTATTTCTTTTTCATAATTTTTGGCAAACCTGGTTATAAGATTAACGACAGAATGGGTATTGGAAGAGATAAAGTATACCGGCCTGTCCAAAAACTTAATTTCAGGGAGGGATTTGTCGATGTGGTCCCACCAATGCTGGGTAGCCCGGGCATATTCCATATATGAGCCGGAGAGTAAATGTACCGTAAAATCTATTTTGCGGTATTTAACCGCAGTCAGGAATTTATGGTAGTCATCTCCCCAGATTTTCTGGATCTTGGCGATATCTTCCTGATCCAGTAAAATTTCCATGCTCTTTTTAACATCCCGGCTTTTTGCGAGTTTGGCATGCAGTTTGTTCCATTCAATCTGGAAAGCGGTCGATAACGTGATTAAATCATCAACATCTGTCACTGAAGCGATATAAACTGCCAGTGTATCCCTGCCGTTAAAATACATTTTACGCCTCCTGCCGGGAGCTGTGACTTCCGTCCAGTCATCTATATGTCCGAAACGGTTATTTTTAAAAACACGGATAGACTGTCCCAGGATGATTTTTTTAACCATGGACATGGTCGGCGGAAGGCGCAGCAGGGAATAGATAAAAGCTGCGGTATCTATTTTGTCGGAACCGGCCTTTTCATGAAGGATGGAGTCAGCATCCTTATGTGCTTCAATCAGTTTTTCTACCCGGACAAAACCGGCTGATTTGAGAAGGGTACGGTAGTTTCTTATATATATTTCAATCTGTTCAATTCCGCCGTTACTATTCATAGTCAGCCTATTATAACGTTTTTGGCTGTTTCTTTAAACGAGAATCATTGATTTATGTATTGAGGTTTTATACAATTGAAAAATTCTTATCATGCTGGTTACACTGATTGTTTTTCTGTTAATATTGTCGGTTTTGGTCATGGTCCATGAATTAGGGCATTTCCTGGCCGCTAAAAAATTCGGAATTTTTGTTGAAGAATTCGGTATCGGACTGCCGCCGCGGATATTCGGAATCAGAATTGGCGAGACTGTATATTCCGTCAACTGGCTTCCAATCGGCGGTTTCGTCAAACTCTACGGTGAAGAAGGGGATATGCCGGCCGCGAAAAAACAAAAAATTCCCAAAAACAGGGCTTTTTATGCCAGGCCCGTATGGCAAAGAGTCATCGTCATCTCAGCCGGGGTGGTCATGAATTTTCTCCTGGCCATAACCGTTATTTCCTATATTTTTACCCAGGGGGTGATGGTTCCTTCAGACCGGGTGCATATTGAAAAAATTGTGGAGGATTCACCGGCTGAAAGTGCGGGTTTGGAACAGGGGGATATTATTAAAACTATGATAGTAGACGGCCGGCAAATTACCGTTAAAACAGGCGATGATTTGATTAAAACAACTTCACAGAATCTGGGTCGGGAATTGACAATAGTCATTGAAAGAGAAGGCCGGGAGATGCAGGTATCCATAACCCCCAGGAAGGAATATCCTGAAGACCAGGGACCCATGGGAGTAGTCATTTCGGCCTTTGAGGAAAAGAAATACAGCCTCAGCGAAGCGCCGATTGCCGGACTGCAACAGTCTTTGATGTTGTCATGGGTACTGGTCAAGGGCATAGCTCTGACTTTATGGAAAGTTATTACCTTCCAGTCCGTATCCAAAGATGTCGCCGGTCCGATCGGCATAGCCCAAATGACGGGCGAGGCCATCAAATTCGGGAGAAATGCAGTTCTGGAAATGCTGGGGCTTTTGTCATTAAATTTGGCTATCGTCAATATCCTACCGTTTCCGGCATTGGACGGCGGACGGCTTCTTTTTATCCTGATCGAAGGCGCAACCGGCAGACGGGTAAAAACCAATTGGGAAAGGTATATTCACCAGGCGGGCATGGCCATTCTGCTATTTTTGATTCTGATGGTTACCGTCAACGACCTTGTCCGCATCTTCTCCAAATAGTTCCAACCAACCTGGGAAAAATCCGGCTAACTGATAAAATGATTATGCAAATATAGTAAAATAAACTATGGCCAAATTTGAAAAGAAGGAACTCAAGAAAAAAAGCGGGAATTTCTCCGACTGGTATACGGACGTGATTTTAAAATCAGAGATGGCCGATTATGCTCCTGTAAAAGGCTGCATGGTAATAAGACCATACGGATATGCCATTTGGGAAAATATCCAGGCCTATATGGACCGGCTGATAAAAGAGAAGGGTGTAGACAATGCCTATTTCCCTTTACTTATTCCGGAAAAATTCCTTAATCTGGAAAAAGAGCATGTTGAAGGATTTTCACCCCACTTGGCGGTAGTGACAATAGCCGGCGGCGAGAAATTATCGGAAAAACTGATAGTCCGCCCGACCTCGGAAACAGTCATGTACCAGATGTATAAAGAATGGTTTCATTCCTGGCGCGATCTGCCGGTTTTGATCAACCAATGGAATAACATAATCCGCTGGGAGAAAAGGACCTATCTGTTTTTAAGAACTTCCGAATTTCTCTGGCAGGAAGGACATTGCGCTCATGCGACACATTCCGAAAGCAATGATTTTATTCTATGGGCGCTTGAAATGTACGCCAAAACATACCGGGATCTTTTGGGGATGCACGGGATTACGGGGATAAAAAGTGAGACGGAAAAATTCGCCGGGGCAGACAAAACGTATTCGGTGGAACTGCTCATGCCGGACGGAAAAGCTTTACAGGGCGGAACATCGCATGATTTAGGCCAGAATTTTGCCAAAGCTTTGGATTGGACCGTTCTGGATAAAGAGGGTAAAAAACTGAATCCCTGGCAGAACAGCTGGGGATTTTCCACCAGGTCAATCGGAGGTTTGGTTATGGTCAACGGAGATGACAACGGTTTGTCACTGCCTCCCAATGTTGCACCTTACCAGGCAGTCATTCTGCCGATTTCAGCTGAAGACAAATCTCTGGATATATATGTTCAAAAATTAAAGGATCAACTTTTAAAGTCGGGTGTAAGGGTTGCGGTTGATAATGATACAAACTCTTCCGTCGGCCGCCGTTTTAACTTTTGGGAGGTTAAAGGCGTACCGGCGAGGCTGGAGATCGGCAAGCGGGAAATGGAAAATAAAAAAGTTACCATAGCCAGACGGGATAATTTTGAAAAAGAAACAGTCGACATAGATCAAATTACCGCACATCTACAAATAATCCTTAAAGAAATGCAGGAACAGGCTTTAGCCAGGCACCGGAAATTTACCCAAGACAATACTCATATGACCGATGATTATTCGCAATTTAAAAAAATTATGTCGGAAAAGCGCGGTTTTATCAGATCCTTATGGTGTGAAAGTAAGGAATGCGAAGCCAAAATAAAAGCGGAAACCAAAGCCACCACCAGAGTTTTGCCTTTGGATGCTCCGGAAGAGAAGGGGAAATGCATCTATTGCCAAAAAGAAGCCTTTCACCGCTGGTACTTCGCCCAGGCTTACTGAAAAATAACTTTCTTCTTTACGGTTTTGCCCGTATTCTTCCGCTGAAACGACCCATTATGCTACAATCCGGGATTAATTCCATGAACAGTGAGATTGATAGCGTCAGATTAGGCAGATTTGTTAAAACAATGACCATACAGCCCGGTATCTATCCGGGACTTCTGGAGGGGAATTTTATTCCTGAAGATGCATTTACTGACTATAAGGATAATAAAATTGACAGAAATGTCCTCAAGGGACTCCTTTTCTTAAATTGCAATTCGTATGAAGAGATGAAGTCAGGTGTATATGAGCAAATTAAAGAATTGGATGATTCATTTGCCGTAGGAAAACCCGATATTGGATTTAAGGCGATATACGAAATGTTTAAATTTTCGGATTTGATTCCGGTGATGAATCTGGTAGAAAAAGCTATGACCGGAAATTACCGCCGGACGAGGGAACCGTATTTTGCCCATACAGTCAGGGTAGTTAAAAGATGTCTGGATTTTCTTGACGAGAATAGAAAAGTCTCGGAAAGAGGCGGGAATGTCATGAATTTTACCGCAGAAACTGCCAAAGCCTTTTTATTAATGGCCATTCTACATGACTTTCACGAGGATAAAGTTATGGATTATGATTCAGGCAAAGAAAATCAAATCGGAAGTTTTTATCTTGAGGAATTAACTGTTGAAAACGTAAATTCAGCCAAATTTGTCATAAAGTGTTTGCCCCGTCCTGAAATAAACGAAGAAGAATTAAATCTTACTATATTAGGATCACAGGGAGTTCATTTACTGAGGGGATTGAGGACATTGAAATATCTCGGCAGGGAATCTGCGGATCAATTTAGGCAATTGGATGAAGCTACTGACATACTTCGCGAAATCAGAACTGTTTCAGCAGAAGTTGCCATTTGGGCGTATTTGCCTTTTCTGGTAAAACTTTTTGACCGAAAAGACAATCTCGACACCTATTTATTTTCACCGAAAGAAAAGCGTGATCATTTACCCGTATTGACGGTATTATCGGATATGACTGATTTAACTCAATATGATTATCGGACACCAACCAGGGAGGAAATAATTGAAAAAATGTCTGAAGTGAAATATCTCTATTCAGCTGAGGTAAAACTCATCCGGACAATGGAGAAACTGCCGTTTTGGTACAGAAATCTCAGGATGGTCAATGATGAATACAGGGAATTTTTACACATTTTTTCTAAAAAGTCCGCTAAATACCTCAAAAGAAGAGAATTCAGGCTTTCGCAGGATGAATATTCAGATGCCTTGACCGAAGTTTATGACAATAGGGATTTACGGATCAGAAAATTGGCGGGAGATGAGAATATAATTAAATTGCTGCCTTCATATACGGCAATTTTAATTTTATTAGGCAAAAATCCGAATGAAATTTATAAAGAGAATCCCTGGTCATTAAAAGGTCCATGGGTACCTGTCCCGCTTTAAAACAAAACTCAGCGGATATTTTTCTTGTGCAGGACGGCCGGTTGAGATAAAATAAACGGGTGAAAACCATCGTTACCCACTTTGCTCCGGATGTAGATGCTGTCACCTCAGTTTGGCTTCTGAAAAGATTTTTACCTGCCTGGCATGAAGCGGAAGTGAAATATGTCCCGGCCGGCAAAACTTTGGACAATGACATCGTCGACAGCGATGAGGATATTCTGCACGTTGATACCGGCATGGGCTTTTTGGACCATCACCAGACGGACGAAGATACCTGCGCTGCCAAAAGAGTGCTGGAATACCTTATCAAAGTGGAAGCCAAAAACAACAGAGCAAGACAGGTCGTAACTGGGGATATAGCTTTGGAAAGACTGGTCGAAGTAGTTAATGATATTGACCATTTCCGCGAGGTTTACCTGCCGAATCCTATGTCCGATTTTTACGATTTCGGTTTGGTGTCCATTTTTGACGGTTGGAAACTGATATTCGGTGACGACTATAACAGGATTGTGGATTTGGGTTTGCTGCAGCTTGACGGCATCTACCGCAATTTTCAGAATAAAGTATGGGCCGAAGGAGAGATTAAAAAAAACGGCATTGAATTCAAAACAATTTGGGGCAAGGGTCTGGCCGCTGAGACAATCAATGATGAGGTGGTCAGGATAGCCCAGAGAATGGGGTATACAGTGGCTGTTCGCAAGGATCCCAAGAAGGATTATGTCCGGATTAAAGCCTTGCCGGCATCAAAAGCTGATTTAACGGCATGTTACAATATCTTAAGGATTAAAGACCCGAAAGCGACCTGGTTTTTGCATGCGTCAAAAAAAATGCTCTTAAACGGCTCAATTAAAAATCCGGAAAGCAAGCCGACATCTTTGACGTTAAGGGAAATAGTGGACGTTTTGATAAAAACAAAAAAATGAACGGATGCGTTTTCTGTAAAATAGTAAAAAAAGAAATTCCGGCCAAGGAAGTCTATCGTGACGGGGAGATTGTCGCTTTCCGCGATATCAACCCCAAGGCTCCGGTACATATTTTGGTCATTCCCGTAAAACATTTGGAAGATTTATCAAAAGCCGGACCGAAGGACAGGGAACTGTTGGGCAAGCTGCTTTATTCCGTAAAAGAGATAGCTGCCGGGGCAGGTTTGGAAAAATCCGGTTATAAACTGATATCCAATAACGGTATAGGTAGCGGCCAGCTGGTTTTTCATCTGCATTTCCACATTTTGGGAGGCTGGCAGAAAAAACCGGAGTGGCAGGTTTGAAGGGAGGTGTTTTTTTAAACAAATGGTATATGTTAAAGCGTCACCGGGTGATACATCTGATTCGCTGATCCGTAAATTTACCAAAAAGGTTATCGCGGAAGGGCTCCTTTTGGAATTCAAACGCAAAGAATTTTATCAAAAACCGGCGGAGATCCGTAAGGAAGCAAAAAAAGAAATTCAGCGAAGGATGAAAGCACGCCGCCGCAATAAAATCAGGAAATAAAATCTCGATCGACGATAATGGCAGATATTCTCATAAAGACAGATTCTCATTATAAAGTAAACCGGGGAAGAATCAGGAAACTGATTGAAAATTTTTTGGGAGAAAGAAAAGTCAGGCACAAAGTGGAAGTCAGCTTGTCCGTGGTAGGCGACAGGCAGATGAAAAAACTGAACAATGATTACCGTAAGCTCGATATGACGACAGACGTCCTATCTTTTCCTTTGAGCCCTATGGAGAGCGGGACTGTTTTTGTCGATGCTCCGGATAATATTTTGAGACTGGGTGATATCGTCATTTCATACCCGCAGGTGATAGAGTCTGCTTCGGAAGAGGATAAGCTGGTAGATGATAAAATAGATGAACTGATTATCCATGGATTGAAACATCTGCTGGGTCAGCACCACGAGTAACTATTTATGGTTTTATACCGCAAGTACCGTCCGCAGAAAATAGCCGATTTGGATATCAAAGAGGTTCGGGAAAAACTGGAAAAAACATTAGCCTCCAATTACCGTCCCCATGCCTATTTGTTTGCCGGACCTAAAGGTACAGGAAAGACTTCCGCTGCCAGGATTATCGCCAAAATTCTTAACTGCGAAAAATTGGACGGTAAGTCAAAAGAATACGAGCCCTGCAACAACTGCGATTCCTGTCAGGCCATAACAGACGGCCGGCATTTTGACATCTTGGAAATCGACGCTGCTTCCAACCGCGGAATCGAGGAAATCCGTGATTTGCGTGAAAAGATCAAACTGGCTCCTGTTTCGGGAAAGTTCAAAACTTACATCATTGATGAAGTTCACATGCTGACGACAGAGGCATTTAATGCCCTTCTGAAAACACTGGAGGAGCCTCCTCTTCATGCTGTATTCGTACTGGCTACCACGGAACCCGACAGGATGCCGGGGACAATCAAATCCAGATGCGTTACTTTTCCCTTCCGCAAGGCCACCCGGGAAGAAGTGGTCCATTCTTTAAACCGGGTTATCAGGGGTGAAGGAGTCAAGCTGGATACAAAAATCATCAATGAAATTGCAGAGGTTGCCGACGGTTCATTTCGTGATGCCACCAAAATCCTGGAGCAGGTATTAAGCGAAAAAATCGACAGCATCGAAAAACTCCATATGTCTTTGGGTAGGCTGGTTGTTTCACCGGAAGTATTTTTATGGAAACTGAAAGAAAAAAAAGTCAGGGAGCTTTTGCAGATGATCGTGGAGATGGGCAGTCAGGGCGCTGATTTCCGTTTTTTTGTGACATCCCTGCTTAATCTTTTACATGCTCTGCTGTTGGCTGCCAATGGCCTTCCGCAAACCGATGTTTCAGAAAAAATGAAAGGCGCATATACTTCAAAAGAGATCAGTGAGCTGATCAGGCATTTTTCCGACGTTTACCAGGAATTGCGTTTTATCAGCAGGCCGGAATTGCCGCTTGAGACAGCGGTTGTAGCCTGGTGCGAAAAATAATTAACCCAATTAACCTGGGAGGTTGCGTAGATACGCAACCTGGGAAATTAGACTATAAATAATTATTAATATTTTAGGGAAGGAGGTAGATAAATATGTTTAATCCGTTTAAAACATTTGGTGACTTGAAATCGATGCGGGACCAGGCCATTAAAATGCAGCAGGCTTTAGCGCAGGAAGAGGTTGTAGTTGAGAAAAACGGCGTCAAGGTAGTTATGTCCGGGGACCAGAAGATCAAGGAATTGACGATAGACGGTCAGGAACATCACCGCGCCAAAGATGCCATAGCCGAGGCTATTAAAAAATCACAGGAGATTGCAGCCAAAAAACTGACGGAAATTTCCGGCGGGCTCCAGGGATTGATGGGCGGCGGCGGCTCCGGCCAATAAATAGTAAATTTTCCGATCCAGGATCGTTACAGGTAGGACGATCCGGGAAAAATTGCTAAATGATTATAATTTCCGGTTCCCTGGCTTACGACCAGATCATGGATTTTCCGGGCAGGTTTTCCGAGCACATCATGCCGGAAAAACTGCATATCCTTAACCTTTCTTTTCTGGTGGATACGTTAAGAAAAGGCTTCGGAGGCACAGCCGGGAATATTGCTTATTCTTTATCCCTTCTGGGAAATGAAATTGCGCTTTGTGGCACTGTCGGCCGTGATTTTGCGCCATATCGTAAATTTTTAAACAGTCATAAGATCTCAACCGGGTATGTTAAAGAAGTGGAAGGATTGCATACTTCTTCTGCTTTCGGCATTACTGATTCTACAGACAATCAGATTTGGGGGTTTTACACCGGAGCTGATGCGGCAAGTGATAATTTGTCCGTAACAGACATTAAAGAGAAAATCGATTTTGCCGTTATAGCCCCGCATAATCCCAAGGCGATGGTCAAGTTTGCCCGTGAATATACAGCCAAAAAAATTCCTTATCTGTTTGATCCTGGTATGCAACTCAGATGGTTGGGTAAAGATGATTTGCGTATCGGATTTAAAGGGGCTGAGGTTATTATCGGCAATGATTATGAAATTGAAATTATGCAACAGAAAACCGGTATAACAGAACTGCACCGTTATTATCCGGAAAAAGTTATCATAACGACTTTAGGTGAAAAAGGTTCCAGATTGTCCCTAAAGGGTGAGACAGTAAATGTTCAAAGGGCGAAAGTGAAGAGTGCTCTCGACCCGGCCGGTGCAGGTGATGCCTATCGCTCGGGTTTTCTGGCGGGATTTTTACGAAAATTACCTCTTAAAACCTGTGGTCAGATGGGTTCAGTTGCTGCCGCTTACACCGTCGAAAAATACGGCACGACTACCCATACATTCACACTGGCCGGATTCAAAAAGCGCTATCGCGAAAATTTTTCTGTTGACCTGAAATTTCCCTGACAAAATTATAAACTTCCTCTTTTTTTTCTCCTGTTAAAATTTCCGGCTGGTTGTAGCCGCTTATAAAAATAGGAATGACTTCGGCATCGGCAATTTGACTGCCGACCAGATAAGTTTTAACGAGCATACCGGTTTTGGTTTCCTCGCTCCATTCCTGGTCAAAGATAAAATTGCCATGGGCATAGACAATCAGTTTATCCCTGTAAACTTCAAGCGGTTGAATCCAGTGGGGATGGTTGCCATTGATGAAATCTGCACCGTTATCAATTGCTTCACGGGCTAGCCGAATGGTTTGGTTCGCAGGGTATCTTACGTATTCGGCACCCCAGTGAAAGGATACCATCAGGAAATCGACCTGCGCTTTTGCCGCTCTGATTTCCCCCAATATGATTTGCCTGTCGGGATTATCAAGAATGTTGTAAGCCAGAATTCCGATGCGTAATCCCTTAATTTCATTTACAGCCAAATTACTCAGGGCTGAAGTTACGGCGGTCGGCCCGGCAAAGAGAATATTATTTTGTTCCAAAAGTCTTTTTGACTGGCTTAATCCCTCCCGGCCGTGGTTGAGGGAATGGTTATTGCCCAAAGTGGCTGCATCAATTCCTGCAAACAACAGCCCATCAATAAACCGCTGATCGCCGCAAAAAACCATGCCTTCCGTTGTCAGGGGACAGTCTGCAATCAGTGGAGCTTCCAAATTAATTATCGTCATGTCGCTGTTTTTCAAAAAATCGGCAGTTTTATGAAAAGGCAGTGTGAAGTCGTTGTTCTGACTCATTTTAAAATTTACTGTCCTGGCCGGAATCACATCGCCGGTGGTTATTATGCTGATGGACTGGTTTAAAGTACGGTTATCAACGTAACGATCAAAAATTTTTTCCAGAGTGATCGGAGCAAGAATCGGGGAGGGATTGACAGCAGGAGTAGGCGGAATATTGGGACCGGCGGTAATATTAAAAAAAGACAGGATAAAAGTTGAGATAAGGCGCAACAGTTGCATAGAATCTCCTAAAAGATTATATATTATATATGAATTCTTATGATGTAGCGGATATTAAAAAGGCAAAAGAGGGGAAACTGAAAATTGAATGGGCGGAAAAACACATGCCCGTTCTAAATTTAATCAGAGAAGAATTTTCCCGAACCAAACCTCTTAAAGGATTAACCATAGGTGCTTGTTTACATGTGACTACCGCGACAGCCAATCTGATGCTGGCTTTGACGGCCGGCGGGGCGCGAGTCGCCCTGTGCGCCTGCAACCCGCTGTCTACCCAGGATGATATCGCGGCTTCCCTGGCGGTTGATTTTGGTTTAAATATTTATGCCATCCGCGGAGAGGACAACAAAACTTATTACCGGCATATTGATGCTGTTTTGGATATGCATCCCAATATAACTTTGGATGACGGCGGGGATTTGATTTTTATCCTGCATAAAAAACGGACCAAACAACTCAGGGAAATCATCGGTTCCAATGAAGAAACAACCACCGGCGTTATAAGGCTCAAAGCCATGGCCAGGGATAATGCTTTGAAAGTGCCGGCATTGGCTGTTAATTACAGCAAAACCAAACATATGTTTGATAACCGCTACGGTACGGGCCAGTCAACCATTGACGGCATTTTGAGAGCGACCAATATTTTATTGGCAGGTAAAAAATTTGTGGTTGCCGGATACGGTTGGTGCGGCCGGGGATTGGCAGCGCGGGCGAGGGGTATGGGCGCTCATGTAGTTGTCACAGAAGTGGATCCGGTCAAAGCCCTTGAGGCGATCATGGACGGTTTTGAAGTTATGCCGATAGCGAAAGCTGCGGTAATCGGAGATATTTTTGTGACGGTTACAGGCAACAAAAGCGTCATTACATATAATCATATAAAGAAAATGAAGGACGGAGCCATTTTGGCCAACAGCGGCCATTTCAACGCCGAAATCGAAATCGAGCAGTTGGAAAAAAATACCGTCCGTAAAAGAAAAATGCGCCCATCGGCAGACGAATTTACCTTAAAAGACAAAAGCAGGCGTTACGTTTTAGCTGAAGGCAGGCTGGTCAATTTAGCCGCTGCCGAAGGCCATCCTGATGAAGTGATGGACATGTCCTTTGCCAATCAGGCTTTGGCCTGTCAGTGGCTGTTAGAGCATAAAGGTAAACTGGAAAACAGAGTTTACCAGCTTCCTGATTCTGTCGATTGGCGGATCGCCTCCCTGAAATTGAAGGCAATGGGTGTTGGGATCGATAAACTGACCGCCGAGCAGCAGAAATACCTTTCCAGCTGGCAGGAAGGCACCTGATCTTGATATTTTATTATTATTCGTTTATTCTGAGGTCTCTGATCCCTTAATATATGGTTGATGACAAACTAAGTAAATGGACCTACCGGGCTCCGGATAAAATCGAAAAGGGCAGCCTGCATGTTGAAGTCATCGCCGATTATGCCGGCATCCATGCCACCGATCACGCTTTTTCCGAAGTCCGCAATCACTTTTTCCGTTTTGACAAAAAAGAAGTAATCAGAACCATTACCGATCATCCTGTTTACGCCTTTTCCACCATAGAAACCGGTTTCTGGATTGCCCAGGAGGCCCTTCACAGCGAACACCGCAATCTGGTTATTTTTTCCAATACCGCGCCCCGGGGAGATATTAAGTGGGAAGGGGAGCAGCGGCAGGCTTTTGCCGCCGGTATATTAAATAACGGCATGCCGGTTTTTGCCGTTCATGCAGGCTACAATTTATCTTTTATCAAAAACGATTTAAATGGACTTTGGGAAGTCAAAGTACCTAATCAGGGTACACAGTTCAGATCACGTGACTATTACCCGAAAGCAACCATGGAAATTTTAAACGGGGATTTGTCCAGGTTAGGCAGGGAAATTGATATTAAAACCATTCCTGAAATTCCCAAATTTGCCGTGGCTTCGGTTGACGGTTACGGAAATTTAAAAACAACCATCCGCAAAAGCTATTTATCTCCAGCTGTTTTAGATTCCCCGCTTGTCAGAATTGCTTTGAATAAACATTATCATTTTGCCTTAAATACACTTGGCCGGGGCATTAAGGGGAAAGTCGGTGATTTATGCATGGTTTCCGGCTCCTCGGGAGGCAAAGGCAGAAATTTTCTGGAAGTCATAAAACTGCAGATGAGAGCGGCAGATGAATTTGCTGTTGATGGCCCGCGTGACGATTTAGGCAAGATTGAAATCACCCCTGCCAGAATCTGAACCCTCTTGACAGTTTGTTTCATTTAGGATATCTTTCTTGACAATAATTATGAAAATCTTCTCTATCTGTTTCATTTGTACTTCCTGTTTTGGGAGGCGCTTGTAACGAGCGAGAAGATTTTATATAAAAGCCTCCCTTAAGATCCGGGGAGGTTTTTTTTAATCTATGTACTATAAAAATATTCTGGAAGCAATCGGTAATACTCCTTTGGTTAAGATCAACAAACTTAACCCCAATACCAGAGTGACAATGCTGGCTAAACTGGAATTTATGAATCCTGGAGGCTCAATAAAAGACCGGATCGGTCTGCCGATGGTGGAGAGGGCGGAAAAAATGGGCAAGCTGAAAAAGGGCGGCACGATCGTCGAACCGACCAGCGGTAATACCGGAGTCGGACTGGCCATGGCAGCTGCCGTAAAAGGATATAAGACGGTCTTCGTCATGCCGGATAAAATGAGCGAGGAAAAAAGAAATTTGTTAAGGGCATACGGTTCCAAAGTAGTGGTCACTCCCACAGCTGTTACACCGTCCGATGAAAGAAGTTATTACCGCGTTTCTGATCAGTTGACGAACGAAAACCCGAATTCCTATAAACCCGACCAGTATAGTAATCCGGCCAATCCGGAAACTCATTACCGGACAACCGGACCGGAAATTTGGCGCCAGACAGAAGGCAAGGTCACCCATGTCGTTATCGGTATGGGTACAGGCGGCACAATTACCGGAGTCGGAAAATATTTAAAGGAGAAAAATCCGAAAATCAAAATCATCGGCGTTGATCCGGTTGGCAGCGGCTATTTCCACTTTTATAAAACCGGCAAAATGCCTGAGGTTTTCAAAACCTACAAAGTGGAAGGAATTGGGGAAGATTTTTTACCGGGAACCATGGATTTTTCCATAGTTGATGATGTTATTGTTGTTTCCGACAAAGAAAGCTTTATGACAGCCAGGTCACTGGCTTATGAAGAGGGGATACTGGCCGGAGGATCTTCAGGACTGGCCTTGGCTGCTGCCAGGAAAGTTTCCAGGAAAATTAAAGAGGGGATGATGGTGGTTATTTTGCCTGATTCCGGCAAGAACTATCTGACGAAATTTTACAATGACGACTGGATGAGGGATTTCGGTTTCCTTGATGATGAGAGCGAAACCATCAAGAAACTCCTCAAGAAAAAACTGCATTTTATTACCATAGAATCCGGCGCTACACCGGCAGAAGCAATTAAGCTTATGCGCAGGTATATGATTTCCCAACTTCCGGTTGTGGAAAATAAAAAAGTAGTCGGCACCCTGACGGAGACTATTCTCATCAGGAGTTTATTCGGCAATTCCAAAATCCCGATAAGTGTGGCGGAGATTATGGACAAAGAATTTATTATGCTGCCTGAGACTTCTTCCGAAACCCAGCTTGCTCAGGCCCTCAAGAAAAAGGAAATGGTCATCATCTCCGATAAGAAGGGGAAACCGATTGATGTCCTGACCCGGATTGACTTTCTGGGTTTCTTTTCAGTTTAAGCTGAAGGAAACGGAGTCGGTTACTTTTTTCCAGTGGATAAGCTCTTTTTTTATTTTTTCAACTTTTTCATCAGATAATGATTCGACTCCAAGGGCAAATCTGACGTATTTCGGTCCCTTCCTTTTGCAGTTCAGATAAAAAGTACCTTCATTATTGACGTAGAAGCGGGTTCGAAACGGAATATCAAGCGGGTCAACTCCGTCCTGAATTTGGACATATACGTAAAAGGCAGCCAGATCATCTTCGGATTTTTTTAATACTCCATTGATTTCCTGCATTTCTTTATCGTCTTCCTTACCGCTTAAAATATATTCATCAAGATTAAAGATATCAGGCCTGACGCTTAGTATTTCCAATAATTTTTTCTGCCGGTGGTGAAGCATATCAAAATATCTCAGTTGGTCTTCAAAACTGACATAGTCCCATATAGCCATAGCCTCAGCCATCATGGCATATGATACTGAAGGTGTCAGCAGTTTGGTAATTGCCGGAATATGCCTGGCCAGTGTTTCATCAGGAGTACCTACAAAGCCGCTCCGGAGTGAAGGTCTGCCGAAAATTTTTGTCATCGGCAGGACATCGATTCTTCTTTTGAAGCTGTTAATGATTGCCCCGGTTTTTTTCAGTTGTTCCTGACTGCCCATTCCCAGATAAGCACAATCATTGATGACGATAACTTTGGCATCATTTCTTCCGCGGTGATTTTCTAGGACTTCCAAGACTTGCCTTAATTGTTCAGGAGGTACAATGGTTGATGAGGGATTATTGATAATTGATAAATCAACAATCAGTACATCCTGGTTTTCATCTTTTTCCAAAAATTCTTTCAATTTTTGAGGGTTTAAAAAGAAATTATATTCTTTAGCGGTGACCATTTCCACAGTTTGCATCCCCAATTCACGTGGTAATTTGCCCAACATGGTAAATCCCGGAGTTGGAAAGAGAATCTTTGGACTGTATTCATATTTTCGGGGTGTGTTGCCGTAAAGTTCCTGGTGCAAAGTATATCTGGCCAGCATATAAGCTCTGGCAATTCCGTCTGTGGCACCGTAACTGACGAATGCACCGCGTTCAGGAATATAGCCGTTCAGATTATACCTGTTTAAATAACCGATGTGGCGGTCTATCAGTCCTTGCCAGCCGATTCCCAAAGCTTGGTATCCGGTAGGATTCATGTCGGTTTTTTCCAGAATTTCCATGTATGCATCAGCTCTTCTGTCAATCCGTTTCCTTTTAGCGCCCCTAAAGCCCATTCTTTCGGGAACATCATGATATTGGGGTTCCATATCGCCTTTTAATGAAATATTGCCGATAATAAAATCTTTTAAAGATTCGGGATCAATGCCATTTTTCTCGCAGAAATTTATGGCCGCTTTCCTTATATTTATCCATTCCCTGATTTCTGCCGGCCGTTTTTCACTTTTTAATAGTGTCTTAAAATCCGATCCCATTTCATGGAGTTTTTTTGCCAGCAGAATATTTTTATCGGTAATCTCCTCTTCAACTGCGGAAGTTGATGTCATTTTTACAGCAGTAGTTGCGGACATTTCCGGTTTTTTGTCGGGGGTATAAGCCCCCCTGTTCATCAGCCTCCAAGTCCGGTCAGTTGCGGTTGTCTCACTTTCGATTTCCGGTCTTTTAATAAATTCAAAAAGGGTTCTGGCGGCTGTACTGACCGCCTGAGTTTTTTCTTCGTCAGTAAACGGCATACCCATTGATTCCAATCCGTCTACCAATTCCCGGCTGGTTATAGTGAGATAAAATATAAAAGCTTCCTGTTGTTCATATGTCATACCATTAAGCATTTCTTTAAACTGACTGTCAAACACAGAATCTTCTCTTTTCAGTCCCTCTATCTCTTTTTTCACAAAACCATTAAAAGAATTCTTCTCTCCTTTAGGATCAAAATCTTTACCCATGGGGTCAATCGGGGCGATAGTTATGGCTTCATATATAGCTTTCGGGATTTCGGGCACCATATTGGGCCATACTTTATCACAGGGGCCCGTTATGTCAAGAAAAACATACTTGACGGCCGGAAACTAGTACTGCTATAGTAACTATTTAAACACATGATTCCGTCTTTTTTGATCACTTTCCGGGAAGTCATCGAAGCATCACTGATCGTGGCAACTATCCTGGGTATTCTGGCCAAATTGGGCGATAAAAAAGGGATCAGGACTGTCTGGCTAGCAACAGGAGCCGCCACCACCACCAGTTTGCTTTTGTTATTGTTGGGTAGCCTATTCGGCCTCAGCATGCAAAAACTGTATTCCGGCAGGACAGAGGAGGTTATTGAAGGCTCGCTTATGGTGATATCTGCTGTCTTTATAACCTGGGCTGTTTTTTTCCTTCATAATTACTTCGGCAAATATAAAACCAAACTTATCCAAAAGATAAAAAAAACAGTGGAAAACCAGGAGCACAGAGGTTTGTTTATACTGGCTTTCACGGCTGTCTTCCGGGAAGGCTTCGAGATAGTACTGTTTCTGTCCACCATCTTTTTCTCGGTAAGTCCGCAAAATATTTTCACCGGTTTTGCCGCAGGTTTTGTTTTGGCTTTGCTGGTTTCTTTGGGATTATTTACCGCCACTCTGAGACTGCCGGTTTTTTATGCTTTCCGTATGACCAGTATTCTTTTAATTCTGTTTGCTGCAGGGTTGCTGGCAAGGGGAGTTCATGAATTTGCCGAAGCCGGGTTTGTACCGGAAATCGGCAGGATGACCATTCATTTTCTGCCGGAAAAGGTAACTTTCGTTTCCGATATGGTAAAAGCGGTTTTCGGCCTTACCAGACATATGGACTATGTCCAATTGTCGATGTACCTGGTTTATACAATTCTCATGACCTGGTGGGTCTTCTTCCGCAAAAGAAATAGGACTAGCTAGTTTTCCAGGACTCTTCTTTAGGATTACGGTGAATGGCAAAAACGCGCATGTCTTGCGGATTAACCCCGCCGGGGATGAGGATTTCCGGATTTACATAACATGTTTCTTCTTCTCGCAATAAGGAATATTCCGAATATCTCATCGCAGAGCGCCAATAATCATATGTATGAGAGTCTGGGTCATCTCCATCATATATTCTGGAAATATTATCCGCATCGGCAATGTAAACTTTTTCCCTGGGAATCCGGACTTCTAGAATAATATCTCCCTGCCCCATTAATTTGGCGGGATCAACACAACTGTCAAAATCCGGAAAGGCAAAAACAGAGTCATGCCTGCTCAGATCAGGATATTTTTGCCTGACATCTTCCGGTATAAGAGCTTCGATTTCTTCATCGAACTTAAATTTTGTCCTTTCAGAGGAAATTCCGGGAATTTGTTCAGGCTTGCCCGGAATAGGTTTCAGACCTTCCTGTCCGATGGCGTCTAATTTATCCTCAGGCACACGGCAGTATACGGTTAAATAATTGCGCGGAACTTCCGATAAATTATTGGAAAACAACGGATTATCGGGATGTCTTTTGCGCAGTGCAATCAACTGTTTAATGTGATCCGGAGTGCATGATTCTATTACCGGATCAAGAAACCCCAAAATATCCTGTGTTAATTGTATGGAGTCAATGGGATCTGTTTGTTTTTCGGCCGGTTCCTTGGATACACGGATCACATCAATATGCTGATTTTTATCACCTGAATTTTTAAGATTTGGAATTTTGACGGTGATTCTTTCATGTTCACCGATCAGTGAAATCAACGCTCTTTCATTCGACAGAACATAATGAGCTCTTAAAGATTGACCACTGCTGCCGGATATGAATTTTTTAAGGGAGTCTGGAAGCTGGTTTCCAGCGAGTCTCATTGAGAAACCTATCCTTTCCTCACTTACCGGACCACTGCGGTTGTCGGCGTTGATCAGCATCATGATTTTTAATTGTTCTTCAATTTTACTGATCATTTCAGTTATGCGGATTTGTTCCAGCTGGTGTTCTATTTTTTCCGGAGCATCAGGCTGATCAAACAACGATTCCGTATTCAGTTCATCTTTGGGAGGAAGTCCTTTTATTCTTGATAAAAGACCATGTTTTTTTAATCTTGTGAGAAATCCGGCTGTTATTTCCCGATCGCTATTCCCGTTGGAAGGGGGTGTTATTTCGGGTGGAGATGGGACAGCCGGTTTTTCAAAAGGTTTTCTTAATTTCATTTCAACTTTTGATCGAAAAATTTTTTCATCAGTACGGAAGCCTTGTCCATTTGTCCTTGGTGGATCAATTCAACTGCTTCATTCTTTATTATCTCCCGTTGATGTTCTTCATATTCGCTCAGATGTTTGTGAACCACCGCGGCCAGTTCATAAAAATTATCATCCAGTTTAGGGATGACGGTAGTTATTTGTTCTTCAGTCAGTGAGTCGGGCAGGACTGACAGGGCAAATTTGGCTATTTGCGAAGCCCGGACCGGAGTTATCTCCAAATGCTCCAATTTATCCAAAATTAAGTCAGCAATTTCTTTTTCCAGGTTTACCAGGCTGAGTATCGGCATCAAAATTATTGTATTGGATTGATATTTATATAGCAATATTAATCGGGGTTGAATATCGCAACTTAAAGTCCGATAATAGATTCCATTAATGGATTCCATAATTTTTTCCGGCAATTCCAATCCGGAACTGACTGCCCAAATCACCTCTGAATTGAAAATTCCTCTGGGTAAAGCAGAAATCATCAGGTTTGCCGATTCGGAATGCCGCGTCAGGATCGAAGAAGACGTTGAGGGTAAAAACATCTTTGTCATCCAGTCGTTGTCCAATCCTGTTGACGAGCATTTGATGGAATTTTTGCTGATGGGCGACGCCGTCAAAAGGGGAGAACCGAGAAAAATGATTGCTGTCCTGCCTTACCACAGTTATGCCCGGCAGGACCGCATACACCGTCCGGGGGAATGCCTGTCAGCCCAGGTTGTGGCCAAGATGATTGAGTCAGTCGGATTCGATAAACTTATAACTTTGGAGCTTCACAACGAATCAATCGTCGGCTTTTTCAAAATACCGGTAGTCCATGTTTCCGGTTTGGAAGTTTTCCGCAAAAGGGTTACGGATTTGAAAGAAGATGTGGTAATAATTACGCCTGATGCTGGCGCTTTAAAAAGGTCTCAGAAATTTGCCGAAAGCCTTGATTTGCCGCTGGCCCTGATTGAAAAAAAGCGGGATTTGGAACGGCCCCATAAAATCCTCTCCATGCGGGTGGTCGGCGACGTCAAAAACAGGACAGCCGTTATTGTCGACGACGTGATTGTTACCGGCGGGACTCTGATAAACGCCGCTTTTCTTTTGAAAGAAAAGGGGGCTAAAAAAGTCATTGCTGCCGCGACCCATGCTGATTTTGTCGGCGGGGCGGATAAAATTCTTCAGGATTCTCCTTTGGACCAGGTTTGGGTCACTGATACCATTTTTATACCCCCATCCAAAAACTTCCCCAAACTGAAAATTTCCTCAATCGCTTCAACCCTGTCCGGGACCATGGCGAAAATGGTAAAATAAGATAATTCATGTCAGTTCTACCCAAATCAATTGTCCGGCTGATCGAACATTTCCAGCGATTGCCGGGGATAGGTCCCAAGACCGCCAGCCGGCTGTCTTTATATCTGTTAAATATGCCCCAGCCGCATTTGGAAGCCTTAGCCTCATCAATTGCCGGATTGAAAAAATCAATTGTCTTTTGTTCAGTCTGTTTTAATATAGCTGAGGCAGATCCCTGCCCTGTCTGCAGTGATACTCAAAGGATACAGGAGCTGATCTGCGTGGTGGAAAGCCCGGTTGATGTCTTCCAGGTTGAAAAAACGGGTAAGTACAAGGGCAGCTATCATGTGCTTCACGGGGCTATAAATCCTTTAAATAATATCGGTCCCGATGAGATCAGGATCAATGAACTTCTGCAAAGGATAAAAAAAGGCGGCATAAAGGAAATTATTCTGGCCACGAATCCGAATATGGAAGGGGAGGCCACATCCATGTATATCAAACGGGAAATTTACAGGCTTCAGCATGCCAACGGACAAAAAGAAAATTTAAACGGACTGCTGGTAACCAGACTGGCTCACGGCTTGCCGGTAGGAGCTGATTTGGAATATGCCGATGAAGTCACGCTGTCAAGGGCGTTTGAAGGCAGGAGGGAATATTAAAAAGTCAAAAGCAACCCGCGAGAAGCTTCTTAAGGCATTAAAAAACGTGCCTGATCCGGAACTGGGGATCTCCATTGTCGATCTGGGTTTGGTTTATGATGTCAAAATAAATCAACAGGGACAGGTTGAGGTGCTGATGACTTTGACAACCATGGGTTGTCCCTTATTTGATTTAATCAGGGATCCCGTCGAAGCCACCTTGATGAAAATTAAGGGCGTTAAAAATGTGACTGTCAATCTGACCTTTGAGCCCCCATGGTCAGTCGAGCGGATGACGGAAGAAGCCAAAGTTAAATTGGGTTTTTTCTGAAAATTATGTCCAAAGCTAAAAAAATAATCGGTGCCCTGATAGAAGGCGGAGCCGAAATTGTCAAAGATTCCGCCAGGCAGTTGTCCGATACCGTCAGCCCCGTAAAGATGGTCGAACAGGCTCTCGGAACTCCGCAGTCCGGAAAGGAAGATGAATTTAGCAAATATCTTAAAAATTTAGGCGGGGAGCTGACACCTGCTGAAATGGAGAAGAAGAGGCAGGAATTTGCCGAAAAACAGGCCGGTGAGATGGACCAGGCGAGACAGGTAATAAAAGCAGCTTTGCCTGACCATCTGAAACCGCCGTCCGGTCCGCCCGAAGCATCAGTTTTTGAGAAGATGAAGCAGGAAGAAGAACATAAGAAAGCCATGCAGGTTGAAGCCCAAAAAAAGCAAAAAGGAGCAATAGCCGCCCCCGCCGGCAAGAAAACAGGCGTACTTGGCAAACGCAAGAAACCGGCATCCTCGGACTTCGAAACAGGCAAGAATAAAAAAATTGGGTAAATAATGAAACTCTACAACACACTTTCCGGAAAAAACGAAGAGTTCCGGCCGTTAAATCCGGCTGTGGTCACCTATTATTCCTGCGGTCCGACGGTTTATGACTATGCCCATATCGGCCATGCGAGGACATATATCTTTGCCGATATCCTGGAGAGGGTGTTAAGGTTTAACGGATTCAAAGTTAAGAGAGTCATGAATATCACCGATGTCGGACATCTGACATCGGATGCGGACAGCGGGGAAGACAAAATGGAGAAAGGGGCAAAGAGGGAGAAAAAATCAGTTTGGCAGATTGCCGAATTCTACACCAACGATTTTTATGAAATGCTCAAGCTTCTAAATATCCGCCGGCCGGAAAATATCACCAAAGCTACCGAATATATTCCGCAGATGATAAGTCTTATAAAGGAATTGGAAAAGAAAGGCTTTACTTATAAAACCGGTGACGGTCTCTATTTTGACACTTCCCGTTTGACCGACTACGGCAAATTAACCGGCAAATCGTTCAAGGACTTGGTAAGTTCATTAAAAGCCGGCATAAGGGTGGAACAAGTAGAGGGTAAGAAAAATATTACCGATTTTGCCTTGTGGAAATTTACTCCATTTCGGGTAATCAGGCAAATGGAGTGGGAGAGTCCCTGGGGCAAAGGCTTTCCCGGCTGGCATATTGAATGTTCGGCTATGGCTATGGCCATATTGGGTGAGACTATCGATATCCATACAGGAGGTGTAGACCATATTCCCATACACCACACAAATGAAATTGCCCAAAGCGAGGCGGCGACAGGCAAGCCGTTTGTCAGATTTTGGCTTCATGCGGGACATCTGACCGTCGAGGGCGAAAAAATGAGCAAATCCCTTGGTAATTTCATCAGGGTTGCCGAACTGGCGGCCAAAGGTTATCAGCCGTTGGCCTTGAGATATCTTTTTTTGACAGCCTCATACCGCCGGGAGATGAATTTTACCCTGGCTGCCTTTGAGGGAGCCCAAGCAGCTTATCTGAATCTCAGAGAAATTATGGCTATCTTAAAAGACAGCTCCCGGAAGGCTGGAAGAGAAAACTTATCGGTCGGGAAAGCGGTTAAAGCCGGCAATTTCCGGCAGGCTTTTACTGAGGCGGTCAGCGACGATCTGAATTTGGCCAAAGCCTTGGCTGTAACTTGGGAAACGGTTAAAAGCAATTTGTCACCCGGGGATAAATACGAGCTCCTATTAAGCTTTGATGAAGTTTTGGGCCTGGATCTGAAATCGGCAGAAAACGACTTGCAAAAGGCAATTCCTGACAATATCAGGGAGCTTGTTATGAAGAGGCAAAAGTTGAGAGCGGAGAAAAAATTTGCCGAAGCTGACGAAGTCAGGGAAAAAATTGAAAAATCCGGCTTTGAAGTAATTGACACGGAGAAAGGGACAAGCGTTAAAAAGAAGTGAAAAAGCCGCTGTATGCCACTATCGGTATTGATATAGACAATACCATCTGCGATTCCTATCCGGCCTATCTGGAAAAGTATAACATCAAATACCGGAAACAGGTCCAACTGACTGAAATCCTTGATTTCTATTACCTGAATAATCTGGCCAATCAGGAAGGTGCCGGTTTATCCGGTTTTATCGACGAACTGGTTTTAAGTGAGGAGTTCCAAATTTCCCTAAGACCTGTCATTGACGCTCCGGAAGCAATACATGCCTGGTCCCGTGAAGGCCACCGGATACATTATGTGACCGCCCGTCCGATCCAAATGTACAAAGTAACTAAAAAATGGCTGGAAAAGCACGGTTTTTGGTTTACAAATACCCGCCTGGATCTTTTTAACCCAAAAAAAGGTTATCAAAGCGATATAGATTATAAAATTACTGTTGCGGAAAAATCCGGCATCAAAGTTTTTATCGAGGATGCGGGAGAAATCGCCAGCGCTTTGAAAATCCCCGTTTTTTTATTTGACCGGCCGTGGAACAGGGGGAAAATGCCTGATAATGTCCAACGGGTGACAACCTGGGAAGAAATAGGGGAAAATTTACCCGACGTTTTACAAAGGCAGCCTTAAAAGTGCTGCCTATAGAAATCGAGGCTTCTGGTATAAGCCGAATCCCAGGCTCCTTGTTGGAAATTATGGTTTTCGCCCGGGTAGGTAAAATATTCGATGTCTTTATTCTTGTCATTTAATGATTGATAAAACTCATCAGACCAATACTTCGGAACTTCCCAATCAGCTTCACCCTGGTGCAGTTGGATGGGAGCTTCTATCGAATCCCAAAATCCACTGATTGAATATTGACTGCTGTCATACCGGCTTTCAAAATCAGCCACCAGTTTTCTTAAAGCCCGTCCCTGGTCATCGAATTCGTCAGTATAAAAAAGGATAGAATAGGGAAAAGAGCGGGAAACAGGCGCCCAGAGCACAGTAGGATAACCGGCTCCGGTTATTTCCAATACAGCCAGAGCAATATGACCGCCGTTGGAATGCCCCCAGATGCCGATTTTATCTGCTTTGGCCCGGTTGATCAGACCTGCCATAATGAGAGAGTCATTTAAATTATGGACTGATTTTATCAGGTTGATGGCTGTTGTGTAGGTTTCAAACCTCTCTTCAAGCGGGTAAGCCGAAGGCGATGCGGATTGTCCGTATCCTAAAAAATCCGGCGCCAGGGTGATAATACCTGCCGAAGCCAGAGCTTCTCCCATCCTTTGACTGCCTACTCCGGGTGAATAAATTGACCGGTCCACATACCCCCGCAAAAGTATGACTACCGGGTTGAGTATTTCAGTTTTCGGCAGATTAATCAGGCCGCTTACTTTTTTGCCGTCTGAGAGGAAATTAAAACTTCTGGATTGAAAATTGAGGCTGTCGTTTACGATTTCACCCAGTGAAATTTTTTGGGCGGGGAAATTCCGCAGTCTTAAAGATCCGATTGAATATTTGTCCAAAATCCTGGGGTCTTCAACAGTATCTTTTACCGGGTTAAAAAGAGGGGGCAGTTGATAGTTTATAAGACTTGCAGTGATGACTATAATCAGAAGTGTTACGGCCAGGGCACTTGTCAAAATAGCCTTTTTCATTTTATGGTTTGGGACTTATTTTAATTTACTATTATATTTGTTATACTACCGGAAACAGTTATGGACAATCTTTACGAATTGATGCTCGTCGGCAACAGCAAACTCTCCGAGGCTGAAGAAAAGAAGCTTGAAGGAAAAATTGCCGATTTTCTGAAGAATAAGGGAAAAATTCTGAAAAAAAGCCTGTTCGGCAAAAAAGAGCTCGCCTTTCCGATTAAAAAGGAAGCATCGGGAAATTTCTGGCTGTACAATTTGCAGTTAATCTCAACCGAAGTAAACCCTTTTTCGCAAAAGTTGCGTATGGAAGAATCAGTATTGCGATTTTTACTGATAAAAAATCCGGAGGTCAAAACCAAAAATAAAACAGAGCCGGTAGTTAAAGTGAAAAAGGAGAAAAAAGCATAATGTCGGCCAGATCTCTTAATAAAGTCACTCTTATAGGCAATCTGACCCGGGATCCGGAATTGAGATTTACACCCTCCGGAACGGCCGTGTGTACATTAGGGCTGGCAACTAACCGTTCCTGGACTACGCAAACCGGCGAAACACGGGAGGAAACAGAATTTCACCGTATCGTGGCCTGGAATAAACTGGCGGAATTATGTTCCCAGCTTCTTGCCAAAGGCCGGAAAATTTATGTCGAAGGCAGGCTGGCAACCCATTCCTGGACCGCCCAGGACGGCAGTCAAAGAACTACTACGGAAATTGTTATTGACGATATGATTATTCTGGATTCAAAGAAAGTCGTTAAAGAATCTCAGACTGATGAAACTGAGGCGGCGGCGGAATCCGTTCCTTATGAGGAAACAGCGGAAGCTGATAAAGCCAAGGAAATTAAAGCAAAACCGGTAGCTAAAAAAACAGCGGTAGTTAAAGAAGAAAAGAAGGAGGCAGAGGAAACATCAGGCAGTGAAGACATCACCCCTGACGATATTCCTTTTTAAAAATTATGCGCCGAAAAATGATGAGACGTCCAAGACGAATAATACGTATTAAGGATTGCCCCTATTGTAAAAACTTAATTGAACCGGATTATAAGGAAGTCGACAATCTGAAACATTATATATCGGAAAGGGGTAAAATATTACCCAAATCTCTCAGCGGGATTTGCCAAAAGCATCAGCTGAGACTGACCAAATCAATCAAACAAGCCAGATATCTCGCTCTCCTTCCTTTTTTAGTAAGGCCCTCATAGAGGTATTTAGCCGATGCTATCACATATAAGAATTGCCCTTCCTCCTCAAGTCCACCTGACTGTAGAAGAAGGCGATCAGATTAGCGAGAATACGGTAATTTACAAGACAGGAGAAGAAGCGCTTGTTTCAGAGATACCTGTTGCTCAACTGTTAAAAGTCAAACCGGACCTGACAGTGAAATATCTGCGCAGAAGACCCGGAGAAGCAGTGGTAAAAGGTGATATTTTAGCCGAAAAAAAGGGCATCCTGGCTACACTAAGTGTCCGTTCACCCCATGATGGCGTGATAAGGGAACTGGATTTAAAAAAAGGACATATTATCCTGGCCGGGAAAGAGGATACACAGAAAACAAAAGTCAGCTTGCCGATTAACGGGAAAATTAAAAAGATCAGCCGTGCATATTTGGAAATAGAAGTTAAAGGTGAAGTTCTGGAAGGCAGGAAAGGCGCGGGCAATGACCGCTTCGCTCAATTGATGCTTATTCCGGACGACCGTTTCAATATTACGGATTTTGATGCTGACGTTGAAGATAAAATCGTATATATTAAAAAAGCACCGCGCGAAGTCGTACTTAAACTCGATGTCCTTGGTGCTAAAGGATTAATCTCGGCAGAAATGGCGGAAGCAGGGGATTTTTCAGCGGTTGAGGTTGATATCGCAGAGGCAGGAAAATTACACAAAGCCGCAAATAAATGGATCTGGTTAAAACCCAGTGAAAAATTGATATTAATTATCGATTAAATAAGCATGATAAAAATTAGAAATACCGTTTTTATACTGATTTTGCTGGTTTTGACTTACGGAACCGGCTACAATTTCGGCCGGAACAGCATTCCTCCTTTTAAAAGAAACACGGTTGAAAGCCGTACACCTGATTTGCGCGGTTATGATTTTTCACTGTTCTGGGATGTTTGGGACAGGCTGAAATATTACTATATAGATAAGGAAAAGTTGGACCCGGCAAAACTGATTTACGGTGCTATCAGCGGTATGGTGGCGTCTCTTGACGACCCTTATACGGTTTTTCTGTCTCCGGAACAAAACCAGGAAGCCAAAGATGATTTGGGCGGCAAGTTTGAAGGTATAGGCGCACAGCTGGGTGTTAAAGATAAGAAAATTGTTATTGTGGCACCATTGAAAAAATCGCCGGCAGAAACAGCCGGTCTTAAAGCCGGTGACTGGATTATTAAAGTCGACGGCGAGGATACCGTCAATTGGACATTGCCCGAAGCAGTGTCCAAAATCAGAGGGCCTAAAGGCAGCCAGGTTATGTTGAATATCCTCCACGCAGAAGCGGATAAAAGTGAAGATGTCAGCGTATTTCGCGATGAAATAAAAGTGGCTTCGGTTGAGCTGGATGTCATTTATCTGGATTGTACTTCAGACCCGGGAGCAGGCTGCCAAAAGGCAGATGCCAATGCTGCTTCCGGCCTCAAATTTTACCATTTGAAATTAGGCCGTTTCGGCGATAATACCAACAGTGAATGGAATAAAATTGTCAGCCAGATAAAAGCCCAATATAATCCCGGGACGGATGCCGGGATTATCTTTGATCTGCGCAACAATCCGGGGGGTTACTTAAGCAGCTCTGTTTTTATTGCTTCGGAGTTCATAGACCAGGGTGCTGTGGTGATTCAGGAAAATGCCGACGGCAGCAAAAAAACCTATAATGTAGAACGGCCGGGAAAGCTCCTGGAAATTCCTTTAATAGTCTTAATCAATAAAGGCAGCGCTTCGGCATCGGAAATTGTGGCCGGCAGCTTAAGGGTCAGGAACAAAACGAAATTAGCCGGTGAGACTTCTTTCGGCAAAGGCACGATCCAGGAAGCACAGGAATTGTCCAAAGGCGCCGGTATCCATATCACCACCGCCAAATGGCTTCTGCCGGACGGGACATGGATAAACGGAGAGGGTTTAAAGCCTGATGTTGAGGTTGAATCCGATTTAGAATCCGAAGATGACAACCAGCTACTTCAGGCGGCAAAAATATTGTCAAAATAATATTTTTGTTATAATACAATTGTATTTTTCAGCAAAATCTCAGTTAAATTAAATATAAATTAAGACCGTGATGAAAAGATTATTAGTTCTAATAGCCCTTTTCCTGCTACTGATTTTTATCGGTTCCTCAGGCAGGAATCTTGATTTTTCATTCGGCACAATCGGCAATCTTTTTAAATCCCAGGAATCGCAAATAGGTACGGATTCGGAAAAAATCAGGATTATTACTGAAGAATCGGTAATTACTTCGGTGGTCGACAAGGTTTCACCTTCGGTTGTCACCGTGTCAGTTGTCAGTAACCGCTCCTTGGGCCGCATTTTTGACGATAATCCGTTTGACCCTTTTGATATGTTCCGCCAGGGGCAGAGCCAGCAGCAGCGGGTGGAACAGGATATCGGTACGGGCTTCATCGTTTCAGAGGATGGATTGATAGTTACCAATAAGCATGTAGTTTCCGATACGGATGCCAAATACCGTGTTATCACCCATGATGATAAAAGCCACGATGTGGAAAAAGTATACCGGGACCCGACCAATGATCTGGCTATAATCAAAATTGCCGACGGGGATTTAAGTCCGGTAGAAATCGGAGACTCATCCAAAATTAAAGTCGGCCAGCTGGCCATTGCCATCGGGACTGCTTTGGGAGAATTCAGAAATACGGTCACCGTCGGTGTCATATCGGGGCTCGGCAGGGGAATAACCGCCGGCAGCCCCTTCGAGGGTTTTGTCGAAAGGCTGGATAATGTTATCCAGACTGATGCGGCAATAAACCCGGGAAATTCCGGAGGGCCGCTTCTCAACAGTGCGGGACAGGTGGTGGGTATGAATGTGGCTGTCTCGGCTGAAGGGCAGAATATCGGGTTTGCCCTGCCGATTGGTACGGTTAAAGAAGTACTGGACCAGTTTCAAAAGTCCGGAGGCCGTTTCGAAAGGCCTTATTTGGGGGTCAGGTATAAAATGATCACCCGGGATCTGGCTCTTTTAAACGAAGTCCCGGAAGGGGCTTATATACAGGAAGTCATTGAAGACTCACCGGCAGATAATGCCGGAGTCCGGGTCGAGGACATAATCACCAAAATCGATAATCAGAAAGTGACGGAAAATGACGGCGGCTTGGCCAGGATTATCGCCGCTAAAAAAATCGGAGACAGGACAGCCCTGGAAGTCTGGCGCAACGGTGACTCCATCAATATCAGCGTCACTATCGGTGAATCCTCCGGCGAATAACCTGGGAGGTTGCGTAGATACGCAACCTAGGAAATTTTTACAGGATTACTCAAGAAGTAAATGTTCAATCCTCTTTAATCCTCGTTGATAATCTGCTTGGTTTAAAATAAACTCTTTGTATTTTTCAGAATCTTTAAAAAATGACAAAATTTTTGTAGTATTTACGATATTGTTGTTACTTTTTAACAGATAAGATTGAAAAGATGACCATGGATAGGATTCAACATCAGAAATTCTTTTTATTAAATATGAAGTGTAGGGGTTTAAATGAATATAGCGTGAAACATGAATGAATTGATTTTCAGTTTCGATTCTTATCGCTTTAAATTGATTTAAAAAAATAGCACCGTCCTTTTTATTAAGACTGTTAAAAAACCGTGTATAACTATTTTGGAAATTGCTTAAAAATTTCGATATTCCATTGTCAAATTCTTGTTCGAGGAGGAAATGGAAATGATTTGGCATTAAGCAATAGCAATAAATTTGGATCATTTTCCGATCCTTTTTAAGGTCTTTTAGTATCTTTTGTCGCTTTTGTCGTTCCAAACTTAGAATTTTTGACAAGCTAAATGGGGGATTAAGATATTGGTATAATTCAAGTGCAAGAAGTGCTCTTTCATATTCCCGTTTCGAGGTAAATGTTGGTCGACGATCAATTCCTCGATTAAATACATGATAGATTTCATGATTGACTAAGGGTACCAGTCGTCCGGGCATATGCTATATAAGATTATTATTCCTCTTTAAACAAGTCAAGTAAAGTTAACCTGCTTGTATACGGAATTCCCAGGTGTGAAGCTAATCAACCTCCCAGGTTGACTGGAATCAAGCGGGGAGTAAGGTTTTCAGGGTTTCCGCAATTTTTTCCATTTTGCCTTCCATGATATCTTCCAGATTGTGCCACGATTTGCCGATGCGGTGATCCGTGACCCGGTTCTGCGCGAAATTGTAAGTTCTGATTTTTTCAGCCCGCATACCCCGGCCGACTTTGGATCTGGCCGTGCCCAAAGCTTTTTCTTTCTTTTCTTCCTCCAATTCCCATAATTTTGAACGCAAAAGCGACAGGGCAATTCTTCGGTTTTGCTCCTGGAATCTCTCTGTTTGGGCTGTCGTCACAATACCTGTCGGTTTATGTTTCAGTCTGACGGCGGTTGAGACTTTATTGACATTTTGGCCTCCTTTGCCGCCGGCGCGGTAGAATTCCCATTCCAGATCTGAGGGATTGATGTATATTTGTGTTTCTTCAATTTCCGGGACAACAATCACGGTGGCGGTTGAAGTATGGATCCGGCCGTATCTTTCGGTCTTGGGAATCCTTTGCACCCGGTGGACTCCAGTTTCGGGCAAAAAGGTAAGATAGGCTGACGGGCCTGAGATCCGCAGGACATTTTCATCAACCAGTTCAGCTTTAAAACCCTTTGACTGGGAGAAGCGGCCGTACATTCTGGATAAGTCGGCAGCCCATATTTTAGCTTCATCTCCGCCTGTTCCGCCGCGGACCTCAATAATGGCTACATTTTGATTCATGAAAGTATATTGAAGCTAAGAAGAGCCAAGTAGCATTTCACGCAGGGATTTTGGCCGACGGTCTTCTTTTTCACTGACCTCTTTTTTCTTTTTTTTCTCCTGGAGTATTTTCAGTGAGACTTTTGCCTTTTCCTGTTTCTTCTGGAATCTTTCTACCCTGCCCAGCGTATCGACAAATTTCATTTCGCCGGTGTAAAAGGGATGGCATTTATGGCAAAGCTCGACTTTGATAAGCTGTTTGGTCGAGCCGACTTTAAACATATTTCCGCAGGCACAGACGACCTCGGCTTCGGGATACCATTTCGGATGAAGATCGGCTTTCATAATCCACGTATTATACATTATTTCATTTCCAAGACAAAGAAGGTTAGGTAGACGAGGAATAACAGAATTCCTTCCAATCTGGAAATGTCATTTTTACTTCTGGTGAAACGGTAAAAAAAGAAAAGGCCGAGTGTCATCAGCATAAAAGTCACCGGTAAATGGTTATTGAAAGTGATTGTCCGGCCGTTAACGATGGCCAAAATTCCCAACAGAAGGGAATTGGCCGACGCTGAACCCAGGTAATCTCCCAGGGCAATATCTTTTTTTCCGTACTTCACGCTCCTGATGGCGATTGAAATTTCAGGTAAATTAGTGCCGATTGACAGGCCAAGCAGGCTGAAAAGGTATGGCGAGATATTCAAAACCTGTGAAAAATAAATCGTGCTGTTGACAAGCATTGAGCTGGCCATTAAAACAATAAAAGCGCCTAGAACTATCTTGATGACGGATATCGTGGTAACACCCCTGTCGGAGGCTAATTTATCGCGAAAATGGTCAAGGAGCCCCTTTTTCTTTTCCATTTTGTAAAAAAGGATAATATACATAAAGATAAGGACAAGTCCTTCTATGCTCGTCAGGTTGTTGTCAATGATTAACAGAGTCGGCAGGCCGATAAGATATAGGGCAAAGATTAATTTTCTCCGCGTCAGCTGATGGGACAATTTGACTCCGTTTCCAAGGACCGACAGAAGGGGAATGACCACAAAAAAGATGATCATGGAGCCGCCGACCAGATCGCCTACGAAGATTTCGGGGGTATTTTCCAGGATGCTGCTGACACCGACGGACATTTCAGGCAGGGAAGTCAAAAGGCCTAGAAAGAAAAAAGAAGCGGCAAAAGCGGAAATTTCCAGATGTTTGGCGATCCTGTCGAGTGAGGTAACTATCATGCCTGCGCCGATCCAAACGGCTATGAGGGCGGAGATGAAAAGTAACAGATTTCCCGGCATTATAAAAAGTATAGCAAGTATTTACCTTTTATGGAAACGGTGGTGAGGGTGGTGTTTGAAATTGCCTTCGGCGAAAAGAATGCCGATAAAAACGAGGATTGATCCCAGGAAATATACCGGAGTTATTTTTTCACCCAGAAGAGGCAAGGCAACAAGAATGGCAGCGACTAAATCGAGGTAGGTGAATATGCCTATATCCTGTCCTTTGAGGTTTCTGACCCCGTATTCAAAAAGCGTATAGGCAGCGGCAGAGGAGAAAAAGATGCCGTATAAAATGCCGACGACACCCCGCAGATCGAGGCTTTTGATAATATCGAAGGAATAAAGTTCATAAGCTGCCAGGGGCATAAAAGTAATTGCCCCGATGATGCACATCCAGAAAGTAATGGCTCCGGCAGAGTAATTGGTATGGATTTCCTTGCTGATGACGGCATGTCCGACAGCACCCAATACAGCTAAAAAAAGAAATAGATTGCCCGTTAGCTGCCCGTTTTGATGTCCGGCGGCAAACGGCTGGCCGATTATAACTAATACGCCGGTTAAGCTGATTATGATCCCGGAGAGAATCTTAAATTTCGGTTTTTCCCGTAAGAGATAAATGGACAGGATATAAATAATGATGGGACCGGTAGCTGAAATTACCGGAGCGTTAATTGAGGGAGCCAGTTTCAAGCCCATGAAATAGAAACTGATATGCAGGGTAACTCCGAAAACCGACAGCAGAAACAATTTCAGCCAGTCCCGTCGTTCGAATTTTATATACGGGTAAGTCATGGCCAGGAGGATGAGGGAAGCGCCGTAAAATCTGATAAAGGCCAAAGTAAAAGGCGGGATATTCTGCAGGGCAAATTTAAAAATAGGGGAGGCAGCTCCCCAAATTAAATTGGCTGCCACCAAGGCAAGTATTGCTTTGCGGTGTCTGGGCATTAAATCAATAATATCAGATACATTTAAACTGCAAATTGAGTAGGCTGAGAAACATAGGTGACACTTTCGAGGTAGAATAAACGGTCTGCCTTGAAAGGAGTCACCAAATGACGGTAGTTGCCCCTAAACGATTC
>LCFP01000008.1 GCA_000999095.1 Candidatus Gottesmanbacteria bacterium GW2011_GWA2_43_14
GCCAGCAATTCCTGTTGAGCCGGTACTTCCAGTTGATCCAGTTGGTCCTTGTATTCCTGTTGATCCGGTAGAGCCAGTTGAACCCGTAGGTCCAACAATTCCTGTTGATCCTGTACTGCCAGTCGGACCTTGAATTCCTTCTGCACCAGTTGAGCCAGTACTTCCAGTCGGACCTTGGACTCCGGTGGAACCGGTAGATCCCGTTGATCCTGTAGGACCAACTTCTCCAGTTGATCCCGTTGATCCTGTAGGACCAGCAATTCCTTCTGCGCCAGTACTTCCAGTGGAACCTGTTGGACCAGCAACTCCTGTTGATCCTGTACTGCCAGTCGGGCCTTGAATTCCTTCAGTTCCTGTTGAGCCAGTAGAACCTGTCGGGCCAGCAACTCCTGTTGATCCGGTACTTCCAGTTGAACCTGTAGGACCAATAATTCCTGTTGAGCCAGTTGAACCAGTTGGTCCCGCAATTCCTTCAGCTCCTGTTGAGCCGGTAGAACCTGTGGGACCAACTTCTCCTATTGATCCGGTAGAGCCAGTAGAACCTGTGGGACCAACTTCTCCTGTAGAACCGGTAGATCCAGTGGAACCTGTTGGACCAGCAACTCCTGTTGATCCTGTACTGCCAGTCGGGCCTTGGACTCCGGTGGAACCGGTAGATCCCGTTGATCCTGTAGGACCAACTTCTCCAGTTGATCCTGTTGATCCGGTTGGACCAGCAATTCCTTCTGCGCCAGTACTTCCAGTGGAACCTGTTGGACCAATAATTCCTGTTGATCCGGTAGATCCAGTGGAACCTGTTGGACCAGCAACTCCTGTTGAGCCAGTAGAGCCAGTCGGACCTTGAATTCCTTCAGCTCCTGTTGAGCCGGTAGAACCTGTGGGACCAACTTCTCCTGTAGAACCGGTAGAGCCAGTAGAACCTGTGGGACCAACTTCTCCTGTCAGTACTTCCAGTTGAACCTGTTGGACCAACAATTCCTGTTGAGCCGGTTGAACCTGTGGGGCCTTGGATTCCTTCTGCGCCTGTGGATCCGGTAGAACCTGTCGGACCAGCAATTCCTGTTGATCCGGTTGGACCAGCAATTCCTTCTGCGCCAGTACTTCCAGTTGAACCTGTCGGGCCAACTTCTCCTGTGGAACCGGTAGATCCAGTCGGACCAGCAATTCCTTCAGCTCCGGTAGATCCGGTACTTCCGGTGGGACCTTGGATTCCTTCAGTACCAGTCGCTCCAGTTGATCCAGTCGGGCCTTGAATTCCTTCAGCGCCAGTTGAACCAGTACTTCCAGTGGAACCTGTTGGACCAGCAACTCCTGTAGATCCGGTAGAGCCAGTAGAACCTGTCGGACCAACTTCTCCTGTGGAACCAGTACTTCCAGTTGAACCTGTCGGACCAGCAACTCCTGTTGATCCTGTACTGCCAGTCGGGCCTTGAATTCCTTCAGCTCCTGTTGACCCTGTTGATCCGATTCCTGTTGATCCGGTAGAGCCAGTTGAACCTGTGGGACCAACTTCTCCAGTTGATCCGGTAGATCCAGTTGATCCAGTAGGACCAACTTCTCCGGTTGATCCAGTAGGACCAACTATTCCTGTTGATCCTGTTGATCCTGTTGAACCAGTGGGACCAGCTTCTCCAACTGTTCCAGTTGATCCGGTACTTCCCGTCGGACCTGCTTCTCCTTCAGCACCAGTTGATCCTGTTGAACCAGTGGGACCAGCAACTCCAGTAGATCCGGTTGAGCCTGTGGAACCAGTCGGACCAATAATTCCTGTTGAGCCTGTGGGACCTGTTGGACCAGCTGAACCTTCACCTCCGGTACTTCCTGTACTTCCGGCCGGTCCTTGAATTCCGGTAGATCCCGTTGAACCAGTGGGTCCAGTTTCTCCTTCAGTACCAGTTGAACCGGTACTTCCTGTCGGACCCTGAATTCCAGTTGATCCGGTAGATCCAGTAGAACCTGTCGGACCCTGAATTCCAGTTGATCCTGTTGAGCCTGTAGAACCTGTCGGTCCTTGGACTCCAGTTGATCCGGTAGATCCGGTCGGACCTGCTTCACCAACTATTCCTGTAGCACCTGTTGAACCAGTCGGACCAGTTTGTCCTAAATTTCCCGTTGGACCGGTACTTCCAGTTGGTCCCGCAGACCCTACACTTCCGGTCGCCCCTGTTGAGCCAGTAGGTCCGATCTCTCCGGTATTTCCTGTACCTCCGCTGGCACCGGTAGGTCCGATTTCTCCTGACGGCCCGGTTGCGCCGGATGCTCCAAGATTTCCAGTTGCGCCTGTCGACCCGGTCGGTCCCTGAATTCCCGTTGATCCCGTTGAGCCGTCAGGTCCTGTTGCTCCTGCTGATCCGGTCGCTCCGGTTCCTCCCGTAGGTCCTGTTTCTCCGGTAACTCCCGTCGGGCCTGCTTCGCCGGTGGCGCCTGTGGCTCCCGTCGGACTATTACCCTGATTGCCGGTAGGACCGGTTGCTCCCTGTGGACCCTGTAAACCGGTTGAACCTGTCGGTCCTGTCGGGCCGGTTAATCCTGATGATCCTGTTGCTCCAGATACTCCCTTTTCACCCGAAGGGCCCGTTACTCCCTGAACGCCTGCGCTTCCGCTTATACCTTGTGCTCCTGATGCCCCAGTCGATCCTGTTGCCCCGCTGACTCCCTGATCGCCGCTGCCGCCGGCTGCCCCCTGGTCACCCGGACTTCCGCTTAAACCATTTTGATTTGCAGATAAATTTGCATTTGGTGGATTAGTGAGAATTATTTCGGATTGGGTGAATAAACCGATAGGTTCATCATATTGTGCAAAAGAAATGTCCGGAGGTTTTATATTTGCATAAATATCAGCTGCTAATTTGGGGAAGAAGGGGACGAATATTGTAGATAAAGCGCCTGAAATTGGCCGGGGTATAAAAGTTTTTACCCTAATTAAATAAGTAACTTTGGTCAAATTTGCAAAAATAAGCAGAAAAATGATTACCGTAGATAAAATCGCACCCAGATGAAGATAATCGTGTGCAGGAAAAAAATAACTTTCATTGTGTGATTCCCGCAATAAATTAATATCTTCCTTGGGAAACAGGAGATGATGCGCTTTTTTGACCCAATTAATTTTTCCTGTTTTACTCCACCTTTTTAGGGTTTGTGGTGAAACCTCCAGTTCCTTGGTTGCCTGGGAAACTGTAAATACGGGTTTGGAATTAGGTCCGAGGCGTTTAATTTTTTCAAGTTCGTCCCTGGCAAACCTTCTGAATCCGCCTTTGGTTCTGATATAGGTTATTTTGCCGCTTTTCGTCCAGCGCCTGAGAGTCATTATGGAGACACCAAGGAAATCGGCGGCCTCACCGATTGAATAGATCAGTTTTTGATCAGGACTTGTGTCCTTTGGACTAAGCATTTAGGAAAATATCAGCTTACCTCTGCTTAGGAAGCTGTTATCATTATCTTTATGGGTCTGCCTGATCCTTAAAGATAAAACGAGGGTAGATGTTTAGATTTGATCAGTAATTCGAGGCTAATGGTGTATAGATTTAATCACTTACCTCCTTATTAATAACAGTAAAATATAAATGAACAGTTTGTCAAGCCCTATCGGTACAAGAATGATTTTTGCATAGTTATCGTATTCATAAGTTAATATTATCCCGGAAAGATCAATCAAGAGTTGGAAGATTTTTGTATTTTAACCTGTTCCAATAGGGAGAAGGGGATGTATTTAAAATACCTCTAATTTTTGAAAATTATAGGCTTAAAAAATTAATTTTATCCGTTTGAGATAGTAGCTTATGACCAAGATTGAGAAAGCAAGTGAGGAGAGAATTATCAGCCAGGAAATACTTTGCACCTTGAAAAGTGGTGCAAAGACGTCCTGTGCTGGTTGGACGCTGATGACAGTCCAATTGTAATCTTTGACAGCAATGGCAGCACCCATGACATTATCGTCCAGGGTGGGAATGCTTTTATAGTCCAGTAAAACTGTCCTGCCTTTTGATACCTCATCGAGAAAGTCTTCATCGTTAAAAGCTGTCTTATATTTAACCTCGATATTCTTGTGAAAAGGGGAAAAAACCAGATTGTCGGAGGAATCCAGTATATAAGTATATTTTATTCCGCGGTCTGTCATATGATTTTCCAGCTGTGATCTTAGTCCTTCCATATTGATAGTTGTCACAACAATTGCTGCAACTTCACCCTCGCGGATTACCGGGTCCGTCATTGCCACAATCTTGATACCTGATACTTTGCCGGTAAATGGGTCGGAAACAACACTTTTTTTTGTGGTAACAGTCTTTTGGTAGTATTCCCTGTCAGATGCCGAAGCTCCTTCAGCCCCGGGTACGGGCGATGCTGATTCAAACATCAAAGTCTGCCCTTCAGGATTTAAAATATAGATACTGTTAAGATCAGGGTGGTTTTCAATAATGGAATGCATAGCTCTTCTGACCATTTCCGGATTATCCCTGAAGACGGTCAAAAAATCAGGAGTTTTTGCCAATGTTTTGGAAACGCTCAATCCGTGTGTCAGATTATCATGGAGGTAAAGGGACAGCAGTTTTGCCTCATTCAGATTAATTTCAAGCACATGGCTGCGGCTGGTTTCAAACCATAAGTCAAATAAATAGAAAATAAATAAAAGATAGGGGATGATGGCCAGAAATTGAATCAGAAACAGCTTGGTTTTAGTGCTCTTTAACTGGGGCATTATTTTCATCTTTTCACATTCATCTATACTTTTCAACAGAGCGGGATTTTGTTATGCTGAACAGGATGGTTGAAGTCATTCCTGCCATTTTGGAAAAGGATTTTGCCGAAATTGAAAGAAAAATCCGTTTAGTGGAAAACCTTGTCGAATGGGTCCAGATTGATGTGGCAGACGGAATTCTGGTGCCCAATGACACAAAAACCGATCCGTCCGCTTTTAAAAACCTCAAAACAAAATTAAATCTGGAAGCCCATCTTATGGTTAAAGAGCCCGCCAAAATAGTTTCTTCATATGCTGACGCAGGTTTTAAACGCATTTATGCTCATATCGAAGCGGACGGGGTTGAGGAATTCATGTCCGAAGCTTATAAAAAAAATGTCGAAGTCGGATTGGCTATTGACGGTCCTACCCCTTATGAAAAAATAGCTCCATATCTAGACAATATTGACGGAGTTTTAGTTATGGCCATCAAGGCGGGATTTTCGGGCCAGCCGTTTTTAGCAGAAACGCCGGAGAAAATAAAAAAAATCCATGAATTCTATTTTGATTTACCGATTTGTGTTGATGGTGCGATGACTGCTGAAAATGCGGCCAAAGTCATCAAAGCCGGTGCAACCCGCATCAACTCCAATTCGTACTTATTTAACGCTTCCGATATATTCCAGGCTGTCAAATCAATCCAAACTATTCAAACCTAACATACCAAATCTATACATCTTCAGGCGTGAAATAGATCGAAATCTATACACCCGACCTAGACACCCGACCTGGCCAATCGTGAGATGTTGATTTATAATATGTTTTGTGGAATCAGCTAAAATCCAGGCTTTAGCCAAACTTGTCAGATATTATAGTTTGGTTTCATCTTCCGAAGCCGGCTCCGGCCATCCCTCTTCATCCCTTTCGGCCGCCGATCTGATGACCGTTCTGATGTTCGGAGGCGGCCATGCGGGTTTCTTCCATTATGATTTTGAAAAACCGGCCGATTTTGCCAACGACCGTCTGGTCTTTTCCAAAGGACATGCCTCGCCCTTATACTATTCTTTATTTTTGGCCGCCAACCAAATTACGGAGACAGGTATCCGCAGGTTGCGACGCCTTGATTCACCGCTTGAAGGGCACCCGACGCCCCGTTTCAAATTCACGGAAGCGGCAACCGGCAGTCTCGGACAGGGTTTGTCAATCGGCTTCGGTTTGGGGCTTGGTATCAGAAAGCATTACGAAAAAATGCTTGGCTCTTTGGGAAACGCAGTACCACATGTTTATGTCCTTTTAGGCGACGGAGAGATGGCCGAAGGGTCTGTTTGGGAAGCCGTCAATTTGGCTTCCTACTATCAAATGAACAATCTCACCGCTGTTTTGGATGTCAACCGCCTGGGCCAGAGCCAGGCGACAATTCTGGGCTGGGATACCGGCGCTTACGAGCAAAGGTTTAAAGCCTTCGGATGGGATACACTGGTCATAGACGGACACAATTTAGAACAAATTGAAACAGCCTTCGGAAAAATTCAATCATCAGTCCAAACTAAGCCCTCGGTCATCATCGCCAAAACGATAAAAGGCAAAGGCGTTTCATTTATTGAGGATAAAGACGGCTGGCACGGCAAACCGCTTCCTGCCGATGAGCTGAAAAAAGCCCTGGGGGAACTGGGAGAGATTGATTTGAAGCTTAGGGGAGAAGTCCAAATGCCGGACAAAAGTCTTCATCTTGAAAAGATCAAGATCAATAAGACCATTTTGACTGAAGTAAATTATAAGAAAGGCGATTCTGTTGCCACCCGCAAAGCTTTCGGCACTGCTCTGGCACGCCTGGGGGATAAATATCCGCAAATAGTTTCCCTGGACGGGGATGTCAAAAATTCGACTTATGCGGAAATCTTCAAAGAAAAGTTCCCCCAAAGATTTTTTGAGATGTTTATTGCCGAACAGAATATGGTTGGCACCGCGGTGGGACTGGCCAAACTAGGTTACGTCCCTTTCGTTTCCACATTTGCCGCTTTTCTGACCCGCGCCTATGACCAGATCCGCATGGCCGCTTTGTCCTCAGCCAATATTAAAATTTGCGGTTCCCATGCCGGTGTCTCGATCGGCGAGGACGGCCCCTCCCAAATGGGGCTGGAAGACCTGGCGATGTTCAGGGCTGTCCACGGCTCAACTGTTCTTTACCCGGCCGATGCGGTGGCCACGGAAAAACTCGTCGAAGAGATGGTCAACTGTCAGGGCATAAGTTATATAAGGACGTCGCGTCCGGCCACTCCTGTTATTTACGAAAACAGCGAAGAGTTCCCAATCGGCGGGTCCAAGCTCCATAACCCGCCGGATGCTGAACATAAGCCATCAGTCATCATTGTGGCAGCCGGCATCACCCTTTTTGAAGCATTGAAAGCCCAACAGGAGCTGGCCAAAGACGGAATTGTCGCCACAGTCGTCGACTGCTACTCCATAAAACCGCTTGACGGTCAAACATTGGAAAAATTAGCTTCCTTAACCCCCAACTTCATTACGGTCGAAGACCATTGGTTCGAAGGGGGATTGGGAGATGCGGTCCTGAATGTGTTTGCCCGCGGTCCAGATGTAAAAATCAGCAAGCTGGCCGTAACTCAAATGCCCAGGAGTGGCAAACCGGCCGAACTTTTAGCTTTGGAAAAAATTGATTCAACCTCAATTGTGGCAACCGTTAAAACTCTCATCTCAAACTTTTCTAAATTTTAAAAACAGGATTTTTTATACTGCATATGCTTAGCGAAATATCACATTTTGTGGGAAGAAGGGTAGGTGAAGCCCAATTTTTTCTTGAAAGACAGGGAGTTATTTTTTCCAGACTGAACCCGTTCTCCGCAACCTGGAAACAGACAGAAAAAAGCATTGAATTAGATGGCAAAAAATTGGCAGCTTTTCCCCTTTCATACTTCCAACGAAAAGAAACCAGGGAAAAAGCATTCGCTCTGTTTCCCGATACGCATGAGGCACAAATATACCCTGTTTTCAGGGAAGAGGACTATACAATTGTCGGTGCGGCTCTGATTGACAGGAATGAGGAAACCCCGGTCATTTCAAAGCAATTTTAGTTAATCCCTTATACTATTTCATCAAAATCTCACAAACATCGGGTATTATAAAGTCAATGAAATCAACTCTCCTGACCAGCAGGAATCCCGATAAATTGCTTGATTTCTACCGTCATGTGGTAGGTGCGGATATTGATGAAAATGTTGTTTTCGGCAGTGATCAGAAAGCATATATAGCGCCTCAGCAGAGCTTGGAAGAGGATTTTTTGAACGAGCCGGTCGCTTTTGAAGTCGGTAATCTGGAGGAAAAAATCAGGGAGCTGGAAGGATCGGATGCCAGAAAGACTCTAGGCATCATCCGGGTCGGCAATTACTCCTTCGCTTCCTTCGTCGATCCCGACGGCAACCCCTTTGAGCTGGTTCAGAAGAAGAAAGAATAATGGAAATATTATGATCAAAGGCATAGAGTCAGTTTTGCTGTTTTCGGAAAATCCCAAGGAATTGATGGAGTTTTACCGGGATACACTCGGGCTGAAAGTAGACATGGAAGGGGAGTACGGGGACGAGGAGGAGCTTTATGTCGGTTTTCAGCCGGGAAAAGGTTCTTATATGGTCGTCATGCATCATTCCAAAGTCAAAGGCAAGAACAGGGAACCGGAACGATTCATGGTCAATTTCGAGGTGGACAATATAGAAAAAGAGGTAGCCCGGCTCGACAAGGCCAAAGTCCGAAAAATCCAGGATATTTACCATGTTGAAGATTACGGAAAAATAGCCACTTTTGTCGATCCCGACGGCAATTACTTCCAACTTGTTCAAATCCGTCCGTCGCCCGCAAAAGCCAATTAAGGAGATTGGGAAATTGTCTTCAAACTCGAAATGACGGTTGGGTTATCCGAAGGCCGATATTTTATTTCAGCTTCAGGATAGTCTTTCTTCAGCATCATCAGAAATTCATCTAACCAAGAAGGTGTCAGAACCTTTATTTTTTCAAAGTCGAGTTCAATAGCATCTGCTTTTTTATTGAGCAGGTAGGCTTTGGCAGACAAGTAAGCATCCCGTCCGGCCGGTCTGGAAATAAGAAAGTCCCCGAATTTATATAACTTGATGGTCATGTCAATATTTTAACATTGCCAGACAGCCCCTGATAATTCCCGGCATCTCAGTGATTTTTAGCTTCTTTTCCTTTGACAATTCCAACAATGCCCGGCCGCTTTGAAATCTTAAACTCCAATTCTTGTCGCTGACAACCGAGGATACGAATTTCAGACCGTTGCCTCTTTTCTCGCCGTATCTGCCCGAAACTACTTCCGTAAAGGCTACTTTAAGAGCCCGGGCATCGTTTTTTACCTGCGGTCTGACGTTGCGGATAGTTTTTAAGATTCCCTGTCCCCGGTCCGCCAGGACAACCCTATTAGGAGAACTGGCGAAGCAGATCCCCGGAAGGTCAGGCCAATTTCCCAGATTATGGTCAAAAGAATTATTGCCGATTTCCCCGGCTACCGCCGCCACTAAATAAGCGTCAGTGCCTATTTTAATTTCCAGCCGTTCCGCAAATGATTGCAGCCGGGCTAGGAAAATATCTCTTGTCTGGCAATAAATTTCTTTTGGGAGAGAGGAGGCTGTAGGTTTGGACACCCATGACAGAGCCTGGCCGTAAATATCCTCATTTGCAGAAACAGAGGCATTTTTCATTAATGTTTTGACAGCCTCAAAAAGGACCGTATCTTGGTTAATTATAAAATATACAAGACGGCCCTGGCGATAGGATTGAAATAGTCCTGATTTCACCATTATCTTCAGCTCCCGTCTGATATTACCGGCAGAAATAGAGGTCAGTTTGGCAATTTCATGCAGATAATATGCCCGATTAGGATCAGTCAGGAATAAATTCAATATTTTGAGCCTGCTATTGGATGTGCTGAGTTTGAACAAATCCATACAGGAATTATAGTCAAAACTGACTACGAAGTCAATTATATCCCATAATAATTTTATCCACAGGCCTATAGTCTAGTTGTCCACGCAACTGAATATTGACCTGGATTGTCAAAACCTGCTAAACTACCCAAGGTTTCCCCTAGATCCCTTCATAAGCGGGGGATTTTTTGGGGCATTAATTCAAAATATGACTTATGTAATCGAAAATTCAACTCGAGGAATTGTTCTAAATGATTTCCCGTTAAGTGGGGAGCTTTATCTAAGAAGTAATCCTGGGGGGCGACCAGGAAATGGAGGAGGGAATACAGGGAGTGGAGGCAATTACGATCAGCCATATAGGGAGTGGACTACTGATCCAACAGGAGGAGGAAGACCAATCGTTCCTCAAGGGCCGACATATCCGTTAAGACAAGATCATGGAATTGGCTATGGTAATGACGGTGGTCACCGAGATGGTCCTGACACCAATGGAAGTAGAGGCAGTCGAGGGAGCAGTTAAGCTTTATATAATCGTAAGCGGGAGACATAGAGGTTTTTTTGTGGCCAAAATTTATGTTATATTAATAAAATGCAGAAATTGCCTTCCAAAATCTTTATAGACGGCGGGCTGCCGCAGGAAACTAAAAAAGCTTCAGGTAGCATGCTGGCCTCATTCGGCTATCCCCTTGACGGTCAGACTACCAATCCGACTTTGATTGCCCGCAATCTGGCGGCAAAACAGGCGCTCCCGCACCAGGACTTTGCCGGAAGGGGAGGGGAGAAGCTGACCGAAGCTCAGGCTCTAGAGGAGTATAAAAGGATCGTTGTGGAAATGAGTGCGGTAATTCCGGCAGGTTCGGTTTCCATTCAGGTTACAGCTACCGAAAAGACAACATCGGGGGAGATGCTGGAACAGGCCAGGGATAGAAACAAATGGATTCCCAATGCTTCAATTAAGTTTCCCGCGACCCTGACGGGCTTGGCGGCGGCTGGCAAAGCATGCCGGGAAATGCCAATCAACATTACACTGGTTTTTTCACAAAACCAGGCCGCTGCCGTCTATGAAGTAACCCGCGGGGCCAAATACCCTATATTTATTTCTCCATTCGTAGGCCGCCTGGATGATATCGGACAAAACGGCATGCATGTAGTTAAAAATATACTCAAAATGTTTCAAAATGGAGACGGGCACGTGGAAGTTCTTACCGCTTCAGTCCGCAATCTTGATCACATATTGTATGCTCTCCAACTGAAATCGGAAATTATCACCATCCCGTTTAAGGTTTTCCAACTATGGGCCGAAGAAAATTTCCGCATTCCCGATGAAAATTATGCTTATGAAAAACCGGAGCTGGAAGTCATACCATACAAACCGGAAATTCAGTTGGGGAGAAATTGGGAAGAATACGATTTAAGCCACGGGCTGACTGAGCGCGGCCTTGCCGCTTTCTACAAGGACTGGACCTCTTTGTTCTGATATAATTGATTCATGGTTGATGATGCTGATGTTCTGGACCTGGAGTCCATGCCGGAATCCTACTACGGCTTCATTTACCACTACTACCGGGCCGAAGTTTACCGCGAGACCAACTGGCGCAACCGGCTGGATATCACTACCAATTGGTCGATTGTGGTGACTGCGGCCATGCTCTCCTTTGTTTTTTCCAATCCGTCAGCTCCGCATTCCATCATCCTCATCAATTATATTTTTGTCTGGTTTTTCCTCTATGTCGAATCCAGGCGCTTCCGTTACTACTCACTTCTTCGTGAAAGGACGAGGATTATCGAAAAACAGCTGCTCTCCCAGATCATTTTGGGCAAAACAGGCAAGCTCAATGTAAACAAATGGCGGGAAAGGCTGGCTTCCAGTTTCATGAACCTAAAAGTGCCAATGTCGAGGATGGAATCTGTCGCCTGGAGGTTGAGAAGGAATTATCTGATTATCTTTCCCGTGATTTTTCTGTCCTGGCTCGGCAGAATCCAGTCATATCCGGTTCCGGCGCTGTCTGCCGGACGCTTATTTCTCAATGCCAGGGTTTGGTTTGTGCCCGGGGAAGTTGTTTTCTACTTATTCATGGTCTCCGTCATTATCGCCATCATTTTGGCCTTTTACATTCCCATCAAATCCCGCCACAGCGACTTGCCCTGAAGCTTAATATATATCAAAAGGATTTTCGGCTACACCGACATTCCTGATATCAGTCCAGAAATAATTGTTGGGTAGGATTACTGTATTCATATCATATAGGGCAGTGAGGCTGGTTAAATTTTCCCTACGGGGTTCAATCAAAGCGCATACCACCGGCTGGCGGACGAATAAATCGGGAGTCAGCTCAATAGGCTCTCCCAGGGGCAGAAGACCATAACGGACAATTTTGCCTACGGTACCTCGGGTAACAATCTGATTTGCCGGTTGGGGTGACTCGGAGCGCAAAAATGCCTGACCGTCAAAAGTATAGCCGTACTGATTTTTATAAAGCTCATCCAGGTTGTAAAAATTAGGATGCCTGAAGAAAAGGCCGCCTTCAAGCATCTCATTGGGTTTGTCAGCTTCAATATCGGAAAAAGCACGTCTAGGGCTGTTGCGATCGTCCAAAGTGGCTTCCATGAACGGCTGAAGGAATTCCTCACCGGTAATTACAGCTTCAAAGTCATTCCGATCCCACTTTGTGATCCGTCTGGCGAAACGCAGCAGGTGGTCTACCAGGACATCTGATCCGGGGATGTTTCCGGGAAGTAGGCTTTCCTCGTTAATATGTTTCCAATCCACAACGATAATCCCGTCTTTCGGCATGCCGCCGATTCCGTGCCGGATATGGGCAATGAGTTTGGGAGCAAGGTTTACAGCAAGACTTGTTAACTGGTTGGGTTGGAGAAAATAACGGCGCTGGTCAGAATTCAGATCGAAAAATAAATATTTTTCATCAACTACTTTAATATTTCCCTTAAATAGGTTTTCCAGTTCTCCTTCAGGTGTCATATACCCGTAATAGGATAATTCTTCGCCTATTTTATTTCGCAATGTCTGGACTCTGTCTGCATTTTCTCTAGAATTACCCGTAGAGAGTACGAGATTCTTTCCGGCAATATAGGCTTTAAATTTAGCGGACGGTGGGAGGTAAAGCCCGCAGGCCTGCTGGTTATCAATCCATTCTATTAATCTTTCTTCCTTATGGTCGGACAAACCGCTTTCATCTTCAGTGACGACTCTGGAAGGAGGTTGGTCTGGATTTGAGCAGGATGCCATAATTACTGCACCTGCTGCAGTTCCTAAAACTTTTAAAGCTTCAAGTCTAGTTATTGCCATAATTTGTCATATTATACCGCGCCAAATCAAATTTCCGGATTTTGCCTGTCTGTGGTAAAATGCTATAGGTTATCCCGCTATGGCGGGATTTTTTCACAAAACCCTTCAAATGCGAGGGGATGTTGTGGTGTTTAAGCTCTTTGACAAATTGCGAGGTAAACAGAATTTCACCCTATAGGCTGGGTAGAAGTTCTGTTTAATTGATTACTCGTTTGTGGCATTTGGTGCAGGGGAAAGAGGACAGGATTTCTTCCTGTTTTGTTTTCCCTGTGCCAATCAGCTGTCGGGAGACACCTGAACGGCTTAAGCCGTAAGCTGACATGCCACGCGAGGCATTTTATTTCGGACGGTCCGAAGTGAAATGGTGGTATAAAAGGCATTTTGCCTGATGCAAACGGCTCCTTGATGGGCAAGCGTGAAAATTCACGCCCACTCAAGGGACAAGGGAAGAAAGGAAAAAAAGAACTGCGAGCCTTGGGCTGTCGCGAGATACCCCATTAAAAGGGTTTGCAGTTCCGGAAGAAAAATGAAGAAAATACTGAGACATTTGAGCCTCTTCTCTTTACTGGGATTTTTCGTTTTAACCGCCTACCAGTGCGGTGGTAGTCCCAGTAATTCGTTTTCCCCTCCAGATGCCACCTTGGCGGAGGAGCGCGAAAACGCAGAGGCCACTGAGACGGCCATGGCGCCTTTCCAGCGGGGAAACACTTTTCTGAGCGACGAAAGCAATTCGTTGCTCGGCGAAGTGAAGTTCAACCTGCCGGCAGGGCCGCTATCCGACCAGTGGGGCCACCTCCATCCACAGCTCCTGGCGAATTTTTCCGGAGAGCAGTACGTACAGCTCTCCAGAAATCTACCAGACGGTACCACCGTCTGGGCTATGAGCTTGGATTTCTCCGAAACGGGTTTTTTGACCGTCATCTCTCCGGGAGGAGAGCTTCGAGTAGTGTACTCGAGCGGAGACATTTGGGAGGGGTCCATTGGGGGGACTGGATTTTACGTCCGTTTTACGGACGGTCAGATCCAGTTTCACTAGCCTCCAGCAATTTTTTCCTCGCAAAAATTGCTTTCTAAAATTCTCTCCCCGTGACTTATCGGGGAGAATGAGCGGTTTGTTGATTTTTTTGGGATTGAAGACAGGCTTGAGAAGGCCTTGCCTGGCTTCCAGGATAAGAGCGCGAAAGCGCCCCAACCGAATTGCCCCCAGGGTAGATTGAGTGCGGCAACGCACTTTCTTCCGCCCCCAAGGCAATTTTTCCCAAATCAAAACAACAGACCGCTATTTTTTTGGGAAAATTACAGGAATGAATCAAATTCTTTTTTAGTCAGATTGGCCTGACTGAGGATAGATTTAAATGTACCTCTGGCGATTTCCTTATGATCGGGGACAATAACTGTTTGGATCTTTCCTTCAATAATTCCCCTTAATTTGATATGGCTGCCCTTTTGAGATATTATTTCAAATCCAGCCCTTTTCAGAGTATTCTTTATTACTCTTGCTGAATAAAGCTTGGGCATATTTAAGTTAAAGAGGAATGGAATGCAATTCCAGATTTGTCAAAGGATCAGGGGGAGAAATTTTTTCATCTTCGAAATACAACTCCAGGGCTTCCTCGATATTTTTCAGGGCTTCTTTTTTTGTTTTGCCCTGACTGGCTATTTCTACTTCAACACATTTTGCAACAAACCACTTGCCTTCCTGCCAAAGAAGAATATTCAGTCCTGATTTAAGTCTTTTTTTAATTTTATTATTCATAGTGTAATCATATCATATTTAGGGAATATTTTTTGATATAATCCCTTACTTCCGGCCCGTTACTATTATATATAAAGAGTTGTTTGGCAAATGCAGTTCTCCTTGAAAATCTGAGTTTTCTTTCAGTTCTCTTATATTTCCGGCCGTCTATTGTCACTTTTAAATGGTAATTTTGCTCATTTAATATGCCTCCTTTGCATGAGAGACGCGAGATTGTGCAGTTATATGAGCCGACTCCGGGTGTCAGCTTCAGGGAATTGGCCGGCATCAGACGTGGAAATGTTACCTTTAGCCAGGCCGAAGAGATAACGAAAAGATATCTGGACTGTTTTGGTCTCGTTTCTCTCAAAAGGCCGACACGGCTTTCATTATTGTTAAAATCCCCAAACCAGACAGTCAGAGCGGTGGCCGCCTCCTATCTTTCCTATGATGATTTGATGTATACGGGATCAAAAGTTGAGGTAGTTCCTTTGGACGAAAGACTGGAGAGGGTGAAAAAATATTTTCAGGATTGGCAGGAAATGGCTATAAGTGAGGAAAATCCGGAAGTCCGACTTAATGCTTCTTATGCTTATTTCGGCCTGGTCAGGGCTATGGTGGATCCGGTTCTCGGAGTGCGGGAAAGCTCCCGTTTTAATATATTGCATAACTTGCCGTTTATCGTCGATGAGGAGGAGGATCGGGAAATAAAGGCATACAAAATCCGGTTTCTGACGGAGTTTTTACTGGACAGGCAGGTTAACGGGATTTTTACCGGGGCTGATCTTTCCCCTGTCTGGCAGGGAAGATTTACGGAATTTATGGAAGACCCGCAAAACCAGCCCCATGTACCGCTTTTGATGGAACAGACTTTTCATGTATTGACTTCGACAGGCTTTAGATTTCATAAGAAGGCGCTCCGCGAGGGCAGAAAATTCTTTACGCCGGTACTTGATTCATATTTGGCTTCACTTGATGCCAAGGGTGAAAATTCTTAGGACATCATGATATAATACTATAGGATAATGGTGATTAATATGAATCATGAACGGCCTTTTTATCTTGTGGCTAACGACAGATATTTTGAGTATTCCCGGGAGGGAAGTATCAAAAGCATTCCCTGGGCTGTTACTCAGGTCTTGGCCGAGACAGTCAAACGGGTGACCGAGCCGTCATTATTTGATGATAACAGTTGGAACAAGAGAGTATTGGGAGGATTATCTCTGCCTTTGATGATACCTACGGCCTTCTTATCTTCAACTATACTGGCTCTTATAACTAAATATGAAATAAAGCAAATGAAAATTGCTGATTCGGAATTAAAACAGGATGAGCAAATTGAGTGGAGAAAATACTGAGGCTTAGGATCAGGATTTATTCTTCTTCATGTCCTCTTCGACCAGTTTCCGCAGATAAACAGCTTTGGGCAGTTTTTTGTTCCTGGTGATTTTGTCCAGATAGGCGGCGATTTCCCGGGTGATGTAAAAAGTAAAGCGCATATCAGCCGGGCCTTTGACGAAATTGACAAAATCCTCGATTATGCCGGGTAAATTATCACTGTTATAACGCTCAGTCATCAGTTTCTCGTCTTTGTGGTATGCCAGGAGCGACGGCGGATGCCCTTCGCTGTAAAGGACCAGGACGGGTTTGCCCAAATGGAGGGCCAGGGAAATTTCATAGCCCACGGATATTGAGGGAAAGGAAACTTCGGCTATCATAAAGGAGCTTTGGCTGATCCATTTTTCCAGCTTTTTATGGAAAAAGAGACGGTCTTCCCTTTTGCTTAAATTCACTTCGGATTCCTCTGTTTTGATGATGTGGTCGGCGATCACCTCGAAACCGCGCTGTTTGATCTCCCCGATTATCCCCAGATATTTTTGCAGGTACTGGTTTTTGCCTGCAATCGAGGCGGTGAAATATGCCTTCATGATGACCTGTATTATACCCGAAATAGTATGGACATGCTGTGGAGGCCTGTCTGAATCAATGAAAATTGCCGTGCATACGATTATATAACGTCTCGAATTCCTGAAAGGTTATGACCTTGGACACTGAAAAATCTACAGGCTTTTCGCTGGAAGATTGATTGTTACCGTTTTTAGCCAGTGAGTCACGTACCTCCTGTCTGGCTTTTTCCAGTTGCCAGCGGGTTACCCAATTATGCATGGCTTCCAGGTCTGCGGATGTAACGGTTGTGAAGTCCCCCCAATAAATGTTTCCCTTTTCACCGGTAGGGGAATTGTCTGCCGAAAGCGACATGCCCCCCCAGTTAATGGTTAAAGCGAAAATGTGCCCCTTATTTGGCAGTTCTTCAGTTTCCATGTCTGCGGATGTCTTTATCAAAAGGCCCCGTTTGACGGATCCCTGTACTATATATTCTTTTGGGACAAGCCAGGATTTTTTTTGCCAATCAGGCCGGTTGTAGGTACCATTATTTTCCAAGACGGATATCAGGTAATAAAGGATAGGCCTGCCGTTTTCTGCTGTTTTAATTATTTCCCCGTCATTTGCGGCTTGAAATTTAGCCATTTGCCGCATGGTTTCCGTCAGAGATCGATGAAATAAATTCAATAGATTTTGGTTGGCCGCGGGATTTTCCAAAATGACGGTTTCCATTTTTTCAAGAAGGTCTTTGATTCCTTTTGAATTATTGCCGTGTACCTGGAGGAGCATATTTTCACCGGTTTTCTTAAGATCAAGGCTTCTGTGGCGGGCAATATCTTTGGGTGTAAATTTTTGGTCCAATACCCCCTGGAAAAAAGCGATTAAACTTGTTAATTGGAAAAATTCACGGCTTTCCTGCGTAAAAGCAGGAATGGTATCAAGCAGTTCGCGTTTTTGCCGGCAAAGTATGTAATATTCCCTGCCTTCACTTGTTTTCAGCCGGCGGTTAATATCCAGCAAAGAGCCAAGTGTGGTCGTCAACAGGGATTTCTCCTGTTGGAGTATGTCTATTTGGTTGTCTATTCCTGCTATTTCAGCTATTCCGGAACTGGATATAGCGGACACTTCAGCGGCAACTTCGTCCAGTATATCAGGACTATAATTTGTTGATCCTAAGCTGATAGGGGAGGGTCCGTCCGGTTGCATTTGGTTACCGTTCGATGCCGAAAGCAGTTTTTCCAGTAAAACTGCTTCCGGATCAGGATTGTCATCCTTTTGTTCTTCGGATTGTATCTGCCGGCTGTGTCTTTTATATACAGTAAAGACAGAATCTTTTCTTGCCGCTTCAATTTGAACTACTTCAGCCTCCAGATCTTTTATGCTTTTCCGGTTCAGAAAGATTTGATTGTGCGCCTCGATAACTCTTATCTCATCGGCAATCCGCAAAAACTCGACCAGCGGGCTGGAAATAAGACTTGATTCCGGGTCGTCAAGCATGGAGTCTTCATGGTCAATAAGGCCGTAGCGGAGCAGCAGATTGCCTTCCTGCGGAGCGGCCGCCGCTCTGCCGTTGATAGCTGCACCTACCGTATCCAGACTGTGGTGCAATTTGTGAGTCCGGGAGAAATTTACTCCGACGATACCGGCAAACATCCGGGCTGTCCTGTCAAGTAAAGGATCGCCGGAGGTTATTTCGGCTGAAGATGTCAGGGCTTTTTCCAATTGTTGAACCATGCTTCATTTTAGGTTGTTATGGTAATCCTGCCCAATGCATCACCGGTATGCATTTATTATGAAGAAATCATAAATCGGGGGAATCCGGGGAGTTTATCCGGTTTTCATTTCTTTTTCAATCAGTTGCCGGAGGTAGACTGATTTGGACTGATTTTTCCTGCCCGCCGCCCTTTCCAGGAAAGCTGCCAGACGGTTAGGAATAAAGAAATTAAAGCATTTGCTGCCGGTTTTATCGTTACCGGCTATAAACTTTCTGATGATTTCAGCCAGATTATGCTCATTATATTTCCGGCAGGAAATTAAACCGTTCGAGTATTTATTGGCTATTGTCGGAGCCTGTCCGTGAGAGTAGAGGATCAGGACCGGTTTGTTACCGGAGGAAGCCAGAGCAATCTGTATGCCGGCATTGACCGAAGGCAGGCTTGTTTCAGCTATCATGACATCAGCTTGAAGGATATCCTGTTCTGCAGAAAGAAAGCCGGTCGCAGGGTTTTTTGAGTTAGAATTGTATTCGGAAAAGTTATTCTGTCCCGTAATAGTAATCTTTTCCTTCCTTAATATCTTCAATATCCGCAAATAATTATCCCTGTATTTTTTATTGTCCGACGCCAGAAAATATGCTTTCATAGTCGTTTATTTTAAAAATAAAATTTCCAGGCAGGTGAGAAGGGCCAGTGAAGTAAAAATGAAAAAAAGCCAGCTCAGTTTCTCCGCCAGGTCCATTTTTTGTCCGGCAGTCTGCGGGGCGACTTTGATAGCATCGTGAGTCATGAATTGACAAATATCGGGTGCCTTGTTAAATTACTTTTTACGGCACGATAAAAGCAGCACCCCTGTTTTTAAACGTGATCGTCAAACCGTCCCGGCGGAAACGTCAGGACGGTTTGCTTAATTCGGGAATAATTTTAGGCTATGTGGTTAAAAGCACCAATACATATTGGTTACGTATATGCGGTTAGCTGCGGTTTTTTATATCCTGTTCTATCAGCTTGCGTAAATAGACCGACTTGGGTTGTTTTTCCCTTCTGGAGGTCTTTTCCAGAAAGGAGGCTATTTCCGAAGTGATAAAAAAAGTAAAACGCGTGTCATTGGTGCCTTTGACATAATTGATAAAATCATCGATTGTCCCGGCCAGAGTCTCCCGGCTGTATTTCTCGCAAATAAGCTTTTCATCCTTATGGTGGGCCAAAAGAGACGGGGGATTGCCTGAGGAGAAGAGGATCAGGATCGGCTTGAGAAAATGCTGGGCCAGGGATATTTCATAACCTACCGATATCGACGGGAAGGTGGTTTCGGCCACAATAAAATCAGACGTGGAGATCCATTTCTCCAGTTGTTTATGGAATTTCAGACGGTCTTCCTTTTTTTCCAATTTAACTTCCGATTCGGTTGATTTGATGATGTGGTCGGCTACGACGTCGCAATTTTTGTCTTTGAGCAGACTGATGATTTTCAGGTAATTTCCCAGATGGTGTTTCTTGCCGACGATTGAAGCGGTGAAGTAGACTTTCATAACAGCCGATAGTATTAAATCAATTTTACTCCCAATTCGGAATTGTTACAAATAGATAAGTATCTATAAAATAGCCAGCTGCCCGGTTTCCGATATGCACCCTTTACGTATTGAGTAAATTGACAATCCTATAGTAATATACTATGATTTTAGGAAAATTAAAAATAATCATATGACAAATCGAAATGAAATAAGCAGAAGAACATTTATACAATTGGCAGGGTTAGCATTAGTTTCAACTATTCCTTGGTTAACTTCATGTTCACCCAGCCAGCCGCCAAGCGGAGATGAACAACCGGGGGCAGCTTTAACAGGAGCAGCTGCACCTCCGGATGCAACTACAAACGTACAGCAACCTGCCGCTGAGGCCCCGCAGGCTTCCCCGGACGTTTCCCTCAATGCTCCCATCGACCTGACGGCCATAACTTCGGAATATCCTGTGGAAGGATTGGAAGTCAGAAAATTGAAGCTTAACGATTTCTTTACAGTCACTTTTCTGGTGACAGAACACTATCCGGAGGATGCCCAAAATAAAGACAAGATGCATTACATCAAAGAAGCAATTGAAGGAAGCAGTTGTGTGGTTCCCGAATACTGGACTCCGGCGATTGAAGAAATGAGAGACAGCGCATGGGTTAAACTCATGACTAAGCCCGGCGACAGGATTATTTCTTTCTTTTCCCGGATCTATGATATCAGCTTAAGATTCGAAAAACCGGTATGGGTGCTTGATCCGGCCAACAGGAAGTCCTTTATGGATGTTGCCGGACAGCATGCTTTTGAGAGATTTTCCGATGATGAAGCCAGGGAAAAAGAGAGTATTTACCGCAACACTTTAAACGCAGCCTTTTTAGTGGCTTTGGCAAACAAATATGAAGCTGAAAATTCCAAGCAAAACTGCGCTTATGTCTTGCCCAAAGCCCACGCCGACCAGATAATGGATTTAATCTTCAGTCATAACCCTCCTGAGATTTCACTTAAAGCAGCCGATGATTACTATTCGATTTCCCCGACAAACAGGACGGAAAATATGAATAGCAGAATAGACCAGTATACAGCCCGACAATATATTCCTTCAGGAGACGGTTTTATTGAAAGAGACACGATAAGCCTGCTTCTTTAGTATCCTATATTAAAAGTTCTTATGTTTGTTTAAACTACCTGAATATGATAGGATAGCCGGTTATGAATGAAGTATTAATACCGGCTCAACCGCTCAGGTTGGACTATAATGACGCCTTCTTGTATGTAGAATCATGGAAAGGGCAGGACCTTCCATCCATTATCAGTAGTCAACTTCAGAAGGTTAATATTTTCCGGGAAGTGACTGACCAAAATGAAAGGGACAAGCTGATTAAAGATTCTGCCCACAATTTGGCAATGGCCTATAGAAGGCAGGGGATAACCACAGCCGGGGAATTGGCGGAAAAATTGGGTCTTGAGACACCGGAATACAGGCAGATGACAGTCATCGACGAAGCTATTTTGTCAGGAGGGATTGAGTTTTTCAGAATTGATGAAGAATCGGAATCAGCCGTAAATCTTGATGAAAGGGAAGCCGGAAGTCTTTTGGATAGCATGGTCAGGGTTAAACTGCAAGCTTTAAAAAAAGGCGATCCTTACCTTTACAGCGTACAGACATTAAGGATGGCCATGAGCGGTTTTAATGCCAGAGTCAGGCTGGCTGCCTGGAAGATGTTTAAACCGGAAACACTGGCAGTCCAAGAGGGAGATGAGGCAGGTACTTTTTGGAAGGGGGCAGACAGGAAAATCAATGAACGGCTGGCAGCATTGGCAGGTGCTATGGTTTATTTGTCCAACCATGATGAGGACAGGCAAATCAGGCTGACGGTTTTTGATAAACTGGCTGATCTGGCAAAGAATTATTATGATCCGGCAAATGAGATAAAATACAGACAGCTAAGACCTTTGGATTATCTCAAGTCAGCTTTGAGCGGGGAAGAGGATCAGGAGGTATTGGGAGAGAAACTGTATAAACTGGCTGAACTTTATGCTGATAAAGACTTTTCGGACAGGCTGGCGGCTGTGGGATTATATCAGTCAAATTCGGAAGCAGGCAAGCAATTAGTTTCAAGATTCCAAAAAAAGGCCAGGGATTTTATCAACCGGGGAAGTGATGCTTATGAAGCATTTAAACTGATCTCAAATGTGTATTTTAGAGCAGGTGATAATACTTTTTATTCAGGTTTAAAAGAATACCTTCAGGAAGAAGATTTCATAAAAGCTGCGCAAAAGCTGGCTGAGAAGGAAAAGGCAGAAGGCATAAATGCAGAGCAAAAAAAGACTTTGCGGACAATTATCGACAATTTCAAATCAAGGCATAAAAAAGACAGCCTGATACCAGGCATAGAAGAAATGTTCATAAAGGCAAAACTTATTGAGAGAAAAAAAGCTCCACGGACTGACGAATCGTTTCCAAAAACATAAAGACGTCAGGAGTAATCCATAAATTAAAACAATGCCAACATACGCGGACTTGGGTAGGTTTTGCTTTTTAAACTTCTTTTTGTTATAAATCCTATCCAATGGCTCTAAAATTTGAAACAGCAGATAGTCTTAACGAATATTTGAGTGACCCCGATAGCAGTAATTATATAATCAAACCGATTTTATGTTTGGTGCTTGCCAAAGATGGGAAAAGACCGCTGGAGGTTAGGTCAGCAGCGTTGCAGCATATAAATTTGGAGGATATTGGGATGACGACATCCTTCGGCCGGAGCATTACATGGTCAAATATACAAGGAGAGTTAAAAGCCGGAATTTTTAAGCCTTATGCAGATTCTTTGATCAATTTAGCCAATGAAGATCGGGAGCCCGCCATAAGAGGTCAGGCTGCCCGAAAACTCAGCCAGCTGTCAAGAAAACTGCATCAGGAAGATACACAATTTGGCATTCCCGAAAGTCTGCATCTTTTGCAAAATTTGTCCTGGATTGTTGATTTGGAAAACAACAGGGAAGATCCCGATAAAGACATAAACGTACTGGCGGAAAAAGCCCAGGCACTGATGGAATATTGCCTTGATCCTGACGTCCGGGAAAATCATTACCTGGGAGAAGAGAGGCTTGATGCAGCCTGGCAGCAACATGCACGGCTTCTGGTGGTTTTTCCTGCTGAGGCGCATTACGATGAGGCGGAAGATTTCGAAAAAGCTATTGCGCAAGCTGAACCGTATTTGCGGCCGGTGTTGAGTATGGCAGCGGCCTTTGACACTTTCAACTCAACCGATATCAGACTAAGCGCGTTAGGGCAATTGCATTTATCCGAGATAGGCAAGGTTGAGGAAGGCAGGGTGTGTGAAACAATTCCCAACTGGCTGAAACAGGGGATGACCCTGCCTTATTTTGATGGGTTGGCCGGGTTGGCTGAGGAAGACGAAAAAGCGGAAATAAGGGGAAAAGCGGCCATGAAATTTTTCTATTTTGCCCGCGGGCTGGGAGAAGGGGAATCAGGTCACGGACTTATCCTTGAGTTGGGTTTATTGGACAGGTTGCAGTCAATGTTCAATAAGGAAGCTGAGAGGAGAAATCCTCCGGTTGAGAGTATGGGTAAAATTGCCCAGGCACTGGCGGGTTATGCGTATTTGTACGCTGAGGCTAAGGGAAATTTTTATGAAGATGAAAAAATGTTTGGAATATACGGAAATCTCGTTAAAAGGATGACACAGGAACCGAAATTGATCCCGGCTGGCCTCAAATTTATCTCCAACGTACTGGTTTCAGGCGAGGAGGACGAGTTATTTGCCGGTTTAAGGGAAGACAGCACTTTTTCCCTGGGAACTATGTTGGAGATGATTGAGTTATATGAAAACCTTGGGTTCAACGGTGAACCCCTGAGATATCAATGCAGCAGGTATTTTGCGGAAAAATTAAGTAAAATTCAAGCTATCGCTGAAGAGGCCGGTGACATAATTTTCCACTGGTGAATAAAGTCAATCCGGGCAGCTGCCGGATTTGAGGTAGCCTGAGGCTTGGGCTTCTTCTTCAGTGCAAAACCAGCGGTCCCCGAAAGATTCATCGACAATCACCTGGGCATAATTGATGCAACCTGGCAGATGATAAATTTTATTGCCCGCCCGGATATTGCCTTTGATTACGCAAACACTGACGGGCGTTGTCTTCCGGCAGAGAGTAGAATATATACCCAGTTTCTGACTTTTAGCTATATTTTGCGCTTCTTTCAAACGTTCTGATTCCCGGCTTTTACCGGCGTGGTACAAAACCAGTCCCTGCCGGACGAGCTCGGCATTGACGAATTGCCCGGAAGCGTAAACATTTGAAAGGAGCCTGCCGTAGTCGTCTTCGACCGTATCCTTCAGACTGACCCTTTTGCGGAATATCAAAGATTCCAGATACATTTTCGCTTCTAGTCCCATGCATCTGTCAATATCCGGGGCATCCACAGACAGCAGCCTGACTTTGCGCCCGTCGGAAAGGGTGAAACTGTCCCCGTCATAGATTTGGACTACCCTGTTTCTTTCAAGTTGTAGGGACACCTGATAGAAATTGAAAAGGAGTGACAGGAGGAACAGGCCGGCAAGAAGATAAAGAAGGAAAGTCCTCCGGCCTTTTATTTTCCCTGCCATAAGCAGATTATATTACTTTTGACAGGTAAGTTGTTTACCGCAGTTTTCCTTGACTTTATGTATATTTAAATGTATATTTAAATGACTATGGATTATATTTCAACCACAGATTTAAGATCAAAAACTGCCAGACTTGTTGATACTCTGAGAAAAGGAGGGGAAGTTGTTTTAGTCCACCGGTCAAAGGTAATCGGCCGGATCAAACCCACAGATAAGGAAAGCATAACTTTTGATTTTGCAAGCTTCCAAAAACTTGCAGGCCGGCTTAAGTTACCGACATTAACTTATAAGCAAATAAAATCCAGATACTCCGCGTATCTGAAGAAAAAGTATGGCAAAAATCTTTCTTGATGCCAACTATTTCATCAGAGTAATCACAAAGAGAAGTGATAATGATTTTTCCCCATTAACATCTAACCTACTGTTTATTTCTCCTTTGTCGGTTCATATTTTTTATTATGTTTATAAAATCAGGGTACCGGACGGCAAAATCCTGAAATTAATGGATTTTTTTAATATTATTTCACTGACTGACGAAATAATTACCCGCTCAGGAGTGGGGCCGACAACTGATTTAGAGGATAATGTACAGCTCCATTCCGCCTCCGCTGCCGGTTGCTCCTATTTTCTGACACAAGACAGGGGGCTTTTGAGAATGAAGTTTTTCGGTAAAACCGCAGTCAAAGCTGAATTTTGATGAAATTAGGTAGGATTGAGCTGATAAGCCTGGATGTCCCGATAGCCCATCCGGTAGCCGAAATATTTTGCCAGAGCCACTGAAAATTCCTGATAAAACAGTCCGTAATCACGCCTCAAAGTCTGGAATGAGCGGACATTGTTTAAATACCGGTAGAGATTTTTTGACAGATTCTCGACTAGTTGGAACAGTATGTCGGGATGTTTTTGGGCCAGCCACAAAACCACCGATTTTTCCTCCAAATCCTCTTCTTTAGGCCATTTTTCAATTTCTTTTCTGATATGATAGGCAATAAAACTTCTTGCTTTTTTTATAAGGCCTGTTTGGAAATCCCCGTTTTTTGGCATCAGCCCTTTATAATCAAGTACAGCGTTTAACAGATAGGCGGTATCAAACGGATTTAAAATCTTGTTAAACTTTCTTTGCCGGAAATATGTTTCAGGCAAATCCAGTTGGTACTGGTTTTTCAGCAAACCGATCATATCTATGGTGAAGGAAACCTCGTTTCTTAATAATGCCTTTTGTAAAAGCCTGTATTGTTTTTCCCAGTTCAGCCGTTCACTGTCGTACAATTGAATCTTTTCCCGCCCGCCGGTTTTAATCCTGCCTTCGGTAAAGGCTCCTTTCATATAAAACTCAAGTACCGAGTTTGAGGGGTAATAACAGTCGGTGCGCTCCATGAACTTTAAGCCCAGCCTGCCTTCATCATTGCGTTGGAATCCAATGTCCACCACCAGCCTGTCCGGTAAACCGCGGGTGAGTATATACAAAGATCCTTCCTCGGCAGACAGGACCGATATGTTGTCGAAGATTTCCCGGAGTTCGTCGGAAGGCGTAAGGTAGAGGGCGCCTCCCCGCTGGTTTAAAAGAAGCGTTACTTTTTGGTCTCCCAGAAATTGCCTGACTTTGGCCAAGTCGGGAAGGGGAGTAGTCAAATGGTGGTTCCAAGTCCCTCCTTCCACAGGATATGCTCCGGCCACACGGGTGTTTACTTTTTCAATCAGACGTCCGGTTCGTTTCCGCAGTTTCTTCTCCGTATAGGGATTTTCGTCCTGCCGAAATTCATTGGGGATTGCCATCGCCCTTTCAAAAAGTTCCGTTTCCCCGGCAGCATCGACAGTATATAAAGGACCAAGAAAGCGGAACTTCATATGTTTTAAAAGAGCATCAACCGGCGGGCCGGAAAAAACAGAAAGCATCGTTCCCTGCAGGTTTACCCCCTCAAGCAGCTCTTTCTGATGGCGCTTGTACTCATCCGACCTCTTATCGCTGGTGACGATGAAATTGAGTTCGTTGACGTAATCGAGCAGGTTCCTGCCATTTTCGTAGAGATTATCAAGGATTTCGGTCAGGCTGACTCCGTCTTTCAGACGTAAGTTTTCGGGCAGAAGAAACCTGAATATGTAAAGGAGCTGGGGAGGGTAGATCAGCTTGCCTTTTTCTGAGAAGCCGACAATATCATTGAATAGCAACATCGCCTTGTCCCTCTTTTCATCGTTTAACAGATAATCCAGAAATTCTTTCGGCATCTGCCTGCCCGTATAAGACCAGGCGGAATAGGCACTGACGGCAGCCAAACCCAGTTGGCTGAAAGAATTGGTCAGTTTATCAAAGACTTCCTCCGGTTCGCCGGGAATACCTACTTTTCCGGGAATATCCGACTCCAGCCATTCGTGGTATAGCTCCTCGACCATGCTTCTGACAAGGGGAGGTTCTTCCATAAAAATGTTTTCGATGTGGTAGATAAACTGGATGTATTTCGCCTGGTTTTCAGGGGTAGTTTGCCTGTCGAAGCGGCTTTGCCATTCCTGCCGCAAATAAGCATAGAGGGGTAGGTACGGCAGGAAGACTTCGTTGCCGTCATAATGCAGTTCTTCGGTCAGCTTTTCCCCCAGTTTATATACAGGATTATCCGCAAAAACGCTTAAAGTTGGTTTTGGGTCAGGACCCCAAACTTTGTCTGTATATCGCGGAATCACATGGGGGGTCATGGCTGCTTTATTCCAAACAGCCAAAGGGTAATCCGTCTCTCTGCTGATCCTGTTCAAATCCTCAAGCCGCCATTTGATGTCTTTCTTTTCAGGTTCCTTCAGTCCTTCAAACCAGAAGTCGGGATCAGCTAAAATCTGCCGGGGGGTCAGCTTTTCGTACATGGAGTTTACCACTTCTGCCAGTCCCAGGATTTCTCCGCTTACGGTTTCCGCTGATTTATCGTTGTCAACATCAATCCATGTTAAACCGTCAAGTTTCCGGAAAATATTTTGGAAAAATTGCCTTGGGGTTTCGGTTTCTCTTTCTGCGGGAAAAGGAGGGCCGCCCGGCATATCAGCGCGATAAACAATTTCAGGAGTAGACATACGGATCGGGAATTAAACTTCCGTAAATTCACCGGCCAGAGTCAGGTAGAGGGTTTTTACTTTCATGTCGGGAAATTTTTCGCTGATGATCCTTTTGGCAAAAGCCAGGTCTTTTTTATGCCTTTCCGGCGTTCCGTCGGCACCGTAGGCTCCGCAGTCCTCGTGATTGATGAGATAGACTTCCTTTGTGTGGTGCAGTTTTTTGGAGAGTTCAACCTGTTCGAGGACAAAAGGCAGGTTTTTGACGCTGCCGGCGATGGCTACCCGGTCAAAGCCGCCCGGGCAATTTTTGAGCATCCATAATGTCAGATGGTCGGACAGCCGGAAATCCATGCAGGAGACGACAATAGCCTGACAGGAGTGCACCTGATTTGTAGCCTTTTTCATGAGAGATATCTTATCATACCAGCCCAAATCTGCCAATTATCAAAGTCAATAACCGTTCAGACAGACTACGTAAGTTCAAATTTGACGGCGGAAGGATTAATGGTATAATTAATCTAAACGTTCAATTTGATTAATATGACTAAAACCGTCACTGCTTACGAAGCCAGAACCAATTTCGGGGAAATCATCGACCGTGTATATTATGCCGGGGACGAGTTTATCGTCACTAAAACCGGTAGACCCGTAGTAAAAATCATCAAAGCGGAAGTTAAAGTAAAGACTGATTTCGAATCGATTTGGAAAAAAATGCGTCAAATCGCCAAATCAGGCAAGAAAATAAACGCCGCCAAATTCATCAGAAAGGACAGAGAAAGTGGCCATAAAATATATCCTTGACACCTCTGTCGCTATAAAATGGTTTTCCAGGGAGGACGAAACAGATTTGGATCAGGCGGGGAAACTTCTTCACAAATTAACGATTGGTGAAATTGAAATATATACGCTTTATTTTCTGCTGATTGAATTAGCGAATGCGCTGATGATGGGTAAAAAGATGTCTGCCGCCAAAACTACTGAGTCTTGTCATTTGTTACAGACTACACCCATAAAATTTATCCATCTCAATTCGGGAATTATTGATAAAGCAGCCAAATTAGCGGAAAGATACAGGTTGACCATTTATGACGGATTATATCTGGCTTTGGCAACGGATTATAAGGCTAAATTGATTACGGCTGATAAAAAACTCTTGGCACTTGCGGAACTGACTGTCTCTCTGGAGAAATACCATTAAATATATGAAGATAATCTCCGAAAAAATCACACTTCAGAAAAAAAGGTTAGCGAGAAGATGGTTTAAGTTTTCTCTTATTGAACAGATGGCAAATATCGGCAGTGAAGTAGAAAGAGCCATCAAATGGAAAGAAAAAGGAAAGGCAGAAATTGCCGAGGCAGCTTTTTTCCGTGCTCTCGAGCTACTTGATTTGACTATTAACGGGGTCGGCCGGGATGAAGCGAAACTGAAGGAACTCTGTCGGGCCAAAGAATTCTTTTGTGATTTTTTTATCGGAAAAAACCAATATTACCAGACCAAGGAAATGTGGCAAAAATACTTCTATCACTTCACCTACGCCGCGAGGCTCCACCGATAATATTATAGGTCCCCATTACATTTAAATATATATAGACAGTTGTCTATTTGTATTTACATAGTGTTTGGACTATCATAACAATCCGCGTAATACTTCTGCCCTGATTTTTTGCTTACCTGCCCTAGCGAGAGGAGGTGAGTAAATTGAAAAAAATTCTTTTTGGTATTTTAGGACTCGTCATGACCGCAGGGGTTGTCGGCGGAGCCGCTTTTGCTTTGTTTTCTTCTTCTGCCACAGTTACCAATTTATCCATTGCTGCAGGGAATGCATCCCTGAAAGTCGGTGACAGTGAGGTAACGACTGATACTACCTGGGATGCCGGACTTAATTTAACCGGAATGTATCCGGGTTATGGGGTAAGCCCTTCTGTCTATAGCGATTTCTATGTTGAAAACGACAGTACGGCCGAAATTGCTTTGAATGTTACAGCCACTATGCTGGCTAATCCGGCAGGATGGAGTAATGATTTGAAGCATGCTGTCCAGCTGGGAGTGGAAAATGTAGATAACAGCGGCTGGAGTGGCTGGTATTCGCTTCCAGAGTGGAGAAACGGCAGTATTGCCTTTCCTGGAGGTCCAATTCCTTATGGAACAACCTGGAATTACCGGGTCTATGTAAGAATTCCATACACCTACGGTGCGGATGATGCAGGATATACTCCGGGACCGGCAGTCGGAACGGACGTCGGCAACGAAATAGCCGGAGATTCATTATCCGGAGCAGTATTTACTTTGACAGGAACTCAAGCTTTGTAAAAAGTGTATTTTCACCGACGGTCTGACGTAACGTCGGACTGCCGGATGAGAATATATGTATCAAAGACTTGATCCAGCCGGGATAAAATACAGTAATCGGAAAAAAAGACTGTTCAGTTTCGGCAGATTCGCCGAATGGCTGATTTTTTCCGCCGTTCTTTCGGCATTGGTTCTTATTGCCTCTCCGTACTTGCCAACAAAGAAATTTTTTTCCAGTTTCATTGTCTCTTCCGGCTCGATGGAGCCGACCATCAGAGCAGGTTCGGTTGCCATAGTCATGCCAATTGATCCGGAACTGATTAGGGAAAAAGACGTGATTGCCTTTGAATCTCCGGAAAATTCCAGGCTGACAATTCTTCACCGGGTTCAAAAAATTACTGTTAGCCGGAACAGCCGGCTTTTTATGACAGGAGGGGATAATAACCGTGAAGCTGACAGATGGCAGGTCAAACCGGCGGAAATCAAAGGTCTGATGTTCTTTGCGATTCCCTTCTTAGGCCATGCGGCTGCCACTGTCAGAAATCCATGGGGTTTTTTACTGCTGATTGGGGTTCCGGCTCTGGTTTTGGGTTTTTTCCAGATCAGGGAAATTGCGGCAGGAATTGAAGAAGAAGCCAGGAAACGGGCATATAATTTAAGTCTTTTTATTGGAGCGGCACTGCTTGCCGGTTTCAGCCTCAATCCCTTTTTCGCCCGGACTATTGTCGCCATCTTCAGTTCTACGGCAACTGTTTCCGGAATTTCCATCACTTCCCGGGATTTCGCTCCGCCTCCTGCACCCCTGCTTTTGTCGCCTGAGGATAATATTGTCCGGGAGACCCAAGGTTTGGTCATGGACTGGTCTGACGTTTCCGATTACGAAAATATGAGCCCGCCGGTTTATTATATTTACCAGAGCACCCATAACAGTGGTTTTTCGCCGCTTGCCTACCAGTCAGGACAACTGTCAGCTTCGCAAATTCCGGCTCCGGGCACGCCTGACGGAGTCTACTTTTGGCGGGTCAAGGCTTGTGATCAGCTGCACAACTGCAGTCCCTGGAGTGAGGTAAGGAAAGCCACCATTGATTCCCGGCCGCCGCTTCTTTCATCCTCCCGATCAGAGGACGGCCTGACAGTCATTTATACTTTAAGCAGGCTTTCGCGTTTTGCCTCCTATAATTACATACTGTCTTACGACACTGACAGTTTGCCGCAGGCGTATGAGGGAACAGTTATCCTGTCAGGACAAAACGAAGATGGAAAAAGCTTCTATTTAGGTACCTATTCGCCGCCGGATTACACACCACATACCGGAATTCACAACTTAAAGCTGAAAATAGATGTTTACAGCCCAGCCGGTACTCATTACCCTCTGGAGGTTGACTTATGAAATTTCTGCTTTTCTTTTTCTTCCTGTTTTCTGTTTTTTTGCCGAAAGACGTTATGGCCTCTGATCTGGATTTGACCTGCAATGACTCGGGCTGCACTCCGGCTACAGTCAGCGATTTTTTCCCGGCTGACAAGTGGTATCCGGGCAAAGAAATCGTCAAGACATTCCGTATTCAAAACACCTCCGGCTCAAAAAAACAGGCAGCTCTCGGCAGTTACGATGAGTCCTCAACCGGCGGCATGCCCGGGGCGATGAGCCTGACTGTCCAAAGCGTGCCTTCCTTAAACACTATCTGGACAGGCACATTTGAGGAGGTGTTTGCCAATGATGAGATATCGCTTGGGGAGATTGAAGCATCGGAAGTTAAAGACTACCGCCTGGTTCTGGTAATGGATGAATCATCCGGCAATAATCTGCAGGATCAGTCCCTGTCTTTCAGTTTGAAAATCGGCCTGTTGGAAGCAGCTGAAAGTCCTACTTCCACCCCACCTTCGCCCAGCCTGACACCTACACCCCCCGGAGGCCAACCTGTTTCTGCATTTTCCCGTTTTGTCATAAGGACAGCCTTAAACAGATCAGTTGTAACGATTGCCCCCGCGCCGGTTCTCGGGGTTGAGGAGGCCAGGCAGATCAGGCCGGTTTTTAATTCCATTTCTCCCTGGCTGTCGCCGCTATTCCGGGGAGTTTCCTGCCATATTTCCTATTGGGGTTTGATAGGCTTTGCCATACAGTTGCTTTTGTCCTTAACGTTTGTCAAGATCTACCGCAGGAAAAATTTTCAGATTATCGCCCTGGCTTTGGCATTGTTTATGGTGCTGACCGTGGCTTACGCTTTAAACAGCACCTGTTTTTCCTTCCTGCCCTTATTCTGGCTGGGCTTGGGTATTTTGTCATTGTCCGTTTATCTGGTTATCCTCTCCCATGCTTCTGTCAAAGCATGAGGTTTTCTTCTGTGTTATACTCACAGGCTGATGGGCGGATTATTGGAAAGACTGCGGCCTGTCCTTAACAATTTAGGCTTTATCCCTGGTGCTTCCCCTGATGATCGGCTTAACCTCACTCGCCGGGACTTTCTCAGACTGGCTGGATTAACAGCAGCAGGCCTTGGCGCTAAGAAGCTTAGCAGATTAGGTATTCCTGAAGCTCAGGCAGCCGAAGAATGGCCTCCGGAGACGGTCAAATGGAAGATGGATCCTGAAAAGGGGATCAGCCAGTTCACCGCCTGGGAGGAAAATTACCCCGATGACCCGTTTCCCGGTATTATGGAATTCACTACCGACCCCAAGGGTATGTTTACGGAAAGAGGCCTTTGGAGCAATATTGCCGCTGATTTAACCGTACCGGACTGGGATGGGTTGAAAGATATCCTCTGGCCGAAAAACATCAGGTTGAATGATTTCATCTTTATGATCGAAGATTATCCGGCAGGACTAGTGGTTGCCAAAGAATATATTGAAGCTCATTTAAATGACATGGTGGCTGTGCCTCCGGCAGGCCCGTACAGGGATGCTTTTATAGAATTATATGCGGATATCGCCGTTCGGCAATTGGAAAGAATTTATCCGCCGCCGATGGCAGATTTTGAACAGGCGGTGGAGGTACCTGCCAGGGTGGAAATGGACTTCTGGTTAGGTAACCAATGGGAAACTGCAGGCGGACAATCCGCTGAATTCGGTGACAATATGGCATTTTTAAATGTTCTGTCTGTTTTTGACACCGTGGGTGCGGACACTTATTATCCGATCGCCTTAATAAATTTAGCCGGATCACCGGGTAATTTTAAACTGCAGTGCAGGTCTTCAGGGGATGCCAGACCCGACGGCATCCAAACAGAAGACACGATGCTGGAATTAACCTTGGAGGGTAACAGCCGGCCGATAGGTTTGGACAGCAAAATAAGCCTGCGCTGCGAATTATGGCCGGGTGATGACAGGGGATTTTTCGTTTATGTCAAAGACGAAGAATACAGTCCGGAATTTGTCTTATATGCAGCGGGCCAATATTCCGGGGCAGCTGCTCCCAAGATAGAAAGCATACATTCCGGCCTTTATCACGGCTGGGTAAATCACGACCATAAACTGAAGAAAGGCAGTATATTTCTGGGCGGATTGACAGTCTCCAGCAATCCCGATGCGACGCTTCCCACACCTATACCCACACCCACATCAACTGTAACTGTTACCGCAACTGTTTCTCCGACTGAGTCTCCCAGCCCTACACCAAGCCCGACCCCTATGCCGCCCGAAAAGCAATATAAAATCAGCATTCCTCTGGGAATGAATAAACCCTGATTTTTCTCTCCCCACCGGATGCCGAAATAAACTAAGGTTCCACCCTTTTTTCCCATTCTTTACCCAGGCGATGAAAAGCCCTGGCTTTGAGCGATTTGACTGCTCCTTCTTTTATACCCATAATTTTGCCGATCGTTTCATTTTTTTTATCTTCATTCACCTGTCTGGTAACAATTTCCAAAAATAATATTGTTTGGAATCTGACCGGTAATCCGGAAAAAATTTCCCCGAACCGCCGTCTTTCCTCTTCAGCAATCGTTCTCCTTTCCAAATATTCATTTCCCTCAATTGTCTTGGCAGCAGAATATAGGTTAAAGGGAAGTTCTTCCATGGAATATTCAGGATTTCTAAAGTAGTCTCTCCTGTAATTAAACAATAAATTGCGGGCGATTCTGTAAAGCCAGGGCAGATGGGGGTTATCCAGTTCGGAATCCGGATTAAATGCGGCAAATCTGTTATGAGCCCGGAAAAAAACTTCCTGGGTAAGTTCTTCAATTTGGTCTTTGTTCAAAAGCCTGATTCTGTAATATTTCGCAATCAGAGGATTGTTCAACTCAAATACGGCGGTAAATTCTTCCTTTTGTTTATCAGAGAGGGGCAATCCGAATTTGCTTTTGTCTTCACTGACTACCACGGCAGCGCTTTGATTTTCTTCGATCATTCCTGCAAGATAAGCACCGGCAGCAACAGCCGCGGCGCCTACGGCCGCGAAAATTACTGCCTTGCGACCTGAAACCGGAAACAGGTTTTTTCCGCTTAAATAATCGGCAAATCTGCTGAATACTCCCTTTTCCATTCCTAAAGTCAGGGTTTCACCTTGCAGATCAGTGAAAGGCATTTCCAGAATGATTTGCTGTTCCGGAGGCAGTTCTCTGTTGAGAGGAATTTGGCCTGGTAACTTTTCCGTATCAGGCATAAATTAAGTGGATTATACTTAAGTCTAGCCGACAGAATCAAATTCCGGTATTTATCGGCATCATATAAGTTATCATGGAATAATGTTTCGGTTAAAGGAAATAATTCACAAGGCTTTACTATCTGTTGATGCCTGGCTGGATATCTACCGCAAGCCCGGGGAAAGCCTTTTGTCTTCATGGTTTATGAAACTCTATACTCTTTTGGAAAACGAAAGTGAAAAAGGCAATATAAATGAAAAGATATGGTACCGGAAACCCGGGGAAATGGAGCTGACGGAAGAGCAAAACGATTCGCCGCTTTATAAAATAAGGACCCTACTTTTGCCGGAGGTTACAAGTGGCGGGAAAAAATATTGGCCGCAAATATCCGAAGTAACCATGGTTTCGGAATTCGCAACAGAAGGCACTCCCGAGGTTCAGACTTGGAGGTTGAATTTAGTCCTGTTTGATGAAAAAGGGAATAATGCCTGGCCGGAAATGACTTTCAGCCGCAACCGCTATAATTCAGCCGGAAAGGACGGGGGACAGCCGGAGATGACTCAAAAGCATGAAATAAGTTACAGCGAAGGCCGCAATTTGACGGCCTACGAAGTGAAATTAATCAAGTCGATTTTTGATTTGAGCCGGGAAGCGCAAATATCAAAAAATCAGGACCGCTTCGGATAAGCACTATTTATGATAGCCCCGGCGGTATAACCGTCAGGAAGCCTCCCGAGAAATTCAATCAGTTTTTCCATGGCAATTCTGGGTCCGTCTATAAGTTCACTCCCCTTTAGAAAATCATAAATTTCATGTTGAAGTTGCCTGAAATCCCAAATTTGCGTAAATTCGGCAGGGATGAGGTGGGAGAAGCCTTGATGTCCGGCAAAAATATCTCTGAGCGTCCGGGAGGTAGTCTCAAGCTGCTTCAGCAAATCACGGCCGTTTTCCAGTGTTTCCCTGGTCTGGAAATCGGAATGAAAAAGGGGAATACCAATCTTTTCCAACAGACTCATGTCTGTTTGCGCCCGGGCTAATATATCCGGGTAAAAATTTTCGCTGTTATCCATTTTTATCCGCACAACAAGTTGGTGCAATAGAAGCATCCGCTTCCTGTTTTGGATCAAGGCGCTTATTTTTTTATATTTTGGAGACCCGGATTCCTCTTCTTTTTCAATACTTTTTCCAAAAAGATAAAGTGTCTGGCTGACTTCGCGGTCAGTCAGTACCTGCAATAGGGGATCCGGCAATGAAATTAAATCAAGAGATTTTAATAGTGATTGCTGCTCCGGCGCGTATTGCCTGACTGCTTTTATTTTCTCTTCGTCCTTAAAAGTAACTTTGAGGCCCCGGAAACTTATTTCCATCATTGACGGAATTATCACTGAAGCTGTTTTTTGGAATCCGCTGAGTTTTTCCAGAACAGTAGCCCAGGAATTGTCAGGCGATACTGCTTCTGACAGAAGATAATCAGCACTTTTTACATTGGATAAGCGGAAATCCGCCAGCCCCAGTTTAGTTAAACGGAACAGGTCAGGAGCGTCAGATCTGTCTGCAGGCGTTAGTTTAATACCTTTGTTTTCCTCCAACTGATTCATTTGAGTATTGAATTTTATCATAAGCAGACACCTCTTTTGTTACTCTTACATTTCCTGTGCCGGTTTTAAACATCCTGATGGGAAAATATCAGTTCATGAAAAGAATAGGTGTGATGATAGGACTTTTGTATTTGCTTCTTTTAGCGGGGATGACAGGCAAGGCAGAAGCAGCAGATGTCAGGGACAATCAGGTGAGGGAAGTCGCCAGGGCAAACAGCAGTGATTATCACCGCACGGGCCAGGCAGGGGCTTCGCCTGATGCGCCGGCCCAGGCGGGACTTTTGGATTTATCAATTGCTTCGCCTATACTCATTGCAGACGTCAAAGCGCCGGAAAAAGAAGTTAAACCGGCGAAAGAAAGTTCCGCTCCTTCGACAGATTCCGGCCCGCAGAATACTCCGCAGGGCAATCCTTTAACTCAGCCGGAACCGCTGCAACCCCAGCCGGTTGTCAACGGAATTGAACCGCCTCCGCAACTGCTGAAAGTTGAAACTCCGGCAGAAACTGCTGAAACTTCTGAACCGCAAACTGTGGTTTATTATGTCTATCCCGAAGATTATTATGATCAGTTTTCCTCAGTTCCCGCCGAAACGAATCAATTAGCCTATCAGCCGCCGCCGGTTGCCGGCTCGTTTGATCAGGTAGCAGGGGAATGGGAAAGTCAGGTCGAAGCAAGTGTCGAATACCCATATGAACCGCTGGCCAAACCGCTGACTCAGGTTAAAACTCAGGAGCAGGGACTCTGGTACCCGGCCCTTTTGCCCGTTCTGCCCGTTGCCCTCTGGTACTTGAGGAAATTACGCAGACTTGCACAATTCCTGGAAAGAGAATAATTCTTACGTTCTATTCATTGACGGCAATTGTCTTGTTGAATTCTCCCGCAAATTGACCCCTAGGGTATTGATTGGCCTGTCTGAATAATTCCAAAGCTTGAGTTTTAAATTCAGCCACCCGGGTAATTGCCGGAGGTTTTCCGCAACTTTCAGTTAATTTCTGACTGCGTAACACTTTTCTGCCTCCCCAGCCGGCAGGCTGTTCCAGGATGTATTTTACTTCGACAACTCCGCGTTTATTTCTGCCCTGTTCCCTTATCATCTGGCTGCAGCTGTGGCACGGTTCAAATAATGAATAGACGACAGGTTCAAAGGTTATTTTCTTCATCTCTATTTGTTTATATCCCATGCCGTTCATTGCCGTCAGAGCCATATGTTCAGCATGCCCGTCAAATCCTTCCCCCTGCGCCCTGTTTTTATTCCTGGAAATTATCACCGGTCCTAATCTGCCGGTAGGTTCTATTAAAGCAGCATAGGGGTAGCGTCCTTCATCCAAACTTTTTTGAGCGGCATACAGTATTAATTTCCAATACTCGTTTTCCTGGTCATGTGCCGGATTTGCTGCTTCATCCGGCGGAACCGGAACCCGCAGATCACCCTTTTCGGAAATAACCGTCCTTTTCAGATACTCCGGACCTTTTCTGCGGTCCAGGGCAATACCCGCCTGGACGTACATAGGCTCCCCACTATTCATATTCCATCTGGCGATGATAAAAGGTGCGTTGGAATCCGCAGGATATGGACGGCAAACAAGACGGTTGAAATATACTCTGCGTGAATTTTGAATTACTAATTTCCCGTCAATCTCCTGAAAAACTCTCGGGGTCGGCATGTCAAAGACACTCTGAGTTTCCAGTCTTAAACTTGCGAGTATATTATGGTAAAGATCTAATATGCCCAAATTCCTGTCTTTCAGAAATAGGGTATTTCCGGGACTTGCTTCTGAAAATAAGTTTTTAGGAAGATCAGTGATACTTGAAGAAACTGATTGAAATAATCCGTTGTACATTTTTAAAACTGCCTCCAGTTGCTTTGGGTCTAAAAAAGGATATTGTTCCATAAACTGATCAGTTGCGGCGGTTAAAGCGTTATCCGCAGTTGTAGTTATTGGCAGTCCGCTTCTTGCTTCAAAAGTTTTTGTCATACTTACCCGAAGATAAACCCTTTCCTTTTGGCTGTTTTGAGAAGTGAATTATCGATCCCAAGCACGGTCAATTTTTGGCGTAACCGGTAAGCCAATCTGTCTATTGCCCAGTCTGAGTATTTTTCCTCCCAGCTGTCCTTCCAGATGGCTTTTGCTAGATCATTGCGGGTCACGATTTTTTTGGAATTTTTTATCAATATACTTAAAAAGACTTTTTCATTGTAAGTCAGCTCATTGGAAATATCCCTGTTTTCCAAAAAAACTGCATTATCTCTGGAAGTTAACTTTTTAGCTTTATTTTCCCTGTCAATTATATGATTAAATATTGGCAGCCCCAGATCATTTTTCCCGGATATAAGTCTTATTTTTTTCAAATAATCATATTCCGGCCGGTTTTCCGCATCTTTAAAAAGTTGTTTGTTTGCCGCCTTTTTCAGGATGGTTTTTTGGGTTTCAGTCAGTTTGTCCCAGACGACTATCGCTTTATTCATTACCTGCTCATCCTTAACGGCTGATTCGATTTTCTGTTTCGGATTATCACGGAAATATCTCAATATAGCCGAAATTATCCACAAATACCCTCCCGATAAATCCAGGATTTCATTTTCCAGTTTTTTACTTATCGTCAAATTCCATAATTCCCTTTGGTATTTGATAAATTGCCGGGAATCGCTGCGGTTATACAAAGGATATTTAATGATGTTGTCGAAAATTAAAGAACACTTATCGGTCAGCTGTCTGTAATCAGGGTGGGTGATGTCTGATTCGAAAAAGCAGACGACCGAAAAGTTCCTGGCGTCCTGCAGGATTTTTTCCAGAAAAAGAAGCTCCCGGAATACGGGATCTTCCAGGGTTGGGGAAAGGCGGGAGATAAACAAAGCGATTTCATAGCCTTTGTCAGCTACATATTTTATGTATGAATTGACGTCATTATTTTCCGGCAACCGGATATTTCTCGCTCGGCAAAGGCCATCCAGGGATTCCCTGATCGTATGGTCAAATGATTGGTTGTAAGGCAAGTGTATGAGAAGATATTTCCGGTAATAAGGACCCAGATACTTTTTCAGAATTTTAGGATTTTCGAGAATTTCAGATAGCCGGTACTCGCAATCATCCTGGAGCTGGATGACAGAACCGGATTCCCCGTACCGCACGATATTCAGCCACTTACGGGCATTCTCCAAGGTTGTTTCGGGAGTAATCGGTGGTTGTTTAGTCTGTCTGTATGCCATATTCCTAAAAAGTTTGTCAGGATTATAGCAGAAAGAGCAAATCCTGACAAAAAAATGTCAGAAATCCTGTCAAGCAGGATTCGGAAGAAAGATTAAAATCCTATAGTGGAGATTTACCATGCAAAAGAAAAAGAACAAAAAAGTTATCCGGAAACGTAAAAATGGCAAGCTGGAGTTCGATAAAATCCTGGAAAAAGCCAGAAGGGAAGGCAAACTGACCTGTAAAAATTTATGCCCATGAGGGTCAGGCAAAGTTTAAAAGCGTTTCCGGTTTTTACGGCATTTATGATTGAGCCAGGAGGCAATTTCTTCAATTTTTAATTTCCGGTTAGCCACATCCGGACAAAAATCGATTATTTCATTTTCTGAGGCGTTAATTTCAATACCATTCAGATAAAGAAACCTCCAAGTTGAGAAGAAACCCGTACGTTTATTCCCGTCATAAAAAGGATGATTTTTAATTAACGATTGCAGGAGTGCGGCAGCCTGCAGCCAAATATTCGGATAAAGTAAACGGCCGGAAAATGCAGCTTTAGGTCTTTCGCAGGAGGAATGAAGGAGGGTAAAATCACGGATTCCTTCTTTGCCTTTACCAATTTCCAGCATACGGTCATGGATGGCGACAATTTCTTCAATTGAAATGTAAATAATGTCAGAGGCGGGCCAGTTTTTTGATGGTTTTTTCATACTTTTGGCCGATCCTGTCAAGCCAATTATAAAATTCAGGCGTCAAATTCATTTTGGAACTATCGGCAGACGGCTTGGCATAGACCGCTTTGGCCCGATGATTGGTTTCCACCATCATTTCATCGCCGATTTTGAGACCTGCTTCCTCCAGGAATTCTTTGGGTAAAGTCAAAGCGGCGCTGTTGCCGACCCGGATTATTTTTTGAATCATAATTTAACCACCTCCTTGTTATAACCGGATTATAACCAGATCAGTTCCAATGTCAATGCCTCATCGGTTGTTTTTTTCGTTCTTCTCCTATAACCTTAATTAATGTCAGAGATCCCGACAGGCAATAAACCTCCGAGAGAATCAATCGGTACAGGCAGAAGAAGATTTTTAAAATTAGCCGGTACATCAACCCTAGCATCAATTTTAGCTGCATGCGGGTTACGGCCGCCGTCCACCCCTGATATTGGAATTGGAGGTAGCCCTGGAAATACCGAAAAAAGCAAATCCCCACAGAATCCCAGGGTCCTTAAAGAAGCCAAAAGACTGGCTGATAATCCTTCGGAAATGAGCAATCGTTTGGAAGCTATGTCAGCCGAAGCTAAAAAAAGAACCGTCCAGATACTTTTCGAATCCGGCCGTAAATATGATCAAAGCATTAGTGCCGAATATACTGATAATTCCGGCGGTACCGGGGTTGTTCTCTTCGAAGACGATAATAAAGCTGTCATTCTGACTGCAAAGCATGTGGTCAGCCCGGAGAAAGAGGAGGACAAATTTTATTGGGCAAAAATCATATTGAACAAATTTCATGAAGGCATGAAGCAGGTGGTTATTGACGATCCGTATAAATGGATAGATAAGCCCATAATGCATCCCGAACTGGATTTGGCTATTGTAGTAATCAATAAAGATCCTGATAATCCTTTTTCTATGACAGGCGGTGTGGAGTATCCGGAACTTACCGAGATTAATCCCGGGGATAACGCCCAGATGCTTATATATCCTTTGGATGTTACAACAAAATATATTCCTTATGATAAAGTGACAATAGCCAATCCGGACCCTGATTTAAACAGTCTTACCCCTGAGAGTGTATTTGTGGATGAGTTTAAGACTCCATCCGGAATCGGCGGCAGCGGTGCAGGATTGTGGAAAGAGGGGATACTGGGCGGTGTCCATGTAAAGGGTAAGCTGAGTGGATATCTGCACGTCATTAGAATTTCGAAGGTTACGGATTGGCTGGATGGTGTCCGGAATTTGAAAGGATTTTAAGCAGTTGTACCTCTTGACATATGTCGGGAAACCTATTTAAAGTAATATCAGTTACTAAATTTTATAATAAGGAAATATGCCCAAAGCCAAAAAAGCCAAACAGACCATTCTTGCAGATTCTATACTTGCCCAATACCTGATTATTTTCCTGGCCGCTTTAATCGTCTTAGCCGTTGTGGTTTATGTAGCAAATTAGGAAACCGGAAAATGGCCAAACTGCCCGACGCCAATATTTTTAAGGATAAACTTACTTCCGGTGGCGTATATTCCCTGAGTCTGAAAAACAAGAAGATACTTTTTTTCGTGCTGGCCTTTTTTATTGCGGTTGTGGTTTTACTTACAGCCATGATAAACAGGCGGCTGGCCGTAAAAACATTGGATGTTAATTTGGCAGGTCAGAGCAATATTTTGGTTACAGTCGGCGAAGAGAAAATTTTCAATAAGGATTTGGAAAACGAACTGCTTTACTACCCCAAAAAAGATTCCAGGGAAGTGCGCGAACTTTTGATAAAAAAGCTGGTGGATGATTCCAGGAAACTGCAGACAGCCAAAGATGCAGGCCTGATAACTCTTGATGCGTCCGTCTATAACAATCCCGGGAAAGACTACGCCAAAAGAATTGAATTGGTCCGCCAGGCAGAAGAATTGCTACCCCAAACCAAAGCCGGCATCTCGGGCAAGATCATTTCCGTCTGGTTTCTCAATGACAGCCCGCCGGAAATGGGCATTGAGGCAGCCCAGGCAATTGCATTAAACAAAATAACCCTTCTCCAAACGGCCGTAAAATCCGGCCAAATGACGGCTGAGGAAGCTGTGGAAAATATCAGGCAGGATTCATCTTTGGCCCTGATAGATGCCAGCTACAAGGAAAACGCCGTTATGGAATTTGCGGTATACCAGGGGGAAAAGATTACCTGGGAAGAGGATTTCGACAATGAATTGTGGGGTTTAGAGTCAGGCGGAGTCAGCGAAATTTTTACGGGAAAGTCGGAAAATCTGGATACCGGGGAAACAGTTGACGCCTATTATATGTTCGGTACAGTCTCGGATGTGAGACAGGGCGCAGCGGAGGTTCAATACGATGTCGAATACAATTAAACATATAACTGTTGCTGCAGGTGTTTTTTGCCTGTTTTTTACCGCTCACACCCAGGTCAGTGCCTTGGCCCCGGGTGTAGAGGGAAGGGTAGTGGTTGAGGATACGGGAGCTCCGATTCCCGGCGTCTGGGTCAGATGGGAAGATTCATGGGGCAATTCCAGATATGTGCAAACAGACAGCGAAGGCAAATTTTTTTACATAAGCTGGCAGGACAGAAGCGTCAAGCGGAATGTTGAATTCAATACCATGGTGGATACCGATCTTGACGGAGTTGAGGATAGTAAACTTTCATCAACTAATGACCGAGGCTACGGCTGCCACCAGAATCCCCACTCGTTTACCGCGGTAGTTCCCACAGGATGGCAGGGCAGTTTTACTACCGTATCCGGACAGCTATTTTCCAATGTAGGATTTACCTACAATGTCGGTGACATCTATTATCAGTCGGCTGCTGTTGCCTCCGAATGCATCTGTGAGACAACTGAGATGACCGGGTCAATCGCTGCCGGGTCGACAGTTGATTTCACCACCGTCGCTTTTGCCTCTGATCCCGATTTAGCACGGGTTGATAATATTTCTTATAATGTCAACAAAGACGGAGTTGAGATTTTTCAATCGGGATTGACTCCTGTTGCGGAAAGAGACGACGGCAAATTCCAGTCTACCTGGTCATATACTTTCCCTGAAGAAAACGCCCAGGGGTCATACAATATTAAAGTCAATATAGGTTGTCTCGGCAAAACAGCTGAACTGATGTCCCCGCCGGTAGGTTTGTTGGGCTCTCTTGCCAGGAGCATTTCCGCTGTTTTTTCACCCCGCGGGAAATTAAATCCGGCCAGTGTTTCCAATTACCAGCTGGCCCAATCGGAAGAGTCTTTAAAACTGGGTACCTTCGAACCGGAACAGCGCAATCCTGACGTGAACATCACCTGCAAGAAAATCAGCTTCGAATTGGAGTAGTTAAAATTTAATTACCGCGTACATTCCGCTGGGTCCCTCAAGGAGTTTTTCATCAGGAATATTTAAGTTTATCATCATATTTCCTGAAAATCTGATGCCGTCGGTTGCCATGATTACGCTTTTGCCATGTAATTTTTCAAGGGGGATACTTTTTTGAATAAGTTGCTCACCAATCCTTTCAATTCTGAGCTTTTCATAACCCAACGGGAGGTAGAGTCTGTGTTTTTGATGTATGTGATATTTTCCACGACTGATTTGGTGACCCCAGCTGTTTGTACCCAAGGAACCTATGTTAAGAATTTCGTTAGGCTCATCAATTTCTGCCCAGGATACGGAAAATCCGGTTCCCGGATCGCGCCTGTATATTTCCGCATTATCTCCTACCTTCGGATAAAAAGCAGTCAATAAATTATTAATTACCGGACTGCATTCCAAAATTCTTTCGCTTCTCCACCAGGACAATTCTTCAGGACGATCGGTTGCAAATTCAGTGACAAGTGCCTGTTGTATAAGGCTAAGGATATGTTGTTCCGTCATCGGATGTTTATTTTCATCAAGGTACATCAGAGGGGTTTTGGAGACGTCAATCAGAAACAGTGTATCACCCGTAACAGTATGTCCGTCTCCCATTTTTTCAGCTGCAAGAGAAGATTCTCTCAGGTATTTTATGGTAATATCATGTCCCTTCAGCCGGCCTTCATATTCTTTTTTTATAAGCTGGGAATTACCGGGTTTTTCCTGTTTTGACATATCGTTCAGTATTTTAGCCTATCTCTAAAGGCTAAACAACCCCTGAGCTTGATACTTTTTAACCGATACGCCATACTGTTTTTAATGGCTAAATTTGTTCCGGACATCAAGACCCAGCGCTGGATAGTCATTTCCCAGACCAGGACTACCCGTCCGGACGAGCATGAACATCCGGCGGACAAGCAGAAGCCGGCTGTTTGTGTTTTCTGCACCGGCAATGAAGCCATGACTCCCTCCGAAATAATGAGGGTAGGGGACGGGGAAAAGGACAAGCCGGGTTGGAAAGTACGGGTCGTGCCCAACAAATATCCCATCACCGACACGCATGAAGTCATCATCCACAGCCCTGAGCACAGCAGGGACATTGCCGAATTCGACTTAAACCAGGTCAACCAGCTGCTTTTGGTTTACCGCAACCGTTTCCAGGCGCATGCAGGAAACGGCCAGGTAATGCTTTTTTGCAACCACGGCAATCTGGCCGGAGCCTCACTGAACCATCCCCATTCCCAGCTGGTCCTTATTCCCAGGCAGATCAATTTGGACGCTTTGGTCAGGGAGCCGATCATGAATGTTGTTGATGACAACCACTATTTCGTCACTTATTGCCCTGATTTTTCCCAATGGCCTTATGAAGTCTGGATTTCGCCTAAAAAAGATGGTACGGTCTTCGGCGATGTCAGTGATGAAGAGCTCAAGGATCTCTCTCAAATCCTCCAATATGCCCTGAAAAGGCTGAAAGTCAAATACCACCAGCAGACTATCTCGAGAAGTCATTCCCAGATGCCCTTTTCCTATAATTTCTATATTCACCATGCGAAAAACTGGTTTCTCAGGATTATTCCCAGATTGGTGCACCGCGCCGGCTTCGAGCTGGGCACAGGGCTGTCGGTCAATGTCGTCGATCCGACTATTGCGGCCGAGGAACTGAAAGAGATAAAAGTGGGTCTTTCTTCTGTCTAAACTGCTTGTTTGTATAATAGTGTTTTGGTACAATTTCCGCTTATAAAAATATGGCAGATAAATATGAGAGGAATGGGCGGTCCAGCGCCGAGGAAATAGCTGCAGCTATTAAATCAATGGCGCCTTCTCAGGAAATCCTGGACGGGTTTAATCGGATGTCGGCAATGTTGGGGTTTATTGAGGAGGGCGGAACGGATGCAATTTTTAATATCTGGAATGGAGCAACAGCGACTGGATTTGATATCAAACCCTTGGTATTAAAAGGTCCGCATATCACAATATATCGGCCAATAAGTCAAATTTCTCCGGTCAGATTTCTGCTCAGTTCCGAAGATGATGGAACGCCGAGGAATAAAACAGGCGATCATGAATTCGATTTGGCAATTTTGGCATTACCCTTCCAAACCCATTTTTCCCGTGACGGAAGTACACAGCAGTTCAGTGTAGACCTGAATTTAAAAAAAGGCACGGTATCCGTGTCAACGGATCAAGCAGGATTTCAGTTGCACATGAATCCGAATTCACCATATTTGGAAGGAGTTGTTTCGCTCCAAATGTAAAATGTAAACTGCCAATTTATTGACCCCCGGACTGGCCGGGTGATACAATCCCCTGAATTATGAGCGGGTTACCTGATACTCTCAGCCCCAATCCCATTGACATCCCAGCCGGTGTAGGTCCGCATATTGAGGAATGGTTTAAGTCAGCCGGTACCAAAGGACAGAGGTTAAAATTCACAGAGAGAACGGAATTTATACCTTATTATAATTTTACCGGATATAAACCGTGGGGATATATTTCTGACTCAGAATTGGATCATTACAGTAGTCAAATCGATCAATTAATACAAGCTGTCAGACTGGATGGAGGTAATGTTTTCTTCGATATAGGAACAGGATTGGCATTTTCAGCTATACAGTCAGCCCAACAGAGAGGGAATAACCATGTGATTTCTTTTGATAATCTGCATGCGCCATGTTATTTTTTGGGAGACTCGAAATTAAAATATGGTGATTTGCCGGACATAATCAGACAGGATTCCGTAGTCTATTATTTCGGTCTGGATTTTTTTAATTGGCTGAATCGTTTGGAAAAGAGAAATATGTCAAAAAAAATTGAGGGTAAACCTCTGGCTGACAGAATCCAAATTCTTGCTCCGTCAGCCGATTATTCCGGTAAGTCAGGTTCATTTATGGATAGGGCCAGATCAATCAGCAGCCTAGTAGTCATGGTGCCTGATTATGATAATGATTTTAAATTCAGACTAACTGAAAAAGATTTAGTTGGAAGAATTCACAACGGACAGGTATTAAGAATGAGATACAGTTTAAATCAATTACAAAAGTTAATAGGCACGACTGCATCTAAAGGATTAATTGGTATGGATTCAAACGAAACGATAAACGTATATTTAGAGGGAGATAAACGCGTTTTAGAAAATATCCAGTTAACTATTTAATCAAACCTGTCCTTTTTGCTGCATACCCAGAAGCCAGAGGACAGCTTCTTTCTTGTACCTTCTGTCGCCCCTGGAGTTGATGCGGATGGCCGGCAGCTTGCCGCGTTTGCCCCACCTTTTGATCGTCAGGGGGGACACTCTGAGTATTTTCGCGACCTCGCGGACGGTTAGAAGTTCTGGCCAGTCGTCGCCGAGAGACATAACAATTCTCCTGATAAATTTTTTTAATGAGGCAGTCCCCGATCCAATCGGGGCTAGTACCGGGTCAATTGGATACTAAATGTAACATATGTACTTTCTTGTTGTCAATGAAGATCAAAGGAGAGCAGTCACTTTGATATATTATTAAATAGTCTGACCGTAATTATATTTGTACTCCGAAAGATAAACGAACCACAAAAAAACCCCCGCCTTGGCGGGGGATTTTTGATAAAAAAACTTTTTTTTATTTCAGTTCAACCGTCGCGCCTGCGGCGGTCAGTTTGGTCTTGGCTTCTTCAGCGGTTTTTTTGTTGACTCCCGTCAATACGTCTTTGGGAGCTGATTCAACCAGGGTTTTCGCTTCAGTCAGACCCAAAGTAGGGACCAGTTCCCTGACTGCTTTGATGACGCTGATTTTATTGCCGCCGGCATTTGAAAGTACCACGTTGAAAGTTGTCTGTTCGGGAGCAGTTTCTCCGCCTGCGGCTGGTACTGCACCTGCCGGAGCTGCCACAGCTACCGGAGCGGCTGATACGCCGAATTTCTCTTCCAGCGCTTTGACCAGGTCGGAAAGCTCAATCACTGACATCTCTTCAACTGCTTTTAAGATATCGTCTTTAGAAAGTTTTGCCATCTATAAGTCACCACCTTTCGTTAATTAGCCTTTTTGTTTTTAACGTTTTCAAGGACTGTTACAAATTGCTGCAGGTTCCAGCTGAGTGCGTAGTGGAAACCCTGAATAGGCGAGTTTAAGCGGTTCAAGAGGGTGGTAAGAAGAATATTGCGGGAAGGAAGGGAAGCCAGTTTTTTGAAATCGGCTTCTGAAGCGATTGATCCCGAGAAAAAACCTGCTTTGACTTTGGGCATAGTGGCATTTTTGGCGAAATCAGCCAGTATTTTGACTGCCTCAATTTCATCCCCGAAGGCAAAGAGCATGGCTGTCGATTGCTTGAGATGTTCATAGAGAGGCTCCAGAGTCTTATCCTTTTCCTCCATGCCTTTTTTGAGAAGCGTATTTTTGACTACTACGTAGTCCGCCTCGACTTTTTTCAGTTTTCTTCTGAGGTCCTCGAGTTCCTTGTGGGTCAAGCCTTTGTAATCGGTCAGGAAAAAAGCTTTTGCCCTGGCGAATTTATCGGACAAATCCTTAACCGTGTCCTGTTTTTTCTGGTTGGGTTTGGTTTTCATATCTTCTCGGCTAGAGCTATATAAAAATCCCCTCTAAATGAGGGGACACATAAATGCTCTGTGTTTTCCCTCGGCAGGGTGTCGGTTTAATCCCGGTTATATCGGGGCCCCGCTGTCTTTAGGATTTTAAAATCTTACCAGATTCAGAAGTTTAATGCAACCAAAATGGTAAACCCGGATCAATCAACAGGCTCGGCCGTTAAAAACACCCTGCCACCGTTAGGTATGCTGTCCAGTTCCAGGCAGGTTTGCAGAACCAGCAGGCCTTTGTTTTGGGGACCGTACTGGGTATTGACAATATCCCGGTCGTTTAAATATTCATGCGTTCTAAGATTTTGATATTTATGGGGGCCAAGGCTTTTATATCCCTCAATTGAAAAAATTTCGAAAGTTTTGATACTGCCGCCGGCATAGATGGCTGTAATTGTCCGGTTGTTTTCTATTATTTCAAATTCTTTGCCGGACCAAAGATTATCTGCCAAAAGTCCGATAACCCCATTATTTTTGGCTGTGGAAAACTCAGTTACAATTCCGCAGGCTTTGATGACTTCAACGGGATCTTCCCTGGGATTTCTTTGCTGAAGCACTTCCAAGTTGAAGCCGGCATTGAAGTCGCCGGTTTCGCTCAGATAATAAATGCCGATGATCTCTGAAGGGTCTTTTCCTTTGTGCTTTTCCAGCAAGGTGGCGATAAATTCATCAAGCGGGGGAACGGCAGCATCGATTTCGCATTTTGACTCTTTGATAAAAATATCAGGTATGACACCGGGAACTTCAGTACCGATTACCGGAGCTGCGGGAGTGGCCACTTCTGATCCCGTGTCAGGTGTTTTGATGACCATAAGCGGGGGAGCGGAAGAAGCATCCAATTCAGGCAATGGGGATACGTAACCTGTATCTTGTTCATGACGAGCACAGCGAGTAAGAAGCAGACCCCCGAAGGCTGCAGCTGCAAGCTGAAGAAAAGATCTCCGGCTTATGTTTTCCGCATAAGAAACCACCAGGGTAGTTTAGATTACCCGGTCGATAAAAACAATCAAAGCTGCTGCCGTGCCTCGATTATCCTTTGTTTAAATTCCATGGCCGTTTGACGGACTAATTCATCAAGTTCTATATGGTTTCCGCCATGGTATTTTGCCACAGCCACAACGGCGGGATCACCGCCGGAATTGCCATTGGCTTCGTGGAGAATGACTGTTTTCAGATGCTTTTGCAAATCCTGGGCATCGACAGGTATCGGTATGTCGGCTTCAAATATCAGGGTATCCCAAATTTCCTTTTCTTTTCTGATAAACGGTAAGGGAAAGGTGCGTCTGCTTGTTATGGTTACTTCCCGGTAATGATAGATTGAAGGTCTTTGCGGATCCCGGATAAAAACAGCCAGGCGGTCGGAACGGAGCGGGGTATATAACTGGAATGACAATAAGTTTTTCTGTTCTTGCCCGGTCTTTTCTTCTTTACCCATAAAATGGCGATTATAAAGGAGTTATGTAATATTTTTTTGGGATTGTGAAAGAAAAGCGTATGATCTGCAATTATTTGACCCCCTTGACATTTAATAGTTTTGGGTATATATTCATAATAATTACATTTGAAAGGGGGTGAGAATACTGACATGATGTATGCAAATGATTGCTCAGGCTATTGCGAACCGGCGGTATATTCCAAATCGGACAGAAAAGCGCTTCTCAAAGAGCAGGAATCTATCCTGGAGGCAAAACTTGCCACTATCCGCCACTGGATAGATAATATCGATACAGAAGAAAAACCCGAAGTTAAGTAAATTATTTCCCGGGCCCGGGAATATGAAAAACATGGGAAGACCGAAATGCGATTACCAGGTTGATTTTTGCCCCCTATTCAGCTCCTATAAACCCCAGGGGACTGATTGTTGCGAGTTTGTCGAGATTACACCCGAGGAAATGGAAAGTTTGAGGCTTAAAAACATCAAAAACCTCAACCAAATAGATGCCGCAGGCAAAATGGGAGTATCCCAAAGCACTTTCCAACGTGTCCTTACCTCCGCTTACAAAAAAGTCTCATTGGCCCTTATCGAAGGCAGGGAACTGCGCATCCAAAGTAAAAAGAAAGCCTGAAATTCCCGCGGTCGGTAATGTTCCGAAAATCTGTTAGAATAGGATTTCCATGATTGCCCCGGATTTAAAACAGAATATCTTTGTCACCCTTTACCTGCTTTTTTCCCACAATTACATCGCTTTTGCTTATCTTACAGGCTTAGTTATCGGGATTCTTCTGTCCCTTTACCGGCCGTCCCGGTTTGCCACTTTGATTTTTCTAGGCTTTTCTGTTCTGCTTTTTTCCTTTGAATACGATAAGCACCTGATTGCGGCATTCAGGGAGCAGACATTGATATCATTGATTACCGTAAATCCCCATTTCCGGCTGCAGCGGCTTGTAAACCTCTTTATTTCGGAACTTCTGCCGGTTATCTTTTACGTCACCGGTTGGGGAATTTTGTTCGCGGCGATTGTTTCGCAGGGCTTCAAAACGGGCAAAGAAAGACGATTAAAATAAAAGACCTAAATCAATCTGTGGGGATTATCTGATATACAAATAGATGTTGTTATCCATTCCCGAGATATCCCAGTCAGGCAGGAGAAAGGTGTTGGAAATGATCCGGCAGCCGGATTTAGCTTCCTTTTTAAGTTTCCTGGACAGTCTGTACATTATCATGGATATTCCGTAAATGGTGATTATGTCATAGAAAGAGACGTCTTCGTACCAGAAATTGCGGTGGTAAATTTCAGCCAGGGAGTCGAGGTCGGCTTTCTCCACATTTTTTTTGGCTGTTTCCGCCCTCCTCCGATCGATTTCCACTCCGGTCGCTTTTACCCCTTTTTGCGCAAAAGCCAGTACCAGATTGCCTTCCCCTGCGCCCAAATCCAGCATTTTTTCACCCGGCCGGATACCGGCCAGTTCAAGCATTGTTTTCACCCGGTCAGGGGCGGATGGCACATAGGGGATTTCATAAGCTGACATTACAATTAACTATACGGCTAGAATATGAGAATATTTTTACTGTTAAGTAAAGATCAGTTATGTTTCAATTTTCTTGTTTTTGTCAGTTGAGTAGGCTGAGAAACATAGGTGACACTTTCGAGGTAGAATAAACGGTCTGCCTTGAAAGGAGTCACCAAATGACGGTAGTTGCCCCTAAACGATTC
>LCFP01000009.1 GCA_000999095.1 Candidatus Gottesmanbacteria bacterium GW2011_GWA2_43_14
ACGAAATCAGGCCGCATGAATCTCTTGATTATCTGACTCCTATTGAATATGCTACCAAAAACTTCGAAGTGTCACCTATGTGGTCGTCCAGGACACGGATTTGACAACGTTTGGTATAATGAAAAAAATAAAGTTATAAAGCGTTTAACCGGAGTCACGATCCGGGAGCTGAAGGCCAAAATGCCTTACGGAAGCTTATCCGTAAAATGAAGCAATCGGTGTCGCCAGCGCGGAGCCGTACCAAGAGTCCTCCGAAGTAAGATCGGAGGGAAGAAGGATGGGACCGCGGGAGGTCCATTTTTTATGCCTCTCGTTCCTTAAGCACTATTGATTTAGTGGTTAAAGAACGGGAGGTTTTTATTGTAAATGGTGGGTGTAGCTCAGGAGCAGAGCGTCCGCCTGTGGAGCGGAAGGTCGCGGGGGCAGAACCCGTCATCCACCCATATGAATAAACAAAGTAAAGAAAATTTAATTCTTGCTGTTCAAAAAGAAGGGCGTTTGACCGAAGAAACGCTGTCTTTTTTGTGGAAAGCTGGCTTGAAGTTTGAAAATTACAAAAATAAGTTATTTATTACCTGCAGAAATTTTCCTTTAACAATTCTTTTTGTCAGAATAAATGACATTCCGGATTATATAACGTCCCAAACAGCGGATTTAGGTATTACCGGCCAGAATCTACTTTGTGAAAAACGGCCCATCGTCAGTAAACTATTGAATTTGCGTTACGGATTTTGCTCACTGGTAATTGCGGTACCAAAGGACTCGCAAATCAAAAAATTACAGGATTTAAAAAATAAAAAAATCGCTACCTCCTATCCTGAATCACTGATAAATTTTCTGAGTAAAAAGAGAATTAAAGCCGACATCAAAATTATAAACGGATCAGTTGAAATAGCTCCTTCCATTGGACTTTCCGATGCTGTAGCCGATCTGGTTTCATCCGGATCGACTTTGGCCAGTCATGATCTGAAAGTGTTAACGAAAATATATGATTCAGAGTCGGTTCTGATCAGCGGTAAAAATATTTCCAAACGGAAAATGAAAAGTCTGTTATTAAAACAATTATTAGGAAGGTTTAAATCAGTCTTATCAGCCGAGAATTATAAATGCATATATTTGGAATTACCTGAAAACAGATACCGGAAACTGAAAAAAATTATTCCGGGAATAAAAATCGAATCTGCAGTTTCCATAGGAAAAAATCGTCTTTTTATTTCAGCCGTAATTAAAGAAGATTTTATTTGGAATTCGCTCGATAAATTAAAAGCAATAGGGTCAGGCAGTATTTATCTTCAACCGTTGGAAAAAATTATCAACATTTAAATAACAAATATGAAAGTTGTCAAACTCAAAGAGTTGTCCTCAAAAGATTATCAAAGAATTGCGGCGCGCTCAAGCGGAACTAATCCGCATATTCTTCCAAAGGTTAGACAGATCATGGAAGCTGTCAGAAAAGAAGGCGATAAATACTTAGTCGGTGAATTTAAACGCCGCTTCGGTAAAAGTAATTTCAAATCGTTCTTAGTTTCGAAAGATGAGATTAGAGAAGCTTACCGCCAAGTTGATAAACGGCTGATAACCGGACTTAAACAGATGATCAAGAACATTACTATGGTCCATAAAGCACACTTACCCAAAAAGACAGATAGGAAAGTTTTTTCGGAAAAAGGAATAGCTGTCTGGAGGGTCTGGCGAGCGATTGAAATAGTCGGTATTTATATTCCCGGAGGTAAAGCAATTTACCCCTCATCTGTTTTAATGACTGCTATTCCGGCGGCAATTGCCGGTTGTCGGGAAATTGTCATGTGTTCACCGGCAAGAGGTGATGGGCAGATTCCTCCAGCGACCCTGGTTGCCGCCGACATGGTTGGTCTAACCAAAATATTTAAAACCGGTGGGGTTGAAGCGATTGCCGCCATGACCTACGGTACGGAAACCATTCCGGCTGTTTATAAAATTTTTGGAGCAGGCAATTCCTTAGTTACTGCTGCCAAGTTGCTGGCCTTGGAAAAAATTGCCATCGATATGCCAGCCGGTCCATCAGAAATTTTTATCATTGCAGACAAAGAAGCAAATCCCGGTTTCATTGCCGCTGACCTCTTGGCTGACGGTGAACACGGGTTTGATTCCGCCTGCATTTTGTTAACTACTTCAAGAAAAGTTGCAGAAGAGACTATAAAAGAAATCAAAAAGCAGTTACTAAAGCTTTCAACCGGTAAGATGGCGGAAGCATCGATTCGAAAGTTCGGTCTGTTTGCGGTAGTGGATTCGCTCGAAGAAGCGATTGATTTTACCAACAGTTATGCTCCGGAACATTTGGAAATTATGGTTGAAAATCCGGAAAAGGTAGTAGCTAATATTACTAACGCCGGATCGGTTTTCCTGGGTGAATATACTTCCAAATCCGCAGGGGACTATGCAACAGGAGCAAATCACGTATTGCCAACAGGAGGTATGGCGAAGAATTATCCGCCTTTGGGAGTTGAGGCCTTTGGTAAATGGATGCAGGTACAAAAATGCAGTCGTAAAGGGCTTAGTGGGATAAGAGAAACGATCAGAATATTGGCTGAATACGAGGGATTACCGGCACATGATGTTTCAGCGGATATAAGATTTAAGTAAGAAAATAATTATGACTGACCAATTTTTTTCAAAAATCGCGCAGACGGCAGTACCTTATGCCTGGGAAAAGGGAGTGGTTCCGGGCATGTTTCGTTTTGACTGTAATACTCTTACAGATCCGCCGGCATGCCTGGATCAATTTCTGAATGATATGAAGAGGAAATGTCCGATAAATGAATATGGTGATCCCGACTGCAGCCGGTTAAAGGCACTTATCGCCGTATATGAAAAAATTAAACCGAATCAAGTAACGGTCACTAACAGCGGAGACGAGGCAATTGATATTTTAGCCAAAACATTTTTAGATCCCGGCGATAAATTCATGGTCACGCCGCCGACATATGAAATGTTTCAAATCCAATCTCAAATTAACGGAGGCAAAAGAATCGACATTCCATTAACGGGAAGAAATTTCCGGATTGATAAGAAAGAAATAATTGCACGCTGTAAAAAAGGCAGGGTCAAACTTATATTTTTATGTAATCCCAATAATCCTACTGGGTCTGTAATTCATCCGGCAGATATTGAAGAAATTGTAGGTAAAGCCGGGACAGTGGTTGTTGTTGATGAAGCCTATCGCGAATTTTACGGTAAGACTTCGGTAGGCTTAATATCTAAATACAACAATCTGGTGATTTTAAGAAGTTTTTCCAAATTCGGTTCAATTGCCGGAGCCAGAGTTGGTTATCTTCTGGCAAATCAAAAAGTATCTGAAAAATTCGATGCCATTAGATTGCCAATGGGTGTTTCTTATTTTTCCTCTATGTTGGCGGAAAGAGTTCTTGAAGATAAAAATTGGATTATCAGAAATTCCGGGGAAATTATCCGGGAAAGAACAAAACTTGCAAAAGTTTTCCGTAAACTAGGGTTTGAAGTATATGACAGCGCTGCCAATTTCCTGTTGGTAAGAATCGGGGATAAAGCCGGAGAGATTTGCCGGAAATTAAAATCGCGAAAAATATTGGTGCGGGACCTAAGTAATCAAAAATATCTGGAAGGATGTGTCAGGATAACCGTCCGCAGCAAAAACGAAAATAAAATATTAGTATGTGTTTTAAAGGAGATTCTTAATGAAAAATAAGTTTGATTGCCTAATTTTTGACATGGACGGGGTACTGGTGGATGTATCCCGGTCATACCGTAAAGCGATTGAATTAACGGTAAATTTTTATTTGACAGAAAAAGGCAATGCCGGAAAAATCAGCCAGAAAGAAGTAAACAGAATAAAAAATCAGCCCGGATTTAACAATGACTGGGATGCGGCGTACCGACTGGTCGGATTATCAAAAAGGGACAGTAAACCTGATGGAATATTGCCGCTAACCGAACAGGAGAGAAACAGCCGAATTTTCAGAAAGCTGAAGAGGATATTCCAGAATTTTTATTTGGGCAGTCAGTTGTATGAATCGATTTACGGAAAAAAAGCCGGATATATTGTTGGACTTGGATTGATAGAAAAAGAATCACTGTTAATCAGGAAAAATTTATTGCTACTTCTAAAACGAAAATATTCTCTGGCAATTGCCACCGGTCGTCCCCGACCGGAAGCCCTCTATACGTTGAGACGATTCGAACTTGAAACCGGTTTCCACGCGGACATGGTAGTTGCTTTTGAAGATGCAGCATACCCGAAACCCTCCCCGGATCCTTTAATTACCGCAGCCGGCAGAGCTGGAGGAAAGAATTGTGTTTATATAGGTGACACAATCAGTGACATCGAGGCAGCTGAAAGAGCGGGAATGTTTTCTGTTTATATCGGAAAAGAAAAAATGGGAAATCTGCAGCTTAAAAATGTTAATCATTTGAAGGAGGTCTTTTTGTGACAAAAAGAGTGGCACAAATTAACCGGAAGACCAATGAAACTGATATCAGTCTGACTTTAAATCTAGAAGGAACGGGTAAAAGCGTTTTGGATGTGCCATTGGGCTTTTTAAGTCATATGTTGTCGTTGTTTGCTGTTAACGGCGGTTTTGATCTGAAAGTCAGAGCAGCGGGAGACATTGAAGTTGATGAACACCATTTGACTGAAGATTTGGGAATCGTACTTGGCCAGGCGTTTGCCAGGTGTTTGGGAGATAAGCGCGGGATAAACCGCTTCGGTTTTTTTATATTACCGATGGATGAAGTCCTGGCAACTGTCGCGGTTGATTTTGCCGGCCGCTACGCTTTCGGTTTTAATTCTGTATTTAGCCGGGAAAAAATCGGCGATTTCCCGACCGAGCTGGTATATGATTTTTGGCAAGCGTTTGCCCAAAATGCCCGGGCGAATCTGTTTATTAAAACCGAGTTTGTCCGCAATGACCATCATCAGATCGAAGCAATTTTTAAGGCGACGGCCCGGGCAATGAAACAAGCTGTGGTTATAGATCCGAAAATTAAAAATGAGATACCTTCAACGAAAGGCGTCATATGATCGCTGTTGTGGATTACGGAATAGGAAATATTGGCAGTGTTGCCAACACCATAAATAAACTGGGATTTAAATTTAGAATTACAGGCGATCCTGAAATTATTGGTAAAAGTAAAATTATTATTTTACCCGGGGTAGGATCGGCTGCAGCAGGCATGGCAAATTTAAAAAAATTAAACTTGGCTGAAACTATTACCGATCAGTTGAGAAATAGAAAGCCTTTCCTGGGAATATGTTTAGGCATGCAGCTACTATTCGATTACAGTGAAGAGGGTAAAGTTGAATGTTTGGGATTTATTAAAGGTAAAGTATTGAAATTTAAGAAGATGAAGAAAGTCCCTCACATAGGCTGGAACAGAGTCAGTTTTAAGTCTAATGGATTTAAATATTCTCAAGGATTTAAAGCAAACAGCTATTTTTATTTTGTAAACAGTTATTATTGCGAGCCTGCTGATAAATCAATTGTTGCCGGAACTACGGATTACGGTGAAAGTTTTGCCAGTGTAATTATACGAAATAATTTATTGGCTACTCAATTTCATCCTGAAAAAAGCGGCATTACCGGATTATATTTACTCAATAATTTTTTTAAACATTATCTATGATTACAAAAAGAATAATTCCCTGTTTGGATATGACAGAAGGTAAAGTTGTCAAAGGCATAAAATTTGAAGCTTTTAGAGATGCTGGTGATCCTGTGGAACTGGCTGAAATATATGACAAACAGGGAGCTGACGAGTTGGTTTTTCTTGATATTACTGCTACCGTTGATAACCGGCCGATTTTGCTTGATGTCGTAAAAAGAACTGCCGTTAAAGTTACCATACCTTTTTCCGTGGGCGGAGGCGTCAGAAGTGTTGACGATATGAGGCAAATTCTTATAAATGGTGCGGATAAAGTATCAGTAAATACAGGCAGTGTAAGAAATCCTGAGCTGATCAAAAAATGCGCCAATACTTTTGGCTCACAATGTGTCGTTTTGTCTCTTGATGCGAAAAAAGTTAGACCAAAAATCTGGAATGTCTTTATCGACGGAGGGAGAACTGACGCCGGGTTAAATGCGATAGAATGGGCAAAAGAAGCGGTCAGAATTGGCTGTGGAGAAATACTATTAACATCAATTGACCAGGATGGGACAAAGACGGGATTTGACGTTGAACTTACAAAAATAATTTCCGAAGCAGTTTCAGTTCCGGTGATTGCTTCCGGTGGCGGAGGCAAGTTATCGGACTTTTATGATATTTTTTCCAAGGGTAAAGCCGACGCTGCCTTAGCTGCGTCATTGTTTCATTTCAATGAATTGACTGTCCTGCAGATAAAAGATTATTTAGAAAAAAAAGGTATTGAAGTCCGAAATGAAACTTAATTTTGCCAAACTTGGTAGTGTTGTGCCGGTGGTGATTCAGGAAAAAAAGTCCGGTCAAATTTTGATGGTCGGTTTTATGAATAAAGAGGCAGTTTCAGCTTCCATCAGAAGCGGTTATGTTGTCTTTTGGAGCCGGGAGCGGAAAGCATTATGGAAAAAAGGGGAGACAAGCGGCAATCAATTCCGGCTTCTCGAAATAACAGCCGACTGTGACCGGGATAGTCTATTAATTCAAGTTAAACTTGTGGGGGTTGGTGCCTGTCATTTAGGTTTTAGAAGTTGTTTTCGGAATAAGTTATGACCTTAAAACAATTAGTAAAAATCATCGATAGTCGGAAGAAGCAAAAGTCGCCTGAGTCTTATGTATGTCAATTAATCTCAAAAGGAACAGATCGGCTTGTCCAAAAAATCGGCGAGGAAGCAATCGAGGTAGTTATTGCTGGCAAAAACGGCAACCGGAGAGAAATAATCAGCGAATCCGCCGATCTCTTGTTCCATTTATTGCTCTTTTGGTCACTGCAAAAAATCAGCCTGAATGATATTGAAAAAGAATTACAGGAGAGAAATATCGGACGATAATTAAGAAAATTTTTCCGTTAATTTCTCCTGCGGAATCGTTTCCTGTTTTTGGGTCTGTAAATTTTTCAGAGTGACTGTTTGCTTTTTTGCCTCATCCGGCCCCGCAATGACGGCGTAAGGGATTTTTTTCTCATCGGCGTACTTGAGCTGTTTTTGCAGTTTGTCATTCGGATCCGGATAAAGGTCGGTATTGATGTTTTTACTTCTGAGAAGCTGGGTAATTTTTTGGGAGTAGGAAACCAGTTCTTTGTTAAAGACAGTGACTAAAACCCGGGTGTTTGTCGCCATTTGCGGAAAAAGCTCCATTTCCTCCATGGCCAGAATGGTCCGGTCAAAGCCTACGGCAAAGCCGACTCCGGGAACTTTTCTGTCCGAAAATCTGGAGACGACACTGTCAAAACGCTCACAGCCCGCCAAAGAACCGCTGTCGAATTCTTCGGCAATGATTTCCCAGATTGTGCCGTTGGAATAGGAAAAGGACCGGGCAAGGGAAGGGGAGAATTTATAATTTTCTTTCATGCCGTAATTGTCCAGGAAAGAAAAAATATATTTCAGATTATCGTTAGGTTTATTATTTCTGACTCTTTCCAAAAGCTCTTTGGCTTTCCTGTCGTCAAAGCCTTTTTTAAACAGGTCTTTAATAACCCCGGTCTCTCCGATTTTATCCAGTTTATCAATGGCAATAATTGCTTCATATGGAATACCTTCATAAAGATCTCTGTCATTGATTACGGCAACCGGTTTTTTAAAGCCCAGGTTATTATATATCTCGATTGTTAAGGCGATGGTTTCAGCGTCGGCTGTCCGGTCGTCAACGCCAAATATATCGGCATCGCACTGCAGGAATTCCCGGTAGCGGCCTTTCTGCGGTTTTTCCGCCCGCCAGACCGTCTGGATCTGGTACCTTTTAAAAGGCATTTTTATTTTATCGGGATATTGGGCGACTACTCTGCAGGTGGGAACAGTCTGGTCATAGCGCAAAGCTACTTCCCGGCCTCCGGAGTCGGTAAATTTATAAAACATCTGTTCGCCTTCGCCGATTGAACCGGCGAATATATCCAGATATTCGATGGCCGGGGTTTCCAGCGGTTCGAAGCCGTAGAGCTCGAAAGTTTTGCGGATGATCTCGATGGCATACTGTCTTTTGCGGGCTTCTTCAGGCAGGAAATCCCGGAAGCCTTTTAATGTTCTCGGTTCAACTTTTTGATTATTTTTCATTGTCATAACAAGATGTTAACAGTTTTAGATTTTACTGACAAGTTGACGGAGGACAGGTTGAAGTGAAAAATTTATAACACCGTCAGTTCCTTCGACGCTTTGGAGAGAATCCGGGGGCCAACGGCAGTCAGATGAATAACATCTTCGATCCTTACTCCGGCAAAGCCTTTGATATAAATTCCGGGTTCTATTGTAAAGACCATATTAGCGGCAAGTACGTCTTTAATTTGGGGTTTTAACCTGGGTGCTTCATGAATTGCCAGACCAACCCCGTGGCCGAGTCCGTGCTTATATGCAGTGAAACCATTATTCTGAATGAAGTTGCGTGTAAGGGTATCAATTTCTTCGCCTGTTTTTCCGACGGCGAGCGAACTGACGGCCAGTTCATTGGCTTTGGTGACCTTATTGAACATTTCAATCTGTTTATCTGCCGGCGTACCGAAAAAAACGACCCGGGTCAGGTCCGCGCAATAGTTGTCATATTTAGCCCCCATGTCAATTAAAACCAGGCTGTTGTCGGCAAGCTTAATTTTTTCCGAAGGCAGATAGTGGGGGATGGCGGAATTTTCATTAAAAGCCACTATCGGGGAAAAAGCGATATCCTGGGAATTTTTCCTGATAAAAATTTCAAGGTCAAGCGCCAATTCTTTTTCGGTAATGCTTTTTTTAATGATTTTTAATGCATATTTGTATGCCCGGTCTGTTGTTTGGGCTGCTTTTTCAATTGCTACTATTTCCGACAGAGTTTTAACCGCTCTTAAATTTTCGATAATATTTTCCGTTGGGATAAGAGGTACTTTTAGGTTATTTTTCAGTGATTCAAATTCGGAATAAGTTAAATTGTTTTTCTCAAAAGCCAGCCTCCCAAAGTTGCCGGTAAGATCATTCAGGGCTTGGCTTAACCGGTACTCGGTCGTAATTTCAATAAGATCAAATCCGGACCTGATATACATGCCGATGGTTGTCGAAAAAGCCAGCAGGTAGGCATTTTTCAAGGTAAGCAGTAAAAAGGCTTCCCTGTCACCGGTTGACAATCCGCAAATTCCGGTCAGATAGGTGACATTTTCCTGGCCTGAAACAAAAAGTGCCGGGATCTTTTTCTCTTCCAAAAACCGGCGTATTATTTTTATCTTATCCATCCTGTTATCATTTTAACAAAGCCTCAATTATAATGTCATTATGCGGAAAACTCCCGACAATCTGGACGAAATAGAAGCTTTTACCGTTAAAATCATTGCCCGGGCCGGAAAAATTGCCCGGGAATATTTTCTCAGGGATTCCGTTGCCAGACACAGTAAAAAAGGTTTTGATTTCGTGACGGATGCGGACTTGGCGGTTGAGAAATATCTGAAAGCAGAACTGACCAGGCAGTTTCCCGACGTTGCCATCATGTCCGAAGAATCAGCCCATAGGAATTTCCAGGCATACAGAAGGGAAAAATTACTCTTTGTGATTGATCCGATTGACGGCACCATCAATTTCGGGCACGGCATTGACCGTTATGCCGTTTCCATAGGTGTTGTTTCCGAAGGGGAATCATTACTGGGGGTCTGTCTGACGTCCGGCAAAAGTGAAATTTATACCGCCAGATATGATAAACCGGGGGCATTTTGCAACGGCTTGCCTGTAAAAATCCGTAATGTAGGTAAATTGGGCGAAGCCTTGGTTTTGACCGATTTCCCGCATGAGCTCAAGATACGGGAGAAAATATTGGACTTTATCAGTAGGGTTTACAGGAAAACCAGATTTCTGAGTATTTACGGGTCTGCCGTATATGACCTGACGATGCTGGCAGGAGGTCACATACATGCAGCATTTATTGCCGGTTATATGCCTTGGGATGTGGCTGCCGCCGGTTTGATTGTAAAGAAAGCCGGAGCGGTCATTACCGCCGGAGACGGGAAGCCTTTTGATATTTTTACCAGGCATTTTTTGGCGGCCGTGCCGGGGATTCATCCTGAGCTTTTAAAATTGACAAAACCTATCATCAGCTAGGTTTTATGGTAGGAGAGGTTTTAGGCGTACTTTCCGCTTTTTCGGGAGTAGGGGAAAGGTTTATCGGAAAGTGGAGAATCCGCTGGGCAGCAAACCTGTCATCTTCTTTGGCATTGGCCGTACCCACGATATAGACGCTGTCACCGACGGCAAATTTGGAGAAACCGCTTTTCTGGCTTTTACCCTTGACAAGTAATGAAGTAACGGTATATTTTTCGAAATCGATGACTTTTTCCCCGTCCCGGGCTTTAATCTGCAAAGTAAAGTTGCTTTTGTCAACGTCGGCTACCTTGCCGCTAAGGCGGATTAATTTTTCCTGCAAAAAAATAAATTTGGCGGAAAACAATTCCCGTGATTCATTATAATATCCGAAGACGCTGATATAATCGCCGGTTTTCAGTTTAGCATCGGTCCATTCCTTTTTCAGGTTGTCGGTTATTTGGAAGAAAAGCGTATCCTCGGAATAAGTAAAAGATGATTCACCCTCAGCAGTTGTCAGGACGACGGTGTTTTCATCTACCGATTTGACCGTTCCCAAAAATGCCCCTTTTTCCTTATCCCTGATCTCGGCAACTTTGGTGGCAATTTTTTCTTTCAAAATTTCTATCTGTTTGATTTTCTTGATAAGATCTTCATCCTGGGGATCGACCGTTGCGGTCGGGCTTTTCGGTGTCAGAGAGGCGGTAGCGCTTTTGCTCTGGCCGTAAGCAGCATTTGGTAATGAAATAATCATAAACAGGATAATTAGAATAAAGACTTTCATATTTTTTCAGTTGTATAAAAAACATTAATCACTTTGGTTTCATCATTTTGGTTTGCGTCAATTCGGGTTATATGGATACTGTTGCCGCCTTCCACCAGGTCAATCGTGGCTTTAAAACTTCCGTCAGCTTCCGGCTGCAAAATAATTGAATTTTTATAGGATTCGAAAGTAACTGCCTGGGCATTGTTTGTCTTGCCCTCGATTTCGATTTTATTGTCAGTTACGATGGCGTTATTTTTAGGCTTGCTGATGACGATGGAGGAATTGTCAGCCACGTTTTCTGCCGGAGAAATGGCTGCATTTTTGGCTGAGTCCGAAGCGGATTTCGTAGTTTTGACAATGGTTGGCAGGCGGACGATGACCAGAGCTGCAACAGCTCCCATCAGAAAACCCAAAACCAAGGCTGAGAGAACGTCCTTTTTCATAAAGAAGGGTTAAAACATTAACATCTTAAGTGGTCGATTTCCCCTTGTCAAGCAAACTGGAATTGTGATAAAAGTACTTTACCAAAAATATCATGGAAATTGCCAGTTTAGGTTTTTCCTCATTTAAAATCAAGGGTAAATCCGCAGTTGTCGTCACCGATCCGTTTGATCCTGAAAAAACAGGTTTAAAGTTTCCCAGGACGGAGGCTGATATTGTGACTGTCTCCTCGGAAGACCATAAACTTCCTTCAATGGTATCAGGATTTCCGATGGTGATTGACGGTCCTGGTGAATATGAAGTCAAAGGTGTCGAGATGATCGTCATCAGGGTAGATGCGAAGAATCTTATTTTCCACTTTAAAATTGACAACCTGATCCTGGTTCATTTGGGAAAACTGGCACAGAAGCTGGGGGACAGGGAAAAAGAATTACTCAATGGTGCCGATATCCTCATGATCCCTGTCGGCGGCGGTGATTTTCTATCGGCAGAATCGGCATCCCAGGTAATTTCCCAGATCGAACCGTCCGTTATTATCCCCATGAGCTATAAAACCGGTAACCTGAACCAGGCTATGGCTGAGAAACTCAGCGGAGTTGAACTGTTTTTAAAACAGATGGGTAAGGCAGAAATTGAACCGCAACCCAAATTCAATATTACCAGGGACAAACTTCCTGCAGAACAGACAATTGTCGTCTTAGAATAATATTTATGGAGCCCCGAATTCCGCCGCATGATGAACAGGCCGAAGCTTCCGTTTTGGGAGCTATTCTGATTGATAAGGATGCCATCTCGGAAGTCATCGAATTCCTCAGACCGCAATTTTTCTATAAGGAGGCTCATGCTGCCATTTTTGAAGCCATGCTCAATCTCTATGAAAAACATGAACCTGTTGATGTCGTGACGGTGACATCAATGCTCAAAAAAAACAGCTCATACAAGAATTCAGGCGGCACTGCCTATCTGACGGAATTGACCAACTCTGTACCAACTGCCGCCAATATTGAATATTACGGTCAGATCGTGTCCGATAATTATGTTAAAAGGCAACTGATTGACTCTGCCTCCAGGATTACCCAAACGGCATTTGCCGGCAATGAGGATGCGAAACAAATCCTGGATACGGCGGAAGCGGAAATTATGGGCATTGCCCAGCACCGTTCACGCCGGGATTTCATCAATATCAAGGATGCCTTGGCGGAAAGTTTTGACAGACTGGACGAATTGCACAAGCGCGGTTCGAATTTGCGGGGTGTTGCGACAGGATTTTATGACTTGGATAACAAGCTGGCCGGTTTGCAGGACTCCAACCTGATTATTCTGGCTGCCAGACCCGGTCAGGGCAAGACAGCCCTGGCCATCAATATTGCCCAGCATATAGCGGTTCAGCAGAAATTAGGCGTGGGCATTTTTTCGCTTGAGATGAGCAAGGAGGAACTGGTGGACAGGCTACTGGTATCCCAGGCGGATGTTGATGCCTGGCGTTTGAAAACAGGCAAATTAACTGATGCCGATTTCACCAAACTGTCGGAAGCCATGGGTGAACTGGCCGAAGCGCCCCTGTTTATTGACGATACTCCGGGTCTCAATATTTTTGAAATCCGCACCAAAGCCAGGAGGCTGCAGCTGATGCATAATGTAAAGCTGATCATTGTTGATTATCTGCAGTTGGTTGATACAGGCAGGCGTTTCGAAAACAGGGTTCAGGAAGTATCGCTGATATCACAGTCCTTGAAAAACCTGGCCCGTGAACTGCAGTTGCCTGTACTGGCGGTTTCGCAACTTTCGAGAGCGGTAGAGCACAGGGGAGAGAAGAGACCGCAATTGGCCGATCTGAGGGATTCAGGTGGCATTGAGCAGGATGCCGATGTCGTCATGTTTATATACAAGGAAGATCAGGATGTAAAAAATTGGGAACAGCAGATTGTCAAACTTCTGATAGCCAAACACCGCAACGGTCCCGGAGGCGAGATAGAGCTTATTTTCAAAGGAGACCGTATCAGATTTTATTCCGTCGAGAAGATGAAGGAAGCGGAATCTCCGGCCATCGCCGCTTTTTAAGAAGCGGGCAATTTTATTTTCTTCTGACCAGCAATTTGTCCACCCGGTTGCCGTCCATATCCATAACTTCCAGATTGAAGTGGGGGATATCCAACCGGTCGCCTTCTTTGCCTATTTTGCCCAGCAGGTGGGTGATAAGGCCTCCGACAGAGCGGTAACTGCCCGTCTGCTCTTCAGGCAGTTTCCGGATACGGAAATATTCCTTGAATTCTTCGATTGAGAGAAGTCCGTCCACCAGAAAGCTGCCGTCTTCCCTTTTTATGATGTCCTTTTCCTCCTGTTCATCGACAGTCGGAATATCGCCGACAATCGCTTCCAGAAGGTCAGTTATGGTTACCAGTCCGGCTGTGTAACCGTATTCATCAACAGCAACAGCAGCATGGATGCCTGATTTTTTAAAATTCTCCAGCACTTTCAGGGCGTTCATGCTTTCCGGGACAAAAACCGGCTTGCGCATCAGTTTTTTCAGGTCCAGATTTTCCTCCTTAAGATAATGGACTAACAGTTCCTTTGTCCTGACCAGTCCGATGATTTTATCGAGACTTTTTTGACAGACCGGATAATAGGAATAAGATTTCGATGTGATGATTTGACTGGTTTTCTTTTCCGTAGCATCGACTTCCAGCCAGCTGATGTCATTTCTGGGTGTCATCAAAGTAGAGACCTTTTTGTCAGCCAGACGGAAAGTTCTTTCAACGATATCTTTTTCCGCCAGATTAAAGATACCCAGGCGGGCGCCTTCTCTGATGAGTAATTTTATTTCCTCTTCACTGACCGGCTGGTCCTGGGCTTTGGGAATTTGAAATAAGTCCAGGATTTTTTCCGTGGATACACTCATAATTTTCACCAACGGAAAATTTATTTTGGATAAATAGAGCATCGGTAAAGACATTAAAGAGGCGATAGTTTCCGGAAAAATCAGAGCAATTCGTTTAGGAACCAGTTCACCGAAGATGACCGATAAATAAGTGATTGACAAAACGACAATTAGAATAGAGATTATTCCGCTGAAGTGACCGATAAACGGAAGGGGTGATAGAAATCCGTTAAGAATTTCGGCCAGCCGCTGCCCGCCGTATGCACCGGCAAAAATTCCGGTAAAAGTGATGCCGATTTGGACTGTAGAAAGAAAAGTATTCGGATTTTTGGACAATTCCAGAGCTTTGCCGGCTTTAATGTCACCCTGCCTAGCAAGCTGTTCCAGCTTGGACTTTCTGGAGGAAATCAGGGCAATTTCCGCCATGGCGAAAAGGCCGTTTAAAAAGATAAGCAGGAGAATTATTAGGATATCCACAATTAAAAAACTTTTTTAAGTGCCGCGGGTCGGAGTCGAACCGACATGAGCTTTTACGCCCACAGGTTTTTGAGACCTGCGCGTCTACCAGTTCCGCCACCGCGGCAATTGACTGCCCTGATTATATTTTGTTAAACTTTGTATATCAACTTGGGTTGTCTTACAAGGCTTTTTAAATACCGATGAAGTTTTACCTCCGTCCTACCAAAGCATATAAACAGGAAGTCGATACTTTGAATCTGTTTGCCTTCGAAAATGAAGAACAAATCGTCTTCAGGGATTTTCCTGCCGAAATTATAACTGATTTTAAAGAAGCTATAAAGAAAGAGAATTTTAACGGTAAAAAAGGTGACAATCTGGTCATCTCCGGCAGGGGTCCGGTTTCGTTTTACAAGCTTATTTTAACGGGTTTGGGTAAAAAGCAGGAATTTGATCTGGTAACACTTTATGACCAGATTGCGAAATCAATTAGGCTCTCCCTTTCAAATAAAGCCGTAAAAGTTGCTTTGTCGGTACCGGCTTTCTTTTTGGATAAGTACGGTTCGGCCGTAGCTGTTCAGGCAACGGTTGAAGCAGTAAAACTGGCAGGCTACAAATTTTTAAAATATAAAGGGGATGAGGAAAAAGCAAAACACAGGGATGTGGAAGAAGTGATTCTGCTTTTGCCGGCTGCAAAAATTGCCGCAGCTGAAGAGGGGATAGAGGCGGGTTTGCTTTTTGCAGATGCAGCTCTTTACACCCGGGACCTGGTTAATGAGCCTGCCCAGGTGACAACACCCGAGTTTTTGGCCGAGGAAGCCCGTAAAATCGCTAAAAATTCCCAGGGAGCAGTTAAAACAACTGTTTTGGAGGAAGAGGAAATAAAAAACCGGAAAATGGAAGCGTTCATGGGAGTCGCCAGGGGTAGCCATCAACCCCCTCGGTTTATTCTCATGCATTATAAACCTCTCCGTCCGCGTAAAAAAATTGCCTTACTGGGCAAAGGCATCACTTTTGATACCGGCGGTTTATCGCTAAAAGGCCCGGAGCACATGGAAACAATGAAATTGGATATGGCGGGAGCTGCGGCAGTCCTGGGTGTCTTTTCGGTAATCGCAAAAATCAAACCTCAGGCGGAAATTGTGGGAATCATCGCTGCCTGTGAAAATATGCCAGGCGGCCGGGCTTTAAAACCCGGTGATATTCTCAAAGCATATAACGGCAAAACAATAGAAGTCCTGAACACCGATGCAGAAGGCCGATTGACGCTGGCGGATGCCATGTCTTATGCTGCGCTCCGGGAAAAACCGGATGAAATGATTGATTTGGCAACGCTGACAGGTGCCTGTGTGGTAGCCTTGGGAGAAGATATCGCGGGACTGTTCGGCAACAATGACAGGCTTTTGCTTAATTTGGAAAAATCAGCCGCGGCAACGGCTGACCGCGTCTGGCGGCTGCCCCTGGAAAAAAGTTATCAGCATTTGATTAAAAGCCATATTGCGGATGTAAAAAATATTTCCGGCGGCCGTTACGGGGGAGCCATTACGGCAGCCTTATTCCTCAATGAATTTACAGGAGAAATTCCCTGGGTGCATCTGGACATTGCCGGCCCTGCCTTCGCTGAAAAAGACACGCCTCTTGCTCCTGCCGGAGGTACCGGCTATGGTGTCAGACTGCTTCTAAATTATTTGAAGTCGGTTTGAACTTCCATTAATCCATGTTGTCGTCATATAGAGCGGTTATCCGTAATTACCCGTTCCGTACTCTTTGGTTGGGGCAGATTATTTCCCAGATAGCCCTTAACATGCTCTCGTTTGTCCTGGCCATCCAGGTTTATCAGAGAACATACTCCAACACAGCCGTTTCCCTGATGATGTTAACGTTCGGCATCCCCGCAATTGTTTTCGGTATCCTGGCCGGAGGGATTGTCGACAGGTTTGATAAGAGAAAAATTCTTATGTTCTGCAATTTCAGCCGTTTTTTAATCCTTTTGGCATATTTTATTTTTTATGACAACCTGCTCATGTTGTACGTTTTATCGGTGGCTATTTCCATCGTTACCCAGTTGTTTATACCGGCCGAAGGGCCTTCCATTCCACAGCTATTATCGAGGGAATATTTGCTGCCAGCCAATTCACTTTTTACTGTCTCTTTCTATCTGACCACTATTCTGGGATCGATTGCTGCCGGTCCTTCATTAGGGCTTTTGGGCAGCCAGCCAATTTACCTGATACTGTCAGCTTTTATGTTGCTGGCTTACCTTTTCACCAGCCGTCTGCCCCAACTTGCGGCGGAAAAACAATTGTCTGCCCCATTTAACCTGATTAGTTTGGCCAGGCCAATTTTGGAAGGCCTGATTTTCATATACCGGCATAAAAGGATAAAACAAAGTCTTTATTTATTAACTTTTTCCCAGGCGTTAATTGCCACTCTGGCAGTTTTGGCGCCGGGATTTGCCCATAAAATACTTATGACCGATATCACCGCTTCTTCGCTTCTGGTTTTAGGTCCGTCGGCACTAGGCTTGGTTAGCGGTGCCATGTTAGTAGGGGTTTGCGGCCGCCGCTTTTTAAGGGGATCTTTGATTCTGACCGGTATCGTCGCGACCGGTGTCAGTCTTATCCTGCTGTCACTTTTCAGTTCCGGGGCAAACGGTGTCGTGTTATACTTTATTCTGTTTCTTTTATTTATAATCGGCATATCCAATTCGCTGATCAATGTGCCGAGTTCGACTATATTACAGGAGGAGACGGAGACCAGGGTCCGCGGACGCATTTACGGAGTTTTGACTTCCCTGACGGGAGGATTTTCGATTCTCCCGGTTTTGTTTTCCGGTTTGCTGGCTGACATTGTCGGTATTGCAAATACATTGATCACCATAGGGATATTTGTTCTCGGGATCGGCATTTTTTATGTTATTCAAAGGCACAAAATTATTGCTTTAAACGGATGATGCCTGTCATCTTTACTATCGGCAGTTATAATGTCTATTCCTTCGGCTTTTTCCTGGCCTTGTCTTTTTTGCTGTCAACGTTTGTGATCTGGCGGTATGCCAGGGAAGAGTTTAAGGAGGAAGAGTATCTGGATGCCTATTTTTACGGCTTTATGACTGCCTTGGTTACAGCCAGGGTTGTCTATATTATCCGTAATTTCGCTGATTTCGGCTTTAACTTCCTGCAGTATATATTGGTAACCGAAACTCCCGGTTTGTCGATGATGGGAGGCGTAATCGGCAGCTTTCTATTTCTTCTCTATTACAGCAGCAAGAAAAAGTTGAAATTTTGGCATATACTGGACCTTTTTTCCCTAAGCGGCTCTCTGGCTTTGATGTTTATCAAAATCGGTCAGCAGTTGGGTGGGGCTGCATTCGGACGGGAAACAGAATTCTTTTTAAAGGTCAGAATCATCGGATTGCCGAAATTTCACCATCCCGCGGAATTTTATGAAGCGTTTTTTTTCCTGTTGATTTTTCTATTGCTGATTTATCTTTATAAAAAAGCCGGCCAGAAAAAGTGGCCGGAAGGATTGGTTTTTTCCGTTTTCAGCCTGCTTTTAGGGATGCAGGTTTTCGCACTTGAATTTTTAAAAGTTTACCGCGTATACTTATATGGCTTGTCATTCAGGCAGCTTTTAGCTTTAGGTATTATTGCCTTAAGCATTGCCAATATTATTAGGATTCTGAATCTGTTTAAAAAAATATACCATAAAAAACTGACATGAAATTTCCCAGAAATCTGCTGGATAATGTTTACAATAATATGGTTGGCTTAAAAAGCAAAATTGAGCAGAGGCTTTCCAGTCTCAAATTGCAGGACCCGTTTTCCGACCCGGACCGTTTAAATGATAATGCCGCTTCCGATACCGATGCCAAAGAAGAAAGTTCTCATGAAAGAATGGAAGCATTGGAAAAGGTATTGAAGTCACAGCTTGAAGAGATCAACCTGGCTTTGGAAAGAATAAATAAAGGAACTTACGGCAAATGTCTCAACTGCGGCAAAACCATCAGTCCGGAGAGGCTGGCCATAAAACCGTCTGCGCGCTATTGCGTCGATTGTGAGCGCAAAAAGGAAAAATAAGATCCCCTTTATACGAATCGTTTTCCCTTTTATACTAATACTAAATGGATATTCCCACAATTTACGAGGACGAGTATCTTTTGGTTGCCGATAAACCGGCCGGTTTGGTCGTAAATGTTTCGGAAAATGCCAGGAATAATACTCTTCAGGATTGGGCAGTTAAAAAATTAGGCCTTGAAAACCGGGCTGATTCTTCCGGAAATCCCCAGTTTTATCAGAGGGCGGGGATAGTGCACCGGCTGGATAAAGAAACATCCGGTTTAATCCTGATTGCGCGAGACCCCGAATCATTTGACAATTTACAACAACAATTCAAGGCAAGGACTGTCAGCAAGTCATATAGCGCTTTAGCTCACGGAAAGATAAATAATATGACTCAGGCAGTTAAAGTGCCTGTGGGCAGACTGCCTTGGAACCGGCGTCTGTTCGGGATTTTACCTGAAGGCAGGGAAGCCGAGACGGAAATTGCGGTTACAGCTTTTTATACCGACGGGCGAGAAGAATTTACTCTGCTAGAAGCCCAGCCTAAAACCGGCAGGACTCACCAGATCAGGATTCACTTAAAACACCTGGGTCATCCGCTGGTTGGCGACCCTTTGTATACAGGCAGGAAAATTTACCGCAATGACCGAAATTTCTGTCCGCGGCTGTTTTTACATGCAGCATATATTGCCTTCAGGCACCCTCACTCTGACAGGAATCTGCAATTTACATCACCCCTGCCGCCTGATTTAAAAAAATGTCTGGAAAACCTGACAAAGGAAAACTGATAAGATTTTCGAATAAGTTATGGGAAATAAACGGTTGAAAAAAACCAAAAAGCTGTTCTGGCTGCCGGCAAGCCTGGTTTTGGCGTTTTTGTGTATACTGATTTTTCTCAATTTATCATCAGACTGGAATGGTGATCGCCGTTTTACCGTCGTGATGCAGAATATTTATCCGGAAGGAAGCGAAACAGAGAATGAATTGGGGATTATATCATTGGAAGCGTCATCGGGAAGGGGTATTTACTTTTATATTAATCCTGATATTATGCTTGACCTGCCCTATGGTTTTAAAACCTATCCGTCATCCTCAGTCTACCGCCTCGGCGAACTGGAAAATAACCGCGGCGGCGGACATCTTCTGGAGAGAAGTGTGGAGTTATCCCTGGGTGTGAAGACAGACGGATATATTGTGGCTAAAAATAAACAGTTTTTTTTAGCCCGGGAAAAGAAGGATTTTTCCGTTTTTAAAAAAGATAATTTTTCACTTATCAGGGGTTTGCCGTTCCTTTACCGTTTAATGATCGGAAATTTAGAATCGGATTTATCGCCAACAGAGAAATTCCGATTTTGGAACGCCGTCAGAAATATCCGGCTGGACCAGCTGGAATTTGTAAATTTAGCTCATACAACCAGTGTCTACAGGGAGAAATTGCCTGACAAAAGTGAAGTTTACCGTATAGATGCCGTCAATTTTGACCATAATCATTTCGGCAGTTTTGAAGACCGCGGAATCAGGTTTGAGGAAATTTCCGTGGAAGTCCAAAACGCCTCAGGTGAAGAGAAAGTAGCCACCTTATTTGCCCGTGTTTTGAAAAATTTCGGAGTCAAGGTCATCGCCAGGTCAACTGCCAATGTCTTGATTAACAGGGAATGTACCGTCATTTCCGCCAATCACAAAGCCAAAACAAGCAGGCTGGTAGAAATTATGGCCACGGATTATAATTGCATCCCGGAATTTAGCGATAACGAAAATGCCCAGGCGGATTTGATGGTGATTTTGGGCAGAAATTTTATCAAATGAATACTCAGATTATTATTTTTACCTTGATATTTTTCATCTCTCTGGTTATGGCTCTAAGAGCTGTCAGGCATGAGTTGACCGTTCCTGAAAGTGTCAAAAAAATCAGGATTCGCAGAAAAAAAGGATTCTCAGGGGCGATTCTTTTTTTGAAGGAAAAAATTGTTCATTATTCTTCGGGTTCATCCTGAGTTTCATTATCGGAATTTTCTTCCGAAAGAACAGCTTTCTTAATCTCTTTCTGAATGGTGGTTGTGAATTCCTTGAGGTTGGCAGGGGAAAAGCTGGACTGGTGTTTCAATTTCTTGCCCCTGGACATTTCCCTTATGAAAACGGAAACAAAGTTTTTTTGGATGTTTTTAATACATACTAGGTAAGTGTTTCCCGCATCGATAAACCTTAACAGCCGGAAAGTAATATCATCAGGCATGGCTCCGTAATATGTTTTGTCAGGGCCTCTGACTTCGATAGCATGTTTTTTCGGAAAAAGCTGGACAGTATCGCCGATGGATAAATTGGAGAGGATTTTAAAAGGGGCCAGATTTATCAGCTGGATGACTTTTGTTTTTCCGGGTTCTTCAATAAACAGGCTGGGGGAGACTCTTTCACTGCAGGCGGTTTTGCCCCGGCCGTTTGACATTGAGGCTATTTTCGTATAATTTTTTTGGGCGACTGAATGGTAGCGGTCAATTGAGAGAATTTTTTTATAAAGCTTGCGGGCTTTATCAAATTCACCTGTTTGGAGATAGGCGTAAGCCAGACGGCACTGCGTTTCCAAATCATCTTTGTTATCTTTCAGGAGATTGCGGTTGATCTCAATGGCCAGATCCCAATTTTGGGCCAGAGCTGCGGATATTGCGGATGATATGGCGTCCTGCATTATCGGAATGGAGGTAGTGTAAAAGCAGTGTTGAGAAATGTCAATAGTAGAGATATAATTTGTCTAAAGAATATGTCGGGACACTCCAAATGGTCCAAAGTTAAGCACCAGAAAGCGGCTACGGATGCCGTCCGCGGTAAAATTTTTACCAAAATGTCAAATGCCATTATTATTGCCGTTAAACAGGGCGGGGGGGTGGCTGATCCGGATAGCAATTTTAAATTAAGACTGGCTATCGACCGGGCGAAAAGCGTCAATATGCCCAAGGAAAATATCATGAGGGCTATTGAAAAAGCCGCCAAGTCAGGGGATTCGGAAAACATGTCAGAGATTGTTTATGAAGCATACGGCCCCGCCGGAGTGGCTGTTTTGATAAAAGCAGTCACTGACAACAAACAAAGGACGGTAGCTGAGGTGAAAAATTTGCTCGAGCGGGGCGGAGGAGTTTTAGCAGCGCAGGGATCCGTTTCCCGCCTGTTCAGCCAGGTGGGTCTTATCGAAATCGGAAAAGAAGGCAGGACATTTGATGAAATATTTGAATTGGCAACTGAAGCCGGGGCAATCGATATTGAAGATACGGATGAGGCTTTTTTGGTCTATACTGACCATGGTGAACTTCATAAAGTCAGGGAATTTTTACAGACTAAAGTGACAATTTTATCCGCTGAGCTGTCTTTCCGGACCGAAGCGGCCGTCCGGCCGGATAAACAGGAAACCCGTGAAAAAATAGAGAAGCTATTAGATGCTGTCGAGGATATGGAAGATGTCCAGAGGGTATATACTAATTATCAACCTGTCTGAGGATTTTCCCGTATTCAATGTTAAAATCCCATCATGTACAAACGGATAAACGTTTCCACTGAAAAGAAGCATAAATACTTACAGAGGTCCATTTTTAAAAGATATCTAAATTTTAAAAAAAGACTTGGCTCAAAAAACCGCAAAAAAAGGCTCATCCGCCCCGATCCCCGTTTTATCTTAAGAGTCATATATTTTTTGGAGAAAAGGGAAAGATTTGCTCTCTCTACGGTGATTTTAACTGCAGGAGTTCTGGTCACCCAGCTGATCTGGCAGGATGTGCGTTTCGCCATGGTAATTTTCCTTTCCCTGGCTTCTTATATACTGACCGCCTGGTCTTTGCGGGAAGACATCAAAGGCAACGAGTGGCTGCTTTTATTTATCCTGCCCGTACTTTTTACCGCCTCTTTATCCATGTTTTACTTCCTGCTGCCTGCAAGAATGATAATCAGGCTGACGACTTCCGTAATTTTCGCCGTCGGCACTTATGCCATTCTTCTAATTGAAAATATCTACAATGTGGCTGCACAGCGTTCCATCCAGCTTCTCAGAGCGGCTCAAAGTATCGGTCTTCTGTTGACTTTGACGGTAATTTTTTTAAGCGCCAATATTATTTATTCATTAAGGTTGGGATTTATGTCGAACGCTCTGATTTTGACTCTATTATCATTTTTTCTGGGTTTACAGTCCCTCTGGTCGGTAAAGCCGGAAAGCAGGTTTTCCCAAAGGTTTTTTATTCATGCACTGGTGATTGCTTTCGGAGTAGGCGAGCTGTCACTGGCTTTGTCTTTCTGGCCGATTGAAAATGCTTCTTATTCTTTGCTGATTGCCGCTGCTTATTATTCCCTGGTCGGCATTATCCAGCAGCATTTTAATGAACGCCTGTTTTTTAATGTCGTGCGGGAGTATATGCTGGTATTCTTTTTCACTTTTCTTCTGACTTTTCTGACAACCCGCTGGGGTTAGCTTCCTTACGTTTTTCTTATTAATCTCAATATTTTCCGTATGGAAATGCCTCTATGATATTTTGGGTATAAAATTTCCGTGGCGATATTTGCTTATCTGATCAGGTTGTTAATTCTTTTCTTTTTGTATTTTTCCACAGCTTGGTTTGGTTTAAGACTGGATCCGGTTGAAGGGTTTGCTACGCTTTTCTGGCCTCCAACCGGTATTGCCCTGGCATTTGTCTTCCTTTATGGCTATAAATTATGGCCGGGGGTATTCAGTGCTGCATTTTTTATCAACCTTCTTTTCGGAGCACCATATTTATCAGCCTTAGGCATCAGCATCGGAAATACGCTGGAAGCGCTTTTGGGTTCGTATATTCTTAAAAGGTTTATTAAATTCAACCCCGGTATTTCCCGTATCAGAGATGCCGTGGGACTCATCTTTATTACCGCACCATTAAGCACTGTCGTAAGTGCCATAACAGGAACTGTCAGCTTGAATTTAGGGGGGATGATAGATCAGGGATCTGTTTGGAAAACTTTCGGAAGCTGGTGGCTGGGCGATATTACCAGTAATCTGGTTGTGGTACCTCTTTTTTTTCTGTATCTTCATCAACCGTTCGCCAAATTGTCAGACCTTAAATTAACTCAGCTAATTTTATTTATAATAAACTTCTTTATCAGTATCTATATTTTTTTTGGCTTTTCAGATTTTATGACCCGTGCATCGCCGTTATCCTATCTTGTTTTTCCGCCGCTGATATTAACCTCAATTGTAGCCGGACAAAAGACTGTGGTGACCAGCGCTTTTTTGGCAGCTATTATCAGTGTTTATTCCACGGTAAAGGGACAGGGTCCCTTTGCTGGAAATGACCTGTTTTACAGTCTTTTACTTGTTCAGAGCTTCATGAGCATTTTATCCATTACCGTCATATTATTGTCAGCCGCGATCTCGGAAAATAAAAAATTGGAATTGCAAAAAGATGAATTTGTCAGTATCGCTTCACACGAGTTAAAGATGCCTTTAACCACTTTAAAGGCGCTGACTCAACTGTTGATGAAACGGTATCAGCAGGGTAAAAACCGGAGCAAATTGCTTTATATAGAAAAAATGGAAATACAAATTAACAATATAATCAGATTGGTAAATGATTTGCTGGATGTTTCAAAATTAAATTACGGCTTGTTGGAATTGAAAAAGGAGAAAGTCAGCCTTAACAGGTTGATTGATGATGCCAGGGAATTGGCTCTGGTAAAAAAACGGAATCCGGTAACCTATTTACCGTTGAATAATGACAAGATAATCGAAGTAGATAAGGAGAGAATAAATCAGGTAATTTATAACCTCTTAATTAATGCCATGATCTATTCCGCCAAAGGAAAAAAAATAATCATCAGAATCATAAACGGGGAGGGTTACATAACTGTTGGTATCAGGGATTTCGGAAAAGGTATCGCCTTTGAGGACCGGGGCAGGATCTTTGAAAAGTTTTACCGGTCTGATGATAATTCATCTGAAAAAGGATTGGGTTTAGGTTTATATATTTGTGCTGAAATAATTAAACAGCACCATGGAAAAATCTGGGTCTTCAGTAGAGGAAAAGGGGAGGGGTCTGAATTTTTTTTCAGTCTGCCTTTATCCACCCATGCCCATTAATATTATTGAGATTGTATTTAAATTATAAATATTAAAAGTTTAAAATAAATTTTACAGCGATAATAAAAAAATGACATCATAAGCGGAGGACAGGGGAGGAGTATTGTTTAAAAGGTGATGTAGTTTGATATAGGTATTAATTTTAGCCTATAGTATTGTGGATAACTTTTCACGATGAGACTTTTCACAAGTAAGAAATTCTTACAATCCACAGAGGGGTCTGCCCGGGAGGAGGGAATGGAAACGAGGCTAATTTAAAGACTTTAGAGCAACAGGAAGCGCTATTCTCTTCTCTATATAAAGATAATGAACAATTATATTACGCATAATAATGTCAGTTTAGATTGATATGACGCTCCAAAATTAATGCGTACATGCCCCTGTCTTTAAAAATTAGCCTTAAAAATTATACTTAAGAATGTTCTAAAGCGCTAAAAACCCGAAACAGCGTTCCATCAAAAGTCAGGATTTCAGGCTTAAAATTAGAGGTTTAGACTGTTCTTATGCTCCAAATTACGTTACAGACTGGCTGCTGCCTTATAAATTTGCAGCCTCAAATACAAAAATATAGAGCGTTAATACGCTCCAAACTGAAGTAGATTCAAAAATAACCCGAAAGTGCTTTATGAAGACCGATGCCCATTACTCTTTGAGTAATCTTTAATCCATTAAGTACCATGCGGTAACAATTCAGCCACTTCTCGAAAGCAGTAACCTGCTGTCCTTGTAAGTACTGCTTCTCTGTATTGGGAGGTATGGGCAAAATGAACCCGGGGTATTTCAGGGATTTTCCAAACGAATTGTCGGCAGGGAATAAAACTAGTTTTGTCGCACAATAATTCTTTTGCGACGTTAACCAGCCTGGCCGCGGAGAAGGGGCTGGTTTTTGATTTATCCGTTGTAGACCAAATCCGTGAATTTATTTATTTGATTATTGTATTAAATCAGGAAGAAGATCCGGCAATTATATCCCCGTATAGCATGGTACCAAAGAGGTTCACAGAACTTGCCGGACAATTGGGCATCAGCTGTAATTTGAAGCCATTCTGGGGCATTACAGCCGGTCAGTAACAAGGCTAAATTTAGGGCAGTACGAGCCAGGCTTTGAATCCTAAGGATTGGTAATAATGGACTGTCAGGACAATCTAAAGTTATTAATTGAGGCTGTTGGCTAAGTTTCTGGAGAAACTTGACAAAAAAAAGGTGACGTCGCAAAATATTAATATGAGCAATCTGCCCGATTTGGTTGAAAAATTTTTGGAATACCTGGAAATCGAGAGAAACTGTTCCAGATTAACCATCCGCAATTACCGCCATTATTTGAACCGCTTTACCGGTTTTGCCCACAGGTATTCCCCTCCCCTGGATAGCGCCGAACGGATTTCGCCTGATGTCATCCGTGCCTACCGTTTATTTCTTTCCCGATATTCGGACGGGAAAGGCATGGTTTTGAAGAGGATCACCCAAAATTACCACCTGATTGCAATAAGGGCATTTCTGCGTTTCCTTATAAAAACTGATGTGGTTACTTTAAATCCGGAAAAAGTCGAATTGGGAAAAGCCGAAAGCCGGAGCCTGAAATTTCTGAATTTAGAACAGGTAAACAGACTGCTGAATATGCCTGAAATATCCACACCCCAGGGACTTCGCGATAAAGCCATCCTGGAAATATTGTTTTCGACAGGATTAAGAGTGTCGGAACTGACCAGGCTTAACAGGGATTCCATAAATTTGGACAGGAGGGAATTCGGCGTTATCGGCAAGGGCGGTAGGGCCCGGGTGGTTTTTGTTTCGGACGGGGCTGCCAAATGGATTGAACGTTACCTGGCTGACCGCAGCGATGATTACGAGCCTCTTTTTATCCGCTACTCAGGCAAAAAAGCCGATATGGAAGCTGCCGGAAACAAATACCGTCTGACGGCCAGATCAGTCCAGCGCATTGTGGAAAAATACGTAAAAAAAGCCCGGTTGCCGATAAAAATTACCCCACATGGTTTAAGGCATACTTTTGCCACGGATTTGCTGTCCGGCGGCGCCGACCTTAGAGCCATCCAGGAAATGCTCGGCCATAAAAACATTTCCACCACCCAGATTTACACGCATGTCACCAACCCTCAATTGAAGGAAATCCACCGCAAATTCCACAGCAAACCTTCTTTAAACGCGGAGACGTAACGTGACAGGATGAAACTCACGAAATCGGCCATAACCGTAATTGAAAATGCGGATAAAAACAGTCCCAGGTGGATACTTATTCAGGATTATTTTCATGGACTAAATCTGAGGCTGTTTGCAATTCAGCTGCAATTACTACATTTGTCATCAGCATGGCGACATTGACAGGCCCGACCCCTCCAGGAACCGGCGTGTAAAATAAGGCTTTATCGGCAATTTCTTCCTGAATGTAATCAGTTTCCAAACGATCGTTTTCAGGGTGGAGACCTACGCCGATCAGGATTGTTTTATTTGGAATCATTTCATGTCGTACAATATTCGGTTTCCCTACCGCGGAAATAATAATGTCTGCGGATAAGGTTGCCGACTTTAAGTTTTCGGTTGAACTATGGGCTACGGTAAATTGAATTTTATTTTTTGTTAAATATTTAGCTATAGGCTTTCCGGCTGTCTCTCCCCTACCGATGACCAGTATCTTTTTATAATTCAGCCATTCAAAAAAATTTGAATTTTTATTTTTTTTTGAATTATTAAAAACAGATTTAAGTATTTCAATGACAGCTAAAACAACCGGAGGATCAAAAAGAGACTGCGGATGAAAACCGTCAACGTCCTTACCCGGCGCGACTAATTTGTCAAGTTTATTTGACTCAATGGCAAGATGAACAGGCCGTTGGATGATGATTCCATGGACAGAGCTGTTGGCATTCCAGCCATTGATTTGGGATATTAGTTCTTCCGGGTTTGCAGAATCGTCCAACATGGCAACGGTAACTTCAACACCAAGCTTTTCTCCCAGTTTTACTTTTTGCCGGACATACTTTTCCGAAGGCCTGTCGTGGCCAACAAGCATGACAGCTAACCTGGGAAAGATGTTTTTTTGTTTAAGAGTATCAATTCTTTGTTTGAGATTTTCCGACAAATGAACAGCAATTTCCCGGCCGTTTATAATCATGAATCAACTATACAGGAGTTTTTTTAAGACAGGCAAGTAGCGGCAGCTACGGAGTCATTAGGATCGGAGAATCTCATCAGAATGACTCCCTGGGTTGCCCTGGATAGTCTGGGTACGGAAGCGATGGGCAATTTGACTACCTGGCCTTTGTTGGAAGTTAATACCAGGTTCTGGCAGTCTGTCGGAATCATTTGGGCTGAGGCGACTTTGCCGGTTTTTTTGGTGATTTCAGCCACTTTGACCCCCTGTCCGCCCCGGTGCTGTTTGGGAAAACCGGAGAATGGAGTTTTTTTGCCGATGCCTTTTTCCATGATGGCCAGGAAGTCATTCTGGGCACGTTCTTTGTCGATGATTTCCATGGAAACGACATAGTCTCCGCTTTGGGTGAGGATGCCGCGCACTCCCATGGTATCGCGGGCAGTTGGCCGGATCTCGGTTTCCGGGAATTTTATCGATTTTCCATCATGGGTAACGAGGAGTATATTGTCCTGTCCGGTTGACTGCTTTGCCCACCTCAGTTCGTCGTCTGCTCCCAGTTTGACAGCGACCAGTCCGTTCCTTCTGATATTTTCATACTCCTTGAGTTTGGTTTTTTTAACCGTGCCTTTTTTGGTTGCCATGGTGATATAGGCAAATTTTTTCGCCACCTCGCCTTTAAGGGCATAGGAAAGAACCGAAGTCACAATTTCCGACTGGTCGATATTGATCAGGTTGACAATCGCCTGGCCTTTGGCCACCCGCGAACCTTCAGGCAGGTCCCAGACCCTCAACTGGTAAACTTTGCCTTTATTGGTAAAGAAAAGAATATTGTCATGGGTAAATGCCGAAAGCAGGTGTTCGATAGAGTCTTCATCCTTGGTGGTCATGCCGATGACGCCCTTGCCGCCCCTGGCCTGGACTTTGAATGAAAGAGGCGACTGGCGCTTGACGTAACCGGTTTTAGTGATGACGATGACTGTTTCTTCATTGGCAATCAGCTGTTCATCGGAAAATTCGCCGACTTTTGATTTAAAAACGCGGGTCCGCCTCGGGTCCGCGTATTTTTCTTTGAGTCTGACCAGTTCGTCTTTGACTACCTTGAGGATTTTTTCCGGATGGGACAGAAGATCGGTCAGATAAGTAATAGTTTCGCGGATCATCGCCAGTTCATCTTCGATTTTCTGCCTTTCCAGAGCCGCCAGTCTTTTCAACTGGAGGTCCAAAATAGCCTGGGCCTGCAATTCCGAAAGTTTGAAGCGTGTCATCAGTTTAATTCTGGCCTCATCGACATCCTTGGCTTTTTTGATAATCTCAACCACTTCATCGATATGGTCGACGGCAATTTTCAGCCCTTCCAGGATATGTTCCCGGGCGCGGGCTTCCCTCAGTTCAAATTCACTCCGGCGGCGGATGACGCTGTGGCGGTGTTTGATGTATTCCTCAAGGATCACTCTCAAAGTCAGGGTCTGGGGTGTGCCTTCAACCAGTGCCACCATGTTTACCGGGAAAGAGGTTTGCAGATTAGTATGCTTGTATAGGTTATTGAGGATTTTTTTTGGTACCGCATCGCGTTTCAGTTCAACCACGACCCGGATGCCTCTGCGGTCTGATTCATCCCTAAGGTCTGTTATTCCTTCTATCTTTTTGTCTTTGACCAGTTGGGCGATATGGGCTACCAGCATGGCTTTATTTACCTGGTACGGCAGTTCGGTTACGATAATGGCCGATTTACCCCGGTCAGTTTCTTCGATTTCCGCTTTGGCCCGCATGATGATTTTGCCCCTGCCTGTTGAATAGGCATTTTTGATTTCATCGATATCGTAGATTGAGGCGGCCGTCGGAAAATCAGGCCCATGAATATAAGTCATCAGCTCGTCAACCGAAGTCTCAAATTGGAATTGCGGCGGCCCGTCCTTTATTTCGTCTTCTGCTTTGGTCAGTTTGGTTTTATCAAGCATGTGGATAATGGCATCAACAACTTCACCGAGATTATGCGGTGGGATCTTGGTGGCCATGCCAACAGCTATGCCGTCCGAGCCCATCAGGAGGAGGTTGGGTAATTTGGCCGGCAACCAATCGGGTTCTTTGAGAGTCTGGTCAAAGTTAAGGGTATAATTGACGGTTTCCTTTTCCAGGTCCGTCATCATTTCCTCGGCGATTTTTGCCAGTTTGACCTCGGTGTAACGCATGGCCGCCGGCGGGTCGCCGTCAACAGAGCCGAAATTGCCCTGGCCGTTGATCAGGGGGTAGCGCATGGAGAAGGTCTGGGCCAGGCGGACTAATGCGTCATAAACCGGCATGTCGCCGTGCGGATGGTATTTGCCCAACACTTCTCCCACGACCTTGGCACTTTTAGTATGTTTGGATGAGGCGTGTAGACCCATCTGGTGCATGGCAAAAAGAATTCGGCGGTGGACAGGTTTGAGGCCGTCACGGACATCAGGTAAAGCCCGGGAGACGATCACGCTCATGGCGTAATCGAGATAACTCCGTTTCATTTCGGAGGTAATGTCTACTGCTTCGATTTTACCGATATTACTGTCCATAAAACCTGATTTGCGATAAAAAACTTACTTGCCGATGACCTGGATGACAAAGGGAGCTATCAGTAAAGCAACTATCTGGACGATTTTCATCATCGGATTCAACGCCGGTCCGGCGGTATCTTTCAAGGGATCCCCTACCGTGTCGCCGACTACGGCTGCTTTATGTGCTTCCGAGCCTTTTCCGCCAAAATTGCCGTCCTCGATATACTTTTTGGCATTATCCCAGGCTCCGCCGGCATTGCACATATAGAAAGCCAACATCAGTCCTGAAACAACGACTCCGCCTAAAAAGCCGCCCAGGGCCATAGCACCGAACAGTCCAGTTACTACAGGCACCAGAATGACGATAGCTGCCGGAATTATCAGTTCACGCTGGGCTGCCCTGGTGACAATCTCAACCACTTTGGTGTAATCGGGTTTGGCTTTGCCCTGCATGATGCCTTTTATTTCCCGGAATTGCCGTCTGACCTCTTCGACTACTTCATAGGCAGCCCGGCCGACACTTTTGATCAGTCTTGAACTGAAGAGAAACGGTAAAGCTCCTCCTATTAACAGTCCCACGAATACCTTGGGATCAGCAATATTAATGGTCGTCAGGCCGGTGGCTTCGAAATAGGTGGCAAAAAGGGATGAGGCTGCCACGGCAGCCGAGCCTACCGCAAAGCCTTTAGTCAGGGCTTTGGTGGTATTGCCAACCGCATCCAGGCTGGCAGTTACTTTTTGAGCCTTACCTGACAATCCTGCCATTTCAACCATACCCTGGGCATTGTCGGATATGGGACCATAAGTATCCAGGGACATGATAATACCCGTTGTGGCCAGCATGCCCATGCCTGCCAGGGAAATACCGTAGAATCCCAAAAAAGCATATCCGGCATAGATGGTTGCCGCCACAATCAGGACTGAGACAAAAGTCGATTCCATGCCTAGGCCAAGTCCCGCAATCAGGGTTGTGCCGCTGCCGGTTCTTGAAGCTTCAGCGACAGCCACAACCGGTTTTTCTCCGGGTCCGGTGTAATATTTGGTGACGTAAAGCAATGCCATCATGGAAATAATGCCCGTCACAGCCGCAAAACCGGCTCTGGGTTCTTTCAGGAGGAAGACAGCCAGTATCATAAAGATGACTACAGCTGCAACAGCCGAGATGATAAAACCCCGGATTAAGGGTTTGATGGGGTTTTCAGTTTCGTTTTTGGCTTTGACAAAAAATGTCCCCAGGATGGAAGTCAGAATGGCTCCCGAGCGGGCTAAAAGCGGAAAGACAACACCGGGCAGGCCGAAAAGAGACCCGCCCAAAATCATGGCTGCCACAATCGTTAAAGCGTAAGATTCAAAGACATCAGCCGCCATGCCGGCACAGTCTCCCACATTATCACCTACGTTATCGGCTATGACAGCCGGATTCCGGGGGTCGTCTTCGGGAATACCCTTTTCCACTTTGCCTACCAGGTCAGCTCCCACGTCAGCAGCCTTGGTAAAAATACCGCCGCCCACCCGCATAAATAAGGCAAGCAGAGCTGCCCCGAAGCCGTATCCGACCAGGATATCAGTGGCATTCCGGGTAACGAATTCCGGTCCCAGGGACGAGTAATTGAAATATGACCACATATAAATCAGGGAGACACCGAGAAGTCCCAAGCCTACTACCAGCATGCCGTTGACGGTACCGGCTCTGAAGGCTGTCTGCAGGGCAGGATTCAATCCTTTTTGGGCATTGTTGGCAGTGCGGACATTTGCAGCCACGGCAATCCACATACCGAAGTATCCGACAACGGCTGAAAAGATGCCGCCCATGACAAAAGTTATGGCGATACCGGTTCCCAAAGTAAGGGCGATAATTACTGCCAGGATAGCCATCAGCGGCAGGACGATTTTAAACTGGCGGTTCAAATAGGCCATGGCTCCTTCCCGGATTGCCAGGGCTATAGTCTTTAGTTTGTCCGAGCCTTCTTCTTCGGCCAGGACTTTTTTCGAAAGGTAGATTCCGTAAATTAGGGCAAGGACGGCAGTAATGGGTGCTCCGAACAGAGCGATCAGTTGAATATCCATCTTCCTCCTTATAAATTAATTAAATCACCATTATACATCCAAAGTCGCGGCTTTGGCATGGGTTTGGATAAAACGCTTCCTCGGCATGACTTCGTTACCCATGAGCATGGTAAAGACCTCATCAGCTTCCGTGGCGTCTGCCATTTCTACCTGTTTTAACAGCCGGTGTTTAGGATTCATGGTTGTTTCCCATAATTGGTCAGGGTTCATCTCGCCTAATCCTTTATAACGCGAGATTGACGGCTGGATTTTGCCCTCGCGGTATTTTTTTAAGGTTTTTTCCAATTCTTCATCGGTATAGGCAAATTGGATTTCACGGCCAATTTGTATCCGGTATAGAGGAGGTTGAGCAATAAAGAGGTGTTTATTGGTAATCACATAGACTAAATGGCGGAAGAAAAAGGTTAAAAGGAGTGTTCTGATATGTTCACCGTCGACATCGGCATCTGTCATGATAATAATCCGGTGGTAACGCAGTTTTTCCGGTGTCAGGCTTTCAGCTATGCCCATCCCCAGCGCGATCACCAGGTCCTTAATTTCGGCAAATTCCAGAATTTTGTCCAGACGGGCTCTTTCAGTGTTGAGAATTTTGCCCCGCAGAGGCAATATTGCCTGGAATTTACGGTCACGGCCCTGTTTGGCCGAACCTCCTGCTGAATCGCCCTCGACGATATAAATTTCAGATTCTGCCGGAATTCTCGACTGGCAGTCAGCCAGTTTACCAGGGAGAGAAGCACCTTCCAAAGCACCTTTTCTGATAATGGCGTCTTTGGCAGCTTTGGCCGCCAGCCTGGCTTTGGCAGCCAGAACGACTTTTTCCAGAATTTTGCGGCCGTCTGCAGGATGTTCTTCAAAATACATGTCCAATGCCTCATTGACTGTAGTCTGGACAAGTGGTTGGATTTCCGCATTTCCCAGTTTGGTTTTGGTTTGACCTTCAAACTGCAGGTTTTGGGAGGGCATTTTGACATAAATGACTGCAGTCAGGCCTTCTCTGGTATCCTCGCCGGTTATGGATTCATCACCGTTTTTAAAGGCGCCGATTTTTTTACCGTAATCGTTGATTGATCTTGTTAAGGCCATGCGGAACCCGGTCAGATGGCTGCCTCCTTCAATGGTATTGATGACGTTGACAAAGCTCTCCACATTTTCCGAAAAACCGTCGTTGTATTGGATAGCAGCCTGGACTTCGACGTTATCAGCCTGTTTTTGGATAAAGATCGGGTCATGGAGCGGGCTTTTATTGCGGTTTAAGGCTTCAACCAATGAGGCGATGCCCCCTTCAAAATAAAAATGGTCTTCCAGGTTACCTGGACCTGCTTCGGTTGGAGTTCTTAAATCTAATAGGTGGAAAAAAAGGCCGGAAACAAGATATGCCCTTTCTTTGATTTGCTTTCTGATGGTGTCATATTCAGAGACGATGCTTTCTTTGAATATCTGCTGGTCAAGGTAAAAACTGGTGACTGTACCTGAAGTGATTTTGGGTTTGAATTTTCGGGGTAAATCAGGCAGTTTAAGAATTTCCGGCGGTCCGCTTTTCTCAACGGGAGTTGTGGGGTTGCCTCTTTTATACTGCTGTTGGAAATATTTGCCGTCCCGGACAACTGTCACTTTTAACCATTCGGACAGGGCATTGACGACAGAGGCGCCGACGCCGTGCAGTCCCCCGGAAACTTTGTAAGAACGGGAGTCGAATTTGCCGCCGGCATGGAGTTTGGTCATGACAATTTCCAAAGCCGATACATTATATTTAGGTACTTTATCAACAGGAATGCCGCGTCCGTCATCGGTTACTGTTACGGAATTGTCTTTATGGATGATAATCCAGACATTTTTGGCAAAACCGGCCAGGGCTTCGTCAACGGAATTGTCGATAATTTCAGTGATGCAGTGGTGGACACCTGTCAGGGAGGTCGAGCCGATATACATGGCCGGCCGTTTGCGTACGGGCTCCAGTCCCTCCAGGACTACTATCTGTTCGCCTGTATATTTATCGGTTTTGGCAGGTTTTGGAGAGTCTTTGGTTTTTTGGGCTACCATGTATGAATTATAAGAAATGCATTGGAACAAATCAATCCACCACCACATTACCGATCCAGGATCGGAATAGCTAGGACGATCCGGGATTATTTGAAAATGAGATGTTTAATCTTATTCAATTCTCTCTGATATTCTTTATTGTCATTTACAAATTTTTTATATTCATGTTTGGATTTGAACTGATTGATGACAATATCAGGATCAATCATTAACGGAAGGTTTTCAAAATATTGAAGATACGAAGAATACTGAAATTCTTCAGGTTTTTCCACAAGGAATGAAGTAACCGGATTTAGATGGATATATCTGCTTAAATGTATCAGTTGATCGTTTGATTCAATATGTACTGCTTTAAACGGTGATTCAAAAAGTGGACCATTAGTTTGATACTTTAATTTATAATAATGTGAATAGCTATTTTGAATTTTTTGCATATATTTTTGTACTCCGTTTTCTGCTTCCTGCCGTAATATAAAATGAAAATGATTTGGCATATAACAATAAGCAATAACGGTGACGATTTTTTGTCTATAATCTAATTTCTTGTATTTATCTCTATTCCTATTGAAATATGAAAATTTAGTCGGAGGTTCACTTTGAAGATAATACTGGACTATTTGATGGAAAATTGAGGTGTCTCTTTTTTTTGTTAGTATAGGTTGTCTAAAAGCACTTCTATTAAATATATGGTAGTACTCTCCATTTGCAAAAATTAAATTTCGGCGTGGCATAAAACTAGAATATTCTAAATATTCCAGGATTGTCAAATCTGTACCGATCCAGGATCGGTATAGCTAGGACGATCCGGGATAGTTAGGATCTCGGGAAACCTAAAAGAAGGATATCGATGACTAATTTGTGGTTTACGTTTCCTGAAATAAATTTTTTAGCCTGGACTGTGCGTCTGAGCGCCTCAGCAGTTTGGGAAAAATCTTTTTTGTATTGAAGTAGTCTTTTTTCCAAGGAAGCAGCCAACTTATCTACAAAAACGACAGCTTCTTCGCGGGTTTTTGCCAAATTTTCCGACAACAGCAGCCTACGGCCGGGACTGGCTGCAAAAATTTCCTCAAGAGTGCCCACCGGCAGGCTTTCCGTTTCGTTTATATCCGTCTGAGACGCACGCAGAATTTGGCTTCTGGATAAAACGGTTGGCAGGATTTGGTTGTCGGAAGAAGCAGTCATCACAATAACAGTAGTTTGCGTTGGCTCTTCCAGAATTTTTAAAAGGGCATTTTGAGCTTCCGAAGTAGCAGTATCAATACTATGGACAACCAGCATTTTCTTAAGTCCTGCTAAAGGTTTTTTGGCACTGGCAAATACCGCCTGGCGTACCTGAGCAATACCGATTGAAGAATCAGAAGTCAGCTGATATAAATCGAATTCTGAGATATCGTATTCTTTCATCAACTCTGCAATTTTAGCCTGGCGAAAGTTGTTGTCTTTACCTAAAATCAGAAAGGTCTGCATACGGCTTTATTTCATTGACAATTATAAGACAATAAAATGATAATAAAAATATCTCTCCTTAATAAAAGGAGGGCTACTTGTCTATGGATTTTGGCCAGAAACTTCTGCAAATACTAACCGATCAGGGTGAGCTGACTGTTGAGGCGGCCGAGGAAATCAAGCTTGCCGCGATAAACTCCGATACTCCGGTTGTCGATATCCTTCTTAAGAGACATGTTGTTGACGAGGAAAAATTGCTGAAGGCTAAAGCTAAGGCGATGAATGTTCCTTTTGTTTCCCTTTTAGGCCGTGGTATTTCACAAGATATTCTCTCTTTGCTGCCTGAACCGGTCGCCCGCCGCTATAAACTTATTCCTTTGGAAATCGATAAAAACAGCGGCAAGCTGTCTGTAGCCATGACCGATCCGTTGAATTTGCCGCTGATTGAGTTTTTGGAACAAAAAAGCGGCAAAGCGATCAATCCCTGTTTGGCCAACGAGCAGGAAATTTTATCCAAGATAAATGAACAGTATTCTCAGGGATTGGCATTTGATGTAACCGAAGCCTTAAAAGAAACAATCTCTGGAGGCGTCAGGACGGTTAAAGCAGAAAATATTAACCAGATAATCAAGGAAGCTCCCATTGCCAAAATAGTATCGACTGTCCTGGAATATTCCGTTAAAAACAGGGCTTCGGATATTCATATCGAACCTCAGGAAACCAGGACACGCATAAGATACCGCATCGACGGCGTGCTTCATGAGAAATTAGCCTTGCCCAGGACAGTCCATGAGGCGGTTTTGTCGCGCATCAAAATATTAGCCAATATGAAAATTGATGAAAAGAGGCTGCCCCAGGACGGCCGCTTCAATTTCAAAATGGGAGATGAAGAGGTTGATTTGAGAGTATCTACCTTGCCTACCATATTCGGGGAAAAAGTCACCATGAGGCTTTTGCGGAAAACCGGCGGCATCCCCTCTCTCCAGGACTTAGGATTGACAGGCGTCCCCTTGAAAAATCTGCAGGCAGCCGTGAGCAAACCTCATGGAATTGTGCTGGTGACCGGGCCGACCGGCTCCGGCAAAACAACGACTTTATATTCCATCCTGACCCGCTTAAACTCAGCCAATGTCAATATCATTACCCTTGAGGATCCTGTTGAGTATGAAATTGTCGGGTTAAACCAAGTCCAGGTAAATCCCCAGGCCGGCCTGACTTTTGCCTCCGGCATGCGTTCATTTCTGCGTCAGGACCCAAATATTATATTGGTTGGCGAGATCCGCGACACAGAAACGACACAGCTGGCTGTCCAGGCTGCCCTGACAGGACACCTGGTTTTTTCCACCCTGCACACCAATAATGCCGCTACGACCATTCCCAGGTTATTGGATTTGGGTGCAGAACCTTTTTTAATAGTTTCTGTCCTGAATGCTGTCGAAGCGCAAAGAATCGTTAGAAGAATCTGCAACTCATGTAAAATTGAGTTTTCACCCGACCCTCAGGCGGAAAATGATATGAGGACAGTTTTGGGAAATTTAATTCCTTCGGGTGAGTTGAAATTATTTAAAGGACGCGGCTGTGAGAAATGTAATCATACCGGTTATCTGGGCAGGGTCGGTATTTTCGAAACTTTAATCGTATCCCCTGCCATAGCCAGGCTTATCATGGAACGGGCAACAGCTGAAACCATCGAGAAACAGTCAGTTTCCGAGGGTATGATCACATTAAAGCAGGACGGCTATTTGAAAGTCTTACAAGGCACAACCACGCTGGAGGAAATATTCAGAGTAGCGCAGGAATAAAGTAATTATATGAATATTACGGAACTTTTAACCATAGCCATTACCCGTAATGCCTCCGATTTGCATCTGGTGATGAATTTCCCTCCTTCACTGCGCATAAACGGTGAACTGAAACCATTGCCGGCCTTAAATGATTTAAACAGTGAGGAACTGGAAAAGTTGATTTTTGACTGTCTTTCCCCGGCCCAAAAGGAATTGCTGGTTACCAACAGGGAATTGGATTTTTCCACGGTTTTTACGCTTACCAACGGCCAAAAATTCCGCTTCCGCGTCAATACCTATTACCAGAAAAATACTTTAGCCGCATCATTCCGGGTCATTCCTTCGAGCATTAAAACCCTGGCTGAATTGAATTTGCCCCAGATTCTGGGGAATTTTGCCACTTTACGGGAAGGTCTGGTGCTTTTGACCGGCCCTTCCGGCCAGGGCAAATCTACCACCATTGCTTCAATTATTCAGAATATAAATGAAAACCGCATGGCTCATATAGTTTCCATCGAAGACCCGATCGAGTACGAATTCGCCAAATGCAAATCAGTGGTCTCGCAAAGGGAGATGTACCAGGATACCCATTCGTGGAGAAACGCTTTGAAATATGTTGTCAGAGAAGATCCTGATGTGGTTTTTATCGGGGAAATGCGGGATTACGAAACCATATCTTCAGTTCTGACCATCGCTGAAACCGGGCACCTGGTTTTTTCAACCCTGCATACCAACTCTGCCTCACAAACAGTCGACCGCATCATTGATATATTTCCCTCTGCCCAGCAGAGCCAAATCAGAATGCAGCTGTCATTGGTTTTGCGCGGGGTTGTTTCCCAAAGACTGGTGCCGACGGTAGCAGGTGGCCGGTTGCCGATCTGCGAGATCCTTCTGGGATCCGACTCAGTACGCAATACTATCCGTGAAGGCAATACCCATATGATCGACAATATTATCCAGACTTCGGCTGAGAGCGGTATGATGCTTTTTGAAGAACATCTGAGGCAAAGGGTGGAGCAAAATCTGATAGCCCATGATGTGGCGATGCAATACGCTTTAAGGCCGTCAACATATTTACAGTTAGTGCGTTAACTTATGCCCAGATTTACCTATAAAGCCAAGGACAGTCAGAGTAAAACTGCCGAAGGTATTGTTGAAGCCAACAGTCTGAAACAGGCGCAGAGTTTATTACATGAACGCGGTTTTTTCATCATCAGTTTAAAAGAGCAGACCCCGGGATTGTTCCAAAAGGGCGCGGGTACAGGCATTGCCTTTCAGGATCTGGTGCATTTTACCAGGCAGCTTTCAACCATGATCACCGCCGGTTTGACTCTGGATGAAGCTCTGTTGATCCTGATAGCGCAGATTAAGAAACCCAAGCTGATTCTTCTGTTAAGGAAAATTGAGGAAGAAGTCAAATCAGGCAAGTCTTTTGCTTCCGTCCTGGCCAAATACCCCAAAGTCTTTCCCCCGGTCTATCTGTCTCTGGTTCAGGCGGGGGAAGCTTCGGGAAAGCTGGACACAATTCTCAGCCGGCTGGCGGAGAATCTGGAAAAAAGCCGCGATTTCCGCAATAAAATAAGAGGAGCCTTGGTCTATCCGATCATTGTTATTTCAGGAATGGGTGTGGTCTCTTTTATAGTCATGACAGTGGTTGTGCCGAGACTGACTTCCCTTTATCAGGAATTTGAAATCGATTTACCGTTACCGACACAGATTATGATTACCCTTTCCAACATACTGGTTAATTCCTGGTATGTGATTGTTATCTCAATTGTTTTGATTTTTGTCGTTTTTATGAATATCAGAAAATCGAAATACGGCCAGTTTGTCCTGTCTACATTGATATTGAATATCCCTGTTTTTGGCCCATTGATAAAACAGTCTACCCTGGTAGAAATAACAAAAACCCTGGCTTTGTTGATCGAGGGCGGTGTGCCGATTCTGACTTCTTTGGAAATAGCCCAGCATACCACCAATAACGTACTCTACCGCGAAGCTTTTGTGGAAGCTGCCCGAAAGGTGGAAAAGGGATTTCCCCTCTCCGACCCGCTGATGGAAAACAAGATCATGCCGACCATTCTGGGCCAGATGGTAGCTGTGGGCGAACATACCGGCCAGCTTGACGATTCTTTAAATAAACTGTCGGTTTATTTTGAAACAGAAGCCGATTCAGCCGTCAAGACTTTAACTACTATGATCGAACCGATTGTCATGGTTTTACTCGGAATAGGCGTCGGTTTTTTGGTCCTGGCGGTACTATTGCCCATTTATTCCCTGACCAGCAAGTTCTAGTTGACAAATATTTTGGCTTATGCATAACATAGTATTATGAAACAAAAAAGTTCAAATCCCGGTTTTACCCTGATAGAAATATTAATCGTGGTCGCCCTGCTTGGAGCACTGACTATCGGACTTTTGGCCACACTTGATCCTTTCCAGCAGATCCGGAAAGGTGCTGATTCAGCCAGAAGGACGATGGCTTCCGACCTCTACCGGGCTTTTATCGCCTACCAGGCAACCAAAGGCTCTTTTCCCTGGACTGCTGATGTTCCTGCTACTTTGGCTAACGATACTTCGATGACTGACGGAACGACCGGCTATATTACAGCCCTGGTGAACAGCGGCGAACTCAAAAGCAATTTTATTACGGCGGCAGGCAGCAATTTAGGCAAGCTTTATGTAACCTCAACTGATACCGCCGGCGTTTACGATCTGAATGTCTGTTACCTGCCCGAATCGAAATCATTCGCCAATGATCCGGCCGCAATCTATGACAGCGCCGGTGCAGATGGACTTACATGTATCGCGAATGGATTAGGTTCAGACACCTGCTATATTTGCATAAAATAATATAGATCCCCAAATATTATCTTTAAATGATAATACCTGCTGTTTTTAGCATCGGCCTTGTCTGCGGCTCTTTTTTTAACCTTTTAATTGACCGGCTGCCGGAAAACGAGGACGTCATTTTCAAGCGATCCCATTGCGACCGCTGCGGCAGGACCCTTTCTGTTTCCGATTTGATACCCGTTATCTCTTTTGTCTTTTTGAAAGGCCGCTGCCGATACTGCCGACAACCTTTATCATGGAAATATCCGTTAATGGAAATTCTGACAGGCCTGCTTTTTCTTTTGGTGTATTTCCATTTATATCCTTTCATAAGTGTCAGTGATTATCTCAGGTTGTTTTATTTTCAGTCTGTAGCCGGCATACTTTTGGTTATCTTTTTTATCGATCTTAAGGAACATATTATTCCTGACTCACTTACTTTGCTGTTGATTTTGTTGACGCTTGTCTTTCAATGGTTTTATGCGCGGCCGGATATGACGCTCAATCTTTTGACAGGCGCTGGATTCCTGGCTTTTTTTCTGTTTCTTTTTCTTATCACCCGCGGCCGGGGCATGGGATTCGGCGACGTCAAATTGGCCTTTTTTATAGGGCTGTTCAGCGGCTTCCCGCGTATCATGGTGGTTTTTTACCTGGCTTTCTTGACAGGAGCGGGGCTTTCTTTGATACTGGTATCAGTGGGTAAAAAGAAGCTGAAAAGCACCATCGCTTTCGGACCCTTTCTGGTTTTTGCCACCCTGGCGGCCTTTTTTTACGGGGATACATTACTTGGTTATTTCTCTGCTTTTTTCTGACAAAAACAATGAACAAAATTCCTGCCCCCGACCGCTTAAAACGCACGAATTCCGGTTTTACCCTGATTGAGATCCTGATCGTTATTGCCTTAATAGGCATTCTGTCGACCGCACTTTGGAGCAATTTAATCCAGTCCATCTATAAGGGAAAAGACGCCCGCCGGAAACAGGATCTGTCGGCTATCGCAAAGAGTCTGGAGCTTTATTATAATGACAATATCAGTTACCCGGCACCTCCTCTTGATTTCGGCAATCCCCTGACCCATCCTGATGACGCCAGTATCGTCTATATGGCGAAAATCCCGACTGATCCGGGTTATCCCGACAGGAATTATTGTTATGACGGAGGCGCTGATTTTTACAGACTCTATGCTAATCTGGAAATTTCCAGCGATCCGGATGTGCTGGAAGTCTTTGAAGCCTGTCCGGCTGACGGGGTCGAATATAACTATCTTATAAAAAGCACCAATTTGCCGTGAAGACGAAACATAATGCAGCTTTTACTTTAATTGAGATTCTGGTGGCTATTGCCATCGTGGCTTTGGTGAGTGTCATGGTCTTCCCCAATTTCATCAATATCCGCCAAAAAGCCCGGGATACTAAACGCAAATCGGACATTCTGCAAATTCAGAAGGCTCTGGAATTATATAAGACAGACCAGTTACCCCCTGCTTATCCTGACGGTAATTTTCTGGAATTCCTGTGCAACCAGTGCTGGTCGCAGAGTGAGGATTGTACAGGCAATATCTATATGAGAAAAGTGCCCTGTGATCCGGGCACTACAGCTGACATGCCTTATATCTATGTCCGGGATCCGTCGGATGGACTGAAATATTCATTAAGCGGCTGTTTGGAAAGCACCAGTGATCCTGATGAGGATCCGGTAAGCACAACAGAATGCGCTGATTTGGGGAAGGAGAGTTTTACTGTTTATGAGCCTTAAAAAAAAATACCGGCAGGCTTTCACCTTGATTGAAATAATGGTGGTGGTATCCATTATTGCTCTTTTAATGGCTGTCGGGGTCAGTTCCATCTCAACTGTCCAGAAAAAAGCCCGGGATGCCAAACGCCGCGCGGATTTAAGGGATATGAAAAATGCCCTGGAGCAGTATTATGCCGTCTGCGGCAACCAGTATCCCCTGCCGAACGGTAATACCTACGATCCGGTCGCCTGTGATCCGGGTTCCGGCCAGATCGACATTCTGCCAAACTTGCCACTTGATCCCAAAACCAACGATCCTTACTATTGTCCGGATGTGGTAGATGACAATTGCAACCAGAACAGATTTTATTTATGTGCTGATATGGAAACAGAAAGCTCGCCGCAATATTGCGTCAGCAGCCTGCAATAGGAGATATCATGAAAAGAAAAGGTTTTACCATTATAGAAATATTGGTTTCGGTTGCCCTGATTGCCTTATTATCCACCATGGGGGTAACCGGATTCCAGGCAGTTTCCCGCGGAGGACGTGACGCCTTGCGTAAAACGGATCTGGAACAGATCAGAAGCGCCCTGGAGATATTTAAATCCGACTACGGATCCTATCCTGATTCGAGCGAAGAATGCCTGCCCGACATCCCGCCGGAATATATCAATAATTATCCTGTCGATCCCAAGAGCGATTACCGTTACTGTTACAATAAAACATCTCCCCTAACTTATGAATTGTGCGCCCACCTGGAAAACGGAAATGCTGATGATCTCTGCGGTGGCTGGTCTGCCTGTCTTTCCAACTGCAATTACCAGGTAACTAATCCATAAAAAATGCCGACTGTCAAAAATGAAGGTTTTACCATTATAGAAATAGTGGTCACCATCGGCATCATACTGGTACTATTGGGTATTTCATTCTCAGGTTATGCCACCGTCAGCCGGCGTCAGAAACTGACGACTTCAGGCCAAAATCTGAAAAATATGTTAAGGGATGTCCAGAGCCGGGCTTACAACGGCGAAGTCGACTGTTCGGTTTGTGACTGTGATGTAGATTCGCAGGTCTTTTTTGAAGGTTGGCTGGTTGATTTTAATAACCGTGAATTTTTCGGCAGCTGTAACGGTAACCAGTACTTGTTAACTAAACTAGGTATAGATCCGGAGGTCAATATCTCCGCTAATCCCTGGGTGACTCGCTTTTCTGATGATCCTCCGGGCATTGATGAAGACTCGGTAATCTGTCTGTATTTAGACGACCTGCCGGGCCGTTTCTACGGAATTAATATCAGCCGCTCAGGCGATATTTCAGACTCAGGAGGAATTGCAACCAGCTGTCCATGATGAAAAGATCACAAGACTTGGGGCAAACCATGATTGAAGTCATCGTGGCTTTGACTTTAATTATTCTATTTTTGTCGGGTGTGGTTATTGTTGAACTGTATGCCATCAGGAATGCTGATTATTCCAGGCATAAAAGCCAGGCTACCCAGCTTGCCAAGCAGCAGCTGGAACGGGCCAGAGTAGTCAGGGATGCCGGCGGTATCGCTGCTTTGGATATTTGCCAGACAACCTGTTTTATCAATTACATGCTGACGCCCGTTCCGGTGACGCCGACCGGTCCCTTTGGTCAATCTCTGACTATTGTCGGTGCTTCGTCTTATGATTGTCCGTTGCCGGAGGTGACGGTTATCCCTGAGCCGCAGTCTTATATGGCGACTGCGGTAGTCGAATGGGGTGAAGGTGCCCAGGTTACTCCGGTACCCAGGGCAGAGCTCTCATCCTGTATTACTGACTGGAGATAAATGAAATTGTTGATAAAAAAAAACGGCGGCTATTCCTTCATTGAAATGCTGGTCGTCATTACCCTGATTGCCATTTTAGGCACGATCACTTCAGAAGCATTCATCCTGGGGCTGAAAGCCCAGGGCAAGAGCGAAATTCTCAAGGAAGTCAAGCAAAATGCCGATTATGCCGGCCAGGTTATGGATTCGATGATCAGGAATGCCGAAAACGTGGATGAAAGCTTGTGCAATGCCAATTCAGAATCATTAACCATCCTGAACCGTGACGGACTGACAACCACTTTTGACTGCAGCAATGAGAAATTATCATCAGTCAGCGGCGAATTTCCAGTTCCGACAGTCAGTCAAGCCCTGGTTTCGACCAGGGTCAAGATTGAAGCCTGCAATTTCCGGGTTATCTGCCCGACTCCCCCTTTGGCTCCCAAGTATGTCTTGTACAATTTCACCATATCCCAGGCCGGCGGCGGCGACCAGGCAGTTGAAAAGCAGGCTTTTTTGGAATACCAGACGACCGTCTCGCTTCGCAATTACGAATAATTCTTCTGAAACCTGCGCCCCAATTTGATATTATTGGCTAAAGAAAAATGAATATTCTCCTGGTTAACAAATTTTTTTACCTCCACGGAGGCGTTTCCCGTTATTTTTTTGAGCTGTCCCGGCTATTGACGGAAAAAAAGCACCGGTTGGCTTTTTTCGCCATGAAAGACGGGAAAAACCTGCCTTCGGATTGGTCCCGCTATTTTGCCAGCTATATCGATTTTGACAGGCCGTCATTATCAGCCGCTTTGCCGGTCCTTTCAAGGATGTTCTATTCCCGGGAAGCGCGCCGCAAAATTTCAGACCTTTTGGACATCTTTCCGGCTGAGATAGCCCATATCAGGTCCGTCTATCACCATCTCTCCCCTTCCCTTCTATTTGAACTTAAAAAAAGAGGCATTCCGGTTGTCCAGACTTTAGGAGACTACCATCTGATCGCTCCCAATTACAGCCTTTTCCATGACGGAAAAATTTGCGAAATTACCAAACCGCAAAATTACCACAGGGCGATCCTCCACCGCTGCGTTAAAGGCTCGTATTCAGCCAGCCTGGCTTGTGCGATCGAGCTTTATCTGCAAACCAAATTCAGGTGGTATGTAAACAATGTCAATTTTTTTATATCCCCCAGCCTCTTTATGAAAAAAAAGCTGGTTGAATACGGCCTGCCGCAGGAGAAAATCATCCATCTGCCCCATTTCGTTGACAACCGGAAATACAAAGCGGTTTATGAGGATAGCGGCTACATCCTCTACTTCGGCCGCCTGTCTCCGGAAAAAGGACTGCTGTTTCTTCTCGAAGTCATGTCAGGGTTGCCTGAAATCAAGCTGAAAATTGCCGGACGCGGGCCGCTCTTGGCCGCCCTGTCCTCTGCCGTCAGGCGGAAAAAGCTCTCAAATGTCGAGCTGGTTGATTTCAGGGAGGATCGGGAATTGAAAACCCTGATTGCCGGCAGCCGTTTTGTCGTTTTGCCGTCAGTCTGGTATGAGAATTTCCCCAACTCCCTCCTGGAAGCTGCAGCCGGCGGCAAACCGGCGGCAGCTTCAGACATAGGCGGCATTCCGGAACTGGTGGAAAACGAACGAACCGGCCTTCTCTTCAAACCGGGCAATTTGCCTGATGCGGTTGATAAAATCAGCCGGCTCTGGCAAAACAAAAAAATGGTCCGGCAGCTGGGCAAACAGGCCAGGGAAGCGGCGGTCAAATACTTCAATCCGGAAAAGCACTACTTGAGGTTGATGAATACCTATCAATCCGTTCTCCGGTCCGGTTGACGCCTGCTGAATACTGTTATATAATCTTAATGTTTTTATAATGTATTCCTAAAGCATGGATTTTATTCAATCGACTTTTATCGGTGCATTTGAACTAAGGAAAAATTTATCTGATCTTCTCAGTAAATTACAGAAGAAGAAAACGGAAATTGTGGTTACCCAGAACGGTAAACCGGCTGCCATGTTATTGTCGTTGGATAAATACCTGGAGATGAAAGAATTGAATGAGGAGCTTGAGGAAGCCTTAAACGAACTTTCCAACAGGAAATACATCAAGACACTCAAGGGGGAGGTAGAGATTGTCAGGAGCGGCAAAGGATTGAAAGCCCGTAAATTATTCCAAAAACTCGGACTTTAAAAATATGTATACAGCTGATCTTACTAAACAAGCTGTAAAATCCTTCAAAAAAATTCCCAAAGAATTCCAAAAAAAAATTAAAGAAGCGATTTTGAAATTGGAACAAAATCCTTTAACTTCGGGCACAATCAAACTCGCCAATTATCCGGTAGCTGAGTACCGCAAAAAAGTCGGAGACTATAGTATTCTTTTTGATCTTGATGACGACAAAAAACTGCTGATTATCGCCGATATTAAAAGAAGAACCAGCACAACCTATCAATAGAACAGGTCAATCAGCCCAGTCTTGAAAAGACTATAGGCTAGTGATATAGTTACCAAAATTTGTTATGGCAGGAATTACTCAGATCGAAACTCTTCACCATCCGGGTGAACCATTAAGCCGCCGTGAGGCTGGCAAGGTATTTGGAACGACTCCTTTTGCATTCAAAGTATCTGAAACTGCAGCCAGATTGAAGAGTTTGGGATTACCTGAAGTAGCTCCCGATAAAGGATTAGATTTTATTACGGCCTTTGCAGTAATTTCCGAACTTGATATTATTCCCAATTCGCTAAAGCTGGGAATGCAGATAGACGAAAAGTGGACTCCTCAAGATGTAGAGCTAAGTTTCATATCCAGAAATAAGGATCTGTTACCGGAGCGGACGAGAATTGACAATCCGCAGGCTCACGGTTTTCGGGTCAGGCTCAAATTCACTCAGGGCGGCCGGGATGCCTGGGAAAGCGCAAACTATCTGAAAGATTTTATCGCTAATGTGAATACGGCAAAATATGCCTGGGAATTGACAAAGAGCGTCGGACCGGCTGTTGCTGCCACTATATTGTTGGGGGATGAAAGTAAGAATAGGAAGTCACTGTCTTTGGTTATCGGCCTGACTGTTCTGGGATCGGCAGTCTGGATTAGCAGTGCCTGTAATAATCTTTCCGCTACAAATACCAGTGATTCCGGTGTTGAAGCGACAAAGGCGTTAGCTACTCTGGTTGTTGGAGATACGGTAACTACCCCGGAAAGTACTCGGGTGACAGTAGAAACATTTCCCCTGCCGGAGATAAGCCATGAAAGCAAAACATTGTCAAGGAAATACTTAATTGACAATGCCATGATTGCCCAAAACAGGCAATCCGAACCGGTCACTTTTCCTCCAAACGGCGATAACGGAGCTAAACATGAAAATGTCGATCTGTCACAAATCCAGTATGCCAATAAAGTATTCGGTGAATTCCGGGAAAATTGGAATGATCCGATGTGGGTCATGAAATACCTGGTTTCCCAGGG
>LCFP01000010.1 GCA_000999095.1 Candidatus Gottesmanbacteria bacterium GW2011_GWA2_43_14
TGATGATAGAATGAGGATAGTACCACCGATTATTCTTGACCGGGTATCAGTAGACTTAGGACCCTGGAGTGGATACCATGTCCTGGCTCAGTACCCTATAGCTTTGGTATAATATGAGGGTTATCAGGCACGAAATTAATGCCGCCATCGTCTAGAGGCCCAGGACGTCAGGTTCTCAACCTGAAAATCGAGGGTTCGAATCCCTCTGGCGGTACTTATTTGCAACGGAATATTTCAATCCATGCTTTGGCGGGCGTAAGGGAAAGGCCTCAGAGGTATATTCTCAAATGTATTTTTCCCTTCCGGGACAGAAGGATATAACTGCCTCCCCAACACATCCTCATCCAGACTGATGGCAATTATCTGCTTTATATCAATCCGGAAATCCGCCGGATACCAAACTGAAATGAAGATTTTCTTAATGGGCTTTGAAAAATCAAAACCGGGAATCTCCGCAAACGGCAAGGTAAGCGTTTGCAGACCGTCATGACAATTTTTTACATAATCCGCAATAATTATTCCTGATTTTGTGGTGCCTTGGTCAATTGAAATACTTCCCGCATCGCCCTTTAAAAGGCATAGTCCGTATAAATCAAGAGTAAGCTGAAACGCGTTTTTATTAATCAGGGATATATCGGGTATTGTTTCTTCATAAGTTGCCAGAGACTTATTTCCGTAAATTGACACTGGTTTTGTTAAGAGGTTTATGCTTTGCAGCGATTTTACTTCCGGTTCGGGTTTATTGAATGATAAGTACACCGCAAGCACCACCGAAGCTGTCGAAAATAAAAATAATAATGAATATATTAATTTCTTTTTCATAACCTATCCGAATGCTTATAAAATCTTTCGACGTCGTCAAACTGCTTATTCTTTACCATCTTTTCAGTTATTAAAGCTTCGTTGCCGCCTGCCCCCATGTGCCAATAGTTGAATCCGACCACACTCAACCTTTTAGCGGCCAGCATGGAAGATTTGACTTGGGTTTCGGTATCCCCGCCCGTTATTGTACCCCACTCCCCGATTATTATCGGGATATTGGGATAACGCGCCTCAAGCTCATTCAGGTCATTTTCCATATTGTCTCCTACTATTTCCGGATAATGGTCAATGGTGATATTTCCCATTTTTAATACGGTTTCATCTTCCAGAATCCCGTTCCAATCAGGGTTATTGTCGCCCCAGGCTACAAATCCGTCAAATCCGAAATAACCGATTTTTATTTTATTGCCCAATCCTATGATTTTAAAAGCGCTTTCCGCAATATCCATGGCATCCCTCAGCCAGTGGTTAAAATGGGCTGCCGACTGGAACTGGCAAATTCCCTGCGAACAATAGGTGACGCCCCTGATGCCGCCGTTTTGAGGCTCGGGAATGGGAGAGAAAATATCTCCTTCGGCAAAAAATTGGGGATTATTTTTTATATAATTAAAAATGACGTTTAAATAATCCTTTTGACTGTTTTTGGCCGTGTCGTATATTCCTTCAAAGGCAAGCGGCATGTGTCTGTGCCAGACTTTTAACTGCCGACCGCGAATTTCCCGGACCCATTTTTCCGTATAGGCAAGACTGTTTCCGCAGCCGGGATTTTCATAGGGAGTTTCTATTGACACATAATTTGATCCTAGTTCGGCAGCCGTATTTATCCAATTGGTAATAAAACCGTCATCCCGTATGTTGCAGATCCTGTCTTTTGTTTCCTTCATGGAAGAAACGCTCTGGATGCTCCAGGAAGCTTTTGATGTATCAGCAGGTATTGCTGTAGGCGGGATATCTGTAGGCACAACCTGTGTAGGTGTGGGAGTTGGAGTTTTGACTATCGAAGTTTTGCTGGGGATAACTGTTGACGAAGGAGAAATGACGATGGGAGCCGGTGTCAGAGAAGGCGGCACAGTCGGAATTGCGGTCGGTGTTACGGTTGGCAGAATTAATATCGCAGAAGGTATGGGAGTCGCAGGTGGTAGGAAGTTATTCATCAGCTGGCCGAAACTGCTTGTTTCCCTGATAATGTCCGTTTCGGGGTTGTAGAGAATGGCGCTTTTTATTTCCACATTATACGGTTTATAGTGCCAGATCCGGATATGAAAGGTACCTACCTGCTTTTCCAAATCCAAACCGCTGAAGTTGGACAGCGGAATATCAACTGTTTGTTCTCCGGAAAGGCAATTTTTGCCGTATTTTGACAAAGAAACATAGCGCCACGTTCTTCCGAACGGCTGGTCAAAAATTAAAGCGGAAGCATCGCCCGAAAGCAGGCAAATGCCGTTCAGATTGTAGGTTAAGCGAAGGATTTTTTTCCCGATCAATGCATTCGGATCAATAAGCTGGTAACGCTCCTGTGACAGGTTGTTGGCTTTCAGTATCCAGGGTTTCGTCAGTAGTTCGGATCCTAATATCGCATACGAATTACCTGAAAGGGAAACAAAGAGGAGAAACAATATTACAAAAAATACGGGCAGTAAGAATGTGTATTTATGCAATTTGGTTACCTAAACTTATATTACATTATTTGAATTAATACAGCAGTAATAAATTAACCGGCCTCCGGCTCTGGGGGTGTCATTTTACCACTTTGCCGAAGCTGTTTCTTTTTAAAAAGATGTCTCGCCAAAATTTTCTCTGCTCTCTGAAGGTCATTTTTGTTGTCAATGGATGGATCATATTTTTTATTCCTGTTTTCTTCGAATTTTTCCCAATCCAGAACCCACCTTTCATCCTCATATTTTCCGTCGTTAATCCAGTTGCCTTTTTGGCTAAAACCGACTGATCTTAGCACTCTCCTCGATGCTTCGGCTGCAACTTCTCTATCCTGATCAACATAGGCGATAACTATTGTGTCCGTATCTCTGTATTTTGGAATATTAATCTCAGGTAAACCCGCCCTCATTCTTTTTTCCACTTCAATAACTCTTTTTGATCTTTCAACTTCGGCTACCATTCGTCTGACCTGCAAACAGGCAACTCTTAACGCTCCGGAAACAAGCTTTTGCCCTTGAGGGGCTTCGTTGAGTCTTTTATAAGCGATGTCATAAACATAAGGTTTATTTTCGTAGATTGGATCGTATTTCGTAAGTTGTTCTATCGTATCAGATTCACCGGGCATAAACCGGATATATCCCAATAGTTCCCCGGTTTCTTCTGCTCCTACCTTTTCCTGATCAGTTGAAGTTACAGCAAATCTCAACATCTCCTCCGGAGGGACTCTCTTAATAATACCGTCGGCCATTTCCTTAAGCTGGCCGTCTGTCCTGAATTCATCATCCAGCCCGTCATCTTCATGGTCTCCGGCTTTATTCATTAAATCCCTGAACCTTTTCATGGTGATTGAATCTTCCGAATCTATATATCCTACACCGGCGCTGAAACCAGGTATGGTGAAAATTACTCTCTTATCTTTTCCAGAATAATTTTTTTCGGGAAGTTTATCGATACTATATCCGATTTCGGTCATGTCATTATAATAAACCATTTTTTAAAATCGCGTGTTTGACATAATGTGTAATTACACATTATGGTTAAGATAGGATGATTGAGGATTTGTTGAAAAATGCCGGGCAGCCTTTTTTTGTGGGTGTAGCCGGAGACAGCGGCAGCGGCAAGACTGTTTTTGCCGCCGGAATCCGAACCCTTCTTGGAGAAAAACTGGTCAAAATGATGGAAATGGACGGCTACCACAAGGAAACCCGCACCAAAAGAGCCGTCAGCGGTAAACTGCCCCTGGACCCGGCAGCCAACCATTTGGACAGGCTTGTCTCGGATTTAAGCCTGCTTAAAAAAGGTCAGCCGATTGAGTTACCGGTATATAACCACCAGACGGGTGAATTTGATAAACCGGTAGCTTTTTCCCCCTCGCCTGTAATTGTTTTGGAAGGTCTGCACGCGTTATATCCGGAAATTTTGCCCTTTTTGGACTTAACCATCTATGTCGATCCCTGCCGGGAGATAAAATGGCAGTGGAAATTTAAACGCGACAAAGAAATCCGGGGACATGAAGGGGTCAGGCTGGAACAGGAAATGCTCGTCAGGGAAGCCGCTTACAAGCGCTGGATTGATTTTCAGAAAACCGATGCCGATATCGTTATAAAAATCTTTCCCAGTATTTTAAAACAATTTGCCCGCTACCAACTGGTTGACGAGCTGCCGGAATACACCTATAAGGTGGAAATGATGGTCCGGCCGCCTGAAAGTCTCCTGCCGAACCTGCTGATGCCCCTGAATATCGGCGACGCCTTTAACATAAGCAGTCCGCCTTTTTTACTCTCCTCAGTACCCAGCCTATATTGGGGCAGAAAGGTGGTTAATTTCCATCTTGACGGTATTTTTTCACACGATACATTAAGTTCTTTGGAAAAGCAGATTTCGGACCAGACAGGCATTTCAACTTATAATGACGGGGAAGAATACCTGTTGCGGAACAATTCAACCCGGTTTGCTCAACTGCTGATCGTTTGGAGATTGTTGTCTGAACTGAAAAACAAATCCGGGTTTAAAAGTCAGTAATAAATCAGAAAAATACTTCATAACCCGGACGGTGGAATAGAATATTTTTTTAAGATAAAAGCTCTTCGGATCAAGCTTCATCCCTTCAGTAAGGACCCCGAAATTCTTAATAGGCCTCATAAAATCGGTTTTTCCGGCATTATGGAAAATTTCGATCAGTTCGCCATTATTCTTGCGGAACTGGCCATTTTTGATGAAGAACTCCTTCATGTCGGTATGGGGCATGAAATTATAGCGGTTGTCCAGTAGTTTTACTGGGTTTTGATGCAGCAGATAATTAACGATTACCTGGTCTGATCCGTACAAATTTTTATTGGAAATCATTTTTTCCATGAGACGGCAAAGCAACAGGTATTTCTTTCGCGGAGCCAAAAGAACTCCGGCATTATATAAGGGTTTATCCTTTAAAACTGTCCATAACTTTTTCCTCAGATTTTTCGGAAAATTTTTGCTGATGTAATACTCAAAATAAAGGGGATTGATGTCGTGTTTCACTATGCGGAATTTTGTCAGGTCGGTTTTAAGAAGCGGAAGTATGTCTCCCTGAAAAAGCACGTCTCCCGAATCAATGCTCAAAATCTGCTGATATTTGTTTTTCAGAAGGAATTTGCCCGAGTCGATAAAGCGCATGACCACGGGATTACCATGCCTGTTACCAGACAGAAGGATGACTTTTTTCTTTTTAAGTTTTGCGGCTTGTTCCGCCGAGAGACCGTAGTCGAGGATCAAAATATCCGTCCCGCGCAAACTGACATTGTTGTTCAATGAAGGCAACCAATGGTTTATGAGGAAATCGCCGTTTTTTCGGTCTGTGGCAGTTACAATAAGATATTTTTTCATAAAAATTATTATAGCGGATAACGGACCATCGAACCATCAACATATTTTAAGATTAGGGAATTTTCTTTTATGATTTTTGCCTCATCCTCAACAAACGGATCACCCAACTCCAATCGCTCTGATTCGGTCTTACCGATCAGTTCTACAGCCTCTTTAAGGCCGTTGCGGAAAAGAAAAGCATGCCAGGGAGGACCGTTTAGGCTGTCCGGTAAATTCACAGCGTATAATTTTTTACCCTCAGGCAGATTCCTTAGCTCCCCTGAGATCTGACTTACTATTTTTCTCGTTATCATGCCGGTTTCCGACCATAAGTTTTTTTGGTGATTCAGAAATAAGAAATTGCTGATAATGACCGCCAATACGGCAATACGGCTTTTATTGCCCAGAGTGCTGATAATAAGAAAAATAGCCGGTATGGAAGACAGATAATAATATCTCGCCTGCGGCAGACTTGTTGCTGAAAAAAGAATAACGGTTGACTCCAGCCACAGTACCAATAAAATTTGTTTGGGATCCGGCCGTCTTAATAAAAAATAGACAAGCAGAAAAAATAACGTTAATACACCCAAATCAGGAATCCTCTCCAAAAATTGCGGCAGAGGCACCAGTAACTGCGTATGGCTGATTATTATACCCTTTAAAAAATTAACCGGTTGAAATTGCTGGGGTGTTACCATATTGCCCAAAAAACGACGGATAAATATTGAACCTAAAACCAGCAGGGATAAAACAAGTCCGGATTTGACTGCTCTCTTTTGTTTCAAAAGAAAAGGAAAAATCAATATGCTCAGGGCATATTCATGCGTTGAAAAAGCAAGCAAAGCACAGATCATATAAGCCCAAAGATAGGGCATTCTTCTGCTTGTCATATATTCAAGGAGCAGAATCAGGCCGGTTAAATAGAAAAAAACCATTAACGAAAAACTGGTACCCGAAATCCAATAGACAGCTTCGTAATGGGTGTAAAAAAAAGCAAACATAAATGCTGCTAATAAGGCGTTTTTTGTTTTTAAAAGCAGCAATTTACCCAAAGAGTAAACCAGAAGGATATTAACCATATGTACTATCACCGCACAAAGATGAAAAACAAAGGGATTGAGGCCGAAAATACTCTTTAACCCGTATATGAATGAAAGAAATACCGGAATAAAATGCTGGTCGGCAATTAAAGTTTTGAAAATCGCTTCAAAGCTGTTTAAGGAGAGGAAATAAAAATCATCGCTGATAAAAAAGAACGACAGGCTCTCCTTATACAAAAACCAGGAAAAAATGATAATTGATAACAGCAGTAACCGCCTCTTCACTTTATTACATCTATAATAAACAGGAGGCAAAAATCAACCGGCAATTAAATTAAGAAGCCTGAGTTTTAAACCCGAATATTGAGGGGTTGCAATATAATCATCAGTCCGCGGCCTTTTAAATGGCACTTTAATTTCTGAAATGATTTTTCCGGGACTTGCCGACATGACATAAATCCGGTCGGACAGGTATAACGCTTCATCGATATCGTGGGTAACCAGAAGGACGCTCAGCTTTTTTTTCTGCCAGATAGTCAAAAACCAGTGCAGAATTCCGTGCCTGGTTATGGCATCAAGTTTGCCGAACGGCTCATCAAGAAGCAATACCTCATGTCCCGAAACATAAGCCCTGAGAAGTGAAGCTCTTTGCTTGGTGCCTCCGGACACTTCTCCGGGATAAAAGCCCATAAATTTCCGCAAACCGAATAATTTAATAAGAAAATCAGTTTTTTCCGGCGGGATGGTTGATCCGTTAACTTCATAGGGCAGCATGATATTTTCTTTCAGATTTTTCCACGGCAGCATGACATCATCCTGCATCATATAGCTGACTTTTCCCGTACGGCCGTTTAGCGGGTTTTTGTGCAGCAATATCTGCCCCTGATCAACAACGCTCAAACCGGAAATACAGTCCAACAGGGTTGACTTCCCGCAGGCGGAAGGACCGACCACAGCAACAATTTCATTTAATTTCAGCTCAAGTGAAACATCATCCAGGACTTTTAACCGCTTATTTTCAGTAATTTCATAGGTTTTGTTGACTGATTTGACTTCTAATACAGGGCTTGTCATGGCAGAAGCTCATTAGTGAATGCTGACCCGGCTTCAATTTGTTTTTTGATAAGTTTGTTTGTAAATAGCCAATCGACATATCTTTGCCAGACTGACAAATCCTGCCTGCCCCAATTTTCAGTATCCGCCCGGTACCTTTTGCTTAACCATTCCTGGCTGGCGTTCACTAAATCGCGGTCAAGCTCCGGAGCATTTTTGATTAAAATTTCCGCTGCCCTGTCCGGATGGTCTATCGAGTACTGATATCCGCGGGCAACCGCCCTGGTAAATTTTTCAGCCAAATCCTTCTTATTTTTTATATAATTTTCACTGGATATTAATACCGGCGTATAGTAATCCAGGACCGGGGACAGGTCTTTAAGGTAGATTAAATTCATATCTATTCCCCGCTGTTGGGCCGCGATGCCGTCCCAGCCGTAAAAAATCCATTGGAAGTCACTGTCCCGTCCTATTGTCGTAAAAAAATCAGTCGTGCCGATAGTGACGTTTTCCAGTTTGGAATAATCGGCACCGGCTTCCCCCATAACCGCTTTGAGAACTGCCTCTTCAACCGGTGATCCCCAACCGCCGTATCTCTTGCCTTCAAAGTCCCTGACCGTTCTGATATTGCTGTCCTTTAAGGAAGCGAAGGCTGAGGTGTTGTGTTGAATGACGGCCGCAATCGAAACAACCGGAATATCTTCAGCCCTGGCCATGGTAACCGCCTCCTGGCTTGAAACGGCAAATTGGGCTTTTCCTGCAGCAACCACCTGGATATTTTCGCCTTCCGAAGGCTGGATAATCTCTACTTCCAAACCGCTGTCAGAAAAATATTTGTTTTCTTTGGCTACATACAGTCCGGTATGGTTGGTATTGGGAAACCAGTCCAATAGAACCGTAATTTTCTCGGGTGTCTTATTTTGAGTTTTTCTGAAATACTTTCGGGAAACGGCAATCAAAGAGACAATAATTAATACTGACAGAAAAGCTGCTAATATTCTTTTTTTCATATTTTAACTCCGTCCTTATAATATTTATAATGCCAGGGAATTATTTTTTTACCCAGCAGATCAATTGACCTGACTAAACTTAAAGTGATAAAAGCGATAAAGATGATAACCGCAAAAACCCTGTCTGTCTGAAAGGACTTTGATGAACGGATCAGGAGAATTCCCAATCCCCGGTCGCTGCCTATCCATTCGCTGATTACAGCCGATAAAACAGCATAAGCCGCGGCGATCCTTAATCCTGAAAAAAAATAAGGAAGGCTTGAAGGCAGTTTGACCAAACTGAATATTTTCCGGGAATCACCTCCTAGGGATCTGACCAGTTTTTGAAGATTTTTATCGGTGGATTCCAAACCTTCTTTCATATTTAAAGCAACCGGAAAGAAACAGACAACTGCAATCAGAATAATTTTGGCTGTTATGCCGAAGCCGAACCAGATGACTAAAAGAGGTGCCAGGGTGATAAAAGGTACTGTTTGGGTAAGTAATAGAAACGGATAGAGCAGTTTTTTAAAAAATGGGGAAAAATCCATGGCAACCGCCAGAATAAAACCCGAGACTGCTCCCGCTCCCAAACCGGCCACAGTCTCGATAAGAGTCCTGTCTGTGTGCAGCCACAACAGGCTTCCGGACTCCCAAAAACTGAATAAAATCGCCGAAGGAGGAGGCAACAACCAGGCTTCTATCCGGAAAAGTTTTACCAGCAATTCCCATATGATGAGAAGAAAGCAAAAAAACAGTCCCGGGATAAAATGCTTATACATGCTTCCGGTGTTTAGTGACTTTTTCCCTGATGGACATGACACCTTTTGGGTTATAGATAATCTTGATATAAGAAAAAAGCTGGCCGGCGCCCATGTCTGCCGCCAGATACTGGATTTCCCTGACAATGTCCAAAAGCAGGTCCAAATCCCCTTCCATAGTTGTTTCCATTGGGCCGACTTCATATGATACCCTCCGGCTTTTTATATAATCTATGACTTCATCAATAATTTTCAGATTTTTTTCATCCTTTTCGCTTTTAGGTAAAATTTGGATGGAGACAGTTGCTTTCGGCATAAAAAAAGTTTCCCTGAAGGGAAACTCGGATACAGGTTTTCCCTTCGCCGGCATTATCCGGATCAGGTTCAATGGGTTTAATCTCAGATCCGATGTTCTTCGGACCACCCCAAATAATTTATCTATTTTATATCACGTTCCGATTTTAAATTCCACTACTAAGCCGTCTTTCATCAGATATTCCCGGCCGACCGATTCGACCAGGCCTTTAACCCGGGCGCTTGCCCAGCCTCCCGATTCGACAAATTCGTCATAGGGAATTATATCGGCTTTAATGAAATTCTTGGAAAAGTCGGTATGGATAACCCCGGCAGCATCAACAGCCTGAGTATTATTGAGGATAGTCCAGGCGCGGACTTCTTTTTCTCCGGCGGTTAAAAATGAAATCAGTCCCAAAAGTCCGTAGGCTGATTTGATCAAGCGGTTCAAACCTATCTCTCCCAAACCGTATTGCCTTAAATATTCTCTCTGTTCTTCGCCAGACAGCGCAAGTACTTCATTTTCAAGTTTGGCGCAGAAATAAAGGTATGGAGCATCAATTTTCAACTTGTTTAAGGTGTCTTTTATTACTTTTTCGGTTTCCGCTGTTTTTTCCAGTTGTTTTTCGGATATATTAAATAAATAAAGAACCGGTTTTACGGAAAGCAGGTTGAGGTGACGGAGGTCATCCTGCTCTTCCGTTGTCAATTCCACGGCCAACCCGTATTTTCCCTGATTGATTAATTTTTTTGCCTTATCAATCACTAACCAGGCTGCACGCTGTTCCCGGGTTGCATTCATCCTCGGTTCCGGCTGTTTTTCCAAAGTAGCCAGGTCGGCAAGGGCCAATTCCGTCCTGACGGTTTCGATATCTTCTGCCGGATCAACTTTGTCGGTAACATGTACCACATTGGGGTCTTCAAATAATCTGACTACATGGATTATCGCGTTGACTTCACGAATATGGGCCAGGAATTTGTTGCCCAGGCCTGCTCCTTTGGCTGCGTCCTTGACTAATCCTGCAATATCATAAAATTCTACAATCGCCGGAATAATTTTTTCAGTTTGCACAATTTTGGCCAGTACCGACAGGCGGTCATCAGGTACTTCAACCACACCCACATTGGGTTCAATGGTGCAAAAAGGGTAATTGGCCGCCTCGGCAATTTGTCTTTTGAGAAGCGCGTTAAACAGTGTCGACTTGCCCACATTCGGCAACCCGACAATCCCCACTGACAGATTCATGTGAAGATTGTAGCATAATTCTCCTTTGCCTATCCGGCTCTGTATGCCTTTTCCAGCTCGCCGATACTGATCTTCTTCATTTTCAGCATGACCTCCATTACCCGGCCTGCTTTCACAGGATCCGGGTCACCCATAAATTCATCGAGCTGTTTCGGAACAATCTGCCAGGACAAGCCGTACTTATCCTTCAACCAGCCGCACTGTTCGTCTTCCGGACTGGCCGAAAGCTTGTCCCAAAAATAATCAACTTCTTTCTGGTTTTCGCACTCGACAAGAAAGGAAACGGCTTCGTTAAAGGAAAACTTATGGCCATGCGCGCTATCCATGGCTCCAAACTGCATATTTTCCAGTACTAAAGAAGCGTATTTGACCGTGCCTTCCTCATCCGGCAGCTCACCTTTGCCGTATCGCTGGATACTGGCAACTTTTGCCCGGTGAAATACCGTAGTGTAGAATGTGACCGCTTCTTCCGCTTTGCCGCTAACCTTGCCTACAAACATCAGGACTGGTGTAATCTTTTGAATAATCTCCCTTTCTCCGACATAAAAAATCTGCCAGGAAAGTCCGTAGCGGTCCTGAAGCCATCCGTAACGCCGGCTGAAGGGGTATGAGCCCAACTCCATAAGCACAGAGCCGCCTTCCGAGAGAATTTTCCATAATTTATCCACTTCATCCACTGATTTCGCCGCTACATGAAACGATAGGGACGGATTGAATTTGAAAATCGGTCCGCCGTTTAAGGCGGCGAACTTCATTCCTTCAATTGTAAATTCCGCTGTCATTACCGTCCCTGCGGTCATTTTATGCACTTCGTACCCTTCTTTTCCGTAATATGCAATTTTGCCCAATTTTGAATTTTTGAAAGCGGAAGTGTAAAACTTAGCGGCTTCCTCAGCTTCTCTGTCAAACCATAAAAAAGGTGTAATTTTTTGCATTTAAATCCCCTTGGGAATTAAACTTTTTTTAACTTTTCAGCGCCCCCGCCAACTTGTCCAGACTGGAATTCCAACCGTCTATCATACCGCTTTTTTCCATAGCCCTGAATTGCTCTTCGGATTGCGGTTTCTGATAGGTAATAGAGAGCTTTGTATTATCCTTGCCCAATTCCTGAAATAAAACAGTTACGGTTGATTCTTCCGGAAAATCCGGGTCCTGTCCGAAATTAGCCGGGTCCTGTTTATTGCCGAACTCATCCGAAAAATAGTCTGTTACCACCAATTTTTCATGAGGAACTATTTCCTTATAGACACCCGCGCTGTACATGTCCTTATCCCACTCCGATCCTTTCGGTCCGCGCATGGCAAAAATATATTTTCCGCCTTCCCGAAGGTCTATTTTAATGCTTGGAGCCGTAAAATCCTTTGGCCCCCACCACTTTTTGGCCGTTTCAGGATCAGTCCAGGCTTTCCACACCATTTCCCTCGGAGCATCAATAATTTTTGTAATAACTATTCCATTTGTTTCATCCATCAATAATCACCTCCTTCCGAATTATTAATATTTATACAACGTTTAATATACAGAAAGAAGGTAAGTTGAATTTATATAATAGATAATTAATTTAAAATAAAATAACTTAGAGGTTAGGATTGTCTTTCAGCATGCCTTCGGACAGAAATTCGGCGAATTTGCCGGCCTGATCGTAGCCTGTCTTTAACAGTTGGGCTTTGACTGCTTCATCTTCAGCAGCATGGGCATCGATAAAATCCAAAGTACCACTGATGTGAGTTTTCAGATTATTGGCAACTTGGGCAGCAGTCATATTGTTGCTGCCGCGGTCAATCAAATCCCCGAAGTCGTCGGAGAGTGACTCTAATTTTTCCCGGGCTTCATCCTTTTGAAAGTTCCTTAAACCTCGAGGTATCATTTCCGTCATAAAAAAAGCCAGGTACTGTCCGGCTAAGACAGTATGTTCCCTGAAAGGAATTCAGGAAAGATGATTAAACGGATTAAAAGAGTTATTTTTCCCACTGACAATCCCGCTCTAAAAGAACGGGACTGTCAGACAGTGAAAAGGCTGCCCTCAATTATTTAGCCCGCCAGCCTCCCCTCATACCGAATTTTCCTCCAAATCCTCCGGAAAAGAGGTCGAGGTCGATTCCGTTATCCTGTGCCCATTTCTGCATCTCATCCCTGTGTGCCTGCCTCTCTGTCTGGCTGTTGTTGAACAGTTCTTCTTTTTTATCCATAATCAGCTTCTTTTGTGCTTCAGTCAGTTTACCTTCCCCGACCAGAGCATCCAGCCTGTCTTCAAACCTGGCTTTCATTTCTGTCCGGCGTTCCTGCCGGTGTTCTTCAAAGACCGACTGGACGTCTTCGGTTTTCAAATTGAATTTATCCGCAATTCGCGTAATCAGGGACTGAAACGGAGTCGTTTCATCCTGAGCGGAAACAGAAACTGTTTTTGCCAGTCCGGCTGCGATCAAAACCGTTAAAAGGGCAGTCACAATTAAAGTTTTTTTGATTTTCTCTCACCTCCCTTCTTTATAACTTCTCCAGTTTAAAAAATTAACCTGAAAAAATGCTTAAAGTAAAGAGGGGTTTATCAGGATAATCCGGTCATCGTCTCCTTCCGGATTTCCCCGTCCATCCTGATTTGAGGTAGTAATATACAAATTGCTGTCCGGTCCCTTAATAACCTCCCTGATGCGGCCATACCTGCCCCGGAAATGCTCCTTGAATTCGACAATCCTGTTTTCAGCTGTAACTGCTTCATAAAGGGTCTGGCCGCGCAACCCGCCGAAATACAGGGAATCATTGATAAAAGCGGCTCCGGCAGGAGCCCAGGTGTTTGAGACTCCGGAATGCCTGACAGGTGCATACATTCCCTGTCTGCTCTCATCACCCTGAATTTCCGGCCAGCCGTAATTCTTTCCGGCAATAATCAGATTCACTTCATCCAAACCTGAAGATATCCCCGAACGGCCATGCTCAGTTGCCCATAGCTGCCCATTTGAATCCCAGCTTAAACCCTGCACATTGCGGTGGCCGTATGAATAAACATGATTGTTAAAAGGGTTGCCGGCCGTAGGTTTCCCTTCGGGGGTGACTCTTAAAATTTTACCGGCATAAACGGAGGTATCCTGCGCCCCGGAGGGTTCCTGGGCGTCGCCTGTCCCTATATATAAATTCCCGTCGGGACCGAATTTGATGCGGCCGCCGTTATGATTGGAAGCGCCGGGTATCCCGTCAACGATAATTTCCTCATCCGTAAGTTTGCCGTCCCGGAAGTGCATCCTGACTACCCGGTTGAATGTATTGTTGCCGGATCCCTCATAGGTGTAATAGAAATAGACATAGTTATTTTCCGAAAACTCCGGATGCAGGGCAAGCCCCAGCAGACCGCCTTCACCTATCTCTTTAACGCTTTCAAGGACGGCAACAGGCTCATTTTCCAAAACACCTTCGGAATTTACCAACCGCACGCGACCGGGTCTTTCCGTCACCAAAATGCCCGAATCCGGCAAAAAGGCAATGGCCCAGGGCGTATCAAGATTTCCTGCCACAACCCGCACGGACTCATTGCCGTCATTAATTTCTTCCAAGGGAGAAGGACTGACGGTTGCGCTTAAACCCGGCTCCTCAGAAATTCTGCCTGTGCCGGTCATCCCCCTGTAATATAAAAGAGCCCCGGCCAATGAAAGAAACAAAAATCCCAAGACTATTTTAGCGGTCATTTTTCAAGAATAAAACAGAAATATGAAAATAAGGTAATAATCCTTAAGGCGTCGGGGTAGCATTACCCCGTATCATTTCCCTGAACATACCGGACCCGATTGAGATATTCTGGGCGGTGACCGATCCGTCGGTATTGCTGATGCCAAATACAGTCACCGATTCCCCTGTTTTCAAATCTGACTTTTCAGCTTCAGCAGACTTGTTTATGGCAGTCTTTTCCGAAAGAATGATGATTTTGGAACTGCCGTCGGCTAATTTAACCGTTATGCTCTCGTTATCGCCTTTAATAATTTCTCCGTTTACAGGCCTAAGTCCGGTCTGTGAATTCTGGCGGAAAATACCCGGTGGGGCTGTCCGGTTGCCGAATCCGCTTACGAAATTGGATCTGGCACGGTTATCGAAAGTTCTACCGCCGATAAAACCGGCTGCAGCGGCTGCAACGGCTACTGCAATCATGATCATTATTTGATTTTTTTTCACTGAATCACCTCCTATTCATATCTTAATGCTTCGATGGGCTCAAGATTGGCTGCTTTGCGCGCGGGGTATAAGCCAAAGACAATACCGATGGCGGCCGAAACGGCAAAAGCCAGTAAAATTGATTTTGGCGAAACGACAAAGGCAAATGACATAAACGCGCTAAAAAGGTAGGATACGAAAATCCCCAATATAATGCCGAATAGCCCACCTGTAAAAGTCAGAATGACGCTTTCCGTCAGGAACTGGGTAATGACCACTTTTTTCTTGGCGCCCAGGGCTTTACGCAGGCCGATCTCCCTGGTCCGTTCCGTAACCGTCACCAGCATGACATTCATGATGCCGATGCCGCCGACCAACAGGGAAATGGCTGCCACGCCGGATAAAAGCGTCGTAAAGGTTCCGGTCACCTGGGAAGCCGTGTCCAGAATATCCTGCTGGGAAAATATGGAAAAATCGGCTTCCAGCGGGTCATCCAGCTTATGACGCTGTAAAAGAAGGTATCCTACCTGGTTCTGGGCTTCGGTCATGACTTCTTCGCTTTCCGCTTCAAGCGAAATGGTCGATAAGTAATTGACTCCGAAGAGTTGTTTCTGGACGGTGGTTAAAGGAACATAAATGATATCGTCCTGGTTTTGAAATCCTGATCCGCCTTTGGAAACTGTCACACCGATCACGCTTAACGTCTGGCTGTTTATTCTGACAGTCCGGCCGACAGGATTTACATCTTCACCGAATAAATCCGCGGCTGTCGTCGGGCCTAAAACCGCCACCTTGGATACGGCGGTTACATCTCTGTCGTTGATGAAATTTCCGGAAGAGATATCTATTTTACGAACCTTTGCATAAAGCGGAGTAACACCCATCACCGAAGTGTTGATATTATTGCGGCCGGCCACTGCCTGGGCCCGTCCCGAATATTCGGGAGAAACGCTTTTGACGGTGGTTATGGCGTCTGACGTTTCAATGGCTTTGGCATCATCATACGTCAAAGTGGTTCTGGCCCCGGCCGCTCCCCTGACCCCACCCTCTTGCGAGGAACCGGGCATCACCGTCAGTAAATTGGAGCCTAGCGACTGGATTTGCGACTCCACCGCCTTCTGACTGGCCTGCCCCAATGAGACCAGGGCAATGACCGAGCCTATGCCGATGACTATACCTAAAATGGCCAACCCTGTCCGCAGTTTATTAAGAGTTAAAGTTGACAAACTTTCAATGAACATTTCCCGGTAATCCATGTTAAATTTTCCTTTGGCGGTTATTAGTGCCGTCAGCCGCGATACGGCCGTCTTTGATGTGAATAATCCTTTTGGCATATCCGGCAATATCAGCCTCATGGGTAATCATGATGATGGTGTGACCTTCACCGTTCAATTTCTGAAAAATGTCCATGATTTCCGCCGCCTGGACAGAGGCAATATTGCCCGTCGGCTCATCAGCCAGAAGAATTGAAGGATTCATGGCCAGACCCCGGGCGATGGCTACCCTTTGCTGCTGCCCACCGGAAAGTTGGTTTGAAGTATGATAAAACCTGTCTTTAAGCCCGACCATCTCCAGATATTTCTCCGCGCGAATCCGTCTTTCTTCCTTTCCTACGCCGGCATAAACCATCGGCAGCATGACATTTTTCAAAGCAGATGTCCTGGGCAAAAGATTATAAGACTGGAAAATAAAGCCTATTTTTTTATTGCGGACCTCAGCCAGCTCGTCATCGGACATTTCCACCACATTAGCTGAGTCAAGCAGATACTTTCCGGCAGTCGGTTTATCAAGTGCTCCCAGAATATGCATCAAAGTCGATTTGCCTGACCCGGAAGGACCCATAATGGCCACGAATTCTCCTTTTTTTATCTCAAAAGAGACATCGGACAATGCCACCGTTTCCATTTCACCGCTCCTGTAGATTTTTGATAATTTAGAAACCTTTATCATGATTGATCGGGAGAAAACCGCTCAACGCCGGAACATGACCGATCCGCCGGCTCCGCCCCTAAAACTGGAAAAAGGAGAGCTGCCGGAAGTTTGATTGCTGCCTGAGGTGCTTTCGATTTGACCGGTGATAATTGTCTGTCCTTCGCCAAGTCCGCTTTTGATCTCAATTGTGGTGTCATTGGACTTGCCCGTCTCAACCACAACCAGAACGGGTTGTCCGTTAACAAGCACCTTGACGCTTGATTCACCGTCAGTTGTTTGTACTGCGGCTGAAGGGACCGTCAGAACATTATCGGCGACGTCAGTTATGATGGTCGCGGATACGGCCATGTTCCGGTAAATACCATCCATGCCGGAATCAAAAGTGATTGTTACAGGATAATTGGTGACACCGGAACTGACCGAGCCGGAGGTATTGATGGAAGCGACTTTGCCGGTAAAGGTTTTATCGGGATGGGCATCCAAAGTCATTGTAGCTTTTTGATTTGTTTTTACTTTGGGGATATCAATTTCGGTCAGATTGACTGCGGCCTGAATCTCATTATTCTTGGAAACGACTGTCGCGATAGTCTGGGATGCCGTCGTATTTAGAGAAGTACCGTTGGTCGAACTGCTGCCGGATGTCTGGGTAAGGGTCTGGCCGGCAGTCACCGATAAATTGGCGACCTTACCGGAGACGGGAGCAGTCACACTTGATGAAATTTGCTGATAGGAATACCAGGCGGAACTTAAAGCCGCTTCAGCCTGGGCAATAACCCCGGCCTGATTGTTGTAGTCCGACTCCGCCTGCAGCCATTCCGCCCTCTGGATGATATATGTCGGATCATCATAAACCGGATCAGCCGTGCCCGCTCCTTTAACAAAGGTCTGGTTGGCTTTAAAGAGGGCGGCCTGGAGCGCGTTCATCCTGGACTTGGCCGAATTTAAGCTGTTTTTTGCCTGCAGATAACTGGCCCAGGCTGCGGTTTGTTTCTGTAGGGAATCCTGATCCAGGCTTATTTCGGCGATTTTCTGGCCGGCAACCACATAATCACCATCCTTAACATAAACTTGCCTGACTACTCCGCCGGCACCGGTTGTAATGTTGCTGCCTTTGCCGGCCGAAATTGTGCCTGAGGCCGTGACCGAAGTGATCAGTGTACCGCGCTCGACTACGGAAGTCTGGTAGGACGGGCTTTGAGTCCTGTTTTTAATCAACTGATTTCCGGCAAACCAGATAAAAATGACAAAACCAACCAGTGCGAGCGCTTTTTTAACCGGTGAAAGTCTGCGGAATCCGTTGCCAACTCCATTCAGGATGCCGGCTGCAATTTTGACAATTTTCATAGTCTGATTAATTTAACACCGCGATTCTGAAAAAAACCTGAAAGATAATTTTCTAAATAAAGCTGACGGATTGTTTTAAAGGCAGGCGGACGGTGAATGTGGTACCCTGATTTTTTTTACTGGCTACCTCAACAGTCCCGTGATGGGCATCGATTATTTTTTTGGCAATCGACAGTCCTAATCCGTATCCTGAGGCGGACCGCGACTTGTCCCCTCGGTAGAAGCGTTCGAAAATATGAGGCAAGTCCTCTTTACTGATGCCGCTTCCCTGATCGCTGATTACCAAAACCTGTGACTGTCCGGATATTTTCCCGGTGAGATTGACGGACGTATTTTCCCGGCTGTATTTGATGGCGTTATCAAGAAAAATGACCAGCATTTCCGTCAGGCTCTTCCCGTCACCTTCCATTATCCGGGATTTTATTTGAGAGGCGACGGTGATCGACTTTTGCTTTGCCAACGGCCTCACTTTGCTTAAAGCAGAGTTGACTGCACTTTTAATATCAACAGCTTTAAAAACAAAATAATTGGGTTTTTCTATTTGGGCCAGCTCCAGAAGCCGGTCAGAAATTGCTTGAAGATTATCCGCTTCTTCGAGATTACTGGCAAGCATTTCTTTTGCTTGGGAGAGGGTTAATTTTTTATCCCTCAAACTGACTTCAGTTTGGGATTTGAGTGAAGTTAAGGGAGTTCTAAATTCATGCGAGGCATCGGCGATGAAACGGTTCTGTTCATTAACCATATCTTCGATCGGTTTCAAAGTCCGGCCGGCCAGAAAAAAACCTGCACCTCCTGATATTATTAATATTCCGCTGTTGATGAATGTTAACGCCGCAATCAGTCTTCTTCTTATTTCCGTAACCGGAACTTCCACAAACATATCGGGGAAATCCGGCAATCGGAACAATTCCTGGCGGAACCGTTCAATCCTCACCTGCTGTCTTCTTTCTATCCGGGAAAGTTCGATATCAACGCTTCTATAGATAACCGCGCTGAAAAGGAGGCTGACTGACATAATGATGACCAGATACCAGGCGGTCAGTTTTAGCCGTGCTTTGCTGAACATTATTCACCCTCCCCTGTAATTTTATATCCGAAACCCCGGACTGTCTTTATCAGGTGGGGACCATCATTCACCCTGTCTATTTTATTTCTTAAATATCCTATAAAGACCTCCACGGTATTCGGCAAGATATCGGCATCGTAATTCCAGACGTGGCTGATTATCTGTTCCTTAGTGACAACTTGGCTCCGGTGCCTCATCAGATATTCCAGTAAAGCGTATTCCCTACCTGATAATTTTATAATTTTATCTTCTCTTTTTACTTCATAAGTAACAGTATCCAAAGTCAGGTCGCCTACTTTTAAAATCCGTCCGTCAGCTTTTTTCGGCCGGCGCAGTAATGCCCTTAAACGGGCTAACAGTTCATTAAAAGAAAAAGGCTTCGTCAGATAATCATCTGCACCGCTGTCAAGGCCGGTTACTCTATCCTCAACCTGGCCTTTTGCCGTCAGCATCAGAATAGGTGTGTGGATATTTTTCTGACGAAGCAGCCTTGTTATGGTAACGCCGTCAATACCCGGCAGCATCAGATCAAGTATTATGGCATCATAATCTTCACTCGAAGCAAAATCAAAACCTTCACTCCCGTCATATAAAACATCTACGGCAAAATTTTCCAGCTCCAATCCTTTTTTTATGGAGTTGGCGATTTTATGCTCATCTTCAACTACCAGAATTCTCATAACGGTATTTTATCAGTAATTGGCTGAAAATGAGCTGAATTACCCAAATAAAATATGGCAATAACGTCTTCCTCTTTATTAGGAAAAACAATTATTGCCATTCAATATAAGATTATAAAGAAGTTTCCTGTATGGTATCGGCGACGATGTAAACCCTGCCTTCCAGTTCGGCATAGGCTGCATCATCCAAATCGGTACCAAGTTCCTCCTCTAAATCAGCTATCGTTAACCTTCTGACTGTTCCCGAAATTCTGACTATATCATCTTTATTATAAATATAGTCATCAGGACCTCCGCCTTGAGGCAGAAGTGTCTGCCGGCTGATTACCAAGAGTTCGTCATCGGGAAGCTGTCCCGGCGCTTCCAGCATTAACATCCGGTCATTCAAAGGTTCCTTAACAGGAGCGTTGACTGATACTTGCCTCCCGATATAATTATCAGGATTCCTGATGATATCATCCAGTATTTGAACTTGCGGCTCGGATTGTTCGGGCTGGAGAGAGTTAAAAATTCCGTTTTCCTGATTCCTGGTAACCGTAAAAAATAAAAGTAATACGGCTACAACGGCTAATAACCCCAGAAACCAGCGCCCCCAAGGTGTTTCATCTCGATTAGTATATCTGGCCAATTAACTATCACCTCCCTTAACTTCTTAACTTTTTCATTTTTAAAGTTAGCAATACAATATGATAATCAAACAAGAAGCGGGTTATATTTTTTTAAGAAGGGAATGTATAATCAAAGATCATGGAAAAAATGAACTATCCTTCTTTTGGCAGAAATATCGAAAGTAAAAACAGCCGCCGGAGCAGAACATATTTGGGAATTATCGTCTTTTTAATTCTGATCACCATTGTCGTAGTTAACAAAGCAGGACAGGTAAATCTGGTCAGTCCTATGGCCGAAAGCAACTCATCCCCAAATGAAAATAAGTCAGAGGCGCCTCCGACAAATATTGAGGTTACCCGAAATCTCGATTTAGAGGGACTGGAAAAGGAAATTGCCCGGGAAGTGGCCAAAACCCAGGGCACGTTTTCCGTATATTTTTATGATTTGGAAAGCGGCAGGAATTTCGGCATCAATGAACAAATGCAGGTCATGGCTGCCTCCGTTAATAAAATACCCATTTTGGCAGCTCTCTATTATAAAGTGGCTAAAAATGAACTCGATTTGGACCGTATAATCGTCCCTCAAGCCAAAGACATCCGTGATTACGGCACAGGCTCCATACAATACGATCCTCCGGGTACACCGTATTCGTTGAAAACACTGGCTAGGCTGATGATGGAAAAATCCGATAATACGGCGGCTTATATCCTTGCTTCGCTGGTTATCGGACTTGATGATATCCAAAGCCTGGTTGAAAGCTGGGGAATGACCCAAACAGACATGCTTAGCAATAAAACCTCAGCCAGGGATATCGGTATCGTCACTATAAAAATGTACCGCGGAGAAATCACCAACAGCGCCCTGACAAGGGAAATGATCGATTTTATGGATGACAGTGACTTTGAAGACAGAATACCAAAAGGAGTGGACAGTCAGGTCAAAGTCTATCATAAAACCGGGGATGAAGTCAGGACTGTCCATGATGCGGGTATTATTGATCTGCCGGGGAAACCCTATTTCCTGGCTGTTTTTGCTACTGATGTTGTCGATGCAACCATAACAAAGGAAAAAATCGTCCTTATCTCCAGAATCATCTACGAAAATCTGAAATAATTCCCTTCCTCTACCTACACCCTCCAGGTGTTATGAGGCTACACCTGTTGAACAAATTTTCCCATAACTTTATTATAAAGTTGTGGTAAACTTTCGCAGGGTTTTATTAGTTTCAGGAGAGATTTATCACATATATAATCGTGGAATTGAAAGAAGAACAATTTTTTCAAATAAAAGAGAATATCAACGAGCATTGGATACAATAAATTACTATCGATTTTCAAATTTACCGGTTCGTCTATCTCATTTTTTTGGCATGAAGAATAATAGAAGAAAAGAGATTATTGATAATTTTAAGGAAACTGAAGTAACAATAATTGCCTATTGTCTCATGCCTAATCATTTCCATCTGATGCTCAAGCAAGAAAAAGAAAATGGCATTTCAAAATTTATTGCCAATATCTGCAATAGTTACAGTAAATATTTTAATACAAAAAAAACACGGAGTGGTCCCCTGTTTCAAGGTCCGTTTAAAGCTGTTAGGGTTGAAACAAATGAACAGCTGTTACACCTAAGCCGTTATGTACATTTAAATCCTGTCTCATCTTTTTTAATCAAAGAAACAGAACTGGATGATTATGAATGGTCATCATTACCTGAGTATATAAAATTTACTGACCGCAAGATTGTTGATCCAGCCTTGGTACTTAATCAATTTAAAAACAAAGAAGAATATCGTTTATTTGTTCATAACCAAATACAATATGCACAGGAACTGGAAAAAGTGAAACACCTGACTCTTGAAGAGGTGTAGCCTTGTTACACCTGGAGGGTGTAAGGCTAAATATTATAATAGGTGTAGCTTTATAACACCTGGAGGGTGGAGAAGAGGGTGGAGAAAATTGTCAGGAGGGAAGGCGGGCCATCATGGGCTGGCGGAGATGTTTGGGAGTCTCAATTTCCTCTTTAATGTTCAGTGACTGTCCCAGGGCGGGTTTAAAAACCTGGTCCATATGGTCTACAAAAACAAATTTAAGATCATCCAGGACGTATTTGGGGATATCCTCCAAATCTTTTTTATTGGCTTTGGGCATAATGACGGTTTTGATGCCGGCCCGGTGCGCTGCAATAACTTTTTCCTTGATTCCTCCGATTTCCAGCACCCTTCCTCTCAAAGTTATTTCCCCGGTCATGGCGACTTCCTTTTTAAGCGGAATTTGGGCCAGGGCGGAAACCATGGCCGAGGTTATGGCGACACCGGCTGAAGGACCGTCCTTGGGTACTGCCCCTTCCGGCACGTGGACATGGATGTCGACATTTTGGTAAAACTTTTCATTCAGACCCAGTTGTTTGGCTTTGGCGCGGATATATGACAAAGCGGCTTTGCAGGATTCCTGCATGACTTCGCCCAAATGCCCGGTTAAAAGCAGATTGCCTTTGCCTTTCATGAGGGCCACTTCGATAAAGAGAATATCGCCGCCGGCCTCAGTCCAGGCAAGCCCGGTGGACATGCCGATTTCATCTATTTTCTCAGCCAGATAAGATGTAAATTTGGCCGGGCCAAGGTATTTCTGCAAATTCACGGCTTTTATAACCTTGTCCTTTGCCCTGCCTTCAACTACTTCCCTGGCAACTTTCCTAAAAACCGTGGCTACTTCCCTCTCCAAACTCCTGACTCCGGCTTCCCTCGTATATTTCCTGATGATGTAATGGATTGCCCTGTCAGTCAGTTTCGCCTGATCTGCCGTTAACCCGTGGGCATCCAACTGTTTGCCGACCAGGAAATCCTTGGCAATATGGAATTTCTCATCCTCGGTATAGCCGGGAAAATGAATTATTTCCAGCCTGTCTTTAAGGGCCGGAGGAATCGTATCCAGTATATTGCAGGTAGTGATAAACATGACATCGGAAAGGTCAAAAGGAACTTCGAGGTAATGGTCGGAAAAAGAATGGTTCTGTTCCGGGTCCAGTGCTTCCAACAATGCTGCTGACGGATCTCCCCGGAAATCCGTACCGACTTTGTCTATTTCATCGAGCATAAAAACCGGGTTTTTGGTACCGGCCTGTTTTATGCCCTGGATCATCCTGCCCGGCATAGCACCAACATAAGTACGCCTGTGTCCCCTGACTTCGGCTTCATCCCGGATTCCTCCGAGTGAAACTTTAACAAATTTGCGTCCCAAAGCACGGGCGATTGACTTGCCGATGGATGTCTTGCCGACGCCCGGAGGTCCGACGAAACACAGTATCGTCGGCGTGGCGCTTCTCTTCTTTAACTTTTCAAAATCACCGTTTTTATCATCCGCTTTTTTATCCGCAGCTTCACTCAGTTCAAGCTTTTTTTTCAGCTTCATGACCGCCAGGTATTCCAGTATCCGCTCTTTAACCTTTTTAAGTCCGTAATGGTCTTCATCCAATATGCCATCTGCCTGTTTGATATCCACTTCGCTTGATGAAGCCAGGCTCCAGGGCAAATCTACCAGCCAGTCCAGATATGTCCTTATATATGACGCTTCCGGGTTATAACTGGACATTTGGGCCAGCCTTTTCAATTCTTTTTTGGCTTTGTCTTCGACTTCCATGGGCATTTTGGCCTTTTTTATCTTGTCCAAAAGCTCCCTGACTTCTTTGGTCTCGCCTTCTTCGCCCAATTCCTTTTCAATGGTTTTCAATCTTTCGCGCAGGACCGCTTCCTTAACGCTTTTATCGAATTTCTCCTGGGTTTTTGAGGCAATTTTTCTTTCAATCTCCAGGATTTTCACTTCATGCGTCAGGTAATCAGAGATTCTGGCCAATCTGTCTTTGACATTTTTGGTTTCCAATAGAAGCTGTTTTTCCGCCGGTTTGATCTCCAGAACTGCCGCCACATGGTTGGCAAACTCACCGGGAGTAAGACCGGACATTATGTTCATAAATGAGAGAAAATCCACAGACTTGCCGAGATTCACCGCCCGTTTAAGCTCAGATGTTATATGGTTGATAAGAGCAGTCACCTCGTCAGATTGGCCCTGCTCATCCGGGATGTCCAATACCTTGGCTATAAAATAAGGATCGGATGATTCAAAAGAAAGAATTTCCACCCTGTTGATACCCTTGACCAGGGCGTTAATTTCACCGTCAGTTTTCAAGAGTCTTTCAATTCTGGCGATGGTGCCGATGGTAAACAAATCGGAAGGAGTAGGTTCATGCAGATGCGGGGTTTTTTGCATAACTAAGACTACATTGCGGTCGGTCGAGTTGGAAGCTTCAATCGCCGCCAAAGACCTGGGCCGGCCGAATGTCAGAACGATTTCCGTATTGGGAAAAACGACTCCGTCCCGGATCGGAATAATGGGAAGCGTTTTGATTTTTCGCAACTCTTCTTGTGCCATTTAAGTTTTAGCAGTGTAACAGACTGACTGCTAGATGTCAACCCCAAAAATTGCCCTTTGGGATCAAACAAACTCATTAATAAACTTTATAAATTCGGTATTTTGAGACTGACCGGCCAGAACCGACGTCTTTAACTGGTTGAGTGAATCGGTATAAACTGGCCGCTCTGATTTATAAATTACCCCGATGGGAATTTTTTCTTCAAGCTCCATTGATTTATCAAGGGCTGACCTGAAATTTGACGGGTCGTAATCAGCACCCAGTTTATAAACTCTTTCTCGGTAAAAGCTGTAGCTGTTGGCAGGATTAAAAGTGACACACGGCTGGAAGACATTTATCAGGGAAAAGCCTTTATGCTCGACGCCGGCAACAATCAGGTCGGTCAGATGGATCATATCCTGGGAAAAACCCTGGGCAATAAAAGTCGCTCCCTGGGTCAAAACCAAAGCCACGGGATTGACGGGAACTTCAATGATGCCTCCGGGAGTTGATTTTGATTTGGCGCCTTTAAAAGCTGTGGGAGCTACCTGTCCGGTCGTCAGGCCGTAAACCCGGTTATCGTGGACGACGACAGTAATGTCGTGATTGCCGCGGGCCGCATGCAGCAGGTGGTTGCCCCCTTCGCCGTAGCAGTCGCCGTCGCCGGCAATGACTATAACCGGAAGACTGTGATTGGCGATTTTAACTCCGATTGCCGTAGGTACCGCCCTTCCGTGCAGGGCATGGAAACTGTTTGCCCAGAGAAAATCATTCATGTTGCCCGAACAGCCTATGCCGAAGACGATTGCCATTTTATCGGGATGAAGCTTGAGCTTATTGAAAGCGGATTTAAGCGAAGACCAAATGCCGAAATTACCGCAGCCGGGACACCAGGTCGGAAAATAACCGGAAAAGGCGGCATTGATTTTAGCTGTTGGAGTCGGCAGATTTTGGGTGTTCATAACATCTCCCTGACTTTACTGATGACTTCTTCCGGATAGATCGGCCGGCCGGAGTACTTAAGCAGAGTATCGGGAAATTCCATGGCAGTCTCCATCGTCAGCAGTTGCCCCAACTGGGCTGTTGAATTGTTTTCAACAAGGAGAAAGCGCCTGAACCCTTTGAGAAATGCCTTCAGTTTGGCTTTATCCAGAGGCCAGAGACGGGAGAAATGAATATAGTTGAAAAGGCCGTCAGTTTCCTTCAAAGCCTGTAAAATCGGGCCCTTCATCGAACCCCATGAAATGACCGTCAAGGGTGATTCTTTCGGTCCGTATACTTCCGGAAGTCTGAAGTCTTCGGCAAGATATGTGTCATTTTTCCTGTTTCTTTTTTCTACCTGCTGAATTCTGTCCGAAGCGCTTTCCGAGGTATGCCCTTCTTCATTATGCTCATACGAGTTGGCCTGGTGCAAACTGCCTTCCATCCCCGGCAGAGCTCTGGGGGAGATGCCGTCATCCGTCACCAGGTATCTTTTGTATTGCCCGGTTTTCAGAAGATCCTCCTGTGACAAAAGTTTTCCCCTGTTGATGACAGAGGGCAGTGAGGAAATTTTTTCCATATCAACCGATTGGTGGCCTTCCTGCATATATTTGTCGCCCATGACAAAAACCGGTGTCTGATATTTATCCGCCAGATTAAAAGCTTCGACCGTAAGCCTGACTGCTTCTTCAGAATCAGCCGGAGCCAGGACGATTTTGGGGAATTCTCCATGGCCGCTTCTGATGACGAAATGCAGGTCTCCCTGCTCAGTCCAGGTCGGCATACCGGTAGCCGGTCCGGGCCGCTGTCCCATGACAATAACTATGGGGGTTTCAGTGATACCGGCTAATGAGACTGCTTCAACCATCAGGGCGAAACCGCCCCCGGAAGTTCCCACCATTGAGCGGACCCCTGCCCAGGACGCTCCCAGAGCCATATTGATAACGGCGATTTCATCCTCGGCGTGTTTCACCACCATGCCGCATTTTTCGGCTTTAGCGGCTAAATAATGCAGGAGGGCTGATGTCGGTGTCATCGGATAGGCACAATAAAAACGGCAGCCGGCCATGATTGCCCCCAAACCGAAGGCTTCATTGCCGGTCAGATAGACTTTTTCGGGTACACCGTTAATTTTAACCAATTTGGTTTTATATCCTTCAGGAAAATCTTTTTTTGCTTCAGAAAGGCCAAGGGCAGCCGCCTGCTGGTTTTTAGTGATTACTTCTTCCCCTTTTCTGGCAAAGGTCTCGGCAATCAGCTTATTTAAAATATCCGGATCAGCGCCGATAATCTGCATGAGCACTCCCAGAGCGATATTGTTGAGCATGACGGTGGCTAACTGGTTTTCCCGAAGTATCCTGGTAAAGGGTATATGCACATAAGAAATACGGCGGTCCGGTTTTTTGAGTAAGCTTTCATCCGTCTTTTCATTATCAAATACGATGACTCCGCCCTCCCTGACTTCTCCCGCGTGCAGATCGAAAGTTTCTTTGTTCAAACACAAAAGAACATCAACCTCTGAGGTTTGAGAATGAACAAGCGCGTCAGAGATTCGGACTTCAATAACATTGTGTCCCCCCCGGATTAAAGAAGGGTATTCGGAATATTCGAAGGCATGGTAGCCGGAGCGGGTGGCTATTTTCCCCAAAAACAAACCGGTAGTCATAATGCCGAAACCGGCTTCACCGCCAATTTTTACTGTAAAATCAATCATATATTTACCGTTTGAGTCATAAGAAATTTCTTTGTAAATTCAGGGATAGATCTGCCGGCCGCTTTCATCCTGAATGATAATAGCGGCAACAGGACAGGCTTTGGCCGAATCGATAATTGCCTCAGAAGATTCTTCCTCAGCCGTATCGAGAAAGATTGCCTTGGCTTCATTGTCCAGTGCCCAAGTTTTGGGTGCAACGGCAATACAGGATGCGGCTCCTATACATAAATTCCTGTCCATGGTTACCGTCAATTTTCCGATTTTTCTGGGACCTGAAGGATTACTACTGTCCGGCATAAATTTTCCTTTACTTCTATTTATATACAATCAGGAAGGCTTTGGCAACCGGGTTTTAGCAGATTCTACCAATGCCTGACGGATGGTTTCCAATGGCAGTAAAGCGCATTTAAGTCTGGCTAAGGTCAATTTGGTTCCCAAAAGTTTTTCCACATCCTCCCTTTTAACTACCAAAGCATCAGTGACGGATTTTCCCATGATATATTCGGTCAGCATGGAAGCTGAGGCCATAGAGATGGCACAACCGTTTCCGGTAAATTTGATGTCCGCAATTTTTCCCGAGTCGAGTTTGAGGGAGACCGTTATGCTGTCTCCGCAGGAGGGATTATTGTGGCTGACCTTGACAGCAGAACCTGTCAGGGATCCCCAATTTCTCGGATTTTGATAATGGTCCAGAATATTATCCCGGTATAAATCCATATCAGCACCTTTTTTTCAGGAAAAATTTAGCCGTGTTTTTCAATCCCTGAAGCAAAGCGTCAACATCTTTTTCGCTGTTGTAGAGATAAAAGGAAGCCCGGCAGGAGGAACCGATATTCAGCCTTGTATGAAGAGGCATGGCGCAGTGATGGCCGCTTCTAATGCAGATATTTTCGCTGTTGAGTATCTGGGCCACATCATGAGGATGGACACCCTTTAAGTTAAAAGCGATGACCCCGCCGCGATTTTCGGCCTTTTCGGGTCCGTATATGGCAACATTCTCTATGCTTTTTAACTTTTCCAGTGCGTAAGCAGTCAGTTTTATTTCATGCTGCCTGATTTTATCTAAGCCCTTCCCCTGCAGATATTTCATGGCGGCAGCAAGTCCCATAGCTCCGGCAATGTGAGGTGTGCCCGCTTCAAATTTATAGGGCGATTCATTATAGGTTGAACTGTCCAAACGGACTTCCCTGATCATTTCCCCGCCTGTTTGGTAAGGCGGCAGCATCTCCAACAGGTGTTGTTTCCCCCACAGGACGCCGATACCTGTCGGACCGCACATTTTATGAGAGGAAAATACCATAAAATCCGCACCCAGATCCTGAACATTCAAAGGCATATGGGGTACTGCCTGCGCGGCATCAACGATAATAATGATTTTACTGTTTATTTTTTTGATTTGGGAAATAATTTCCCGGACAGGATTAATGGTTCCCAAAACATTGGAGACATAAGTAAAAGTAAATACAGCTGTCTTTTTATTGATCTTTTTTCTAAGATCGGCAAGATCCAGTTTGCCGTTTTCATCAATATCGACAAAACTTAACGTGAAGTCTTTTTCCCCTGCCGCTACCTGCCAGGGAACGATATTGGCATGGTGTTCCATAACCGTCGAAACAATGCCGGAGCCGGCAGCCAGCTTTTTCGTTAAACTTGCCGCCAAAAGATTTAAGCTTTCGGTGGCATTCCTGGTAAAAACAATTTCGGAGGCTGATGATGCGCCGATAAAATCGGCCGCCGTTTGCCTGGCATTTTCATATAAAGCTGTGGCTTCTTCGGAAAGGTTGTAAACACCGCGGAAAATATTAACGCTCAATTCCCGGTAATACCTGTCAATCTCCTCAATGACTGCCAGCGGTTTCAGTGAAGAGGCGGTTGAATCAAGATAAACAATCGGAGCGCCATTTATTTTTCTTGATAGGACGGGAAAATCCCCGGCAATTTTTGAGGGGTTGAAATTCATGGAAAATTAAAGCTTAATCTTGAGCTCATCTCCTTCAACTTTCGTCTCATAGGTTTTTAAACCTTCGGTTGCCGGCGGACCCAGGACCTGACCGCTTGTAACGTCAAACTGCGCTCCGTGGCAATAGCAGGTCAGGGTAAAGCCATCAAGAAAACCTCCTGCCAATGAACAATGTTCATGGGTGCAGATGCCGTCAAAAGCCAGATATTCACCGTCGATACCGGCGACCGTTATGACCTTGCCTGCCAGCCGAAACTCCTTCATTTTACCGTCTGGAATATCATTTATTTTAGCAAGAGTAATAAAATCAGCCATAACTTCTTATTATACTACCAGCCTGCCGATCTTATTATCCAAATCCATCGTCAATTGCTGACGGATTTTCAAATCATCAATTCTCTCGGCTGCCTGGCGGAAAAATCCGCTGAGAACGAGGACTGAAGCTTTTGCGCCGGTCAAACCCCGGGTTTTGAGATAGTACAATTGTTCGTCATCAATCCGGCCGACGGTTGCTCCATGGGTGCAGCGGACATCATTGGCCAGAATTTCCAATTTCGGCCGGGAATCCGCCCAGGTACCTTTGGACATAAGGATATTGTCGTTTTTTTGGTAGGCGTTGGATTTTTGGGCTCCCTTGCGAATTCTGATTGTGCCTTCATAATACAATCTGGAACTGTCAAACAATACCGATTTGATCAGCAAATCGCTGACACTCTGCTCCTTGAGATGGTCCTGCAGGGTGGTCAATTTTAAAGTCTGCTTTCCGCGGCCGAGAATAAAGCCCAGGATATCAACTTGCGACCGGCTGCCGTCTATGGCGATTTCCAAACTGCCCGTACGGTTATCATTTCCGGTTAAATAAATGACAAAAGTTTTCCGCTGGTCTGATCTTACTTTAAATTTCTTAAGGCCTGTCAGTTTGTCTATCAGGACGACTTCGCTTTTTACCATATTTATCCCACACTGCCCTTCATTTCCAGCTGGATCAGCCTGTTTAATTCCACGGCATATTCCAAAGGCAATTCCCTGACGATCGGTTCGATGAAACCGTTGACGATCATCGCCTCCGCATCGCTTTTATTCAGCCCGCGGCTGTTCATATAAAACAACTGATCATCACCGATTTTGGAGACTGTCGCTTCGTGTTCGATTTTGACGTCATTATGCCTGATATCCATAGTCGGATAGGTATCGGATCTTGAGGCGTCATCGATTATGAGGGCATCGCAGACGACTTTGGTTTTGGCTTTTAAAGCGCTGGGAAAGACCTGGACCAAACCCCGGTATGACGTCCTGCCGCCGGCGGCTGAGACGGATTTGGAAGTTATCTTGCTGGAAGTAAAGGGAGCAAAGTGAACGGCTTTGCCCCCCGCATCCTGGTGCTGGTTTTTGCCTGCATAGGCTACCGAGAGGACTTCCCCCCGCGCGCCCTTACCCATCAGATAAACACTGGGATATTTCATGGTCAGCTTTGAACCGATATTGCCGTCAATCCACTCTCCGAATCCATCCGCTTCAACTTTCATTCTTTTGGTGACCAGGTTGTAAACGTTTTGCGACCAGTTTTGGATTGTCGTATACCGGACGCGGGCCCCTTTTTTAACAAAGATTTCCACCACGGCGCTGTGCAGTGAATCGGTTGTATAGACCGGCGCGGTACAGCCTTCCACATAATGGACGTAACTGCCCTCATCAGCAATTATCAAAGTCCTCTCAAACTGCCCCATATTGGCCGCATTGATGCGGAAATATGCCTGTAAAGGCAATTCCACCCTGACACCTTTTGGTACATAGATAAATGAGCCCCCTGACCAGACTGCGCTGTTTAAAGCGGAAAATTTATTATCCTGGGGAGGGATCAGGCTGCCGAAATATTCCCTGACTAACTCAGGATATTCCCTAAGTCCCGAATCCATATCCAAAAAGACCACACCCTTGTCTCCGAGTGTTTTCTTGATACTCTTGTAAACTACTTCGCTTTCATACTGGGCAGAAACTCCCCCCAGATATTTCTTTTCCGCTTCGGGAATGCCGATGGCATCATACGTATCTTTAATTTCTTTGGGCAATTCTTCCCAACTGGCGGCTTTATCCGTCACCGGTTTGATGTAATAATAAATATCATTGAAGTTGATTCCCGTGAGGTCTCCGCCCCAACTCGGCAGTTTTTTCCCGTAAAAGATATCCAGTGCCTGCAAACGGAATTCCCTCATCCATTCCGGTTCATTCTTGTAGTAAGAAATTTCCCGGACGATTTTTTTGTCCAATCCTTTTCTGGATTTGAAAACATAGTTCTCCTTTTTTTTGAAGCCGTAACGGTAATCGGCAGGTAGTATTGAATTGCTCATGAGTTTCCTATCCATTTCCGGTAGCCGTCTTTTTCAACATGTTCGGCTAATTCCATACCTCCGGAGGCTGCAATTCTGCCGTTTGAGAGAATATGGACATAATCCGGCCGGGCATACTTTGTAATCCTCTGGTAATGGGTGATCAAAAGGATGCCGCTCCCTATCTTTTTTAAACGGTTGATACCCTCGGCCACGATTTTCAGGGCATCGACATCCAATCCTGTGTCAATTTCGTCAAAAACAGCCAATTTTGGTGCCAGTACAAGGGCCTGGAGCATCTCCAGCTTCTTTTTCTCGCCTCCGGAAAACTCTTCATTCAGACTGCGCTTCAGAAATTCCCTGGGCATGTCCAACTTTCTCGAGACGGCAAAGATTTCTTCATTTAGAGATGATAAAGTAAGCGCCGGATTATATTTGCCCTTTTTTTGCCCGTTGCTTTTTACCCGGACTGCCATCCTCAATAAATTAGCCACATTGACTCCAGGCACACTGACCGGATTCTGGAAGGCTAAAAATAAACCCAGCCTGGCCCGTTCATCCGCCTCCCGGCCGGCAAGATCGTGCCCCATAAAGAGGAGCTTGCCTTTTGTCTGCCTGTAAGCCGGATGCCCCATCAAAACTTGGGCTAAAGTTGATTTTCCGCTGCCGTTCGGCCCCATCAGGCAATGGATTTTGGCGGGAAATATTTCCAGATTGACATCCGAAAGTATTTTTTTTTCCTCAAGATATGCTTCAAGCTGACGGATTTCCAGAAGTTTCATATTTTGGCTATTTCGGCTAAAGTAACATTATTAAGCAGTGCGGTTAATTTTAGGTTGAATTTACCCCAAAAAGATACGCAGATGCAATTTTTTTCTTTTAAGCGGCAAACTCCCTCATAGCAGGCGGGTCTGATCAAATCCCTGTTAACCGCCGAAAGAATCTGGGCTGCGGTTATCTCCTCCGGTTTCTTCTTGAGCCTGTATCCGCCCTGAACCCCTTCCCGGCTCTCAACAAGTCCATTGTTTTTAAGCTCGAGGGCAATGTGTTTTAAAAAAAGGGATGAAAGACCGGTTTGACGGGCAACATTGGATAGCGAGAGATAATCATTACTGCCGTGAGCGGCCAAATGGCTCATAAAGATGATGGCAAAATCCTCCCTTTTGGAAATTTTCATAAGCGAGTTAACTGATACTTATCCAGTATCAGTTAGTCTAACAAAAAACGACTTAAAGTCAATGTTTTTAAAATCTGATATAATAAATTTTTCATATGGATTTTTTGAGCTTCCTTGCCGACCTGTTTCTTCATTTAGATAAGAATCTGGCCATGGTCATTAACCAATTCGGCCTGTTTACTTATATTTTTCTTTTCCTTATCATCTTTATGGAAACCGGCCTGGTAATTACTCCGTTTCTGCCAGGCGATTCCCTTCTCTTTGCCGCCGGCACTCTGGCCGTTGCAGGAGGTTTAAATATTTATTTGCTCTTTCTTCTGCTTGCATCAGCCGCCATCCTGGGAGATACCGTCAACTACTGGATAGGCTATATGATCGGCCCAAGGATTTTTGAGAAAAAACGCATTCCGTTTCTCAAAAAAGAACATCTCGAGAGAACCGAGAAATTCTATGAAAAATACGGAGGCAAAACTATCATCCTGGCCAGATTCATCCCGATCATCAGAACCTTTGCGCCTTTTGTGGCCGGCATCGGCAAAATGATATATTCCAAATTCGTGACATTCAATATAGCAGGCGGCATCGCCTGGGTGGGTTTCTTTCTGTTTGCAGGCTACTTTTTCGGCAATTTACCGATCATCAAAGATAACTACCATTTTGCCATCGTCGGCATCATTTTTATTTCGGTGCTGCCGGCCGTAATAGAATACCTCAAGCATCATAAAGACAGGAAAAAAACAATTGAGTTGGACCTGGATTAAAAAGGCAAAGAGAGGTGAACGGAAACGGGGTTTTCGACTGCTGTCTCAAATTTTAAAGGAATTTCTCTGGGGGCTTTGTCATTAAAAGACTGAAAGAGCAGTTTTTTGTTTTTGAGCGCATAATCGTACAGATCCTTAGTCAACCGCACATCATCCAAACAATAACTTTCCAGCTTATCCCATTGTTGCGAACGGAAATATTCAATAGCCAGAAAACCGTGGCCGCTTTTTTTGGAACCCAATGTCGCCTGGGCCAAATGGTCCAAAGACACCCGGTGCCCCAAACTTTTCTCAACCATTTCCAATAAATCGATTGTCCTAAACTGGCGCAAGTCCCCTAAATAATAAGGCGCCATGACCGGAAGGTCGAATTTCCTGATGTTAAAACCGATGATTTCCGAGGCGTGCTCCATGGCACGGAACAATTCCGGCAGCTCTTTTTCCCGGAAACAGCGGTATTGACCGCTTTTATAATCATAGGTGCCGACAACTGAAATTTTCAGTTTGGCACAGTCGTGACCGACTTCCTGAAAGGTAAATTGTGTTTCCACATCCAAAACCAAGGGTTGATTCATAAGTTAAAACAGTATATCAGTTTTTTTCCGCCGGTAAAATTCCATGGTAGCCGTCAAAAAAACACCCAGAAAAACAAGCAATGAACCGAAAACAAAATGACCGGTCAGTTTTTCTCCTAAAGCAACAATTGCCAGCATAGCGACCAGGGCAGGCTGTATGTATGATGTCAGATTAACGGTCAGGGCAGACAACTTTTTAATGGCATACTGCAGGAGCAAGTAATTGAAAAAAGTAGCAAAAACTCCCATATAAAAAGTCGCCAGAAAGATATTCTTATCGAATATGATCTCTTTTGCGGTTACGGACAATTGGACAACCAGCAATATGACGCTGAGGACAAATGAAACTGCAACTGAAGAGCCGCCGATTTCAACCGGGGAAAAATATTTGGACATTTTTTTTGAGAAAAGTATATAAAACATCCAACCCAATGAAGCTATCATTATCAGGGAATTGCCGTAAAGACCGCCGGAAATGCTTTCACCTTTTTCAACGGCCGCTCGGTAGATAATATAGAAAATTCCCAATAGTCCGATGATCACACCGGTAACGGTTTTTGCGGAATATTTCTGCTTATCGGCCAGACTGGTATAAATAATGGTCATAACAGGTATGGTAGCATATATTAACTGGCTGGCCGAAGCGGTAGTAAATTCGATACCGTACATAAAAAAAATAACATTTAATGAAGAAAGAAGCGATACGGCAATCAGTTGCCGGAAGCGTTTTTTTTGCCAGATCCGTAATTTTACTAAAAGCGGGAGAAAAGCCAGCAATGCAAATAACATGCGCAGGAACAGCAAAAACATTGAAGGAGCCTTTGAAGAATAAAACCTGGCTAAAATGACCAGGACTGAAAAGAGAAGAACCGTCAATGACAGTGCCGCCAGTGCTTTCAGCTTGCCGGCCATAAGACGTTATTCAAATTCAAGTATTCACCGGCTTTGATGAACCAGGGCGTCAACTGGCTCTGTTTTTCCTTGAGAAATTTATCCAGCCCGTGCCTGTCCAAATATAAAGTTTTGCTGATTTCTTGCCTGTTGGCAATGATTGCTTCTGAAGTTTTGCCTGTTAAAACATAACAGTATTCATTTTCCGCCGAGGCGTTATAGTTTTCCTGGTAATAAAATGAGCCGGCAACGGAGAAATCCGTATCAACACCCAATTCTTCCTTCCCCCGGCGCCTGGCTGCTCCTTCCACCGACTCTCCCGGAAGGACATGGCTGACAATTGAACCGTCCCAATAACCGCCCCAAAGTGATTTGGTCATGCTTCTCCTGGTTAAAACTACTTTGCCTTTTTTATCCAGTAAAAATGACATGAAAGCCAAGTGGGTGATCCCCTTATTCTGATGGCAAAGCTTACGGCTGGCAGTGCCGTTTATTTTACCTAGGCGGTTGCATGTTACCAGCAGCTGGTCCTCACGTTCACCGGAAATATCATGTAACGGGCTGTCAGGCATTGTCTCTGATTATAAACTTTTCCAGTACATCGGCGACACCGTCTTCCTCATATGAAGGAGCGATATAATCGGCGATGGCTTTTATTTCCGGAACGGCATTGCCCATGGCGGCTTTAAAACCGACGGCTGTCATCAGCGAAAAATCGTTATAACTGTCACCTATAGCTACTATATTTTCCATATTAATCCCCAAAAGTTCGGCTATTTTCCGCAGGGCAATCTCCTTGGCCGCCTCGTTATGGGTGATATGTATTGATTCTTTGACCGGATTGGTGCCGGAGACGCTTTTAGTGACTTTGATTCCCGGCAACCGGCTGAGAATTTCATATATTTCACTGGCCTGGTAGGGATCGACATGCAACACCATCATTTTCACCACCGGGCCGAATTTTTCCGTTTTTCCCGCAACATATTCGAAACGGCTTTTTTCATCCACGATATATTTTTTATAGGGAAACCTGCCGAGAATGTCCAGAATTTCACTGGCCTTGGAACTGGAGAGCAGTAAGTTGTGTATATATTTCTGCACCATACAGTCATAAATTCTGGCTCCGTTGTCCAAAATTATGGGGGCGGTCAAATTCAAAGAGGTCACCAGTCCAGTAACCCAGTCCAGAGACCTGGCTGTGGCGATGGTAAAGACTATGCCTGCTTCCTGAGTCTTTTTGACAGCTTCGATTACCCTGGGCGACGCGCTGGTCGTCCTGTCTGCTGCCGGGACAACGAGAGTGCCGTCAACATCAGCAACCACACAACGGTATTTCATTCCGGCTGTTCCTCTCCCGCAAAAGCGGCCTCGAGCATATTTACAGTCTCCCCCGGGGAAGCGGCAAATTTAAAGAAAGCGCTGATTTCCCTTCCTATAAATCCTTCGTCAATCATTTTATCAATTAACGGTTCGAACTCATTAAAATAATCACTCAACAAAACAAGAGGCGACTGTCTGGAGATTTCCATTTTCCGTTTCATGGCCAAAACTGCCATTATTTCATAATATGTGCCGATACCTCCGGGAAGAGCCACGAATCCGTCAGCCAAACTTATCAGTTTTGTCTGTCTCCTGACCAGACTGTGATAAATTATTTTCTTGTGGGAAAATTTGGAAAATTCACGGCCGTTTACAACCAGACAAACTGATTCAGTTTTTCCCCCGGCATCGTAAGCTCCACGCATAACTTCATTCATCAGTCCCGGTCCCCCTCCTGTTATTACCTGATAGTTCTTCCCGGCCAGCTGTTGTCCCAACTCATAAGCCAAACTGTAATAATATTCTTCTTTTACCTTCACACAGTCATTCCCGGCAAAAACGACAATATTTCGCACATCGTCAATGATATAAGAAAAAAATATGCTTGCCAAGCTCCCGACAATTCCACTTGACAAACGTCAGGAAAAATATTAATCTAAATAATCATTATATAGATGGTTATAAATATTTAACAGCACTTCAAGGGAGTATTATGAACAAAAATCTCATCATAGGAATTATTACCGTCGCAATCCTGGCGGTTGGAGGAATATACCTTATGTCAAACCGCAGCGAGCCTGTACCTGAGGCGGCAATTGATGAGCAGGAATTGACTGTTCCGGAAAATGATAGCCTGGTTGAGGAAACCATAGTGACCCCAAACCAATCCGATGAAACCATGGAAGAAGACTCCGAAGTTAAAACTTTCGAGATAGATGCTTCCAACTTTAAATTTTCACTGTCTGAAATCCGGGTCAACCGAGGCGACCGGGTCAGGATAGTTCTCAATAATACCGGCGGAATACACAACTGGGTAATAGACGAATTTAACGCCAAAACCAAACAGATTGAAGGACCGGCCACAGACACGGTTGAATTTACGGCTGACCGGACAGGTACTTTTGAATATTATTGCAGTGTCGGACAACACAGGCAGAATGGCATGGTAGGCCAACTTATCGTAGAATAATGGCTGATGCCGGCAAGCTTGGTTGAACAAATATTTGCCTTCAGCGTTTCCAGGCGAAAGCTGATCCTCAGTCTATTTCAGATTCTCTACGCTTTGTTAAGTGCAGCCATGGTATTGGGAATCAGAGCGGCAGTTACGGGCAACAATTATCTTTTTTTCTACAACCTGGCGCTTCTCTCGGGAAAAATCTCCGTCATCATTTTTTGTCTGGTGATGGTTCCCGGAATCGCCCGACGATTCGGCATCCGTTCAAAGCTTGTCTTTCCCTTAATGATTTACCGCAGGTACATGGGAATCAGCATGTTCCTGTTTGCCCTGTTTCATGCGTCCGTTATCAGACTGGTATCATTTGCGCAGGACGGATTTCCCTTCTCTTCGCTTCTTCTTTTTGAATTATCCGGTTTGACTGCCCTTTTTTTTCTGTTTTTTATGTTCCTGACCTCGAACGATTTTTCCGTTAAATATTTAAAGTTTTGGTGGCACAGGCTGCACAAGCTGATTTACATCATTATGTGGCTGATACTCTTCCATGTCGGCCTGCAGAGAATTAGTGTCTGGACCCTGCTTATGGCAGCTGCGGTCACTTTGCAGGTTGCTTCCTACTTCTATAGCCGCAGATCCCGCTAATATATATAATGTATATATGAGCTGGATAATCTACGCCCTTCTCTCGGCAGTTTTTGCCGCACTGGTAGCTATTTTGGCCAAGATCGGAATTACCGGTGTCAATTCCAATTTGGCTACCGCTATCAGGACCGTCGTCATCCTCCTCTTTGCCTGGGGAATCGTCTTTGCCCAGGGAACATTCAGGGATTTAGGCTCGATATCCCGGTATTCGATGATTTTCCTGATACTTTCAGGCATAGCAACCGGCCTCTCCTGGCTGTTTTACTTCAGGGCTTTGCAGCTTGGCAACGCTTCCCAGGTCGCTCCGATAGACAAACTCAGCCTCGTCTTTACCATTATTCTGGCCGCCGTATTCCTCAAAGAAAAACTCTCCCCCCAGGTCGCCCTTGGTGCCCTCCTTATGTCAGCCGGCGCCATTCTTATCACGCTAGCCAAATAAGCACAACCCCAAGCTATAAATCACGCCCGTTTTTTGTTAAAATAAGCCTGTTATTGCGGGATCGTATAACGGTAGTACAGCAGACTCTGAATCTGCTTATCTTGGTTCGAATCCAAGTCCCGCAGCCAAGACGTGCACCCCGGAGCGACCGTGGTTCCTGAATAGCCTGAAAGAGCTTGCTAAAACACCATTTTTCTCTCCGGAGATTCGAACCGTGAAACACCCTCTAAAAACTGAAGCTTCAAGCTAAGGTTCCGGAGTGTCCAATGTGACCGGTCAATACGGATTTGAACAGAATGGGAAGTGAGCAGAAACAATATTGTTAAAATACGTAAGATCAAGGCTAATATTTAAGATATCAATATAACGATATTTAAATTAACATTTAAGCATATTCTAATTCAGCCTTATTCATAAACGAAGCCGTGATAAAAATATTGTTTTATATTTAATAAAACAGGTTTCTTACGATCATTGTTATAGATATACATGAAACTGTATCTTGACAAATAAGAAAATACACTTATAATGTTAAGAATGACAAATTTATCTGATGATCCACTTTCACAATTAATTGTAAATACCGAAGAGCTGGATAGGAAAAAACTAGCGGAATTGCTAGATGGATATTGCGCCATATCTAAAGACGGTCAAATACGTCCCATATCAAACTTTCCACAATTAGATAGTACCAGTAAAGTACTTGCAATCATTTTGGCGCAAAAGGCGGCCAAGACGTTGGGACTTGTAGAAACGGACCAAATTTCTCCAAGTTCTATAGAGGAGATCAGTGGATTGCCAGGAGGTACAGTAAGAGTAAAACTAATGGAATTGCGCCAACAAAGGATAGTGGATAGTACAAAGGGAAGTTATTCAATTCCAAACCATTCAATAATTCATGTAAGGCTCAACACTGGGCAAAATCCAAAAAAAGGTCCGGTACTTTCAAGAGCTAAAACCCATGTAACAAAAACAGCCAAACCAGATTCCGAAGAATTAAAAAAGCTTTTACCCATAAACCAAGAACAGATTGGAGAAAAACGACTTAATCTCCTACTTTCACCAGGGAAATATTTGGAAAGAGCGTTAGCAGTGCTAACTATTGCCAGAGAAATAGGTATTGAAGCCCTTACCCCAAATGATATAACAAGATTTATGAAAGAAAAAATAAGAGTAAATGTAATAAGAGAAAATATTAGTTTGGCACTTGGTAGAGGAACAAAATACGTTGATCGTTCTCCAAGTACTCAACGGGGAGTATATAGTTACAGAATTATGGTTTCTGGAGATCAATTGCTTGAAAGAGCACTAAAGATACTATCTCAAAACGAAGGTAAATAAATATGGATACAGAAAATTTAGTTAAAAAACTTAATAAAATAGAACTGCTGGTTAGTGAATGTTTAGAAATCTTAACCAGTAATAAGTCAGGTGGGCAAAATACGCCCACTCTAAAAAAGACAGTAATGGATAATAGTAAAAATACTGGTGATTATATTTTATGGATTGTAAATAAAATTAAAAACTGTCCAGAATCTGAAAAGATCGACTCTCAGATTTTGGCTAAAAATGCGATTCCAGGCAGAATACTCCTACCCTACTATATTTGCTATAAGTATTTTTCTGAACAAGGTCTGACATCTGGAGATATAGAAAAAATAACATCAGAGCTTAGTGTAAGGATTAAAACACCGAATGTATCCAATTACATCACCAATTCTTTATGGAAGTTTCTTGACGGTGATTCATCGAGAGTTAAAGGAAAACCAGTTACTTACAAACTTAACCGTAAGGGGGCTACTTTTTTTGAATCTCTTCTGAATCAAAAATGACAAAAAGTAATCCGGAACTTCAATTTTTTTCTCAAAGAATGAGCAAATTTGCTCTTACAGTAATCGATCGATCGAGAGCATTTTTATATTATTATGCAGTTAAGGGAAATCCTAGAGTGAGTTTAAGCCAGATAGTCAAAGACTTTAAAACCACTGGACTTAGCAATCCCAATGTTACTAAACTTCGAGATGTTTTGGTAAAAGATCGTATAATAATGAAGATTTCAAAAGATACATGGCAATTAAAAAGTGATAAAATTGAAGAAGTTGAAAAACAATTTCATCTTAATGAATGTTTTAGAAAAGAACCAATTAAACAATTGAGTCCGAGCGGAAACTATGTCAATAAAAGGAGATTCCAAGACTTAAAAAAAACAAAAGGTAAGTATGATTTTTCTCGCTTACTTGAGATGCTTTCTGAACTAGGCAATGCATTTAAGACAAAAAACTATATATCTGTTATTTTGTTAATTCGGGCAATTCTTGATCATGTTCCGCCAATTTTTGGCGTTAACACCTTCTCTGAGCTTGCCAATAATTACACTGGGGCAAAAAGTTTTAAGGAGTCTATGTTGAATTTGGAAAATTCGTCTCGGAAGATAGCAGATGCATATTTACACGTCAAAATCAGGAATAAAGAAACGCTACCCAACAATAAACAGGTAGATTTTCCCAACGATCTAGATGTATTACTTGCAGAAATAGTAAGAATTAGTTAGTTTGAGACATCTCCTTTTTATAGTATCTCATTTGTTTCATTTAGCCTCAGCGTGATACATTATGGGAGTAAAGTTTATAATAATCACAAGATTCTGTAATCGGCACGTCCAGCAAAATAAGTATGCATAAAATCATTAAAGCAAAGTTTATCAAAAAATATTGGTTTAATATTATTCAAACCGAAAATGGCTTTTATGTTTTTAACACTCAAAGAAAAAGAAAATTGCCTGACAGAGATGGAATAGGCTATATAGTTCCTGAATCTGAATGTAACACTCTCGATGAAGCAGTTAATTTTTTAGAAGAGTATGAAAAAGGCGGTTATGATGTTTGATCGGTCGGCTCAACATAGCCGGATTCGCATGCTATAGCGACAATTCAGATTTTGAGGCTATAACGATTGAAAGGGTCTTGACCTACACGCTCAGCAAAATTGATTTTATCAATAAGCTCACCGGATAAATTTTTCATTTCATTTGCAGCCTAATCATATAAGATTAAATCTTCATCAGAGTGTATAATATTAAAAATGCTTATTCTCATCTTATTTTTAATCATTGGCGGAGTCATGGCGTATCTGTCACAAAATAATTTTACACCGGTAACATTACACCTTGGAACATATGTTTTTTCTGATATTCCGCTCTTTTATATTATCATTGGCTCTCTTCTAACGGGATTGGGTTTGGCCTATCTAATTTTCCTTTTCAATTCAATTCTCACCGCTTTTACCATGCACGGAAAAGATAATAAAATAAAACACGTTAAAAGTGAAAATGTTAATTTGATCAAAAAAATTCACCAACTGGAGTTAGAAAACGAGAGACTCAAAAACAACTCCGCAGTCGTTGAACCTCAAGATAAAAACGCACTGTGAAATCTCTTTTTGCCAAATTATGGAAATTGTTGAACCTGCCAAAAGGCGTACAGTTGTTCATCATGCGTTTTTTTCAAAATCAATTTTTAGTTGGAGTTACAGGAGTTATATTTAATAAAAAAAATGAGGTGTTACTTTTTAAACATACATATAGGCAGCATTCTTGGAGTCTGCCGGGTGGTTATCTAAAGTCCGGGGAGCACCCTGCTGAAGCACTTGAGCGGGAAATAAAAGAAGAGTCTCAGCTTGTGGTAAGTATTGACGAATCGCTAAAAACCCGTACTGACCGTACTAGCGCTCGACTCGATATGTGTTATATCGGGGTATTTATTGGTGGTGAATTTACTCCAAGTCAAGAAGTATCCGCATATGGTTTTTTTCCGCAGGACACAATGCCTCTCCTTCGAAGTAATCAGGTATTTTTGATTGAAGCAGCTTTGCAGCAGAAAAAACTCAAAGACAAATTTTGATGCAATAACGGTTAGAAGAGAATTGAGTATACTTATGGATATAGAAGCGTATTCCTGGTACCAACAACTGATAAAACCATCCTACTCGCCTCCATCGTGGCTTTTCGGTCCTGTGTGGACATTTCTCTATATACTGATTGCAGTTTCATTTGGCAGAGTGTTTTGGATGACATGGAAAAAAGAAGTTCCATTTATCATCGCGCTTCCGTTTATCCTCAATCTTTTATTTAACTTCATCTTCACACCGATACAATTCGGACTGAAAAATAATTTTTTGGCCGGCACCGATATTCTTCTGGTTCTGGGTACTTTAATTTGGGCAATGATTGTGATTTATCCCCGTGCCCGATGGATTACATATATGCAAATTCCGTATTTGCTTTGGGTGTCGTTTGCAAGCGTGTTGCAGTTAACGATTACGTATTTAAATAAGTAATATGATGACGGCAAGAATAATGCGGGGAGAGAGAATGCCGGTCCGACAGAATAAACATGTTAAAGCCAAACGCTGTAAATTTTGTACGGCTGTCTTAGTAAAATAAGAAGAAGCGGATTTGTGATTATAAAAACTGCACTGATAATTCACGGCACTCCGGACAGGGAAGAATATTTTGATCCTGCCACTGATTCCGAATCCAACAAGCATTGGATTGCCTGGCTTCAAAAACAGCTTCTTATAAACGGGATTTTCACGCAAACTCCCGAAATGCCTGATGCCTATAATCCGGATTATAAAAAATGGAAGCGGGAATTTGAACGGTTTGACGTTAATGAACAATCAGCGCTTATCGGTCACAGTTGCGGCGGCGGATTTCTTGTCCGATGGCTGAGTGAAAACAGAGTCAAAGGAAATAAATTGGTATTGGTTGCGCCCTGGTTAGATCCTACCCGAAGGAAAACAACCGGCTTTTTTGAATTTAAGATTGATGGAGAAATCAGCAGCAGATTTAAGAATATACATTTGTTTGTATCAAAAGATGATAATAAGGAAATACTTACATCAGTTGATACAATTTTGAAAGCGGTACCCAACATAAAGGTACACAGCTTTAAAAATATGGGACACTTTTGTTTTGAAAATATGAAAACCAATAAATTCCCTGAGCTCCTTAATGTAATGCTTACTTAAATACCATTGGATATTAGTGGTGTATGAAATTTGATTAAATGAAGTACTATCATAAATCCAGTTTGTTTGGTATAATAAGCAGACGGATTTAAACTAATAAATCTGTTTAAATTTGATTTAGTTTTAATAGGTTTTCCGCTTCTTAATTCACTTCTCATTTAGGCAGATATGTTCTTCAAATATGAAATCTGACTTAAATTATGTAGACACAGAAATATCAGGTGAATTTTCCTCTTTAAAAAAATCAGTCGAAAAAATAAAAATCAGCGCCATTAAAAAAAGAATTTCCCAAAAATCCCGTGCCAATGATCTTGAATATTTATTGGGCGCATTTATGGAGATGTACGAACCGCATCTCCAGGAAATTGTCATCCTGCTTTCAGAAAAAGGATATGCCCTGGATACATCATCGGGCTTCGGTGTGAAAAATGCCGAATTTCAGGCTATGACCGGCGACTTCTCCATCGATTATGTGACAAAAAACAAGCTGGAGAAGATCGGCGTCAAATTCCGGGAATATAACGGTTCCAAATCCTTAATTTTCTGGCCTGAAAACCCCACTCTGGAAAACATCCTGGCCGGATGGATGAAGGTTATCAACACCCTTCCCGATAAAGGAAAACTGACCGTACCCGCTTCCAGTTCCGAGGCAGTAAGGTTCCGGAGAAAATATATTCCTGAAGATATGCTACTGCGCGCACAACGCCTTTTTGAAAGGTTAAAATTTGAAACACAAACCAGAGTCCAACTGGAGACTAAAAAAAGGCAAAAAGAAAATTCCCGGCCAAATAAAGTTGAACTTATTCTCGGTCTTTTTATCGAGGAGATAGAACCGCAGGTAAGAAAGGCAATTATCGAAATGAATAAAAAGGGCTATTCTACTGATAAATCCGGATTCATGGACAATCCCTGCCTGCAAATGATCGAGGGTGATTTCCTAATTGATGAAAAAACCAAAGAATCACTGGAAAAAAACGGTGTTGTGGTTGAGACAAATCCGAGCGGTTATACCAGGCTGCAGTATTCACCGGCTGAAGCGGATATCCTCAAAATCAAAAAGAAATGGAGTGAAATCGTTTCCCTGCTGCCCGATAAAAAAGAATTCGCTACCATCTCCATGACCAGAAAAGCCAGGAATTTCCGACTGACATATGAATGAAAATTTCCGTTTACGCCAAACCTAAAAGCCACAAGGAATATATAAAACAGGTTGATGAAAACCATTATATTGTGGCAGTAAAGGAACCGCCGGCCGAAGGATATGCCAACCGGGCAATAATAAAAGCGCTGGCTGATTTTTTTCAAAAATCCCCGTCCCAACTGGAAATTATCTCAGGAGAGACTTCGAAAAATAAAATTATCGAAATTTATGAGTAATACCTGCTTGACTTGATGATGTCTTTTTAATTAATTGAACTGTATCGATAAATAATATGAAAAATAAAGCCCTCTTAGCTGTTCTTGTTACTGTTTTAATCGGTGGTGCCGCGGTATATTTTGCCTTTTCCAACCGTTCAAATCCGGCAGGAGGATCACAATCGGAAATTCAAACCGGACAAAGCGTGACGGAAACCGGGAGCACGCAAAAATCGCTTAAGGAATTATTTCTGTCTGGAGTTTCGCAGGAATGCAGTTTCAGCGATGAAAACGGCAGCGAAGGCAGCGTTAGGGTAGCCCAGGGAAAATCCAGGGGCGATTTTTCTGCGGTTGCCGGCGGCAAAAAAATGCAATCCCATATGATTGTGGACGGCCAGACATCCTACATGTGGCTCGACGGCCAGACAACCGGTTTCAAAATGTCAATTGACAGTACTGCGCAAGCGGATAACGGCCAGACCCAAGGCAATGTAGACGTCAACAAAAAAGTGGATTTCCGCTGCCAGCCGTGGAGGACAGACAATTCCGTATTTAATCTGCCGGCAGGCATTAATTTCACAGATTTGGGGGATTTCCAGCCGCCTATAACGAATGCTGAGGGTGCCGTGAATACCCGCAACCAACAGTGCGCTGCCTGTAATTATCTTCAGGGAGAAGCCAAAAGCCAGTGCCTTGTATCATTAAACTGCAATTGATTTAAGGACTTTCCGGAGGCAGGAATTCTTCACCGGTATCTTCGGCCGCAAGTTCCCCGGCTTTCAGCCATTTTACGTAAACACAACCCGTGGCTTTCCGCGCTTCCCTGTCCCAACCCGAAGTCGAACATTTTTTCATCCTTTTACCGCTGTTGGTGGTAAACAGGACCAGCTTTTCCCCGCATTCGGGACATTTTTCCTCCAGAGGCTCGGTTGTCCCGTTAATCCATTCGACGAAATCACATCCGGTAGCCTGTTTTTTCAGTTTGTCCCAACCCCCGGTTGAACATTTCTTCATTTTTTTGCCGAATCTGGTCACCATCATCACGACCGGAGAGCCGCACTTGGGGCATTTTTCGTCAAGCGCAACCGGCTCTATGGGCAGCCACTTAACGAAGGGACAGCCTTCCGTTCTCTTGGTTTCCGGGTTCCAGGAGCCTGTGGAACAGCGCTGCAGCTTCCTGCCGCTTGCCGTGACTGTCACTGAACCTAGGGGGGAACCGCATTTGGGGCATTTTTCCTCAATATCCGACATAAGAGAAGAATACTACTTTCGGTTATAATTGTTAAGACGGAAAAAAATGAAAATTAATACAGCCAGATATATCAAAGGAATCAGCGGCACCGACGAAATACTATATGACGGTAAATTCCAGGTGGCTTTCATGGGCAGGTCCAATGTGGGCAAATCATCCCTGATCAATTCCCTCGTGCCGGTGAGAAACCTGGCCAGGACCAGCAGGAGTCCCGGAAAGACAATCAGGATGGATTTTTTTCTGATTAATTACAAGTTTTATTTTGTCGACTTCCCAGGCTACGGTTTTGCCAAAGTCCCGGAAAAAATCCACGATAAATTGCGAAAAATGATTTTATGGTACCTCTTATACAGCCAGGTTAAAAACAGGCTGATAATCCTGATTATAGACCTTAAAGTAGGCCTGACAGCTTATGATAAAACCATTTTGGATATACTGGAAGAACGCCATATCGATTATTTACTGATCGCCAATAAATCGGATAAACTGAAAAAACATGAAAAAGACAAACAGCTTCGGGAGATAGAATCACAACTATCTTTCGGCGAGGTTATTCCCTATTCGGTAAAAGAAAATTACGGCCGAAACAGACTTTTGGGTATACTTACCGAAGTGGAATAAAACAGAAAATTATGACATCACTTCCCGACTTGGAAAAAATAAACGGGTCAGTCTTTGAGGATTTTGCCCAGCCAGCCGAAGAATGAGGATTTGGCATCTCCCGCTTGCGGCTTTTTCGGAGTTTCACTCAGCCGTTTATCGGCAGCTTGCGGAAATTTGGCATTTTTGAAATAATTGGTCCGGCATTCCGGGGAGCAGAAACAGCAGGCGTTCTTGTGGATTTTCACCTGTTTCCGGCAATAACTTTCCATCCGGGAAAAAGACTTGCGGCAATTGTTGCATTTAAACAGAAGAAATTTCACTTTGCCGTGGTACTTCACCTGGCGCATTTCCGTTCCTAATATCGTTTGCTGCAGCATGACATCCCAAATATAACAGTCAAAATAAATTCTGTAAAGTATGGCTTGGTTTCTGTAGCACCAACATGAAAATGTCCTCTTTCACCAATATAGAAATGTCCGCTTTTAGGGTTCAAACTTAACTGGTTATTAAATTAACCAATAAGGGAGGA
>LCFP01000011.1 GCA_000999095.1 Candidatus Gottesmanbacteria bacterium GW2011_GWA2_43_14
TGATCCAGCGGATAATGAGGATTGTGGCAATGGAAAGAAGCAATACTTGGGTGAAAAGCCTTATCATAGTATTTCTCCAAATCTCATTAAGCCTTGTATTAATATATTCGGCATTTTGAACAACCATCAGAGATCCCACAACACTCTTGTCTTCATGGAGGGGGACGGCAAAAATATACATTTTTTTATCCTTAAAGGTAGAAAAGTCCCCGTTTGCCTGATCGCTGTCCATAACATCAGCCGTGATTTTTGCCGCATCCGGCATCTCTTTGGGAAGCGTTGAGGATACGGCTATGATATTTCCTTTATTGTCAGCAATTGCCAGTCCTGCAAATCTTTCTTTATTGGCATATCTTTCCACCACATCCTGAAGATATTTTTCGGATTTGTTTATGAAATTAGGCTCAACAGTCTCCCTGAGGCTTTCGGCAAGTAAAGTCGAGCGGTATTGTATGTCATTTCTTAGCCGTCTTTCTTCATTATTTGCCTGGTTGTAAGTAAAGTAGACGGCTATCAGAGTTACGATTACGGTAATTAAGAAAATAGCTGCAAATATCTGCCTCATTAAGGGCATTATTTTAACATAACGGCTTAAATTAACCCGCCGTCACGATCTTAACTAATAATTAAACTATATCAAAATATATCAGTGAGAATTGAGACATACCTTTTTTATAGTGTCTCATTTGTCTCATTTAGCCTCAGGTTTGGTACAATAGTGGAAGAAGGGGAGTTCAGGAGTTATAAGGACTTACGGGTTCCAGACCCGCATGCTCCGCAAGATCAAATCTGTTAAATAATATGGAGATTCTTTACATCGCCATATTCACTTTTATCGCTGCCACCATCGGCACGATTACAGGGTTTGGGACATCAACACTTATGATCCCGGTATTGGTTATGTTTTTCCCGCCTGTTGAAGCGATTTTTTTAGTAGCGATTATCCATTGGTTTGGGGATGTCTGGAAAATTACTTTGTTCCGGAAAGGATATAATTTCCGGTTGGTAGTACTTTTTGGACTAATCGGACTTGTTACCAGCTATCTTGGTGCCTTTATATCACTTGGGGCAAACGAGCAAATATTTCTTCGCCTACTTGGTATATTTCTTGCCGGTTATGCCCTTTTTTTGTTAACCCGGTCAAATTTTAAAGTACCTCCCGGAAATTCAACGGCTTTCATCGGCGGAGCATTATCGGGATTTTTTGCGGGAATGTTCGGAATTGGAGGAGCAATCAGAAGCATGTTTTTATCTGCTTTTGATTTATCAAAAGCGGTATATATCGCTACAGCCGGAGCAATTGGAATAATGGTTGATTCGACCCGTATCATTACCTATGCCATCAGCGGCACGACTCTTCCGGAGGAACTCTGGTATGGATTGCTGCTGTTTATTCCTGTTTCATTTATGGGTGCCCAGACGGCAAAAAAAATCGTTGACAGAATTCCGCAAGATAAATTCCGAAGAGTAGTCAGTGCGTTTCTTCTAATACTCGGAATAAAATTGTTGATTTGGCCCTGAAACAAAAAGGAGGAGACGATGGTTTTCCTTCAAAAATTTCAGTAGACATTTCGGTAGTGGGACAGACTGACAAGCTGCTTATTGTTGTTAAGAATAATGGCTACAACATCAATGCGGCAGAGTGAGTTTTTGTCTGACATATAAATCTCAGCCATTTGGCGGATTTTAGTAAGTTTTTTACGGTTGATCATTTCTTCAGGAGTGCCGAATCTGTTGCCGGTTTTGGCTTTGACTTCAATAAAAACAACAGTCTCGCCGTCTTTGGCGATGATGTCAATTTCACCGTAGCGGTTGGCATAGTTGCGCTGGATAATCTTGAAGCCGTTTTTAAGCAAAGCATCCGTTGCCATATCCTCAGCCAACCGGCCGGTCGCCCTGTTAAATTTTTTCATGTGTTCTGCTTATACTGTAATGCTTCTGCCATATGCCGGGGAAGAATTTTTTCCTCTGTCTCCAGATCAGCTATAGTCCGGGCTACTTTAATCAGCCTGAAGTAACTTCTGGCAGACAGATCAAATCTGTCCGCGGCTATTTTCAGTAAGTTTTCCGCGTCCGAAGTCAAGGATGCGAAACGTTTAACATCACGGTTGCGCATTTGTGAATTGGTATAAATGGCTGATTGGGCAAAGCGTTTTGTCTGGATCTGCCGGGCTTTGACAACCAACTCTTTGGCTTCTTTTGAAGATAGGCGGTTAATTTCGTTTTGACGGGTCAGGGAAAGTTTTTCGGTTTCAACGGCAGCCACCGAAACTGACAAATCAATCCGGTCAATAATCGGACCGGATATCCGGTGATGGTATTTGGCAATCTGCCTTTCGCTGCATTTGCATTCCCTTTTGGGATGGCCATAATAGCCGCAGGGACAGGGATTGACGGCGGCAATCAGAGTGAAGCTGGCCGGGTAGCGCACATGGCCTTTAGCCCTGACAATTTCGATAGTGCCGTCTTCCATGGGCTGGCGCAGACTTTCCAGAACGCTTCTCTGGAATTCCGGCATTTCATCCAAAAACAAAACGCCTAAATGCGCCAGACTGACTTCTCCGGGTAGCGGATTGCTGCCTCCTCCGATAAGTCCCGCTGCAGATACTCCGTGATGAGGCGCTCTGAAAGGCCGCTTCTGGATGACAGCCTCCCCGGGAGATACCAAGCCGGCCACGGAATAGACCCTGGTTACTTCCAGTGCCTCCCTGTCCGTTAACGGCGGCAGAATCCCGGGCAAGGCTCTTGCCAGCATGGTTTTGCCCGTTCCGGGCGGTCCCCACATTAAAAGATTATGTCCGCCGGCGGCAGTTATTGTCAGAGCCCGTTTGGCAAGTTCCTGTCCGGCTATCTCGTTTAAATCAAACTCAATTATTATTTTTTCTGTGACTTTCTTCGCTTTCGGACGCTTTAATGGAATAATAAATTGACCAGCGGTTATATGCCTGATTAAACGGGTCAGTGTTTTTACCGGCAGGATTTTTATTCCGGATACATTGGTGGCTTCGTTGGCGGAAGGCATGGGAACGATGATGGTTGTATTGCGTTTTTTTTGGGCATGCAGGGCTAACAGCAAAATTCCCCGGGTCGGCCGGAGAGTTCCGTCCAGCGATAGTTCACCATAGAAAAAAGTGCGCTTCAGGTTAACGGCAGGGGATGCAGTTATTTGTCCTCCGGCAATTAGGACACCTACAGCAATCGGTAAATCGTAAGCAGCTCCGTCTTTCGGTAAATCAGCCGGTGCCAAATTTACCGTTATTTTCTTCGAAGGAAATTCCAGTCCCGAATTTATGATGGCTGTTTTTACTCTTTCTTTGGCTTCCTCGACAGCTTTACTGGCCAGACCGACAATGGTAAAACCGGGAAAACCGCTTTGGGCGACATCGACTTCTACGATAACAGGTATAGTCTCCAGTCCGATGTTAGCGATTGAGCAAATTTTAGTAAGCATGATTGATGAAATATTTGCCTTCCTTTTCTGTCAGTCTGCCGTCCAAAGTCAGAAGGGAAAGCTGTGCTCCCACTTCAGCTACATTTTTATTCAGTTTTCTGGCAATTTCATCAGTTGACAGGGCTTCATTTTCCAGGAGATTTAAAAGCGGATCTTTGCCGAATTCTATTTTGGCAGGCGGTAATGATCCCAGCCACATGGAGGCAATACCTGAGGAAATCAGAGCATTGGTTCCCTGTGAGGTTCTGCTGGTAATCGGGCCGGGCACTGCCCAAATCTTCTTTTTAAGTTTATGCGCTAGAGAGGCGGTAATCAGGGCTCCGCTTTTGGCAGCTGCCTCAACTACAAAAATTTCCGAAGAAAGTGCAGCTACAATTCTGTTCCGGACGGGAAATGTCCACAATGCAGGCTGCTGGTTTTCCCATTCGGATAAAATAAGGCCGCCTGTTTTAATTCTCTCAGCCAGTTTCAGATCACTGCTTTTGTAGGGCATATTGATGCCCCAGCCTAAAACCGCAATAGTTTTGCCGCCGTTATCCAGACAAACCCGGTGAGCATACTGGTCAACTCCGTACATAAAGCCGGATATAATCGTCTTTTTTTCAAAAACCAGCCTGGGGACCAATAAGTCAATAATGCGCCTTCCGTATTCAGTCATTCTGCGGCTGCCGACAACTGCCGCGCAATTTTCAAAAATCTCAGGCTGCCAATGGCCAAGATAATATAACGCTTTCGGCGGAGCGGATAATTCCCGAAGTTTGCGCAGCTCCGGAAGCTTCTGCCAATGATTGAGACAAGTACCAGGCATAACTTTAGAATAGCACACTTTACATAAGCTATTGTCTTTAATTCATAAGTCTTAATATCTTTCTCATAAACCGCAGTTAGTATAAAATTAGACCAACCGCCTTTTATCTTTTATGATCATTACCAGTAATGCCTTTTCCGATTCCGGAGTGATACCTGAAAAATACACCTGTGAAGGCACAAACATCAGTCCCCCTCTGGAATTCAACGATTTGCCGGCCGAATCCAAATCATTAGTCCTGATAGTCGAAGACTGGGATGCGGCCGCCAAACCCTGGGTGCATTGGCTGGTATTTAATATACCTCCGACGACAAATTCCGTGACTGAGGGACAAAAGCCTCAAGGCGGCGTCGAGGGACTGGCAAACGGCGGCACTTTCGGTTACGAGGGTCCCTGTCCGCCCCAGGGCAATCATCATTACCAGTTTAAACTTTATGCACTGGATGTGGTTTTAAAACTGCCGAAAGAAGTTGACCGCCGGCAAATATTGTCAGCAATGCAGGGAAAAATTCTGGCGGAGGCCATACTTTCAGGTTTTTACCATAAAAAAACCTGATTTTACCTCTGTAAAATAAGGGCTTTAAATCAGACTTTATCCGAAAATTGGTTGCCGATATGGTCCAAAAATCCCAAAATCAGTGAAAAGGTAATAATTAAAGCTGCGGTAAAAACAGATAATGAAGGATCAGGATTTATGGACATGACCGTCAGCGTCAATAAAATGCCGTAACCTATCCAAAGTAGAAGCTTCATTTGATAAAAAGCCTACTCCCGGAAAATCAGAGGTTAAACCAATCAGTGTAAGAAGTCTGTAAGACAATATTCGGCTGGTCTTTAAGCTAATCTTACCTCGTTCTCACTACATTATTATTGCCAAGGCATAAAATTCTGTTTAGAGGTGGGGTGATAAAAATTCCTTCATAAAAGAAGCAGATATGAATAAAGCTGTTTTTCTGGATAAAGACGGTACCTTAATAAATAACATTCCTTTTAATATTGATTTCCGGTTTGTGAAATTTTATCCCGACGTTTTATATTGCCTGAGAGTTTTTCAGGAACAGGATTACAAATTGTTTTTAGTGACTAACCAGTCAGGAATTGCGTTGGGGCGATTCAGAGAAAAAGACTTCTTTAAATATAGGAAAAACTTTCTAATCCATTTGGAAAAAAATGGCATTTATCTGACTGATTTTGTCTATTGTCCTCACCATCCTGATGGAGCAATAGCCCGATATTCCCGTCAGTGTAAGTGCCGTAAACCTCATTCCGGCATGATCGATGATCTCATTAAAACTTATAAAATAAACAGGGAAACATCCTGGATGATCGGAGATATTCTGGACGATGCAGAAGCAGGCATTAGGGCAAATCTAAACACGATTATGGTCGATAACGGTACTGAAAATGAGTGGTATGTCAATGATTTAAGGCGGCCGGAATTTATTGTCAATAATTTTGTAGAGGCAACTAAAGTCATCGTTGACGTTGAAATGCAAAAGCTGACGGATGAACTGGATATTATTACTACCGAAAGGTTTAACAACTGACAGAGTCAAACGGAGATTATTTCTAAAAGGATCAATTCCCGTGATCGAAAAGGAAATGTCTAAAATATGACAATTAATAAACGGCATCTGAAAAAAATTCTCGCTATCCGACTGGGCAGTATGGGAGAACTGTTGATGACTCAACCGGCTTTGCGATCAATCAAAGAATCCGTACCGGCAGCAGAGGTGACGTTGTTGACATCCTCGTCGGCATCGACGGTAACGCATATGCTCAGAGAAATTGACCGGACAATTATTGCCGATGTGCCCTGGGTAAGAAATGACACCCAAACCGATTCAAGTGAACTTGAACGCCTGATAACCAAAATCAGAAAGGAAGATTTTGACACAGCTTTTATTTTTTCCGTATATAGCCAATCTTCTCTGCCGGCTGCCTTTTTACTTTATGCAGCCCATATTCCCGTGCGTATCGCTTTTTCCAGGGAGAATCCTTACAAACTTTTAACACATTGGAAAAGGGAAGAGGAACCTAAGATTGTCATCCGGCACGAAGTTGAACGTCAATTATCTTTAACTAAATTTATGGGGATGGAAACTTCGGATATTTCACTCAGGCTCAAGATTGATTCAAAGGATCAGGAGAGGGCTATTTCTTTATTGTTAAAAAAAGGTGTGGATCCCGATAAAAGGATGGCAGTTGTGCATCCGGGGGCTTCGGATCTGGTCCGCAGGTATAATCCCGGTGCGTATTCCCATATCATTACCCATTTAACTTCAGTCCACGGATACCAAGTAGTCGTGACCGGCAGCCGGGAAGAATCGCGTTTGGCCGAATTTATTACCAAGAATTCGTTATCCCGGGAAGCGGTTAACCTGACCGGGGCAACAACCACCGGCATGCTTGCTGCCGTTATTGAACGTTCATCTTTGTTTATCGGCAATAACAGCGGACCTGCGCATTTGTCAGCCGGTGTCGGGACCCCGGCCGTTATTTTGTATGCTTTAACTAATACGCAGCATCAACCGTGGAATATTCCATCGAAAATACTCCATTTCTCCGCACCCTGTACCGACTGCCGACGGGGATATTGTCTTCTCCCTGCCGGCCATTCGATGAAGTCACATTTAAACCTGCCGCTGATTCTGCAAAATATCGATGACTTAATAAAAGAAACGCACGGCCGGGAGAAATTGGGCGGCTGGGAAACAAATATTTTCCCCAGGATTTTTCTTAAAATCCACTCATACCTGTTATAAACTTTCATGAACGAATATCAGATAACCGGAAAAAAGTTGTTAAGCGATGACATTGCCGTCTTTCAGTTATCGCCAGTGGCTAAAGAGCTTTTAACTTTCCAACCCGGTCAATATTGTCTGATTTCCGATCCCGATTTTGAGAAACCTGAAGAGGAGCATATATTTTCCATCGCTTCAGAGCCTGAAAACCGCCATCATCTGGAGTTTGCCGTCAGAGCTTACGGGAGATGGACGAAAAACCTGTTAAAGCAGGAGAAGGGTAAAAAACTGAAAATAAGAGGTTTCTTTGGCAAATTCCTAATGCCGGAAAAATGCGGCGCTGCAGTTTTTCTGGTCGGCGGGGTAGGGATATCTCCGGTAATTTCCATACTGAGGCATTTGGCCAGGAAAAAATCTGACAGTTACTTGCGTTTATTTTATGGTAACAGAACTCCTGACAGTGCCGTCTATGGAACGGAACTTAAAGAGCTGGAGAAAGATTTGCCGGGATTTAAAGTCATTGAAGTTTTTTCAGAATCACCCGGTAATACAGACGCTTTGTCAGGATTTATTTCCAGGGAGCTTTTAACTTCGGAAATAGATATGCAATTGCTGCCTGTTTTTTTTATCAGCGGCCCGCCTGTTTTTTTAATAAAAATGGCAGGAATTTTGAAGGAGTTGGGAGTTCCCCCGAAAAATATTAAAATGGAAAAAATAATTTCTCCCCGGCTACCATTCCTTCATCCGGTAAACAAAAAATAAAGACTCCTGCACCGCTTTTTTTCCATTTGTTATAATACTCCTAATTTTATGCAAAGTGAGTTTTCCGCCGGCGGGCTTGTCTATAAGAGAGAACATAGTAAAAGAAAATGGCTGGTCGCGCAACATTCACAGCACAAAGGCTGGGTTTTTCCGAAAGGCTTAATAGGAGATCATAAGACGGGGGAAACAGCGGAAGAAACAGCCCTACGGGAAGTCGCCGAAGAAACAGGCATTGCCGGAAAAATAGTCGCAGAATTGAAACCTGTGAGTTACTACTATACCTGGCAGGGTGAAAAAAAATTCAAAACTGTAACCTATTTTTTAATGGAATATGCATCCGGTGATACGGCTGATCACGATTGGGAGATGTCACAGGTAGAATGGATACCGGAGGCTGAGGTTATTAAAAAACTTAGTTTCAAATCAGATAAAGAGGCCTTTGCGGAAGCACTGAAAAAAGTTGCCCCCGTAGGTTAACGGACAGACCGCAGGATTCCGGATCCTGATATGTGGGTTCGATTCCCGCCGGGGGCGCCTGATGAAAACAAACGATATTGATTTTATTTTTGAGGCCGCTTCCTTAAAAAGGCTCGAAAGAACTGGCTGGCAGATTTTAGGCGGGGGCAACCGGGAATCCATTGCCGGGCATTCATTCATGGTGGCAGTCATTGCTTATGTTCTAGCCGTTAGATCCCGGGCGGATACGGAAAAAGTCCTGTTGATGAGTTTGTTTCATGATTTTGAGGAAAGCAGGACAGGAGACGTTTATAAATTGGCAGATTTATATACCCGGTCCGACAAAGACAAAGCTATCCGGGCGGCGTTTTCCAATATGCCTGAATCTGGTAAAATAACCGGGATTCTTACGGAGTATCATCAGTCAAAATCTCCGGAAGCAAAATTAGTTAAAGATGCCGATACGCTGGCGCTTTGTATCGAACTGAAAGTTCTGATGGAAAACGGCAATCAAAATGCAGGGGAGTGGTTAAAAGCCAATCTGGAAATTTTAAAAATCAAGCAGGCCAGAGAATTGGGGAAAAGCCTGCTGAAGGCAAATTCCCAGGACTGGTGGAAAAAACAGCGTCAGGTTTTGCATAAACTGATGGCCAAATAAAAGAGTTATAGGAGGAGTCGGATAGTGGTTCATTCCACACGCTTGGAAAGCGTGCGCCGCAAGGCTCGTGGGTTCGAATCCCACCTCCTCCGCCACGTAATAAATTCGCAAAGCGAATTTAAACGTGGCTGGAGCGTTGAAATTTATGAAATAAATTTCTTACGCTGCCGCCTTCATGTTTTACTATACGTATATTCTTCAAAGCATAAAGTATAAGACTTTCTATATCGGATATACCTCAAATTTAAAGAAAAGACTTCAAGAACATAACTCCAGCAAGAGTTTGGCTACTAAACCATATATTCCCTACAAACTCATCTTCTATGAAGCATTTCTTCATCAGGTTGATGCAAAAAACAGGGAAGAATATCTAAAAGGTGGTTATGGAAGAAAATCAATTAAGGCACTGCTTAAAAGATATCTGAATAATACTTCAAATCCGAAGGAACGTTGAACGTAAGATCTTGCGGTGTAAGATCAACGTTCTTACGTTCCGGTTCAGGAAGATCTTTTATGAAGATGTATAATCTGATAAACTCTCTATTATGAAATTAAGTATTCTATTTTTAACCTGTGCGAATAATCAGGAGGCTGACAAAATCTCTACCGCATTGTTGGAGAAAAAACTAGTTTTCTGTGTTAAAAAACAGCCTGTTTCATCTTCTTTCTTGTGGAAAGGAAAAATAGATTTATCTGATGAGGTTTTAATGATAATCGAAACTTTGGAGAATAATTTCAAGAAAATAGATAAGGAAGTGTCAAAATTGCATAGTTATGATACTTATGTGTTGATGGCAGTACCGGTTTCTCAAACAACTGATAAAGTAGAAAAGTGGGTTAAGGCTGAATTGTCGAAATAAGTTATAACACTGTAAATGGTGCTCCGCAAAGAATAATTTTGCCGTCTTTAAAATCAAAATAATGAAAAAAGAATTCATATATTTATTTATTTTGATTTTTCCCATATTTTTCGCTTCAAGAGCACTTTTCCATGCAGGTTTCTTCCGGACGGTTGATGACATATCAGTTGTAAGAATCAATTATATGGAAAAAGAACTGAGACGAAATAACTGGCTGAATAATTTCCCGGTTAGGCTGTCAGGAGAATTGTCCAATAACTACGGGTACCCTCTTTATCTTTTTTATGCACCCCTTACATACTATGCTGGGGCTATTCTTAAGATTTTGTTTCCTCTTTCCCACATTGTGGCAACTAAATATATATATGTTTTTCCCTTGATATTCGGTCCTTTCGCTTTTTACTTTGCTGCCCGCCAGAAAATGCGTCCTTTCCCTGCTTTGGTAGCCTCAACTTTTTTTACCCTGTTTCCTTACCGTGGATTTAATACATACGTTCGCGGCGCTGTGGCGGAAGCATGGGCCATATCCTTTATGCCTCTTGCATTCGGCGGTCTTTTTCTTCTTCAAAAGAAGAAACCGGTCGGGGCTGTAATTTTTGCGTTATCATGCTTTCTTATTCTGGTTTCCCATAACATCGTCGGTTTCTTATTTCTCGGATTCACATTTGTATACGGGTTACTTTTTTTCCTAAAGAACAAAAACTTCTGGAAATATTTATTTCTCGCTCTCGGTATGTCCGCCTTCTTTTTGATACCCATGCTTTACTACTTAAAAGTCATCAGAGTAACTTATCTTGATGTAAATACGACTTATATTCTGGGTACTCTTATCCCGGCAGACAAATTGCTTAATATTCAAAAAGAGCGCTCATTATATGGTGAAGGTTTATTGATGGGAATATCCGGCATACTATTTCCTTTTATTGTCGGCGGATTAATTTACTATGGCTACAAAAAATATACCCGTCATAAAATATTTCGGGAAAAATTTTTTTGGGGAATTTCCGCTTTAATTCTTTATATTTTGCTTTTTAAACCGTTTGAATTTTTTTGGCAGATGACAATGCCGGTTACGGGCATTTTGCAATTTACCTGGAGATTATTGGCTCTTCTAGCCTTTATTATTCCTTTGTTTCTGGGTCTGTGGATCAATGATATTTCCAGTTTATTTGTAAAATCAGCTTTAACTGTTGCTGTTGTGGTCAGTTGCATAATTTTTACGGCAAATTTTAAACCTGAAGCATATTCATATTTTTATGAGTATCAACCCGAAGGCCTTTGCGCCACCACATCAAATCAGGATGAATATCTGCCTATATGGGTAAAAGGCTGTCCGCCGCCGAGAACCCCTCTGGAAATTTCATCAAAAGGTTCCATAAAAATAACTGAAGATAATTCACTTACAGTTAAAGCCGATGTTGCCGTAGAAAAGCCTGGCGAATTGAGAATAAATAAGTTTTATTTTCCCGGCTGGCATGTGTTGGTTGACGGAGAAGAAAGCCAACTCGACTACAATTTTTCAAAGGACGGGATTTTCCGCACTTCGCTTTCTCCCGGAGAGCACCAAGTTGAAGTTGTATATAAGAAAACAGAAATCATGTGGCTGTCCGATTTATTCTCTTTAACTTCTTTTTCCATACTATTATATAAACTTTGGAAGTTAAGGCCCGCACATAAAGCCATAAGGAGATAGCCTTATCCTATAGTCTTATTGACATTTGACGCAAAATAAGGTATATTTAAAATCTGGCAGATTTAAAAAAATAAATCTGTTTAAATTTGATAGCGTTTAAGTAAGTAAAGATACCCTGAAATATTCCACTTGTATCGTTTCAACTTCCCCAAAACAAGTCTCATTTAGACAGTTTCATTTATTTAAGTTATTTAGTATTTTTCCGCTTTAAAGCGGAAGTGTGAAGGAGTTATAAAAATGGCAAAAAATCTTTTTGTCGGCAGTCTTCCTTTCTCTACAACTGAGGAAGCTTTGGGGCAGTTATTTGCCCAATACGGACAAGTCCAATCCGTTAATGTTATTAAGGACAGATATTCCGGCCAAAGCCGGGGATTCGCTTTTGTCGAAATGTCGACAGATGAAGAAGCCAAGGAAGCTATTGATAAGCTGAATGGCCATAACCTGGAAGGCAGAAATATCGTGGTTAAAGAAGCTCTTCCCAAGCCGGAATATTCCGGTGATCGCGGTCCCGGAGGCGGAGGCGGAGGCGGAGGCCGTGGCGGTCCAGGACGAGGCGGCGGCGGAGGCCGTGGCGGTTTCGGTGGCGGCAGATCACAGCGAAGGTATTAAACTTCCTGATTCTGATCATCTAAATCCGTTATAATTCATTCATGCAGGTTAACCCGGTTGCTGAAGAGGCAGCTGACGGTCAAGTGCGGGAAAATTACAGACGGCTTAAAATAGCCTTAAATTCAGCGTCCCTGCCGGCCTTTTTCACATATCTTGGAGCTTTTCAAGAATATCTGGATTATCTTACAGGACAACTTACGGACAATCTTGAAGATGGTCGTTTTAAAACAATAGCCTCAGAGCTCTCCAATGAGTTCGTGACCAAAATCGGCAGCGTTCTCAAAAAATCGGACCGGCTGGAGGAATGGCTTACGATCAATAAGCAGAATCCATCGTTTTATAATTTTCAAAGAGATTTACAGTCCATAATCTTAATAAACGTTAAATTGGCCTGTATTTTCGTTGCTTTAAGGGAAGCGGTAAAAGGCTGGGCTGTGGCGGCCAAGCAATTGCCCCGATCAGCAGGCGCAACCTCCCCGGCAGCACAGGAATTTAAAAATGATGAATTTATTTCCGAATATATATTAAAAGAAACAGTTTCTCCAGACGTTGCTTCCAATTCCGCACTGGCTGTCGGAAGCCATGCCATAACCGGATCAGGAAATTCCCTGGCAAGAAATCTTCTGCCTGAGTACCTTCGTCTTTGCGACAGCGATCTGAATTCCTACATGAAGAAGGACTATTTCTGGGTTCTGCGAGTGCAGCTAGAGGAAAAAATCTTGTCAGTTTTGTCCACATTCCCGCACCTTATTTTTTCCCCTTATAACGTCATGATTGAATATACACAAAAGTACGCCAACTTTTACGAGCTGTTATACTTTCTATATGAAAAATTTCCCACATTGGCCATGCAGCGGTTGATATTCAGCGCCTATATGCATTTTTAATTTAAATTAGTTTTTTCCGTCACCGCTCATTTGACAATAGTTCTGTGATGTGGTTTGATACCTTCCTTATGCCCAGAATTCCGGAATTATTCTTTACGGAGGGATTATCTGCGGTTAACCGGACAATTTCTGAAAAAATGAATTCCCCTCAGGTGTTAAAGTCCTTTGGGTGGAAAATGCTACAGGGGATGACCGGTTTGCCCAATCTCGGTGTAGCGATTGAAGAAGCAGAAAGAAAAATACCTGATACGGGTTTTGGACCGACTGTGAGGAGTTTGTTGGAATCGGTAAATATTTCCGTAAAAATCGACAATTCCGAAGACCGGCCGGAATGGACCAGGCAGGAAGGAGCTGGGGTATTATTTTACGGAAATCACCAGGAAATATTTGAACCGCTGTTTTTAATATCTTTAATGGATAGAGATGATATTTCCTTTATGTGTGCCAGTTTTATACCCCACTTTGGCGATAATTTAAAGGAGCATGCTCTGACGGTTTTAGCCAGAAGATTCACATCAGACTACAGGTACAGAATGAATTTTATCGAAAAATTTTTTCTGCCTGATCCGGGAATAACTTCGGAAGAAGCCATAGAACATAATGAAAAATCCATAAGGGAAGCAGCTATAAGGTTAATGAATGGAAATGCGGTGGGCGTTTATCCTTCTGCCAGCAAGAACACCATAAATACCAGGTGGTTTAACGGTATAGGCAGAATTCTGGAACAAATTCCGAATGAAATTCAGCCAGGTGTCCTATTAGTTCCCGTCCATACATTACCTGTGCCGGTATTTAAAATTCTGAGAAATATTCAAAAAAGATATGCCGGTGGGAAACCTCCTGAAAACATTGAAGTCTCTTTGTCACTGGGAGAACCGGTCAGTATAGCCGCTTTGAGTATTGAAGGAAAATCTGCAGAAGAGATAACAACCTTACTGCAAAAAAGATATGTTGTAGAATTCTGCAATAAACCGGATTCCAATCCGGGTATAATTTAGCCTATCATTTTGGTAAAATAGAGCCTTGAGATATTGGAGAGGTCGCATAGTTGGTCTAGTGCGGCGGTCTTGAAAACCGCTAGGGCTGCAAGGTCCTCGTGGGTTCGAATCCCACCCTCTCCGCAATGTTTTTCTTCAGAAAGAAGATAGTCGGACCTCAAAATAAAAAAATAATCTTCCTATTATGCGGGTGGCCGGGAAAAATATGGCATTATTTACTGACTGCGAAATTGTTGGAATTTCATGGATATCAAAGCATAATTTATGAATTTGATAATAATATTCTTTCCTCTTCAATAACCGGAACTGTAAATAATACCGTTTCAGTGAAAAACGATATTATTAAAGAGGTTAATCGGTTTAAACATCTGGGTTATACGGATTTTGCGGTATTTGGGACCAGTTACGGAACAATAATTGCCTTTATGGTCGCTAATAATGAACCGAACATTTCCAGACTAATTGTCAACCTAAGCGGAGCAGACCTGGCAGAGACGGTATGGACTTGGAATAAAGGGAAGGAAAGCCTGGTAAAAAACGGGATAATTCATCAGGGTATTTCTCTTAATAAGTTGAAAGAAAAATGGTCTTTCCTAAGTCCTTTGAATAATATTAAGAATATGAGGGACAGGAAAATTTTATTTTATCTTTCTCAAAAAGATAATGTAATACCTTATAAATTGCAGATCCGTTTGTTAAACGGATTGAATAAAATCAGTAATAATGTTCATGTTAGTGTAAATCACTATTCAAATCATCTTTTTTCAGCTCTGTTTAATTTAGTACTATTTGATAAATATGTTAAATTCCTGGAAAAGAGAAGCTAAAAAACGTTCCAATATCGTTCCACGCTCCCCCAACATATCAAGCTAGTAGTACCTCAGTTTCTTCTCAGATTTGGTCTTTAGAATAATAAACTTCACATGAAAATTGTTATCCTTGTTCTAAGTTTAGGGCTAATCGTAGCGGCTGTTCTTCATTGGCGATCTTCGTATTCAATTCATCAGGCGGCGGCAAATCTGAATGGGAAGTGAATTTGATGATTGGGGATTTAAGCGGCAAAGCGGCAAAACAGGCCATATCAATTGAAAAAAAATATCAAATTGTCACAAAATTTGTAAAAGATAAGAATATATCCAGGAATATGACCGGTTACTATGTTTTTGCCTGGTGGAGGTATGATCATGCGGTACATCCGAAAACCCCCTCGGTCATTCTGGAAACAGGTTTTCTATCCAGCCCGGCCGACAGAAAAATCATCGTGGGAAATCCCGGACTGCCAGCTGCAGGTTTAGCAGCGGGAATGGTTGAATTTCTTCAGTCTGAAAACTTGTTAACCGACTGATCATGATTCAGTGTTATTCCTTCAGGGCATCTTCTTTAGTTTGATGGACTGTTCCGTCCAAATGTTCAGGCGGAGAATAGATGGTATAAAGTTTCATCATACCGTCAGCTGTATTTTTAACATTGTGCCTGACTCCGGCAGGAATGACGATTGCGAAATCGTCTTTGACGAAGCGGACTACACCATCTAGAGTGACTTCTCCCTCTCCGCTCTCGATTCTGATGAATTGATCGTGCTCCTTGTGTACTTCTTCACCGATCTCTTCACCCGGATTAAGGGCCATGACTACCAGCTGGCTGTTTTTGGCAGTGTAAAGAACCCGGCGGAAAAAGCTGTTATCCAGAGTATCTTTTTCAATATTGGTAATAAAACCGTTCATATAATCACCTCCGATGAAAATTATATCAGAGAAAGAGGGAAGGGTTGATTTTATATTTTAATACGGTTATATTAGGTAATATAAAAGTTTAGTTGAAGGGAGATAATCTATGGCAGATGAAGATAAAGAATCAGGCACGGAATTAAGGGGCAATAAATTGATATGGCTGGCCGGGGCAGTAGTTCTTTTAATCGCCGGCTGGTTCGGATTAAGAGCGATTTTCGGCTCAATGGAAAGCTATAAAGTTACTTTGATAGATGCCCCGAATGAGGTCAATGCAGGCACAACAGCCACTTTTACCTGGAGGGTAGACGGACCGGCTACAACCATAAACCAGACTGCGATACGGCTGGGAAGTGTATCCCAACCAGGCGAGTTGGGCAAAGATGTCAAACCCGAAAATACCCAGTACAGCCTCTTTGTTCAGGATTTTGCCAGCGGTGAATTTAATATTCCACTGCAATTTGTAGGCAATATTGCCATGCCTAATCCCGGGGTATTTTATTACCGGGTCCAGGCACTGGTTAAAGACAAGAATTACTGGAGTGATGAATATACACTTGAGGTCAAGCAGCCGGAATATAAAGTTTCCATAGTGGATGCTCCGACCCAGGGAACTGAAGGCAGTGTATTGACTTTTACCTGGGACGTATCGGGTGTACCGACTACAATCAACCATACATCCGTTCATTTCAGTACGGAATCTACTCCCGGAGAACTGGCCAAAAATGTGGCACCGGATGCAACGAGCTATGAAGACCTGATTCAGGATTTCGCCAAGGGAACATATAATATTCCCTTCAGGTTTATAGGAAACCATACATTCGACGATGCGGGAACCTTGTATTACCGGGCGCACGCCATCATCAACAACGAACATTATTGGACTGAGGAAAAAACTATAGAGATAAGCCCAGCCGGAAGAGTCTCGCCCACGGAAGTACCTGAAGCAACTGACGTTCCTGAAGAGGAATAATTACTAAGGACCCGGAGCGGCAGTCGGTTGGGGATTAATTCCCCAGTCGCGGCAGATCTTCAACTTAATTTGGTCAACCTGTGATTTGGCCAGGCCGGATAATTCGCTTTCCAATTTTCCTTTTAGCGATTCTTCCGTTTCCGTAATCTTTTTCGTGAGTGTTCCCGATGCATTTTCGACAGCTCCCTGCATCAGGTTTTCAAGCTGATTCTTGCCCGCTTCAGTGAGCTTATCGCTTACTCCCAGGACAAAAGACCCCTTTGCCCGCTGTAATTTGATGGCGTATTTGCCTTTAATGGCGCCTAAAGTAACCATGCCGAAAATTATAGTCAGGGAAATCACAGCCAATAAAAAAAGAAATCCGGATTTCGGTTTATTCATTATTTTTATGATAACACATAGCCTTTAATGCCTGTTTGATAACAAGCCGGTTATCATAATTTTTACTGATTTTTTCCAGTCGGGAACGGGGAAATTTTTTCATTTCAGCTATTTTTAGTGCCAGCTGCGGCATACAGCGGACGATGTTGTCGATGATGGTAACCCTGGCTGATCGGGCTGTCCGGGATAGCGGATTCAAGTCTATGGCAATAACTGTTTTCCCCATGGCAGTCATAGCCCTGCAGCGGTCCCCGTCCTCAAGAGGAACCAGGACACAATCAGCTTTGCCTATTCCTTCCCTTATGGTGATTTTCCTCCGGCTGGCTATTCCCGGAATAACCATTTTTTCATATTTAGATGATTTAAGCAGGTGACGGCCGGCTTTTTCCCCCAGAAAATTTTCTATGGTTTCTACCCGTTTTTTCGAATGATGGTATAGATTGACTTCGAGCGGACAGTCCAGGATTTTCGCGATTTTGATAAAATAGGCAGACGATAGAGCTGCCGCATTTCCGTTTAGAGATAGCACGGGTTTTTCCGACAAAAGCAGAAAAGCGGCTGCGGCATTGACCGCCGATTTGGCAAACGGATGTGTCCTTTCACCCAAAAGATAATCAAAAGCTTCCCCTCGCCCATGGGCTATCAAACCTGAAATAGAAGTGATACCAAGCCTGACTCCATTTGTCAGTTTCTCCCTGACAACTAATGAAAAATAGCGGGGATGGTTCGGGTCTGTCATTTTTCAAGCTGGGCAATTTCACCTGTAATAATCAGCTCTTCCTGCCGGAAACTATGGTCGCCAAAGGGTATATTGGCAAGAACGACTTCACCCAGGATATTCATCGTAGCAATTCCTCCGGACCTGTTAATTTTCCTGATTATGGATTCGGTCCTTCCGGTCAAAAGCCTGCTTTGACGGCAATAATCATATGACAATTTAAGTATCTCATCCAGACCGAGCCGGGATGCTTCTCTGATCTTTTTAAGTGCCGAATCAGCTGCTTTGCTGATTCTGGATAAGCTTTCCGGAGATTCAAGGATGCCTTTGGTTGCAATCGGTCCGAGCATGACTGCGTATAATTTCCGGCCTGTCAGTCTGATTTTTTGAAAACGCGGAGGTATTCCCGGTTTCAATTTGTTGAGAAAACCGCCGGTTGTTTGGGTGGCCACTGTGCCCAGGCCGGTTTTATCGGTAATTTCAGCGGCGTGGGCCATCATAACCAGTTTTGACCGGGGTGTTTTCAATTTCCACAAAGCGTCGGCAGAGAGAAGGGCTCCCAATGCTGAAGCGCCGCTTATGCCGAAACCCCAGCCCAGCGGCAACGGAGAATTAATCTTAATCCCGAGAGGACTGCTGTCCAAAAAATTAAGGGCAGTTGCGACAGTCGGCAGATCTATGGATTGGCCGTTGAAAAATATGGCGTTCTTATCCGTTCGTCTGGCTGTGACTTCAACCTGCCGGTTGACTGTTGCGCCGATTCCGGTTGACCCGGAATCCGCATAATAGGAATAGGGATGCTTTTTTTGCCAGAGCCCTTCTTTCAAAAATGGTCTGAATATAAAGCTTAAAGCAGCCGGTACCAGTGATTTGGCCTGATTCATAAATATATAGTCGGGGGAAGTTTTTCTTTCCTTCCTAAGTAATCATCCGGCTGATGCTATAATACCTCTCGGGAAAGACTTTACATGACCGACGTCGAGCTTATCAAGTCAAAGATAGATATCGTTGCCTTCATCTCCGATTATGTCAATCTTAAAAAAGCCGGCAGGAATTTCAAAGGTTTATGCCCCTTCCACAGTGAAAAATCTCCCTCTTTTATAGTATCTCCCGAACGCCAGTCATGGCATTGTTTCGGAGCCTGCGCTATGGGCGGTGATGCCATTACCTTTTACGAAAAATGGGAAGGCATCGATTTTCTGGAAGCTTTAAAGGCTCTGGCTGAACGGACAGGCATAACTTTGCAAAAATATACTCCGACTTCCGAGGTACTTCTCAAGGAGAAACTGTATGCCGTCAACAATTTGGCTGCCGATTTTTTCCATTTTCTGTTGACTGAACACCCAATCGGCGAAAAAGCCAGGAATTATCTCAAAGACAGAAAGATCAGGAAGGAAACCGCGGCAAATTTCCGGCTTGGCTATTCACCGGAAAGCTGGGACAGCCTCAATAAGTTCCTCTTAAAAAAAGGATTTTCCCAATCGGATATTTACTCATCAGGTTTGGTTATCCGCAGTGACAGGGGGTCTTATTACGATAGGTTCCGGGGACGACTGATGTTTACTTTACATGACCACAGGGGGAAATGCGCCGGTTTTTCAGGCAGGAAACTGCCGCCGCAACCCGAAGCCGAAGCCAAATATATTAATTCACCGGAAACGCCGGTCTACATAAAAGGCAATATTCTGTACGGCCTGGATAAAACCCGGGAATTTATCAAAAAAAGCCAGCAGGCAGTCATAGTCGAAGGTGAATTCGATTTTCTGGCATCTTTTCAAAGCGGCGTCAGCAATGTAGTTGCCATCAAAGGATCGGCTTTGACTGAAAATCAAACTTTGCTATTGAAAAGATTTACGGAAAATATTCTGCTGGCTTTGGATGCGGATTTTGCCGGCAATGAGGCTGCCAAAAGGGGAATTGAAATTGCCGAAAATGCCGGCATGATGGTCAAAGTAGTAAAGCTGCTTCAGGGTAAGGATCCGGCTGAATGTGTTGCGAAAGGAGAGCATTTTTGGAAAAAGTCGGTTGAAAAGGCTGTACCCATCTATGATTTCGTCATTGAACAGGCATTTGCCAAATATAATCCTCAGGAAGTCAATGGAAAAAGGAAAATTTCAGAAGAAATTATCCCCTTTCTGGTAAAAATCCGTAATTCAATAGTTTTATCCCATTACATAAAAAAATGCGCCCGCGATCTCGACGTGACCGAAGAATCCATCGAAATGGCCATTGAGAATTTTAATAAAACAAAAAACCGGCCTAAAATTAAGGCAGAAGTTAAAAACGAGGTAAAAAACAGGCAGGAACTTTTGGAAGAGCATTTTTTGGCATTGCTTCTCCAATCGGATAAAATTCATGAATCGCTTGAAAAGGTCGAGACAATTATATCCAGGGATGATTTCCGCCAAAATGCCGTCAGCACAATTTTGAAACTGTTGGAAAAGCAATACCATGACAAGAAGAAACTGAAGATAGAAGATTTGAATATGAATATCTCTCCCGAAATCGCTCCTGTTTTCGATCTGGCATATATGTCCGATTTGGGGAATTTTTCAAAAGATGCGGTGCTTCTCGAGAAAGAACTGATAAAAACAGCCAAGCTCATCAGAAAGATGTCCCTTCGCGGGATTGTCAATGATCTTTCGACTAAAATGAAAGATTTAGAGAAAGCTGGCAAGACAGGGGAAATTGAAAAATTAGGAAATCAGGTCCGCCAAAATCTTCTGCTTCTCAAGGAGCTTGAGAATTAGTAAACTCGCGGTAAAATAACACTATGGCAAAAACAGCGGCAGCCAAACCCAAAACAGTCCAGGTCCTGAAAGATCTGATAAAAACGGGCAAGGAAAACGGCTTTATTACCCAGGACGAAATTTTAAATATTTTTCCCAAACCGGAAGACCATATTGAGGAACTTGATGAGTTATATGCCCAATTGATCAAGGCCGGAGTTGACGTTTTTGAAAATCTGTCCGACGAGGAAGAAAAAGAAGCGCAAAAGACGGTTTCGGAACTGGAAAAAGAGTTAGAATCTCTGGCAGTCATCCATGAAGGCGGTATTTCCGATCCGGTCAGAATGTATCTAAAGGAAATCGGCCGCACGCCGCTTTTAAAATTTGCCGACGAAATAAGCCTGGCCAAAAGGTATGAGAAAGGCGACCGGGCAGCCAAACAGAAACTGATAGAATCAAATTTGCGACTGGTCGTCTCGATCGCCAAAAAATATATCGGGCGCGGCTTGTCTTTGCTTGATCTGATCCAGGAAGGCAACCAGGGACTTATCCGCGCTGTCGAGAAATACGACTGGCGCAAAGGCTATAAATTTTCAACCTACGCTACCTGGTGGATCAGACAGGCCATCACCAGGGCTATTGCTGACCAGGCCAGAACTATCAGGATTCCGGTACACATGGTGGAGACAATAAATCGATTTCTGAAACTGTCAAGAAGACTGATGCAGGAGCTGGGCCGCGAACCGACTCCCGAAGAAATCGGTGAAGCCATGCAGATTGACGTATCCAAAGTAAGGGAAATAATGAAAGTCTCCCAGGAGCCGACATCACTCGCGACTCCGGTAGGCGATGACGAGGATTCACTTTTAGGAGATTTTATCCAGGATACCACTCAGCCTTCTCCTTATGATGCTGCTTCCCGTGAGCTTTTAAAAGAGCATCTTGAAGAAGTGCTCATGACATTGAGCGACCGGGAAAAAAGAGTCCTCATATTAAGATTCGGTCTGGAAGACGGCAGACCGAGAACTCTCGAGGAAGTCGGTGTGGAATTCGGAGTGACCCGCGAGAGAATCCGGCAAATTGAGGCTAAAGCCCTGCGTAAATTGCGCCACCCATCAAGAAGCAAGAAGTTAAAGGATTATTTGGAGTAAGTTTCTATCTCTTCTATGAGAATTCCCGATAAAAAATTAAATAGTGGTTTTTCCATGCCGGTTTTCGGTTTCGGTACCTGGCAAATCGGGGGTGATACCAGAAGGAATCATTTAAATGATGACCGGGGCCAGACTGCCGGTTTAATCCGTGCCATTGAAGAGGGAATTGTGCACATCGATACGGCCGAAAGGTATGCGGAGGGACATGCGGAAGAAATAATAGGGGCGGCAATCAAAAATTATAAGCGGGAAAAACTCTTTTTGGTATCTAAAGTCTGGCCGAATCATCTCAAATATGAAGATGTTTTAAAATCAGCCGAAGGAAGCCTAAAGAGGCTGAGGACTGATTATCTTGACCTCTACCTGATTCATATGCCCAATCATGCCATTCCGATTGCTGAAACGATGAGAGCCATGGACATGCTGAAGAAAGAGGGACTCATAAAAAATATCGGTGTCAGCAATTTTTCCGTCGACTCTTTGGCCGCAGCTCAAAAAGTCACCCAAAATAAAATAGTGGCCAATCAGGTCCATTACAACCTCATTTACCGTGAACCGGAAAAATCAAAGCTTTTGGAATACTGCCAAAAACACGATATTTTTCTGGTTGCCTGGCGGCCGGTAGAGAAAGGGATTCTGGGCAAATTCGCCAACCCGATTCTTGATGGAATATGTCTGAAATATAAAAAAACCGCAGTCCAGATTGCCATTAATTGGCTTGTCTGCCAAAAAAACGTCATAACTCTCGCCAAAATGGTCAATAGGAGGCATCTTGAGGAAAATCTGGGCAGTCTCGGCTGGCAGTTGGAAAAGGAGGATATCGAAAAATTAAGAACGGATTTCCCCGGTCAAAAATCGTTATCCGATGCTGTACGCCTCCAATAAATAATTTATCCGAACATCAGCAGTTCCGGTTTAAACAGCATAAGAAGTCCGATGGTTAGCATTATGATACCTCCGAAAAAATGGGAATAGCGGGCGTACTTTGTGTTTAAACCGAAGGCATGCAAAGTTAACATGGCTCCGGTAAAAACTATCAGATCGTCCAGCATGAATATAAAAATGTAAAAAAGCAGATAGCCGTAATATTTCCAGGAAGGCAAGGCTGACATGGATAATACTTTAGTGTAGACAGCAGGCAGCCCGGCCGAACAGATAAGCTCGATCAGATTGACAGCAAAAGCCAGGGCAATGATACCGATTATGGCCAGAAAAAAGTTGCCGGAGTGAGTGATTTTTTTTAATCTTTCAAAGACCTGGCGTTTCTTTCCCCCGCCCGCAACCTTGCATAAGCCCGATTTATTGACGTACCAGTCGTACAGATAATAACCTCCGGATGTGAGGGCAACCAAACCGACCAGATATCTTATCCAAACAACGTATCCAAGAAACAGAAATAAATTAAGCCAGGCTGACAGGAAGAGAAAATAGACGGCACCCGAGGCCGCGATAAAAGTAAAACCCAGGGTAAACATTCTCAGCCGGTTTTTAAGACCCAACAAAAGTGAAATCAAAAAAAGCAAAACCCACATGGCGCAGGGGTTGAAACCGTCCAAAAAAGCCACCGCAAACGTAAAAGCAGGAAGCGAGAGATCCCGGATAACGAGAGATCCGAAAAAGGGGACAGTAATTTTTTCCGGAATTTCCGGACCGGCTGATTTTTGAATTTCCCCGGTTTTGTTGTTTTGGTTGAGGCTTTCGACAATATCTTCACAGCCGGCCGCTTTGCTGATATAGGATTCGATAACGGCACCTGTTGTTTCGTCACTGCCGTAACCGGCGATATAATTTTTGCAGACTACGGTAAATGGTACTCCTGAGACATCGGCAAAAAGCCGATCGCCGACACGCGTCAGCAAAATAAGATTGTCTCTGTTTTTGGTGATTTCATATTCCCGCGTGACAAGACCCGGGTATTTTACCTTCAATTTTTCAAGGAAAATTTTTTCTTTGGCACAGTGAGGACAACCTTCGGCCGAGAAAAAATGAAGAGTAACAGAATTATCCTGGGCGGATGTTACTTTAGAAAAAAATAACAAGAAAATTGCCATGAGGCAACAGATTATAATTTTCTTCACATTTGAAAGTGTATCACAACTTACGGTGTGGGGAAGGGCTGGTCGAGCTGCATGCCTTCAATAATTGATTGTACTGAAGGCAGGATATTCAGGAGTCTCAAGATATAAGTTATCACTCCGACAATAATCGAAAAGCCGATGGTGGCTCCGAATGCATAGAAAATACCGCGGAAAAAACTCCTGATAGCCAGTTTGGGAATTGAAGGATGGATATTATCAGCGGCACGGTAAATCAGATCCAATTTACGGATGATTTCCTGGTCTTTTTCAGATAATTTATCCGAATTTTTTTTGAAATGTTTAAGATTGGTTTTAGGCATTTAAAAAAGTTTCGGCTGACTGTTATCCCTCTCCGGTTTGATCAAGTCTTCGCTGTTGTTTTCTGCATAATTTACCGCTCTTGATACCGGATAAGCTTCCATTTCATTTTCCGGAAAAGGCTTCAGAAAATCAAGCAGCTTGTTAGTTGCGGCAGATTCTTCCAGCCATTTTTCCTCATTCTTCTCTTCCAGTATAGCCGGCATGCGGTTATGGATAGGCGCAACCAGCGGATTCGGTTCCGTGGTAATAATGGTATAACTGAAAATCTCTTTCCCTTCCTCATCTTTCCAGACGTCAAATAGTCCGGCGAAGGAAAACAGATTTTCGGATTTTAACTTCAGGTAATAGGGGATTTTTTCTTTTCCGGTTTTTTTCCATTCATAAAAACCGCTGGCGGGCACCAGGCAGCGCTGTTTTTTAAACGGTATCCGATAAGAAACTTTTTCATTAATGGTTTCCGACCTGGCATTGATCATTTTGTACCCGATGGCCGGTTCCTTAGCCCACGAGGGAATAAGGCCCCATTTCATCAAAGAGACACGGCGTTTACTTTCGTTCGTAGTGACAACAGGCATAAAAAAACCGGGTTTGATGTTATAGCTCGATCTGAGCCTTGCCAGCCTGTTCTCCGTACCGAATCTCTTATAAAAATTTTCTCCCGGAACAATCGTATAGCTTCCGCACATTAAAAAATTACTTTATATTTTCTTCTTTTGCCCGTTGGAAGTCAAAGGCAAAAATATGGTGAATTCTGATCCCTTCCCCGGAGTACTTGCCACTTGTATTCTGCCTCCGTGTTGTTTGATGATATCATCTGAAATATAAAGTCCGATGCCGAAACTCGCATCTCCTTTTATCCTGTTTTTTTTAATCTGATAAAAGCGCCCGAAGATTTTTTGCTGTTCCTCTACCGGGATTCCGATACCGAAGTCGCGGACAGAAATTAATGCCTGTCCGTCCTGAATATCGCTACTGATGACAATTTTTTTACCTTTATGGGAATATTTAATGGCATTACTGATCAGATTTTTTAAGACTTGCGCCAGCCGGTCTTTATCGGCAGTTATTCTAACGGGTTTTCCGTTAACATAATCGATTTTTGTTTTGGTAGTTATTTTCATGTCACGGACAGTCTCTCTGATTAAGTTGTTTAAACTGAAAGAATGTTTATTTAACGTTAACTTACCTGCCTGGATTCTGGTGACATCCAAAAGTTCATAAACTAAATCAGTCATAAAATTAACCTGGGTATCCATCCTGCTAATATAGGTTTTAAATTGGCTTGGTTTGTCATTCTTTAACTTTTCCCGAATGATCTGAACATATCCCTTAATTGAGGTAAGCGGGGTTTTCAGTTCATGGGATGCGATGGAAATAAATTCATCTTTCCGGTTTTCTATTTCTTTTTGTTCGGTAATGTCTCTCCAGATTCCGACAAAGTAACGGATGTTGCCCAGATTGTCTTTAATGGGAGTTATGGAATGGGCGACATAAAACAGCTGACCGTTTTTCTTCTTGTTGATCATTGTATCCTGGAATGTTTCGCCTCCGGTGATTGTTTTCCACAAGTTATTATAAAAATCCCTGTCATGTTTGCCTGACTTTATTATTCTCGGTGAATTGCCTATTACCTCCTGCCTGCTGTATTGGGTTATTTTTTCAAAAGCTGGGTTAATATATTCAATAATGCCTTTTTTATCGGTAATAAAAATAGCCAGTTCAGCCTGCTCAACTGCGCTGTAAAATTTTCTCAATTCTTGTTTGGAATCGCGGAACTTGCTTAGAAACCAACTGACCTGGATCCCGATTACCAGGAAAAAAAGCATGCCAATTTCATCGGCATATGAGGCAACTCCGTCGGTCAGAGTATACGGAATAATATAACTTTTTATCATTATCAGGCATAAGACGGTTGATAGAAATCCGTAAAAAAATCCTCCATAACCTGCGGCAATAAATATGGCCGGAAAAAAAATCAGATACGGGAATTGACCGCCTATAAAAGGAATAAGCAGAATTCTTGTAATCGTACATAAGATGACCGATAAAAATGTCAAAAATAGCGCCATCGGTGCACTATAGGTTTTTAACATACGAAGTATGTCTGATATAAGTTATAAATACTTAGGAAAAAGGCAGGATGGACTTTATTTTTTTTCGGGAATGAAAGAACCCACTCATACAATATTCCCTTTTCTTCCGGGTGTCAATTCCACTTGATGAATTATAATATAAGTTGTGCCTGATTTAACTGTTTATGATTCTCTATCCGGCAGGAAAAAAAACTTTACATTCAAAAAACGTGTGACGGTTTATGTTTGCGGTGTCACTCCATACGATATTACCCATTTGGGTCATGCATTTACTTATGTTTCATTCGATTTGATAATCAGATATCTGGAATTTACAGGTATCCAGGTGACATATATTCAGAATGTGACAGATATCGATGATGATATTTTAAGAAAAGCGAAAGCATCAGGCCAGCCCTGGCGAAAATTGGCCGAAGTAAACTTCGCACGATTTTTGGATGATCTAAGGTGGCTGAACGTCAGGCAGCCGGATTTTTATCCCAGAGCAACTGACCATATCACGGAAATCATATCCCTGGTTAAGAAACTATTGGCAAAAGGATATGCTTATGAAAAGAACGGAAACGTCTATTTTGAAATTGTTAAAGACACAAGTTACGGTAAATTGAGCAAGCTTAACAGGGAACAGATGCTGCCGCTTCTCAAAGAAAGAGGCGGGAACCCACAAGATCCCGATAAGAAAAACCCTTTGGATTTTATCCTTTGGCGAAAACAAAAAAAAGGAGAACCGGCCTGGGAATCTCCCTGGGGCAATGGCCGGCCCGGCTGGCATATAGAATGTTCGGCTATGAGTTTGAAATATTTGGGAGTAAATATTGACATGCACGGAGGCGGCGGAGATCTGATTTATCCCCATCATGAATCGGAACTTGCCCAATCTGAAAAAGCCACAAGGGAAACTTTTGTTAATTTTTGGATGCCTACCGGCATGCTTTATTATCAGGGTGAAAAAATGAGCAAGTCTCTGGGAAACCTGGTTTTTATCTCCGATTTGAAGGAAAAGTATTCCGCCAACGCGGTCCGGCTGTCACTTTTATCGCACCACTACCGCAAGGAATGGGAATTTCACGAAAATGAAATTACCCGGGCAGAGGAACTTAATAATTTATTCAAACAACTATGGTTGAAGCAGTCTTTCGGAGCGAAAGAAATCGACGTCACTCCTTTTAGGAAGAATTTCTTTTCTGCTTTAGATGATGATTTTAATTCACCAAAAGCGCTTCAGGCTTTGGAGCAAATGGCAACAATTTCAATCAAAACTGGAAAAAATATCACCCCGGCCAAAGCTTTCCTGAATAGAGCCTTTAACATACTCGGCCTGAGAGTGGAATATTAAATTTAGGGAATTGATTTATGTCTGATAATTATTTTAAGGAAATTAAAGAAGAGGCTTCCGATTTTTTTGAAGATTTTTGGGAACATGTAAGAAAAGGTAAACCTCAAAAAATATTCAAAAAAAGAATTGCTATAAATAACGGTATAAGAACTTCAGTCCGGCCGGCCTACCTTTTCGCTGAAAGAATCGACAATTTATTGAAATTATTATTCGGTGCTTCAATTGTTTTGTCAGCTTTTACTTCCTCATTTTTGGGATTTCCGACACTTTCCAAATTTCTTGAAGTGCTGATTTTTACCCTCTACGGCAGAATAATCATGTTTACCATCGGTATCAGCTATTTAACAATCGCACTTTGGAAACTGATGCATATAACAGATCAGCGTTGAGTGCATGAGGTTTGACTCTTTCCAAAAGTTTTTTTGGAGAGGATTCAGGAAACTGCAGGGATTCTATAAGTTAAATTCTTCCTTAGTTCAGAAGCGGCAAAATTTAGCCTTTTTTCAAACTTTTTCAAGTCTTTATCGGATTCGATACCATCCAAAAGATCATAACATAAAGGGCATAATTCTCTTCTGTTATGTATATAAAAGGAAAAGACCTTCCCGTCACTTAATGATTTCAGTATTCTTTCAAGATTATCCGTCTGCTGTTTAATTGCTCCGGGTATATGAGGAATTTGTGATTCCCAGAAAGAACCCCATTTATGCCGTTTGCACAATTCGCAAATTTTAATTGCTTCATTCATTACCATAAATCTATCTGAATAAAATTTAATTTATATTATTATCAGGTAAGTCTTGGAAAAGAATATCGGTCTATTGAAAGGATGGATTTAATTTAGAGTAAATGGTAAAATCCTTGCTGTATCTTAATAGGTCAATATTCCCCTGTAGCTCAACGGTAGAGCGGCTTCCTGTTAAGAAGAAGGTTGTAGGTTCGAATCCTACCGGGGGAGCACTACAAGTCTTAATATAACCTAAGTTTTGTCGCACTAGGACACTAAAAAGCGGTGATAGCACGGTGTTGGAAATCGCCTTATCCTTCACGAAAAACTTCTCAAAGAAGAACCGGATATAATGCCTTTTCAGGAAATCAGGCGCGTCTATATAAGTCTGATATATATTCCGGGATAATGCCAGCACTTCATCGATAAACGTCACGTCAAGCTGTCTTTTCTGATCCAATTCTGCAATTCTGCCGTCCAATGCGGTAATGTGAGATTCTATTTGTATGTGTTTTCGTCTAAAAATTTCCCGGCCTATTGTGTTGTCCAATAATCTATCTTCCAATCTATCCCGTTTTAACTCTAGGGCTTTCTTTTGATTCAGAATTCCCTTTTTTTGTTTAGTAATATTTTGCCTGTTAACATCTAAAAATTCTTTAGCCTTAATCCTGATAGCTTCAATAAATACCGGTGAAAATTCCAATTGTGTAAACTGGAATTCAACCTGTTTCTCAAGTTCCTCCATTTGAACATATCTAGACTTGCACCCGCCACGTTTAGCGCAATGGTAATATGCAATTTTCCCGCCGCGTCTTGCCAATTTCTTTTCGTTATAATGCCATTCTGCGGTATAGCGGAGTTTGCAATCGTCACAAAATATAAATTGCCTGAGTAAGAAATCATGTTTTCTTTGCCGGAGCATAAAGCCTCTATGTTTAGCAAGGATATATTGGTTAAGGAGATATGTTGGTTTATCAATTAACGGTTCATGGTTGCCGATTTTCTCCATATCATTCCATCGCATCAAACCATAATAAAAAGGATTTGTCAGTAAATTATGGACGACACTGAATTGAAGCGTTTTCCCTGTTCGGGAGCGCAAACCTTTCTCAAATAACCATTGTTGTAGTTTCTTAACAGTATAATTTCCAGTTGAGAATAATATAATTCCTTCTTTTACCAATTGGCCTTTCAAGGGATCAACAACCACGATACCTTTTCCCAATTCATTCTTCACATTCTCATATCCCAATGGCGCCCAACCCGGCCACCAGCCCTCCAACCATTTTTGGTTTAGTCCTTTCTTTGTTTTTCTACTTAAATCTCTTGAATAAAAAGCATTTACTCCTGCCAGAACCGTATCTAATAATCTACCTTCCGGTGATTCATCTAGCATTGGTTGTGTAACTGAAAGCAGACAGACACCCAATTTACTAAGTTTTTCTCTTACCAAGAAATGATCTGTTTCATTTCGAGCAAACCTATCAGTGTGCCAAACAATGATTGCGTCAACCGAATGTTCTTCACATTGATTTAACATTTCTTGAAATCCCGGCCGATCGATGGCGGTTGCAGTTTCACCTTCATCTGAAAAAATATCCACGACTTGATGGTTAAGTTTTTTAGCGTATTCAATACAAGATTTTTTCTGCGCGGAAATTGAATAGCCGAATTTAGCCTGTTCTTCTGTTGAAACTCGAACATAGATATAGCAGGACTTCATAGATTATTTTTAATACAAACCGTAAAAAATTGCGGGTTTAATACAAACCCGTTTGTTAATACTCAAGATTAAATTCTTATTGAAGTTCAATCTTTGCCGGTTTTCCAAAAGAAGCAAGCGGTTTATAGTGCAAAACCAAATAATCAGTTGCATCATCCGGGACAGCAAATAATAAATCGCCGGTAATAATTCCTTCCGGAGATAAAGCTGTCATTGATTCACCGGATAGTTTATTCAAGCCAATACCGGCAGATATAGCCTCACTTCTTTGCACTCCGTTGGCATCCTCTAATTTGAAATCCCAAAAACCGGACAACCTGAGATCATTTGTCCCGTGATTTACCAAAGTGACATTAACAACAACAAACACGTCACCCGGATTTCTCGGTTTATCGAACTGGTTTGAGCTATGCCAGTCAATCACTTTACTGTTTACCTTCATACCGATAACACCCCTTTGGATTGCATCGCCAATCTTAAATATTTCTTGTTCAAGCGTTGGTGACAGCGTGATAGTAGTGTTTGTTTTAGTTGTTGTCAGTGTGTTTAATTCTTGGTCAGAAAGGAACAAAGGTCTTAGGGATGAAGTAATTACAAATATGCCTATTACCACAAAAAATTTGACTATTCCCGATAAATCAAATTTCAACAAATCTTTAATTTTATTCCAGGATGGGGGAAAGATTATTAATCCCGATAGTAAATAAGCTATACGAACAGGTGGCGTTGTAAAATTCCCAAATAAGAATGACAACAGAAATATAAGTCCCAAAAACCATCCAAAAACAATTCCTAAAGTTATCTTTTTTATTAGTTTCTGTTCAGTTTTATCCATATTTCACCTCCAGACGGACAGATATTTAGAGCAGTTGGACAGCTTTTTCTAAATCCTGTGATTCTACATTCAGATAAACAGAGGTTGTTTCGAGTTTTCGATGTCCCAGCAAGTGTTGAATTGTGGCAATATCAACGCCGCGCCGTCGCAACGTAACACCGACGGTATGCCGGAGAATATGTGGCCCCCATTTCTTTTTCTCAATACCGGCAGCGTGGAGATAATGTTTAACCAGATAATAAACTGTGTTTTGACGCATTTGTTGAAGATTTTTACTTAGGAAAACGTATTGTTCTGGTTTTAATTCCTGCCTTTTGCCAAGATAAGTCTTTATTGCAAACAGAACTTTCAGATTCACCGGCACAAGATTTTCATCACCGCCTTTTCTTTTAACTCGGATGTAACCCGTCCCTTTTGTTCGGAACTCAATTTCTTTGACTTTCAGATTGATAAGTTCAGACACGCGGATACCTGTCCCAAGGAATAATTTCAATATTGCCAAATCCCGATCTCGGTAAAAAGGAGTCGCGGTTTCTTTGACTGTTGTTATAAGTCTTACCTGTTCATCTTCTGAAAGATAACTGATTGCAGTTGAGTGATTTTTAGGGGATTTGATTTCAGATGCCGGATTATTTTTAACCTTATTCCGTTTCAGCAAAAAGTTAAAGAAAGATTTGATACAGGCTAATTTCCGATTCATGTTTGCAGTAGAACCATTTTTTGAGTGGTTTTTAACTTCAAGCAGAAAATCCTCTATGTCTTTTTGCGTAATAGCAGAAGCATCAAAGATACTGCGTTTTTCAAGAAAAGGCAGGAATTTACCCAGCAGATCGTGGAGATAGGCAAGTTTGGTTTTTGAAGAAGCGTTTTCTAAATCGTATTTATACGATAGAAATTCGACTATCTGATTATGCAGACTGTTTTTCTTCATATTACGTTTTGTTTCTTAAATTTCTTCTCAATGTCGGAAAGGCGCACCCTGAACGCGCGGCCTATGCGAAACGCCGGGATTTGTCCGGAACGAATCCAACGGCGAAGCGTAGCCTGACTGACTTTAAGCAGTGCGGCAGTTTCTTGTAACGTTAATATTTGTTCTTCTGTATTCATTTTTTTCTCCCGATTTAATAGCTGTTTAATCTAATAAAAATATGTTGGTCTTTCCTCTTATTGACACCTATGTTCGGTAATGTAAACTTACAATTGTTAATACTTAGGTCGAAATTAAGGCTATCCGTTGCGTTAAACAGCTATTTAATTCAAATAAACTTTTTATTTCCTCTTTGTTTTCAACCGTTTCATTTTTAAACCTCTTTTTATGCACCTACTGAGACTTTTTCTATTCTCACGTTGAAATAACCGGGCAAACGTTTCCGTAATAGATTCCTCATGCAGAATAATTTTTGTCCCGTTATGGTGATACGGTATCGATAGGGTATGGTGATAGTATCGATACGGTATCAGGAACACCGCTATTTTGTTTGATAATCTCCTTAGGTTTTTTTACCCCAAGCATATATAGAGCCTCCTATAGTTAATTGGTTAATAATCATCTGTTTGGCCTTGCTTTCAAACCGCCATTCATCAGTTACCTTTAATACACAATCCCGGCATACCCACCGATATCTTCTCCAATCGATTACCCATCGGCCAGCTTTAACTGACCAGTGGCTTTTGCAGTGGTGATTGAAAAATAACCAAGAACCGAGCAATCGTTTAACTTTCTGGCAAAATCCGCAGACTTTACCTTGTTTTTTTCTAGTCTTGATGCGGATATGGTTGTTAAAACAGACTTGCAACATATTGATTTTTGTCCGCAACCCCTGTTTCATCGTGGCTAAACTCAGCTTCGGGTAACATTGGTAGTAGTATCATTCATCGTTTCTGTTTATTGCCGAAGCTGTGTCTGTGCCTGAAACCATTTTGGTTGTGTTTTAGAAATTTTTATGATATTTTTTCCACTGAAAAGGCCTTGTTTAACAGCGGGACTTTTTCAGGAATAAGGGCGGAGTATCTTACCGATCTCCGCCCATCTCTTTATTTTCCGGTTTTACTTCTTCCACGCGGGAAAAATCTCCTTGTGAATTCTTTTTTGTTTTCACAGCAACTACACAAGGCATACCGACCAACTTATCACTATCAACACCTTCTTCCTCCGGCTCTTTTCCTAAAATTGTGGTAACGATAGAGAAAAGTTTTGACTTTGGAGTGAATTTGTCGGATGCCAAACATGTAACCACGGTTCCTTCATGCTCTCCGGAAGAGATTCTAAATTTTAGACGAAGGGCATTGCCATGAGGTAAACCCGGCGCCTCAACATATCCTTCGTATGTTGCCGGATACTCGCTCTCAGGAATTAGCGGTAATCCGCCGTCCGAACTGACTTTAAATATTTTCCCCATAAAAACTCACCTCCTTTTAAAAAATTTATTAACTGTTAAATTTCCCGTTCACATTTATCACAAAAATATAGAACGTTAGGAAATCTATCACCGTTTAAAAACACATCATCGTATTTAATTTCAATATCAACTGGTTTACAGTTTAGGCAATACAATTTGTCAGCAATATAAAATCCAAGCACTTCATTATTTTGTATTTCTGTCATTGTTCACCTCCTTTCGTTAAAAAATTGATAAAGTAAACTTTTTAAGTCTTTCAAAGCATGGAGGAGCTTCTTGGGTTCAACCAGGACTTCTGATTTCCAGAAATTATCGGCCAGGGTTTGTATCTGTCGGGAATTTTCAAAAAGGAAATTTACTTTTGTTGGAGTTATCCGTTCCAGACCGGAAAATTTACAGCCCTCAGAGAGAAGGAATGCGGCAAGAGAAATACTGTCTGTAGAATACTTATTTAAGTTTTGATCTGTCATGTTTTTCCTTATTTTTATGATTTATTTTGTATTGGATATTTGCCATTAGTAATTCCAGCCACTGCCGGGCGGCTGTATTAATAGCATCACCACTTTTTAGTTTGTTGGGATCAATTATTTTCATTGCCCCAGCAATGATAAGGGAATTGAAAAAATATTCCGATTGTGGATGTATATGAGGGTTAAACCCGCAATGCGGATTTAAGACATCTCTAAATCCGTCAAATTAACCTCTTTTTGTATTCATCGATAGCGTCACGCACACTACTTGAAGCTATATTACCGCCTATATCAATCTCTGCTTTTTTATATACCTGACTCCAACTGTGATTCTTTTTGAACCAATACCAACCTCTATTTCTCACAATAGTAGGTCTTGTATCATAATCTTCGATATTCCCCCTAATAAAATGTTTTTCGTATTTTTTAACTTGAGCTGGTAATACATTCTTGATTATTTTCTCTATTTCTTCTGTTTTAACCGGCGGATACAGCTCGATCACCAATTTTGTGTCTTGGAAATATTGAGGAAATTCCTGTTCGGGGTAAATTATTTTAGCTTCGCAAGATATAAAATCTTGATTTGTTACCTCTCCGTAAATTACCGAATGAGCAATAATCCGATCAAAATTTGGCGGACGGCGATATTTTTTCCTTAAGTCCATAATACCGGACCGGAAATCATTTGATGGTAATAATCTTTCAGTTTTTTTCAAATTTCTAAGATATTTATTTTTATCTTTGATGCTCATTTTGCCCATTTTATTTGAATTGGCATCAGCAGTTTCGAGTTTAACTGTAGCTTTGATGTAGCTTTCCAATTGGCTATCTTTAACTTGCCAGGGAAAAGTAAACCAGGGTTTAGTGGGAGGTAATAGTAAAAGTTGTTTGTCTAGTCCCCATTTTTTTCTGAGCTTAATTAAATCTTGCAGGAAATCATCACGATCAACAAGAAAAGCTACCTCAGCAAATTTCCGGAGATCAGTAATTTTTATCGCAACTGGAGTGATTTTCATGTTTATTTTTATGATTAATATTTATTGTTGCGGCTATTTTAGCACTCCGGCAATGTAAGAAACAATTCAGCCGGTAGTGACGCTCTTTTGACTAAATTTTATGGTAAAATAGGCATAGCTGTCGAAATCGACAGTCTTATTAAGAAATAGAGATAAAGATGAGGATAGAAATATGTCATGGCAATCACTCACCGAACTGCTTAGTTTTACGGGTGTAAAAGATGCAACAATTTGGCAAGATGTTATATTTGGCGCTCTTCTAATTCCGTTTTCAATTGAATTTGTAAGACGGACTTTAAATTATTTTGAAAACCAGCAGCCATTAAAGATTCTTCTGAGCGGATATTTGTCAAAGAAGAATAAAATTATAATCTATTTATCTCAATTGCGAGCTTTAAAAAACGATAATCAGCTTGATAATAATCCCCAATATGCAATAGAAGTTCCAAATCCATCTCCGGTGCATAAAAACGCTTCAATCTTTGAAGGACGATGCAGAATTGATCCGGTCTGGTCAGAAGGAGATGGTGAATGTCTGGCCGATATGTATAACATTCTAGGTAAAGCGGGAAGACTTGGAGATGTCGAAGTAGGTAATTTAGTTAAAGATTGGGAAAAGTGGAACTCCCCGATAATATCAATCGGATTTAATCCCAAGACTAACTCCATAATTAAAAAATGTCAGCCTGTTTTCTATAGTTTAAAAGCAAAAACGTTTTCAGTAGGAGGAATAGAAATTGAAGGCGCCACTCTTGAAATAAAAGGACACGATACCGTTTTGGATTGCTTGACTCCTAATGATGGATCTATTATCCAAAAAACTTATATCAAAGACTCAAATATACCAGTAATGATTTTGGCTGGAATAGGCACGACAGGAACAAGCGCAGCTGGGTATTTTTTAAGGGAAAACAGTATCAATATCGGAAAACTATACAGTAATAAGCCCTTTTGTTTTCTACTTTATGTGAACATAAACGAGGGAAGAAGCTCCGTAATTGCGAAAGGAGTCTATCCAAAACCGAGTCTAGATAGAATTATTTTACATCCTTTAGCGTATTTAAAGTTTAGATCAAAGTCCATATTTCCAAAATGAAAAGAGCAAAAACAAGAAAAATCTGCCCGAAATGTAAAAATATACTCACAGTAGTATCAATTTTATTTACTGGCTATCCGGGCATGATTGAAGAAAAAGATGTTACAGGATGGGATGAAGTCAAAATTCGACTATGCACGGCCTCAGGTGTTGTGCCTATTTCATCCTCCGAATCTGTAGAAAAACGCTTATTGGAGTCGGCAGGTTTAGGTTTTTTATTGAAGAAATTAGCATGTAAAAAATGTGGTTATAGTGAAAAGATATGAAACAAAATAATGAATTTGATTTAAAACACCAAGAGTTAATTAATTTTTTTATCAAGTTATGCTTATCTGATAAGAATTTTTTAAACATTTGGCGTTTTAAAAAATCTACGTTTTCGTTTGATGGCGATATTTCTCATTTACCAGGCGGACAAAAACTAACAAAAACTGGTCAAGATTTAATAAAAGAATTAAAAAATAAATTTGATTCCTGTATCCAAGTATTAATTAGAAATAAGACGATACCGAAACCAAAGAATGATACGAAAGGAATGTTTTTTAGACTAGTTCTTACCGATCTGTTAAATACCTATGCGGATCTCATAAATAAATATGAATTGCCATTTTCTCCAAATGAAAAGTTGGTTTCTGCACTCGGATTCTTCAATTTTTTAGCTTATAAGAAATACGTTTTTTCTAAAACTCAAGTTTTTAAGATTAAAATATTTCTAGCTAACTTCCACCCCACTTTTAAGGAAAACTCTATCAGATTATTGCCAAATCTAACTCTTGAGAAAGCAGATTTTAACTATTTTCATTTAAGCAGAGAAGCTATCGACGTCTATGGTATGCGAAGCGAAGCTGTTTTGGTGTATGAACTGAAAACAGAAAAGTTTGGAAATATCGGTAATTGGGGAAATAGTGGAGGAATAGTAATTAACAACTTTCAATACCCAAGAAAAGAAGTCGAAGCCATAACTGAGAAATATCTCACAGCTTTTCGACTCTTAAAAGAGGGAATGGTAGGTGTATTTATGATTCAATCTGAGTCTCCAGATCCGTTCTCCCGGCTGGTAAATTTTCCCGTTTCTGCTGAATATCAAATTATTACCCCAGGGCTTCGATATGAACTAACAGATTCAGATTTGCCGAAATTGAAAAAAATATCCAATGAATTGGAATTACTTTACAAAAATTCTGTAACTAGAATATGTCTTTCACGATTTAACAAATCTTATATCAGAAGTGACCCAGCCGATCAGTTAATTGATTTAGTAATAGCCATGGAAGCAATAACAACCCCGGAAGCGGACAGCCTGACTTATAAAGTATCTTCTCAAATTGCACGATTATTAATAAACGATCGTAATTTAAAGGAAAGAGTTGAAAAAAGAAAATCATTAAAAGCAGTAATCTCAAAAATTTATAAAATAAGAAGTAGTTTGGTGCATAGAGGCAGCCTTGATAATAATGATAAAAAGTTATTCAAATCGTCAGAAGAAGCAGTCCAAAAAGCTAGAGAAATTGTCAGACAAATAAATATTACTCTGATAAGGCTACTCTTAAAAAATAAGCTTGAAGATATTATTGATAATGTTATTTTTTCATAAAACTATAAAGAGATGACTCTAATTCTTACCGTATTAAGTAAACATGGGGTATGTGTATGCGCGGATAAGCGATATAAAACCGGCAGTAGTAGTGAACCGATTAAGTTCGAGGATACTCATAAGAAAATTTTTAAGTTTAAAAAAATTCCACTAATAATCTTCAACCACGGAGTTAATAGATTTGGTAATAAGTATTGGGATCAATTTTGTGAGGAATATGAACAATCTGATCGCTGGTTAAATACAAATTTTATTCAAATTGTGGATGATTTCAAAAATTTCATAGAAAAGTCGGTAGTTAACGAAGTTGTAAAGAACTTACCGGATGCGAATGTGGCCGGTTTTGTATTATGCGGCAAGACTACAGATGACAATAAATTTAAAGTAAAAGAGCTATTTTGGCAATATAAGTCTAATGATATCTGTTTTATTCCGATTCGACACAAACATAATTTAATAGGATCTGGCATCGCTTATATTAAATATTTAGACAATTTAATCAGAAGTGATAACTCTTTAAACAAAGATGATTATTGGAAAAAGTTGACTTTAGATAAAGCAAAAAAGGAATTAGAAAAGTTATATTCAATTGCCATTAAAGAAAAAAATAAAATAGGTGGCGATGATTTTTCTGATAATTATGATATTGAGTGTATAGTTTAAACTGTCGAATTCGACAGTTGAGTGGTATCTTATAAACAGACGGATGAAATATGGATACAGATTTAATACAAAAAATTATTGATGAAAAAAGAAATAATCCTTGGTGGATTGAATCCGAAAAAAAGGTAGTCGGCAAATACGGACAAATCTTTAAACCCACAAATCTAGATAACCTTACAAAAGAGGATTTCAAATCATTCCTTCTGATAAAAAACAATCTTCATTGGGAGGCAATTCACCGGCAAGGAAATATTATCACCGCCGATATGAAAATTTTGATTAAATTCCTTAAATATCTACTGAACGAAAGCATCCCGATTAAGGAAAGATTAAGCACAAAATTCGTCGAGGATGGAGGATTATGGGTAAAAGGGATGGGAAGGGCTGTTATGTCACCAATTATGATGGTGGTCTATCCAGATAAATATGGCGTTTGGAACACAAGAAGTGAGGCTGCCCTGAAAAAATTGAATCTGTTTCCGCATTTACGATCAGGCGACGGTTTTGGCGACAAATACATAAAAATCAACAATGTTTTACTGGAACTGGCTTCAAAATACCAGATCAGCCTATGGAATCTTGACGGTGTATTGGGTGAAATATCCGGATGGGGGCCGTGGTTGGAGCAGGCCAGTTACGGTAAAACCGACGAGGAAGAAGAAGTCGAAAGAGATGCGAAAGAACATGGCATTGAAGATGTAACTAATTTTGGAATGGAAAGGCAGCTTGAGGATTTTCTTATAGCCAATTGGAATAAGACTCTTTTTGGAAAAGACTATGATTTGATTTACGGTGAGGGTAATGACCTTTTAAGCCAACAATACCAGACAGCTACCGGACCAATAGACATTCTGGCTAAAGCTAAAAGTGGCAAAGGATTTTTAGTAATCGAGCTTAAAAAAGGAAGAACGTCGGATGCAGTAGTTGGACAGATTCTACGGTATATAACATGGATTAGGGAAAATCTAGCACATAATGATCCGGTGCAGGGTGCAATAATAATTCTTGAATCTGATGAAAAACTTAGATATTCCTTAAAGAGTTTAAACGGGATATCTCTTTATACGTATCGAGTGGATTTCAAATTAAATATAGAAAATATCTAAATTACTCAAAAAGAAGCTATTTCTTCATATCTTTTAGTTTAATAAGCAAGACTAATTTATTAGTAATATTATTCATATCTAAAAAATATATAATGAAATTATGAGGACAAAGAAGCTAAAAAAGATAAAAGAGTATGCACCGGTAGAATCGTATAAACATCAGGATCAGAGATTATCGATACCTACTCAAGAACTGTCCGAATTTGTCCCGGCAGAACAAAAACGCCCCAAAAAAACTACCTATAAATACGATCCCTCCCTTGACCCTCAGCTTATTTGGGCCGGTAAAGAAGAAAAGACTGAATTAAACGTTGATTCCGTGCCTATCTACATTCAGGAAAAAATTTCTCCCGAAGCGATAATAGCCAAATTACGAGAAGAAGGCGGCGATACAGGTATTCAATACCAACTTTTCGGGGATGTGCCTGATCAGAGTTTCAACAAAATAGTCGATTTTTACAAACACAATGACAACTGGCGTAACCGGTTAATCCTTGGGGATAGTTTACAGGTAATGAACAGCTTACTAGAGAAAGAAGGAATGCGCGAAAAAGTTCAGATGGTTTATATCGATCCTCCTTATGGCATCAGATTTGGAAGTAATTGGCAAAATAGAATGGACAAAAGAGAAGTTAAAGATGGAAAAGATGATGATTTAATTAGACAACCAGAACAAATAAAAGCGTATAGAGATACTTGGGAATTGGGAATTCATAGTTACTTAACTTACCTAAAAGACAGGATATTACTTGCTAGTGAATTATTATCAGAAAGTGGTTCATGTTTTGTTCAAATAAGTGATGAAAATGTGCACTTAGTCCGATCCGTCTTAGATGAGGTATTTGGAAGTAATAATTTCATTAGTCTTATAACTTTTAAACGATCTAGTGGATTTGAAACAAAATATATCAGTAATCTCTATGACTATGTAATTTGGTATGCAAAGGACTCTTCAAAAATGAAATATAGACAACTTTATCTTGAAAAAAACACGGGTTTGGATACTTATTACGATAAAGTTCAGTTAGAGAATAATGAAATAAAAAATATTAGCGATATAAAGGGACAAATTCCAAGCGATGCAAAATATTTGTTATATCAACCTTTAGTATCGAGCGGACAGTCAGAAAACTTATCTTATGAAATTGATTTCAATAAAAAAAAGTATTTTTGTGGAAATAATAGACATTGGAAAACAACTAAAGAGGGAATGAACAATCTTATGGCACATAAAAGAATATATTCTTCAGAAAATACTTTGAAGTATATTCGATACCATGAAGACTATCCTGTTACCCCATTAACGAATAATTGGGATGATACGGTTAGCTTAATTTCAAAAGAGTATGTTGTTCAAACAAATACAAAAGTTATTGAGCGATGTTTACTAATGACAACAGATACAGGTGATCTCGTTTTAGATCCAACGTGCGGAAGTGGAACAACAGCATTTGTTGCCGAAGAATGGGGCAGAAGATGGACTACGATTGATACTTCTAGGGTGGCTTTATCATTAGCGAGAGCACGGATACTTACAGCAAAATTTCCGTATTTTAGGTTAAAAAATAGTAGTGATTTACGAGATGGTTTTGAATATAAAACTGTTCCGCATATTACTCTTGGGTCTATTGCTAATAATGAAGATCCAGAAAAGGAAATTTTATATGACCAACCAACTGAAGATAAAACAATTACTCGCGTAAGTGGCCCATTTACAGTAGAAAGTTTATCGCCGCATAGGGTATCTGATGAACAAGAAATGGTTTCCTCAGAAAATTTTGTCCAGACAGTTAAAGATAATCTATTGAAAGCTGGCGTTCAGACAGGAATAAAAGAAGAAAGACTGATGTTTGAAAACCTTGATATTATTCCTTCCGAATATGTCCATCTTTCAGGTGAATACCAAGAAAATAGCCATACTAAACGGGTAGCAATAGCCGTTGGTCCGGAATACGGAAGTGTTGATGATGATTTCATTGCGTCTGCCGCAAAAGAAGCGGTTAAACACTATGACCTTTTGGTAATTGCAGCCACTTCTTACGATGGATCAGCGTTTACGGAATCCGGCCCGCCTTATGGAGAAATGAAATTATTGAAAGTCAAAATAAATCCTGATTTATCTATGGGTGATTTATTGAAGAAAACTGGATCAGGTAACCTATTTATGACTTTTGGAGAACCGGATATTTCGATTAAAGAATTGGGGGATAACCAAGTTCAGGTAACTATAAACGGAATAGATATGTATGATGCCACCAAAGGTATTGTCAGATCATCCGGAACAGAAGATATTGCGGCATGGTTTATCGATACCAATTACAACGGTGAAAGTTTTTTTGTCTGTCACGCGTATTTCTTGGGGAATGACAAGCCCTATGAGAAATTGAAAAAGGCACTTAAAGCTGAAATAAACGAAGAAGCGTGGCAACAGCTATATACAACAACTAGCAGACCTTTTATCAAACCATTAACAAGTAAAATCGCAATAAAAGTAATTAACTATTTTGGTGATGAGGTAATGAAGATAAGCAAAATATGATAACAAGCCCCATTATAAATTCGCCTTATGAAGAACCAAAGAAATATTTCAAATTCGATAACAAAGGCATAACCGAAGAAATTATCGAAGGAAGAAGACCTAGCGGTAATTATATTCCCGTTCCCCGAATTACAGATAAAGCTAAACAGTTGGAAGTATTGGAGGGATTAGAATCCGGTTGGTCTGAAGAAACTTTTAAGGAAAATGAGTTTGTAAATAAGTTAAGAGCAAGAGTATCAGATTGGCGAACACAGAATTATCCCGGCTTAACAAAAGTATCCCGCGAACTTCTTTTATTCTGGAAAAACCCTGAACGGCAAAAGAAATTCTTTTTCTGCCAAATTGAAGCTCTTGAAACTCTAATGTATGTGATAGAGGTGGCAGAAAAGTCAGGAGACAACTGGATAATTAATCAGCTCAAAGATGCACATCAGGCAGAAAATTCCAAGCTCTTCCGACTTGCAATGAAAATGGCGACCGGCACAGGGAAAACGGTAGTCATGGCAATGATAATAGCCTGGCAATCATTAAATAAACTCAAATATATTCAAGACACACGTTTCTCTGATACTTTCGTGATAATCACTCCGGGAATAACTATTAAAGACAGATTGAATGTTTTACAACCTAATCAGTCTTTTAACTATTTTGTCGAACGGGATATTGTATCATCTCAAGATTTGGAATTACTAAAACAAATAAGAATTATTATTACTAACTATCATCAATTGGAATTAAGAAATATCCCAAGATATGGAGCAACAAAAGTTGTTAAAGAAGAAGCATCTAGAGAAAGCCCAGCAGCAATGATAAACCGGGTTTTCCGGGATATAAAAAACAAACAGAATATCATTGTCTTAAACGATGAGGCACATCATTGTTACCGGGAAAAAATTGACGGTGAGAAACTACGAGGTCAGGATAGAACAGAAGCGGAGGAAAATAATAAGGCAGCAAGAGTATGGATAAGCGGGATTGAATGGCTTCAGGAAAAAATAGGAATCAGATGCGTTTTTGATGTATCAGCTACTCCGTCATTCTTAAAAGGTTCGGGTCATATAGAGGGTGAATTATTTCCATGGATTATTTGTGACTTTTCTCTAATTGATGCCATTGAAAGCGGAGTTGTTAAAGTCCCAAGAATTCCAATTCGGGATGATACGACCCATGAAATCCCCGACTATCGCCATATTTGGTTGAGAATCCGTGATAGCTTACCAAAACAAGGGAAAAAGACAGGAAGTTATGGAGTAGATCCTTTCCTGCCGTCAATTTTGGAAACAGCACTTAAATCACTTTATGGAAATTATGAGAAATATTATCAAATATATCTTGAAAGGAAAGAAACACAACCGGATACCATGCCTCCGGTGATGATTATTGTATGCAACAACACCTCAGTATCCGAAATGGTTTATCGATGGATAAGCGGTTATAAAGCAGAACGTAATGATAAAGAAGTTCTAATTCCAGGCAATCTTGAAATATTTAGAAATGAGAATGGTAATCAATGGTTAGAGAAACCTAATAGTTTAATTATTGATAGTGCCCAGATAGAAAGCGGAACAGCAATAGATGATGAATTTAAAAAGACATTTTCATATGAAATAGAAGAATTTAGAAAGCAATATAGAGAAAGATTTATAGGTAGAGATTTACCTACAGATGAGGAAATATTGAGAGAAGTAATGAATACAGTGGGTAAGAAAGGTAGATTAGGAGAAAATATAAAATGCGTAGTAAGTGTAAGTATGTTAACGGAGGGATGGGATGTAAATACAGTTTCGCACATCTTAGGAGTAAGAGCGTTTTCAACCCAATTATTGTGTGAACAAATAGTTGGCCGGGCTTTAAGAAGAATAAGTTATGAAACAGATGAGACCGGAATGTTTAACGCAGAGTATGCCGAAGTTTACGGAGTGCCGTTTAATTTCTTCATTAATGCGGAAGGATCAACCAAAGTCCCAATTCCAAAAGAATTACACAGGGTAAAATCATTGCCGGAAAGAGAACAATTGGAAATTAAATTTCCGAGATTGGAAGGGTATAAGTATGATTTCAAAGAAGAAAAAATTTCTGCCACTTTTTCTCCCGATTTAAAAACTGTTATCGAGAATATTCCCACAAAAGTTGATGTGGCTGGCATTTTAGGTGATTCACAACTGCATACATTGGATTCACTCAAAAAAATCAGAACACAAGAAATAATTTACCGTCTTTCCGGTAGATTAATTGAGAAATATTTTCAGGAGAAGTATTGGTTATTTCCCCAAATGAAAGATATAGTCGATGAATATATTAGAACCAGTGTTGTTTTAAAAGACAATATGTTTCCGGGATTACTTCTAATTGCCGAATTTAGGGATGACGCCATAACTAAAATTTACCAATCAATCGTAGCTAATCAGCCTGAAAAGAAAATTATGCCTATCTTAACTCCCTATGACTATATTGGTTCAACTAAATATGTTGATTTTCTTACAACTAAAAACGTTCAAGAAACTATTAAATCACACATAAATTATGTTGTGGCGGATACGGAAGAATGGGAGCAAGGAGTAGCCAAAAAATTAGAAGACATGGATGAGGTAATCAGTTATGTAAAAAATCAGGGGTTAAATTTTCTCATTCCCTATGAGCATCAAGGATTATCTCATTTCTATACTCCGGATTTTGTCGTCAAAATAAACAAAAGTGTAAGTGAAAAAATAAATCTACTCATTGAAGTTACCGGTAAGAAAGACGATAAAAAAGCAGTTAAAGTTTATACAGCAAAAAAATTGTGGATTCCGGCAGTCAATAATTGGGGTGAATTAGAACACTGGGATTTTATAGAGATTCAGGATATTCATCAGACACAGAATGTAATCAGGTATTGTTTAGAACATGGTTTCGATAAAGCCGATACTCAAGTTTAACTAAACATCAATATGAGTAAATATAGTTAGGGTATTTGTAATTTATATCCCGTAGGAGAAGTGACTATGATACTGGGTATAAAATTGAAAAAATAGAATTTTAAACGAGGGGATAGCTTATCAGAATAATATTTTTATAATAATCCCGCAAGAACATAACTTAACTATCATTCTTCATTAGTTCACAGATATAAATCTTCATTAACTCTTATTGATAACACTTTGAAAAAATATCATTTCAATAGCAATTAACGAGCTATCTGTGTATTTATTAATATTAAAAGTAGGACGCGTTAGGTAGTGACTGATAATAGTTGGACGTAGGATAAGTCGAGCGGCACCGGGAAAGCTGTAGGAAGAGCATTAGGATGGGCCAAAATCGAGGCTAAATATGCGTTTCTTAAGAAGTTATTGAGTATTAGTTATATATCGTAGTCTTAGAGTCTTTAATTCTTGTAATCTATTCTTCATTAATAAGAAATAGTTAAAATCATCAAAAACATTAATGATATTTTGAAGAGTTTCATCAATGTAGCGTGTCAGGTTATATTGTTGCGTGGACTTCGGAGCACACCTAAATCTAGCCATGAAATAAACTTTGGCCATTAGTATTTAATATAACCTCTATCAAATTCTTGCGCGTTCCAATAGAAGATTTGTTAATATAACAATATGAGCAAAACAAAAGTTACCTCTGGTATGGCAATGTCTCTTGATGGATTTACTGCAGGCACTAATCAAAGTTTCGAAAAACCATTTGGAGACAATTTCGATTCAGACTTACTAGATCGATGGATGTTTGCAGAGCCGGAAAAGCATAAGCATAAAAAAGAAATAGACGCCATTCTGGATGCTGGTGCGTTCATTATGGGTAGCAATATGTTTGGGCCTAAAGACAGAAA
>LCFP01000012.1 GCA_000999095.1 Candidatus Gottesmanbacteria bacterium GW2011_GWA2_43_14
TCCTCCCTTATTGGTTAATTTAATAACCAGTTAAGTTTGAACCCTAAAAGCGGACATTTCTATATTGGTGAAAGAGGACATTTTCATGTTGGTGCTACAAAGTAGAAAACCTACTTGACATTGATTTCACCGAGTGCTATTTTATATAGACCGTTGTATATATTTGCGTTGATTATTATATAAACTGAGAAATTTAGGAGTCCGCTGTAATGGCGGATTTTTCGTTGAAAGGAGGTGAAAATATTATGAAGAAATTTTTAATTGGTGTTTCAGCAGGTGCAGTCATGCTTGGAAGCCTAGTTGCACCGGCTTTTGGAGCTCCTCCGTCATACGGTGAGCAGCCCGGATTTTCGCAGGCATCAGCTTGCGGATCAGACCACGGAGCATTTGGCTTTTTTGGGAACTACGGATTAGTGGACAATGTTCATGATGTTGACCGAAGTGATAATGATGATACAGGATATGATGAATATGCAGATGGTTCAGATGATAACGTAGGTCAGGGAGCTGAAGGCGGAGTTACTGGTGGTACCGGAGATAGGAATAGTAATTCATGCGGTAACCCACAACATGATTTTTAAGTAGTATTAAGTTTTTACAACCCATCGTTTAAAAAGCGGTGGGTTGTTTCTTGTGTTTTTAGACTAATATATCAATCCATATCTATTTGTAAAGGCAATTTAGCTGTGGTAAAGTTAGGCCGATTTTACAGATACGACAATCAAAACATGAAAAGAAAGGAGGTGAAAAAATGAATATCAAGAAATTCTTAGTAGGTGTATCAGCAGGTGCAGTTATGCTTGGTACTTTGGCTATTCCGGCACTTGCAGCCAAAGGCCAACCCCCAATAAAGGTTGGACCAGTTGCTATCACCGGTGCCGAAGATATCGGCACATGCAACAACGTTTGGGCAGTCGACAGCTACGACAAGTTCTACACGCTCACACTCAACAATGACGGCACGTACAATCTACAAGTGAACTACAAGAATGGTATATTTGTCAGTCAAGCTGGATCAAGTCCAGGAGCTTGTGAAAGCGGTAGTGATAATGGAAATACAATTGCTGCTGGTGTAACGGGGAAACTACACGCAGAGTGGAATCGCACCGTTACTGCAGCCACAGCGCCGAATCAAAGCCCAGGTTGCGGAGTAAATAATGAAACTTGTCCTTCTGCAAGCTCTTTCCTTAATACTGTTTTTGGAGCTGATAATTGGACAGGGGGGGATTGGTCCGCGGTCGGTTACTACAACGGCAACAATAATGGAACGTGGTTTGATACTTTGACCAACTGGCCGTTAAATGATAGAGGAGATATAACAGGAAGTTAAAATTCTGTTATTTATAACAACCCATTGGATACAACCGGTGGGTTGTTTTTTTATTCTTCTTTTCTCATCAATTCATTACACCATATTACCCGATTCTTAAATAAGGCAAATAGCATTGCATTTTATATCGGAAGGAGGTGAGTAACTATTAAGAATATTTTTGTAGGTATATTCAGTTTGTTTCTGGTATTAGCAGCTGTTTCCGTAGTCAAAGCAGCTCCAAACAATCCGCAAAAAGCGGCAAATAATCCCAACAAAGTAGCCTATTATGAAGAGGGACTTCATGCCATACCGACTGACCCGATTACCTATGTCACAGGCACCAATATTGTGACTGAAAGGGGTAATAGCGGACAAATCCAGGCCTGGTACACGGGGGAAAACGGTCATGGCTACCATAGTGTTTGGAACATTGCCAAAAAGGATTCATGTCCGGCAAATTGGGTTTTTATTGAAGACCCGTATCCGGAATGGGGTGATTATTTAACACCCGGAGCAAATTACTGCGTAAAAGTGAACACATTCTAAAGAAAATATAAAAGCAACCCATCGGCCTGAAACCCGGTGGGTTGTTTTTTTATTTATTTTTCACATCAATTCATTACACCATATTACCCGTATCTTAATTAATAAAAATACTATGGTATTTTATGTTGAAAGGAGGTGAACAAAATTATGAAAAAAATGTTAATAGGAGCATCTGCCGGAGCAGCCTTACTTTTATATACTGTTCCTGCGTTCGCAGCACCCGCACCCAAAGCAACAGGAGGCTTAACTCTTGGAAGCCCTAATCAGCAAATTTCATTTAATGCGTTTGATTATGGTGATGCCGATGAGGACAAAGGAAACGTAGAATATCAGAACTTTGAACATCCCGGCGGATTGCATTATAAGTCTGATGTATTATGTGCTAATGTTAGCGGAAATGACGCCCGGTTTATGTGGCAAATTCCGGATGGATTTCCGGGTCTTAGCGGACTTTATGTAATTGCACATGTTCAGGATAACGGTTCTCCGGGAACAAACGGAGATATTTACGGACATACCTCCACCGCAGCTGTAAAGACTGCATTGACTCTTTGTGAAAATGGAGATATAGATGGACCAGCATTTACATATTATCCGATCACAGGTGGAAATCTAGTTGTTCATAACTGAGATTTACCTGAAAAATTTAAACAACCCGTAGGGAAAATACCTTCGGGTTGTTTTTTTATGGTTTAGCTTAAATTGACAAGCTAATTACAATTATGATACGCTTTCCCGTGCTTCAAATTTAATTCACTCCTGCCTGAATTTTCCTGCCTTCAAATACCTGCCGAAAGGGGGTGAAAAATATAATGAATTTCAAAAAAATATTAGTCGGTGCGACAGCCGGAGCAATTGTTCTCGGAGCTGTTACTATCCCCGTTTTCGCTAAACCAGCTGACCGTTCTTTAAACGGTGGAGGAGAAGTCGTTGAAGATAACTATAAAATTAGCTTTGGCGGCAATATTAAAGAAATCGGAGAAGCCTTGAAAGGGCAATTTGAGGTTAATTTCCACAATGTCAGCAATAGTAATGTTTCGGGTGGTAAATTCCACTCCACAGAAATTTCAGACGTTAACTGGTTTGCAGGAGAAGCTACTTGTAAAGCTGCAATGAATGTAACCATGAGCGGAAAATTTAACGGTGAAGAAGGGTATACACTCGTTGTCAGAGCCGGAGATGATGAAGATACGGTAAGATTTACATTAACAGGTCCAGGCGTATCTTATGATACATATCCAAGTGATTTTACGGGTGAAAGCAGTTGTGTAGGTACAGCAAGAACAGGTATTGATAATGGTAGTATAACTATAAAGTAATAGTATTTGATTATTGAAGAATAATTTAATACTAGGTTTTAAAGCTTAAAGCAACCCATCGATTAAAACCGGTGGGTTGTTTTTTTTTGATTTTATTACATAACTTGACAATAAATCTAACGATTGGTATGGTATAAAAACCATTAAATACATTGATGAATATCTATATTTAATAATTTAATTACGTAAATCCGTTATTTAAGACGGATTTTTTTGTTTAAAAAATCCATCTATGTGCAGACGATTATAAACGAAGGGAGGTGAATAAATTATGAAGAAAATTATTGCAGGAGCCATAGCCGGCGCTGCTATACTGGCAAGCGTTGTACCAGCTTTTGCCCATGGTGGTGGAATCGTTGATCCCAGTGACCCGAATTGTATGGGTCAATTGGCCAGATTGCACGCCAATGGTAAAGATCCGGGTGCCAATCCTGATACTCAGAAAGGGTTCGGTACTGACCAGCCCCATGGAGGTTTGGGAGGTCCTTATGACAGCATCCAGGACCAGGCTAAAGCATTCCAGGAATTTTGCAATCAAGAGTAACCTGAATGATTTTAAAAAGCTTGCTGCTTTTTATCAGCCCCGTGGCATTTTATCGCGGGGCTGTTTTTTTGGGGAAAAATGTATAGTCAAAAGTATTATACATTGTAGTGCTTTAATTTGTGTAAAGTCTGCTGTATATTTTAGATAGGATCGGGGGTGATAAGAATGTCTTTTTTAAGAAGGCTTTATAAAGCCGCACTGCTTACGGCTTTAATGACTGTCTTCTCTGCGATGGTAGTCATACCTGTTGCGGCAGCTTTACCGGCCGGTTCCACGCTCGTATTTGACAGGGGTTTGCCTTCTGCCAATTTAAATGAAGCAGCCGGCGCAAACCGCAGCAATATCTCTCTTGGCGATACTGAATTTATTGAGTTTCCCGGAGATGATTTTACTATCGGAAATTTGGGAGAAGTATGGACAGTTGACCGGGTACGTCTTTGGAATACAGCCGGTCCGACAAATGATCCCGATTACCGTCTGGGGGACGATTTCAAGAACATTGCTCTCCATGGAAGTTTAGTTGGCAATTCTTTGCAGCTTTTATCTAGCGGCAATCTGGAAATTGGGAGCGATATCAACAGCAATACGAATATCACTCATACCAAGATAACCTATGCCGATCTGTCACTGTTTCAGATCGGACCTGATGAATATGCAAATCTCTGGCAGACCGACTACGACAATTTAAACTGGCAGGTTATGGGCGGACAACTTTACCAATTCGGACAAAACGGAGTGCCTGTGGCTGATACCGTCTGGTATAACCACGCATCCAACCGAAACTTAAGCGGTTCGCCACAAACCGGAGCAGATGATAAATTCAGAAGTTTCAAAGCTTCGGATCCGAATTTCCTGGCTATACTCGATTCAAGCTCGTTTTGGGATAAATCGACAGATATAAACGTGCAGATTTGGGCCAGAAAAATGTCGACTGATGGAGGAACTGTTAATCAGACCTGTACGATAAAGAAAACCGGCAAAAAAAGTAAAAACGTTTGTGTCAATATCAGTAAAAACATATTGCGCATAAAGATAAACCAGACAAGCAATATTACCAACGATATACGGGGTTATGCCACATCCGGTAAAAATACAATAAACGGAACCGGAGGAACTATTAAAACCGGAAATGCGACGGTAAATATAACGGTCAATAATTCGGTCAACAGGTCAAGGATCATCATAGGAAGGTGATCCTTTTAGGAATACTTCGAGCAATATGAATGAGGGGATTAATTTCCCCGCACTGCCTGTTCTTTGTCGGGTGCGGTGCCTTGGAAGCGGACCTGGCCGTTTTCGACTCCCAGTTTGTATATATCGACACTCGGCTGTCTGTCCGCAATGACATCATCGATCAAATTCAGCAATGCAGGAGAGTATTCGGTGATATATTTCTGGGGAATGCTTATATTGGCGATTTTCGCTCCGTGGATTTTTATCAGGCTCTGGTTATTTTCAATCGATCCTGAAACTTTTAAATAGACAGGCAAGTTGGTTTTGGGGATTTTGAATTTATTCACGCCCTCTGAAATGTCCGCCTGTGCAATCCCTAAGGATACAAGATAATTGACCGCATCCTGATAGCTGACTGTGGCGCTGCCTTCGACTGAGCCGTCACTGACAATCCTGATCTGAACATTTCTGAAGGGAAAGTAAGCATAATCATTGTGACGGTTATCAACCAGTGCCGTCAGTTCCTGGCTGGTAAAAGTGGCATCAACCGGATGGCCTCCCGTGACTAATAAAGTCTGGCCAAGAGGGGTATTTGTGGGCAGCGCTTCCGTGGTCACATTCAATTTGGCTTTAACGGAGCTGAGATCTTCGGCAGTATATCTGATACCCAGAGTTTTCGGTCTCATCAGAAAAAAAACCAGGGCAATGCCAATTATTAAATCAACGAGAAGAAAAATCAGGAGTTTTTTCATTGATTAATATTATCATATCGAGAATGCATTGTTTAGTTGACTCTATTGGCAGTCGGAGTCGCAGGCGAAACCATCCCCGTCGCCGTCCCTTCCGGTACAGCCGCAATTAACCAGCTGGAATTGGGCTTCGGCGCAGGAGGTCATTTTGGCACACGATTTGCTGCAGTCGCAGATATATAAGGAAGCATCTCCGCCTGGTTCTGAAGTAGTCACGGGAGTCGGTTGAATTTCGCAGGCCGATCCCCATAATCCTTTCTGTTCTTCACGGGCGAGGCGCTGGGCTTCCATAAATCTTTCCTGGTATTTCACATCAGGCTGGTAAGTGTACGAATAGGCATAGCCTTCGCGGATGAGGATTTCATTTACCAGTTCTTCTCCGAGCCAAATGTATCTAAGGAGCCTGCCGTATCTGTCTTTTTCGGAAATATCCTTTTCCAACCTCACCAGTTTTCCTTCAACCAATTCTGTGTTTTTATCAGAAGCTTCTTTGGCGAAGCATTGGAGTGCTTTGGCCGGATGGACTGATTCCGGAGTATCGATGCCGATATACCTGACCGTTTCTCCGGTTTCTATTTTCACCGTGTCGCCGTCAACGACGTTTACTACTCTGACTAAATCAGCATCATCAACGGTTGTCGTGGAAGGTTCCGGAGTCAGCATTTCGGCCGGACTGCCAGAAGGAGCGGGCGGATCGATTTTCTCGGGAGTGGGGGAAACTGAAGGGGAAGGGGTGAGGGACGGGGAGGATGAGGCGACTTCCGGGCCGGATTTGGCGGTTATTAAATTTGCCAGGATGAAGAAAATCAGGAGTATGCCGAGTATTATTTTCACCGAAGAAATTATAGAACATAAAAAGAAATAATTAAAAGGGGATTGACAGGACGTGATAATTGAGCTAACCTATTCGGAAACATGGATATATCGGCAGGCTCAACCATTACCACTACTACCTTCTTTTAAAGGGGGGTTCCGGCAGTGGCAGATGAGGACCTCCCCATAAGGGAGGTTTTTTTAATGCATGAAATGTCACAAAATTATGACTAAATATATGTCTGGTTTTATTTTTTCCGGTTTATTATTTACAAAAACAGGAGGGAAAATATGAAAAAAATATTGGTGACAGGGGCTTTCGGACTGGTCGGTTCTGACCTGGTTGTCGAATTGGGCAGGAAATACGGCCATGACAACGTCGTCCTTTTGGCCCACGAGACTAAACGGCAGGTCGATTTCCCCCTTGAGAAAGGCGATGTAAGGGACAAAAGCACACTTGCAAAAATCATCAAAAAATATAACGTGGGACAGATTTACCACCTGGCCGGACTACTGTCTGTCGGAGGCGAAAAAAATCCACCCCTTGCCTGGGACATCAATATCAACGGACTGAGAAATGTGCTGGATTTGGCGGTTAACCATAAATGCAGACTTTTCTGGCCGAGCTCGATTGCTGTCTTCGGGCCGACCACACCAAGGGACAAGACACCACAGCATACGGTCCTCGAACCGACGACCATGTACGGCGTCACTAAACTGGCCGGTGAACTTCTATGCCAATACTATTTTTTAAAATACGGCCTGGATGTCAGAAGCCTCAGGTATCCGGGGCTGATCGCTTACAAAGCGCCGCCGGGGGACGGCACCACAGAGTATTCCGTGCATATCTTTTACGGGGCTTTGAAAAATAAATCGTACAGCTGTTTTCTGAAAAAGGGCACCGTGCTGCCGATGATGTTTATAACTGATGCCGTTACCGGAACAATCGGCCTGATGGAAGCGGACCCGGGAAAAATTTCGGTCCGCACCAGTTACAATTTTTCGGCCATTAATTTCGCTCCGGAAGAACTGGTCCTTGAGATAAAAAAACACATGCCGGAGTTTAAATGCAGTTATAAGCCTGACCACAGGCAGAAGATTGCCGATTCCTGGCCGAAATCAATCGATGACGCCGTTGCCCGGAAAGACTGGGGCTGGCGGCATGAATACAATTTGCCCAGGATGACCACAGTGATGCTAGAAAAATTAAAAGAAAAGTTGTCCCGGATGAAATCGGGATAGAAAAGGAAAAAATTATGTCCAAGCTGAATTTTTATAAAGTTTTAGAGGCAGAGTTGAAAAGGGTAGATGAAGCGAAAGTGGCCAAGAGGCAGGAGAAGGTCATCGAGAAGTTCAATGACGATTTCTTTCCCAAAGCCGTCATAAACGGCCGGGAATATGCAATCTTTAACTCCAATGATTATCTGGGGTTGAGGTTTTTCGAGGAACTCCGAAGCGGCGAGGCCGAGGCAGCGGGAAAGTACGGCACGGGGCCCGGCGCTGTCAGATTTATCTCCGGGACGATGAAGGTTTATAAGGATCTGGAGAAAAAAGTCGCCGGCTTCCATTACCGGGAAGAGGCCATGGTTTTCTCCTCCGCCTTTGCGGCAAATCTGGCTGTTATTGCCTGCTTGAGCAAAGGACAGAGTAAGGATTCGCTTCTGTCGGGTCAGACTCTGATTGTTTCCGATGAGCTGAACCACAGAAGCATTATCGACGGGGTGAGGGTAGCCGGCCTTGCCAAAGAGCAAAAACTTATATACAAACATCTGGATTATGCTTCTTTGGAACAGGTTTTGGAGGAGAATCTGGGTAAGTTCAAACGCGTATTGGTAGTAACCGACGGCATCTTCAGCATGCTGGGGGAATATGCCGATGTCGGCAGGCTGGAGAAAATCTGCAGGCAGTTTAACGGCAGGTTTGAGGAAGGGGTATTCCTGATCGTCGATGACAGCCACGGGGTGGGTGCCTGCGGGGAAAGCGGACGGGGCTGCGAGGAACTGACTGGCGGGAAGGCGGATATACTGGTTGGCACTTTCGGCAAAGCCTTCGGCAGCGACGGGGGATATGCGGTCGGGAATAAAATCCTGATCGACTATCTGCGGGAAGCGGCTGCAACTTATATCTATTCCAATTCCATTTCGCCGGGAGTGGCCGGGGCTGCTTTGGCGGCGGTCAGGCTGGTCGATTCTGCCAAAGGCAAAAAGCTTTTGCGGCAGCTGGAGGAAAATATCAGTCTTTTTAAAAAACTGATGAAAAAGTACGGTTTTACCATGGCCGCTGATTCCGTACATCCCATCCAGCCGGTCCTGATTGCCGATCCCTTCAAGACAAAAGCGCTGACCGACAAATTGTTTGCCAAAGGATACCTGGTGACCAATATCAATTATCCGGTTGTCCCTAAAGGCAAGGATGAGATCCGGGTGCAGATAAGCGCTGCGCAATCAAGGGAAGATATTGAGAAATTTGCGAGAGAGGCGGCCGCTGCCAGAGAAAGTTAGGAGGCCAGGGTTTTGCCGTCTTTTTTGAAGTGGCGTTTGTGGACGTCTTCTGTCAGTTCCATGCCTTTTTTCTGAAGTTCTTCTATTCTTGAGAATGTTTCATCCATTTTATTGACTAATTCTTCGGTGGTTTCCTTTTTCTTTTCCTCGAATTCCCTGATGATTTTATCCTTGACCTGGTTTGCTTTTGGTGCCTAAGAGGAAAATGGTGAAAGCGCCTACCAGGCCGCCTATAAAGAAGCCGAACCAGAAGTTGCCGGCTTTATTGTTCTCGTTTGTCATCTTTTTTTTCCTTTTTGCCCGAGAACATTTTGAAGATGGAGAAGACCGCGTTTACGCCGTCGCCGAAACCGCTCAATTTTTCAAAGGATTTGCCCAGGTTGCCGGTCATATTGACGGCTCCGTCGACCATGGTATTGAATTTCATGAGCATTTTACGGATTTCACCGAGGATCTGGAAGATCTGCCAACCGATAAAGACAAGCAGGACGGTCAGGATGGTGACGACGGCAAAGAGCAGGATTTGGGTCGGATCAATCATTTGATGGTAGATTTAATTCTAATTTTTGACAGGGCGTAAGTCAACTGTCGCAACCGAAAAATATGGGTTTATCTTTTTCAATCATAATCCCGGATGTGTCTAGCTATATCACACCTGGTGTGATACGGAGGGGGGATGGGATTTAGTCGGCGGGGTCGACGGAGACGGTGCGGGTGAGTGTTTTCTTCTTGCCGAATTTGCTGATGGATTCGATGACTATGGTATTGACTCCCTCTTCCAGGGTAAAACTGGATGAGAATCCGCCATTGTCGTTTAAGGCAATTCTTTTGTTGTTGATCTCGACCACGGCATCGTGATCGGTCTTGCCGACAATTTCTATCCTCCCGTTTTTCAGGATTTCCCCTTCCTGCGGTTTATCGATAACCAAATTGGGCGGGCTGACATAAGCTTTCAGCTGGAATGACAGGTAGATGAAAAACAAAAGGAGGAAGGAGGCGAAAATAATAATGGTGATATTTTGCGGGGTAAAGCGGAAAACCGGTTCGTTGAGAGGTTTGCTGATACCCTCGGGCAGAATATCGTCGTCCTCATCGTATTCATACTGGCGGCGGAAAACGGCAACAATTTCTTCCGGTTTCAACTCCAGAAATTTGCTGTAGTTTCTAAGGAAGCCTTTGATATAGGGGAGCGAGGGCAGTTTCACCCAGGCATTATCCTCCAGAGCCGCCAGGTATTTTTTCCTGATTTTGATCTGGTTTTCAACTTCATCAAGAGTAAGCCTTTTTTCCAGGCGGGCCTTTTTCAGAATTTCACCAACAGTACGCATGAAATAGCGGTTTTAAACGAAATGATTTAGGCAGCAGGCTCCGGTTCGTTTTTACCGGCGAAAAACTCATCAGGGTTTTTAACCAGGACGTCTCTGGGTTTGGACCCTTCGGCCATGCCGACAATTCCTTCCGCTTCAAGCTGGTCCAAGACCCTGGCCGCCCGGGCGTAGCCTATTGATAATCTTCTCTGCAGTAAAGAGGCGGAAGCGCGGTCATACTGGCAGACTACCCGGACAGCCTGTTCAAATAACGCGTCATGGCCGTCTTCGCCCGTGGTGCCGGCGGGGCCACCGGCGCCTTTTTTCCAGGTGGGCGCCATGGAAGTGACTTCCTCGGTATATTCAACCGGCACATTTTTGTTTTTCATATATTCAACCAGTTTGGCAATTTCGCCTTCGTTGACATAAGTACCCTGGATGCGGGTCGGTTTGGCCTGGTCGGGCGGGATATAAAGCATGTCACCCCGGCCTAAAAGTTTCTCGGCTCCCGGCATGTCGATAATCACCCGGGAATCGATCATCGAGGAAACGTTGAAGGCGATACGGGAAGGGATATTGGCTTTGATCAGGCCTGTTATAACATCAACGGAAGGCCGTTGGGTGGCCACAACCAAATGGATGCCGGTGGCCCGGGCCATCTGGGCAATACGACAGATGGAATCCTCGACCTCGACGGGAGCGTAGGACATGAGGTCAGCCAGTTCGTCGATAAAGATAATGATATAAGGCAAGGCCTGGAAACCGGACAATTCGTTGTAGTGGTCGATATTCCTGACGCCGACTTCGGAGAAGAGCTTGTAACGGCGGTCCATCTCTGACATGGACCACTTGAGGGCGGAGAGAATTTTGTCAGGTTCGACAATGACCGGTGTCAAAAGGTGGGGAATATCCTTATATAAGGTAAGCTCGACTCTTTTGGGATCAACCAATATCAGTCTGACTTCGCTGGGGCTGTTTCGGAAGAGGATGGATGCGATCCAGGAATTGATGAGAACCGACTTGCCTGAGCCGGTCGTACCGGCTATAAGAACGTGAGGCATTTTGGCGATGTTGCCGACTACGGGACTGCCGGAAACATCCAGTCCCAGGGCAACTAGTAATTTATTCTTGCCCCGCTTCATGGAATCGCTGGACAGCATCTGTTTGACGGTGACGAATTCGAGGGAGCGGTTTCCCAGGGCAATTTCCAGGGCATACTGGGTAACGGCCGGTCCTAAATTGACTTCGACCACCCGGGCATTGATGCCGAAACTTTCCAGAGTCTGTTCAATGGTTTGGGCGTTTTGCTTCATGTCACCCCGGTCGGCTTTCTGTCCGGGAGCAGAAGCAAGAAGCGATAAAGGCGGGTATTCCCAAACTTCTTCGGAGGCATTGAGATTGGTGACCACAGACGATCCCAAATCTCCGGGAGTTCCGGGCAGTTGGGCAGGAGCTTTTGGCGCTTTGGATTTTTCCCTGTCACTGATTTCTTTTTCAATCGGCGTATTTGTCAGTCTCGGGACGGGCGGCGGACGGATGGGCAGTTTATCGGCAAAAAGGTCTTTTTTCTTGGTTTTGACCGGGAGCTTTTCAAACAGTTCTAAAACGGATTCGGCGACTTTGACGATTTCCGCCAGAGAAATGTCAAAAAGCACCATCAGCCCCACAAAAAGCATCAGGGAAATCATGACAAAAGAGCCGATTTCCGAGATGCGGTCGCTCGCAATCAGCCAGATAAAAGTACCCACCACTCCGCTTTGGGTCAAACCGCTCAAACAGAAAAAAACCAAAAGAAGGCCAAGAAGGATATTGGGCCGGGTCAGGGAAATTTTGAGTTTCAGAAAGGACAAAGAAAAAGTGAGACCAAGTATGGGCAGGAGATATTTCATGACGCCGAAATAGTAGTCGGCCGTAAATTGCAGACTGTCCAAAACAGAGCCCTGCTGAAAAAAGCTGAGGGTCAGTAAAATCGATCCGATTATAAGAAACAGGGAGAGCAGGGAAAAGATAGTGCCTTTTCTCGGTTTGAGGATTGATTTCCTTCTTCTTCTGTAGTGTCTGCGTTTAGCCATAGGCAGTGATTTATTATATCAGAGTAGGCTCTGCATAAAACATCCTATAGTATTTATAAGGGAATGTCAAGAGCAGCAGTCCATGCTAAAATACTCGCATGAAAAAAAGCATCGTCAAAGTCAGAAATCTGACCAAAGTCTTCGTATCGGGAAAATTCAGCCTGAGACGAACAAAAAAAGAAAAAGTGACTGCCGTAGACGGTATATCATTTGATATTCATGAGGGTGAAATCCTGGGGCTTTTGGGGCCTAACGGCGCGGGCAAAACCACTACCATCCAGATGATCCTGGGCCTGATAACGCCTACCTCAGGTACGATCTCAGTTTTCGGCAAAAATCTGGAGAATAAGCGCAAAGAAATCCTGAAACAGGTAAATTTTTCATCGACATATACACATCTGCCTTGGAATCTGACGATTTGGGAAAATCTTTATGTCCAGGCACTTTTGTACGCTATCGAAAATCCCAAAGAAAGGGTGGCGGAAATCCTGAAACTTTTTTCGCTGGAAAGTAAAAAAAACAAGGAAGTCAACGAATTGTCTTCCGGCTGGACAACCAGGCTTAATATGGCTAAATCGTTTTTGAATAATCCCAGGTTTCTGCTTCTGGATGAACCGACCGCTTCCCTTGATCCCGAAAGCGCGGAATCGATAAGGGAGCATATCAGGAAAATCAGGAGAAAATACCAGACCACTATTCTCTTCACCTCCCATAATATGGCCGAGGTGGAAGACATCTGCGACCGTGTTATTTTTCTCAATCTGGGCAAAATCATTGCCCGCGACACTCCTGAAGGATTGGCCAAAAGGATAAAAATATCCAGAGTTGAGATGATGATTGTGGACGGCCTGAAAAGGTTGCGTTCAATTGTGCGTGAGAATAAGTGGCAGGTCCAGGTATCCGGCAGATTTACAACAGTAAAGATACCCGAGGCTGATATCCCTAAATTTCTGAATATGCTTTCCGAAAAAAAAGTATCTTACATGGAGATTTCCATAGAAAAACCTACTTTGCAGGATTTTTTCTTATTAACGGCTTCCGCCAGAATGCGGCCATCTATCGGCTGAAAAAACATGGAAGAAATAAACTGGTCAGGTGTCAAAGGCATAATCGTCAGGCATATGTTTGCCTGGAGGCGGGATCTCGACCGTCTGGTCGATGCTTTCTGGTGGGCGACTGTTGACCTGGTTTTCTGGGGATTGACCTCAAGGTATGTCGAACAGTACAACCTGGGTTTTGACATAGTCGCAGTTTTCATCGGCGGTATTATTTTCTGGTCAGTCATCATCGGCAGCCAGCGTGATATCAATATGCCGCTTCTCGATGAAGCCTGGAACCGTAACCTGATAAACCTTTTTACCACGCCTATCAGTCTGGTGGAGATGGTCATCGCAACCGTCCTTTTGGGTTTACTCAAGCTGACGATGACGATGACTTTTCTGTCGCTTTTGGCTTTTTTGCTCTACAAATACAATATTTTGAGTAACGGTTTTTATATCCTGCCTTTTTTTGCCAACCTGATTCTGATGGGCTGGACTGTAGGCTTTATCATCGACGGACTGATCCTGCGGTACGGTTATAAAATCCAGGCATTTGCCTGGGCGCTTATTTTTGTGATTTATCCGTTTGCAGCCGTGATTTATCCGGTAGGGGTTTTACCGAAATGGGCTCAGGTCATCTCACGACTGGTCCCTGCCAGTTATGTTTTCGAAAACATGAGGAGGATTATCAGTCATGAAACCGTCAATTTTAACGAACTGGTAATCAGTTTCCTTCTAAACGTCCTTTATCTGACACTGGCGATTATCTTTTTGAAAAGAATGTTCCGCCAGGCACTGAAACTGGGCAAACTGATAAAACTGAACTGAAGGATACCGGAAGGTGTCTAGCTATATCACACCTGGTGTGCGATTGATATCGACAAGGGAAATATTCTTTTATAGAATGGAAGCTGCGATGGCTGACAAAAATCATCCGGAATACCAGTATTTAAATCTGCTTAAGGATATTCTGGACAACGGCGTCTGGAAAGTATCCCACTCAACAGGTGTTAAGCTGAAAAGCGTCTTCGGCCGGCAGATCAGATTTGATTTGTCCAAGGGCTTTCCCCTTTTGACCACCAAAAAAGTTTTCAGCCGCGGCATCATCCATGAACTGATCTGGTTTCTCTCAGGCTCCTCCAATATCAAATATCTGGTTGAAAATAACGTCCATATCTGGGACGAATGGGCGTACAAAAAATACACCTGGGCGATGGAAGACTCGGCCAAAGGCCGATCGTCCTCTGGACGAAAAAAACAGATGCCGATTCCTTATGAAGAATTTATTAAAAAAATAGCCGAAGACAAAAAATTCCTGGAAAAATGGGGGGAACTGGGACCTGTCTACGGAGTTCAATGGCGGCGCTGGCCTGCCTATGACGAAATGAATAAGGGGAGGATCAAAGAAATTGACCAGCTGGGATGGGCAATTGAAAAAATAAAAAAATATCCCCAGAAAAAGCACTATATCATTTCGGCCTGGAATGCAGGTTCAATTTATGAAATGTCAGGCAGCCATTCGGCCTCGATGGTGATTGCGCCCTGCCATACGATGTATCATATTAATATTACAGGGGATAAGTTGTCGCTTCTTTTATACCAGAGAAGTGCCGATTCATTCCTGGGCGTGCCCTTTAATATAGCAAGCTATGCCCTGTTGACGCTGATGCTGGCCCAGGTGACAGGCTATAAGCCAGGTGATTTCGTCCATACTTTCGGCGACATCCATATTTATGAAAACCATTTCGACCAGGTAAAGGAACAGCTGAAAAGGACTCCGAAGCCGTTGCCTGTCATGAAGTTAAATCCGGAGATCAAAAACATAGATGATTTTAAATTTACTGATTTTGAATTATCGGGTTACGATCCGCACCCGCCGATAAAAGGCGAGATCACGGTCGTAGGAGGATTTTAAAATGGTGCATTTGAAAATATCGCTGATTGCGGCAATCGGATCCCACCGGGAGCTGGGAAAAGACAATAAACTTCTTTGGAGTATCCCCGAGGATATGCACCACTTTAAACAGATAACCTGGGGTCATCCTGTTGTCATGGGCCGTAAAACTTTTGAATCTATAGGCAAGCCTCTCGACGGACGGCTGAATATAATTCTGACTAAAGAAAAAGATTTCCATCCTGAGGGCTGTTTTATCGCCCATTCCATCCCGGAGGCAGTCAGCCTGGCCGAGAGTCGCAATGCCGAGGAGGTTTTTTTCATCGGCGGCGGAGACGTTTACCACCAGACGATCAAAATGGCGGATAAGCTTTACTTGACGGTCGTCGAGGGTAAATATGACGCCGATACCTACTTTCCCGATTACAGCGAATTCAAAAAAGTGCATTTCCAGAAGAAAGGGGAATATAAAGATTATAAATATACTTTTCTGGAACTGTCCAAACTTTAATCTTTTAAATGTTTCCCATCCGCGACCATAATCCGTCGAAGAGTTTTCCCGTCATCACGGTGTTAATCATTTTGATCACCTCTTACGTTTTTTTCCTGCAGTTAACAGCTTTCGACCCTGAGGCTTTCATCATGAATTACGCCCTGGTGCCTGCATTGGTCGATTTCGGCAATCCTGCAACCTGGTGGCCTTTTATCTGGTCGATGTTCATGCATGGCGGGTGGCTGCACATCATTTCCAACTTGTGGTTTCTCTGGATATTCGGAGACAATGTCGAGGCATTTCTGGGACATATAGGATTTTTGCTTTTTTATCTGTTAACCGGAATTGCCGCCAGCCTGGTGCAATTTTTTTTCATGAGCGGATCGGAGATTCCGACTCTGGGAGCCTCCGGGGCAATCGCCGGAGTCTTGGGAGCTTACCTGGTTTTGTACCCCAGACACAAAATCGATACGTTGGTAATATCTTTCGGCGGATTCCTGCAAAAACTACAGATACCGGCTTCATTCATGCTCGGATACTGGTTTATCATCCAGCTGTTTTCGGGTGTCGGCAGTTTGGGAGCGGCCGGTCAGGGCGGCGTCGCCTGGTGGGCCCATATCGGCGGCTTTGCTTCAGGCTATCTTTTCACCCAGGCAGTCAAAGGCAACAACCGGACTGAAACAGAACCGGATGCAGGGTAATTTTCTGTTTTGTTTTGATAAATTAGCCTTTTTTGCTATAATGAGAAACTCTTAAGATGAAAAGGATGTTTTTATCATTAGTACTGTTTTTTGTCCTGTTACTTCCGGCAGGTGTAAACGCCCAAGAGACACCATCGTCAACACCCGAACCAACGGTGACGGCAACGCCAACCGGCAGCAGTGCGACAGCTACAAATTCACCTTCCGAACCGACGGCAACATCCAGGCCTCAGGCAACCGTCACCAGAACTCCGGTAAGAAGCACAGCCACGCCTTTGCCTCCGACCGTCACACCGACCATTACTTTGTCACCCACGCCCAGCCAGACACCGACTCCGACTCCGGCACCTTCTTTTTTGGCCAGGAGCGGGGGAGGAGCGGGTTTTATTTTGATTCTGGCAGGTTTAGCTCTTCTGGGCGGTTCCGTCTACTACCTGCGTAAACAAAAGCGCTCAGTTTAGCTTCCATATTTTTTATTATCCCCTTTTTATATATTCCTGATATTTCTCTCATGTGCTGAAACTACGATAACGGCATAATAATGTTACTTACAGGCCTGCCGCCTTAAAACATTTTATCTCAACAAAATATCCATCTTTGCCAGAAACCCCCGAATACTCGGGGGTTTTTTATATTTCCGGGGGGATTTCAAACATTGATGACGACGGTCAGGATGAGCGGACGGCGGTGGGTTTCCCTGAAGAAAAATTCCTCCAGATTGCCTTCGATCTGCCGTCTGACAAAATGCCAGTCGGTAATGCGGCCCTTTTTCAGTTTCAGGGAATTGACAATGACATTTTTAGCCTTCTCTATCAGTCCTTCCGACTCTTTCATATAAACAAAGCCGCGGGAAATAATATCCGGATCAGCTGAAACGCGGCCGGAAGACTGGTCAATGGGCACAACCACAACCACAATTCCTTCACTGGCCATCGTCTGGCGGTCGCGAAGAACCACATGGCCGATATCGCCGACACCCAATCCGTCGATCATAATATTTTTTAAATTGAGGCGGTCTTTAACACTGACCTGGCCTTCTTTGGTAAATTCCAGAATTTCCCCCTCCTGGGGTTGCAGGACTTGTTGATGTTTATAGCCCATATCATAAGCCAGTTCGGCATAATGTCTCATTTGCCTGATGGTGCCGCCGATCGGCAGAATAAATTTGGGCCTGGTCAGGCCGATCATCAAAGCCAGGTCACTTTTGGATCCATGGCCTGAAACATGCAGGGCATCGGTGATTTCCGAATAGGCGACTCTGGCGCCGGCTGCGGTCAGGGAATCTATCAGGCCATGAACGGCGCTTTCATAGCCGGGAATGGGATCGGCGGAAAAGACCACGATATCCCCTTCTTTTATCGAGACAGACTTATGGATGCCTTCGGCAATTCTGGACAGGGCTGAATTGGGCTGAGCCTGGCTGCCGGTAACAATCAGAGCCAAATCCTTGGGAGGGTGCTTGCGGATGTCTTTTTCGCGGACAACAAAGTTGTCGCTATAGTGCAGATAATTTAATTTGCGGGAGACATCGATATTTTTCTCGATCGACCTGCCTAAAAAGGCAATTTTGCGGTTGTGGCGGATAGCCACATCAACCGCCTGTTGAATCCTGGAGATGTTCGATGACTGGGTGGTGAAGATAAATTTACCAGGACAGTTCCGGATTTCTTTTTCCAGGGCATCTTCGATGACTCTTTCAGAGAGGGTATAACCTTCGGATTCCACGCGGACACAGTCTGATAAGAGGCAGACAATGCCGGAATTGGCGCTTGCTGCGATTTTGCCGACTTCAGTCTGCCTGCCGTCAATAGGCGTCCAGTCGAATTTGAAATCAGAGCCGTGGTAAAAATTGCCGACCGGAGTCCTGATAAAGAGATTGGAGGCATCCGGTATGGAATGGGTGACATGGATGAAGCTGACGGTAAACGGGCCGAGCGTCAGATTTCTATCTTCGGCAATTTCATTCACCTGAAACTGCAGACCGAAATCAGCTAATTTAACTTTGGCCAAGGCCGAAGTCAGTTTGTTGGCGTAAACAGGCACTTTTAGATCGGGCAGAATATAAGGCAGGGCGCCGATATGGTCTTCATGCCCGTGAGTCAGGACGATGCCGCGGATCTTGTCTTTTTTGTCCTGAAGATAGGTGATATCGGGAATAACCAGATCAATGCCGTACATGGCTTCATCGGGAAAACCTATACCGCAGTCGACGATCAGTATGTCGCTGATAGTTTTCGGGTCTGAGCGAAGCTCATAGATATACATGTTTTTGGTGACATTGCCGATGCCTCCCAGGGGGATCAGTCTTAAAAATTGGCCAAAGGGATTTTTATATATGGGTTCTGTTTGCATAATTATTACCAGGTAGGCAGAAATTTTTTAACATTGTCATTGGTGAGGGTGACTTTGCTGACCTGATTTTCAATAATCTGCCTGGCAACTTTGCGGCAGACGCCGTCGATAGTCCTTTCCAGCGTTCTGATGCCGGAATCGTAACCGAGCGGCCTGACTATGGCACTCCAAACATTATCTTCTATCTGCAGTTGCCCGGCAGAAAGACCGGTAGCGGCCAGGATTTTGGGATAAACATAAGATTTGGCGATGACAATTTTTTCTTCATCATTATAGGAGGGCATCTGAATGGGTTCCAGTCTGTCCATAACCGCCGTTGAGATATTATTGGTATTGTTGGCTGTGGCTATAAAGAGGACTTCGGACAGGTCAAAGGGAAAATCTATGTAATGGTCGATAAAACCTACATTTTGTTCAGGGTCCAGAAGTTCGACCAGAACGCCCATAATATCCGACCGGGCATGCTCGGCCACGCGGTCAAGTTCATCCAAAAGGATAACCGGATTTTTACTGCCGGCACGTCTTAATGCTTTTATCAACTGGCCGACTTCGGCATCGGGATGGACGCGTGATTCCCCTCTCAAGTCAAGGGCCGAACCCATGCCGCCGAAAGGAATTCTGACAAATTTCCGGTTCAGGGCTTCGGCGATTGAGATGGCCATGGTTGTTTTGCCGGTGCCGACCAGGCCGACAAAAAACAGGATGGGTGCCCTGGTAAAATTGTGTTTGGCATCAGGATGTATCTGGCTCAAATTCAGATTCAATTTCATGACTGATAAATATTCCAGTATTCTGTCTTTTAATTCGCCCAGACCGTAATGATACTTATCCAGAATCAGTTTGGCATTTTTAATGTCCAGATTATCAGGAGTCTTGTATTGCCAGGGAAGGGAAGTGATCCAGTCAATGTAAGCGGCCACGGCGTCAAATTGGCTGAACTGGGTATGGTATTTAAAGCTCAATTCCGCCCGGTGGATCATGGTTTGGGCTTTTTCTTTGAGTTCCTGCGGTAAGGTAACGGAGTTTATTTTTTGAGTCAGTTTTGTCAGTTCCGCAAATTCTCCGTCGGCGGCGTTTGTTTGGTTGTCCATCAGTAAAATTATAACAGGCTTTAAGATTTGCTGTCAGTGGAAAGATTTTAAATCCCCTCAAGGGCTTGCGTTATATCTGCTATCAGATCATCCGCATCCTCGATGCCGACGGACAGTCTGATCAGTGTATCGCTAAGTCCGATTTTCGCCCGGTCTTCTGCCGGAATCGATGCATGGGTCATCGAAGCCGGATGCTCGATAAGCGATTCGACCACACCCAGAGATTCCGCCACGGCGATAATTTTCAATGATTCCAGAAATTTTACCGACAGGGCAAGATCGGTATCCAGTTCGAATGAAAGCATACCGCTTGCGCCTGTCATCTGTTTTTTGGCAATGTCGTAATTCGGATGGGTGGAAAGTCCCGGATAATAAATTTTTTTGACTTTCGGCTGACGGCTGAGGAAGTCCACGATTTTCAGGGCGTTTTCTTCATGCCTTTTCATTCTCAAAGAAAGGGTTTTGATGCCTTTCAATATCTGGTAGCTGTCAAAGGGAGAGAGTATGGCTCCCACGGCATTTTGCAGGAATTTCAGACGAACAGACAACTGTTCGTCCCTGACAACAACGCCGCCTGCCACACAATCGGAATGGCCGCCGATATATTTGGTCATGGAGTGAATAACTATATCAGCTCCCAAATCCAGCGGTTTTTGGAAATAGGGCGAAGCGAAAGTATTGTCGACAACCGTCAAAATGCCTTTGGCCCGGGCTGTTTCGGCAACCGAGGCAATATCGATTATTTTCAGAAGGGGATTGGTCGGCGATTCTATCCAGATCACTTTGGTGTTTTTCGTCAGATGAGGAAGAATTTCTTTGCCCTGGCAAAAATCGGCGAATGTAAATTCCAGCCCGAAATCGCCAAAGACTTTGGTGAATAGTCTCCGGCTGCCGCCATAAACATCATCGATTGAAAGCAGGTGATCCCCCTGTTTGAGAAGCAGAAGAATGTTGGTCATGGCAGCCAGTCCGGAAGAAAAAGCAAAAGCGTATTTGCCGTTTTCAAGCGCGGCCAAGTTTTTTTCCAGGGCTTCCCGCGTCGGATTGCCGCTTCTGGAGTATTCATAGCCTGCTGTTGGCCGGTCGACTTTTGCCCGGGCAAAGGTGGTCGAGAGGTGGATCGGGACAACAACATCGCCGCTGCCGCCCTCTTTTAAATTGGGTTCATTGCCGGTATGAATGGCTTTGGTAGCAAATTTCACAAAAAAAACCTTCCTTGAGGGATAGTCAGATTTCTAACTCGAGAAAATCCGGCTTCCGTTACGGAAGGCAACAACAAATTTCAATAATTGTTCCGTGATTCATGTTTGAGAGTAAATAATAGCAGAAAGCCCTGATTTTGTCTATTAAAACCTTCTTCTTTTAGGAGGACCGAAGCGGTCACGGCGGGGAGGACCGGAGTCCCTTCTTGGCTGGGGCGGTCTTTTCTTGGCATCTTCGCCGAAAAGCATGGACAGATTGATGCGGCCCTGGTCATCGATTTCCATGACCCGGACTGTTACTTTCTGGCCGATGGTAACGACATCGTTGGGATTGGAAACAAAATCGGTGGCCATCTGGGAAACATGGACCATGCCTTCGCGGCCGGGAAGAATTTCCACAAAAGCGCCGAAGGAGAGGATGCGCCTGACCAGTCCTTCATAGACTTCCCCCGGCTGGACTTCCTTGATAATACCGGATACCCATTTGAAGGCGATCTCCACTTTTTCCGGATCGATGCCGGCGATGGTGACCTGACCGTCATCGTTGACATTGATATCACAGCCTGTTTCGGCAATTATCTGGCGGATGATTTTGCCTCCCGGTCCAATGACTTCGCCGATTTTTTCTTTGGGAATTGTAACGACTTTGATCTTGGGTGCGTATTGAGAAATGTGGGTGCGGCTTTGGGGAAGGACTTTCAGCATTTCTTTCAGGATATAAAGACGGGCTGTCCGGGCTTTTTCCAAAGTCTCTTGAATTATTTCCTGCGACAGACCGTCATTTTTGACATCCAGCTGGATGGCGGTAATGCCTTTTTCCGAACCGGCGACTTTGAAGTCCATATCTCCGGTGAAATCTTCGATGCCGATAATATCGGTGAGCAAAACGTATTTATTTTTCGCCCCGACTAAACCAATGGAAATACCGCTGACGGGACTTTTGATGGGAACACCGGCATCCATTAATGCCAAAGTAGAACCGCAGGTCGAAGCCATGGATGTCGAACCGTTGGAAGACATTATTTCCGAAACCAGTCTGACGGTATAGGGAAAACTGCTCTGTGGAGGAATGACCGGCCACAAGGCTCTTTCAGCCAGGGCGCCGTGTCCGACTTCGCGCCTGGAGGGAAAACCAACTCGGCCCGTTTCACCGACTGAGTATGGCGGCATGCTGTAGTGGTGGATGTATCTTTTGGCTGTTTCGCCTTCCGGACTCTCAATAAGCTGCTCCATGGACGGTGACCCCAGTGTGGCCACAGTCAGTGCCTGGGTTTGACCCCGGCGGAACATGGCGCTGCCGTGGGTACGCGGCAACAGTCCGACTTCTCCTTCGATATCTCTAATTTCGTCTGCTTTTCTGCCGTCCGGTCTTTTGTTTTTTTCAAGAATGTTCCTGCGGATTGTTTCCTTAAAATTGTATTCAAGGGCTTTTTCAATGTCTTTCTTGTCATATTCCTCGTCGGTAGCGGCAATTTTATCGATCAGATCCGATGTTTCGTTGCCTTCCCTTTCTTTGCTGACCCGGGTCGTAACCAAAGCGTCGATTTCTTTCTGGAAATCTTTTTTTATGATGCTTTTAAGTTTTTCGATGTCAGCATCAGGATCAACCACGATTTTTTCCTTGCCTACGGCTGATTGCAATTCATTGATTAATTTAATGATTTTTTTAATTTCGTCTGAAGCAAATTTGATGCCCGAAAACATGTTTTCTTCACTGATTTCATTGCCGCCGGCTTCGATCATAACTGTTTTATCAGCGGTGCCGGAAACAATAAGGTCCATATCGGAAAATTCAAGTTCTTTGTCGCCGGGATTGGCGAAAAAACCCTTGTCGCCGTTTTCCGTCGGCACAAGTCCTACCCGGACGGCTCCGATCGGGCCTTTCCAGGGTAGCGGTGAAATGGACAGGGCGGCACTTACGGCTATCATGCCTAAAATATCCGGTTCATTCTGGCCGTCAACAGAGAGGATAGTGATAATAACCTGGACATCGTGGTGGTAATTGTAATCAAAAAGGGGCCTGATAGACCTGTCGATTAACCTGGCTCTAAGAATGGCGTCATCGGAAGGACGGCCTTCGCGTTTGACCCAGCGGCTGCCTTTGATTCTGCCTCCGGCGTACAGCCTTTCAACATATTCGACCGAGAGGGGGAAGTAATCCAGATTGGATTCTTTGGCCGAGGCCATCACTGTGGCTATGACCATGGTGTCGCCGTAGCGCGCCAGGACAGCAGCCGTGGCCTGTTCGGCAAACCGTCCGACTTCCAAAGACAGAGTTCGGCCGCCGATTTCCGCTGATTTTGATATGACTTTCATTAATTAATTATAAGTAAGCAGTTTATTTTCAGGGGAGATTCCGGATTATTTTGATAAATCGAGTTTTTTGATGATCTCCTTGTACCTGGTTTCCGCTTTGCTAGACAAATATGTTAACAGTCTTCTTCTTTTGGATATCATGCCTAAAAGACCGCGCCTTGAATGGTTGTCCTTGGGATTGCCTTTCAGGTGTCCGACCAGTTTATCTATTTTGTGGGAGAGGAGAGCAATTTGAACCTCAGGACTGCCGGTGTCTCCTTTTTTGGTGGCGTATTCACCAATAATTTTCTTTTTATCGTCAATCGGAAGCGCCATTTAATAAATTAATCCGCCCGTTGTATGTTGGCGGAGATTCATATATAAACCTTAATTTCCTAAGCATTATAATCTAATCCCGGAAAAATTTCAATGAGAATTTTTTAGAGAAGGGTAGAGCCTTTGTAGATTTTCGGCTTCAACCAGTCTGGAGGGGTTTCCGGAGGTGATCCTGCCTCTCTTACTGACGGGCTTTGTCCCTGTTGCTGCTGTTTAGGCTGTTGCTGGGGTTGGGTTTTGGGACGGAATGGCTGCTGCTGTTGCTGTGTCTGCTGCTGCTGTCCTGAAACCGGCTGTCTTTGAAACGGCCGTTGGGGACGGGCAAAAGAAAAAGGTTTTTGGGATTGATCCTGCCTGGGAAACTGCGGCAGATTCTGACCGGTTTTAGCTTGGGATTGTTTTTGCCTGGCACCGTTTTTGAGCAAAAGTGCGGCTGTTTCAAAAGTGGCGGCTGTAACCTCGGGCGAGGCGAAATTGTTGGTTTCCTCAGATAGTCCCATCATAAGATTCGTAGCAATGTCCGGCTCCAGGGACAATCCCATTTCGCTTATAAGAGTGGCGGCTAGCTCTGAAATCGAAGAAGCACTGGTGTCGATAATATTGGCTTTACCGTATTTTTGATTGTTGCCTGCCACATCGATATTGATGAGCGGTTTTTCATTAAAAAGACTCTGGTTCCCGTTATAAAGACTGTCCAGATCATCAAGTTTGCTTGCACCGACGGTGATGATGCAATCGGTTGCGCCGCCGCTGTAATTGTACTGCATCATTTCGGGTGTAATGGGGGGATAGCCTTCTCTTGGTTCGATAACTAAATTAAAAGTATCATTTTCGATATTGTAGCTGACTTTCTCGATGGAGCCTTCCTGGTATGGGAAGGAAATGATCAGATTCCGGCCGTTTTGACTGCCGATCGCTTTGCCGATTTTGTCCACACCTACTAATTCATTGTAGCCGACAGTCATTTCTGTGGCTGAAACCATTGAAATCTGTTTGCCGGCTGCCGATAATGACAGATAAAATGAAAGAGCTGCCGCTACTGCATCAAAAGAAGGATTTGCTGGCAGGGCAATTAAAATAGCCTTGGAAGATTCCAGCAGAGTTCTCGCTTGATTTACTTGGTCCCGATTAAGGTTTGCCATATTTGGGCTTTTAAAAAGACCCCTTTAATATCGGGGTCAAATTAGCCTATAGATATTATACTATCACCTGTCAAGACCTCTATGTTTCCGGCCAATCCGACACCGGCTTCTGTACCGGTTTCCGCTTTGGTTATGTCGGTTTTATGAAATTTGAGTGATTTGATTTTTGTTCTGCCGATTTCTACATCATTGCGCATGATTTTTATTTGATCTCCTTTGGCTATTCTGCCTGAAGTGACTTTGGCGCCCAAAACAATTTCGCCCTTGTAATTGAAGACAGCCAGAACATTGGCTTTGCCGAAGATTTCCACCAGGTCTCCTTTTCTTAAAGCTTCGATAACTTCTTCCAATTCATCCAGCAGCTCATAAATAATATTATAAGTTTTAATTAGTACTTTCTCCGATTTTGCCAATTTCAGTACCTGATCTGACGGTTTTACGGCAAAGCCGATAATCAGGGCTTTGGTGGTTTTTGCCAATAAGACATCTGATTCCGAAATATTGCCCACACCTGACAAGATGATTTTTGTCCGGTCTTTAAGGCTGCTAAGGCCTACGGAAATAGCTTCCAAAGTACCTGTTGTATCGGCACGGACGATCAACCTTATTTGTTCCGTTAATAATTCATTTTCAGTTGTTTCAACTATCGGTTTCGGAGATTGAGGTGAAATGGATTTCCCCTGCGGTTTTACTATTTCAGACTCATTTTTCAGGTAAAGGCTGGAGCCGACAGCCGGCAACTTATTCCAGCCTAAAACTTCAGCCGGATCCCCGGCGCTGACAGTTTTCAAGGGCTGACCAAGCCAATCTGTTAAAGCCCGTATACGGAATTCCTGCTTATCGGATACGCAATCGTCACCGATTGACAGAGATCCCCGGCGTACAATCACCGTGGCTGTAATGCCTTTATTTTTGGATAATAAAGATTCGATAACAACGCCGTGGAATTGACCGCTTTTTTCTGCTGTTTTAAACAAATCATTCAATACCAGAATCATTTCCAGCAGTTTATCGATACCGCTGCCGTTTTTCGCCGAAACCGGAACAAGCGGAGTTTCCCCGCCGTACTCTTCAAGTTCGACGCCGTTTTTCGAGAGTTGTTTTTTAACCATCTCCTGATTGAGATTGGGCAGATCAATTTTATTCAAGGCTACCAGAAACGGGATTTTAGCCCTTTTTATATGTTCAATTGATTCGATAGTTTGAGGTTTGACACCGTCATTGGCAGCGACCACCAGGATGGCGACATCGGCAACGGTTGCCCCCCGGCTTCTCATTTCGGCAAAAGCCTGGTGTCCGGGAGTATCTATAAAAGTAATTTTTTGGGGAAAAGCAGGTTGTTTTAAAAGGGTTTGAGGAACATCTATTTGGTAGGCGGCTATGTGTTGGGTGATGCCTCCGTGTTCGCGGGCGGCAATATTAGTTTTTCTTATTGTATCTAAAAGTGAAGTTTTGCCGTGGTCAACATGACCTAAAACAGCCACTACCGGAGGCCTAGCAGAAACAGTTTGCACATTTGATTTTTTGTTTTTGGCCATTGTTGTCGAACCGCAAGACTAGCTTATTCATGCTTCTTTCGGTTTCTCTGATTCTTTTTTAGCTTTTGACTCCTTAGCTTTTGCCTGTTTTGGGTCATCCGATACCGACAGGTCATCTCTTTTACTACTTTTTACCTCTCGGGTTGAATTTTTCTCTACTTTTTCCTTAGTTCCTGTCTCTTCCGGCTCGGTTTTTGCCTTACCTGACTTGGGTTTTATATCAATTTTGTAATCTGTCAGCTTTGCCGCCAGACGGACATTTTGACCGTCTTTACCAATGGCCAGAGAAAGCTGATCATCAGGGACCAAAGCTTCAGCCAGTTTATTTTTTTCATTGACAATAATTTCAATATCCTTTGCCGGTGCCAATGACTGGGAAATGAAAATTTTGGGATCATCACTCCATTGGATGATGTCCACTTTTTCGGCGCCCCCCAGTTCGTTAATTACTGCTTGGACCCTAACGCCTTTTTGACCTACACAGCTGCCGACAGGATCAACACCGGATTGTGTCGAGGCGACCGCGATTTTAGTCCTATTGCCTGCTTCCCGGGCGATTACCCGTAAGACTACCGCACCGTTATTTACCTCAGGCACTTCTCTTTTGAAAAGCGCTGACACCAAGCCTTTGGAGGCGCGGGAGACAATGATTTCATTTCCACGCATTGTCTGTCTGATACTTTCTATATAAAAGGAAAGTCTTTGATTTAAACGGTATTTTTCATTAGGGATTTGTTCTTGAGGAGGCATGACTCCTTCTGCACGACCGATATCAACAATTATATTAGGTCCGTCAAACCGCAAAATCATACCGTTGACGATAGTTCCTACTTTTGTGGAATAATCAGCTATGATAGCTTTTTTTTCAGCCTCACGTATACGTTGGAGGATGACTTGTTTGGCTGTTTGAGCGGCAATCCGGCCAAAACCCGCCGGAGTAATGTCTTTTTTATCTTTATAGACTTTAGCTTCTCCTGATTGTGGATCTATAGTTATTTCTAATTCTTCAATCTCTTCAATCCCGTAATCTTTACGATACGCTGCCAGGATAGCTGCTTTAATTGTTTCCAGGACAATCTCAGGATCAATACCTCGTTCATTAGCTACCTGGTTTAAAGCTAGGGCAAATTCACTTCTGACTGTTGCCGGCATAATAAAACTCCTACTTTATAAAAATTGGTGGGTATTTCCCACCAGCTTTTATACTTACCAACCCCAATTCTAGCATATTGAGCTATTGGGGTGCAACCGAAGAGATGGACAGTTAATATAATAATGTATAGGCGTTTAATTAAATCTTGACTATTGACACCATTTTTTCCAGTGGTAGAATATAGTAAATTCGCGAGACAAGAGGCGTACAGCTGTCAAAGTACGCTTATTTTGTTGTTTTTGGATCTTCTTTATTCCCGATGCCAAAATCTAAAACTGAATCCCGGAAACATGAATTGCCCAAAAGAATCTATTGGGGACAACAAACCGATAATCTCCCTGAATTGGATTTAATCCAAGTTCAGAAAGAGTCTTATAACTGGTTTATCAACCATGGACTTTCCGAACTTCTACAGGAAATTTCACCTGTCGAAGATTTTACCGGAAAAAACTGGAGTTTAACTTTCGGTAAATATTATTTTGACAAACCCCGTTATTCTCCTGATGACTGTCTGCAAAAAGGTTTAACTTTTGATTCACCTCTTAAAGCGGAAACTACCCTTTTAAACAAACAAACCGGTAAGGAAATCCGGCAAGATGTCTTCCTGGGTGATATTCCCTCAATGACTGAGAATGGCACATTTATTATAAACGGTGTAGAGCGTTGTATCGTCAACCAGATAGTCAGATCTCCCGGAGCATACTTTACCGGTGATACCGACCCCAGTACGGGGAAAATGCTATTCTTAGCTGAAGTCAGGCCACTTTTTGGATCCTGGCTTGATTTTTCCATCTCCAGAAATGATATCTTGCTGGTCCGAATTGACCGAAGGAGAAAATATGCAGCCACTACGCTTCTTCGGGCAATTGGTATTTCTTCAGATGAAGAACTTTTAAAACTTTTTGCCGATGTTGATCCGGATAATACATATATTTCAAACACTCTTTTAAAAGACCCCACAAAAACACAGGAGGAGGCGGTAATTGAGATTTACCGTAAAATGAGACCTGGAGAACCGACCGTATTGGATAATGCCCAGGAACTTTTTAAAAACCTATTTTTTAATACCCGTCGTTATAGCTTAGGATCTGTAGGTCGCTATAAAATCAATAAAAAACTTAAACAATCTGTCGAGAATACGCCTGGAAATTGGGTTCTGACAAAAGAAGACATCATTGGTATCATCAAGTATCTTATTAGCTTAACAAAGGGTAAAGGAGATGTTGATGATATTGATCATTTGGGAAACCGACGTATAAGGAGAGTTGGGGAACTGGTTGCAAACAGTGCTTTTAAAATCGGATTAATGAGGCTGGAGAGGTCTATTAAGGAGAGAATGAGCTTGGCACAAACTCAAATGGAAATTACTCCCAGCCAGATAGTAAATGCCAGACCTATTATTGCCACAATTAACGATTTTTTCCGCACCAGTCAGTTGTCAACAATATTAGATCAAACAAATCCATTGTCAGAGGTAGATAATCTGAGAAGATTAACAGTGATGGGAGTTGGTGGCATTTCCCGTGAAAGAGCTTCATTTTCTATCAGAGATATTAATTCAAGTCAATATTCGCGAATCTGTCCTGTAAGAAGTCCTGAAGGTCCTAATATCGGATTGGTTACCTACATGTCTCTTTATGCCAAAGTCAATGAATATGGATTTCTGGAAGCACCTTACATAGAGGTTAATTTTGACGAAAAACATCAGAAACCTAAAGTTTCGAATAAGATCGTTTATCTGACGGCTGATGATGAACAGGAATCTTATATCACCCATGCCAGTGTGCCTATTGATAGTAAAGGTTTTATTGCTGAAGAAAGAGTTGCTGCTCGTTACAAAGGTGACTTTTTGGAAACTGACGCTAAAAATATTAGCTATATTGATGTTGTTCCAAGACAAGTTGTTGGTATAGCCGCTTCTCTTGTTCCATTCATCGCTCATGACGAAGCTAATCGGGCTTTGATGGGCACCCACATGCAATGCCAGGCAGTACCATTAGTTAAACCCGATTCGCCAATTGTGGGTACAGGTATGGAAGGGGTTGTACCTCAAGCACTGGGTAGAACGATTATTGCACCCGAAAATGCAAAAGTAGCCTATGTTGATGCGCAAAAACTTACTTTAAAAGGTAATAGTGGTAAAGTCTATGAATTTGAGATAGAGAAATTTAAAAGAACAAGTCAAAATACCTGTTTTTCCCAAAATCCGTTGGTTTCACTAGGAGACTCGGTAGAAAAGAATCAGCCAATAATAGACAGCCCCGCTTGTGATAAAGGAGAATTGGCTTTAGGTCAGAACTTGATCATCGCTTACGCTTCGTTTGATGGTATGGGATATGAAGATGCCATAGTTATTTCTGATCGACTTGTAAAAGATGATAATTTTACATCGATCTCCATCGAAGAATATGAAACAGAAGTAGTCGATACAAAATTGGGACCGGAGGAAACAACTCGTGATATTCCAAACGTCGGTGAAGAAGCCTTGGCAAATTTGGATGACAAAGGGATAGTTATAATCGGGGCTGATGTCGGTCCAAATGATATTTTAGTTGGAAAGATCGCTCCAAAAGGAGAAACGGAATTAACAGCAGAAGAGAGATTATTACGAGCTATATTTGGCGAAAAAGCCCGAGAAGTAAGGGATACATCTTTAAGAATGCCCCACGGAGAAAAGGGAGTTGTCATTGATGTTAAAATCCTTGACCGTGAAAAAGGTGACGAACTTCATCCGGGAACTATTAAAAAAATAATAGTAAAAGTAGCACAAGTCAGAAAAGTAGTCGTAGGAGATAAATTGGCCGGACGGCATGGTAACAAAGGTGTCATTTCTAAAATTGTACCTGCTTCTGATATGCCATATTTGCCTGATGGTACCCCTGTTGATGTCATAATTTCTCCCCTTTCCGTCCTTTCCAGAATGAATTTGGGTCAATTATTGGAAGCACATTTGGGTTGGGCAGCCCAAAAAGGATCATATAAGATAGCTGTTCCAGTTTTCGAACCGATAAAGGAAGAGAGAATTGTATCAGAACTCAAGAAATACAATTTGCCTGTTGACGGTAAAACAATCTTATTTGATGGGAGAACAGGTGAACCTTATAAGGAACCTGTAGTGGTAGGAATAGCTTATATCATGAAATTAATTCACATGGTTGAGGATAAAACGCATGCCCGTTCAACAGGACCATATTCTTTGGTTACTCAACAACCTTTAGGCGGTAAAGCCCAGATGGGTGGACAACGATTAGGAGAAATGGAAGTTTGGGCTTTAGAGGCACATCGTTCGGCATATACTTTGCAGGAAATGCTGACAATTAAATCAGATGATGTTGTCGGCCGCGCCCGGGCTTTTGAAGCCATCGTAAAAGGGACAGATATTCCCGCTTCTACTATTCCGGAATCATTTAAAGTTTTAGTGAAAGAACTACAAGCATTAGGACTGAATGTTATTCCTACGGGTACTGTTACATATGCTAAAAAAACTACTGGTACCATCGGCAGTGACGATAATCAGGAGGAAGTAGAAAAACAGGCGGCAGCGTTAGCTGAAGCAGCCGGTGTAGAGATAGTTGAAGTAGGTTCAACTGTTGTTCAGAATGAAGCTTCTGAAGGTGAAAAAGAAATTAAGGAGGTAAAAGAATAATGGATAAAAAAGGCAATTTCGGAAATATTGTTGATTTTGAAGGCTTGAAAATTACATTAGCATCTTCGTTGGATATCCTTAATTGGTCATATGGTGAAATCTCAAAACCGGAAACCATTAATTACCGGACCCTCAAGCCGGAAAAAGACGGCCTTTTTGATGAAAGAATTTTCGGACCTACGAAAGATTGGGAATGTTATTGCGGGAAATATAAACGAATTCGTTACCGTGGTATTATATGTGACAAATGCGGAGTTGAAGTTACCCAAAGCAAGGTCAGAAGAGAAAGAATGGGACATATTAAATTGGCCGCTCCGGTTTCCCACGTCTGGTTTTTCAAAGGTACACCTTCTAAATTATCGTTAATCATGGATATTACACCGAAAGCATTGGAAAATATAATTTACTTTGCTTCTTATTTAGTAATCGATGTCGATCGGGAAGGTCATAAAAAAGCTCAGGATGTTTTAAAGCAGGCTTTTGAGAAAAGAAAAGAAGAAAGACAGAAGATTAATAAAGAGAGAATTGAAGATATTGAAAAAGAACATTCACAGGAAAAAGATAGTGTTAAAGAACGAATCAAAAATAAAGAAACTCGTGATTTGACATTGCAGGAATTAGATTACCGTAAAAAACAGCAATTAACTATGTTGGCTGAAGAAAACGCGTCAGAAGAATCAACGGCCAAAGAAATTTTCAGTACAATTCTTGATTTGGTTAACAGAGTAAAACCATTATCAGTTATTTCCGAAGATGAGTATCTCAAGTTGAGAGAATATAATGTCGGTTCCTTTATAAAAGTGGGCATGGGGGCAGAATGTCTATTGGAAATATTGCGCAAAATGGATTTGAATAAGACCATTATTGAATTGAGAAAAGAAGCCCAAGATACTTCCGGACAAAGAAAAATAAAAGCTACCAAGAGATTGAGAGTAATCGAAAGCCTTAAGAAAGCGGAGATAGATCCTTCCTGGATGATTTTGTCCGTTTTACCGGTAATTCCTCCGGATTTAAGACCAATGGTTCAGCTGACCGGAGGTAAATTTGCGACATCTGATTTAAATGATTTGTATCGCCGGGTAATTAACCGCAATAACCGCCTAAAACATCTGATTGAGTTGGGAGCTCCGGAAATTATTTTGAGAAACGAAAAAAGAATGTTGCAGGAGGCAGTTGATTCACTTATTGATGCCAGTCAGAGACCTTCAGGCCGTACTTCAGCCGGACAGGCATTAAGGTCACTTTCAGACATGCTGAGAGGAAAACAGGGACGTTTCCGGCAAAATCTATTAGGCAAAAGAGTTGATTATTCCGGTAGGAGCGTCATAGTAGTCGGACCTGAACTTCAGCTTACCCAGTGCGGATTACCTAAAGAAATGGCTTTGGAATTATTTAAGCCCTTCGTCCTAAGGGAGTTAATACTTCGCGGTCTGGCACCAAATGTCAAAAGCGCCAAGAACATTTTGGACGGTCGTGAAGCAGAAGTATTTGATATTTTAGAAGAAATCACCCGTAATCATCCTGTTCTGTTAAACCGGGCTCCAACTTTACACAAGTTGGGTATTCAGGCGTTTTTTCCGATCCTGATCGAAGGATCTGCTATCAGAATTCATCCTTGTGTTTGTGCAGGTTATAATGCCGATTTTGATGGCGATCAGATGGCGGTTCATGTGCCGTTGTCACAGGCAGCCCAAGACGAAGCGAAAAACCTGATGTTACCTTCAAACAATCTTTTAAAGCCGGCAGACGGTACCCCCATAACAATTCCAAACAAAGAAATGGCTTTAGGTTGTTATTACCTAACCAGTTTTTCCAAAGCATCAGCCGATATTCCTGACTCTGAGCTGCCGATTTTCAGCGACGGTCCGCAGGCAATATTAGCTTATCAAAACGGTAAAATTGAAGTTAGGCAACCTATCAGGGTCAGAATCGAAGGCAAAATATTAAGAACCAGTGTCGGCAGGGTTTTGCTAAACGAGATTCTCCCGGTAGATTTAAGGTACTTTAATGAACCTGTCAAGGTGGGTACGATTAAAGCCCTCGTAACCAAGGCATTCGATCTTTATTCCAAAGAAGAAGTTACCCAACTGATAGATAAGTTCAAAGACCTCGGATTTTACGGAGCCACTATTGCCGGTGGAGTGTCCGTCTCTGTTTTTGACAACATTATAATTCCTGAAAAGCAAAAGATGATACATGAAGCGGAAACAAAAGTAACGGAAGTTGAGGAGAATTACCAGCAAGGATTGATAACCAATGAGGAAAGGAAACGCCTGGAAAATGAAATCTGGATTGATATTACAGAGAGGTTGGCCGATGCCACCTGGGATGCCATGACTGTAGATAATCCTGTCAAAATTATCATCAATTCCGGAGGAGCACGTGCTTCCAAGGACCAGTTAAAACAACTGTCAGCGGTTAAAGGCCTAGTCGTTGATCCATTGGGTAAAATCGTTGAATTACCCACAAAATCCAATTACCGGGAGGGCTTATCCATTTTTGAATACGTGACGTCAACCAGAGGTTCTAGGAAGGGATTGACAGATTCTGCCTTAAAAACGGCTGATGCGGGATATTTAACCAGAAGACTGATTGATGTGGCGCATGATGCCATTATCAGAAGCGAAGATTGCGGCACAAGCAATGGTTTAAGGTTCGACAGGAGTGATAAAAGACAGGCTTCTCTGGAATTGAGAGTTATGAGCAGGGTTTTAGCCGAAGATGTTCATGCTCCAAAACAGAAGAAAGCTATCATGAAAAAAGGCGAGCTGATAACTGAAGACAAAATGCCACTTTTGAAAGATGTGGAGACGGTTATCGTAAGATCACCGCTCACCTGTCAATTAAAATACGGTTTATGCGCCCAATGTTACGGTATAGATTTATCCAGCAAGAAATTTGTGGAATTGGGGACTCCGGTGGGAATATTGGCTGCCCAGTCAATCGGGGAACCGGGTACGCAATTGACAATGAGAGTCAGGCATGCTGGTGGAATTGTCGGTTTGGACGTTACCCAAGGTTTACCAAGAGTTGAGGAGTTGTTTGAGGCCAGAACGCCCAAAATTTCATCTCCATTGGCTGAAATTTCCGGTAAAGTGACAGTCGAAGAATTAGATGAAGGCTACCAAATTACCATTAAAAGTGTCGGTATTAAACCGATTGAACAAAGAACTTATTCTGTATTAAAGACCAGTGAACTTAAAGTCAAAACAGGCGACCTGATTTCTGCAGGAGAAGCTTTAACATCAGGTCCTTTGGATATAAAACAAGTATTGCAGATAAGGGATCTTTTGGAAACGCAAAATTACCTGCTGTCTGAAGTTCAAAAAGTTTATGAATCTCAGGGAATTCCTATTCATGATAAGCATTTTGAAGTGATTATCAGAAAAATGAGCGACAAGGTTAGAATCGAAAGTTCGGGTGACACCATTCTGCTGCCGGGAGAAATGGTGGATAAGTCAGCTTTTGAGGAGGAAAATGCCCGGATCCTGGCCAGTGGTGGAGAACCGTCAACTGCACAAGTTGTTATCTTGGGTATTACCAGAGCTTCACTATATACAGAGTCATGGCTTTCCAGCGCTTCATTTCAGGAAACTACTTCGGTTTTGACTGATGCAGCCTTAGCCGGTAAAGTCGACCGTTTGTTGGGACTAAAAGAAAATGTTATAATCGGCCGTCTTATTCCGGTATCAGAAGACCGGGCCAGAATCGGAGTTTAATTTATGCCGACAATAAATCAATTAGTTAAAAAAGGCAGGAGGAGATCCGCCAAAAAAGTCAAAGCTACAGCTTTGAGAAAATATTTTAATGCCAAAGACCGTGAGATGAAGCAAATTGCTGCTCCCTTTAAACGCGGAGTGGTCACACTTGTTAAAACCATGACTCCGAAAAAACCCAATTCCGCATTGAGAAAAGTAGCCAGGGTCAGACTATCCAATAAACAGGAAGTAACGGCATATATTCCCGGTATCGGACACGAGCTTTCCGAGCATGCCATTGTTCTTGTCAGAGGGGGACGTGTAAAGGATTTACCGGGTGTAAAATATCATATTGTCCGGGGAAAATTCGACACTTCAGGCGTCAACGGACGCCGTCAGGGAAGATCAAAATACGGAACTAAAAAAGGAGAAGTTGCAGGTTCAGCTCCCATGCCTTCCGCCCCAACACCGGCCGCTTAAATAAGTTTTTAAAAAATACTATATGTCCAGAACAGGAAAAATAAAAAAAAGAACAATCGAAAACGACCCTCTGCATAACAACAAGCTGTTGGCAAGATTTATAAACCGGGTGATGCATAGCGGTAAAAAAAGCGTTGCCCAGAAAACGGTTTATGGGGCATTGGAAATAATCCAGGAAAAAAATATGGATCCTCTAAATGTTTTTCAGACAGCCTTAAGTAATGTTTCTCCCAGGATGGAGGTCAAGCCTAGAAGAGTCGGCGGGGCTTCATACCAGGTTCCTACTGAAGTTCGGGGAGAGAGAAGGGTAGCTCTTTCCATCCGTTGGCTTATTGAAGCTGCCCGGAAAAGATCCAGCAAGGAATACCATACATTCTCGGAAAAACTAGCAGCAGAACTGATAGATGCATTCAATAATGCTGGAGAAGCAGTCCGGAAACGTGATATAATGCATAGAAATGCAGAGGCCAATAAAGCCTTTGCTCATTTCCGTTGGTAAGGCAGAAACCCAATTATCCGTTGCCTGATTTTCAGGAATAACAGATGGGTCAGGAGATAAGCGGAACCGTTGGGTTTTTTTATTTATGGCACAAAATGTAACCGTCACCAAAAACAGGAACGTACCTTTGGCCAGGTTGAGGAATATCGGCATTATTGCCCATATTGATGCCGGTAAAACCACGACCACCGAAAGGATACTTTATTATACCGGTAAATCCTACAAGATCGGTGACATTGATGAGGGTACAACCCAGATGGACTGGATGCCTCAGGAGAAAGAAAGAGGCATAACTATCACCGTTTGGATGCGGAAGAAGGCGTCCAGTCCCAATCAGAGACTGTCTGGCATCAGGCGGATAAATACAAAGTTCCCCGGATATGTTTTATTAACAAGATGGATAAACTGGGTGCTGACTTTCTGAGAACTGTGCAAATGATTAAAGACCGCCTGGGAGCCAATCCGGCCATCATGAATTTACCGATAGGCAAAGAACATGAATACATAGGCGTTGTCGATCTTTTAACCAGAAAAAGCATGATTTGGGGAACCGATGTGCTCGGAGCGAAATATGATCTGTCAGACGAGATTCCGGCCGGTATGAAAGATGAAGTGGAAAAATACCGCCACAAACTGATCGAACAGATTTGTGAGCAGGATGATGCCCTTTTGGAAAAATACCTGGGCGGAAATGAACCGTCTCTGGAAGAATTAAAGAAAGTATTGAGGAAGACTACCATCGCCTATAAACTGGTGCCGATTTATGCCGGTTCATCATTAAGAAATAAGGGAGTTCAGCCTCTTTTGGATGCTATTGTCGATTACCTCCCGTCGCCTTTGGAAGTATCAGGCATCAAAGGCATTAATCCCAAGACAAACCAGGAGGAATTGAGAAAAACTGATTCTAACGAGCCGTTTTCGGCTCTGGCCTTCAAAATCCAATTGGATCCGCATGTAGGTAAATTGACTTACATCCGGATTTATTCAGGTAAATTGACCTCCGGTTCATATGCCTGGAATGCCTCTAAAGACAAGCAGGAAAGGGTCGGCCGCCTGCTTTTAATGCATGCCAATAACCGTGAAGAAATACAGGAAGCTTATGCCGGAGAGATAGTAGCGGTTGTGGGTTTGAAGGAAACGGGTACAGGTGATACTTTAAGCCAACAGACAAGGCCAATTATTTTGGAGAAGATTACTTTTCCGGATCCTGTTATTTCTCTGGCCATTGAACCGAAAACCAAGGCTGACCAGGAAAAAATGGGACAAGCCCTGCAAAGACTTGCCGAAGAAGACCCGACTTTTATAGTTAAATCAAATTTGGAAACAGGACAAACTATCATCTGGGGCATGGGTGAACTTCATCTGGAAGTTCTGGTCGACAGAATGAAAAGGGAATTCAAAGTCGATGCTAATGTCGGAGCGCCACAGGTTGCTTATAAAGAAACGATCAAAGGTAAAGCCGAAGGGGAGGGAAAATATATACGTCAGACAGGTGGCCGGGGACAATACGGTCATTGTTTCCTTAGAGTTGAACCAAAAGCCAGAGGTGAAGGTTACGAATTTGTTGACGCCATCAAAGGCGCGGCAATACCCAATGAATTTATTCCTTCAGTGCAAAAAGGAGTCAAAGAAGCATTGGATAAGGGCATTCTAGCCGGATACCCGGTAGTTGATATGAAAGTCACCCTTTATGACGGCACATACCATGATGTGGATTCATCAGATATCGCCTTTAAAATTGCCGGCAGTATAGCTTTGCAGAGTGCAGCCAAACAGGCCGGTTTAATCCTTCTGGAACCGATCATGAAGGTCGAAGTGACGACTCCTGATGAATTTATGGGTACGGTCATCGGAGATATATCGAGTAAAAGAGCTCAAATCCTGGGAACGGAAAAACGCGGTACTGTTTCCATTATTATCGCATTGGTACCTTTAGCGGAACTTTCAGGATATGCGACAACCTTAAGGTCTGTTTCCCAAGGCCGGGCAACTTACTATATGGAGCCTTCACATTACGAGGAAGTTCCTAAAAACATTACTGAAAAAATCGTTTCCTCAGTTTCCCATCCGTCTACCCGGGGTTAAACTTCCGTCTTCTTACTTCTGAAGTTCTTTTTTCCTGAAGAAAAAGCGCAGGATCAAGATCGCGGGGATGATGATGACTGAGTAGACAAAAGCCCAGATAGCCAGAGTGCCTACTTTTCTCAGGTTGGCAATTAATGATCTGACCGCTGTTTTAAAGATGACGTCCGGCCTCCAGGTTTCAGAGGGTGCGTATGGCAATGAGAATTCATCGGTTGATAAATTTATGGTGATTCGGGCAAGTTGGGCGTTTTTCTCAAGGTAATTTTGCCGACCCTTGTAGGAATCGATCTGGTTTTCCAAATTAATCAGTTCCTGCTGAACCCTGAGGATATCGGAGATTTCCACAGCAGATTCAAAAATAGCCTCGAATTTAGCTTTAGTACGGTTTAATGTAACCAGTTTGGCGTCAATATCCTCATATTCATCGGTGACGTCATTGCCGTATAAATTTTCCCAGACAACTTTAACCGCCAGACCCCTTAAAGAATTTAAGGTTGCATCCAATTGGGAAGCCGGTACTCTGACTGTCAGGGAAGCATAAGGTGCATCTTCAGGAGATGAAAGGCTGCTGTTGACCATATAGCCGCCGGCCGCCTTGACCTGGCTTAAAATATCATCCAGGGCTGTCCGCACGTTTTTTACCTGCAGGGAAATATCGGAATTCTGGATGACAAGTCTGTCTTGTGCGTTATTAGTCGGAGCATAATCCGCTGAAGAAGGAATTATGCTTTTGCCTAAGCCCCGGGAACCAAGTCCCATCTCCGGTGCGGCCATATCGAAGCTTTCGGTCATACCCAAATTCGGTTGATAGCTTTTTCTGAGGTTAACTGAAAAGAGACCGGAATTATTTTTCAGAAGGAAATATAAAACGGCTACAGCCAAAAGTGCCGTCAGTCTGTTGTTTTTTATCCAGGAAAAAACAGCCTTCATAATTCCATATTAGGTAAAGATTGAGTGCCTGTCAACCTCCTCTTGCGCCTGCCTCAACTGATGTTGTATAATCCTTTTTACCCAAAATTAATTGGGAGTCTTTTTTATTTATCATTGAAAGGAGTTCTCATGGCACAAGGCGTATTTCAGAGAAATAAAACACATTTAAACATCGGCACCATCGGCCACGTCGATCACGGGAAAACTACATTGACATCAGCTATCACTCACGTTTTGGCTTCAAAAGGACTGGCTAAAGCTTTAAAGTACGAAGAAATAGATAACGCTCCTGAAGAAAAAGCCCGCGGCGTCACCATCAACATCCATCATTCGGAATATGAAACTGAAAAACGGCATTATGCACATATTGATGCTCCGGGACATGCCGATTACATTAAAAACATGATAACGGGCGCCGCCCAGATGGATGGAGCCATTTTAGTGGTTTCAGCTCCGGACGGACCAATGCCTCAGACACGCGAGCATATTCTTTTGGCCAATCAGGTAAACGTACCGGCTATTATCGTTTTTATGAATAAAACAGACATGGTTCAGGATAAGGAACTGTTGGATTTGGTAGAAATGGAAGTCAGGGAACTGTTAACCAAATATAAATTCCCTGGTGATAAAGTTCCGGTTATCCGGGGCAGCGCTCTAAAGGCTCTTCAGGGTGATGCGGAAGCAATAAAGTCCATAGAGGAATTGATGAAAACCGTGGACGAGTATATACCGGAACCGGTCAGGGATCTGCAAAAACCGTTCCTGATGCCTATTGAGGATGTTTTTTCCATAAAAGGCCGCGGTACTGTAGTAACCGGCAGAGTTGAAAGGGGCAAGATCAATGTCAATGAAGAAGTGGATATTGTCGGCGTCAAAGCGACTCAGAAGACTGTTATAACCGGAGTCGAAATGTTCAGAAAGACACTTAATGAAGCCCAGGCCGGAGACAATGTCGGTCTATTATTGAGAGGTATCGAAAAACATCAGGTCGAAAGGGGCCAGGTTGTAGTCAAGCCGGGATCTGTTACACCGCATACGGAATTCGAAGCGGAAATTTACATTCTGACCAAGGAAGAAGGCGGCCGCCATACACCATTTTTTACAGGATACCGGCCCCAATTTTATATCAGGACAACCGATGTGACCGGTGAGGTGACCCTGCCGAAAGGCATAGAGATGGTCATGCCGGGTGACAGTACCAAGATGACAGCCAAACTGATTGTACCGGTAGCTCTGGAAGAAGGCCAGAGGTTTGCTATCCGTGAAGGAGGGCATACCGTCGGTGCCGGTGTCATCACAAAGATCATAAAGTAACTTGAAAACCAAATAAATGCCGAAAGGGAGAATTCGCGTCCGATTAAAAGCCTACGATGGCAGGATCATTGATGATTCCTGTCAGAAGATACTGGACACTGCAATCAGGACCGGCGCCAAGGTAGTCGGTCCTATTCCGCTGCCTACTGATAAAGGGCATTATTCTGTACAAAGGTCTCCCTTCACTGATAAAGATTCGCGTGAGGATTTTATGATAAAGATTCATAAAAGGCTGATCGATATTATTGAACCGACGGATAAAACCATTGACTCGCTGATGCATTTGGAATTGCCTGCAGGTGTGGACATTGCTATCAAAATGTAAGGTATAGGGTTATTTTATTTTTTTACTTGTGCAACTAAAAAAGCAACATCAGTAAGTTTTTAGTTTGACGGATTTTTTGGGAATTTTATAAAGCCCCGAGATTCCGGGGCTAATTTTTTTATGTTTAAAGCAATATTGGGTTCAAAAATAAACCAATCACAATTATTTGATAAGGAAGGCAACCGGCTGGCCGTAACTCACATAACGGCAGGCCCCTGTCAGGTTGTTTCGGTTAAAACCGAAGAGACAGACGGCTATCGGGCGGTGGTCATCGGATTCGGCACTAAAAGAATCAAATTACTCACCAAAGCCCAAATGGGTAATTTCAAGAAAGCGGGGTTGGACAAAATACCTCCCCGCTTTTTAACAGAGATTGAAACCGGCAGGGAATTGACCGGCGAAGCCAAACCAGGACAAAGTTACAATGTCGCCGACGTATTTAAAGAGGGGGATACCGTTCAGGTGACGGGAACTTCCAAAGGAAAAGGTTTTGCCGGTGTTGTTAAACGCCATGGTTTTGCCGGAGGTCCCAGGACCCATGGCCAGTCTGACAGGGAAAGGGCTCCCGGTTCAATAGGTCAAACAACGACCCCTGGCCGTGTTTACAAAGGTAAACGCATGGCCGGCAGAATGGGAACTGACAGGGTTACCATTAAAAATTTGAAAGTAGTTAAAATTGATGCTGAAAAAAACATTTTGACCGTGGGCGGTTTGGTACCCGGGGGCAGGAATTCACTGCTTCTGATCAGAAAAACCGGAGATTGACGATTATGCCAAGCAAAAAAATTGTTAAGACTGATACAAAGGCAAAATCCAAGACTGAAGCATTATTGGAAACTGCCTTATATAACCATGAAGGTAAGGCTTCCGGTAAAATTTCCCTGCCAAAGGAAGTTTTTGACAGGGAAGCTAAACCGGAATTGCTGAATATGGCAGTCAGGATTTATCTGGCAAATCAAAGATCCGGTACCCACAAAGCAAAAACACGCGGCATGGTCACTGGATCCACCAGGAAATTGTTCCGCCAAAAAGGAACGGGACGCGCCAGACACGGCGACATCAAAGCCCCGATTTTTATCGGCGGAGGAGTCGCCCACGGACCTCTGCCCAGGGATTACCGTTTGGCTTTTCCGAAAAAAATGAAAAGACTTGCTCTTTACGGAGCATTGACTGCCAAATATCGCGAGAATAGCCTTAAAGTAGTTGCCAAAATGGAAGAACTGCAGCCCAAAACCCGGGATCTTTTCAGGGTATTAAAAAATCTCGATTTGGAGCCTGATAAAAAAAATGAGAAAATGACAACTCTTTTGATCACTGATGGAAAAGCAGATAATCTGGTCAAAGCCGGCAGAAATTTGGCTAACGTAAAAGTCTCTCCCGTCAACCAGTTGTCAGCTTATGAAGTATTGGTAAACCGGAAACTGGTCATGACCCAAAAAGCGGTAAAGATGCTCACCTCGGATGATGAAGCACCTGCAAAAACAGAAGCAAAAAAAACGGTTAAAAAAAGTCCGAAAAAAATCTCTAAATCATGAAAAACAGTGTTATCGTAGTCAGGCCGATTATCAGTGAAAGGTCGCTTTCCGACGCTCAAAAAGGTGTCTTTACTTTCGAAGTAGTAAAAAATGCAACCAAAGGTAAAGCAGCTTCCGAGATTAGCAGACTGTTTAACGTTAAAGTTACCGGCATCACCTCTCAAATAGTTAAAGGCAAGACCAGATTCGCCGGCCGCAAAAGGATTAAAGTCAGACAACCGGATATTAAGAAAGTTAGGGTAACATTAACAAAAGGTCAAACAATTACTTTATTTGAGGTAGGTCAGACAGCATGAAAAACTTAAGCCGTAAAAGACCGGAAAAACAATTAACCCAAATTCTGTCAAAACATTCCGGCAGGAACCAGACAGGTAAAGTTACCGTCCGTCATCAGGGCGGCCGGGAGAAAAGATATTACCGCCAGATTGATTTCAGGAGGGACAAATTCGGAGTCTTGGGAAAAGTGGTCGCATTTGAGTATGATCCAAACAGAAATGTAGATCTGGCTTTAATTCATTATGCAGACGGAGAGAAAAAATATATCCTATCACCCATTGGCTTGGAATTGGGCCAGACTGTTATTTCCGGTTCGGAAGTCGAAGCTCATGTCGGAAATGCCATGCCCATGTCCCGCGTCCCGATCGGCATGGCAATTCATAACGTTGAATTGCATCCGGGAAGAGGCGGACAGGTGGTTCGCGGAGCCGGAACAATGGCCACAATTCTGGCAAGGGAAGGCGGATTTGCCCATGTAAAACTTCCCTCAGGTGAAATCCGCAAAATAAGAGATAATGGATTGGCTACAATTGGACAGCTGGGCAACCAAACTTGGAAAGACACACAGATCGGCTCAGCCGGACGCGCCAGACATATGGGACAGCGTCCTAGTGTCAGGGGTACGGCAATGCATCCGGGCTCACATCCTCACGGAGGCGGCGAGGGCAGAAGTGGTGAAGGTCTGAAGAGTTCAAAAACACCCTGGGGCAAAGTTGCCAGGGGTATGATAACCAGAAAAAGGGGTAAATACTCGGATAAATACATCATTTCAAAAAGGAAGAAAAAAGGAAGGATTAAATAAAAAATGTCCAGATCAAGCAAAAAAGGTCCTTATATTGACGTTAAACTGTTAAAAAAGATTATGCTGCAGAAAAAAGGCGATGACCGTTCGCCCATTAAAACTTGGGCCCGCGGCAGCCAGATTTCTCCTGAATTTGTCGGACATAAATTTGCCGTCTACAATGGCCATAAATTTATTGAATTTTATGTATCCGAGACTATGGTCGGTCACCGTCTGGGCGAGTTTTCACCCACGAGAACTTTCCGCGGACACGGTCAAGTTACCAAGAGAGTCCTGGAAAAAACTTAAAAATATATGGAAGCCACATCTTATACCAGGTATATCAGAATATCGCCGAAAAAGATCAAGTCGTTGGCCAAACTGACGGTCGGTTTGCCTGTTTCTGCAGCCCTTGACAGACTATCTCTGACTGCCGGCAAACCGGGACAGCTTTTAATAAAAGCTATTGCTTCAGCCAAAGCAAATGCCGTTAACAATCTAAAACTCTCCGAAAAAAACCTGGTTATCAGGGAAGTATCAATAGAAAAAGGTCCTTTTTTCAAAAGATTCCAGCCGGTTGCCCGGGGAATGGCCCATTCATATAAAAAAAGAACAAGCCATTTGAAAATCAGGGTAGCAGAGAAAGAAGTGAAGGAAGAAGTTAAAAAAGTTTCGGCCAAAGGCCGATTGTCCATTGGACAAAAAAAGAGGTCCGCCTAATATGGGTAAGAAAGTCAATCCGATGGTTTTCCGTTTGGGAGTTATCAATACCTGGGATTCCCGCTGGTTTGCCGACAATAAACAGTATAAATACTTTATCCTGGAAGACAGTTTCCTGAGGGATCTGTTTTTCAAGCGGATCAAAGGCGCAGGCTTAACAAAAGTGGAGATTGAAAGATCGATCAACACTATCAGTATTACCATGCACGTTGTACGTCCGGGTTTGGTCATCGGTCGGGGGGGCCAAGGTATGGAAGAATTGAAGAAATTTGTTCAAAAAAGCATACTCAATTTCCGCACAAAATATAAGAAGACTTTGGACAAGAAAGATGCCCTGAAAATTGATTTGAAAGTGGAACCGGTCAAAGAGCCGAATCTGAATGCTCATTTTATGGCCACCCAGATTTCCGAACAGCTTCAGAAAAGACTGCCGCACAAAAGGGTTGTCAATTTTGCCCTGGAAAAGATGATGAACAGCGGCGCCAGGGGGGCAAAAATACTTTTGGCAGGCAGGATAGCCGGAGCTGAAATTGCCAGGCGGGAAACCTACAAGAAAGGCACTATACCGCTGTCAACCATCAGGGAGAATATTGATTATGCTTCGGTACCGTCTTTGACGAAATCAGGTTATATAGGCATTAAAGTCTGGATCTGCCGTTAATTAGTAATTCTAAATTATTATGCTGACACCAAAAAGAACCAAACACCGCAAGCAGTTCAGGGGAAAAATGAGAGGCATGGACAAGCGCGGCTCGGTAATAATTTTCGGAAAATTCGGCCTTAAAGCCCAATCAGCCGGTTGGATATCTTCAAAGCAGATTGAGGCAGGTCGCAGAGTCTTGACCCGCTATACACAAAAAGGCGGCCGGGTCTGGATCAGAATTTTCCCTGACAAGCCGATTACCGACAAGCCGCCAGAAGTCAGGATGGGCGGCGGTAAAGGGGATGTAGTAGAATATGCAGTCACCGTCAGACCGGGCAGAATCCTTTATGAAATGAGCGGTGTGACGGCCGAATCAGCCAAAGAGGCGATGAAGACTGCCGGCGGCAAGATGCCGGTCAGAACAAAATTTATTGTCAAAACCTGATATGAAAAGAACTCAAATCAAAGAATTGGCCAATAAAACTCTCAAAACCCTTGGAAAGGAAGTGGCGGATTTACAGTCTCAATTCAAAAAAAAGACAGTTGAAGCCTCAACGGGTAAAATAAAAAATGTCAGCTGGAAGCGTGATATGAAAAAAGATATTGCACGTCTAAAAACCGTTATCAGAATGAAGGAGATGGCAGACAAATGAAAATTCAAAGTGGCAAAGTGGTATCTATAAAAATGTCAAAAACCCTGGTGGTGGAAGTGGTCAGGCAGTCAATACACCCTTTGTATAAAAAAATACTGAGAAAAAGCAAAAAGTACCATGTCCACAATGAGGATCCGGGGATAAAATTAGGGGACATGGTCACCATTGTTAAAACCAGGCCATTATCGAAAACTAAGCATTATAAAGTAGGGGAGAAATTATGATCCAATTAAGATCGATTCTCAATGTAGCTGATAATACCGGTGCCCAAAGGCTGTCGGTAATCCAGGTTTACGGCCATGGCAACCGGATGAAAGCCTATGCCGGAGAAATTGTCACCTGCGTTGTTAAAAAAGCCGCAGCGGAAGGCATAGTCAAAAATCATGAGATGGTTAAAGCAGTGATTGTCAGGACACGCAAGGAAACCAGGCGGAAAGACGGCTCCTATATCCGTTTTGACGATAATGCCGCGGTTATTATTGACAATCCCAAGGATAAAAATCCCAAAGGAACCAGGATTTTCGGCCCCGTTATCCGGGAGCTGAAGGAATTGGGATTTAATAAAATTGTTTCCATGGCTACAGAGGTTTATTAATATGATGAAATTTAAAAAAGGCGATGAAGTACTGATTACTGCCGGCAAGGATAAAGGCAAGAAAGGCAAAATTGAAAGAATTTATGCTTCTTCATCCACAGCCCTTATACCGGGCCTGAATCTTTTTAAAAGGCATCTTAAAAAAAAGGATGAAAAAAATCCGGGAGGCATCATCGAGTTTCCCAGAGCTCTTTCTTTCGGCAAATTGGCACTGATCTGTTCAAAATGCGGCAAACCCACCAGAGCCGGTTTTAAGATCGATAAAAAAGTATCGGACAAAGGCCGATTGTCCTTTGGGCAAAAAAAAAGAATCTGCCGTAAATGCGGCGGACTCTTATAAACCATTAATTATATGTCACAATATTACACTGATTATTTAAAGGAAGGCAGACAGAAATTGGCCAAGGAATTGAAAATAGCCAATATTATGGCTGTGCCCCGATTGAAGAAAGTGGTTATCAATGTCAGTTTGGGTGAAGCTCTGGCAAACAAAAAAGCAGTGGAAACGACAATGGAACATATAGGTCTTATTACCGGGCAGAAACCGGTCCCAACCCGGGCCAGGAAAGACATCTCAACTTTTAAATTGAGAAAAGGTGAAATCGTCGGTATAAAGGTGACTTTAAGAGCGGGAAAAATGTATGATTTTGTGGAAAAACTGGTCAAAATAGTTCTTCCCAGAATCAGGGATTTCAGGGGTATTCCTTTAAGCGGTTTCGACAGCCGGGGAAATTATACTTTAGGCCTTTCCGAACAGATTGTTTTTCCGGAAATCGATGCTTCCAAAATCGATAAAGTCCGGGGGCTGGAGGTTACCCTGGTTACTGACTCAAGTGAAAAAGAGAGTAAAAAGCTGATGGAGTATTTGGGCTTCCCTTTTGTCAAAATTAAGCAATGAAATTTCATGATATAATCAGACACTTGTAAATATGGCTAAACAATCAGATATAATCAAATTCCAAAAAAAGCAGAAATTCGAAGTAAGGCAACGTAACCGCTGCCAGCTTTGCGGCAGAGCCCGCGGGTATATGCGGCGTTTCGGTCTTTGCCGTTTGTGTTTCCGGGAAAAAGCCCAAAAAGGCCAACTGCCCGGCGTCATCAAATCCAGTTGGTAAAAAATTATGACACATGATCCCATTTCCGATTTTTTCGCCAGAATTAAAAACGCTTATATGGCCCGACGGGACGAAACCGAGGCGCCTTATTCGAAAATGATTCTGTCTTTGGCGGAAATTCTGAAAAACCAGGGTTATCTGGGAAAAGTCGAAATTCAGGAGGAAAAACACCATAAAAAACTGCTTATGAGCCTGCTTTACCAGGACAAGGAACCGAAATTGACCGATGTGGTTATGGTCAGCCGTCCCGGTAAAAGGGTCTATGTCAAAAGAAACGAACTGCCGAAAGTGCTCAGCGGTTTTGGAATGGCCATCATATCCACACCCGAGGGTCTGATGACCGACAAGTCTGCCAGAAAAAAAGGCATAGGCGGAGAGTTAATTTGTAAACTGTGGTAAAAAAAATGGCAAAATTAAGACAAAAACCCATTACATTTGAAAGCGATACCCGTGTCAGCCTCAATCAGGGCAGAATCAAAGTGTCCGGACCCAAGGGCGATATGGAAATCGAATTGCCATCGGTTGTTAAAGCGCAGGTGGCACAAAATGAAGTCACGCTTGCGGCTGCCAGCGTCAAAGACAATCCGATGGTAGGGCTTTATAATTCACTGATCAGAAATGCGATCACAGGCGTCAAAAGCGGTTGGCAGAAGACTCTGGAGCTGGTCGGTGTCGGCTTCCGGGCTCAAGTCGACGGAGGCAATTTGACTTTAAATGTGGGTTTTTCCCATCAGGTAAAAATTAACGCCCCACAGGGTATCTCTTTCGAAGTCAAAGACAATAAAATTACAGTTTCCGGCATCAACAAGTATGAGGTCGGGGAAGTGGCGGCAAATGTGCGCCGCGTCAAACCGCCGGAACCTTATAAAGGTAAAGGTATCCGTTATCTCAACGAAGTAGTCAGAAAGAAATTGGGTAAGGCCGCCAAAGCCATAGGAGGTGCTCCCGGAGCAAAATAAAACATGAACAGGAAAATTTTATTAGCGCGAAAAAATAAGTCCAAATCCATTGTGCAAAAGGGTAAACGCGGTACAGCCGAACGTCCCAGACTGTCCGTTTTCCGTTCCAACCGCTACATTTATGCCCAGCTGGTAGACGATATGAAAGGCAGGACTTTGATATCAGCCAGCGAGAAAGAACTGAAAGCCAAAGCTGAAACAAATAAAAGCGTTAAGGCCAAACTATTGGGAGAACTATTAGCAGAAAAGTCGCTTAAAAAAAAGATAAACAGGGCGATTTTCGACCGCAGGGGTTATCAATATCACGGCCGGGTAAAACAGTTGGCCGAAGGAGCAAGGAGCAAAGGCCTTGAGATCTAACATGGATGATGAATTTTCGGAAAAAGTCGTTCAGGTAAACCGTGTTTCCAAAAAAACAACCGGCGGCAACAAGATCGGCTTTTCCATTCTGGTGGTAGTCGGAGACAGGAAAGGCAAAGTCGGTGTCGGATTGGGCAAAGCGGCTGATGTGGCCTCGGCTGTAAGAAAAGGTTCCTCCTATGCCAGGAAACATATGGTCAAAATTCCCCTGGTAAATACCACTATACCCCACGAAATCAGAATGAAATTGGGTGCGGCCAGGATTCTCTTAAAACCGGCCCCTCCGGGCACCGGCATCAGGGCGGGCGGCAGCGTCAGGGCAGTTGTTGAGGCGGCCGGAATAAAGGATATCGTTTCCAAAATTCTAGGTACGGACAACAAGGCGTCCAATGTTTACGCCACCTTTGCCGCACTGCAAAAGTTGAAAGAAAGGCGTCTATGATAGATTTGAAGAATTTACCCAGGCAGACAGACAGAGCAGCCAAACGCTTAGGCCGGGGCCACGGCAGCGGCAGGGGCAAAACAGCCGGCCGGGGTACCAAAGGCCAGAAGGCCAGAGGCAATATACCCGTCAGGATAAAAGAAGGCGGTATATCCTTTGTCAAAAGACTGCCGTTATTACGCGGACGGGGCAGAAACAAAAGCATCCGTTCCAAGCCGTTTGTCATTAATCTTAAAAATTTGACTGATGTCCCGAAAAATTCGGTCATTGACCTGAATTTTTTAATCCAGCGTAAAATGGTAAAAAAGGATGTTGCCGAAAGTTACGGCATCAAGCTTTTAGGTGATGGTGATATAAAAATACCGTTAACCGTCAAAATTGCCTGCTCAGGCTCTGCCAAAAAGAAAATCGAAAAAGCGGGCGGCAAAGTAGAATGAACAAATATTTAAGATCTATCTCACTGGCTTTTAAAACCCCGGAACTCCGCCGCAAAATAATCTTTACCGCAGTCATCTTTCTCGTCTTCAGGATATTCGCCCACGTTCCGGTACCGGGAGTCAATCTGGTAAAACTCAGGGCTCTTTTTTCGCAGAGCGAATTTTTAGGACTTTTGGATATCTTTTCCGGAGGCACCCTGGCCAACTTTTCAGTCATGGCCATAGGTTTAAATCCTTATATCAATGCTTCTATTATCCTGCAGCTTCTGACTATTGTCTTTCCCAAACTTGAGGAGTTGCAGAAGGAAGGCGAAGCCGGCAGGGAGAAAATTAACCAGTATACCCGTTTTCTGGCAGTGCCATTGGCAACTATGCAGTCATTGGGCATGTACGCCCTTTTGCGGAATCAGGGGATAATTGAGAATCTTTCCCCTTTGACTTTAATGTCTTTGGTGGCGACCATGACCGCCGGCACGGTAATTCTGATGTGGCTCGGCGAACTTATATCCGAATTCGGCATCGGCAACGGCATATCACTCCTTATCTTTGCCGGCATAGTCGGGCGGATGCCCGTCTTTTTAGGGCAGACTTTTTCACTGGTATCCCAGGAAATGATCATTAATCTTTTGATATTCGTGGCTTTGGGATTTGCCGTTGTGGCCGGAATCGTTTTTATAAATGAAGCGGTCAGGCAGGTGCCGGTCAATTATGCCAAAAGGATTAGGGGCAACCGTCTGTACGGAGGCCAGACCACCTATCTGCCGCTCCGACTAAACCAGGCAGGCGTCATTCCCATCATCTTTGCCGTCTCGATCGTTTTAATCCCCCAGCTTCTGGGCCGTTTCCTGTCGCAAATACCCAATCCGGCCCTGTCGAAAGCAGCCAGCTCTTTGGCTGCTGTTTTTTCGGCACAGGGAATCGTCTACAACCTCGTTTATTTCCTCCTGGTAATCGGTTTTACCTATTTTTATACGGCTATAACTTTCAATCCCCAGAAAATTGCCGGTGAAATCCAGAAATACGGCGGCTTCATCCCGGGAATTAGGCCGGGAGCTCCGACTGCCAACTATTTAAATTATATTCTTACCAGGATTACCCTGGCTGGTGCTTTATTTTTGGGTTTAATCGCCATACTGCCCTCTCTTGCACGTCTGGCGACAGGTATTTCCTACCTGACGATCGGAGGTACCAGTATCCTGATCGTTGTTTCCGTTGTTTTGGAAACGGTTAAACAGATTGAGTCCCAACTGGTCATGCGCAATTATGAGGGCTTCCTGAAATAACTTTTATGCACCTCATCATCTACGGTCCGGAAGGATCAGGCAAAGGCACTCAGGCAAAACTCTTAAGCGAACATTACCGTTTACCCATCATTACTTCCGGCGATTTAGTCAGGGAAATGGCTGAAAGAGATCAAAGTGATATTGGAAATGCTTGCCGTCAGGCTTTGAAAACGGGCACGTATGTTTCCGATAACGTCATGTTTGAAATCTGGCGCCAGAAACTTTCCTCACCCGAATCCCGGAAAGGCTTTATACTTGACGGATTTCCCAGGAATGTGTACCAGGCCGATTTCCTGCTGGATCAGGTCAAAAAAAACGGTTACGGTATCGACCGGGCGGTCTATATCAGATTAAGCGATGAAGAAGCCCACAGAAGGCTGACCAAGAGGAGCCGTAAATTATTTGAGGGCAGTTCGGAACTTCACGACAGTCCGGAAAGAATCTCCCATCGCCTGCAAACTTACCGGGCTAAGGAACAGGGGACTTTGGATTTTTTCCGGAAAAAGAATCTGCTTTTAGATGTTAACGGTGAAAAAGAGATAGAAAAGGTATTTAAGGATATCATTGCCGGATTGGAACCCGGGAGTTGACCAAATGGCGAAAAAAGTCGTTTTACTGATCGCCGGCTTGTGCGGGTCAGGCAAAACAACAGCCGCCCGCATTTTCCGTTTACAAGGCATACCCGTAGTCAGAATGGGAGACGCGACCGACCGGTTTTTGAATTCGAAGAGCAAAAAAATAAATGAAACCAATGAACGCAGGGCAAGAAGGGAATTAAGGGAAAAATTCGGGCAGGATTACTACGCCAGGGAGTCTCTGCCTAAAATTAAAAAAGAACTGGCAGGCCGGAAATTGTTGGCCCTGGAAGGCTTGAGAAGCGAAGAGGAGAGGCTGGTTTTTTCAGGGGAATTTGTTGATTGCCGCCTGCTTTACTTGGAATCGTCCAGAAAGTTGCGCATAAAAAGGCTGGTAATGAGGAAAAACCGGCCGTTAAAAAAAGAGCAGATTATTCTGCGGGAAAGATATGAAAGGGAATCCTTAGGTACCCACAGGCTGAAAAAAAAGGCGGATTACCTGGTAAAAAATGACGGAAGGTTGGAAAGTTTCCATGAGAAAATCAGGCAAATCATCGAAAGACTTAAAAATGATTGATTATAAAAAAGACAATGAGATAAAAATCATGCAGGAGGGGGGACTTATCCTGACGGAAATCATGAATCTGTTGTTGGACCGCGCCCGTGTCGGCGTCAGCATGATTGAGCTGGACCGTCTGGCCGAAAAGGAAATTATTCAAAGGGGAGGTGAGCCCTCCTTCAAAAAAGTGCCCGGCTATAAATGGAGTATTTGCGCCTGTGTCAACGAAGTGGTCGTTCACGGCATTCCTGACAATTATCAGATCAAAGCCGGTGATGCAGTCGGAATTGACTGCGGAGTCTATTACAATGGTTTTCATACGGATGCTTCCTGGACAGTCAGGGTAGGCAGTGGCAGTCAGGATGGAGCGTTGGACCGCTTTTTGGCCTCAGGCCGGAAAGCTTTGACCTCCGCATTAAAGGAGGTAGTTCCCGGAAATTATATTTATGATGTTTCCAAAGCCATCCAGACAGAGGTAGAGAGCGCAGGCTACAGCGTGGTAAAAAGCCTGATAGGTCACGGTGTCGGACGCTCCTTACATGAGGAACCGGAAATACCGGGTTTTACCCGCGGCCAACGGGAAGATACAGTCATGATAAAGCCGGGCTTGGTGGCAGCCGTTGAGGTGATTTATAATATGGGTGGTGCTGACGTTGTTTATAAGGGAAATGACGGATGGACAATCAAAACCAAAGATGATAAAATATCTGGACTTTTCGAAGCCACCGTGGGGGTATCGAACCACGGTGTTCTTCTTTTGACGAAAATAAATGGCACATCAGGGAACAATAGAGAAAATAGGCCAGGTAATTGAGGCATTACCCAATACTCTGTTCCGGGTCAAATTGGACGACGGCAAAGTAATACTTTGCCATCTGTCGGGAAAAATGAGGATTCATTATATTAAAATTCTGCCCGGGGACATGGTCAGGGTTGAGACAACAGCCTATGATCTAACCAAAGGCAGAATTACTTACAGAATGAAATGAGGCGTATAGAAAATGAAAGTACAGTCATCAGTACAAAAAAGATGTAAAAAATGTAAAGTGGTTGTCCGGCGGGGAAAAGTCTATATTACTTGCGGGAATCCGAAGCACAAACAGCGTCAAGGATAAAATAATATGGCACGTATAGCAGGAATTGATTTACCAAACCATAAAAGAATCGATATCGCCCTGACATACCTTTATGGCATCGGCAGGAGAAATGTGGTTGCTCTCTTGTCAACAGCCAAAGTCGAGGCCTTCAAAAGGGTAGGTAAATTATCCGAGGAAGAAGTCTCCCGCATTATGAAAGTACTGGACAAGGATTTCAAAATCGAGGGTGACCTTAAAATTGAAGTTGCCGAAAATATCAAAAGACTCAAGGAGATCGGCAGCTACCGCGGTTTGCGGCATACGCACAATCTGCCGTCACGTGGGCAAAGAACCCGGGTCAATGCCAGAACCAAAAGAGGCCGCAGACAGACTGTAGGTGCCATGAGAAAAGATATGAGGGCCAAACTGACAACTCCGGCTCCCGCCAAATAACTTATGAAAAAAACAGCAAAAATCAGCGAAAAAGGCAAAGTTTTTATTACTTCCACTTTCAACAATACCATCATTACTTTGACCGATGAAAAAGGCAACACTTTAGGCTGGGGTTCGTCCGGCAGCGTCGGTTTCAAAGGCACACGCAAATCAACGCCCTTTGCCGCAACCAGCGCGGTTGATCAGGTGGTAAAAAAAGTCATGATGAAAAACCGCTTGAGAAGCGTCGAAGTTTATATTAAAGGACCGGGTTCAGGCAGGGATGCGGCCTTAAGAGCGTTGAAAAGCGCCGGATTAACCATTTCCATGATTGCCGACGTCACACCCATGCCCCACAACGGGGTCAGGCCGAAGAAAAAGAGGAGAGTCTAAATGGCAAGATACAGAGGACCCAAAAACAGAATTGCCAGAAGGGAAGGCATTGATCTGGGGCTTAAGACCCCCGGATCCAATTCCCACGCCAATCTACTGAAAAGACTGAAGATAACTCCCGGTATGCACGGGCAAAAAAGAAGGAGAAAACCTTCGGATTACGGTTTGCAGTTGAGGGAAAAACAGAAGGTAAAAAGGCTTTACGGACTTTTGGAAAAACAGTTCAGGAGATATTTCGAAAAAGCATCAAGCCATCCCCAAAATACCGGTGAGATGATGCTGTCTCTCCTGGAAAGACGTTTGGACAATGTGGTCTACCGCATGAATTTGGCTCCTACCAGGACCAGTGCCCGGCAGTTCGTCACCCACGGACACGTGACGGTTGACAACAAAAAAGTCAATATTCCCTCATTTTCGGTTAAAGCCGGCCAGGTGATCTCCTATGAACCGAAGTTTCTGGAAAACCCCCTGGTGAAGAAAATGCTGGAAATAAAAGATGCCACCCTTGCTTCCTGGCTTGCCAAAAAAGGTCCGGTGGGCAAAATTGCCCGCTTGCCGAAAAGGGATGACATTGCCGAACCGATTAACGAACAGCTTATTATTGAGTTTTATTCGAGATAACCTTTAAGGAGGATATATGCAGGAACCAAGATTCAACATCAGGGAGGAAACATCTTCTGAGGATTACGGCAAGTTTTCATTTGAGCCTTTGGAACAGGGTTACGGTCACACGCTCGGTGTTTCCCTGAGAAGGGTGCTCCTGACAAGCCTTAAAGGAGCCGCCATTACCAAAGTAAGGATTGATTCTGTTAAACATCAGTTTTCCACCATGCCGGGGTTGAAGGAAGATGTCATCCAGCTATTATTGAATATCAAAAAAATCAGGGTCCAGCTCCTGTCAGACAAAGGCATGACCGCTAAATTAAACGTTAAAGGGCCGGGGAAATTTTATGCAAAAGATATAAGCGCGCCCGAAGCGGAGATAATCAACAAGGATTTATATTTGGGTGAACTGACATCCAATAAAGCCAAAATGAACATGGAGCTTTATATTGAACCGGGATTAGGTTATGTAACCGCCGAAGACTATGCGGGGAGCAAGGAAATGAATATGATGATTCTGGATGCCCTATACAGCCCGGTTGTCAGGGTCAATTACAAAGTGGAAGCCACCCGTGTCGGCCGTGTGACTGATTTGGATAAATTAATTATGGAAATTTGGACTGACGGATCGATAAGTCCCAAGGACAGCATTAAAGAAGCTTCCAAAATTCTGGTGGCTTATTTTATGCAGATTTTCGAACCGAAAGCCAAAAGCACGGACAGCGTAGCCGTAACCCCGTCGGTTTCCGAAGAGGTTTTGAAAATGACCCTGGAAGAGCTTGACCTGCAGACCAGGATTGTCAATGCGCTTCATAACGGAGGCATCGATACCGTCGGTCAGCTTTTGGGGACACCGAAAAAAGATCTTTATAAAATCAAAAATCTGGGAGCAAAATCCATTACTCACATTGAGGGAATTCTCAGGGATAAAGGTATCGCCCTGACTGTCTGAAGAAATGAGACATAACGTATTCGGCCGAAAATTAAACCGGGATGTTAAGGAGCGCAAGGCTCTGTTCCGAAGCCTGGTCAATGCCTTTATAGAAAAAGGCCGCATCAAAACAACCAAGGCCAAAGCCAAAGCGGTGATTTCCCTGATCGAGAAACTGGTCACCAAGTCAAAAGACGGTTCCAGGGCATCGATGACGGTTCTTATGTCATTTTTCAACCGCAAGGAACCGGTCCATAAACTGACGCATGAAATCGCTCCCCGCTTCAAGGATAAAGTCGGTGGTTATATCAGGATGATTCAGTTGGGAAGACGCCACGGGGATAATGCCCAGGAGGTTTTGCTGGAATGGACAGTGCCGGAGCCTGTTCCGGTAAAAGCTGCCAAAGTTCCGGCCGCGAAAAAAACAGCCAAACCCGAAGCAAAAAAAGAAGTTAAAAAGAAAGGTAAAAAATGAAAGGCGCAACCAGACCTACCAGAAGCGGGGAAATTGTCAGGAATTGGCATCTGATCGACCTTAAAGGCAAGATATTGGGTCGGGCCGCCGGCGATATCGCCGCCAAATTAATCGGCAAGAGCAAACCCTATTTTGTACCGAATTTGGATTGCGGCGACTATGTGATTGTCGTAAATGCTACCGGAGTGGAAGTCACCGGAAAAAAAGAGTCGCAGAAAGAATATCATCATTTTTCAGGCTATCCGGGCGGACTTAAGAGAAAACCTTACCACCGGGTCATGCAGGAGAAGCCGGAAAGAATCATACAAGAGGCGGTATCGGGCATGCTGCCGAAAAACAAACTGAGGGATTCCATGCTTACCAGGCTTTACGTTTATCCGGGCAGTGAGCATCCTTACAAGGCAAAACTTACGAAATAAATATGGCAGCTAAAAAAGAAAAGAAAAAACAGGCTCAATATTACGAAGCGGTTGGCCGCAGAAAGGAAGCCACGGCCAGGGTCCGCCTTTACACCATTACCGGAGATTCCGTTGATGTAAACGGTACATCCGTTAAAAAAGGTGAAATTGTAGTCAACAAAAAGCCGGTCGAACAATATTTTCCGGGAGAAGTTGCCAAGCGAATTTATCTTGAGCCGTTCAGGACGACCAATACTGTCGGCAGGTTTACCGTTTCGGCTCTGGTTACGGGAGGCGGATCTTACGGCCAGATGGGGGCTTTCATCCATGCGGTTTCCAGGGTCCTCCAGGATATTGATAAGGACAAATTCCGCAGCATCCTCAAAAAAAGAGGTTTTTTGAAAAGGGATCCGCGTATGAAGGAACGCCGCAAAGCCGGTCTGGCGCAATCCGCCCGCGCCAAAAAACAATCCCCCAAAAGATAAATCAATACCTACACCCTCAATACCTACACCCTCCAGGTGTTATGAAGCTACACCTCCGTTTTTTATATAAACTAAAAATTCTACAATATCAGTATGTCCCGAGGCAGAAACAGAACAATAAATGATATAGTTATCCCGGCTTTCTGGTGGTGGCGATAATGTACCTCCAGGATCCGTTTGCCTTCATATCACGGAAACCGACAGTTGCACACATTGCATTGACGAAATTTTTCTCCAATTTCAGCAATTTCAGAATGGAAAAAGGGATAACGGTCAGGCGGTATAACGTCTCCAGCATAGGGTTAATCCTGGGGGTGATTTCCTCTACTTTAATTGAGGTAAAATCGGCTTCCTTAAGCAATTTCGGGAAGCAGCCGTGATAAAATTTGTCAAGTCCGAACATGCCTGTTCCTGTTTTGATTTCCTGCCACAGCCGTTTTTGCGCCGGGGTCTGTTTTTTGCTTGAAGTTATGGTGTATTCAAATAAAACCAGTAACCCTTTAGGTTTAAGAAACTTACGGAATTTGCCTAAAGCCTTTTTATAATTCGCCACGTGAACCAGGGTCTCCATGGTGTAAATTGCGTCGAAATGATTTTCCGGAAAATTATATCTGGTGTAATCCCCCTGAATAAAATTTACTGCCGGACCCATTTTTGCCTTTTCAGCTTTTTTCCTGGCAATTTTTATGGAATTATCAATAAAATCGATGCCGGTCATCCGATAGCCGTATTTTCGGGCTAGGTGTATAGCGACATGTCCCTCCCCGCATCCCGCGTCCAGAACTTTGGAACCTATCGGTAAATCAAGTTTTTCCGCCAGATATTCTTCCATTTTAAGCTGAGCCTGGTACATGGAAAGCTTTTCCTGCCCGGGAGGATAGTATCCGAAATGCCGGATGCCTTTAAGAATGAGGGAGTAGCCCAGGCGGGATTCAAAAGTATGATAATAATCAATGACTTTTTGTTGATTTATACGGGAATTCATCAGTTTTATTATAGTACACCAGTATTTCCAATATCCTCCAATATTTTTTAATATCTTGTAACTTCTTCTAATATTTGTTAAAAATAAATAAAGTTGATTTTCATATGCTTCTTGATTACGCTTATTCGATTACTCCGGCCATCACCGATCATCTATACCAGCTTGATGTCTTGAACAAAGCTTTGACTCTCATGCCTCATTTGCCGCATATCGAAGAGAATTTAAAGAGAAAATCACTCCTTAAGAGTTCCGTTTATTCCGCCAGGATTGAAGGCAACCGCCTGAGAATGGAGGATGTGGAAAACTCCACGTTTGAGTTACGTGGCGAAACCCGCGAAAAACTGGAAATTGCCAATATTTTAAAAGCTATCCGCTGGCTCGATTCGCAAAGGTCAAATGTGCTGTCAAAAGCTTTTCTTATGGAACTGCATAAAATAGTCATGTCAGGTTTGACTGAAGAGCTGGGCAGGTTCAGGAGCAGTCAGTCGGCCATCTTCAATCAGGCAGGCGTCGCCATTTATCTGCCTCCGCCGGCTTCCGAAGTCGGGACATTGGTGGAAAAACTGATTGAACAGGCCCGATCCTCGAAAGATGCGGGGCCTTTGGTGTCAGCCCGCTTCCATTTTGTTTTCGAGAAAATCCATCCTTTTCTGGACGGCAACGGCAGGGTTGGCAGGCTGGTTTCGGCTTTCATCCTGGAAAAAACAGGTTACGGTTTTAGGAAGCTTGTTTCTCTGGAAGAATATTTGGAAAATGAAAGAGAAAGGTATTATCATTTTCTGAATACCGCAGGCAAAGACATAACCGGATTTATTGAATTTTTTCTTGAAGGGTTTGTATTGCAGGCGGAAAAAGCCTTGGTCAATTTGGGAAAAACAAAGGAAGAACTGCCGGAAGACAGCCTTCTCCCCAGGCGGCGTGAAATTCTGGAAATTATCAGGGACCAGAAAATGGTTTCATTCGATGCCATAAAAAGGAGGTTTTTTAAAGTGCCGTCAAGCACAATCCATTACGATTTAAAACAGCTGACAAAGGACAGGTTCATAAAAAAACTCGGCAAAACCCGCGGTTCGCTTTATACACCGGCCGACTGACTGACAAATGAAAATAGCTTTTATCACCTTTAGAGATGTTCCCGCACTTAATCCCGGCGATAAGTTGCTGGTCAAACCCGTAGAGTCGTTGGGACATCAGGTTTTCGCTGTCCCCTGGGATAGGAAGGCAACCGACTGGTCAAGTTTTGATGCTGTTATTCCGCGTTCCTGCTGGAATTACCATTTAAAGTTTGCTGATTTTTTATCCTGGTTAAACTCGGTCAGCCGGTCAGGCCCGAAGATATTGAATCCGTTGGAAATCATCCGCTGGAATGCCTATAAAACATACTTATTTGATCTTGAAAAAAAAGGGGTTGAAATAATTCCGTCTGTGCTGGTCAAAAAAAATTCCCCGTCGATACCGGAGGATATTTTTTACAAATTCAAATCTGAAGAATTGGTCATAAAGCCGACGGTGGGAGCCTCAGCTTTCAATATTATCTCAGTCAAAAAATCTGAGCTAAAATATAAGCTGAAAGATCTGGATCGGGTACTGCGGCATTCCGATTGCCTCATTCAACCGCTTTTTGAGGAAATTTATGGAGGAGAGATTTCCATGGTTTTTATTGATAAAGAGTTCAGCCATGCGGTTATCAAACGCCCGCGGAAAAATGAATTCAGAGTTCAGATCGAATTAGGTGGGACGGAAAAACCCGTAAAATTGCCCGGGGAAGTCATTAACGCCGGCAAAAAGATCATTGATAATGTTGCCGGTGATTTATTGTATGCGCGGGTCGACGGACTAATTAATAAAGGAAGATTTATTCTCATGGAGCTTGAGTTGATTGAGCCTTACCTATTCGTGGAATTTCATCCACCTTCCGCCTTCCGCTTTGCCGAAGCATTGAATCGGTTAATTGTTTGAAAACAGCCAGGTGGCCTGAGATTCTTTCCTCTTTATTGCTGCTTCTCCAGGGAGTTTCGACAGTAATGACAGGTATCTTTATTGAAGACAGATATGCTCCCATAGTCTGGGCTTTTATAAATTTTTTCCACAACCGGTTCAGTATTGCAAAGCCGAATCCCAAAGGGGAATATCCCGCAATTTTTAATTTTCTGCCGTAATAATCCGTTTCTGTTAAAGAAAATTTATTCTCTTTAAGAAATTTTATTATCCTCACAGCAGTCTCCTGCGGAACAAATTTATTGGCATAAAAAAACATGCCTTGTTTTTGGGGGCTTTCATGAAGAGAGAGGACAAAGTCCGGCCGGAATTTTTCAACCTCCTTTTTTATAAGGGCTGCTTCCCGGCTTCGGAAAATAACAAAATCGCGGTTGATGTCCAGGCCTTCGGCATTATATCTTGATTTGCATGTTGCCCCGACTGGATTTGCCGGGGTTATGATTCTGATTTCCATTTCCCTGTAGCGGCTGAAACGGCTGCGCAGTTCTTTAAGTATCTCCGGTATGGCCATCATGGCCGCCTGTTCATTGCCGTGGATGCCGGCGATAACCAGTAATTTTTTATTTGTTTTTATGCCTTTAAAATTTATTTTGAGGATGGGATATTTTTTATCCCGGTAGGTTATCTCAGCTATTTTTGAGATTGCATATAATTTTTTGAAACTTAAAATCTTCCTGTAATATTCATCCAAATTGAAATCCAGATAATAGATGCCCAATTCCGTTTCTTCTTCAGGACCCTTTCCGGGATATCCGGTTAAATGGTATTTCCAAAAAAGCCTGAGGTTTTTATAAACGGCTCTCAACATTTCGAAATAATAATTACAGCTGTCAGTAAACAATTACCGGAGTACCGACGGGGGCCCAGGCAAAGAGCTGTTCGGCTTCGGGAGTTTTCATATTGATGCAGCCGTGGGACATCGGTTGTCCGAAGTTGTTATGCCAGTAGGTGCCATGGAAGGAAAAACCGCGGTACCAGGGAATCTGGCTATTGCCGTAAAACATGACCCAGGGAACGTTGGGCAGGTAGTAATAAGTATTATTGGCCTTGTTGCCTCCGGACATCTTTTGCGCCCGGACTTTGCGTTCAATAGTGAAAGTACCTCTCGGAGTCGGATACCATTTACCGGTCGAGACGATAAAATCAAAGAGTAAAGAATTTCCCTCAAAAGCATAAACATGCTGGTTGGCCAGGTTGACTTCTATCCTTTTGGCTCCTACCTGTTCTCCTAAAACAAAAGCAAAGGAATCGTTGATCGGAGGGACAGTTACATTTGTGCCGAAATATTCACCGGAAGTTGCCGCTGGATCAAACTGGTCGGAGATTTGGTTTTCATTTTCATGTGGCAGGCAGCCGATGGCAGCTGCAGGCTGGATTGGTTCAAGCGGTTTAATGATAAACCATAAAGCGGCCAGTTCGGCAAAGGTCAAAAATATCAGTAAATAAGAAATTTTCTTCACTTTTTCCAGTATATGCTATGGAAAATACGTTTGACAACATCTTGGTCTTGGGGAAAAAATTTAAGCGGTTGGATTATAAGTATCAATGTCTTTCATGGGGTAATGTTTCAGATTAAGGGAAACTAAGATCAGATTATTGACGTTTGCGGTTCCCGCGATCAGACAGTCCAGCAAGTTGAGATTTTTAAATTTCTTATTGAATTGTTGGAAATACAGTCCTGCCTGTTTGGCAACCGGAGATGTTATATCCCAAGCCTGAAATTCATTTAAAACATTTTCTGTTTTGAGCAGTTCGGAAGGGTATATATTTTTGTATATTTCGGCAATGGTAACAGTTGAGATGGAAAGTGAGTCTTTATTTTTCAGCTGAAGCAGTAAATCCGTAAATTTTTTATTCCCCCTTAAGACCCAGATCAGGACATCCGTATCAATTAAATACATGGTTAGTAATTTCTGTCTGAGGCTTTTCTTTCCTTTTCAACCCATGCGGAAACGTCTTTTTTAGTCCGCCATTCGGGATGGTTAGCTGCTGTCAGGACACCGCTTGCAATTTTCAGTGCTTTTGTAAAAGTGTCGGGGTTGAATTTTTTCTTGCCGACAAGCTGGGCAATTTTTTCGTCTTTTTTTTCGTCCCGCAATATTATCGTATGGCCGTCTCTGGCTTTGGCGATATAGTCTGCGATTTGCTGGCGGAACTGGCTGATAGAAACGTTTATGATCATTGGTTAATATTAGTACATATTGTACATTTTGTCAATCTCAGACGGATCTTATTTAACGCTTTTCTGTGTCGGGGCGACACGATTTGAACGTGCGACCACACGACCCCCAGCCGTGTGCTCTACCAACTGAGCTACGCCCCGATATTTTTACTCTCTATTAACTTCAAAATTAATTCTTTTATTTGTTTTCCAAAACCTGTTTTATAAAATTTTTCTCGTAACTTTGCATCCTTTTCGCATTGGTATTTTTCGAAATATTTTAATAAGAAAGGGCCGTTATATCGTGACCATTGATTTGACCCGTTATTATGTTCATTGACTCGAATTTTCGGAATTTTTGTTGTTGATCCGACATATACCTTTCCATTCTTTTTACTTTTCATAAAGTAAAGGTAAGGCATTTTTTAATATTTGCTCTACCTCGGCCAAAGGCCGATCAGCCTTTGGCTGAAACTGAGCTACGCCCCGTTCCGATTAATCCCTTGTATTTTACCATACGTTATGCCAGAATGGTTTTGATTTTCTGCCCCCTATAAACTTTTTAACGGAAGGAGACTCTCAATGAGCGTCAACCAGAAACTTCAGGCTATCCGGGTGGCTATGGATCAGATCGAAAAGCAGTACGGACGCGGCTCCATTATGCGTTTGGGCGACCAGTCGGCCGATAAATTCGCCATGGAAGTCATCCCCACGGGTTCACTGGCTTTGGATATCGCTTTGGGAGTCGGCGGCGTGCCCCGCGGCCGCATTATTGAGATTTTCGGCCCGGAGGCATCAGGCAAAACTACCGTTACCCTTTCAATTATCGCAGAGACACAAAAAATGGGAGGAGTGGCAGCTTTTATTGACGCCGAGCATGCTTTGGATCCTATTTGGGCGGAGAAATTGGGTGTCAAACTCGATGACCTTCTGGTTTCCCAGCCGGACACAGGCGAGCAAGCCCTGGAAATCGCCGAAACTTTGATCAGGTCCGGCGGAATCGATCTGGTTGTCATAGATTCGGTGGCAGCCCTTGTGCCGAGAGCTGAAATCGAGGGCGAGATGGGCGATTCCATGGTCGGTGTCCAGGCCCGGCTTATGTCACAGGCTTTACGCAAACTGACAGGGGCTATTTCCAAATCCAAGACTGTGACCATTTTTACCAACCAGCTGAGGCAAAAAATCGGCATAATGTTCGGCAATCCGGAAACAACTCCCGGAGGCTTGGCCCTTAAGTTTTATGCCACCATGAGAATGGATACAAGGAAAATTGAGACCCTCAAAGCCCAGGATAAAGTAATCGGCTCCCGTCACCGGGTCAGAATTGTTAAAAATAAAGTAGCCGCGCCTTTCCGCATTGCAGAATTTGATATTCTGGAAAATGGCATCTCCAAAGAAGGAGCGATTATAGATATCGGACTGGAATTCGGCATTCTGACCAAGTCAGGCGTTTTCATAAAATACCAGGACAAAGTACTCGGGCAGGGACGGGAAGCTGTCAGGATATATCTGTCCGAAAACCCGAAAGTAGCCAAAGAAATAATGGACGGTATCTGGAAAGCGCATAAAAGCGGTCAGCAAAAAGAAAAGATAGTCGGCAAAGAAGAAACCAAATAAGACCATGGAGGACGAAGACTTCGGTAAAGTCAAGAATTACGCATTGAAATTGCTCTCTTTGCGGCCCCGGTCAGTCCGGGAGATGGAGAATAAACTATCCTCATATCTTGCCAGAAAGAAATACCCCGCCGGATTTCTCGAAAAACTGATCGCAGAGCTTACGCGGCTCAATTTCCTCAATGATCTGGAATTTGCCCGCTGGTGGGCCGAACAAAGAGGAAGAGCCAACATCAAAGGCAAAACTTTCATCAAAAAAGAGCTGCAGTCCAAGGGAATTGACCGCGAGGTGATTGCCGAGGTTTTGTCAGCCCTGGGAACTGAGGACGAATACGAAAAAGCGCTTCAGCTGGCCGGTAAAAAATTCTCAAAATTAGCTTTAGACCGCCAGTCTGAACAAAAACTAGGCCGTTATCTGCAAAACAGAGGTTTTTCCTATGATGTTGTAAGAAAAGTGATTGACTCATTGAGCCAAAGAGGATAAAATAGGACAACATTTTAGGGATTTTGGGATTTTAAAAAGGTTATATATGTCATTCCATCCAAATTCAGCCGTTAACATATATTTAACCGCAGATTGCGGATTATTTTCCGCGGAATTCTTCAGATCTTAAAATCCCCTAAATAGCATTAATATTAGATGTCCTTAAAAGGAGGAAATTTATGTTGTCAGTTCTAAAGACCATTCTGTCCAGGTTGGAAAAAATTGAAAAACAGCTGGATACGGAAAAGGAAGCAATTCCAGTCCAGGTAACGCCCAAGGCAGCTCCTGTTGCCAAGCTTGATTTATCCCAGGTCAACCAGGAAGCCAAAGCCATCATTATCGAAGCCAGAGATGAGGCTTTCCGCATCAAAAGGGAAGCCGAGGATAAAGCCGGCAAGCTGCGCCAGGAAATCCTGTCAATTGAGCAGCGGGTTTTAGGAAAGGAAGATGCAGTCGATAAAAAAATAAGCCAGATGGAAGCCGGAGAGAGGGAATTAAATAGGAAAGAGGCATCAATTGCCGGCAGTGTAGCCGAAGCCGATAAGTTGAGAACGGACCTGATCACTAAACTGGAAAGCGTGGCACACATGACCCGCGAAGAAGCCAAGAAGCTGATACTGACGGCTGTCGAAGATAAATTAAAGGAAGAAATGGCCAAGAGGATCAGGGAAGCCGAATCAGAGGCCAAACAGGAAGCCGATACCAAAGTCAGGGAGATTCTGATCGATGCCATGCGTCACGGAGCAACTGATTACGTACCGGAATATACTGTTTCGGCACTGAAGATTACAGACGAGGATTTCAAAGGCAGGATTATCGGCAAGGAAGGCCGCAATATCCGGGCTTTCGAGATGGCCACCGGTGTTGATGTAGATCTGGATGAGGAAGGGGTCATCAGACTGTCTTCCTTTGATTCGGTGCGCCGGGAGATCGCCAGGGTCACTTTGGAGAAATTGCTCCGCGACGGCCGCATCCAGCCGGTCAGGATAGAGGAGCTGGTCAGGCAGACGAAGCAGGAAGTTGAGCGGGTGATGTTTAAAGAAGGGGAGAAATTATGCCACGCGGTAGGTGTTTACAATCTGCCGAGTGACAAAATTGCCCTTTTGGGACGGTTCAAATTCCGGTTTTCCTACGGTCAGAACATGATTGCCCATACCTTGGAAGAGACGAAAATCGGCATTGCCCTGGCCCACGAGCTCGGGGCTGATGTCAATATAGTCAGGCTGGGATGTCTTTTGCATGATATCGGTAAGGTGATAACCGACAAGGAAGGCAGCCATGTCCAGCTGGGAGTCGAGCTTTTGAAGAAAAACGGCATGCCCCAGGCGGTCATTGACTGCGTGGCGTCACACCACGAGGATATTCCTTTCCCGTCTTTGGAGGCGGTCATCGTTTACGTGGCTGATGCCATCTCCGGATCGCGTCCGGGAGCCCGTTACGAGAATATTGATGAATATGTCAAAAGGCTCTCGACCTTGGAGGAAGTGGCCACTTCTTTTCCCGGCATCGAGAAAGCCTATGCCCTTCAGGCGGGCCGCGAACTTCGGGTTATCGTTGACCCGGGCAAACTGGATGATGCCGCCATGACGGTGGTAACCAGGAAAATCAGGGATGAAATCGAGAAAAAGTTTCCGACTTTTCCCGGACAGATAAAGATCACTGCCATCAGGGAATTGCGGGTTGTGGAAACAGTACATTAGAGCTTTCTGACGCGATAAATCATCTCCGTGTTCCAAATTGGGGCTTGACAACAACATAAAAAAATTCTACATTTGATTTTGGATTTTCACAGCAATCTGAAAAATTATTCGCCTGCCCCTGCGACTTTGCCGGTCGTGGAAAAAAAGGAGGTGAATATTGCTAAATGACAAAAGCTGATTTGGTTGAGTTCGTTGCCAAGAAAGCCAATCTGACTGCTAAAGCCGCCAAAGATGCCGTCAATTCCGTCTTCAGTGCCGTCACCGATACTCTCAAGAAAGGTGACAAAGTTGTTGTGACAGGGTTCGGTACTTTTATGGTCCGCTCCAGAGCCGCCAGAAAAGGTAGAAATCCGCAGACAGGAGCACCCATTAATATTCCAGCCAGAAAAACTCCTGGTTTTACTGCCGGAAAAGCGCTTAAAAAGTCGATCAGATAAAACTGGTCACCAAGAATTTTTATATAGAAGAACTCTCAGTATATGAGGAGGGTTCTTCTATATATTTTCCCCGGAAGACTATTTCCGAACCCTCTAGTGCTATACTATTACCTCAATGAAGACCATTTATGTCTCCCATTTGAAAAAATATTACCGTATTTTCAAAAGGCGTGAGGGGCTTTTATCGGCTTTCAAATCATTGGTTTCCAGGCCGCAGCATACAGTCAAAGCGGTCGATGATATTTCTTTCTCAATCGGTGAAGGTGAGCTGGTCGGTTTTATCGGGCCCAACGGTGCCGGAAAAACAACCACGCTCAAATGCCTCTCCGGCCTTTTATATCCGTCGGCAGGTGTAGTTGAAGTTCTGGGATTCAAGCCATTCAAAAGAAATAATAATTATTTAAAACAGATCAGCCTGGTCATGGGGCAGAAAAACCAGCTCTGGTGGGATTTGCCGGCCATGGAATCCCTGCGTCTGAACAAGGAAATTTACGATCTCACCGAAAGGCAGTTCAGGGAGAATCTGGAGGAACTGTCTCAGCTTCTGGAAGTCGGTGATATGGCAAAGGTGCCGGTCAGGCAGCTCTCTTTGGGCCAAAGAATGAAAATGGAACTGATTGCCGCCCTCATTCACCATCCCAAAGTCCTCTTTTTGGACGAGCCGACCATAGGATTGGATATCGTCATGCAGAAAAAAATGAGGGATTTTATTGCCGGTTACAACCGCAACCACAAGGCGACCATTATTCTGACCAGCCATTATATGGCCGATGTCAAAGAGCTGGCCAAACGGGTCATCATCATCGACCGGGGCAGACTTCTCTATGACGGCAACCTGACCGATTTGATAAAAAAATATGCCGACCACAAAGTCATCACCGCCCATTTTGAAAAAGAGGTCAAGAGCGAGGATTTCAGGAAACTGGGCAAACTCAAGTCAGTCAACGGTAAATCAGTTAGTTTTACGGTTTCAAGGAACCGGGCCAAGGCGGTTGCGGTGGATCTCTTAAAAAATTACCGCATCCGCGATTTTGAGATCGAGGAACCGGAACTGGAAGACGTCATTTCCATTATCTTCCAATCCCATCCCGTATCACACCAGGTGTGATATAGCTAGACACATCCGGGTTGAGAGATGGGAGAGGCAGATATATGAGGTAATCATGAAAAAATACTGGTTTGTCACCAAAAATTCCATGTCCGAATACCTGACTTACAGGCTCAATTTTGTCTTATGGCGGGTCAGGGTGGTTGTTTCGGTTTTGATCACATTCTTTTTGTGGCAGACTATTTTTTCCGGCAAGGAAGTAATTTTCAATTACAGTGAAAGCCAGATGATGACTTACATTATCCTGCTTTCATTCATCAGCGCCGTTGTCCTGTCCACCCAGACATTCCGGGTAGCGGAGGAAATTAACAGAGGGACGCTTTCCAATTTTCTCATCCGTCCGATCAGCTATTTCCGTTTCAACATCGCCCGGGATCTGTCCGACAAGATGATCAATATTGCCTTTTCCCTGGTTGAGGTGCCCCTGATTATTCTCCTTTTCCGGCCAGCCTTTTTCTGGCAGACTGATCCGCTCAACTGGCTGCTATTTGCGGCCGCGCTTTTCCTGTCATCCCTTTTATATTTCGAAATCAGCATGCTTTTGTCTTTCATCGGTTTCTGGTCCCGGGAAGTCTGGGCGCCCAGGTTTATCTTTTTTATCCTGATTGCCTTTTTGGCAGGCACGTATTTTCCCCTGGATATCGTGCCTCCCGCTGTTTACAGCATACTCAGAGTCCTGCCGTTTACTTATCTGGTTTTTTTCCCTTTGAGGATTTATCTGGGAGGATTGGATTCACAGGCTTTGGTTGTAGGGTTCGGCGTTACCATAGTCTGGCTGTTTATTCTGTTTTTCGTCATGCGCAGGGTCTGGCAAAACGGCTTAAAATATTACACGTCAGAAGGACAATGAAAAAATACTTTAAAGTCTGGTGGCTGATGACCAGCCAGTCGATCCAAATGTTTTTTGTTTCCCGTCTCGGGGCGCTTCTTTTCCTGTCGGGGAAAATCCTGCGTTTCATTTTTTTCTTCGGCTTTCTGCTTTTGCTGTTCAGCAAAACAGAGGCTCTGGCAGGATATGACCTGAATCAGGTTATTTTGTTTTATTTTACTTTCAGCCTCATCGATTCGGCGACCCAGATGCTGTTTAGGGAAGTCTACCGTTTCCGCCAATATATCGTCACCGGCAATTTCGATATGCTCCTGGTCAAACCGGTCAATCCGCTATTCCGCTCGCTTTTCGGCTGGACCGACATCCTTGACCTGATCACGCTCGGCCCCTTCATTCTAATGATTGTTTATGTCTTGACGAAAATTCCGGGCATCAATTTTGCTTCTGTGGCAATTTATATTGCTCTTCTTATAAACAGCATGATTCTGGCCACTTCATTCCATGTTATCGTTTTGGCACTGGCTGTTATGACGACGGAGATTGATCATGCCATCCTTATTTACCGGGACATAGTCGGTATGGGCAAAATCCCGATTGACGTCTACAGCGAGCCGCTGCGTTCCCTGATTACGTTTGTCATCCCGGTCGGCATTATGATGGCTTTTCCGGTCAAAGCCCTTTTAGGCAGTCTGAAAATGCCGCTTATCATTTTTACCTTTGTTTTCAGTTTAAGCCTCCTCTTTATAAGCATTGCCTTTTGGAATTATTCTTTGAAAAAATATACGTCAGCCTCCAGCTGATTTAAAAATCAGGGAGGTGTTGCAGGTAAAACACGATGAAAAAAAACACAATTGTTATCGGTATCACTTCCGGCATCGCCGCTTACAAGGTCGTCAGTCTCATCAGGCTTTTAAAGACACAAGGTTTCTTAGTCGAAGTGGTGATGACGGATACGGCCGTCGCTATGTTCGGCGCCGAAATGTTTGAAAAAGAGACAGGCAAGCCTGTTTTCCACAAGCTTGTCGGGAAGGATTTCAGCTGGAGGGATACGGTTGAAAGGAAAGAAGTCGACCATATCAGGCTGGCTGACCGGGCGGATCTTTTGCTGATTGCCCCGACCACCGCCAATACCATCGCCAAATTGGCTGCCGGCATCGCCGATAATTTTTTGACAACACTCGCTTTGGCGGTGACCTGTCCTGTTGCCATCTGTCCGTCGATGAATGTCCATATGTGGGGAAATCCCGTTGTTCAAAAAAATCTGGAAAGCCTCAAAAAGCGGGGTTTTATCGTCATCCCTCCGGATTCGGGTAGCCTGGCCTGCGGCTATACCGGGGTGGGCAGGCTCAAAGATACGGAAGAAATTGCCGGAAAGATCGGAAACATAATAAAAAGAGGACGCCGTCTTACCGGCAGTAAAATTCTGGTGACAGCCGGCGGGACTGCTGAGTATATTGACAGCGTGCGCATTCTGACCAACAAAGCCAGCGGCAGAATGGGTCTGGCCATAGCCGGAGAGGCCAAGCTCCGGGGAGCGGAAGTGCTTCTCTTAAGAAGTGAGAAATCCGTTTCCGATCCGTTTGTTCCCGAAAAAACCTTTACCACATCGTCCGACCTGAAAAAACTGCTTGAAACATATACGCCCGTCTATGATATAATTTTCCACTCGGCCGCTGTTTCCGATTTTATGCCGGAAAAAAGTTTTAAGGGGAAAATCGAAAGCAGCCGGGATTTCGAACTCAGATTCCGTCACACGGATAAACTGATCGATACGGTCAAAAAACTGAATCCGGAAATCAAATTGATCGGTTTCAAGGCGGTTTTTGGGTTGAAAGAGACTGAAATTGCACAAATTGCGGATAAGATGTTTGTCAGAAGCGGGGCTGATTTTATTTGCGTAAACGACATCAAAAGAGCCGATATCGGATTTGAAGCCCGTGACAATGAAATTTGGCTGGTGACAAAAAGAAGAGCGGTGGTAAAATTAGAAAAAGCGCCGAAAGAGGAGATTGCCGCCAAACTTCTGGATTTATGTACGCGCAAGGAAACCGGAAATGAGAAAAAGAAAACTGTTCGATAAGGAAAAACGCCTCAAGGACCTGGAGATAAAATTGTCTTTTTACGAAGGCAAGCTTCTAAACCAGATGTCGACCTACCGCGGCATTGTCTCAGAAAGCGTCGCCTCGCCCATCAAGCACCAGGAGCTGATCATGCTGTATACCCATGTTGACGACCTCAAAAAAGAAATAGAAGAACTCGAAGCCGATTAAAAGTCGCTTACAAAAGTTTTTTCCTATAGAGCTGGACGTGTGTCCCTATTGCGACAAAAAAGGCAACCGATTCTTCATAATCTTCGGTAATTTCCTTATAGATAGCTCTCCAGTCTGCTGTGATATTGATGCTGCGAAAACCGTAGTATTCACTTTTAAGCGGGTGATTATTTAACAGGGGATGGTAGGGATTTTTGACAAAGAGTACAATGCGTTCTTTAAATTTTTTGCGTATGCGTACGTTTGTTTTTTTAAGGGTTTTTATAAATTCAGGGCCAAACTGAATTTTCATACCCCTTGTTTTTCCAACCAGTCGATTGCATCTTCAGGTGTGTGGAAAACAGGAGATGCTTTTCCGGATTTCCGGTTTTTCTCCGCTTTTTTCATGGCACGAAGAAGATACTGGTTGGGGTCTTCATCAATGAGAGTAAAGTTAATTGTTTTAGTTCTGACGAGCTGTTTCAACCAGGCATTCATTAAAGAACTTAAACTAAAACCCAGCTCTTTAGCTACTTTTTGAGCTTTTTCTTTTACTTCAGGTTCTGTTTTGATATAAATTGCTGTTGAATTCATATAGCTAAAGTATATACAAAGTATATACTTATGTCAAGATAGCGAATTCTAAAATATCTGATAAAATATGCAGAAATGATTCAGACCTACTTCATAAAAACCTTCGGCTGCCAGCAGAATGAATCCGATTCCGAACGGATCGCCTCCTACTTCCGGAACCGCGGCTTCGGCAAAGCCAAAGGCATGTATCAGGCGGACACGGTAGTCATCAATACCTGCATGATCAGGGAAATGGCGGAAAACCGCGTCTACGGCACCGTCAACAATCTGGTCAAAAATAAGCTGAAAATGGGCAAACCCGGCAAGATTGTGGTTACCGGCTGTATGGTCGGTATGGCCGCCAGGGACAAGAGCGGCGTTTTCATGAAACTGATCAGGAAAAGGATGCCCTATGTCGATGAATTTTTGCCGATCGAGGAAGTCGGCTTCGACCATCCGCCTCTCCGTTCGGATACCGTCAACGCCTGGGTGCCGGTCTCCAACGGCTGCAACAATTTCTGCACTTTTTGCGTGGTTCCCTTCACCCGCGGCCGCGAGATTTCCAGGCCTTACGCCGATATTTTGGCCGAATGCCGCAAGCTGGCCGCTGGTGGCTTTCGCAAAATCACTTTGCTTGGGATGAACGTCAATTCCTACGGCGCGGATCTGATAGTCGGGGCAGACAACGTCCAGGTCATGCGGGATATCGGACGGAAGTATTTCGGGAACAAGTCCGGCAAAATGCCCGCCGGCTACGTTTTACCTGACGGCCGCAAAGTGAAACCGGTTTTGGTGACGCATCTTGGCCGTTTGCGTATTCCCACCCTTTTTCCCTATCTTTTGGAGGATATCTGCGCCATTGAGGGGATTGAAAATATCGATTTCATGTCATCAAACCCCTGGGATTTTTCCCCGGAACTGATCGGAACAATTGCCAAAAATCCCAAAATCACCCGGAAACTGCACCTGGCAGTCCAGTCCGGCAGCGATACGGTCCTTAAGAGGATGAACCGCTGGTACAAAAGGAGCGAATTTCTGAAATTGCTCCGGACGATGAGAGAAAAAATAAAAGGAGTGGAATTCTCGACGGATATCATCGTCGGCTTCTGCGGGGAAACGGACAAAGAGTTTGAGGAGACGCTTGACCTGGCCAAAAAAGCCAAATTTTACAAAGCCTATATTGCCATGTATTCGGACCGCCCGGGTACAGCCGCGCACAAAGCCTTCAAAGATGACGTGCCCCACCCGCTTAAAAAGAAACGCTGGCAGGTTCTGGAAAAGATGATCAACAAGCCGTATGTTGAAAGTTTAAAAAGAAAAAAGATTCCATCAAAAGCCAACCGTTAATCATCATCTGCGGCCCTACCGCAACCGGCAAAACCGGCCTGGGCCTTGAGCTTGCCCGGAAGTTCGGCGGGGAAATCGTCTCTGCCGACAGCCGCCAGGTTTACCGGGGGATGGATATCGGCACCGGCAAGGATATCCCCAAAAATTCCAATTTCCGTATCACCCCCGGGGTGATACAGGATTCACAATCCGGGATTTTAAATCATCAGGATATTAAAATCGGATATTATCTGATAGACGGAATTCCCCTCTGGCTGGTGGATATCGTCAAGCCGGATTTTAATTTCCACCTCAGCCTTTACCGCCGCCTGGCTCTTGCTGTTATCGCCGATATCAGCAGGCGGGGGAAACTGCCTTTGGTTGTCGGCGGTACCGGTTTGTATATCAAATCTCTTTTAACCGATATGCCCGATATGGAGATACTGCCTGATGCGGATCTGAGGCAGCAACTTAGCGGTAAAAACAGCAATGAACTGGGGGAAATTTTGCGCGCCCGCGATTTTGTCAAATGGCAAAAAATGAACGTGTCGGACAGGCAAAATCCCCGCAGGCTGGTGAGGGCCATCGAAGTTGCCGGCAAAAGGCCGGCGGAAAAGACTATACTGCCTGTATTCGATTTCCTGATGGTTTATTTGAAAGGCCCGAAAACCTGGTTGGACGACAGGATCAAAAAAAGGGTGGCGGAGAGAATATCCGCCGGTGTGGTGGCAGAAACGGATAATTTAATAAAAGACGGTTACGATTTTAATTTGCCTTCCTTTTCCGCTTCCCCTTACAGACAGCTGGCGGCATACTTCACCGGAGGAAAAAAGCCGGAACTGCTGGATCAGGCTCTTAACAACTGGCAAAAGGCGGAAAAAGACTATGCCCAAAGACAAACAGTCTGGTTCGATAAAATGGCCCGGCAGTTTTCAGCCCCAGGAAAAGTAATGGAGGTTGACGCCTCGAAAATAAACAGAAAGCAGTTAGAAGTTGAGATTGGGGAATGGTATACTAAAAGACGTGCCTAAGAAAGTCGAAATTTCCCACAGGACTATCATTTTTACCACGGTTTTTCTGCTGTCTTTGTGGTTTCTGGTCCAGGTGTCGGAGATTATTTTCTGGCTGTTTATTTCCTTTATCCTGATGTCCGCTTTCAAGCCGACGGTAGATTATCTGGAAGGAAAAAGATTTCCGCGGATTTTAGCCATACTGGTAATTTATGTCTTTCTGATATTGGTCCTGGTTTTTGTGGGCAGTACGATCATTCCTCCTTTGGTTACCCAGACTATCGGGCTGATAGAAAGGCTACCCGGGTACCTCAGGACTGTTTTGCCGTTTTTGACCATCGATCCGGGTGTGGTGACACAGCAGATTGCTCCTATCGGCCAAAACCTGGTCAAACTTAGCTTGGGTATTTTCAACAATCTGGTAGCTTTCTTTACCATTATCGTTATTACCTTTTATCTTCTTCTGGAACGGAAAAACCTCAATTCTTACCTGACTTTTTTACTGGGGGATACAACAGGCAGCAATGTCAGCGGCGTCATCAGGAAGGTCGAGGAACGCTTAGGGGCCTGGGTCAGGGGACAGGTGACCCTGCTTTTTGTCGTCGGTATCCTGACTTATATCGGTTTGGCGATTCTGGGCATTCCGTATGCTTTGCCTTTGGCGATTCTGGCCGCCCTTCTGGAAATCGTGCCCAACATCGGTCCCGTTTTGGCTTCCATCCCGGCCATCATCGTTTCCTTTGCCGTTTCCTCCCTGCATCCTATGTTTACGATTATTATGTACATTATCATCCAGCAGTTGGAAAACCAGCTGATTGTGCCGCAGGTCATGCGCAGAGTAGTCGGTTTGCCGCCACTTGTCACAATCGTCGCCATTCTGATCGGGGTCAAACTGGCAGGAATCCGCGGCGTGTAAGCTTCTCTATACTTAATTTTGGACAATGGAAATTTTGGCTCTTATTTCATTCGGTTTATCGATTTATGCTATTTTGAGGGTAAACCGGTTGGAAAGCTATCTCAAGGAAAAATTTGACGGTGAGATCAAAGGTGAGGTTGTAAATCAAAAGACAGGGGAGGCGGAACCGGTTTTCGGGAAAAAAGAGAGTACGGCTAATATTTTCAGCTGGTTTGCCCACGAATGGCCTTTAAAAACAGGCGCACTCCTTATTCTCCTCGGATTTATCTGGCTGGTCACTTATGCCTTTTTAAATAACTGGGTGGGACCGTTGGGCAGGATTACTTTCGGCTTTCTCTCAGGCTCAGCCATCCTTTATTTAGGCGAAAAACGGTTAAAAACTGTTTCTTCCCAGGGAATAACCATGACCGGACTGGGAGCTGCGGTAATCATGATAACCGTTTATGCGGCCCAGCATGTTTACAGCATGTTTCCTGCCCCAATCGCCTTATTATTTACCTCTCTGACCATGATGATGACCGCCGCGGTCAGTTTAAAGTATAAAGTCAGGTCGCTGGCCATCTTCAGCCTGGCAATCGGAGGACTGGCTCCGCTTCTTATAGGCAGGGCGGGCGAAGGCATCCTGGGGCTTTATGGTTACCTTTTGGCTGTAACCGCCGGGGTGATCTGGCTGGCCGGTTATTCCCGCTGGAAAATCCTGATTTTTCTGTCGATGGTTACTATTTCATTCTACAGTTTTTCCTATTTTTTCCCGGGCAGGATTTTCCCCGGTTCGATCCTACTGCCGCAGGAGTTTTTCTACCTGAAATTTTTTGCGGTCACCTTCTCTAGCCTGTATTTTTTTACCATCCTTTTGTCCGTGGTTTCGCGCAAGGTGGAGGTTCCGGATTTGTTGGCAGCGGCAGCCCACGGCCTGTTTACCGTCGGCTGGATCAACGGCATTGTCCTGCCGGAATATAAAAGCGCGGTTACGCTTTTGGCGGCTGCTTTTTATCTCGGGGCCACCTACCTGGTTTTTCTCCGCACCAAGGTCAAAAACGCTCTTTTCCTCTATACCTTTATTTCCGTATTTCTGCTGACTTTGGCGGCGGTCTTTGAGTTTCAGGGACCGGTTCTGGTCATTGCCCTGTCGGTCGAGGCGGCTCTCCTGCCTATAGCTGCTCTGGCTTTGCTGAATCAGGAAATCGCCGGCTACCTGTTAGCACTTTTCATTCTGCCTTCCCTTTTTTCGGTGCCTTCCCTTTTTTCCGGCAAGTGGAACCTGGGGCTTCTTCAGAATGATTTTTATGCCCTGTCGGGGGTTACTCTGGCATACCTGACTTCCGGCTTTTATTTTCTCGGAAAATTCAGACAGAAGGATCATTCCCTGCACCGGGCGGCTATCCTCGTAACCATTGCCGGAGCCTATTATGCCTTATTTTTAATCTGGAAAATAAACCGGGTGTTTTTTACGCCTGATTATGTAGCCAGGATGATCAGCCTGTTGATTTACTCCCTGGCCGGACTGTATTTTTATGTTAAGGGGGAATTGGAACAAAGAAAAATATTTTACCGTTTCGGCATGTCGGTACTTATCTTTGTCGTTGCCAGGCTTTTGATTGTCGAGGTCTGGTCCATGGAAATAAGCTACCGGATTGTTACCTTCTTTTTGACGGGTTTGATGTTTACCGGGTCCGTAATTTTGAGGAAATCGAAGGTTACCCAAAAATGAAATTGAAAATCATCCTATTTTCAGTCTGCTTGTTATTTTTGAATTTGTCCGCTTCCGCCCGGGTTTCGGCGCTGACTTATTATGCGACTCCGGCAGAGTTGCCGGTTGCGGAAATAATCAGCAGTTTTCGCCTTTATCAGGTAATTGCGGATCTGCAATTAAGCGTTCCCTCGGTGGTAAAGTTTCCGTTAGACGGCAGTTCAGGCAGTTTTGCCGTTCTGGAAACGGAAAGCAATACTTTCCAGCCCTATAATGTCACCTCCGAACTGACAAAAGTACCGTTTACGGTTGAGAGCGGAAATGCTGATGATCCGTTTTTGAACGACGGCAATAATAATACTTTTGCGGAATATGCCCTGGTTGATGCGGGTGGCGAAAACACCGCGGTGCTTACTTTTTCCTATTCAAGGCCAATCAGTACATATCAGCTGAAATTCAGCCTGGCGGACAACGTCCAGCTGCCGGATGCGGTTTCAGTTGTTGAGCTAGGGGGAAATTTGGAAAGGATACTGATCAACCGCAAAGCGCTTTCAAACAGCGCGGTCAGTTTTCCGGCTTCAAATGCTTCCTCCTTCAGGGTAATTTTTTATTACCGCCAGCCTTTGAGAATCAGCGAAATAGGCTTTAATGATACGGCCGGCAGAACCGCCCAAAAATATCTTTTGTTCCTGGCCGGCCCCGGATTGAATTACCATGTTTACAGTTCTGCCGAAGTCGTCCCATATATCAGGCTGCCTGAATCAGCCGACTTGCGGGCAGGGGCCGAAACCGTGGAAATCGCCGCGCCTCCCAAGGTATTAAACCCCTTCTTTAAAGAAGCCGATTCCGACCGGGACGGGATAGCTGACAAAAGGGACAATTGCCGCGACATCCATAATCCAGACCAGGCTGATGTCAACCGGAATTCACGCGGGGATGCCTGCGAAGATTTTGACCTTGACGGAGTCTTAAACGGCAAGGACAATTGTCCTGACAAGCCGAACCGTTTGCAGCAGGATAGCGACCGCGACGGAGCCGGTGATCATTGCGATTCAACCGAAAACAGGATAATAGAGCGTTTCCCGTATTTGCCATGGCTGGGCATCGGGATCGGTTTTTTGATAGTGGCTTTAATATTTAAAACCGCCATTTCACCGAAATAACTCCGTCTTTTACGTCCGCTTTTTTTAATATACAAAATATTAATAAATTATATAAACTTGACTTTATTAATATTTTATAGTTAAATGTATTTATATGAAGTCGCAAGTATCAATGGACGAGTTCAGAAAAAATTTGTCAGAGATTGTTGCAAGAGTTATGTACGGTGATCAGACTTACCTGGTTAAAAAACACAGCAGGTCAGGAGTTGTGGTCATTAGCGAGAGGGAATATGAAAATTTGAGGGATCCGAGAAAACGGTTTGATTCAAAAAGCGATTGGAATAAATTTTTTAAGTTTACCGATAAAATCAGATCCGCAATGTCTGTAAAGGATCAATTGAGGTTGGAAAAAATCATTAACAGAGAAATAAAGGCCATTAGGTCAAAAAAAGCCATAAAAGACTGAAAAACATTTTATGGCCGGTATTATACGAGTAATTTTAGATACAAATGTCTTAATCAGCGGACTTTTCGGTATCAAAAATTCCGCTTCCGCAAAAATCCTTATAGCCGTCCGTAATCAAAAATTTATCCTCGTAAACTCTCCTGAAATTCTTGAAGAGATAGCGGAAGTGATAAACCGTGAAAGAATTGTGAAGATAACCAAAATGAATAAAGCGGAAAGGAAAAAATTCATGGAAGAATTAATTGGCAGAAGCGAGGTAACTTCAGGCAGGAAACTATCAAAATCAGGAGGACGCGACGAAAAGGACGATAAATTTTTGGCTTGTGCTTACGAGGCTCACGCGGATTATATTGTGACAGGGGATAAAGACCTGTTGGTTTTGAAAGAGTATGGATATACAAAAATAGTGTCTCCGAAAGAATTTACGGAATTCATGAGTCTGTGATTAATGCCCCGAATCGATCAGGACAATCATACCATCCGGTTGGACGTGTCATGTCATTTTTGTTATAATCCGTCATGCCTGCGGAAGCTAAGATGACTAGTCCGATTCCCGGTTTAACCGGGGCATCGGACAGGAAAGTCCGGACTGCAGAAAGCGGGGGACTCGCGGTAACGCGTGCCTAGGTACAATTATAGTATCTAGCGGGTGCCTAAAATCGAAAGATTAAGGGACGATGTCCGACGTACGTCGGACTGAGAGAGCCACAGAGACGATCTTTTTCCTAAAGCCGTAAGGATATGGAAAAAGGGTGAAACGGGGCAATCCCACCTGCAGCAATCTCCGAATGGGCTGATAAAGACGGACGCTTTCCCGGAGCCCGAGGATTGAGAGCATTCCGACGTAAAGTCGGAGCGGTTGAGACGACAGAATCGTCATCCCGGTGAGAATCGGGAGAAACCGAGACAAATTGTCATCGAAATACAGAATCCGGCTTATTACTTCCGCAGGCTTTTTTTTATTCCAATCCCCTCAAACACCTCGGACGGTGAATAGTCCTCCCAGGTGGACGGAAAATATTGCCAGATTGCTCCAAGTGTGTATAATAGGGATATATTTTCCGGCTGCCCCCAAAAAGGCAGCTTTTTTTATTCCCGAAAGGAGGTGAAAAATATATGCACGATTTAGTAGCATCACTCATGGCTCTTATAGCTACATTCGTTCCGGGTCAAGGCGGCACGCCGCAGACACTGCCTCCGATCGACCAGTCGCAATTTGTGGTCAGAGGCCAGCAGATCAGGGATATTGCCCAATCGTTCAATCCTTCATCATCCGGCCAGTCAGGCCCGACAGGCGCAACCGGTGCCGGCAATTTATATACTTTGCCGCCCGGTTTCCAAAACAGGTTCGACAGGATTTCGCGGTATTCAGGACCGGTTGGTCCTTCAGGTTTTACGGGACCGACTGGGGCTACCGGAGCGACCGCACATCCACCCAACGACCGTTTGCCGGCGGATAACCTTAACAGCCGGATTCACATGCCGGCCCTGATTCCGCAAAATGCCATCGAAAATTCTCGGGCACTTGATTTTGCCCAGTGGAATTTCGCCACGCCTCCGGGTAACAGGGGAAGCAGTGGAAAGTAAGGCCGATATGTGAAATTTGAGCTTTACAAAGCTCTAATTTGCATTTCAGGAAGAAATGTATTATTATACAGCCCAATCTATATGAGAAACACTTTTTGGCGTTTTGTTTTTCTCCTGACTGCCGTTCTGGCGGTTTTTCCGGTGTCGGTATTGGCCCAGCCGGATTTGCCGAAAGGGTTGGCGGACCGCGGACCATTGACCAGGATTAAGTTCATTCATTACCGCAAGGCTCTTGCCAAACCATCTTCCCCCGGAAACTCCAAAAAACAAAATTCTTGTTTTAGCTATCTGGGTTCAGGGGCCAAATGGAGGACAGAGGAAGATTATTTGGTCAATTTTTCGGGATCCGGACTTGATGAAACAGCTGTTTTGGATGCCGTAACCAAAGGGGAAAGCGAATGGGAAAAATACGGAAGCCAAAATATTTTCGGCCAGGGCAGAGCGGATGCCTCAGCTATCTATAGTGATGATTTTGACGGACAGAATGTGCTGGCGTTCGGTAATTATCCCGATGCGGGCGTAATTGCCGTCACCTCAGTCTGGGGATACTTTTCAGGACCTCCCGGCAAGCGGGAACTGGTGGAATGGGATATGCTTTTAAATACCGGTTCATCTTGGCAGTTCGGGGATGCTCTTAGCGATAGTTCCAAAATGGATTTGCAGAATATCACCACCCATGAATTAGGTCACAGCGCCGGTATGGGTGATCTTTACAGTCTTTCCTGCGACCAGGAAACAATGTACGGCTATTCGGCGGAAGGTGAGATAATCAAACGGGACCTCAATCAGGGCGATATAGCCGGCATTTCCAGCCTCTATTAAATAAGCTTCCGAAAAAGTTTTCCTAAAATACTTGACAAAGCTATTTGAAGTATTTTAGTATGGAATATAGGTGCAGGCAGGCGCAAAATTAATATTATGAAAAAATTTACCTTCCTTTCCGGAGTTTTGGCTACTCCTGTTATTTTTTCCCTTCTTTTTCTGGTAGCTACAGTCAGGGCTGAGCCCTACGGCTGGAGCCCGGATGTGGACAATTCAGGAGGAGGCCCTCCTTCATGTTCAGACACCAAACCCGACAAAGCACCGATTTTGATGCAGCCGAACCATCCTTTATTGCCGAGAGGCAAAGCCGGCGAAGTCAGGCTTTTCTGGCACAAAGTGCCGGGGGCGAATAGTTACAATGTCTATTACGGCCTGTCACCGAGTAACTATATCTTTTCAGCCATCAATATCGGAGACATTGACAATTTCACCGTCGGACAGCTCACCGCCAGGCGGTATTATTTCGCCGTCCAGGCCAGGAATGGCTGTGCCGCCAGTGATTTGTCAAATGAATGGGCAGGCACACCGGTCGGATTAGGCGGAGGCGTAGGCACGGCTTTAACCTCGGTCAGCAACACCTTCGAGCCTGAACCGACAGTTGTTGAAGAGGAACCGGAAGCGACTGTGGCGCCAGAAGTCCAGGGATTGACTGAGGAAGTGCCGCCGGTCGAAGAATATCAACCGCCGGCCAATCCGAATCCCTTTGTTCCGACACCGACACCCAAGCCGTTAAGTTTCTGGCAGAGGCTTTTGAGAATCTTTTTCAGATAAAAACAGTAGAGTTATAAAAAAAACGCTACCCCGATGGGAATCGGGAGTAGCTTTTTTTTTAGCCTGATGATTATAATATAGGCTATTCTATTTTATGGGCATTATCAGGAAGATCACGTCACATAAACTTATCAGGGGCAGTTTCCTGGTTTTTTTGGCGTCCAATTTCGTCAATTTCGGCAACTTCCTCTTCAATCTCCTGATGGCCAGGCTTTTACCCAAGGAAGTCTACGGTGAGATGGGCGCTCTGTTTTCTCTGTCGATGATGGTCGGCATACCTTTATCCGTCTTCAACATTTATATCATCAAAATCGTTTCCGCCCTTTACGGTAAAAAGGATTATCCGAAAATCCGTTACCTGCGCTCTTTTATTTTCCCCAGGATTGTGGCCGTCTCGCTTCTGCTTTTTGCCCTGATTGCGGTAAATAGCCTCTTTCTGGCGGGCTTTCTGAAGCTTTCCTCATCAGTACCATTGATCATTATCGGCTTCAACATTCTTTTGGGCGGCCTTTCGGCCATAAACGGAGCAGTCCTTACAGGCATGCTGGCCTTTTCATATTCGGCTCTAAACGGCGCGGTGGAAGTCATCCTCAAGCTGCTGCTGTCCGTTTTCCTGGTTTTTTCAGGTTTCGGCTTGTACGGGGCGCTTCTGGGAGTTTCGATAAGCGCTTTTGCCCGCCTGCTTATGTCATCCTGGGAATTGAAGAAACTTGTTCCTGCAACTAGTGTCAAACAATTTCAATTCAGCCGTTTGAAGGATATCGTGCCGGTTGTTTTGACCATGCTGATCTTGGTTTCGTTTCTGAATATCGATATTTTACTGGTCAGGCATTTTTTCAGCCCCGCCCGCGCCGGTGAATACGTTGCCCTCACCACAATCTCAAAGACCATTCTCTATGCCACCGGGCCTCTTATTACCGTCATGTTTCCGGTTATCTCAAACAGGAAAAGCAGCGGCCTGCCGTATCTTCTGCCTCTTCTGGGCTGTCTTTTCGGATCAGCCCTGATTTCGCTTTTAGTCATTATGCTCTTTTCCATTTTCCCGGATTTTGTGGTCGGCATTCTTTTCGGAGGCAGATATGCCACGATCATTCCCTATATGGTTTATGCTGCCTTCTTTATGGCTGTTTTTACTTTGAACGATATCCTGACTTATTTTCTGCTCTCGGCCTCATTTCATAGGTATATCTATATTCTGGCTTTGTTTCCGATCACCCAGGCTGTATTGATATTCCTGTTCCACGGCAATATCCGGACCGTCATCATGGTCAATATTTCCGTCAGCCTGCTGTATTTGTTGTCAGCTTTGATTATGATCTGGCGTAGTGAAGCGAAAAATCTTAAAATACTCTTTGCCAGGTACCTGCCGGCCCCCTTTTTCAATGAATGACAACAATAAACATAAACTATCGGTCATTATTCCGGCATACCGCCAGGCCAGGACAATCGTTACGGATATCAGGAATATCGAGTCGACGCTGAAAAAAATCCGCTATCCGTTCGAAATTATCGCCGTTGTTGACGGTTACGGGGACGGCACCTACAGGCAACTGAAAAAAATTCTTTCACCGACTGTCAAAGCCACCGTTTACATGAAAAACCAGGGCAAAGGCCACGCCGTCAGGATCGGCATGGAGAAGGCGACAGGGGACTATGTGGCATTCATGGACGCCGGCAGGGAGATAGACCCCAACGGTATCTCCATGCTTCTGGAGCACATGGAATGGTACAATGCTGACATAATTGTCGGGTCCAAGAGGCATCCGGTCTCTTATGTCAACTATCCTCTGACTAGAAGAATTTTAAGCAGAGGTTACCAGTATATTATCTGGGCGTTGTTCCGGCTAAATGTGCGTGACACCCAGGCGGGCTTGAAAATCTTCAAAAGAAAAGTCCTAAAAAAAGTCCTGCCCAAACTTCTGGTTAAACAGTATGCTTTCGATCTGGAAATGTTGGTAGTTGCCCGCCATCTGGGTTATAAACGAATCTTCGAAGCTCCCATCAAGCTAAAATATAATTTCTATTCAATGACCCGTGCTTCAAATATGCGAGCAATATATGGAATTTGGATTGATACTATGGCTATTTTTTACCGATTGTACATACTAAAATATTACGATCGGAAATCTATCACTAAATGACTTTAGAGCGCTTCAAATTTTCTGTAATTATCCCCTTTAAAAGTATAAATCCTTACGTACAGCAATGTCTCAATCACCTCAAGAAACAAAGCTACCAGAATTTCGAAATTATCCTATTGCCTGATAAAAAGGAAAAAATTATTTATAAAAATGTTATATCTTTAGCTACAGGTTCTATTGGTCCTGCAGAAAAAAGAGATCTCGGTGCAAAAAAGGCAAGAGGAGAAATTCTGGCTTTTATTGACGATGATGCATATCCTCATCGGGATTGGCTGAAAAATTCTCTTAGTACATTAAAAAATAAGAATGTGGCAGCGGTATGTGGGCCCGGGGTGACTCCTCGTGAAGATGATATCTTTAGACAGGCAGGAGGTTGGGTTAATTCACTCTGGTTTGGTTCAGGTGGAGCGGGTACATATCGTTTTATTCCTCAAAAAGAAAGGTCGGTTGATGATTATCCTTCGATGAATTTTATTGTCAGAAAGGTCGATTTTGATAAAGTAGGAGGTTTTAATACTCATTATTGGCCGGGAGAAGATACAAAATTATGTCTGGATTTAGTTTATAACTTAAAGAAGAAAATAATTTATCAGCCAAAAGTATTGGTTTATCACCACCGGAAACCCCTTTTTTTGCCTCATTTGAAACAGGTTTCCCGTTTCGCCATCCACCGTGGATATTTTGCCAGGGTTTTTCCTCAAACCTCATTAAGGTTCGGATACCTTATTCCTACGCTTTTTGTGTTGTTTTTGATTGTTGGGTTTTTTCTATCATTATTCTTTAAATCCCTTTCGCCATTGTACCTGATAAGTATAGGTGCCTATCTATCTGTCTTGACCATTAATATGGTCTATGTTATGGTAAAATCACGCAATATTTTAACAGGAGTTTTAACGGGTACAGGTATTTTCTTGACCCATATATTCTATGGTATTCTTTTTCCATTAGGATTTCTGAAAAAAAATCTTAAACAATGAAAATAGCCATATCGTATCCTTCAATTGATACCAGTAAAGGAGTTCCACTGCTTTCCCAAAACCGCCAGTTCCAGTATTTCAATAATCCTACCTATATTTATCCGGTCGTTCCTGCCTACGCCGCTACAATGTTAAAAGAGGCAGGATACAAAGTAGCTTGGCTGGATGCTATTGCCGAAAGATGGCAGTTGTCAAAATATCTCGAGGAGTTGGAAAGAAGCCAGGCTGATATTCTGGCAATCGAAAGTAAAACACCGACTATCAAGCCATTCTGGAAAATCATCGATGATCTTAAAAAATTTTTCCCCAAGTTAAAAATAGTGCTTATGGGGGATCATGTCACGGCCATGCCTCTGGAATCGATGGAGAATTCAAAAGTTGATTTTGTCCTAACGGGAGGAGATTTCGATTTTGCTTTATTAAATCTGGTTAATTTTCTAAGTAAAAAAGTTAAATATTTGGAACCGGGTGTATATTACCGGGATAAAAAAGGGAAAATTTTAGACAGCGGACATTTCAAGCTCGATCACACACTGAAGAATCTGCCGCTGATTGACAGGGAACTAACACGGTGGTGGCTTTATGCCTATGCAAATGGCAATTTTAAATATACACCGGGGACCTATACCATGATCGGCCGGGACTGCTGGTGGCGACGACCATCAAGTGAAGGCGGTCACGGCTGCACTTTTTGCTCCTGGACTTCCACATTTCCCACCTGGAGGGTTGGTACTCCGAAAATGTTGTTAAAAGAGGTAAAAAATTGTTTGAAGCTTGGTATTAGAGAGATATTTGATGATACCGGCACTTTTCCTATTGGTCCCTGGTTGAAGGAATTTTGTGAGGGTATGATTGATAAGGGTTACCACAAAAAAATTAAAATCGGCTGCAATATGAGAGCTAATGGTATTAAAGATCAGAGTACCTATGATTTGATGGGTAAAGCCGGCTTCCGCTTTATTCTCTATGGTCTTGAATCAGCTTCTCAAAACACTCTTGACCGTCTTAACAAAGGCACTATACCGGCTGATATGGTGACGGGTGCAAAAATGGCCAGCAAAGCAAGATTAGAGCCACATGTGACCTGTATGGTCGGCTACCCCTGGGAATCAAAAGAAGAAGCGGAAACAACGGTAGCCAGAACAAAGGAATTATTTAATAAAGGCTGGATAAATACCCTGCAGGCGACAATTGTCATTCCGTACCCCGGTACGGCGCTTTTCAGGGAGTGCGAAAAAAATAAATGGCTAAAGACTAGGGATTGGAACAGATACGACATGAGAGAGCCGATCATGAAATCTCCTATTCCGGATGCAGAAATCATGGAACTTACCCAGAAAATTTACACTTCATTTTTGACACCGCGTTACATTTTAAGAAAGCTTTCATCCATCAGGTCTATGGATGACGTTAATTATTATATTTTCCGCGGAGGCAAATACATTTGGGGTCACCTGAAAGACTTTGCAAAATCCCAATTATTGAAAAAGTCACATCCCACTTTAACTCCTAGCCTCAATTAATTAGAATACGTTAGTTGTTTCTGCTACCATGGTGAAAACAATAACTGATGTATTACTATGTTTATAAATCATATCAATCCATTCATTTCCATAATTATACCGACATATAATTCAGAAAAAGTACTCCCATTGACTTTACAGAGTATTAAATATCAGGATTATCAGCGGAATAGAATGGAAATTATCATAGTTGATAATAAAAGTACTGATTACACAATACGGATAGCTAAAAAGTTTAATAGTAAAGTACTTTTTGTTGACGGAAAACCACCGCAAGTATGTCTCCAGAGAAATTTAGGGGCAAGAAAGGCAAAAGGGGAATATCTATTTTTCTTGGATCATGACATGGAGCTGTCAAAGAATTTGCTTAAAAATTTTTTAATAAAAGTAAAAAAGTCAAATAATCAAATTGATGCCTGGTATATACCAGAAAAAATACATGGAAATAATTCAGTTATCAGCAAGATAAGAACATTCGAAAGAAGCTTTTATAATGGGACGGTAATTGACGCTACCAGGATTATTAAAAAGAAAAAATTTTGGGATACTAATGACAAATATGATGTTTCTTTGTCCGGAGGGCCGGCAGATTGGGATTTGGATATTCAGTTAAACCTACTGAACTGTAAATTTGGAATTTTAAATGATTTTATTACCCATCACGAGGAAAGCCTTCATTTTTGGCAGTATATTTTTAAGAAAACAAAATATTTAAAAGGAATAAACATTTATAAAAAAAAATGGGAGAAAAAAAATAATTTGGTCCAGAATAAGGTTTTGCAAAAACAGTTTGGTTTTAATTATAGGTATATTGAAGTATTCCTTGAAAACAAAAAATGGAAAAAATTAATTTCACAACCGCATCTTACGATTGGAATGTATTTTTTAAGACTTCTTATCGGATTGAATTATTTGTTAAATGTTGTGAAGAAATAATTCTATGAAAGTTCTTTTAATAACTCCGACTTTTTTTCCCGATGTCGGCGGGGTAGAAACTATGCTTCTGAGATTTTGCGATTATTTAGTGAAAAAAAGAATTTATACTGAGGTGATTACGTTTAATCCATTATTTACGGTTAAGTCAACTCCGATAAGGGAAATATCCAATAAATATCTTACTATTATCAGAATTCCCTGGCTTGGATATGGATTGTTTAATGTTTTTGAGAAATATCCTATTATCCAGTTTTTTTACCTGGTTCCGGCATTGACATTAACAACCTTGTTTTACTTGATGTTCAATAAATCTCGTCCGCGTATCATTCATGCCTTTGGATTATCCGCTGCTTTTGCAGGAGGAATCGTTTCTAGAATTTTAAAAATTGCCAATATAACAGATTTATGTACGGTTTATAGACTACCTCAGCGTCCTATACTTGCTTTATTTGTGAAAAGGATACTTGGTTGGAGTAATTATATTAGGGCTAATAATCCAAAAGGAAAAGAAGAATTAATAAAAATTGGCCTGAATGCTCAAAAAATCGGAATTATTAGTCCTCCAGTTGACGAATCGCTTTTTAGGCCAATGTCCAAAATTAAGGTAAGAAAAAAGCTTGGGTTAACACAAAATAAATTTATAGCTTTGTTTGTAGGACGAATGGTAGAAAGTAAGAATGTTGATTTAGCAGTAAAAATTACTTCATTAATACACGACCGGAATATAATATTTATATTTATTGGAGAGGGACCTTTACAGTATATGGTGGAGAAAATAGCAAAAAAAGATAAAAGGGTTAAGTATATGAGTAATGTTAGATATGAGGATTTAGTATATTATTATAATACTGCCGACATACTTTTGTGTGCAGCAGTAGATGAAAAACTATTATCATTTGTTGGGCGGGAAGCTCTAATGTGTGGTTTACCAATTCTTGCTCCCAATGTTGGGAATTATTTTGGAATTTCATACAAAATTAATAAGAATTTAGTTCCTTCACGGGTTGGTAAACTTATTCATCCACAACCAAAAGAATTTGCCCGTTATCTTGAAAAATTAATTATTTATAAAAAAAGAAATAATAAAATTCCTTTTTCAAAAGATGATTGTAGGAAACATGCACTTGAAAATTATTCATCAAGTGCACTTAATTGGATTGGTGATATTTATAAAACAATTGAGTCTAATAAATTTTAAATTTATTAATCGAGATAGACACTGATAATGAAAAAAATAATTCAAATAATAAATAGAGATACAGAGAAATATTTCTATAAGAATTATTACGGTGTTGTAAATGACAATATAGATTTTAAGACATTTGTAAATGAACAGTTAAATTTTCGTGGCGCGAAAGACAAAAACCAATTCTTATGGTTTTCAAAATTTATTAAACTTAAAAAGGAAAATACGATACTGGATTTCGGCTGTGATTTTGGGAATTTAGTTATATTATTATGGAAAAAGGGCTATAAAGTTGATGGTAATGAAATAAATCAGGACATTTATCAAGTATTAAAACTCAGAGAAAAAATTTCTAAATTTAAAAAAGGATCATTCATTTATTCGAATAATGGATCTGTTATAGCAAAAAAGAACTCATACGATATAATTTTATCGTATTTTGTATTAGTGCATGTAAGTGAGATTGAAGCTTACATCAAAAAATCAATTAGAGTTCTTAAACCCGAAGGAAAATTCATTTTTACAACCAGTAATTATCGAGTTGGATTCGAATATTATTATGCGTGTTGGTTACCATTATTTTCAAGAAATCTTTCAAAATTCATTTTAGGTATAAAAAAGAAAAATACTTTATTTATTGATGGATTAAATTTTATTACACCTGAAAAAGTTGAATCTGTGTTAAAAGAAATGAAATTAACTAATTCAATTAACGTAACAAACTTAGGCTCAAAGTTTTTCTTGAGAGAAATCTTTAACAATAAAATACATCCATCAGTATTCATTAGGTATGCTAAATTATTTGATAAATTACATCTTATCCCGCTAATGGTAAAACTAAATTTTTAAAATCCGTTAATTTATGTAATTCAGAAATTATAAAATTATTTAAGCAAAAATCATTATGTCTCAATTGTCTGTAAAAGATTTATTGAAGCTAAAATTTAAAAAACTGGGTAAAAATTTATATATTTCTGATAAAACATCGTTTCATAATCCAACAAATATATCCATCGGTGATAATTCTAGAATTGATGATTATTGTGTTCTTTCAGCAGGTCGCGAAGGTATAGATATTGGTAGAAATGTACATATAGCAGTTTATTCATCTTTAATTGGCCAAAGTAAAATTCGGATCGGCGATTTTACTAATATATCATCACGGGTATCTGTATACTCAAGCAATGATGATTATTCGGGAGAAACAATGACAAATCCAACAATCAATGAGAAATATAAGAAAGTAACGCATGGTAAAGTCGATATCGGTAAACATGTAATTATTGGATCGGGCAGTATCATATTACCAAATGTAATAATAGAGGATGGTGTCGCGGTAGGTGCACTCTCTCTGATAAAATCCAACTGTAAAAGTTTTAATATTTATGCAGGTATCCCTGCAAAAATTATTAAAAAACGGAGTAAAAAGCTTCTGAATCTGGAAAAGAGATATTTACTTTCTTTCCAGAGAAAATAAATTTTATGGATCTAAAGCCATTCAAAAAACCGATTTACATTACTCGTCCCATCTTGCCTAATCTACAGGCAATGCAGGATAAGCTCAAACAAATATGGATCACAAAATGGTTATCTAACAACGGTTATCAGCATAGATTGTTTGAACGAGAAATCCAGAAAGTATTAAAGGTCCCTTGCGTTTCTTTATTCAATAACGGAACCATTGCGCTGCTTACGGCCGTAAGAGCACTCAATCTTTCCGGAGAAGTAATCACAACTCCCTTTACGTTCCCCGCAACTCCACACGTACTTTCTTGGAATAATATTCAACCTGTGTTTTGCGATATAGATCCTGTTTCCCTGACAATTGATGCTAATAAAATTGAAAAACAAATTAACAAGAAAACTACAGCAATCCTTGCAGTGCATGTTTTCGGTAATCCGTGTAACATTTATAAAATCCAAAAAATTGCTTCCCGTTACAACCTTAAAGTAATTTATGATGCTGCACATGCTTTTGAAGTTGAATTAAACGGTATTGGAATAGGTAATTTTGGTGATCTCACAATGTTTAGTTTTCACCCGACCAAGCTTTTTCATACCGCCGAAGGAGCGGCTTTAACGGGTAAAAAGCATGAACTGAAAAAGAAAGTTGATCTCTTAAAAAATTTTGGTATAAAAAATGAGGAAGAAGTGGTAGAGATCGGGATCAATGGAAAAATGAATGAAATACAGGCAGCCTTAGGCTTATTAGTATTAAAAATTAAGAATAAGGAGCGCATGAAAAGAAAGTTGTTATGTGCAACCTACAGAAACTGTTTAATTAATACAGAGGGGATTTCCATTTTGGGAGAAGAATCTAATATTAAAAACAGTTATCAATATTTAGTAATTAGAATTGATCAAAAAAAATTTGGCAGATCCAGAAACTTTATATATAGCAAGCTAAAAGAATATAACATATTTACTCGAAAATATTTTTATCCGCTCTGTAGTAATTTTCCTTATTATAAAAATCACAAATCATCAGGGAGTAAGAATCTACCGGAAGCTACAAAGGCTGTGGAAGAAGTACTTTCAATGCCATTTTATGGTGAGTTAAAAGTGGTTGATATCGAAAAAATCTGTACAATACTTAAAAATCTTAAGACGAAATGAAATCGCAAAAATTATTAAAAATAAATATTGGTTCAGGTCCTATAGGCAGATCAGATTGGATAAATTTGGACTGGGGAATTCTGCCACTATTAAGCAAACTTCCTTTGCTAATCCGATTATTAGTCAATTTAAAGTTATTGCCGCGTGGATATAATAAACCATGGCCGAGTAATCCCGTACTGCACGATTGCCGTAAAAAGCTTCCTTTTTCTGATTCAACCGTAGATTTCATATATTCATCCCATTTTTTGGAACACCTTTATCGTTTTCAGGCAATAGAATTATTAAAAGACTGTAAAAGAATATTAAAACCAAATGGAATTATAAGAATTGTTGTACCTGATTTAGCTATTTTGGCAGAAAAATACTTAAAAAATGACAAGGTTTTCTATAATAAATTATTATCTGATAGTGAAAGAAAAAATACGATTTCCAAATATTTAGCCGATGAGTTTGTGAATAATTTTAATGGATATGAATCCTGGGATAAATCAAATTTAATTCAAAAAATTCAACGATTATTTATCAGGGGACACTTATGGATGTATGACTATGAATCTCTAAAAAATATTTTAATTACTCTCGGTTTCAGAAAAATAATAAGATGCAAGCCTGGAATCGGAAAAGTACCTAATATAAAATATTTGGATATTCATAAGTTTGGTAGTTTACTTATTGAATCTTCAAAATAATTTTCTATAAATTAAATTAATGAATAAGCGAAAAATATTGTTTATAGCTTCAGCATTAGACGGTTCTACCATAAATCAAGGTATTAGCGGAGGAGAGGTTAGACTTGCTGAAATTATAAAGGCATTTATTAAAAATAATTGGGAAGTTCATTTTCTGGCAAATAAAAACAATAATATTTTCTGTGAACACTTTAATCTTAATAATGTCATAAACCATAATTTTAATATTCAATACAATAATACTAGATTCTGGTTTATTAAATTCACCTTAAAGGTATTATTTACTTTGCCTGAAAGTCTGAAGGATTTTAAAGGAAATATTTATACCGCAAATGAACAATTATATGATGTAATTCCTGCCGTTAAATTAAAGTTAAACAACAGTAATATTTGGACAGCAATTGTTCATTGGCTTCCTCCTTATAAATTCTGGCAAAGAAAAAAATCAAATTGGTATAACTCCTTGATTTTTATGTTAGCAGAAATGATAAGCATACTGCTGATTAAATATCTTGCCGATAAATCTCTGGCTGTATCAAACTCCACTAGAAATCAATTGCTGAAAATTGGTTTTAGTAAAAATAAAGTTATAGCTGTGGAATGCGGTGTCGATTTTGGTTTAATTACACAAATAAGTAAAAAAAAGTCTAGAAAAGAATTCGACGCTGTCTTCATAAAAAGAATCCAGGCTGTAAAAGGAGTATTTGATTTAATTGATATATGGAAATTAGTACTTAAGAAAATTCCAAATGTTAAGTTGGCTATAATCGGCGGTAGCATTGATAATTCGTTACTAATAAATGAAATAAGAAAAGAAAAGTTATATAATAATATATCTTTTTTTGGCCCGATCATTGATTTTAAAAAGAAAATTCAGATTCTTTTATCTTCGAAGCTTTTTATTCTTCCAAGTTATGAAGAAAACTGGGCAATCGTAATTGGTGAAGCAATGGCATGTAAAATACCAGTGCTAGCTTACGGACTCCACGAGCTAATTGACGTCTGGAAAAATAATTTCTTCCCAATAAAAGTAGGAAATAAAGGGGAATTTGCACGTACTATTATTCGCTATCTGGGCAATGAAAAACTACGAATAAGCCAAGCAGACATAGGTTATAAATATATTCAGCAGTTTGATTGGAAGAAGATTGCTGAAAGGGAAGTTAAAATTATCCAAAGCTTATGAAAATAGCAATAATTTTGGGAACACGGCCGGAGATAATCAAAATGAGCCCTATTATCAAAGAATGTCAACACAGAAAACTCGATTTTTTTATTTTACACACGAACCAGCATTATTCAACAAATCTAGATTCAATATTTTTCAAAGAACTCTGCCTTCCCCATCCGCAATATAATTTACAGATTGGATCAGGAACCCATGCGGAAGAGACTGGTAAAATGCTTATTGGTATTGAGAAAATACTAAAGAAGGAAAATCCAAATATCATATTAGTCGAAGGTGACACAAATACAGTATTAGCCGGAGCATTATCAGCTGCTAAGCTTCGGATTAAAGTCGGACACGTAGAGGCCGGACTTAGGTCATATTTTCGGGAAATGCCGGAAGAAATTAATAGAATATTAACTGACCACTTATCTGATTATTTATTTACACCAACTACCCAAACTAAAGAAATTCTGTTAAGAGAAGGCATTAGCCAGGAAAGGATATTTTTAACTGGAAATACAATTGTTGATGCCGTATTCCAAAATTTGAAAATTGCTGAAGAAAAATCACAAATATTAAAAAAAATAAAATTAAAGAAAAACAATTATTTATTATTGACTGTTCACAGACAGGAAAATGTTGATATTAGAAATCGGTTAAACCAAATTATGAGCGGAATAGGTAAAATTTATCGTAAATATAATTTACCGATAATCTACCCGATTCACCCTAGATCTTCAAAGATGATTAAACAGTTCAAAATAATTATTCCTGATGGAGTAAAGATAATCAATTCGGTTGGGTATCTTGATTTTCTTAATCTAGAAGCTAGCTCAAGGCTTGTGTTAACGGATTCAGGAGGAGTTCAAGAGGAAACATGCGTACTTCAAGTTCCTTGTGTGACATTACGGGATAATACCGAAAGACCGGAAACCATAGAAGTTGGTAGTAATATTCTGGCAGGAGTGAATCCCCAAAAAATTCTTCAATCGACTGAATTTATGTTAAATAAAAAGAAGCATTGGGAAAATCCGTTTGGAAGTGGAAAATCTTCTCTGACTATTTTAAATATAATTACCCATATATGAAAATCTGTTATGTATTTTCTGGCATTTATCAGGCAAATATTATTGGACAATCAGGAGTAGCGCTTCGATTAATAGAAAATATAAAAAAGTATAATAATGATATTTACCTCATCTCAAATTACCTTTCAGAATCAGATAACTTTGATTTAAAGGGAAAAAACAATTTATTGCTAAAAGGCCCAAATACATTAAATACTTATCTAAGAAACACCCTTAAAATTGTTAGTTATCTTAGAAAATTGCATCCAAATATCCTTCACGTCAGGGGATTATTAATTGTTCCATTTATGTGGGTAATAAATAAACTATTTCTTGGTTATCCTATTGTCTTCTCTATTTTTGAAACTCCGGAACATTTAAAATCTCACTTTATTTATTTAATCGCATATTGCATAAACCATGGGGATGGAACATTTGTTTCATCGAATTTCATAAAGAAAAAATTTGTTGAAAAAGGAGCATTACCAGAAAAAATTTTTGTTAGGTATACCGGAATTAAAGATAAATTTCTAGTGCAGAACAAATTAAATTCAACTGAAGACAATGATGTGTTATTTTTCGGGGATAGTAGCAAAGAAAGAGGTTTTGACATAGTTTGTAAACTAGCAAAAAAAATGCCCAAAGTAAAGTTTAAAGTACTCCTTAGATGGCAGGCAAAAAATTGCCATATTGAATTGGAAAAGATAAAAAATCTTAAAAATACGACTATTTGGTATTATCCATACAAAAAAAACCTAGAAGAGATATTGTCGAATACAAAACTCATCATATTGCCATTTAGATACATGGGAATGAGACCTCCGATTAGTCTTTTAGAAGCTATGGCTTTGTCGAAATGTGTGATTACATCCACTATGGGTGGAAATAAAGAATTCATTAACAATAACAAGAATGGTTTTGTAATGAACATTTCCAAAATAAGTAACATTGAAAAAAAAATTTTGTTTTTACTTAAGAATCAAAATGTAAGGAAAAAAATAGGTGATGCTGCAAATCGAACGATTCGTAATTTATACTCAAAGAATGAGTATAAGAAAATTGCTGATTATTATACCTATATAAAAGAAGACTTTTATGAGAGAAGAATGTTTGATAGTATCGGGGGACATCACATATCCCATAAAGAAATTAATTTAGTTTTACGTTTACTGAATCCGAAAGAAAAGAGTGTGATACTAGAGGTAGGCACAGGTAGCGGTCGTTTTGCCCGAGCGATAGTGAAGTCTTCATCGGCAAGAGTGGTAGGTGTAGATCCGGACAGAAAGATATTGAGAGAAGGAAAAATACTGAAGCGTATTTTCCTTTCCAGAGAAGATAAAGATAGGTATACTTGTGTGATAGGAGACGGACATGCGCTTCCTTTTGGAAATAATACATTTGATAAGGTACTCTGTTTTAGAGTAATAAAGTATTATAAGGATCCATGGAAAGGGATAGACGAGTTAATAAGAGTTCTTAAGCCTGGTGGAGAAATGGTGTTGGAAATCACCAGTAATCTTAGTTGGGAATCTATAGTGAATCCACTACTATCTTTTTTCATAAAAAGAAAACAATTTCATCACTTTTGGGAAAAAAAAATGATAAATTTTAATTCTATATCAGTTAAAAAATACTTTATGGTAAGAAATATGAAAATTACGCACGAAGTATTTCTTCATAAAATGCCACCTGCTTTATATTCAAAATTAAACAATCCAATTATAAATAACATACTTGATGCATTTGAAAGTGTATTACAGTATACCCCGAAGCGTCTTTTTTCCAAGAGCATTATTTTAAGATATAAGAAATAATGACAAATAATTCGTGGTTAGACTGGAATCATCTACTAAATACCTATTCCAATGTTGTTACAAAAGAGAATCTAGTTATAGAAATTGGTAGCTCTACAGTTTCAAGGACAATTGATATAGCAAAACGTTGTAAAAAATTGATAGGGGTGGAAAAGTATAAAAATCGAATTCCTGCAGACAATAAATTTTCAAGATATAAAATTAAAATTATTAAGGGAGATTGGCAAAATTTAGGAGAAGTAATTACCCCAAATTCAATAGACATTATTATTGCTTCCCATGTAATAGAGCATGTTAAAGACGATATTAAGTGTTTGAATGAGAGTTATAAAGTGCTTAAAGAGGGAGGATACTTGATATTTAATACTCCAAATAGGAAAAGATTAGCAAGAACTATTATTGAATTTTTTATTGGAGAAAGAAAGTTTCCTTTTTGGGAACATATTAGGGAATATGTCAAGTCAGATCTAGAAAAATTAATTGAAAAGTCAAATTTTTCTGACAAGGAAGCAGTAATTTCTTCTGTTGGATTTGGACTCCGCCTATTTGGTTTTGGATACTATACAACTCGGTCCCCAGTAATTCTTGACTCATTATCTACTTTTTGGGAAGTTGTACTAAGAAAATAAATGTCAGTTTTTAAGAAGTATTATCCTTTTCTCTTTTTGACTCTTCTATCTTTTTGGTTTGTTATTTATCAAAAAAATGGCCTTCTTTCATTAGGTGATTTTGTATTTCCTCCAATACCTGAACTGTGGTTATATTTTAGATTGTTTGCTTGGAAAGATTTCGCATTTTTAGGGAATGCATCCTACATTGATTATGTAAATCTCATTCACTATTTCCCAATTTTTGCGCTTTTTAAAATCGGAATTCCAATTACTGTAATACAATCCATTTTCATTTCGGCACTTTTTATTATTGGTTCTTTTGCTATGTACCATTTGCTTCATGAAGTATTAATAGAGTCAATCCACAAGAAAATTATTTGTATGATATGTGCAATTTTGTATATGTTTAATCCATATGTAGCGATAGTCAAACTTAGAGGATATAATATGAGTTTATATGCTTATGTATTCGCTCCTTTAATAATCTATTTCTTTACAAAATATATTAAAGGAAGACATTTTTTTAAAAACAAATATCTATACTTAATCGGATTTTCATATTTATTATCAAGTCCTGCGAGTACTCAACCTGCGTATATAACTTGGTCAATTTTCCTAATTTTCTATTTCAGTCTTTTACTGTTTTTGTTTCATAACTTTAATAAAACTATTCTTCTAAAATTTTTAATTGTAATCACTCTTTTTTTTCTCATAAATACATTTTGGATTATGTCTTTGGTGTTAAATTTAGGTGCGATCAATAGAATTATAGACGTAGTTCAAGATGAAACTAGTCTTGAAGCAATAAATAATGTTAGTGGGAATAATTTAGTTAATACATTCAGGTTATTGGGTATACCTGGAATGGACGCTACATGGAGAGGGATCCCGTATCTTTCATATTATCAAATATATTCTTCTCCGATTTTTATCTTCGTAGGAATTTCATTGTTTTTAATAACATTTTTCGGATGGTTATTTTCACCTTGGACTCATTTAAAAGGTAAAGAAAGATTATGGTGGTTCTATTTTATTTCAATATCTCTACTCTCAATCTTTATTATTGGAGGAGTAAATTTTCTAATTCCAAATTTGAAACTCTGGTTATTTAAAAATTTTCCTCTTTTTCTACTCTATAGAAAACCGTATGAAAAAGGGGCATTTTTTTTCATTTTTTCACTAGTAGGCCTTTTAGCTATTTCCTTGAAAATCATATCAAACATGCTTGATTTTCATGTTAAAAAGCGAAATAAGAATATTACTACAATTTTTTTTATTGTTATTCTATTCTTCGTGCTTCTATACAATTTCCCGTTTTGGTCAAAGCAGATTTTCACGTCCATAAATCATCCAGAATGTACTATTAATAGTCTGAATCATTACCCGAATTATCTTTATTATTTTGGAGAACAATTAGAAAAGGATAAAAAAGTTGGTCGATTATTAGGATTACCGATTAATAACAGTCCAATCAGTTCTGGTGTAGAAAATTTTAAATGGGGTTATGCTGGAATTGATCCAATATTTCTATTTACTAATAAAGGATATATTCTTATGAATCCTTTAATCCCCTTTATAAAAAATTTTTATCAAAATATAAATAGCGAATCTGTAAATGAAATAAATTATGTGTCAAATTTATCATCCATAAATAGTCTATTCAATATAAAAAAAAACATATTACGAAACGATATTTGCTGGCAACTGTATCATTCTCCAGATCCTTCTCATGACAAAAAATATTTAGATGGAATGAACACAAAAAAAACTAGTATCGGAGAACTAGATTTATATGATGTTTCTGCTGAAAATTTTGTCCCCCATGTTTACACACCTCAACATATAATTTATTCTCAAGACTCTGTAAAAAAACTTACATTTATCATTTCTCAACCAGAGTTTACTGCTCGCTCTGCAGTATTTTTTGAAAGCCAAAATTCTTTTACTCATTTTAAGAATCAATTAAACCAATTAGGAATAAGTAGTATTTCAACAGATGGAGCAAAAATTCAGCTGAGTCGTCTTCCTGTAACTGAATTTAAGAAAATTAATCCTGTAAAGTATAGAGTTATTATCCATGGTGCTACCGGTAAATTCCCCTTTTTACTTAATGAAAGTTTTCATGATGGGTGGAAGACTTATTTTGTAAAACTCAATAATATTTGGTCATCAAATCATAATTCCAAATCGGATCTCAACTCCCTAATTACAAAATATAAAATACTAGATGGAAATGAAGAAGATCAGGTAAATATTGAAGAATTAAAGGAATTTGTAGATAAAGGTTTGGTAACAATCTTAGGAAATGGCGAGGAACAATCGATTATTCATTTGAAATATGAAAATGGAATAGAGAAATTGGATTACATTGAAAAATATAAAATTGATTTTGTATCGAAGAATTTTCAGGATACGATTCAGAATGATAATTTGCCTAACGGTTCGTATTATGAAACTTGGTTTGCCGGAAAGAGTGATGATTCCTGGATCAGCAAAATAACTGGTTTTAATAAAAGCATACTTCAAGTTCCTGATGATACTCACTTAATGGTTAATGGATATGCTAATTCTTGGATTATTGATCCTGAAAAAATTTGTAAAAATAATGGATTCTGTAAAATAAATGATGACGGAAGTTACGACTTAGAAATGGTTATTGAATTTTGGCCGCAAAGGCTATTTTATTTGGGATTAGGAATTTCCGGAATGACATTGCTATTATGTTTGATATATTTAATTTATGACTTTATATATAAAAAGATGGTAAGATATAGAGTGTGATATGCAAAGTTCAGGTAAACAGTCTTTAGACGAACAGTATCATATTAAAAGGATTGATCCCCAAGCCAAGAGTAGTATAATACCCTCTAATGGAAATTTTATGAGCTCAAACAGAAATGTTGTCATATCAGCCTTGATCATTCTGGTGACGGTTGTACTGGGAGGATATTTGTTAATAACCAAAAAAGACTCGCTGATCAGAAAGGGCAGTTCTACTGATATTATTAATACTGTCGGCCTCAAATTTTCTGAAAAAAGCTTCAAGCTAGATTATGCCAATATTGATCCGGAAACTGTTTTGGAGATTTCTGACTTTGAGCGCAAAGAAGAATGGCGGGGTAGCCACGAATATGATGATGTAATCTTTTGGAAAGGCGAATACTCACTTCTTTTATCTTCCAAAGATAACGAGCAGGTTGATGCTTACACGGAAAAGTCCTTGAATCTAGATAAACATGATGTTTTCAAAATGGCTCTGAATGTCCAGACAGATCCGGCCGATATTGAATCAGTCAAGGTTTATTTTTCCGATAAGGACAAAAACTCGTCATATTATTATTCCATCCGCAGTATTGTTAAAGGATGGAATTTTCTGGTCATTCCCAAAGAGAAATTCTCAACGAGGGGACTCTCCAAGGAGCCGGCAGCGGCTTCCCCCGGCGCTATAACTGGTGAACTGAGTTGGTCTAACATCGAAAGGGTAGGCTTCGAATTAGCTTCAAGGGCAAATTCTTCCAGTGAAATAAATGTGGATTCGATGGAAACCTTCATCAATGAAGAATATTTGGATTCCTGGTTGGTAAAAAGTCCGGTACAGCTTAATTTGGCAAAAGTGGGAGGTCAATATTATCTTGAAGGACGTAATTACGGCGGCTCCGTAGCCTTGCTGAAAAAACTCAGCGGCATTTCCAACTTTAAATTTAAAGCCAAGTTGATGCCAATGAAATCCAATGCCAGGAGTGGCTTGTTTGTGCGCGGTGATACGGTGTCATTAATAATTTTATAGTTGAAAAAGATGTTCCTTTGTGGCTGTCAGTAGAAGCAAAAGGCTCGAATTTTAAATATTCCTTGTCAATGGATGATAAATCCTATTCCGAGCTGGCCCAGGTAAATGACTCGGAATATAAAGAGGGCGGCCTGGGAATAGCAGTTCTTGATTTGGGAGCCACTCTTTTTGACATGTTTGACTTCTCTCAATAAAATCCCTTTCGTGTAAAATAAAATAGTGAGAGATATACGGCCTGTAAACATCCTTTTTACCAGCATTGTTTTTCTGTTTGTAGTCTATCTGACCGGCGCATTGGATTTGGCGATAACAGCTTCCGTTATCGCCTCTGCCTTGCTTTTTCGGTTTCAGTCTGTTTGGCTCTTTCTCTCGGCTTTAATTGTTTTTGCTTTCTATTTGGTGACTATCTTCCTGTCACTGAAGATCAAACTGGTAACCGATTTTTCCGTTTCCTCCTATCTTCTTTTTGCTTCAGGACTTTTGCTATATTTTCTTGAAGGGCAGAAAAGCCGCTGGCAGATAAATCTGCCCGTTTTGGATAAGTTCCCGGTGGATAGGAATAATTTGGTTAAGCTCGGGGCTATCCTGTTTTTCACTTTTTTGGTTTATCCCCTAACCGGACCAAATTTTGGTGCCATATTCGGTTACATTGCATTTCTGTATTTATTTAAAAAATCTGAAGGCAGGTACGCTTTTATAGTGGCTTTATTTTTTCTTATTCTTTGCCCGTTTCTTCTGATCGCTAAGAGAGAAAAAGTAGCTGAAGAATCGGCAATATTTACCTATTATTTTCTTGTTATCGGTACCTTTCAGGAAATCATTGATATGTTTAGAAGTCCCACCAGTGAGGATGAGCCAATTGAGGATGACGGGGAAAACAGTCTGGGATATACTCTTCTCGACTATAGGAAAAAAATGCATTCGGTCCATATTAAAAAATTAAAGCTGTACACAGCTTTAGTATTTATCCTGATATTAATTTTGGCGGGCATCTTTTACGGCCAGAAATATTTATCGAACGGAAAAAAATTAAATTTAAACCTTAAACTATTCAATAAGACGTCAAAACAATTACCTACTGTCACTCCGTCTCCGGCGGATATGTCTCCGACGCCTACTTTAACTCAAGTAGAATTAAAGGACAGAATAGCCAGCGACAGTTTTAATCTCAAGGTTTCCGTTCTCAACGGTACCGATATCGCCGGATTGGCAGCCTCAACCGGTGCCAAATTGAAGACAGCCGGCTTTAATAATGTCGATACAGGGAATACTCCGGAAGCTTACCAGACTTGGAGGCTTTCCATAAAGGAAAAAGAAGACTTGCTAATAGAGTATTTAAAGGCAATTCTTGAGCTTAAACAGTTGGATGTTATAGAAGCAACCGGCGGAGCTGTCTACGACTTGGAAATAATTGCCGGAAAATCCTCTCAATGATCCTGTTGTCCCGGAAGATGTTTTTAACTACAATATCTGTTATATTTTGATGATTAAAAGGAATCTGTCCGCTTTTGTTTTTTTTGGCCTGCTATCCCTGGTTATTACTCTGCCTCTTTTAAAGCCGGGCTACATCCTGACTTTGGATATGGTCCAGGTGCCTGATCCGGGCTGGCCATCCCCCTGGCAGGTCAGTTTTCCGGTTGCCCTCTTAAACAAATTATTTGTCCTGTTTCTGCCTTCTTACTGGTTTCCGAAGATAGTTTTATTTCTGGTTTTTTTCCTTTCAGGTGTAAGCATGGCTACTTTTGTAGGAACAGGGAATATTCTCGTTAATCTTTTTGCCGGAACAATTTATACCCTGAATCCGTTTGTATATGAAAGGGTCATGGCCGGTCACTGGTATTTCCTCCTCGGTTACGCTTTGTTTCCCTGGCTGGTTAAATCCGTTGTTGATCTTTTCCGCCGGCCGGCTCTTACTTCGACTTTAAAATTAGCCTTGCTGGCCACTCTTATATTCAATCTTTTTCTTCATTTTACAGTCATTTTCGCCGTTTTTTTTGTCATCTATGCGATCTTCTTTCTTATTGTCAACTCCCGGAACATAAAATCAAAACTGTATTATTATTTGAGCCTGTTCCTCTTTGTCATCTTTATTTTCAATCTTAACTGGTTATTGCCTACATTAGCCGGTAAATCTACAATCAGTGATTCCCTAAGCTCTTTTTCCCGGCAGGACCTCTATGCTTTCCAGACAGTCGCTGATCCGCAGTTCGGGCTGATATTCAATCTTCTATCCGGTTTTGGTTTTTGGGAAGAAGTATATGATTATTTTATTTCACAAAAGCAGATAATCCCCTTTTGGCCTTTACTGTCATTGCCGATCATTGCTCTTTCAATCATGGGGTTAGTTTACCTCCTGACTAAAAAAGAAAATTGGGAAAACCTGGTTTTGAATATCAGTTTGCTGGTGGTTTTTATACTGGCTTTGGATTTTGCCGGAGGCATCGCCTTAAAACAGTTCGCTCCGACAGTCTTTGCTCTGTATGATAGGATTCCCATCCTCTATGGATTGAGAGAGCCGCAAAAGCTGGTCATGCTGATGATGTTCTCTTACGCTTATTTCGGAGCGTACGGGCTGAAATGGTTTAAATCATTAGTAAAGCCATTGGCAGCCAAATTGCTTGTTATCGGCGGATTTTTCTTGATTCCTTTTGTTTATACACCACTTATCTTTGCAGGATTTTGGGGACAGTTAAAGCCTGTTTTTTATCCCGAAAGCTGGTACCGTGTCAGCGCCATTATTAATGCGGACAATGATAACTTCCGGATGTTATTTTTACCATGGCACCAGTATTTGAGGTTTAATTTCAATCATAATTTGGTTATCGCTAATCCCGTGCCTGAATTTTTTAATAAACCTGTTTTGGCTTCTCGAAACTATGAAACCAGGCCTTTATACAGTCATGACCAAAGGCCGGAAGCGCTTCATATGGAGGGGCTTTTCTCTATTCAGGAAAAGAAAGTCAACCTTTTCGGGCAGGAGGTTGAATATCCGGTAGATTGGAGCCGGGATTTAGCGATCATAGATATAAAGTACATCATGCTGTCGAAGGACTCCGACTGGCTAAAGTATAAATTCTTGGATGATGATCCTGAGTTGTATAAACAATTCGAGGATGACAGCCTTATACTTTACCGCAATCTGATGTTCGGGGTAGAGCCTGTCTACCCCGAACCGGAGCCTTCCCCCACGGTTGCCACCGGGTCAGCCGGGCTGGAAAATGAAGAAACATCAACTGCCCCTGCCGAAACGATCGAAGAAGAATGAAAATTCTCGTCACAGGATCTGCCGGATTTATAGGTTCCCATCTTATTGACAGGCTGTCAAAGGACGGTTTTTCCGCAATCGGATTGGATATAGCCGAAAACCGGGGCAGGCAGGGAAAGCCGAACGCACAAATCGACATCAGGGACAAGGCCGGGTTGGAAAAACTTTTTAAAAAGGAAAGTTTCCGCTCCATAGTCCATCTGGCAGCCAGGGGTGGCGTCAGGCAGAGCATTGCCGAACCGGTCGTTTTTATGGAAACCAACATCATCGGCACCGTAAATCTGCTGGAGCTGGCCGAAAAGTATAAAGTCAGAAATATCATCTTTGCCTCTTCCTCGTCCGTTTACGGCGACGTAAAGACTCCTTTCCGTGAAGATATGCCTTCAGGCAGGCTTCTGAGTCCGTACGCGGTCAGTAAAAGGGCAGGTGAGGATTTGTGCCGTATTTACCACAAAAGGAGCGGACTAAAAATGGCGGTCCTGAGATTTTTTACGGTTTACGGCCCCCGGGGACGAACGGATATGGCCGCCGGTCTTTTCACCAAAGCTGTCCTGGGGAATAAAAAGCTTGTCCGGTTCGGCAAAGGGGAATGTCTGCGGGATTTTACCTATATTGACGATATTGTCGACGGTGTGATGTCGGTCCTTAAGGCCGTTCCTGATTTTGAGATCATCAATCTGGGCAGCGGGCGGGCTGTTTCCGTCAACGGATTGATTGAAACAATCGAGAAAATCACCGGCAAAAAGGCCGCAGTTGCCGAAAGGCCGTTGAATCCGGCTGACGTTTTTTCCACCCTGGCTGACATTTCCAAGGCCAAAAAGCTTTTGGGTTACCGCCCGAAATGGACACTTGAGAAGGGGATGGCAAAGTTCATTGAGTGGTATCTTAAATTTAAGCAATAAGTATAGAATTGATTTTCAAAAAGAAAACTGAAAGAAGTTATTGTCTTGTCAATAGGACAATAATATGGTAATGTTGTCCTATGAATACAATATTAAGAACATTGTTATATGAGTGGAAGGATAGGAAATTACCCAAAGTATTGGCACGGGATACCCGTATAGACATTTTACCTGAACAGAAAACTGAAAACGCTACAGTAATAACGGGATTCAGACGGGTAGGCAAAACCTACCTGCTGTATGGGGCGATAGAGAAACTGTTGGAAACACAGCCTCGTGAGGATGTTGTTTACCTGAATTTTGAAGATGAACGGATAATTGCACCATCTACAGGAATTCTGACAGACCTTATTCCGGAAACTCAGGCAGTCTATGGCAGGAAACCTAAATATCTGTTTTTGGATGAATTACAACTTGTTCCCAACTGGTCAAAATGGATACGACGGATACTTGATACCGAAGACATTCAGCTTTTTATAACCGGATCCTCGTCAAAAATGAGCAGTTCCGAGCTGCCCACTGAGCTTAGGGGCAGGGCTTGGGAAGTTAAGGTTTCCCCGCTTACCTTTCATGAATTTTTACGTTTTAAAAAATTATATCTTGATCCTGAGAAAATGGCTTTTGTAAAAGAGGAAACAGCCCGTTTCCGTTTTCTTTTTGATGAATATCTGACCTTTGGAGCACTGCCGGCTGTAGTTCTGACATCATTTGAAAAAAAACAGGAGCTGCTCCAATCCTATTTTCAGACGGTAGTGCAAAAAGATATATCAGAGAGATACAAAATAGAGAACGACACCGCTTTAAAAACGCTATTGAAACTGCTGCTTAATTCTAGCTATATTACTATTTCCAAACTTCATAACTCTCTGAAAAGTATGGGTATACCTGTAGGGAAATCTACCGTAGATAATTATATTTCTTATATAGAGAGTTCCTATTTTATGAACGAGCTATATATTCACACCCCGGCAGTTATAAACCAATTGCAGTATCCCAGAAAAGTCTATTTTATAGATACCGGATTCATGACGGCACTTTCAACCAAATTTTCAAAGAACATGGGTAGGCTTTTTGAAAATACGGTATTTCAGAAGTTGTCGCGGGAAATGGAAACGATGTATTACTTTAAAGATGATAAAGGCAATGAAGTTGATTTTGCAGTACTCAAAGACGGCAAATGCATAGCCTTATACCAGGTTTGTTTTGATTTGTCGGATGAGGAAACACGGCAACGGGAAGTAAAATCACTTATCAAAACCGGAGCAGTCTTAAATTGCCGGAATCTGAATATTATAACTGCGGAGAGTATAGATACGGTCAAATTCCCCGAAGAAATAAAGATAATTACTGCCGGTGAGTTTTTTTAATGGAAAAAATCTCAGGCAATATTGTCGACCTTATAGGTTTCCGGATTTATCCGGGCACCCTGGTTATTTCCGGCGGCCGCATCAAAGACATCATTCCCGGAAAGCGGAAATATAGGGAGTTTATCCTGCCCGGTTTTGTCGATGCCCATATCCACATCGAAAGTTCGATGCTGCCCCCGGCAGAATTCGCCAGGCTGGCTGTTGCCCACGGCACGGTGGCCACTGTTTCCGACCCCCATGAAATCGGCAATGTGCTGGGGGTTGCCGGCGTTGAATATATGATCAGGGAAGGCAAACGGGTCCCCTTTAAATTTTATTTCGGCGCTCCATCCTGTGTCCCTGCCACCAGCTTTGAAACTTCAGGCAGCGAAATTATTCCGGGAGATGTCGACAGGCTGATGAAGCGGGCGGAGATAAAATATTTAAGCGAAGTCATGAATTATCCGGGAGTCATAGCTCGGGATAAGGATTTCATGGCCAAGATAAAAAGTTCCCTGGACAAAGGTAAGCCGGTTGACGGGCATGCGCCTGGTTTAAGGGGAGGGCTTTTGAAAAAGTATGCCTCTGCCGGCATCTCGACTGACCATGAGTCTTTTGAATACAAGGAAGGCCTGGAAAAAATAAAGCTGGGGATGAAGCTGATCATCAGGGAAGGCTCGGCTGCCAAAAATTTTGAAGCCCTGATTCCGCTTTTGGACCTCTATCCGGACAGCTGTATGTTCGGCAGCGACGACAAGCATCCCGATGATCTCGCCCGCGGGCATATCAATCTGCTGGTTGAAAGGGCGCTGAAAAAAGGCATAAACGTATTCAAGGTTTTGCGGGCAGCTTCCCTTAATCCGGTTAAACACTACAAGCTGGCTGTCGGGCTCCTGCAAAAAAATGATCCGGCAGATTTTATCATCACCGCAAATTTAGATGATTTGAATATTTTGGCAACGGTAATAGACGGACAACAGGTTGCCGCAAAGGGAAAATCTTTGATTCCTGCCAAAAAAGCGGCCTTGGTCAATAAATTTGCCGCACTACAAATAACCCTTAAGGATCTGGCGGTCCGCCAAAAGACCGGCAAGATGCGGGTGATGGCAGCCCTGGATAAACAGCTGGTTACCGGCAAACTTACCGTTAAACCGGCGGCAGGCTTAAACGGTTTTGTGGCGGCCGATCCCCTCAGGGATATCCTGAAGATCGCGGTTGTTAACAGGTACAAAAAAGCGCTTCCATCCGTTGGTTTTATCAAAAACTTCGGTTTGAAAAAAGGCGCCATCGCATCCTCCGTCGCCCATGATTCCCATAATGTGGTGGCTGTCGGAGCAAATGATGAAGATTTGCTGCTTTCCATAAACAGCATCCTTGGGATAAAAGGCGGCCTGTCGGTTGTCTATAAAAATAAGGTAACGCTTTTGGAGCTGCCGATTGGGGGACTGATGTCCGGGCGGGATGGTTATGAGGTTGCCCGGAAATATGAGGAGCTGGACCGTTTAGCCAAAAAATTGGGAAGCAGGCTGACTTCCCCTTTTATGACTTTGTCATTCATGGCTCTGCCGGTTATACCCAGTCTGAAAATCACCGACAAAGGGCTTTTCGATGTCGACAAGTTCCGGCCGGTTGATTTGTTTATTTGAAATAAATGAGGTACAGGGTGAACCCAAATTTTTCGCGCGCAGGCGGACCCCGCCCGAAGGGAAGGGATCCGAGCACGATAAAATTTCGGGTGAACCCTGTGGCGGATTTCATTTAGTTAATCTGATTTGACTGCCGGAAGGCGTTCATTTAGAATAAAATCCATGAAAAAATACTTCCTCCTTTTTTTCCTGTTGCTTCTTCTTCCCCTGAAAGCAGTATTCGCCCAATCTGACGGCAGTCAGAATAATAACGAAATGAAAGTTTTCCGCATCGAAAGCGATGAGGTAATCGATCACGATGTCTTTGCCGCCGCCGAACGGGTCGATATCGAAGGCACGGTCAACGGCGATGTCTACGCGGCAGGAGGGCAGGTTTATGTCGGAGGAACTATAACAGGCGATCTTCTGGTTGCGGCCGGGCAGATAAACATCACAGGCGATATCGGCCAGAATCTGAGACTGGTCGGCGGCAACGTGACCATAAACGGCAATGTCGGACGCAATGTTTCTCTGGCTGCCGGGAATGTGGATATCACCGGTGAAGGAGAAATCACCGGCGGCCTGGCAGCTGCTTTCGGCAATCTGAATCTGACCTCACCTGTCGGAAAATACCTCAAAGTTGCCGGCGGCAATCTGACGGTAGCCAACAGAGTCGGCGGTGATGTGGAAGCCGCCATTGGTGTCATGAGGCTTACCCCCAATGCCCAGATAGACGGAAACTTAACCTATTGGAGTGACAACCGGTCGTCACTTGACGAGTCCCGGGTTGCCGGACAGGTGTATTTCAACCGGACTGATATGCCGGCCCGGGGCAGAGTCAGGGATGCCGTCGGACGTGTCGGCGGGGCCATGTCTGTCGGCAGCTTCATCTTTACCTTTATTTTGGGACTTGTCTTTTTGTGGCTCTTCCCCAAATTCACGCGAAAAACGGTCGGCGTCCTGCGGGAACAGCCGATGAAGTCCTTTTTATGGGGAATAGCGACTTTATTTATTTTTATCTTCGTTTTCATCGTTCTGGCCGTGACCATTCTCGGCATACCCCTGGCATTGCTGTTGGCTTTTCTCTACGGGTTTGCCTCGTATATTTTCCGCATCCCGGTCATCTATTTCGCCGGCTCCTGGCTGATGCAGAGGTTCGGTGATGAGGAAAGGGAAATCCTCTCCTTGACGGCAGGGCTTATCATTTACTGGATACTGATACTTCTGCCTGTCAGGATGCTAGCGACTTTGGTTGTCACTTTTATGGGATTGGGCGCGGCTTTTCTGGCCTTCAGGAAAAAGCAGCCGGCGGCTTCGGCAACTGCCCGGGGACGGAAAAAAGCTTGAAAAAACGGTAGTCATCTGTTATATATAAATAATTATGACGGCGCGTCACGGTAACGAAATTAATATCCTCTCAATTATTGTCCTTGTCATTGGACAGGGCAAAATGCGGGAGGCCTGAAAAGCAAAAAATTTTTAATTTAAAAAAAGCCTCTCAAAACAGAGAGGTTTTTTGGTTTTTATGAAGAAAAAAAGCCTTAAATGGAGAAGCGGGCTTCTGACGGGAACAGCCGGTGGCAGCGACTGGGTCAAAAGGGCGGCCGCCAGGGCTATGCTTCGCGCGGTCAATTTCCGGGATGAGGATTTTCTGAAACCGATTGTCACGGTCGCCTGTCCTTTTACCAACGCCACTCCCTGCAATGCCCATCTTCTCACTTTGGGTGAAACCGTAAGCTTGGAAATCGAAAAACAGGGCGGCAAACCTTTTTTGTTCGGAACTCCCGTTATTACCGACGGCGAATCGATGGGTATGGAAGGCATGAAGTATTCCCTGGTTTCCCGCGACCTGATTGCCGACTGCATCGAATCAATGCACGAATCCTACCAAGCCGACGGCTTAATCGCCCTTTGCGGCTGCGACAAAACCATACCGGCCGCCGCCATGGGACTGGCCCGCAACAATTCAATCGGCCTGGTTCTTTACGGAGGCAGCATATTGCCGGGACGGCTCAACGGCAAAGACCTGACCGTGGTCTCCATTTTCGAAGCCATCGGATCCAAAAGCGCCGGAAAAATGACCGATAAGGATTTCCATGATGTAGAATGCGCCTCCTGTCCGGGAAACGGGGCCTGCGGAGGGATGTATACCGCCAATACCATGGCTTCCGCCCTCGAGGTTTTGGGCATCAGCCTGCCTTATTCCTCTTCAAACCTGGCCGTTGATAGCCAAAACAGACTTTCCCGGGACAAGCTGGCCGATTGCCGCAAAAGCGCGGAGGCTTTGTTCCTGCTTCTGGAAAAAGGCATCCGGGCCAGGGATATTTTGACCGGGAAAGCTTTTGAAAACGCCGTCACTTTTGTTCTGGCCATCGGCGGCTCGACCAATGCTGTTTTGCATTTGCTGGCCATTGCCCGTGAGGCCGGCGTCAAACTGGACCTTTCTGATTTTTCCAAATTAGCTGAAAAAGTGCCCCTGATCGGCAATTTCAAACCGTTCGGCAAATATGTCATGGAAGATCTGCATAAAATCGGCGGCGTGCCCATGGTCATGAAAATGCTTTTTGAGAAAGGCCTTCTCAACGGCAGCTGTCTGACGGTCACAGGCAAAACTGTGGCCGAAAATTTAAAGGAAACGGGCAAGCGTCCTGCCGGCCAGGATGTGGTTTATAGCCTGGAAAAACCCCTGGCAGCCAAAAACTGCCATATCCGCATTCTTTACGGCAGTCTTGCCCCCGAAGGCGCTGTTATCAAGCTGGCGGGATCGGGGATAACCCGGCACCGCGGCCCGGCGCGTGTTTTTGATCAGGAAGAATCAGCCCTGGAGGCGATTTTGGCAGGTAAAATAAAAAAAGGCGAGTGTCTTATCATCCGCTACGAAGGACCCAAAGGCGGTCCGGGCATGCGCGAAATGCTCTCTCCTTCATCCGCTTTAATGGGGGCGGGACTAGGCAGAGAGGTGGCCCTTCTTACCGACGGCCGTTTTTCCGGAGGCACACACGGTATCATGGTCGGGCATATTTCGCCTGAAGCCGTAGACGGAGGATTGATTGCCTTGGTCAGGGACGGGGACATCATAAATATTGACGCTGACAGCCGGACAGTTGATCTGGAGGTGGCGCAAAGCGAAATTAAAAAAAGGAAGGCTGCCTGGAAAAAGCCGAAAGCAAAATACCCGCGGGGCGTGTTGGCCAAGTATGCCAGATTAGTCGGCAGCGCCTCGGAGGGAGCCGTCACCAGCTAGTCCATATCACACCGGGTGTGATATAGCTAGACACATCCGGGATTTATTAAAAATATGAAAACAAGATTAAAACAGGGACAAAAGGTCCAGGGGGCGGAAATTATCTGCGAATGCCTGCTCAGGGCAGGGGTAACTGTTATCTTCGGCTATCCGGGAGGGGCCAATATCCCGATTTATGACGCTTTGTATAAATATCCCGAGTTGAGGCATATATTGGTCCGTCATGAACAGGGAGCAGCCCATGCAGCCGAAGGCTATGCCTGGGCGACCGGCCGGCCGGGTGTTTGTTTTGCCACTTCAGGTCCCGGTGCCACCAACCTGATTACCGGATTGGCCGATGCCATGCTCGATTCCATCCCCATGGTTTGTATCACAGGACAGGTGCCTTCGCCTCTGTTGGGTTCGGATGCCTTTCAGGAAGCGGATATATTGGGCATGACTTTGCCTGTCACCAAACACAATTATCTGGTAACCAGGGCCGATGATATTGCCGATGTTTTTGCCGAGGCATTTTATCTGGCTGTTGCCGGCCGTCCCGGACCCGTCCTTATCGATATCACCAAAGATGCCCAGGTCGATTATGCCGAATTCCGTTACAAAGAAAACCGGGACAGGCTCAAAAAGAGGTTGAAGCTTGAAGCGACAGAAGAAGAAATCGGACAGATATCCTCGCTTTTAAATGAAGCTTTGCGGCCGCTGATTGTGGCCGGCCACGGAATTTTGCTGTCCGGAGATGGGAAAACACTTTTAAGCGTGGCCGAAAAACAGGATATCCCCGTCACCCTGACGCAATTGGGGCTGTCGGCCATCCCCCACGACCACAGGCTTTTTATGGGCATGCCGGGCATGCACGGCAATGTGGCTGCCAACCGGGCGCCTTTGGAGACGGATGTCCTTCTGGCTGTCGGCATGCGCTTTCATGACAGGGTGACCAGTAAAGTATCGGCCTACGCGCCCCAGGCCAAGATCATCCATATCGACATCGATCCGTCGGAAATCGGCAAAAACGTCATGCCGCATTTAGGGGTTGTCGGGGATGCCAAAGCGGTTTTGGGTCAGCTTTTGCCTAAATTGAAATCCCGCAAAAATCCCGGCTGGCTGAAAAAATTTGAAGCCTGGAAAAGTGAAGAACAAAAAAAAGTTTTTACCAGGGAATTGTTAAGCCCGAAACTCAAATCCGCCCAGGTGATAGATGAAATTGCCAGGCAGACAGGTTTTCAGGCGACCATTGTGGCGGATGTGGGTCAGAACCAAATGTATGCCGCCCGTTATTACCAATACCGGAAATACAATACCCATTTCACCTCAGGCGGACTTGGCACCATGGGTTTTGCCCTGCCGGCCGGCATGGGGGCCAAACTGGGCGATCCCGGGAGGGAAGTGTGGATTGTTATCGGAGATGGCGGCATCCAGATGACTTTGCAGGAACTGGCCACCATCGTCCAGGAAAAAACGGAGGTAAAAATTGCCCTTTTGAACAATAATTATCTGGGGATGGTCCGGCAGTGGCAGGAATTGTTTTATAAGGGCAATTATTCGGAAGTGAAGCTTAAAAACCCAAATTTTCAAAAGCTTTGTGAAGGATTCGGCATCAGCTCTCTCAAGGCTGAAAATCTTAAGGAGACCAAAGAAGCGATAAATATTGCCAGAAAATCCCAAGGTCCCTTTTTAATCGAGTTCACGGTCGAGGCCGAGGAAAATGTTTTTCCCATGATCCCGGCCGGGGCGGGCATCGGCGAAATGGTCGTAAGTTTGGAGGAGTTGAGTAAAAAATGACCAGGCAATTATCCAATATCATTATATGGGCGGAAAACAAAACAGGCGTCTTTTTCCGCATCCTCTGGCTTTTCAGGCGCAAGCAGTTCAATATCGAATCGGCAACTGTGGGACATTCGGAAACTCCGGGAATTACCAGGTTTACCATAACCGTTGCCGGCAACGAAAACCAGATTGCCAATATGGTGAAGCAGATCACCAAACTGGTCAATGTGATCAAGGCAGAAACCGTAGCAACGGATATGCTCGTTTACAGGGAATTGGCTTTGATGAAAGTGGCCGTTAAAAATTCCCGCGAAAAAGGCGATATTTTGAGGGTTATCGAGCATTTCCGCGGCCGGGCTATCAACATGGCCAAAAATACCGTGACTATCGAAGTCACCGGGGATGAAAACAAGATTGACGCCTTTTACGAAAACATGAAGGATTTTGCCGTTTTAGAATTTGTCCGCACAGGAAGAACGGCCTTGTTTAAATAAATTTAGAAAGGAGCACTACTTATGTCAAAAATGAAATTCGGAGACACGCAGGAAACAGTGGTTACCAGGGAGGAGTTTCCCTTAAGCCGCGCCAGAAAAGTCCTTAAAAATGAGACAATTGCCGTCATCGGTTACGGCGTCCAGGGGCCGGCCCAGGCGCTGAATCTCAGGGACAACGGATTTAAAGTCATCGTCGGCCAGAGAAAACCGTCACCTTCATGGAACAAGGCTCTCAAGGACGGCTGGAAGCCGGGCAAAGACCTTTTTTCCATTGAAGAGGCCTGTAAAAAAGGGACCGTTGTAGCCTATCTGTTGTCCGATGCCGGACAGGTAACTTTATGGCCGGCTGTCAAAAAATATCTGACGGAAGGCAAAGCTCTTTATTTTTCCCACGGCTTTGCCGTTACCTACCGCAAACAAACCGCCGTCGTGCCCCCGAAAAATATCGACGTTCTATTGGTGGCTCCCAAAGGCGCCGGCCGCAGTGTCAGAAGGAATTTCCTCTCCGGCTCCGGCATCAATTCCAGTTATGCCGTTTTTCAGGATGCCTCGGGCAAAGCAGGCGACCGGGTTAAAGCAATAGGGATGGGGATAGGATCAGGCTTTTTGTTCGAAACGACTATTGAAAAGGAAGTATACTCCGATTTGACCGGCGAACGGGGGGTTCTGATGGGAGCCATCGCCGGCATTATGGAAGCCCAGTACAATGAGCTTCGCAGGCGTGGCCATACGCCGAGCGAAGCCTTCAATGAAACAGTCGAGGAAGCCACCCAGTCTTTGATCCCCCTGATCGGCGAAAACGGCATGGATTGGATGTTTGCCAACTGCTCGACAACCGCCCAAAGAGGCGCTTTGGACTGGAAAGGCAAATTCCGCCAAGCCGTCGAGCCTGTTTTCAGGCAGTTATATACTTCGGTCAAAAAAGGCGAAGAAACGAAAAGGGTCCTTAAATCCAATTCCAGTCCCGATTATAAAAAGAATCTGCGCCGGGAGCTGGACTTGATTAAAAACAGCGAGATGTGGCGGGTAGGCGCCAAGGTCAGGAGCTTAAGGCCGGAAAAAATAATATTGGTCAAAGGCAAAAAATGAGCACCAACGGTTTTTACCATATCAGCTGTTTTATCTGCTCCAAAGTCTGGGATGAAAAGGTAAACACGACCGTCTGCAGCTGCGGCGGGCCTTTGGACATTGTTTACGATTACGACCAGCTGGCCGGTTTGAATACCTATCTTCTGCGCAACGCTCCGCCGAAGGTGATCAAGTATCTGGACTTCTTTCCCCTAAAAGAAAGAAAAGCACTGGTGAGTTTGGATGAGGGAGCCACCCAGCTTCATAAAGCGGAAAACCTCGGCAAACGATTATCACTGCCGAAACTTTACATCAAAAACGAGGGCTTGAATCCGACCGGCGCCTTCAAGGACCGGGGTTCATTTGTCGAGATCAACAAAGCCAAAGAGCTCGGCTTTGCTAAAGTCTGTGTCGCTTCAACAGGCAACATGGCGGCATCCGTGGCAGCTTACAGCGCCCAGGCCGGATTGACCTGTTTTGTCTTTGTCCCGGAAAATACGCCCAGGGGAAAACTGGCCCAGGCCATTTCTTACGGTTCACATGTCATCCAGGTCAGGGGCACCTATTCGGATGCTTATGACTTGACGATGAAGGTAGCCGCCCATTACCGCTATTATCTGGCGGGCGATTATGCCTTCCGGGGAGAGGGCCAGAAATCGCTGTCATACGAAGTCTGTGAGCAGTTGTGGTTTTCGCCGCCTGATTGGGTTTTGGTTCCGGCCGGTATGGGCACCAATCTTTCGTACATTTGGAAAGGATTCAAGGAGTATTACCGTTTGGGACTGATCCCCAAATTGCCCCATATGGTGGCAGTCCAGGCGGAAGGATCTGCCCCGATTGTTACTGCATTTGAGAAAAGGTCCAAACTCGTGCCTGTCGGAAAGCCCCAGACTGTCTGTTCCGCCATCGCCGTCGGCAATCCGATAGACGCGCCGAAAGTCTTTGCCGCACTCAAAGAGTCAAAGGGCCAGGCAATAGCAGTTTCGGATGACGAGACTTTAAAAGCCCAGCAGGAACTGGCCAAACTGGAAGCTCTGTATGTCGAGCCGTCCTCGGCAACCGTGATAGCTGCCCTGAAAAAACTTATAAAAAAAGGCCTGATAAAGGAAAGCGATACCGTGGTGGCTGTGGCAACCGGAGCCGGTCTCAAGGATCCCGCGACCACGCTGAAAGTCATTGCCGAGCCGCCATTGATCGAACCTGTTTTGTCCGAAGTGGAAAGGGTCATGGACAGCGATTTTTTAAGCTTGAGGGCAGGCAGTGTCGGAGAAAAAGAAAAGCTGATATTTGCCAAAGTCCCGGCTTTACGGCAGGTGAAGGAGATAATCAAAAAGGAATTCAGCCTGAGCCTGGATGATGAAACAGTCAAAATCATCCGCAACGTCATTGCCAAATTCATAAACATCAAGGGCAAAAAGATCGTCAAAGCGGATTTGCAGTCGATTATCGAAACGGTTATTGCCGATGAACGCAGGCAAAAGACTTTGGAAGTAGTTGATTTCCATATCGAAACTTTCAAGAAAAAGAAGCCCATGGCAACAGTCACGGTTGATATTAAAGGCCGTAAGTATACGGAAACCAGTGACGGGGTAGGTCCTGTCGATGCCGCCATCCGCGCCATCACAGCAGCCATCCGCAAAAATGATGCGGTCAAATTCAGGCTGACCGATTTTGCCGTCGAGATTCCGACCACCGGTTCCGACGCTACGGTTGAAGCAACGATGGTCCTTCAGGATGAACACGGCACCCAGGTAGTGGAAAAGGGGACCTCTCCGGATATTATCGTCGCCTCTATCGAAGCCTATGAAAAGGGGTATAATGAACTTGTTTATCAAAGATCCAAAAACGGAAAGGATAAAAAATGAAAAAAGCAGTAGTGGCAGAGAAAAGTCCCAAAGCAGTCGGGCCTTATTCACAGGCAGTTAAAATCGGAGACCTGGTGTTTGTTTCGGGCCAGATCGGCATAGATCCGAAAACTGATGAGATGGTAAAAGGAGGCATCAATGTCCAGACGCACCAGACGTTGAAAAATCTGGATGAGGTCCTGAAAGCAGCCGGTACGGGACAGGAAAATGTCCTAAAGGTAACCGTCTATCTGGCGAATATGGCTGATTTTCCGGTGATGAACGGAATTTACGGCAAATTTTTCAGGGAGCCTTATCCGGCCAGGGCTACAGTCCAGGTTGTCAAACTGCCGAAGGATGCCCTGATAGAGATAGAATGCATCGCTTATAAAAGTTTTCATCGTGATGATAATGAAGGTTCAGGCTGCTGCGGCAAGTGTTGAAAAGTGCCCGGGCAGAATCGAATGAATGAGATTTTTTTGCCATTCGCTTTTTTCCGGGGAAAAATAATTCCGGCGGAATTGGCAAAGGTTTCCATCATGACCAATGCCCTGCAGTACGGTACGGGAGTCTTCGGCGGCATCCGCGGCTACCAGGCAAACAATAAAAAAACTTTTCATCTCTTCCGTTTGTCCGATCATTATCAGCGTTTTTTAAGCAGCTTAAAAATTCTGAATGCGAAAATTCCCTACAACCGGGAAAAATTAGTCGGGCTGACACTGGAGCTGGCCGCCAGGAACAATTCCAAAACTGATTTTTACATCAGGCCATTGGCTTATGCTTCAAATTACGAACTCTCTCCTGATTTGTCGCTTTTAACTTTCGACTTTGCCATATATATGATTCCTTTAGGAGAATATCTGCCCATCCACAAAGGTTTAAAGATTGCCGTCTCAAGCTGGATGCGGATCAACGACAATATGATACCGTCCAGGGCTAAAATAACCGGAGGCTATATCAATTCTGCCCTGGCCAAAGGCGATGCCGCCCGGATGGGATTTGACGATGCCCTGTTGCTGACATCGGACGGTCATATAGCCGAAGGGTCCGCGGCCAATTTCTTTATCGTCAGGGACGGCGTTCTGATCACCTCTCCCCGTAATGCCGATGTTTTGGAAGGCATAACCCGCAGGACCATCCTTCAGCTGGCGCAGGATCTGGGCATTCCCACTCAGGAAAGGATGATTGACCGGACCGAGTGTTACATTGCCGATGAGGCTTTTCTGTCGGGGACAGGCGCCCAGCTGGCCTGGATTGCCGAAATAGACGGACGGATAATCGGAAACGGAAAAATAGGCGAGATATCAGCCCGGCTGCAGAAACTTTTTTTCTCAATCGTCCGGGGTAACGAGCGGAAATACACCTCCTGGCTGACTAAGGTTTAGTTTCAAGGCTACACCCTCGAGGTGTTACAAGGCTACACCTATTGAATTAATTGAAAATATATACCGAAATTTTGTTGCCGGTTTCTCCGGTGCCTAAGATTTTGGACCTATGTGTATTTTTATCAGCGATATCCATAGTCCTGAAACCGTCTGAAATGAATTTTTCCACGGCACCTTCAATCGCCGACGCTTCTTTTTGCAAATGAAATGAAATTTTCAGCATCATGGCATCAGACAGGATAGCGCCTATCGGATTGGCAATGTTTTTACCGGCAGCCCTGTTGAATGCACCGTGGATCGGTTCGTAAAGGGCATATTCATCTCCGATTGAAGCGGAAGGCAATAGGCCGATTGAGCCGGCTATGACAGAGGCTTCGTCTGTCAGAATATCGCCGAACATGTTTTCCGTCAGGATTACGTCAAAATCAGCCGGCCTTTTGATAATCTGCATGGCCGCGTTATCGACAAACAGATGGGTTAAGACAACGGCCGGATATTTAACCGCAACCTCGCCAACCGTTTTCCGCCAAAGCCTGGACGTTTCCAAAACATTGGCTTTATCAACAGAGGTGACTTTTTTCTTTCGCCTCATGGCGAGATCAAAAGCGATCTTGGCTGCCCTTTCGATTTCGGATTTCATATATACAGAAGTATCGATTGCCGTTGTGCCTCCGTCTTTCCGTTTCCTCGGCTCCCCGAAATAAATTCCTCCGGTCAGCTCCCTGACAACCAGCAAATCAACGTGTTTTATTCTGTCGTTTTTTAAAGGAGATAAATCCATAAGATCGGGGTAGACTTTCACCGGACGCAGGTTTGCAAATAGATTTAAAGATTTTCTCAATTTCAAAAGTCCCTGTTCCGGCCGGATTTTGGCTCCGGGGTTATTATCAAACATCGGATCACCGACAGCGCCGAACAATACGGCATCGGACCTCCGGCAAAGTTCCAGAGTTTCCTCAGGCAGCGGGTTTTTGGTTTTAACGATGGCAGCTGCTCCGATTAATCCTTCTTTGAAAACAAAATCATGTCCGTATTTTTCAGAAACAGTTTCCAGTACTTTGACCGACTGGGCAGTAACTTCCGGCCCGACTCCGTCACCGGGCAAGACGGCAATTTTATAGGTTTTTTTCATAAGTATTTATTTCCTCCTCATGTGACAAGATGTATCCGAGTTCATCCGTGCCTGACAGGAGGCAGTACTTGCGGAAAGCATCAATCTCAAAATTGAATTTTATTTTTATTTCAGGAATTTTCACTTCCTGTTTTTTTAATTCAACGTTAATTTGACAGTCAGGCCGTGTTTTTACAATCTTCATGAACCTGCTTATTTCCATGTCATTTAACTTGATGCATAAGAGCCCGTTTTTAAGAGAATTATTGTAAAAAATATCTCCGAAGGTGGAGGAAATGATTACTTTGAATCCGAAATCAGTTAAAGCCCAGACCGCATGTTCGCGGCTGGAGCCGCTGCCGAAGTTTTTGCCGGCCGCCAGAATTTTGGCTCCTTTTGTTTTTTTCTCATTGAAAATATGCTTTTTAAATTTGCCGCCGGTTTCATACCGCCAGTTATAGAAAAGATATTTGCCCAAGCCGGTCCTTACGGTTGTTTTCAAAAATACAGCCGGAATGATCTGGTCGGTGTCGATATTTTCGGTCTCGACAACTATTGCCGTTGAAATAATTTTGGAAAAAGATTTCATAAATAATTCCTGGGGTCGGCAATCCTGCCTTCAAGTGCCGAAACAGCCGCTGTCAGGGGACTGGCCAGAAAAGTCCTCGCCCCCGGCCCCTGCCTGCCTTCGTAATTGCGGTTGGAAGTCGAAACGCAATATTTGCCGGCAGGAATCCGGTCGCTGTTCATGGCTATGCAGGCGGAGCAGCCGGACCACCGCCACTGGAAACCGGCATCGGTAAAAATCCGGTCCAATCCTTCTCTTTCCGCTGCCAGTTTTACCTGACGGGAACCGGGAACAACCAGGGCCGTCACCTCCGGGCTGACTTTTTTGCCTTTGATGATTGCGGCTGCCTCCCGCAGGTCTGATATCCGGGCATTGGTGCAGCTGCCGATGAATATATAATCGATGGGGAAGCCTTCCAATTTACCCGACGGCTTAAGGTTCATATAGCTCAGCGCTTTTTCCATCGATTTCCTGCGGCTTTCCGATTTCTCGTTTTTAGGATCGGGTATTTCCCCGTTAATTTTTATGGCGGAAGCCGGATCCGTACCCCAGGTAACCAGAGGGGTGATTTTGTTTGCTTCAAATTTTAGCGATTTGGCAAATTTCGCTCCCTTGTCAGTTTTCAATTTCTTCCATTGCCGGACTTTCTCGTCAAATTTTTGACCATTGGGAACAAATTTCTTGCCTTTCAGATAACTGAAAGTTATTTCGTCAGGTGCGATCAGTCCCGCCCGGGAGCCTGCTTCTATCGACATGTTGCAGATTGTCATTCTTTGCTCCATGGTAAGATTTCTGATTAAACTTCCGGTATATTCGATAAAAAATCCCGCGCCTCCGCCCGTTCCGATTCCGGCCAGGATTGTCAGGATGATGTCTTTGGCAGTGACTCCCTTGCCGATATCGCCTTCAACGGCTATTTCCATCGACTGCATGAGTTTGGCCAAGATGCATTGTGTCGCCAGTACCTGTTCTATCTCGGTCGTGCCGATGCCGAAAGCCAGGGCGCCGAATGCGCCGTGTGTTGAGGTATGGGAATCTCCGCAGACGATAGTTTGACCCGGCTGGACAAAACCGAGCTCAGGCGCCATCACATGGACGATTCCCTGGTAAGCGGAATCAAGCCCGTAGAGCCTGATGCCGAAATCACGGCAGTTCTTAATTAAAGTCTCTACCTGAAGTTTGGACAGGGGATCGGCAATGACGGTCTGGTTGTCAGTTGGTACGTTATGGTCGCAGGTGGCGATGGTTTTGTCCGTCCGGCGGACTCTTAAGCCTTTTAGGCGAAGATTGGCAAAAGCCTGCGGGGTGGTCACCTCATGCAGGATATGGCCGTCGATGTAAAGGATTGAAGGCCCGTTTTTTTCCCGGTGGACAATATGTTTTTCCCAGATTTTTTCAGCCAGAGTTTTTTTCGTCATGTTTATTTTGCGGAAAGATGATTTATGGCATCGATATAAGCCAGGCAGGCAGCCATGACGGTATCGGTGTGGACTGCCGTGCCCCAACAGAGATTCTTGTTCGATTCCAGGGCGATGTTTACCCGCGCCTGGGCATCGGAACCGCCGGTGGCAGCCTGGATTAAAAATTCCTTCAACGGATATTTTTTACCCAGGCTTTTATCGATCGCATTGAAGATGGCATCTATTGCTCCGTTCCCCAGAGCTTCGGCTGATTTTATTTTTCCGCCAACCAGCAATTTAATGTCTGCCCGCGGTTTTATATGGCTGCCGGAAATAATTTTCAAATCAGAAAGCCTTATTTTTTTAGTTTGCCCGTTTGACCCGTTGCTGCCAAAAATAGTCAGCAGGTCTTCGTCGTAGATTTCTTTTTTGGCATCTGCAAGCTGCAAGAATTTTGCGTAGAGTTTATCAAGTTCTTCCGGAGAAATCCTGATGTTCATTTTTTCCAGTTTATGTCTGACCGCTGCCCGGCCGCTTCTGGCGGTCAGGATAATCTGCGACAGGCCTGCGCCGACAATTTTCGGATCAATGATCTCATAATTTTCCCTGTGTTTGAGAATGCCGTCCTGGTGGATGCCTGATGAATGGGCAAAAGCATTTGATCCGACGATGGCTTTGTTCGGCGCCACGGGAATGCCCATGATGTGGGAAACCATCCGGGAAGTATTTATTATTTGCCGGGTTTTGACTTTGGTCGAAAAATTCTGAAAATTTTTCCTGGTATAAAGAGCCATGACGATTTCTTCCAGGGAAGTGTTGCCGGCCCGCTCGCCTATGCCGTTGACGGTCACTTCCGCCTGCCGGGCGCCGTTTTCGATGCCTGCTAAAGTATTGGCGGTAGCCAAGCCCAGATCATCATGGCAGTGGACGCTGATGACAGCCTTGCCGATATTCGGTACGTTTTCTTTCAGGTATTTGATTTTTCGGCCGAATTCTTCCGGGAAACAGTAGCCGGTGGTATCGGGGATGTTGACGACGGTCGCGCCGGCGTGTATTACGGCGGTAATCAGTTTGGCCAGAAATTCCAAATCAGCCCGGCCTGCGTCCTCGGCGTAAAACTCGACGTCGTGCACGAATTTTTTGGCGTACTTAACGGCTTCGACTCCCTTTATCAGGATTTTTTCCCTGGTCGATTTGAACTTATATTTGATATGGACATCGGATGCTCCTATGCCGGTATGGATTCTGGGACGTTTGGCATGCTGCAAAGCTTCAGCCGCCGCGTCGATATCCTCTTTGACAGCCCTGGTCAGTCCGCAGACAACCGTTTTTTTGATCACCCTTGAGATCTGGTCGACTGAGCGGAAATCACCCGGGCTTGAGACGGGGAAGCCGGCCTCGATTGTGTCCACCCCCAGATTTTCCAGCTGCAGGGCCAGTTGGATTTTCCGGTTGGTGTCCAGTTTCGCCCCGGGCGACTGTTCTCCGTCGCGCAGAGTCGTATCGAAAATATGGATTTTTTGTCTGCTCATCCGATTCAGTCTCCTTTGGTGTTTACTTTTTTAGGTTCCAAAAGCAAAACGACTGCTCTTTTTTCAGCTTTCGGACAGTGTTTGACGCCCTTCGGTACGACATATCCTTCACCTGACGACAATTCCACGTTTCCGTTTTCGGTTTGAATGGTAATTTTCCCTTTATAAATCAGGAAAAATTCGTCATCATCGTGTTTATGCCAATGAAATTCTCCCTTGACCGCGACAGCCCTTAAGACCCAGTCATTGATATAGGCGACATCGACAGGAGACCAGTAAGTGTCTCCGAGCTTTTTATCTACCTGGGCAAGATTGTATTTTTCGGCCATTTTATTAACATTCATAAAACTCCTTTCCTGCCGTTTTGCGGCATAAAAAAACCTCTCCTGTTTGGAGAGATTTAAAATTTATTAAAAAGGATTTTCTCCCCAAACCGCTCAGACCTTCAAAAGAAGGCTAAGATCAGGGTTAAGGAGAGAAATTCCGGTCATGTTTGATTTTATTTTACTCATTCCGCTATTTTCTGTCAATTCCGGTCCGATAAAAAAGGACCGGACAGGTCCTTTTTTATTTTTAAAGATAATTGGTGTTTAATTCACGTCAGTTGACACTTCGTAAAACCTGAGCTGAAGCAACTTCAGTCCCTGGTTATCATAGCTCCAGAAATAATCCTGAAGCGCGTCATTGAACAGATTATACCTCTCAGTCTGACCGTCACCGTCAAGATCGACATAGATATAAAGCAGTTCCTTGCTGACATTGGTAAAGGCACTCTTTCCTTTTGTCCTCACTTGGACTGATGTGTAGACCGAGCACCATTCTTCACCCGTTAAAGGATCGGTGGCGCAGGTTGTCATCGTTGATTTACCGCCCGGTTTACCCAAAGCTCTGGCATAGACAGAATATTTGGTAATACCGTCATTTTCCGGATCCGGATTGGGCAGTTGAAAAGAAGACTGTCCGTTATCGGTACAGTTTCCGTCAAGCACCTGGAATTCTCCCATGCTTAAATTTATCTTGCAGTTTCCTTCGAGAGGAACGAATATCCTGTGTCCGCTTGAGCCTGTCATACTGGCAGTTTTATTTTTAGGCACACCGATAATATTCAAATTATAGTGGGTGCCGGAGGGCGCGCTGTTGCCTGTTAAGCCAGGCTTGGCTGCCCTGCCTCTGGTTGAAGTCGAACCATACTGGACTCCCCATAGGACCATAAATACGACTACAGTCAGGAAAAAGATGACCATTAAAGGTGATAAAACGATTTTTAAATCTTTATGTATTTTTTTTCTCGCCTTCGGCATGTGATCACCCCCTTTTTATATCTGTATTTATCTTGCCCATAAAATGTCATAATTGTCAACCGTATTTTCCTTTTTCCAAATCAAAACCCCTTCAATTTTTCAATGAAGGGGTTATGAGAAAAACATTTGAAAATTCCTTTTTTAGCCGCCGATCTTATACATGCCTGTTCCGCAGACCGGACACTTACCTTTCAGAGCGGGCTTGCCGTTCTTCATGGTAACTTTCTGGGCATTGGGATCATCTCTTTTGGCGCGGCATTTAACGCAATACATTTCTGCCATTAAACTTCACCTCCTTTATTTGAGCCTATTTAGCCTCGTAGCAAGTAATATAACACAACTTGAATTACCAAAGCAAAAACCGTGAACAGAGAGATTTTAAGAAGGTCTTTTTTTACGTGGCTGTCGGCGCTCCCGGTGTTAATTGTCTGGGCTGTTCCAACAGTCTTTTCCTTTAATTCAGCCTTAACGGGTAAACTGATTTCAGGGGAAGGGATCGCCTCCCCAACTTGGGGCTTGACAGGTCCGGCCATTGAGATCTGGAATTGCGTCTGTCTGAGTTTTTCAGCTCTGAGTTTTTGCTTTTTGGTTTTCTTTGGCATTGAAGTGTCGGCGGGGTTTTGCTTTGGTTTCGAGCGTAGCATATTGACAGTAAGTTGTAAAGTCAGTACAATCTCGAATACATAGTTTACTCATTTGAATTCTTGAAAATATGGAGTCGGTATTGATCATTATACTGACGGGGATAATAGTTTATTTGGTTGTCCTGACTTATTATCTGAACCGATATAAAATTCTGATGAGTAAGCTGGTTCAGAATCCCGGTGGGGAAAATCTGGCTGACATTTTGAGATCCATTGTTTCAAAATTGGATACTGACAGGGAAAATATAGACCAAATACGCAAAGAAATTTCCCGGCAGGCCCAGTTGAGTTTGAAGCATGTCCAAAAAGTCAGTCTATTGAGATTCAACCCTTTTTCCGATACCGGCGGTGACCAGTCGTTTGTCATGGCTTTTCTCGATGCCGATGATAGCGGCATTGTTTTGACTTCACTGCACAACAGGGGTCAAAGCCGCTGGTATGCCAAAAGCATTGTTCACGGCAAGGGGCTCAGTCATGAACTGTCAAACGAAGAAATTAAAGCCATAAAAATTGCCCATGAAGGACATGTTAAACATTAATTAAGGAGCTTCGACAATGAAATTAAAAATGGTCAATATCATGATGGGACTGGGACTTTACCTCCTGTCAACAGGTATTTCTTTTGCCGCATTTAACCTGACGTCGCCGCCCTCATCCGATGTGACTTTCCCCCTTATCAACGTTTCTCCCGGACAAAAACCCAAATTCAAGGTCGATCCGTCTGTTCCCCGCGACCAGGAATGTCCTTTAAACGGAGTCATGTACACCAAGCAGGAAAGCGATATTTACGCCGGGAGGCGGCCTCTGGCTGTCATGATAGAAAACAGCGCCGAATCGCGTCCGCAGTCAGGATTGTCCCGGGCCGATATTGTCTATGAAGCCATTGCCGAGGGTTGGATTACCAGAATGATGGGCATTTATTACTGCAATACCCCTATGGAAAACATTATTTTTGCACCCGTCAGAAGCGCCAGAACATATTACGTCGATTGGGTGTCTGAATATGACGCTTTGTATAACCATGTCGGCGGTGCCGGCCGCTGCAATGACGACACGGTTGACGACAGGGCCAAAGCTCTTTGCCAGATCGACCGCTTCGGCATCAAGGATTTGGACCAGTTCAGTATCGGTTATCCTGACTGTTACCGCAATCCCGACAGGCTTGACCATCCGGTAGCCACAGAACATACCATGGTCTGTTTCTCGGAAAACCTCTATAAAATTGCCGAAAAACGGGGTTGGACGAATGTCGACGAGAGGGATATTCCCTGGGATAAGAATTTTCAAAGCTGGCAGTTCAAGGACGATGCCAAGGAAGCTGACCGGGGAACAACCAATTCAATCAAAATAGTTTTCGCGAAAGGCTATGACAAATACGATGCCGGCTGGACGTTTGATCGGGCAAGCAACAGTTATAAGAGGTCAAGCGGCGGGCAAGTCCATCTCGATCTGGAAACCAAAGAGCAGATTACCGCTAAAAATGTAGTTGTCCAGGTTTCGGAAATAACCGGTCCGGTTGATGACCACGCACATATTCTTTATGACACGATCGGTTCCGGTAAAGCTCTGGTTTTTTCGGATGGCAAGGTTATTAACGGCACCTGGACAAAAAAAAGCCGCATCGGCAGAACTGTCTTTTTTGACAGCGTCGGTAAGGAAATTTCCTTTACCAGGGGGCCGGTTTGGATTGAAGTCATACCGAGCGAACAACAGGTAACCTATTAATAAAGTTATTCTGCCCGAAAGAAAAACCGGAAAGGGGAATAACATGCTTAAAGAACTAATAATCTCGCGGGTCAGGGTAAAAATTCTGCGACTCTTCTTTTTGTCCCCGGGAAATATTTATCATGTCAGGGAAATAGTCCGCCGCACCGAAGAGGAAATCAACGCCGTCAGAAGGGAATTGGCCCATTTGGAAAAAGCGGGCATTATGAGCAAGGAAAGGCGCGCCAACCGTCTTTTCTATATGCTCCGGAAAGATTATGCTTTGTATTACGACCTTATGGCACTCCTCGAGAAAACCATGGGACTGGGTGGGGAACTATTGAAAAACAAGGCAAAACTAGGCAAAATCAAATACGCCATGATAGCAGGCCGCTTTGCCCGCCATATTCCCAGAAGCGGCAATGAAGTTGATCTTTTGATTGTCGGCAAAGTAGTCCTGCCGGAACTGGGCCAAATCGTCCGTAAGGAGGAAGTCCGCCGCGAAGGCGAAATCAATTATACGGTGATGACTGAGGATGAATTTGAATTCAGAAAGAAAAGGCGGGACCCGTTCATTATTGATGTATTAAAAGGCTCAAGGATAATGATCATCGGAGATGAATACGAACTGGTGAAGTAAGGACTGCCCCGCAACCATTCATGAAACATAAGGTCATCAGAGCAGGTTTGCACAGTCTGGCGGTTATCATTCCGTCCCAGTTTATCCAGGCACTGGGCATCAAAAAGGGAGATACGGCCGATGTTACGGTTTTCAGGCACAAAGGTGAAGTCAGGATCAAATTTAAAGGCAATCTGCAGCTTTTATTGCCGGAAGGTAAATGAGTGAAATCAGATAGACGTCTTTTATGGCTTATTGCGGTTTTGACGGTATTGTCAATCTGGATTGTGCTGCCGGAAAAAATGGAAATCTCCCTGCCGTTTTTGAATAATCTCAAAAGAACGGTTGGGTCCCCGGAAATTAATATCAACCTCGGACCGGTCAAATTGCAGCGGAAATTTACCACCCGCCTGGGTTTGGACCTTTCCGGCGGGACGCATCTGGTGATGGAAGCGGATATGGCTAAAATACCTGAAGCCGACCGCAAAAGCGCTTTTGACAGTGCCAAAAACATCGTCGAGACCAGAATCAACCTCTACGGGCTGACGGAACCGGTGATCCAGGAGTCAAAAGTCGGCGATGCCTTCCGGATTATTGTGGAAATCCCGGGAGTGGCCAATTTACAGGATGCGGTTGACCTGATCGGGACCACAGCCCAGTTGTCATTCCGGGAAGAGGCGTCGGATGCGGCCAAGGTCGCTACCCCGTCATCGCTTCTGGAGGTCTGGCCGACGGAATCAGGCATAACCGGCAAAAATCTGAAAAAAAGCGAAGTTGTTTTTGACCAGAACAGCGGCAACCCGCAGGTCAGCCTGCAGTTTGACTCGGAGGGAGCAAAAGAATTTGAAGAGCTGACCAAACGGAGTACCGGTAAAACCGTGGCCATTTTCCTTGATGACCAGTTGCTGTCGGCCCCCCGTGTCAGTACGGCCATCACCGGCGGCAACGCCGTTATCCAGGGCTCATTTTCGGTCAAGGAAGCCCGCGACCTGTCGGTCATGCTCAATGCCGGCGCTTTGCCCGTACCTTTGAATGTCATCCAGCAAAGGCATATCGGAGCTACATTAGGCCGGGACACCATCCAGAGAAGCCTGATTGCCGGCGCGATCGGACTTTCCACAGTGGCCGTTTTCATGATTGTCAATTACGGTTTATTGGGATTGGTTGCCGATTGTGCTTTGATTGTCTATGCTCTTTTAGTCATGTCAGTCTTCAAGCTCGTTCCGGTTACTTTGACTTTGGCAGGTATTGCCGGATTTATTCTCTCAATCGGCATGGCAGTCGACGCCAATATACTGATATTTGAAAGGTTGAAAGAGGAACTTCGTTGGGGCAAGGATTTTTCAACCGCCTTACACTTAGGCTTCAACCGGGCTTTTCCTTCGATTTGGGACTCCAATCTCTCTTCGCTTATAACCTGCGCTATTTTATACTGGTTCGGAACAGGCATCGTCAGGGGTTTTGCCGTGACTTTGGCCATAGGCATTGTTGTCTCCCTGTTTTCCGCCGTCACCGTGACCCGGACGTTATTAAGGTTGATGTATCCTGAAAGATAATGAATATCATCAAATATAAGAACTGGTTTTTCGCTTTTTCCGGTGCAATCATACTTCCGGGTATTGTTTCCCTTCTTGTTTGGGGAATCAAACCCTCCATAGATTTTACCGGAGGCAGCCTTTTAGAGATTAAAGCAGTTGACGAAGATAAAAATCTTGATACAAACCGTCTGGCTTCCATTGCCAAGGACCAGGGGATCCAACTCGTTTCTGCTTCAAGGACTCAGGACGGCACTTATCTTCTCCGTTTAAAGCCTCTTGATAAAGACCAGAACAGGAATTTCCAAAATAAAATTTCCCAGGAGCTGTCGCCCGTCGAGGAAGTCCGTTTCGAAACTGTCGGACCGACAATTGGGGCCGAAACTACCCGCAATGCCTTTTATGCCGTGGTTGTGTCTACCATCGCGATTATTATATATATCGCTCTGTCATTCCGGGCTATTCCCAAACCGTATTCATCCTGGAAGTTCGGCGTCAGTGCTGTATTGACCCTGATCCATGATGTGGTATTGGTGGTGGGGGTTTTTTCCCTCCTGGGACGCTTTTTCAATGTTGAGGTAGACAGTCTGTTTATCACCGCGCTTTTGACGATCATGGGTTTTTCCATACATGACTCGATTGTGGTCTACGACCGCATCAGGGAAAATTTACGGAAAATGCCGGGGGAGGATTTTGCCTACATCGTCAATGAGTCGATAGTGCAAACCTTGGCCAGGTCTCTCTCGACTTCATTGACCGTGCTGTTCACGCTTTTTGCCCTGCTTTTATTTTCCGGAGAATCAATCCGCTGGTTTGTCTTTGCCTTGCTGATCGGTATTGCCTCAGGCAGCTATTCATCCATCCTGGCCGCCCCTATCCTCATTGCCTGGGAAAAACGCAAGAACTAGCCATACACCCTCCAGGTGTTATGAGGCTACACCTATTCTTTGAGGGTTATTTCTTTTTTCAAATCTTTTATTCTTTTAAGCAGAATCTCGCGCGTATTGGGCAGTTTGCCTTCAGAAACATCATTGAAAAGCATATTGAGGACCGAGCCGACCATAGGACCGGAACCGATATTATAAATTTCCATGACATCGCGGCCGTTGGCTTTCAGGTCGGTGACGGAGAACGGCTGTTTTTGTACTTCAAGAAGCCTTTTTTTGAAAAGCTCGAGCCTCCACGAAGTTTCCCGGGCACCGCCTCCCAGCCTGTCGCCCGTTCTTAAATGAAGCATATCGGCGAGATACTCTTTGCCGACGTTTTTGATAAAGCGCCGGAGAGCCGAATCTGTCTGCCTCTCATCAACAGTAAACTGGTGGAAACGAACCAGTCGGACAAGTTTTTCGGAGTCTTTTTTTGACATGTGAAGCCTGGCGGCAATGTTTCTGACGATTGAGGCACCGACAATCTCATGGTTGTAAAAGGTGATGACCCCTTCATCGGTTTTGCGGAAAGTCGGCGGTTTGCCCACATCATGCAGAAGCGTCGCCAGGCGGACAACCGGGTCCCTGGAAGGAGTGTTTTTCAGAGATTCCAACAGGTGGTTGCCCACATCGAGCGTGTGGTGTCTTTTGGGGCTTTTCTGTTCCACTTGGAAACACTTATCAAGCTCCGGCAGTATTTCCGCCAGAAGCAGACTGTTTCGCAAAAGCCTGATGCCTTCGGTGGGATACGCAGAGGCAAGGATTTTTAAAAGTTCTTCCCTTACCCTTTCTGCCGATATTTTATTGATAAGTTTGGCGTTATCAGTTATGGCTTGAAAGGTTTTTTCCTCTATCACAAAACCCAATTCAGAAGCCAGGCGGACAGCTCTCATCATCCTCAGGGCATCCTCGTTAAATCTTTCCGGGGCTTTTCCCACGCTGCGGATGATTTTTTTCTCCAGATCTTTAAGACCTTCAAAAAGATCGGTAATTTCGCTGCCGTCGTAAGCCATGGCATTGACAGTGAAATCCCTTCTTTGCAGATCCTCTTCCAATTTTTGTCCGAACACTATTTCGTCAGGGTGGCGGAAATCGCTGTAGCCCTTTTCACTGCGGTAAGTGGTAATTTCATAAACCGTTTTTTTATAGGGATTGTCCCGGTCCATGGGGATGCCGACCGTACCGAATTTATTATCATAGAAACTGTCGGGAAAAAGTTTCTGAATTTGGTCCGGTGTGGCGTTGGTGGTGAAATCCCAGTCATTTGTCGGGCGTCCAATGACCAGGTCGCGGACACAGCCGCCGACGGCATAGCAGTCAAAGCCGGCTTTTTTCATTTTGACAATTATCGCAGAAACTTCCTTCGACAATTTAAATTTATTTTTCATTTTAGTGTTATTATATCCTATATGAAGAAATGGCTTGTGGCTTCAGATAAGCATTTTAACGTCAGTGACGATCATGTTTACGAAAAAATTATTTCGGAGCTTTTATCCAACAGGGGCTTGACCGGCAAAAAGAATATCGCTAAATTCCTGCACCCGGATTTAAAGGAAATAAACTTCCGGGAAGCGGGAATTGACGAAAGTGAGTTGTCCAAAGCGGCTGAAAGGGTAAAGAAAGCCATAAAAAACAAAGAGCAGATGGTAGTTTACACGGATTATGATGTCGACGGCATTACCTCCGGCGCCATTATATGGGAAACAATCAATGACTTGGGAGGTAAAATCATGCCTTTTGTGCCGCACAGGGTTACGGAAGGCTACGGACTGTCCGAAACCGGTATTGACCGCGTCATAGAGAAGTTCGATCCCCGGCTGATTATTACGGTTGACCACGGCATTACGGCAGCGGAGCAGATATCTTATGCCAAAAAAAAAAGTATTGACGTAGTTGTTATCGACCATCATCTGGCTCCGGAAAAACTGCCGAAGGCAGTGTCCGTCGTCCATTCAACTAAAATGGCAGCCGGCGGCGTAGCCCTTTTGTTCGCCGTCTATCTGTATGAAAAACTCCGCGGACAAAAGGAGGCCGATAAAAAATTTCTCTCCTTTTTGGATCTGGCAGCCTTGGCCACCATTGCCGACCTTGTTCCTCTGGCCGGAATGAACAGGGTGCTGGTGAAGTACGGCCTTGTGAGTTTACAAAATACCAAACGGGTAGGACTTGAAGCGTTGATTGCTTCGGCGGGACTGGATAAATCGAAAATTGACGTCTACAGCGTCAGCCATATGCTGGCGCCAAGGTTAAATAGCACCGGCCGGATCCTGCATGGGCTTGATTCCCTGCGGCTTATCTGCACCAGGGACAGGCAGCGGGCTGTGGAATTGGCCGAAAAGATAAGCATGATCAACCGCGACCGCCAACTGATGACAGACGACAACACAGCCAGGGCAAGGGAATTACTGCGGGTTGAGGAGGTAAAGGGTAAAATGGGAAAACTCATTTTTATAGCCAGCGATTACAACCAGGGAATCATCGGTTTGATTGCCGGCAAACTTGTTGATCTGTACCAGCGGCCGGCAATCGTGGTTTCCGTGGGAGCTGAATTCTGCAAGGCTTCGGCCAGAAGCGTGGCCGGCTTCAATATTGTCGGGCTTTTGAGGCAGGCTACAGATCTTTTGGTTGATGTCGGCGGTCATCCGATGGCTGCAGGCTTTACCGTCAGGAAAGACAAACTGGAAATTTTGAAGAAAACTCTTCAGGGTCTTACCGAAAAGACTTTGACTGATGGATTGCTGGTTGGGACTTTGGCTGTTGATTTGATTTTAGATCTTACGCTTGCCAATCTCAAATTGCTTCAAGCTCAGGAAGACCTGGCACCGTTCGGCATGGGGAATCCACAGCCGGTATATGCTTCATACGGGACAGTCCTTGCAGGATATTCGCGGGTGGGAAGGGACCAGAAGCACCTCAAGTTTATATTAAAAGGCGGGGCGGCATATCTTGAGGCCATCGCTTTTAATTTCGGCGATTTGGCCACCCAGTTGTCGCCGGGAGTGAAGCTGGATGTGGCTTATACCTTAAACCGTGACGGCTGGAAAGGTAAAGATAACTTGATTTTAAAAATAAAGGATGTTAGGGTAAGCGCTAATCTTTAGAACCATGCGCAAAATACCGACAACCATGGCTACCCAGCATCCGGACAATGCCGGCAAGCCCTATTGGCACACACGCCCTTTTATATCTTCTTCCGCGGAACTTAAGGAAAGCTACCTTTGTTTTTCCGACCTCTCAATCGATGAGTACAACTGGGATTGGGAAGGCAAATTTGTTGATGAGGCTGTTGTCGACAGGCTTTTGCATGAGTATTATCCGTATTTCCGTAAAAATCCCTTAGGCCGGGAGAAATTCCTAACCTTCCGTTTTCCCAATCCGCGTGTGGAAAAGCAATTCCGGCTGGCCAGGGCTCTGATGGTGGCCATCACTTCCAGCCAGCTTTCCCGCAGTTTGGGATTTGACCGGCCGCCTATTTTTGAAGCTATTTTGCCGCTGACCGAAACTGCGGAGGAAATCATCGACATTCAGGAAGCTTACCGCCTTCTGGTGGGGATTGAACACCGGCTCTTGAAGATGAACGAATCACTGTCCCATATGGAGATCATTCCGCTTTTTGAACAGGTATCGACCATCATGTATTCCGATGAACTATTGGCCAAATATATTGATCTACACCTTAAAAAATTCAAGAAGAAGCCGGCTTATATCAGGCCTTACTGTGCCCGCAGCGATCCGGCTTTAAATTCGGGCCTGGTTCCTACCATTCTGGCTTTGAAAGTAGCCCTGTCAAAATACAGGAAGCTGGAAGAGGCAAAAGGCGTGCCTCTTTACCCGATGCTGGGTACAGGCTCCCTGCCTTTCCGGGGCGGACTTTCGCCTGCAAATGTCGGTAATTCTCTCAAAGAATATGCCGGCGTCGACACCCTGACCATTCAAAGCGCTTTCCGTTATGACTATCCGAAAAAGGAAGTCGTAGCCGCCATAAAAAAAATTAATGCCGAATTGCCGGAAAACCGGGCGGCCCAACTTACATCCTTTGAAGTTAGGGAAGTCGAAGAAGTAATTCCGGGTTTTATCAAAAATTACCGTACTACGGTCGAAAATATAGCTGGAATTATCAATGCTGTTTCCGGCCATGTTTCCAAAAGACGGGAAAGGATGCAGCATATCGGTTTGTTCGGCTACAGCCGGGGGGTGGGGAAAGTGCAACTGCCGCGCGCCATCACATTCACGGCAGCCTTATATTCTTTGGGAGTGCCGCCTGAGCTGATCGGAACGGGCAGGGGACTTGCCGAAGCGAAAAAAAAGGGGCTTTTAAATTCAGTCAGGCGCCACTATCTGTTTTTAAAAGAGGATTTGCAACAGGCAGGTTTTTATCTGAATAAAAAAAATTTGGAAATATTGGCAGGCCGGTCGAATTACTGGCAGGAGGTTGAGGAGGACATTAGGCAAATCGAGAAAATTATGGAGCTGGAATTGGGTCCTGAAACCGGGGAGCACAGGAAGCACCTTTTAATCACGGAAAAGATCCTGGATAAATATTACCGGAACCAAAATATCAGCCAGCTTATTACCTTGGGCGGATTATTGAGAAGAAGCCTGGGGTGAGCTATACTAAAGAGGAATATTCCTGTCCCGAACCTGATTTATGAAAACAATTTCACCTTCCCGCCGCGCTCTGGAAGCGCCCGCTTCTGCCATCAGGAAGCTGGTGCCTTTGGCTGACGCTGCCAAAAAAAGGGGCATAAAGGTTTATCACGTCAATATCGGACAGCCTGATTTGCCGACACCCGCTCCCGTCATGAAAGCTATCAGGGAATTTCCCGAGAAAACCCTGGAATATGCTCCTTCAGCCGGCATAAGAGAAGCACTGGAGGCCTGGGAAACATTTTACCGGAAGAAGAAATTCCCTTTTTCGGTTCAGGATCTGCTGATTACCTCAGGGGGCAGCGAAGGTCTGATTTTTGCTTTTTTCGCGGTAACCGACCCCGGTGACGAAATAATCATGTTTGAACCCTTCTACACAAGTTATGCCATTATTGCCGCCATGGGCGCAATCAGGATTGTTCCTGTGACAACACAGGTAGAAGACGGCTATCATCTGCCTGATAAAAAAACTATTGAGGGTGCGATAACCTCCAAAACCCGGGCTATATTAGTATGCAATCCCAATAATCCTACAGGCACACTCTACCGGGATGAGGAAGTGAAGCTCATAAAAGAGATTGCCCTGGAACGAAACCTTTTTATCATTTCCGACGAGACTTACCAGGAGATTGTTTTTGACGGCAGGAAAGCCCTGCCTTTTGTCACTTTTCCTGAAGTTCTGCCCAACCTGATTGTGGCGGACAGCGTTTCCAAACGCTTCAATGCCTGCGGTGCCCGGGTTGGCTGCCTGGCTTCAAAAAATGCTGCAGTCATGGCTTCCATTTTAAAATTTGCCCAAGCCCGGCTGTCCGTTGCCACCGTTGACCAGCTGGCCATGATACCCATTCTTAAAAACCACAGGGAATATATTAACGGCATCAGGAAAACATATGAAGCCAGGCGCAATACACTGGTTACCGCTTTATCTGAAATTGAGGGTGTCACTTTCCGCCGGCCGGAAGGGGCTTTTTATCTGATGCCCAGGCTGCCGATAACCGACAGTGATGATTTTGCCCGGTTTCTGCTCGAGGATTACAGCGATAAGGGTGAAACGCTTATGGTGGCTCCGGCTACCGGTTTTTATAAGACCGAAGGTCTGGGAAAGTCTGAAATAAGGATTGCCTATGTTTTAGAACAGAAAAAACTGGTGAGGGCGATTGCGATTCTCAATGCAGCCATTAAAGCCTACAATTCCAGATAATTAAATAAACTCCGGATAAAAATGAAAAGAACCATCATAAAAGACACGGTAAACCATATAGGCAGTACAGTCACGGTATCAGGCTGGGTCCACAGCGTCAGAAAACACGGTAAAATTGCCTTTCTGGATTTAAGGGACCGTTCAGGACTTATCCAGGCGGTTGATCTGACGGGAAAAGCCGTTGAAAAGGTAGGCAATGAATATGCGGTAGAAGTCACCGGTCTGATAAAAAAAAGGCCGGAGAAAATGGTCAATCCGAAGATTATTACCGGGACAGTGGAAATGGAAATAAGGGAACTTACGGTTTATTCCAAATCATTGGAACCGCCGTTTCCTCTGGATGACGACGGTTACCGGATAAATGAGGAAACCAGGATTAAATACCGCTATTTGGATTTAAGGCGACAGAGGATGCTGGATAATCTTTTGCTGCGGAGTCGTGTAACAACTTATATCCGGAACTACCTGACGGGACGGGATTTTATTGAAGTTGAAACGCCGATCCTGACGAAAACCACGCCGGAGGGCGCCCGCGATTTTATTGTTCCTTCACGTTTGCAGCCCGGTAATTTTTATGCCCTGCCGCAGTCACCCCAGCAGTACAAACAGCTTTTGATGGTAGCGGGACTTGAGAAGTATTTCCAGATTGCCCGCTGTTTCCGCGATGAGGATCCGAGACACGACCGGGCGTATGGGGAATTCACCCAGTTGGATATCGAAATGTCCTTTGTGCAACAGGAGGACATATTAAATCTGACCGAAGGATTGTTTACCGAGATGGTAGGGAAGCTTTTTCCGGAAAAGCATATAAGCCAAAAACCCTGGCCCAGGCTGGCACACCGTGATGTCTTGAAAAAATACGGTTCTGACAAGCCTGATTTAAGGAGGGACAGGAAGGATAAAAATGAACTGGCATTTGCCTGGATTATTGATTTCCCCCTGTTCAAGGAACAGTCCCAGGATGATTTTTTCTATGGGTCGGGCCGGGCAAAATTTGCTCCCTCGCACCATATGTTTACCGCGCCCCATCCGGAAGATATTTTACTTCTAAAAACGGATCCGTTAAAAGTCAGGGGCCAGCAGCACGATCTTGTTTTAAACGGTTATGAGGTCGGCGGAGGATCCGTCAGGATTCATGAACCTCAGATCCAGGAACAGGTTTTTGACCTGATCGGTTTTACCAAAGAGCAAAAAGCCCAGTTTGAGCATCTTTTGACGGCATTCAAATACGGTGTTCCCCCTCACGGCGGCATTGCCCCCGGTATTGACCGGTTTCTGATGACAGTTTTGGGAGAGCCGAGTTTAAGGGAAGTGATGGCTTTTCCGACGCTGTCTTCCGGCCAGACTTCAGTATTGGACGCACCAAGCCCCGTTACCGAGGCACAGCTGGCAGAATTGGGCATTGCGATTAGGGCAGGCAAAAAAAAATCGAAAAAAGCCCATGGTTAAAAAAAAACTCCCCCGCGTTAAATTTTCTTCCGCAATACTGATTAAGATCCTGCAAATCGGTTTATTTACGCTGACTCTTTCCCTTATGCCGGCTCCCAATAAATACTTTAAGGCAGTTCCCGTAACTGTGGAAAGTTATCAAAAAGAGGAACCCCTGGTGCCTGAAAGGCTGTCCGAGCCGCCGCCTGTTCCGGTTAAAGTTCCAAACGCCATTGATCTGTCTCTGACTGCCCAGGGAGTCCTGGTCAAAGATTTGGAATCAGGAGTGGTGATGTATGCCAAGAATGAAAAACAGACATTATTTCCGGCTTCGACCACAAAAATAATGACCGCTTTGGTAATTTTGGACAAATTCGCCCTGGATGATGTTCTGTCGGTAAAAACCGTTATCACCAGCGGCCGGATAATGAACTTAACTTCCGGGGAGGAATTGACGGTTGAGGCTTTGCTTTACGGAACATTGGTTCACAGTGCCAATGACGCCGCGTATACCTTGGCGGAAAATTATCCCGGAGGCTATGATGCGTTTATTGATGCCATGAACCGCAAAGCTGTTGAATTGAATCTGACCGATACGCATTTTACCAACCCGGTCGGCTTTGACGATGCCAACCATTATTCAACGGCCGAAGATCTGGCCAAATTGGCAGGATATGCACTGGATAACAAAGTTATCGCCAAGATAGTGGCAACCCGCGGCATCACCGTTTCCGACGTTTCCTATTTATATTTCCATGATTTGAAAAACGTCAATATTCTGCTCGGCAGGATTGCCGGCCTATCCGGAGTAAAAACCGGTTTTACTGAAAATGCCGGAGAAATCCTGATTTCGGAAGTCAAAAAAAACGGCCATTCCGTCCTTTTCGTCGTCTTAAAAAGCGCGGACAGATTCGGGGAAACAGTCCAGCTCATCGATTGGGTCTTCAATAATTTCAACTGGGTGTCTCTTGCTCAGATAACACCCGGAATTTAAAGTCCTATTCCAGCCAGTCCTCAATAACAGCAGGGTAATATGCGACAAAATCATTATCCCCTTCAAAAACAAAAATCGGCTGCAGATAAAGTTGCGGCTGGGAAGAATCATAGAAGGCATGATATATATTCCTGATGATTATTTGACTGCCGTTTTTCCCCTGGTCGATAACTGTTGCCCTTCCGTCCGTCAGGGCCTGGAAGGCTTCACTGCCTGTTATAAGCGGATATGAGCCGAATTCTTCCGTGGCTATCGGCCAAAAAATATAGGAAAGTTCGATGATGTTTTGCAGACTTAATCCCGGAGTCGGAGAGTAGACGGCATAATTGTAGCTTAAATCAAATTCATCGGGAACGACTTTGAGACTGTTCAGGTCCCTACGGAAAAAATTTATTCTGACGGCATCGGCAGCCGACAGACTGCTGGCCGTCTGCAAATCTTTGCTGACAGCATCAAATCTTAAAAGGTTAGTGGTGATTTTGCCTTCGACCACTGAGTCGTCAATCAGATTGTTATAGATCAAAAATTCTTTGGCATTGGTAATGGCGGTTTCCGTTGATTCTATTTTTTTCATTTTCAATACCTGGGGATTTTCAAAATAGTTATAGCGCAGCTGGAAGTTCTGATGGATGCTGTCGACAAAAAGAGTCCTGAACGGATCTTTGGCATCTTCGAAATAGTAATAAACCGAATCAATTGTCGGCGGCTGCGTAAATTCGAGGCGTCTGGCCAGATCTTCGGTCATTTCCCCGGATTCAAAAGTGGAATATTTTTTCGGCATATAATAGACCTTGCCTGATGCAGTTGTCTCAGGCGGCTGGCCTTCAATATTTTCGAGAGTGAATTCCAATCCCGCGGAAGTTTTGGCACTTTTCAAAAACTGTGGCCTGGGGAGTTTTCCGAAACGGACATCCGGAGGAGCAGGAGGAGCTTGGTTGGAGGATCTGTAAATTTGTATTCCGATGCCAACCACGAACCTGACAATCATGAATACAAACAAAATGATGGCGCCGATAAAAGCGGCTTTTCTTACCCCCTGGGATATTTCGGTCAAATTGGACAGCATCATTTTCAGTATAACGGACTTCAGCCTTCATGTCATCGGTTCTTAGTGTGATAAAATCAATAGTGACAAATATGACTGTACGTACGCGAATAGCGCCGTCCCCGACAGGTGAAGACCTCCATATAGGCAATGTTTACACTGCCTTGGTTAATTTCGTGTTTGCCAGAAAAAACGGGGGGAAATTTATAGTCAGAATCGAAGATACCGACAGGAGCAGATTAGTCAAAGGATCGGAAAAGAAAATATTGGCATCGTTACGGTGGCTGGGTCTTGATTATGATGAAGGCCCGGATAAAAAGGGGCCATTTTCTCCCTACCGGCAGTCGGAAAGACTGCCTTTGTACAGGAAGTATGTTGACCGGTTGGTTGACACGGATAAGGCTTATTATTGTTTCTGTACGGAAGAGAGACTGGCTGAAATGCGAAGGGTTCAGGTAAAAAAAGGCAAGCTTCCCGTTTACGACAAATTCTGCCGCCAACTTGAAAAAAATCAGGCCAAACAAAGGGCAAAAGGGGAAAAACACGTTGTCAGGTTGAAAGTGCCGGAAAAAGGCAGGACATCTTTTAATGATCTGATAAGAGGAGAAATATCTTTCGAAAACCGGCTTCTCGACGATCAGGTGCTCCTGAAATCCGACGGTTTTCCTACCTACCACCTCGCCGTGGTTGTTGACGATCATCTGATGAAGGTTAGCCATGTCATCAGGGCTGAGGAATGGATTTCATCCACCCCCAAACATATCCTGCTTTATAGGGCTTTCCGTTGGGAACTGCCGCAATTTGCCCACGGACCGGTTCTCCGAAATCCTGACCGCAGCAAGCTCTCAAAAAGAAAGAATCCTGTCTGGCTGTCCTGGTACCGGAAGGAAGGATACTTTTCCGAAGCAATTCTCAATTATTTGGCATTGATGGGCTGGTCATTCCCCGGCGGCAGGGATGTTTTCACTTTGGAAGAAATGATAACAGAGTTTAAACTGGAAGATCTCAAGCCGGTCGGTCCCGCATTTGACTTGAAAAAACTTGAATGGCTGAACGGGGAATATATCAGGAAAAGTCAAAATTCAAAACTCAAAAGCCGGATCATGGATTTTTATCAGAACGAACTGCCGGAAGACATCGTCGAAAAATCCGTTCCCCTCATCCGGGAGAGAATTAAAAAACTGTCCGATTATTTGCCCTTAACTGAGTTTCTCTTTAAAAGGCCGCAGAATTATGAACTTGATTTAAAATCGTACAGGCAGTTGCTGGCCGATATTTCGGCAAAGCTTCACGGCCTTGCCAGTTGGCAGGCAGACAAGATCGGAGAGGCAATGGTGGAACTGGCCCGGGATAAACAGTTGAAAAACAGCGAGTTTTTCATGGTATTGCGCGTGGCTGTCTCCGGTAAAAAAATCTCTCCGCCTCTAAATGAATCCCTGGAAATCCTGGGGAAAAAAGAAGCCGTTTACCGATGCCAAAACTTCTGATTGCCACAAAAAACAAGGGTAAGTTAATAGAAATTCAAAATCTGCTCGAAAATATTCCCCATCAGCTTGTCGATCTTGGTGATGCCGGAATTACTGATGATATTCCGGAAACCGGAGCGACTTTTGAAGAAAATGCTATCCAAAAAGCGCGGTTTGCCGGGCTTAAATCGGGTTTGCTTACTCTGGCCGATGATTCCGGATTGGAAATCGAATATCTGGAAGGCCGCCCCGGAGTCAAATCAGCCCGCTATGTTCCGGGTACGGACAATGACAGGGTAAATCAGGTCCTGAAAGAATTAAAGGGAGTGCCAACCGAAAAGAGAAATGCCAAATTTGTGGCTGTAGTTGCCTTGTTTGATCCGCGGGATAATTCGGTTAAAACATGGAGAGGGGAAAGTCTGGGCACGATAGCGGATGTGCCGAGAGGCTCACGGGGTTTCGGTTACGACCCTATTTTTTATAACTTTGATATCCGCAAAACCAATGCCCAAGCAACTGCCCGGGAAAAAAATCAGGTAAGTCACCGTGCCCGGGCTTTGCGTCAGGCGCGAATTTTCTTAGAGTAAGGCCTCATGCCAGTGGGGATTGGTCTCGACAGTCAGGTCCAGAAATATCTTCTGGTTGGTTGCTGTTTGCAGTTCTTTCCTGGCGGCCATGCCAATTTCCCGGATCATCCAGCCTTTGTCTCCGATGATCATTTTCTTGTAGCGGTCGCTGTTGGTGATGATTCTTGCCCTGATATACATTACCCGGTTGGCCCGGTCTGCAATTTCGTCAACCACTGCAGTTAAGGAATAGGGAATCTCTTTTCTTAAAAAGAGAAATGCTTTTTCCCGGATTATTTCGGCGATAAAGGTTTTACTGTTGAGATTGAGTGCCGGCGTCGGCCGCGGTTTGCTTGTGTCAATGATCTTATCATTTTCCGGAAGCCTTTCGAATATAGACTGGATAAGCAGATTCAGGTTATGTTTATGCAAAGCAGAGACTTTAAGAGTTTCATTGAACTCATCTTCTAGGAAGGTATAATGCGGGTAGAACGAAGGAGCCCTGATGTCTGATTTATTGAAAACCAGGAGTTTGGGTTTGTCGATTTTTCTTAACAGACCGATAATTTTATTTTCCTCAAGTTCCCTGTCCCTGGTGTGATCTACCAGGTAAATTACCAGATCGACATTTTCTTTGAGGACCTGTCCGGCTCTGGGATTTATTTTTTTGGAAACCGGATCACTGACCTTGCCGAAAATACCCGGGGTGTCGATAAAAATTATTTGTCCTCGTTCGTCTTCGTATACGGCATATATGGGCAGTCTGGTAGTTTGCGGTTTAGGGGACGTGATGGAGACTTTTTGGCCGAGGATATTGTTAAGAAGCGTGCTCTTACCGCTGTTGGGCCGGCCGATGATGGCTACATATCCTGCTTTTTCCTTATAGTCAGCCTCCTGTTTTTTCATATGTTACGGCCTTTTATTATACCTGTCTTGACAAAAAGGCCCAAGTTACAATAGGATAACATATGAAAGAGAGGTAATATGAATAAAAAATTACGGGAGGTCTATAAGAACAACAAGGCGATTGTCTGGGCAGGGGCAGTTGCTGTTATTTTGGCTTTGGGAGTACTTGTCACGGTAAAAGATGAAGTTACCCGCTTCACCCTGATTATGCCGATTTTTGCCGGTTTTATACTCTTTGCCATCCTGATCACTCCCGATGAAGAATTGGAAGATGAGAAAGAAGTTGAAAAGCATTCTGTCGCCCCAAAGGTCAAGTCAAAAAAAGCGAAGTAACTTCGTAAATAATTATCAATCCGAAAACCGCCGAAACAGCTCCGGTTGCCTGGTTCATAATATTGTTTATGTGCGGGAATTTATCCTTTGACAGGGAAAACGGCAAACCCAAAAGCAGGGTCATGATGGTCATCGCGCCGATTGAACCCAAACCGAAGAGCAGAATGTAGTAAATTCCCTCGACCGTCGAACGGATCGTCGACAGCATTAAAATCATCAGCGCTCCGCTGCCTGCAGTTCCGTGAACCGTGCCGATAAAAAAAGATCTGCGGTGCTGGTGCTGGTGCTTTTTAAAATGTTCATGGGCGTGCAGGTGCTCTGATTGTCCGTGCCGGTGGATATGCTTATGATGGGATTGGTCCCGGTTGAGAAAAGTCCTGATACCCAAAAAAACCAGCATCAGGCCGACAAGCAATTCCAGGAACAGGCCGATTGATTGAGGAATGTTTATTTTAAGAATCAACACCAGCAAACCGATGAGAAGAAATGTGGTGGTATGTCCCATGCCCCAAAAAGTACCGACCAGGGCAGCGTGAAGGGGCTGGCGGTTATGCCTGACAATAGTCGAGACAGCAACAATATGGTCAGCGTCAAAGGCGTGTTTTATGCCTAAGATAAACCCCAAAGCCAAAATCGCTATAGGTGTGTTCATAAACTATAAATATACCAGAAACCAAGCCATACTGTTAAACCAATTTAGAAATGTCCGCTAATTTCCAATTTAGAAATGTCCTCTTTTCATAAACTGTTTTTTAGTTCTATTTGTGCTCTGCCCATTTGTC
>LCFP01000013.1 GCA_000999095.1 Candidatus Gottesmanbacteria bacterium GW2011_GWA2_43_14
TCCGGCAACTCCTGTTGCTCCTGTCGAACCGGTTGATCCTGTGGGCCCTTCAACACCAGTTGCGCCTGTTGAACCCGTTGGTCCTAAATCACCAGTTGCGCCTGTTGAACCGGTTGGTCCGGCAACACCGGTTGCTCCTGTCGAACCGGTTGAACCGGTTGAGCCTGTGGGTCCGGCAACACCAGTAGCTCCTGTCGAACCGGTTGGTCCAATATCACCTGTCGAACCGGTTGATCCTGTGGGCCCTTCAATACCGGTGGCTCCTGTTGAACCGGTTGATCCTGTCGGACCTTGTTCTCCTGTTGCACCTGTTGAACCGGTTGATCCTGTCGGACCTTGTTCTCCTGTTGCACCTGTTGAACCTGTTGGTCCAATATCACCTGTTGAACCGGTTGATCCTGTCGGACCTTGTTCTCCTGTTGCTCCTGTTGAACCGGTAGGACCAACAATTCCTGTTGATCCTGTTGAACCGGTTGATCCTGTCGGACCTTGTTCGCCAGTTGCTCCTGTTGATCCTGTGGGTCCGGCAACACCTGTTGCTCCTGTTGATCCTGTGGGTCCGGCAACTCCTGTTGCTCCTGTCGAACCGGTTGAGCCTGTCGGACCTTCGATACCAGTTGCTCCTGTTGAACCGGTTGGTCCAATATCACCTGTCGAACCGGTTGAGCCTGTCGGACCTTCGATACCAGTTGCGCCTGTCGAACCGGTTGAACCTGTCGGACCTTCGATACCAGTTGCGCCTGTCGAACCGGTTGAACCTGTCGGACCTTCGATACCAGGTTGAACCGGTTGAACCTGTCGGACCTTGTTCTCCTGTTGAACCGGTTGAACCAGTAGAACCGGTTGGTCCTTCAACACCAGTTGTTCCGGTTGAACCGGTTGGTCCAAAAACACCGGTTGAGCCTGTTGAGCCTGTCGGACCTTCGATACCAGTTGCTCCTGTTGAACCGGTTGAGCCTGTTGGTCCTTGTTCTCCTGTTGAACCGGTTGAGCCTGTTGATCCTGTCGGACCTTCGATACCAGTTGCTCCTGTCGAACCGGTTGAACCGGTTGGTCCGATATCTCCTGTTGACCCGGTTGAACCGGTTGGTCCGATATCACCAGTTACTCCTGTTGAACCGGTTGAACCGGTTGGTCCGATATCACCCGTTGCACCGGTTGAACCGGTTGGTCCGATATCTCCTGTTGACCCGGTTGCACCGGTTGAACCGGTTGGTCCGGCAATACCTGTTGATCCTGTTGACCCGGTTGAACCAGTTGGTCCTTGTTCTCCGGTTGCTCCAGTTGAACCAGTTGGTCCAACAACACCAGTTGCTCCAGTTGAGCCGGTTGAACCAGTTGGTCCAACAACACCAGTTGCTCCAGTTGAGCCGGTTGATCCTGTAGGTCCTTCAATACCTGTTGCCCCGGTTGAGCCAGTTGAACCAGTTGGTCCAACAACACCAGTTGCTCCAGTTGAGCCGGTTGATCCTGTAGGTCCTTCAATACCTGTTGCCCCGGTTGCACCAGTTGAACCTGTTGGGCCGATTACACCTGTTGTCCCTGTAGCTCCTGTTGAACCTGTTGGTCCGATATCTCCTGATGCTCCTGTTGAACCGGTTGAACCTGTTGGACCGGTATATCCTGTTGCTCCGGTTGGTCCTGCTTGGCCTGTTGCACCCGTTGAACCGGTTGAACCTGTTGGCCCAACTTCTCCTGTTGAACCTGTTGAACCGGTTGAACCTGTTGGCCCGGCTTCACCTGTTGCTCCTGTTGAACCTGTTGAACCTGTTGGTCCAATATCACCTGTTGAACCGGTTGCTCCTGTTGAACCGGTTGGGCCTTGGATTCCTGTAGAACCTGTAGCTCCTGTTGAACCTGTTGGTCCAATATCACCTGTCGAACCTGTTGCTCCTGTTGAACCGGTTGGGCCTTTATCTCCTGTTGTTCCTGTAGATCCGGTTGAACCTGTTGGTCCGGCTTCTCCTGTAGATCCGGTAGCTCCAGTTGGTCCGGCTTCTCCTGTTGAACCGGTTGAACCTGTTGCACCGGTTGGCCCGGCTTCTCCTGAAGCACCGGTTGCACCTGTTGCTCCTGTAGGACCGATTATTCCTGTGGCTCCTGTTGAACCGGTTGGGCCTGTTTCACCTGTTGCTCCTGTAGGACCGATTATTCCTGTTGATCCAGTTGAACCTGTTGGTCCGGCTTCTCCGGTTGATCCGGTAGCTCCAGTTGAACCTGTTGGTCCGGCTTCTCCGGTTGATCCGGTTGAACCGGTTGGTCCGGCTTCACCTGTTGATCCGGTTGCTCCTGTTGAGCCTGTTGGTCCAACTTCTCCTGTTGACCCGGTTGCACCGGTTGCTCCTGTAGGACCGATTATTCCTGTGGTTCCTGTTGAGCCAGTTGGGCCTGTTTCACCGGTTGCTCCTGTAGGACCGATTATTCCTGTGGTTCCAGTTGAACCTGTTGGTCCGGCTTCACCTGTTGAACCGGTTGCTCCAGTTGAACCTGTTGGTCCGGCTTCACCTGTTGCTCCTGTTGAACCGGTTGGTCCGGCTTCACCTGTTGCTCCTGTTGAACCGGTTGGTCCGGCTTCTCCGGTTGCACCTCCGGCTTCTCCGGTAGCTCCTGTAGGTCCTGTTTCACCTGTTGAACCTGTTGCCCCGGTAGAGCCTGTCGGTCCGGCTTCTCCTGTTGCCCCGGTAGAGCCTGTCGGTCCGGCTTCTCCTGTTGCTCCTGTTACACCTGTCGGTCCGGCTTCTCCTGTTGCTCCTGTTGGTCCAGCATCTCCTGTTGCTCCGGTTGAACCTGTTGATCCTGTTGGACCTTGTTCTCCGGTTGAACCTGTTGATCCTGTTGGCCCCAAATCTCCTGTAGCACCGGTGGCGCCTGTTGAGCCTGTCGGTCCTGTTTGTCCTGTTGCTCCGGTTGCTCCAGTTGGTCCGGCTTGTCCGGTAGAACCGGTTGATCCTGAAGGTCCGACTTCACCGGTTGAGCCTGTTGCACCGGTTGAACCTGTGGGCCCTGTCTCTCCTGTGGCGCCTGTAGCTCCTGTTGTTCCTGTGGGTCCTGTTGCACCTGTAGGACCAGTTTCACCGGTCGGTCCTGTTTCACCTGACGGACCTGTTTCACCAGTGAATACTTTACCGCTGCCAACAGGTGTTGGGGTAGGAGAAGTACCAGCAATAGCGGATTCGCAAATAACCAGATTGTTATTATCGTCAATACATATTGCTTTTCCCGTACCGGTTGTAAGACCGGTGAATACAATTGATCCCGAAGATTGAATTCCGGTAGCTGATTGGATTGCGCCTGAATTATCAATAACAAATGCGCCATTTCCCGCAGTTAAACCGCCTTCAATTTCAATTTCACTGGTTTCTATTCCTCCTTCTGCTTTTAATAATCCAGAAATAGTTGCCAGGTTTTTAATGGCAGTTTCCAATTTAATTTCAAATACAGACTTTTCGGTTTCCAAGCTCAATACCTGTCCCAGAGCTTCTTCTTTGGAAATATCCTGAAGTGGGGGTATTGTGATTTTATTTTTATTATTATTGACATATAAATAAAAAAATCCTCCGACGCTGCTTGAGAAAACTATAATTGCGGAGACAATGCCAAATACAGACAGACTTCTTGTTCCCGGTATATATGAAAAAGAAGGGAGTGGATGCAGCAAGGGTAAATTGATAAAGAAATTCGGTATACGAAATTTGGCAAAAAGCGCTCTTGGTACTATAAATAGTAGGGAATTTTTCGGCCGAGGCTCCATTTTCCTAAAGGGTTTCGCCTTTTGTGGTATAGTAATTTCCGGTTTGATCCATTTAAGTACTTGTTTTAATGTAACGGTATATCTGTAAATAGTCGAAGAGGGGATTTGATTATTTTGGCAATCCAACTGATAGCGGGAGATCAGCTCAAGACTGATTTTGTCGGGAGAAAAAACTGGATCAACATTTTTGATAAACCACTCATAGAATTTAGATAAATCCGCCTGATAATTTCTTGATGAATTTTTACTTAATCCTTGACTTGCCAGATATGATGCGAATTGTTTGACAATTGTGGTTTTAGGATTATCCGATAGTATTTCTTGAGATGATTGATTCTGAATATCACTGGGAAGATTTATCTCAGTTTTAGCATTTACGGAAGGAAGTATATTTATATTGGGTTTAATCCAAATGAAGAATTGTTTTACTGAAGCTACATTTCTCCGTACTGTACTCTCAGGTAAACCATATTCTCTGAGATAGTTCTGGTAGTTGTTTATATAATCGGGGTTTGATGTTTGCGGTTCAAATGATCCACCCGTAGTAATTTCGTACCAGTGGAGGAATTTTGCCAGATCAGCGCAGTAGTTTCTGATCGAACTTTTGCTTAGCCCTTTTGTCTTTAAAAATTCGGCAAATTCTTGGGGCAGTTGAGACACTTTTTTTAGTTTTACAAATTTATGTAATGTATTGAAATATCAATCTATTACATAAACTATTCATACAATATAATAATAACAGGATTTTGATAATGATTGTCAATAGGTAATAGAGTTAAGTACTGTTTTTGAGTTAATTAGTTATTCACAAAACTTCTAATATTTCACCGGAGCAAGAAATAATAATATGGCCTATAGAAAAACTTATAAATTGGTAAGAAGAATTCGGTTTTTATGAAGTTCAGACAAGTCTGAAATTAAATATTTTTGACATAAATGTGGTCTAAAAATTTATTTTTTTTAATCAAATCTGAGGAGATGATTAATTGCAGAATAGAAGTGATATTAGATTGCTTTAAGAGAAAATCAATGAATTTTAGACATACTACAGAGCTTCAGGGGAATATTGGGTCCGGTCACCTCCCGCAGTTCAATTAATCAACGTACTCAAATTGGTAATTTTTAACCTTATAGTACTGGAAGTTGAAGCTATTTTGAGTGTTTCTTCGGAGATATTATATTATAGGTTATCAAAATTCTCTTTTAATAATACAATTATAGGCTTATTAAATTAATATGGAGCGTTGTAATAGATAAATTATAATAGTCAGATAAACAAGAACTATTTTCACACCGTGAAAATTACCAGATTATGTTATTGATGATTATTTTCGAGTATATTAAATATAATCCATCATACGGATGTTTTTCCCGTTGCAAAAGTATAATAATTATGGAGTAATCAATTCTTGATAAGAAAATGATAAGATTAGATGAGGTTAAATTAGTTTTGCATCTTCCAGACAACCGATGTAAAACAGTTTTTCCGGTGGAATTCCGTCGGCTTTACCTGACAATATCAGGCCGACATCTTTTATGGTTTTTTCCCTGGGCACGAAAGCCCCTTTTTTACCGGTTTGGGATTCAACCGTAAAAAAAGGCTGGGTCATATAATTGATTAACCTTTTACCCCGTTGGAAAATTTGCTGATCATAGGCGGATAATTCAGCCTCACCGACAATTGCCACAGTTCGAGACAAGACTTTATGGTTATTCAGAAGCTCCAGAGCTTGAGTGGCCGTATTGTAATGTTCTTCGCCGACGATATTCTTGTTTAGAGTAGATGCAGACGACATAAGGGTATCAATTGCAGGATTATAGCCCCGGGAGGCTATTGCCCGGGAAAGAATTACCACAGCATCAAGATGCGATATTATAGCCGCAACTCCTACGTCACTTAATTCATCCGAGGGTACATAAACAGTTTGGACTGAAGTGATGGAGCCGTTTGTGGTTGAGACAAGCCGGTTTTCAAAATTGGATATTTCTGTTTCCAGTGTAGCCTGGTAACCCAGTTCTGAGGGTATAAAGCCCAATACAGCCGAAACTTCACTTCCTGCCTGTATGAACCTGTAAACGTTGTCTGCAAAAAAGAGGATGTCTTTTTTAAAATCGTCCCGGAAAAATTCTGCGATAGTTGAGGCTGCCCAGGCGACCCGGAAACGGATAATTGCATGTTCATTCATTTGACCGAAAATCAAAGCCACCCGGTCTATTACTTTGGCCGCTTCCAGGGCTTTCATGAGTTCATGGCCTTCCCTGATACGTTCTCCTATTCCAGCAAACACGGCCAAACCCTGTGTTCTGTAGGTAATATTTCTCAGAAGTTCCGTCATCAGGACTGTTTTACCCACACCGGCCCCTCCGACGAAACCGATTTTTCCGCCTTTGACAAAGGGAGTGAAGAAATCTATTTGTTTGATGCCAGTTTCTATAACGGTTTTGGAAGTAATCACATTGCCGAAATTTGCTCCCTTACCGTAAATTGCTATATTATTTGACTCTTTCAAAGGCCCTTTATTATCCTGCGGGGCGCCGAAAAGGTTAAATACCCGTCCAAGCACTCCCTGGCCCGCAGGGACCATTAAGGGGTTTCCGGTTGAAACTATAACCATATTCCTATACAGCCATTTTTTTTGGGTTAAAGAGAGGCAGTAAAGGCGGTTTCTGCCCTTAAAGGCATAATGTTCGAGTCGGATATTTTCGTTTTCGGGAGAGGTCAATATGTCATGGAAATTGGGTAAATCAGTTGACTGGTCAAATTCAACTTCCACTGTCTGGCCTCTGATTCTGACTATTCTGCCTTCAAATTTTGACTTTGAAGCCTTTTCCGGCGGTGATACCCTGGATGATTTTTTTTTATTCTTCATAAGATGACGATCATTCTTCTTCATATAATCTCAGGGAAGAGAATGTTTCCAGGAGTTTTGCGTTTATAAATGAAGCCGTGTTTTTTCTGATTTCCGATTGCTTTTCTTTGATTAAATCCCCGGATCTTTCTTCAGCCGCGCTCATCGCCAACAGGCGGGCGGCTGTTAACGAAAGGTCGGTCTCCAGCATGATCCTTAAGAAAAGTAGACGTCTTACCTGATGGTTAAAGAAATCAAGAATTTTGGGCAGGTCCGGTTCGAAAAGCACCTTGATCTCTTCCTTTTCTCCGCCTTCAGGCGCTGCAGCCTGAGTGATATCAGAAATACCGACAGTTTGGTTTACTAATGAAACAAATTTGGGGTAATACAGCAAAATCGAATCGTAGTTTATTGTTTTTTCGACGAACTGGCTGCATTCATCGACCGAAGGGGTATCTTTTTGAAACAGCTGGGACTGATAATTTCTGCCGAAAGAGGATATTTTCATGAAGCTTTGGCCTGTTTGGCCGACTACCATCAGGTCAGAATTTTGCGTTCTGGTCTTTTCAACAAAAAGCCGCATGATGTTGGAATTGATATTGCCGTAAAACCGTTGATTTGAAGTAACTGCCACGGAAAGTGTCTTAAGCTGGACTTTCGGCAGGGGAGTGTTTTTTTGAGCAGGAATTTTGAAATAACTGATCCTGACCAAATGGTATAAGTCGCTTATTTCCTGGTACAATTTGACGTTTCTTTGAAAATTGTCCCTGATTTTCTTCAAGTGCCCTGCCGAAGATTCGGTCAGGGCGGAAGTGATTGACTTCATGGTATTCAAATCATCGAGTTCTTCCTTGAGATCGGTTAAGGACGGCATTTTTCCTCCAAATTTTTGTGTTTTGTTTTTAATTTTTCAATCAGATCCTCAAGAGTCATGGTATCTATGGTTTTTACCAGGTCCATGTTGTTTTCGGATGACAGTTGTTTGATTATTTCATTTTTAAACTTCAAGACAAAGTTAGTATCTTTGTCGTCAAAAAAGCCGGTAAAAATCAGAGAAAGAAGCATAATTTGAACTTCAGGTTTAATGTAAGTCAGTGAATCCTGCCTGATTAGTAACTCCGTGACTTTTCCTCTTTTTATGGTCAGGAGCGTTTGGCCGGTAAGCTCCGTACCGAAATGGGAAAAACGTTCGACTTCATGGTATTCAGCCAAAAGCGATCTTATTCTGTCCGAAAGTACTTTATGGATAAATTTCTGGGTTTGCCGGCCGACACGGGTTACCGAGTGGTCAATTTCAATGGCGGGATAGTGTCCTTGGGACCTTAATTTGGCGGAAAAAAGTAAATGCCCGTCAGTCATGGACATGACGTTAGTAGGGATAAGGGAGGTAAAATTTTCGATATCCGTTTCGATAACGGGCAAAAGGGTAATGGAGCCTTTGCCTCTTTTTTCATTAAAATTGCCGGCACGCTCGACCAGGTGGCTGTGCTGGTAAAAAATATCGGCAGGATAGGATTCGCGGCCGGGGATTCTGCCTGCCAGAAGGGCAATTTCCCTCATATATTTGGAATGGCTCGCCAGATCGTCATAAATCAGGAGAACATCCTTCCCCTGGTCCCGGAAATATTCAGCAACCGAGGTGGCCACGGCAGGAGCGATGGCTATCAAAGGCGCTGAGTCCGAGGAGGTTGCCGCGATGATGATGGTATATTTATCCGCGCCGTTTTTTTGCAGGTTTTCCGAAAATTCGCGGACGTCGATTTCGCTCCTGCCGATGGCGGCATAGACGCAGATTCTTTTTTGTTCTTTCTGGTGCACGACCACATCCAGGAGAAAGGGAGTTTTTCCGCTTCTGGGTGCACCGTAAATCAGTTCCCTTTGGCCTATCCCGACGGGCACCAGCGTATCGACAGAGATCAGACCGGTGTAAAATTGTTTATTGACAAGTTCCCTGCAGTCAATTCCGGGAGCAACGGCATCGATGTCGATTTCTTCGCCTCCCGGCGGCAGTCCCGCTTTTCCGTCCTTCGGTTTGCCGACCGGATTGAGGATCCTGCCGAAGAGATCCGATTTTAAACTGACTCTTAACCCGTCTTTCAAAACGGTAAAAGAGTCGCCCGGTTTGGGATTAGTCCCTTCGAGCATCCATGCTTCTATTTTTTCTTCTTCCAGAGCCGTAATGATTGCCCGGTTTCCTTTCGAGTTGACGATAACATCATTGACCCGGACAGAAGGCAATCCTTCAAGAAAAATCAGGTAATCCTGGGAAGAAATGCAGTATCCGACTTCAGCGGTTTGTGCAGAATCAGGTTTTGACATAATTATCAAGGATTTTATTGATTTCCGGTCTTTTCCCCTGCAGGAAATATTTTAGTGAAAAGTCACGGTAGACTCCGTTTCGGGAAAGAGCGCATCCGAGAGTCAAATTCTTATCCGTATCAATCTCGAGAAGCGTATTTTTGGCAACATTTTGTTTAAACCAGGATCCGATTTTAAACAGTTCTCCTTCCGTCAATTCGACGGGCACATACAGATGGATTGTTTCCAGTTTGTCCAAAGCTTTGGAGATTTTTCTGATGATCGGATAGGCATTATTTTTGTTGAATGAGGCATAAAATTGGGCAGGCAGTTGCTTCATGGCTTCGATATCATATTCGGAAGCCTTCAGGCTTTTAAGAAATTTTTCCAGGTTTAGGGATTTATTCTTGAAAAATTTATTTTCCAGAAATTCCTTTAAAATCCGCACCCTTTTGACGGCATCGGCTTTGGTATTGCAGACAAGGATTAATTTTTGCAGAATTTCGTTTTCGTTCATTATTTATAAAGCATGGTTTTTCTTGGCTTCCTCAAGTGCCTTATAAATAAAATCGCTCTGGTCGGAGAGTGACAGTTTTTTATCTATGGTCAGGCGCAGGACTTCCTCCAGAATATCGACTATTTTTTCATCCAAAACTTTCCTGCGGTGTATTTTGTATTCTTCAATTTCGCCATTTGCTTTTTGCATTTCACCCTCAATCTGGTTTTTTATCCTGCTCTCGAGCTCCTGGGTATATTCGGTCAGGGATTTTCCAGCCGTATCAATAAATTCAGTAGCTTTTTGGTCAAGAATTTTTTGATTTGCCGTAAGGGAAGCGGTGATTTTGTTTTCAATTGAGGCCAGGAATTCCTTATAAACTTTGTCCGCTTCAAGGGTGTTTTTTTCAAATTTCTGCTGGATTTCATTTTCAAGCTTTTCGATGTCAGTCCTGTAGCTGTCGACTATTTTCGTGCTGAGGAGTTTTTCTGCGGCCACCAGATTCAATCTTTTTGATTGGGCTACAGAGACTATATCCTGGGCCTTATTGATGGCTCTGCCGATGATCGAGTCTGATTTAAGTAGTGCTTCTTTTAATATTTTCTGATTGGGAATCCCACCTTTATTTAAATTGTCATTCTCTTTTTTTATCAGGTAAAGAACTACGGCTACCAGGGCAACGAGAAGAAGATTAACGGTTAAAATCAGGTACTGGAGGGAGGCGGTCATAACTTAAATATAGAATCTAAAGAGAGAGAATGGCAAGGCTTAAAACTATGCCGCCGATTGAAACAATCGCAATCAGAATGACATTGATGACGATCATGCTTTGGATTGAGACTTTTGCCAGGGGATTTCTGCCGATTGCCTCTATGCCTTTGTTGATATTTTTGCCGAAGGTATTGAAATTAATGAAAATTACTATTACGGCGACCAGGCCGGCGATTACGTAACGGATTATTTTTTCCGCGTTTCTGGACGTTTTGATATTGAACATCAAAGCCTGGGAAATCTGTTTAAGAGTGCCCAATAGGCCTCCTGAAGCCTTGATTAAAGTGGGGGAAGCCGGGCCGATGCCTATTTCCGTTTTAATTTGTCCCTTGGCAATAGCCTGGTTTTCAAAGTTTTCCTTGGTTCCGTTTTTTTCATCGAAATCCTGAAGGGCAACTCCGAGCATATAACCTCCCAGATTATCGGCTTTTTGCCCGTGACCTTTCAGGGGTGATGAGGTGATATAATCCCCGGCTTTTATGGGTCCTCCGAGAGTGGAAATATTGACATTGACTATTCCGGTACGGGCAACAGGGGAACCGGTGGCTGTTTTGATTAAAAAAGCGGGATCTTCAACTAAGACACCGAACATTTTTTCGTCAAATGATACGGACGCCGGGGCAAGATTGGCATTTTGTCCTGTCAGTGAAAGGATATCACCCGGTTTGGCTGATCCGTCAACCGGGCGGGTTATGGCAATATCCAGGTTTCCGGCTTGGGAAAAAATTTCTTGTGGCCAAGAGAAAAAAAGAAAAGCCGAAAAAAGTATTATGGTGAGGCTGTTCATTTTAAGTTGATCTTACTATCAGACTAGAATAAGCCAAACTATTTTTCAAGTAAAGTTACATATTGACAGGGTAAAAATTACATTTCATACTGATTTTAACTACAACAATTCCTCGTAGTGGAGGGATTTTTTGTATAGTTAAAAATGAATGTCCGGGGAATACTAAAAGGCGCCGATAATCTCAGGGGCATAGGAGCCTACAAAACAGACCGTGAAGTACGGCTTTTATTCCTGAAAAGGGCTAAAAAAGCAGCCCTATTCCAGTTGGTTTCAAAAGACGGAGAAAATTTTCAGGAAAGCACCCCTCTTGAAATAAGAGACAAAAGGGACAGGCAGACCGATGTATCAGAACTGTCATCAATCAGGGTTTCCTCCGATCAGCAAAAATTAATCTCGGTTTACAAGTTCGGATCGGGTATTACTCCGTCAGTATACGTCGGACGGGGAAAAGGGCAGAATGCTTTCAGGACAGTATCCAGGATTCCGCAAATTTCGGAAACAGCGCAAATAGTATCCGGCTATAAATTCAAAGGATTGTATGTCTCTTATTCAGGCGGAGAGAATATCAGAATTCTCACCTCGGCCAATTTGCAGAAATGGCAGATATCCAAAAAACCGGTCTTTACTTTAAATGAACAGGCAGCTATCGAAATAGGGGCAGTAGAGAAAATAAATAGCGGTATTTTAGTCATATATTTTGAAGCTATTCCTGCTGGTAGCGGGAAATTTTTTTACTCAATTAATGCCGCCATCTTCGATGATCAGAATCCGCATAGTTTAATCATCAAAAGCGACCAGCCGATTTGGGAGGAACCGGGTGAATGGAATAATTTGAACATCAATATCAGACCTTTCGGCCTGATTACCCTGGGTGAAAAACTGATAAGTTACTGGCAGCTTGAACAAAATGAGATTATTGCCATAATCCATGAAAAAAGGGCAAAGATTCACCAGGAATCCCAAAAAATAGTTCCGGCGATTCATCTGATAAAACATCATGAAAATCCCATTATCGAACCCATCCCCGGGAATTTTTGGGAATCCAAGGCGACCTTCAATCCGGCGGCTGTCTATGATCAGGGGAAAGTTCATATTATATACCGGGCAATCGGAGATCACGACATGTCCATGCTCGGTTATGCCGCGAGCCGCGACGGGAAGCACATTGATGAAAGGCTGAAAGACCCGATATACATCCCGACGGAACCGTTTGAGTTTTCTGCCAAAGGCGGACAGACTCAACAGATTCCTTTATCCGCCTATGCTTCCGGAGGCGGGGGATACGGAGGGGTTGAGGATCCCCGATTGACCAAGATCAATGGCAAGATGTACATGACTTACGTTGCTTATGACGGAGCGGGACCGCCGAGAGTCGCTCTCACTTCCATTGCGCTTGCTGATTTCAGAAATAAAAACTGGAAATGGAAAAAACCGGTGATAATTTCCAAACCGAATGTCGTCGATAAAAATGCCGTTATTTTTCCCGAAAAAATAAACGGCAAATATTGCATCCTGCACCGGATCTACCCGGATATCCTGATTGATTTTGTGGATTCCCTTGATTTTGATGGAAGTACGTATTTGCCTGGAGAATATAAAATTTCTCCCAGAAGACTTTATTGGGACAGCCGCAAAATCGGTGCGGGAGCCCCGCCCATACTGACTGATTCCGGCTGGCTGCTTATATACCAGGCTGTCGGCAACCAGGACCCCGGCCGTTACAAGATAGGAGCGCTCCTTCTTGATAAAAATGATCCTACGCTAGTTTTAGCCAGGACTGACAGGCCGATTTTGGAACCTGAAGAAACTTATGAAAATGAAGGACTGAAATACGGTGTGGTTTATCCCTGCGGAGCTATAGTTCTCAATGATGAATTATTGGTTTATTATGGCGGGGCTGATATGGTAACCTGCCTGGCCAGCGCCAAATTGGATCTTTTTTTGAACGATTTGAAGTATCATCATGTCGGCACTCTGAAACAGGTGCACATATGATAAATGTCCAAAGATTTGAAGACAACCCTGTATTATCTCCCATAAAAGCCTACCCTTGGGAAAGTGCGGCTGTATTCAACGGCAGCGTCGTTGTTTCCGACAGCCACTATTACCTTGTCTACAGAGCGGTGGGCCTCAAGCAGCCCTATGCCAATACGGCAATTGCCTTGTCGACGATAGGTCTTGCCTCAAGCGGAAACGGCAAACATTTTGAAAAAAGGCACCAGTTTATTGTCCCTTCCGAAAATTTTGACAGGTTCGGCTGTGAAGATCCCAGAATAACCAAATTTGAGGGAAAATATTACATTTTCTATACCGCCCTTTCCGCCTATCCTTTCACCCCCGACGGCATTAAAGTCGCCGCTGCCGTGACCGGTGATTTGTCGAAAATCGAGGAAAAACACCGGGTGACGACTTTCAATTCCAAAGCCTTTGGCCTTTTTCCTGAAAGGGTGAACGGCAAAATTACGGCAATTCTGACAGCCGATACTGACCGGCCGCCTGCCAAAATCGCCATTGCCCAGTTTGACAAAATAGAGGATATCTGGTCGGCGGAATACTGGAACAATTTCTACCGCTCCATAAATGCCGCAACTATCAATCTGGTTCGTTCTGGCCACGACCATGTGGAAGTCGGTGCCGTGCCTGTCAAAACAAAAGAAGGCTGGCTTCTTATTTATTCTTATATCTATAACTATTTTATCGGGCATCCGACTTTTGCCATTGAGGCGGTCTTATTGAAAGGTGACGACCCGAAGCAGGTTATAGCCAGGTCCGCGGAATCGCTTCTGGTACCGGAAAAACATTATGAATTATACGGGGTTGTTCCCAATATCGTATTTCCCTCAGGCGCAATTATCGAAAATGATGAACTGGTCATTTATTACGGGGCTGCCGATACTACAGTTTGCAGGGCAAGCGTGCCTTTAAACGTACTGTTGAAAAGTTTGCTGCCCCAGTCGGCCGGCGTGCCCGTATTTAAAACAAAAGATATCATTCCGAAAGAAAGATACAGGGGAAACCCCATAATCTCACCGAAAAAGGAAAACATATGGGAAAACAGGTTTACTTTCAATCCTGCGGCCATTTATTTGGAAGGGAAAGTTCATCTCTTATACAGGGCAATGGGCCAGGATGACGTTTCCGTATTGGGTTACGCGGTCCTTGGCGACGGCTATAATATTGCGGAACGACTGGAAGAACCTGTCTATACTCCCAGGGAGGATTTTGAGAAGAAAAAAGGGGGCAATGCAGGCTGCGAAGACCCCAGAATAATCGCCGTAAATGACCGGATTTTCATGTGCTATACGGCTTACAACGGCATTGATAACCCCAGAGTGGCATTGACTTCAATTAGCATCCCTGATTTTATAAATAAAAAATGGAATTGGGAAAAACCGGTTTTAATTTCACCGCCGAATATTGATGACAAGGATGCGATTATGTTTCCCGAAAAAATTAACGGCAAGTATGTTTTCCTGCACCGGTTTTCACCCAATATCTGGATCGATTATTATTCCGAATTGGAATTCGGGGAAGACAACTATTTAAACGGTGAAATCCTGATGGAACCGCGTGTATACAGTTGGGACAGCGAAAAGATCGGTATTGGCCCGCCGCCCATAAAAACCAGGGCAGGCTGGCTTCTTGTCTATCACGGAATTTCCCGCTATTCGAAAAAATACCGTCTTGGGGCAGCACTTCTGCAGACGGATAACCCGTCGGTGGTCTTATCCAGGCTTGATTATCCGGTTATGGAACCGGAAAGCGAGCACGAAAAAAGGGGTTTCCGGCCAGATACGGTTTTTTCCAACGGGGCAGTGGTTATCGGGGATAAATTGTTTTTATATACCGGAGCTGGAGACCAGGTAGTAGATGTCGTCACCATGCCCTTGGAAAAGCTTCTTGCCGAACTCAAAAAATACCACATTTAACTTTCTTTTATTAGCCGAAATTCTTGAAGTTTAAGCTGGATTTGATGTGATTTGATTTATTGAAAAAGTTGTATAAAAGATGTAGATTAAACTGTAAATGCTTACAAAATCCGATCTTCGAGAGATCCAAAAAATTGTTAAAACGGAAGTTCAGCAGGAAACCAGAAGAATAATTAAAGAAGAATTAGTGCCTGTTAAAAAAGATATAATGCAGATAAGAAAAGATATAAAAGCAATTAATTGAAGACCACTTAAGTCTTCCGCCGATATCAAATTAAATATATTCCTCCCCTTTGAATTAGTATTTCTTTGCTCCCACAAAAAGCATTTTTTTATTGTAAATCTTACGGAAAAGCAATATGTTTATTATTTCGGAAATGCATTATTAACTGAAAATTCGACAGATGAAAGGAGGTGATTTTTTTATGACGGTTCAGCAATGGAATGATCACAAACAGCATATGGATGAACATATAACCTGGCCGGCGAACAAGGAGGAAATTGTCGCCGCCTGTAAAGGCATGGATGTGGAAAAGGAAGTTTTGGAAGAGGTTAAAACCAAACTATCCGACGGCAACAGAAAATACACCAAGGAGGAAATAAAAAGCATGCTCGTTATGTAATCGATAGGGAATAGGGGACAGAGATAAGCCGATTAGGCAGAATAAGAACCCTATAGTATAATCTATGGGTGGTCGGATTACAGGAACGATTTAATAAGGTAAAATTAAAAATTTTAGGCCCTTATGCCGGCTCGGAATCAGACGGTTTACAGCCGTTTACCGACAGATTGCACTCAACTTATAATGATTTATTACTAAAAGAGCAGGCAAAGCCTGATAAGTTTAATCTCCACTCCCGGTTAATAAAATCCCTGATCGATCAATTTGGTAAAATCGTTGTCGTGGGTATCGCAACCACACCTGATACAAGCTTGCCGCTCCAGGCGGTGTTATTAAGGGTGGCCGCCAGAAGTCTGGCCAGTGACGAGCTGGTCATGGTTGTTTCCAGCCGGGAAATGGAGCATCCTTTAAAATCAGTTTATGAGCGGTATGCCGATAATAAGGATGGCGGCCATGTTTTTGCCGACTATCATTTTGTCAGCCTCAATCCGCTGATACGCATATTATTTACATCCTATAACAATGTGACTTTAATTCATGAACAGACGGTAAAAGCCGGCAGAAAAACAAGTCTGATTGTGGCTGACCGGCCTGATGATGCAAGCCTGCAGATTTTGGCAAATTTGCAGCTTAAGAAAAGACTGATTGCCGTTTGGCAGGAAACATTAAAAGCCGATGAAGGAGTATATAATATCGATTTGCCGGCGAAAATAATAATAGAAAAAGTAAAAAGAAAAAGTATAAATACATTATCGGTTGTTAAACATTTTGAAACGACCTCAGGTTACAGCGTAGCTCAATTGAATGAGGTATTCCTTAAGGAACTTGGTTTTTCGCAAAAGCAAATTGATGCTGTCATGCTGCTTCAGGAGAAAGGTCTTGACGCTGAGTACAAAGATTTCGATTTAAGTACGCAGCAATTGATTCGGTTTGTTATAAAAAATTTAAAAAGGTAAAAGGGTAAAAAGAAATTTCTGGGATTAGTTCACAGAAATATTGACGGAGTTTTCCTGGTTTTGGTTTTGAGTTGATTCTTCATAGTGTTCTCCGTTAACTGTGACCGAAACGCTGCTTTCCCCCCCCGAAGAGTTGACGGATACTTCAACTTCCGATGATGACTGGTCTGACTCAATTGATTCAGATAAGTTATCCTCTGTGATCTCATCTTTTGTAAATTCGTCTTCAATTTCCTCCGTCCTGTATTTTTCTTTTTCCTTTGCCTGCCAATCTTTATGGAAGTCAAAATCAATATTTGTTAAATAGTGGAAATCCTTGTCTTGCCAGTCTTTCCAAAAGTCCCGGGAATATTCATGGTCTTTGTCTTTTTCCGAACAGTCAAAACTGATGTTTTTGGCATAATAGGTTCCGGGAGTCAGTCCCCAGTCAGAACCGTTTTCGATCTTCAACCAGCCCAGTTTTAACAGAATTTTTATCTCCCGGGACGATAAATTGTCCATATGGTTCCAGTTGGTTTGGATGCCTGAATTTTTATTTTCCGGATTTGTGGGGCAGAAGCACTGGACATAACGTTTGCTGCTTATCTCGAAAACATAATCCGAACCTGACAAAAGTCCTCCTCCGGCGATTTGATGCTCACCCTCTTCGTAGCCTGCTATTTGGGTTCCGCCGGGACTGGGGCACTTGCCGAAATTGTCGGAAAAGCCTGATCCCTGATAATTGCCGGCCACAGCAGTTGAAGCAAACAAATGAAAAAAGAATAAAGAGGAAACCAGGATATACTTTTTCACACAGATATCTTCATACTTTTATATAATAGCAGTAAATTACAAGTGTAAATTTTATGCAAGAAAAAGTTTAGGTTCCGGTCTTGAAAATTCTTATTTCACCGTTTGTGAAAATCAGCGACATGAAGGGATAACGCTCAAAAACTTCTTTTTCATTCAAATCCAAGTTGGAGAGAACAACGTATGTGATGCTTTCCCGCTTCAGGAATCCTTGAGCCTCGGACGCAGTCATCTCCAATCCGTAAAATTTGTTTACCGTATCCAGCCTTATGTTGATTGAAGGGGTAAATATCGATCTGCCGAAATAAACTCTTTGCAGGCTTAGGGCAGGGACAACCAGCCCGAGGCCGGATTTAGCGGAAGTTAAGACAACCCCCAGGTTTTGCTTTTTCAGATACCGCATGCCTTCATAAAGATCCTTGGGCATGAGATTCAGATAGGAGGCACCCAAAAGATTTCCGCTCGTTTGCGACCAGCTGTTGATAAAAACAGGTAAGGCAAAGATAAAGAAAGCCGTTATACAAGCCCAAAATAATAAGCGGTTTCTGACCAGTGAAATTATTTCGGCGGCCATAACGCTGAGGAGGATATAAAAACTGAGAGTCTGGAAACGTAAATTATGAAAACCAGCAAACTTCAGGATATTATTTTGGCTGTCAGGGAAAGGGATCAGGATAAAGAACGCGGAAATTATGCCTGCCGACAACAAAAAAATCCTGCCAAAAGAGACTTTTGATAAATATCCTTTGAGGGCAAAAGGGGATAGAATTAAAAGCGGGCCGATGGCCTTAATAAATTGCAGGGATGAGGGATAAAATAAATGGTCAATATCCCATTGTTTGCCCGCGACAAAGACAGATGCTAAAAATGTATTTTTAAAGATAATCAGGCTTAGGGCTGTCGAGGCTAGCGGCGGCAGAAAATAAAACAAATCCTTGCGGGTTATTTTCCCGGGGCGAAGGACGATGGCCGGTACTAGGGCAAGAGAAAATAAAAGCAAAAGGACAGGAGAAAGCAGGGTTAAAAGTATCACCAAAAGAATATAAATGCAGGCTGTTTTATGGGTGAATTTCTTTTCGATAAGGGAGATAACCGCCAAAATCAGCCACAGGAAGATAAGCTGGGACAGCTGGTGATGGGGCGTACCCATGTTGAATTTGGATACCGGAAAGCCGTTCGAATACCAGAAATCCAACTGGATGATTTTACCGCCTTTGAAAACATAAAATCCGCAGGAGGTCAGAAAGAGGATAAAAGCAGCCAGTTTGGCATTCCGGGATTTATTGTCTATAACAAAGCCTATCAGTTTAAAAGCAGTGATTGCAGATAAAACAATCAATATAAATGAGGCTGTCCAGTATAAAAAAGGAGAGGGGATATTCAGGCGGAAGAGGTAAGGCAGGAAACCGATTAAAGAATACGGCCACCAGACCGGAAAATAGCGGCCGGGATCATTATTGGTAAACAGATTACTGATAAACAGGCTGCCTGCTTTGCCCTGGGCCACAAAAGACAGATACTCAAAATAGTCCTCGTAGTAATGTCCGACCAGCAAATTTACCGTTTCAGGGGGAGTCGTCACCAGTGAGTAAAAGAGTGGGGAGAGGAAATATCCGGTGAAAAGCAAAGACAGCAGTAATACGAAATAATGACTCCGGAGAAATCTGAAAAGCAAAATTTTGCCGCCCCTCATTCTGTTTCCAATTCTACCAGTTTTCTGGTTAAATTTTTCTGGATTCCATTATCAATAGAGGGTTAGGGGAGGGTTCTGGAAGATTTGAAATTTATCTTTCCTTATGATTCAATCCGCCTTCTTTATTTGTCTTCAATTGATTGATTTTAGCCAAAATCATACCATATGCTTCATCTGATCCATGTTGTTGGCTAATTTCCAAAACCAAGTCCAGTGTTGACTGATAATATTCCTCGTGATCTGCCAAATCGGGAAGTTCTGTCCGTTCATCCTCAGAAAAACCCAATATTTTAACTAAATCATTTTTTCCGAACCCTTCGGTTTCTTTCGGGTACTTGGCTCTAAGTGCTATATAAAGAAAAGAGGCATATGGTTCCAAAATGCTGTCAAATATTTCTATCCGGGCTGTCTGTCGGTATTCTTCCGGAATCATATTCGACATACTGCGATGCAAATATCCCGTTAGAATAATTACAGGTCCTTTAAAACTGGTATTTTGGATTAAATGGGTTGCTATATTTAACCCCATATTTTCAGGCGGACCATAAGAATTATTTCTCATAATTACGGCAGAAGTATCAGGATTCTTCTGTAAAAAATCTTCAACCAAGTGATTTGAAGTCACTTTATTAACATTCACACCCATTTCCGTTAATACTTCCTCTGTAGCGGAAGAAAATTCAGAAGAGTCTGCATAAACGACACTGGGTTTGCTTGGCAAGCTCGAAGTCATCAATATATCATACTATATAAAAGGCTATCTGTCGAATCTAAAAATAAATTTGGATGATATCCGGAATCAGCGTAAGAATTTGAAGTTGACGACAGCTTCGTCGAAAGTCGGGCCGTATCCGGCGACGATGATATCCCAAGATTTGGTGGGATGCCTGACGATGACTTCATCTCTCGGTGTGCCGTCTTTTGAGGAAGCGTCATGATAAAGTTTGGTCGGCACCCCGTCCAAAACAATGTCTTCAACTTTTTCGGCAATCAAAGGCGGCCTGGGGATTTCCTCCTGGCAGGTTGCCACGATGCCTGATTCCGGATTATCAGCTTCGGTGATAATTGTGGAAGTGCCGTTGATAGTCTGCTGTTTCAGGTAGGTTGAGGTAAAGGCTAACGAGAAGCCGCAAGCCCTGTCGGTAAATACCGATTGGCTGAGCCCGATTTCGATTTTGTCGTTTTCCGTAAAAGTTTGAGTCGGGGATGGAGGTGGAGTTTCCGTCAGGGTAGGCAGGCTTATTTGGGGAGATGGCAGGGGTTCCTGGTTTTGGGCTAAAAACTGTCTGACTCCCATTTGCTTGCCGATATTAATCCCCAGCAAAAGCGTAGCCACAACAGACAGGAATATTATCAGGAACAGCGTATTTTTGGGCATGGCCTTAATCCAGTTTTTCCGTTTCTTTGTGCGCCGTGTGTTTTTTGCATGTTTTGCAGAATTTCTTGAAAGTCATTTTTTCCGTCTCATTTAGTTTATTCTTGACGGTGATATAATTCTGGCTTTTACACTCCTGGCATACCAGGGCGATCAGCACACGTTGTTCTTTCTTTGCCATGTTCCGAATTATAGCTCAATGCCTGCAATTGAAGCAATAGGAAATGCACGGTTGTATATTCTTCTTGACTAATATTTAAAAACCTTTTAAAACTTAATTAAAGACCAACCCCCCGAAAAAAAAGGATTGGAGGGGATTTTAGTTAGTGGAGAAAATGACTACCCGCGGCATCATAAAAGACAGCCATCATATAAGAGGATTAGGAGCATACAGTCTTCAAAATCAGAAGCTATTGTTTTTTTCCTCCGGCAAATCCATATATTGCAGCCGTAACATACATTTGGATTTCGGCCGCGGCAAAGATGAAGTCAAACTTCTGGACAGTTTGGGAAAAGCGGTCAGTGCGGAAGCTATTTCTTCCTTCCGCATTTCTGCCCAGGGCGGCGTATACTTCCTGACATATTTAAGAAAAAACCGGCACAAATCAGACCTTTATCTGGCCAAGTCAGCCGATTTGATTACCTTTAAAACCATAGGAAAAGTCAGCCCGGACGGGACTGCCGCTGTTATGGTTGCCGATTACAGGTTCCGGGGGCATTTTCTTCTTTATGCCGGCGGTGACGGTTTGCGGATAATTTTTTCGAACAACCTGATTGACTGGAAAACATACAGCCGCATACTTCTTCCCGTCAATTTCAGCCGGACGACCTTTGAGACAGTCTTGACGGAAAAAGTTAAAGAGGGAGTTTTGCTTTACTTTTTTCAAAAAATCATCCAGTTTGACGGCCGGCCGTTTTACAGTCTGCAGGCAGCTATTTTCAATCCGGATAATCCTTCCAAACTCGTCTGGCATTCCGAAAACAGTCTTTGGGAAGAGCCCGGGGAGTGGCAGGATATGGGCGTTGCGCCTGTTCCTTTCGGGGCCATTCTGGTTGGGGAGGAGTTGATCAGCTTCTGGCAGGCAGGCCAAAAGGAAATTCTGGCGGTTACCCATAAACAAAAACACCGGGCGGTCAGCCGCAAAAAATCTTTTCCTACTATTCTTCTGGATAAATTCAGGGATAATCCCATATTGAAACCGGTGAGCGGACACTTCTGGGAATCAAAAGCAGTCTTTAATCCGGCGGCCCTTTATGACAGGAACAGAATTCACCTGATATACAGAGCTGTGGGCAATGACGATATGTCCGTCTTGGGCTATGCCTCGTCCGCCGACGGCATAAACTTCGACCGGAGGTCCGAGGAGCCCATCTACCGGCCTCCCCGACACCCCGGGGGCAAACGGAAACTGAAATACAAGTCCGTTCCTTTATCAGCTTATTCTTCCGGCGGCGGAGGTTACGGCGGCTGCGAAGATCCGCGGCTGACCCGCATTGGCAGGAAGATATATATGACTTATGTCGCTTATGACGGTTTCGGACCGCCGCGGGTGGCATTGACTTCGATAGCTACCTCTGATTTCAGGGACCGGAACTGGCAATGGCAGGACCCGGTTATAATTTCTCCGCCCAATGTTGTTGATAAGAATTGCACCATTTTTCCGGAAAAAATTAACGGCAAGTATGTCATAATGCACCGCATTTTCCCCCATATTCTGATCGATTTTGTCGATAGTCTGGATTTTGATGGATCCAGTTTTTTGAAAGGCGAATACAGGATCAGTCCCAGGCCGACCTCCTGGGACAGCCGCAAAGTCGGGGCAGGCGCGCCTCCCATTAAAACCGAATACGGCTGGCTGCTGATTTACCATGCCGTTGACGACCGCGATCCCGGCCGCTATAAAATGGGCGCTATGCTTTTGGATTTAAATGATCCGACCAAAGTGCTGGCGCGGACACATGAACCGATACTGGAGCCGGAAGAACCCTATGAAAACGAAGGCTTAAAGTACGGCGTTGCCTATCCCTGCGGGGCAGTTGTCTTCAATGACAATCTTCATGTTTACTACGGAGGGGCGGACATGGTTATCTGTATGGCCACCGCTTCGGTCAAGCCGTTTTTAAACGACCTTCTGGAGCACCAAACAGGCATCCTGCACCCGATAAGCTTCAATTAATCTTTAACTTTCTGCTATACTTCCCGTTTAAATATGGACAACCGGCGTGTCTACCTTATCGGTCATCTGTCCGAAGACTTAAGCAATCACGAAACGAGGATGGGAGGGGCAGTTGCATATATGGCCAGAGTATTTAAAAATCTCGGCTGGACACCCCGTATTATCACCAAATTGCCCGAAAATCACCGGTATATTCAAAAACTCCAGGATTTAGGCGTAGAAGTCCATAATCTGCCGATCAGAAATAAGGATAATATGCAGTCAATGACCCGGTTTGAGATTGATTACCGGGGAGAAACCAGGGATATTTTTCTCAGGGACTATCAGGAAGAAATAACCGCCGAAGATTTGAACAGTTTTCCAGATATAGGAGGAGAGGATTTGATTGTGGCTGCCCCTGTTTTTAATGAAATTGATAATTCGGTTTTAGCCGCTTTATCCGAGAATCACAGTATCATCCTGTGTCCCCAGGGAAATTTCAGGATTGCCGGGGACGGCGGTAAAATAACAAATGTTAAATGGCGCCAGTGGAGGGAAGGCATAAAATACGCCGAGCTGGTTTTTTTAAGCTCTGAAGATTTATCGTTTGATTTTCCGGAATGGTCAGAAATATTGATAAAAAATATGGCTATGCAAAGTCCTGTTATCCTCACGGAAGGAAGTTTCGGCTCGACAGTATACTTCGGAGAATATAAACATAAAATTGAGGCTTATCCCTTAAATATCACTGAAATAAAATATCTCACCGGGGCAGGGGATGTCTTCTCGGCAGCTTATCTGGCCATGCTGTTTAATGATGAATCAGGAAGCTTTGGCCGTGGCTTGGAATTTCCCGGCAAATTTGCCTCTTTTTATGCCTCAGCCAAAATCGCCGGGGCAGGCAGAGCAGCCGGTGTTGACAGTGTGCCGGAAAAACGTGATTTGTTGTTTTTCGCTTTTAGGCAGGGAAATAAACTGGAAAATTATTCACCGCAACTAGCCCAATACCTTACCGGTGAAAGCGGATTGAGGCATATAGAGAGGTAGGAAATCTGCTAAATCTTCTTTGAGCCTGGAGGGGGAATCGGACCCCCGACCTAGTACTTACCAAGTACTCGTTCTACCACTGAACCATCCAGGCGGATAGGCACTATTCTACAAGATCCGCCTGTCCGACTCAATGGCTTTTGGAAATTAAATTATTATATCCTATAATACAGATTTCAAATGCCTGAAAAAACACACTCGCAAGGTTTATCGCAATCTCTGGAATTTCTGAGGAGAAGTAGAGCCATAGTTATTATAGGGTTTCCGGATGATGACTTTAATAAGTTAGACGGGACATTAAATCCTCTCAAATATATAGTCGCCAATCTCCAGTCAACCGGAATTCCTGTCGGTATTGCCGGTGATCTTTCATATGGGAAAACGGAGGAAATAACGCGTAAATTCAATTTTCAGGGGCCGTCTATTTTCGAGTATTCAGGCATTTTATTTCCGGATACCGGTGTGAGATTTATTGAAAAAGGCCTAGATACGTTTTACTTTGATCAAAAGCTGTTGCTCGGGGAAAAATATATGGCCTTTGTTAAAGATAAAGGAAGCGATTTTCGAATAGTCAGGGATCATCAGGATTTTGTTCCTGGTAATCCTGCCAATTTCCCACCGGGCTCCCGAATTATTCAGATTGATGATGACAGACAGGTCAGTTGTCTTATATCAACAGCTGTTGTTGATGACTTGGAAAGGTGGCAGTTTGATCCGGAATTTTCTGAGGAAGTTTTTCAATTAACGGATAATATATTGGATGAAGTTTATCAGGGCCCGGATAAACGGAATCTGTTTTCGGTTATTATGGAGCAAAATAAAGCAGCCGGTTCTTTATTATTAAAATCGCCAATTGCCGATAATCCAAGGAATGCTGTTTTGGTTTTGTTGCACCTGCTGGAAAAAACACCCGAAATTTATTTTATCGGCAGCCGTGAAAATCATTCCGTTGACCATCAGGGTGTTGTATTCCTGTCAACCTCGGATGCTCCGGAAAATTTGAAATCGCTTTCAAATTCAAGCTGCTCTCAATACCTCTTAAAAAAAGTAGCGCCACAAAGCGGCATACGGGGTATAAATTGGCATTTGACCAATATTTTATATGCTCATGCACGCGGCAGATTCCAGTGAATACAAATTATAAAAAAATCCTCAGATTTTCAGGGAGTCAAATCCGGGGACAGTAAGAAACCTGTGATTCGATTTCAAGGTTGCATGCCTGTTGATCCAGACCAGTTCTTTTATACCGGCGACAGCTGCCGGCTCGAGGTCATTTTCGGGGGAATCGCCGATTGTGACGGTATGGATACCGGGACCGTGAACTTTTTTGGCTTTGGCTAGAGCCTGCCTGAATATCCGGGGATCCGGTTTATCAAATGGGTCTCCGAGAAAGATATTTTCCTCAGGGATGCCCATACCGGTCAGTTTTTTTAGCCTTCCGATTTTTAATTTTTTCGAGTAATCCGGCTCATAATAAAACAGGTTTTTCCGGTCATCGAACGTCAGCCGGCAGTCTGATGAGGAAATTAGATAAAAAGGGATTTTACGGGTAATTAGTTTATGCAAAAATGCTTTTGCGTCAGGATAAAATGGTGTATGTCCAGCGATAGATTTCCATAGTAATCTGGCCGAAAATGACACCTGTTGTGAAGTTAGTTTTACACCATATTTTTCCGCGGCGATGTAGATAAAGCATTCCCGGCTCCATTTCTTGACCTGACCCCATTTTGAGATGATTTCCGACTGTAAAACCTTCAGCCGGTCCATATATTTTTCCAGTTCGGATTCATCTTCCGTTGTCTTCGGCTTGCCCTGGTGTTTGTCGTAAAGCAGGTGGAAGGATTTCTTGAATTCAGCGGTAATTTCCGCGGAGCGGGGAAGTCCCAGTTTTTCAAGTGCTGTCCTCAAAGCTTCAAGTTCATCTTTACCCAGCCGTGAAGTCTCAATCAGGCAGTCATCTATATCCAGAAAATAGACTTTCATTCCGAAGAATTATAGCACCACTGGAGAGAACCAGATTTGACAATAAGAAAAGTCTTTTTTAGAGATTTATATTTACAGCCTCCGCCAACCGTTGTTTTTCGATCATTAAATCGTGCTGATTTAAGCGATTTAATCCTACTTGTAAGTCAATTCCGTAATTATCTATAATATGTTCTCGGATTATCCTGAATCTTCTATGTTGATCATATTCATCAGCGATTAGATCCCGAAATGCTTGTCCGGCTATGAGCGGAAATCCTGATTCAAGCCAGGGAAAATAATTTGGTTTATCTTTTAAAGAGCGGAAAAATAGATCTACCTCTGCCAGTTTCCCCAAAACTTTTGCGGTAATTTTACTTGATGTGGGTTTTTCCTCAAAAAAAGGATAGCTGTAGATTCTCATTAACTCATCCGAGTCAGCCAGAGTAATGATGCTGGGAATAAATTCAACTGTTGCCGGCTGTCTGATACTTTCTGCTTTATTTATTTTCACTTCACAAACATACATCAGCTTTCCCGTAAATCCGCTTTCAGGTTTTTGGCCGTCATCATCGATTTGTTGACCATAAATATTGGTATGCAGTACGGGACTTGTAGCTACAATTATCCACTTTGAATTATGGTTTAAGGGTCTTCCTTCTCGGTGTATCTGAATATCAGTTGTAAAATCCTTTTCTTGCCTCATAAGGAGTGGCTCGAATGTATCACGTAGCGGATGGCCTAGATAGCTTACTTCGACTGCGGCAGGATCGCCGAAAATAACTCGCGGTTCGTAACGCGGGTCTCTGCCAATTGTTATTTCCCAGATTGTATTGATTTTAAGAGAAGATGGTCTAAAAGACCTGCCAGGCTCTGAAAAGCCGGTCACATGAGCGGAATTTGCGTCTTGAGAAGCTCTGACGTGAATATAGTCAGGTTCTCCGGCTCTACTAAATATTTTTGGGTCGGTGAAATCATAAATATCGCCCTTAACAGCAGTTTCTTTATCAACAAGAATACCGTCTGTTGTTACTTCTGCTCTGACCGCCTCAAGTGTCATGATTATTTATCCTGACTGCCAATATTATAGTCTTACAGTCAAATAAGATAGAGTCTGGTGAAAATTTAATTTGACAAAGCCTAGAGTAAAAATGCTATTATTCTTTTTAAAGTAAACATGGCTGCACCAATTCAGGAATTAGTTCATCCGGTAAGTCAACCGATTAAATCATCTGAAAATCATTCTCCGCAACGGATGATTCATGAACATAATGGTAATCTTCCCGCAGGTCAATTACTGAAGATGCATAAAGAAGTATTTGCAAAAATACAGAGCGACCATCCCGAATTAAACTTGGCGAATCCGTATTGGGATTACACAGCAAATACTGAGGATAATGGCAATGTTCCACCCCTTTATGAACACTACACCAGGTTTCTTCAAAATGCTCAGGTTCCAATCGAAGTACGTATTGGAAAGATAGGATCGTTTACCTCGGAAGAAATGGCCATAATCGCTCATTTAGGTTCACGGGCATATCTTGAGAAAGGCACTTTTGTGGATGTGCCTGATGAGCGTGTAGATGAAATCTATGCATTTATGATGGGAGATTTTAATCCGGACAGGCTGATAATCAGTGTCAGAGATAATAGGTCACCTGATCACTACGATATATTAGGAGGTTGTATGGTTAATCCCGGAAGCGGAAATTTGACATTGAGAGAGGCGATTTCCAATCCTGATGCTTCATTGTCTACGACGTATTCTCTGCAGTTTGATCCCATGAGCACAAATGAGGCAATGGGAGAGGAAATGATTGATGTGCCCGAAAATGAATTAGTAATTTACACAAGGTTTTTTAGGAATCCTTTTATAACGTTAAAAGATTTCACGGGTGATTATTTAGAAGATTTTTTTCATGCGGTGAATAATGAAACTTTAGCCGGAATGGTACGGGCAGTTGATCATTGGAGAAACGAGTCCGGCAGGACAATCCGTTTCGGTATTCTCGATACACATATCAATAGAATTGTGAAACAGTTGGTAGAAAATTATCACGGCGTCGTATTGGATAATAGGGCAGCTGCTTCCGCTCATATACAACACCCGCATCCTTTGGCATTCCATTATGTTGATATGCCTGGAAAATTAGGTAAGCCAATCAGTGTAATAGGGTTTGAAATGGAAGAACATTTGGAATATGCCGGTCAATATGACGACGAATATCTGGGGAAAAAAGTTTCCTGGGATGAAATGCCTCCTCGGGAGAGAGTTGTTTTTGGAGGCGGATTTTGACCAATGCTATGTTTCCATTGATTGAATAATATATAATTCCATAGCCTGCCCCGAACTAAATGACCCTTGAAGAAAGAATAATTCCAAGCGCTATGCTTGAAAATTCAGGTTTATCACAACCGATCGAAGCAGTATTGGCTTTAGAAACATCTTATGAGCGGGGAGAGCTGGCTGAGCGGGAATTTAAAAATCTTCTGAATGCCGGGAAACTCACTCCTGTTTTAGTTCCCCTTGATTATCCCGGCGTTAATGAGGAATTGGGACAATTTGAGGCGAAAGTAACCATACAACCTGCACTCGGGATTGCGACACAAATTGAACAGCTTCACAAACTATTTGAACGGTTTACTCCTGCATTTGTTGATAAGGACCGGTCAGAGGAAGAATATCAGCATTCTTTCCGCAACTTTTTATCACAAAGAGGTTATCGGAAAGACCTATCCTTGGATGAACTGCTAAAAAAGACCGGTAGCATTTTCTATACACCGGAAGGAATCGGATTAGACGGGAAATTAATAGTAAGTAAAAGGCGCGTTTTTCCGCAGGCTTTGCAGTATGAAATTCTTTGTGCTAGTGAATGGAACTTACTTTCTCCGGAAGCCAGAGAGAAATTAGAAAATTCGCATATTATTGCTACGGGCTTAAGTGTCGGCAGCGTCAATGTGGAGCAAGCTCTGGCAGCCGGGATTACTTCCTTTGACTTACTTGATCCCGGTTATTTACACGAGGATGCGGAGGGAAGGTTGTCGGAGTTTGGTTTTGACAAAAAATTTCTTGGTGTAAATAAAGCTGTTCTGGTCATGTATAAACTTCTTGAAAGATATCCTTATGCTAAGGTTCGGGTCTTCATGGAAGGCTTAACTGAAGGTAACATGCCGACAGTTTTCGACCCGGAATATATTAAATCTACAGTCGGGGGAAAAGGCATGCTTATTGCCTCTGAAGAAGCCGATTCTTTCATAGGTAAAAAACGTCACCGTCAGGGTCTTTACGGACTTCCTGAAAATATTGAATGGATAAATATTATGTGCGGGGATGTTGGCCACAGAGTAACATTTTTTAGTGAAAGAAGAGGGGATATTCCTTTTCACGGTTTTGTCGGGAAAATTGACCCAAAAGGTGATGTCTGGGGAAATAATATTCCTCCTGAACAGAATTTGAATGCCTTGTTTGCTTCTGTAGGGGGTTTTGAGGGAATTCCCATGGAGCTTCTGCAAATGATTGCGGATAATGAGATCGGGGAAAGGAACGGAGCGAGTATTAGCCGGGTGCCACAATCAAAAGAGGCTACTACACTTGCAGGCGCCGTTTTTGCTTCGGCTGTCAGGTTGTTAGCCCAGGGAAAAGAAATATCACCGATGTATATATTGGATGTTCGCGAACAAATTATGGCAGAAAAAATTGCTCCTGATTCTTACCGGGATGAACGCAATTTTCAGCGCATGATGAATATGATTGTTTTTGGTCTCACATCTTTGACAACAGAATAAAGATATGCCAGATTGCTTCAGGAAAATTTTTCTTGACAAGCTTACGATATTCTTATTAACTTAAGCTTGATGGGTTTATTTGCCTCAGTTGTCGTAGGCTTCACATTTTTGATAAATCTCCTGCTAGGCTTTACCGCCTACAATAATAATCCGAAGTCATGGACAAATAGACTGCTGGCCATACTTACCGTCATTTTGGCTTCCTGGACAATTTTCAACTTTTTTGCCTTATTGCCGGGTAATGAGGCGACACGCCTGTTTTGGGTCAGGATAGTCATGCTGGTGACATCTCCCATGGGCGCAGTGACCTATCTTCTCGCTTCAATTTTTCCGAAAGACAAATTTAGTGTAAGTAATAAAAAACTGTCGGTTATTTACGCAATAGTTCTGGTAACCGCTGTTATGAGCATGTCACCCTGGATGTTTACCTCTTTAAAAAACCTGCCGAATGAAAACTTTAGCCTTACTCCCGGTCCGGCAATCGCTTTGTTTGCCGTCAGTCATTTAGGTTTGACAACGCTGGCTTTCATCGTTCTTATCAAGAAATTCAGACAAAGCAAAGGCCGTTTGCGATTCCAGTTCTTACTGTTTTTGTTGGGAAATATTTTTACTTTTACATTAATAACAGTTTCAAATTTTGTGGCAGTGGTCTTTCTGGGAACGATTCAATATACCTTCATCGGACCGACATTTACTTTATTTTTGGCAGGATTTATTACATATGCGATTGTTAAACACCGGTTTTTGGATATCCGCTTGTTTGTCGTCAGGTCAGTTACTTACGCTTTATTGATAATAGTCCTGGCTTTTATTTATGCATACGGTTTCTATGTTATTGGCCAACTGCTTCTGCCTGTCCATTCGGAGATAAGTGAATTCCTGATTACAACCTTCCTGGCTTTAGTGATGGCCTTTTCCTTCCAGCCGCTTCGTCGTTTTATTCAGAGAATTACCAATAACGTCTTTTATCAGGAACATTATGATGCCGCACAGCTGTTGGGGAAAATGGGCCGGATTATGGCTACAAACATCCTTATCGAGCCTTTAACCGCGGAAATCATAAAACAGCTTTTGAATAATTTAAAAATATCCCGGGGGGCTTTTTTGCTGTTAAAGAATGGCAATTTAAATTCGAAATATACCGATGGATTTTCCGGAGATATACTTTCAGAAAAAGATTTACAGATTTTAGTCACTCATGTCAGTCAGGATAAAGCAGCGGCAGACGGAATAGTAGTATTTGAAGAATTGGCAGAAGGCAAAATAAAAGAAGTATTAAGAAAAGCTGATATTTCAGTCGTAGTTCCCTTGTCTTCGAAAAAAGAGCTGATAGGTCTACTGGTATTAGGAGAAAAATCATCCGGAAATGTATATAATTCCGAAGACATTAATTTCCTGGAAATACTCGCTCCCGAGTTGTCTGTAGCTATACAAAATTCGGAGTCATATGAGGAAATCCGGAAGTTCAACATCACTTTACAGCAGGAGATAGAGAAGGCTACGCAAAACCTGAAAGCCGTCAATCAGAAGCTTAAGGAAATGGACCAGCTCAAGGATGAGTTCATTTCTATTACTTCCCACGAACTGCGTACGCCCATGACAGCCATCAAATCATATGTCTGGATGGTTTTAAACCGCCATGCTGACACCTTGACCCCCAAAACGCATGAATATCTGGACCGGGTATATAAATCAAGCGACAGGCTGATCAGACTGGTCAATGATATGCTCAATGTTTCCCGAATTGAATCCGGCCGGGTTATACTGACTCCTTTAAAATTCAAGCTGCTGGATTTGGCAGAGGATATCAAAAGGGAAGTACAGGCCAGGCTGGCGGAAAAGAAACAGACGGTAACGGTAAGTGCGGGGGATCCTGAAATTATGGTTCTGGCCGACAGGGAGAAGGTACAGCAGGTTTTCGAAAATCTGGTCGGCAATTCGATGAAATATTCACCCGACGGCAGCCCGATATCGATCGAAATATCGGCAGATAAAGGTTTTGCCAAGGTTACGGTCAGCGATAAAGGCAAGGGAATCGGCAAAGATGATCTGTCAAAACTTTTTAAAAAATTCAGCCGGGTGGAAAATTCCCAGATTGCTCCGCCTGAAGGGGGAACGGGCTTGGGCCTTTATATCACCAAACAGTTTGTAGAGCTGTCCGGAGGGAAAATTTGGGTAGAATCGGAAATGGGCAAGGGGTCAAAGTTTATTTTTAGCCTGCCGCTGGCCTAAATAATGAGAACTGTTACTTGAAAAAGATCGATATTAGCGGTAAACTTTTATTAAGCTGAAAAAACTATGGACAACGGCACTAATGCGGGACCGGTCAATCTAGCCAAAAAAATATTGGTGGTTGAAGACGAACAGTACCTGCGTGATTTGTATGTCGAGCTTTTGAAGGAAGACGGCTACGAGGTCGCATCAGCAATTGACGGAGAGATAGCTTACGATCTGATTACCAAAAATTCTTATGATCTGGTCTTGCTGGATCTGGTCATGCCCAGGATGCCCGGTATAGCCTTATTGAAAAAATTAAGCGACCAGGATCATCTTCGCAAGCAAAAACTGAAAATCGTTGTCCTGACCAATCTGGGTCAGGATACTGTTATCGCAGAGGCCATTTCGTTTGGGGTGAGGGGATATATCATTAAAAGCGATGTCACTCCCGATAAAATCCTCTCCGAAGTCAAATATTACCTCGCCCAGCCCTGACCTTCATTTCCGATCCTGGATCGGTACAGCTAGGACGATCCGGGAAAGACACACTTCATTACTTCAGAAACTTCTCGATATTGGCCAGGTGGCCTTCGTAAGTCTCGCTGCAGTGGATTGTTTTATTTTGATCGTGTATGTAATATAAACAATCTGTTTGATCTGGATAGATAGCAGCCTTAATTGAGGCCAGCGAAGGGTTTGAGATGGGACCCGGAGGCAGTCCTTTATGTAAATAAGTGTTGTATGGAGATTCCCTGCGGTGGTCTGCGGGTTTTACTTTCGGCCACCAGTTGTCCGGTTCACCCAGGATAAATTGGCTGGTGGCATCTATTTGCAGTCGCATGTCTTCATTTAGCCGGTTCCAGATAATGCCGGCAATCAGGGGTTTGTCTTCGGCAGAGCCGGATTCCCGTTCAATCAATGAAGCGATTTTGATAGCTGTATCGTTGCGTACGTCCTGACTCAGCAAATCAGCCTGCATTTGGGCATCAAATTTTTCGTTGAAATTATTTTTTATGCGCGCCAGATGGTCTTCCGGACCTCCGTCCGTATCAAAGAGATAAGTGTCGGGGAAAAGATAGCCTTCCTCAGCCAAATCAATGAATTGATTTTTTATAGTTTGATCCCATTTGAATGTTTCTGATAGTACTTCAGCAACCTGTTCCTTGCGTAAACCCGGCCGGAACATAGCCCATTTCTGGTAGGGCTCTTTTTGCAGGATTTTGGCAATTTGCGTCAGCCGCATGTTCCTTTTCAGTTTATAAGCACCTGGTTCGATTTTAGGCGGAATTTTATAAAAAAATGAAATGAGATTAAATAAAGCCGGGTTCCTCAAAAGTTTTTCATCCCCGATTCTCTTCATGGTGGTTGACTGGTCTTCATCCAACGGAACGACGAAACGGATTTCTTCAGAAGATTTTGAAGTAGGGGATATTAAGTATAATATAAATATCAAAATAGATAAAAGTAGTACAATCGGTACAAGTTTTCTCATATGTGGAAGTATATTTTACCATTCTTCATATTTTTTTAAGAAGATGATAAAATTGCTATACTTAAGCCCTCTTAGCTTAGTGGCAAAGCGGCAGTTTTGTAAACTGTTGACGTCAGTCCGATTCTGACAGAGGGCTCCAAGAATTATTTTCAATTTTAAATTATGAACCTGCCCATTGATGAAGTAAAAAAACTTTATTTTGAGGAAGGATTAAGTGCCAAAATTGTCGGTGAACGACTGGGGGCATCTGTCTGGCAAGTAATAAAATTTATGAAGAAGAATAATCTTGCTAGAAGAAAAGCGGCAGAGACTATATCTTTGGCATTTTGGAAAATTGCCCCAACATTTGAAGCGAGAGGAGATTTAACAGAAGTAGAAAGAGAATTAAAAATCGCCGGTTTGATGTTATATTGGGGTGAGGGGACTAAATACAGGGATCAAATTGTAGATTTAGCAAATAGCGATCCGGTAATGATTAAAATATTTTTACAGATGTTAAGAACAGTTTATGGTATTCTCGAGGAGAAATTAAGAGTATTGATATATTGTTATTCTGATCAAGATGTTAATAAATTGAAAGAATATTGGATGAAAATTACAAATATATCAGAAAAGCAGTTTATCAAGCCTTATATCAGACAGGATTTTTTAGAAAAAAAGAAAAATAAAATGCCCAATGGACTTATTCATATAAGATATCACGATAAAAAATTGTATAATTTGATGAAAAATGATACCGATGAAATAGTTAAATCCTTTTCGATGCCAGGGTAGCAAAGTGGACTAATGCTCGTGTCTGTAAAACACGCGCCGTAAGGCTTCCCAGGTTCGAATCCTGGCCCTGGCACCACACTCTGCTAAAGCTACATGTGGCCGTCCATAGCTTCAGCGAAGGACGGCTAATATATTACGTTTATCTTCTAAAACTTTCTAACGGAAATATCTACATAGGTTTTACACAAGATATAAGAAAAAGATTCAAGGAACATAAAACTAGCCAGGAAAGAACTACAAAAAAGTTTTTACCATGCAAATTAATTACATATATAGCATTCGAATCAAAATATAAAGCTCTACCTTTCGAAAAATATCTTAAATCAGGTTCTGGTTTTACTTTTCGTAATAGACACTTAATATAAATTGCTCGCTATAACTAGCCAGTTTTAATTCTGCGAAATAATTCTAACGTCCTCTCAACCGGATCAACAAGTTGTTGATAATCCAAAACAATCGGCCCGTCAACTCCATCATCCCAATAGTAGATATTAGTAACCCCGTTATCAAAAAATTTAATTAATGGTCTGTCATTATATTTTGGGCTGTCTCCGCCGCCTATTGTTCGTTTTCTGGCTTCTTCTTCTCCTATATTCCATTTACCGGCGATTCTATCTAACAAAGCAGAACAACCTATTGCCTTATTTATTCCAGGTAATGCAATATCAATTTCGGGATGAGTTCCCGCTGTATTTGTAGCTATATCAAGTCCTGATTCTGCAAGGGCTTGTTTTAAGATGGGTGCCAATACATGCGGATTATCCGGCAATGAACCACCGCAATGTTCCAAAATAATCCTGATATCGTCAGAACCTTCATCGTGTATTCCGATTTGCCTTAAATAATCAGGTTCATAAATTACCGTCAACTGATATCCAGCCCTGGTTCCGGGATGCCAGTCATGTCTTATACCTGGATTTTCTTCTCTTCTCGGGTGCAATTCAAAGCCTAAAGATGCAGAAGTTTCCGCATATTCTCTGGCTAATTCTGCTTTAACGTCAGGCCTTACAAGTCTTTGAACCGCTTCTACCAGCGGGTGACTTGTTATGGCATCATACATTTCTGAAGTAATAGGATGGTGATCTATAATTTCATCTTTGTAAGCATGAGTTGTTAAGGCTCCGTTTCTCGTGGATAAATACAATGGAACTTGGGATGGATTTAATCCTCGCCGTTCTAAGTGAGACAAAAGGGGTTTTGTTTGGAATAAATGGATTCTGTCTCCAAAACCGGTTACGGCAGCCAAAACACATCCAAGTTCTAATAGTCTGGCTTGTTCATTAAGAATGGACTTATTTACTTCAGGGTTTTTTCCGAATGTGAATCCATGCACATCAAAAGCAAGTCCAACGACAGGAGTTTGATACAGACGGTTTAATCTTTCCGAATTTAAAACCCTTAACGTGTCTAGACTAGGCGACAAATCCTTCATGTAACGGGTGATTATTTCACATAATCATTATCAGATCAATCTAATTGACGGCAAGTGGAGCTGGAATAGTGAGGAAATTACTGAAAAATAGGTTCGAACGTCGTCTATGAGGCGGCACTGAAATTCCATTGACACGGAACTAGCTTCCTGACACACTGGATATAAGCCGGTGTGAAAAGACATCACCCTCTATTTTTATTATTCCTTCTGCCGATTATTACAGCCGGACAAGCAAACGCCGCCCCATCCGAAATACTGCCCCGGACAAAACAGGTTGTAGCCGTATTAAAACAAGTACCCTCAGGTGAAGGAGCTGACAAAGTAAAATCCGGCAAGAAAAAATCCCGTTATAAATATCCGATTCAGGGTACCAGGTCTTTGGTTTTTGAGCTTTTCGGCAGCGATTTGACCGCCGCTCTGGCTGAACTGTCTGCTGATCCTATGGTCGCGAAAGTCTATGCCGACCGCAAACTGGATTTGCTTTATCTGCCCAATGACCCTTCGATCAAAGCGACTTCTGCCCCCGGCAAGCCCCCGTTGCAGTGGAATATGTTCAATTCCAAGTTTGCGGGGACTGGCAAAAGCGCCTGGGATATAAGCAAAGGTTCAGCAAGTACTGTCGTTGCCGTAATCGATTCCGGCATCGACTCGTCCCATGAGGATTTAAAAGATAAAATTCAATCCCTGGTTGATTGTACCGGTGCTTGTAAGACTGTTGCTTCAATGACAGCCAGTCCGACCAATCTGGCCCAAAGCCACGGCACTCATGTAGCCGGGATTCTGGCGGCCGCCACCGATAATGCCGTTGGCATAGCCGGATCTGGTTTTAACAGCAAAATGATGGTCATCAAAATTTTGGACATCAACGGAGATATCCTGACAAGCTATTTTAACAATGCCATCAGGTATGCGGCCGATCACGGAGCCAAAGTCATCAATTTGAGCCTGGGATCGCTCGAAGGCAATCTGGACGGGCCGATGATTGCGGAAATAAACGATTCGGTCGCTTACGCCTGGGGTAAAGGGGCGGTTGTTGTGGCTGCCGCCGGCAATTGCGGCCGGCCGGAAGGTTCTCATCAGACGGGTGACGGTTGCGATATTTACGATATTGACGGCAATTTCATCCGCCATGCGGTAAATGAAAAATATTATCCGGCGGCTTCTCCCAATGTCATCAGTGTGGCGGCTTTAGACGTCAACAATAATTTGGCACCGTATTCGGAATACAATGACATCTCGTCGACAGGCAACTGGATAACGATTGCCGCGCCCGGCGGTGAATTTTCATCCCCTCAGGATCAGGAAAACGGTATTGCCTCGACCTGGCCGCAGAACCAGTATTTCTACGATTTAGGTACGTCTATGGCCACCCCCCACGTATCCGGTCTGGCTGCTTTGATACTGGCGGCCAAACCGGCACTTTCCAATTCCCAGGTTAAATCCATCATCGAATCATCAGGCAATAAAAGTCTTGTCATAGGCAAAACAAAGTTCGGCATTTTAGATGCTTTGTCTGCGTTGGAAAAAACTGTCACAACGGTAACGCCGACGACCGTGCCTCCGACCATATCCGGGACTGTTAAAACCGGGGATGCCAATTTTGACAACAAAGTGGACGGCTTGGACTATGTTATTTGGCGCAGCCATTATAACCAAAACGCGTCAGGACCTTCTGTCGGTGATTTTGACAATAACGGCAAAGTTGACGGGCTCGATTATTTTAAATGGCTGGTTAATTATAATACTTAAATTGTCACTTGCACTGTTAAAAAATATTTACTAATCTGGATTAAGTAGTGCTTTTTATGGGTAAAACACTGGACAGAAAGGTTTTTTTGAAATTGCTGCTCCTTTCGGCAGTGGTCATTATCCTCCCTCTGGCAGTTTATTTGGCACTGAACAGACAGGAGCTCAGGGAAAGGGCAGCCGGTTCCAATGAGGTAGACATTAAATTTACGCCTTCTTCCGGCACCCGGCCTCTAGGAGCATCGTTTGAAATTGCCGCAACTGTCAATAAATTAGCCCAAAGGTCCATTTCCGTCAGCGGAGTGCAGATGACTGTCACTGCCGCCGATCAGTTTGCTCTAAATTCAGCTACTTGCCAGGCTCCCTTTAATGGTTTGCCCTTTGTCTCAATAAACGGCCAGTCGATGACCGTGATGTGCGCCATCTCAGCCGGTGCCACGCCTGTTGCGCTGACCGGAACAAACTTGACTTTTGCCAAGGTTAATCTCACGGTTAAGCCGGAGGCCGCAGTCGGAGAAGCCGGATTGACATTCACTTCAACCAGGGTGACGGAGGCGGGGATTTCCGGACAGGCTCCGGATGTCTCAACAGCCGGTGGAAATGCTCTCTATACCCTCATTGATACGGCTTCACAAGTAGAATTAACTTTGGAACCGGTTCAGGCCACCCTGCCCCCTGATGTTGACATGAAAGTTATGCTGGACGCGGGCTCAAATTCCGTTGCCTTTGCCAGAGTTGTCCTGAATTTTAATCCTGCCAAGATCAATTTGGCCAGTGAAATCAGTACCAATCCCGATCTTTCCACAACCGTGGAAAAAACCGCCATGGCCCAGGCCAATGCAACCGGCAGGGCTGTTTTCGTGATTGCTGCCGGACCGGGAAATACCCAACCGACAGGCATAATTGAGCTGGCCGGTTTTAAAATAAAAGGCGTTTCCTCACAGGTTAATGACACCACAGCACTTTCTTATGAAATTGATGACATGCAGATAGTTGATGGTGCGGGAAAAGCGTTGGTTATTACGGCCAGCCCGGCTACCTTCGGCCTGAATATCGGCACAACTCCGGAAGCGAGCCCCACAGAACCGGTTGCCAGTCCTACCGAGCCGGTTAATATTACGCCGTCGCCGACCGGAATTTCCCCGACCCCGCCTGACACCAATCCGTGTACGGTCATTGCTACTTTAGCCTGCTACGAACAATGGAAACTTGAATACTTAGGATGGGAGGGGTTTAACACTCTCTACGCTGATTTGGATAAAAGCGGCCAAGTTGATCTAATCGATTATGAAATTTGGCGCCGGGCATTTTATCTATAAATGACGGTTAAATACCTGATTTGCATTTAGGGCTTGTTTTTTAAAAAAATTTGTTTCTATAATGAATATTATGCAGGCAAAGATAGATAAAAAGCAGCTGAATTCGCTGTTGTTGCTTCTAGGTTTGGTATTATTCCTGCCTTTGGTTGTCTTTTTCCTCGGCAGGAGATTTGATATCAGGCCGAAGGCCTCACTGGCCGGCAAGGCGCATTTCAGGCTGAACAGCCAGTCATTAAATGTTTCCTCTGGAGATGACGTCAATGTCTTGGTTTCCCTGGAAATTTCGGATCCGCAGGTCAGGGTATCCGCCGTCAGTTTTCCCCTTCTTTATGATGCCTCAAAATTAAGGTTAAAATCCGTTGCGCCAAATCTGGGCACTGTCTTTACCGAAGCACCCTGGTTGGATGATACGGGCTCAGTCTATCCCGGTGCCGAAAGCCAGTACAACTTCGTCGGTATGGCTCTCGTTAGCAATAAATCATCCAATGAGTTATCAGGCGGTACCGTTACCCTGGCGAATGTCACTTTTGAAGCTTTAGCAGACGGTGATGCCGTGATTAAGTTTCCGGATAATAATAGTGAGATGCAGGTGGTTGGTACGGAATTATAGTTTTATATGTCTGCCTACAATTTTATAAGTAAGCTTAGGAACAACCGGGGGGAGTTGGCGACGGTCGTCGCCCTGATAGGATTAGGTATCGTTACTGTCGGTATTATCGCCGGCAGACAGCTGATCCAAACCGGGCCCAGGGATATCCCGCAAGCCCAAACGACCGACCGGCCGAATGTCTGCGTCAGTTCGACAATTTCAAATAAAATAGTAACTTCCTCAAACCCAACAACCATTACTTTAAACGGCACACCGCCTGCCGGGTACTGGATTTCCAAATTCCGGCTGGCTTTTTATAATCTGGACAACCTCTATGGTCCGGGAAATCCGAAACCGATCATGGTAAATGGTGTAGCCCTTGTTAAGGATGTCGCTGTTACCGGTTCAACAACTACCAGCAAAGCAATTTCCGTAGCCTATAGCGAAGTTCACAAATTGGATTCGAATTGGGGAAACAAGTATCCGGTAAATATTCAGGTTAACGGTTATTTCTTCTTAAATGACGGTCGGTTCTCTGCTGCAGACCCCGATTGCGTGGAATCTTTTTCTCTGGCCACAGCTACCCCGACTTCCGCACCGAATTGTATCGATACGGACGGAGGCAAGAACTACACAAAATATGGAGAAACATATATATCCGGATCAAACAGTAAATTAGTAGATTCCTGTTCCCTACAAAATGGTGTCTCTACCCTTCAGGAAGGCTATTGCACTACCTCGGGCACAGTTGCATCTGAAGCCCATACCTGCACTTCAGGTTGTTCCAACGGGGCCTGTCTGGGTGTCACTCCATCCAAAACACCTACCAAAACACCGACCAAAGTACCTACCAAAACACCGACTCCGGTTGTCAACGCCTGTCCTGCCCCGACCAACGTCACTACGACCTTATCCTATTG
>LCFP01000014.1 GCA_000999095.1 Candidatus Gottesmanbacteria bacterium GW2011_GWA2_43_14
TGAAGGTCCTACGGGTTCAACAGGAGCGACAGGAGACATCGGACCTACCGGTTCAACGGGCTCAACCGGTGTTGAAGGACCAACCGGGTCAACCGGCTCAACCGGAGCTACAGGAAATATTGGACCAACCGGTTCAACAGGTGCAACCGGGGCAACAGGTATTATAGGACCAACCGGTTCAACAGGTTCAACAGGTTCAACAGGAGTTATTGGACCCACAGGATCAACTGGAGCTACAGGTGATATAGGTCCGACAGGCTCAACAGGTTCAACCGGAGCAACAGGTGTTATTGGACCGACAGGCTCAACAGGTTCAACCGGAGCAACTGGTGTTATTGGACCGACAGGCTCAACCGGCTCAACTGGAGCAACTGGTGTTATTGGACCGACAGGCTCAACCGGCTCAACCGGAGCAACAGGCATTATTGGTCCGACAGGTTCAACCGGGAATACAGGAGCAACTGGTATTTTTGGTCCCACTGGATCAACAGGCTCAACAGGAATTGCAGGTCCTACAGGTTCAACAGGCTCAACCGGAGCAACAGGAGTTGCCGGACCAACAGGTTCAACAGGATCAACAGGTGCTACAGGAATTGCAGGTCCCACAGGATCAACAGGATCAACAGGATCAACTGGTGTTATCGGACCTACAGGATCTACGGGTACGACTGGTGATTTTGGCCCCACAGGCTCAACCGGTGCAACAGGAGAATTTGGTCCCACAGGCTCAACCGGCGGATCCGGTGATGCTGGTCCCACAGGCTCAACCGGCTCAACGGGCGCAACCGGTGTAGCCGGCCCCACAGGAACTACAGGGGCAACCGGTCATACCGGTCCAACCGGTTCCACAGGAGCATCGGGCACACAAGGACCGACCGGCTCAACCGGCTCAACCGGCTCAACCGGTTTAATTGGGCCGACAGGCTCAACCGGAAATACTGGTGCAACAGGAAATGAAGGACCGACAGGTTCAACAGGCTCAACTGGCGGGTCAGGCAGTATAGGTCCATCGGGATCAACAGGTTCTACAGGAGCAACGGGAATTATAGGTCCTACCGGTTCAACCGGTGCATCCGGAATTATCGGTCCTACAGGCTCAACCGGATCAACCGGCTCAACCGGAGATAGAGGTCCGACAGGCTCAACCGGAGGAACAGGTGTCGCCGGTCCCACAGGCTCAACCGGATCAACCGGAGCAACAGGCTTAGAAGGACCGACAGGATCAACAGGAGCTTCAGGTGAAATAGGCCCGACAGGCTCAACCGGAGCCTCAGGCGAATTCGGTCCGACAGGGGCAACCGGAGCAACAGGCGATCCGGGTGATATCGGCCCGACAGGCTCAACCGGCGCATCCGGATCCGTAGGTCCTACCGGCACAACGGGTCCATCGGGAACTGCCGGACCTACAGGTTCAACCGGTTCAACCGGATCTACCGGCCACTCCGGTCCCACAGGCTCTACCGGTGCCACCGGCCCTGCCGGTCCCGGAGGCGAAACTCTACTCTATGCATCTTCACCGGGAGGTGCCGATGACGCCTTCCTCTACCCCAATACTGCCTACTCCTACGATTTAAAAGTCGATGACCTGATCTTAGGCTACAGCGGAGGCGCCGGAGCTACCATTTCCACTCAGGATACCGACGAAAGTTTGACATTGTCTCCCAACGGAACAGGTACGATAATTATGGGCAACACTCTCACTCTCTCAAGCGACTCGAACGAAGGCATCAACGGCGGCGGACTGGTCGACTGCAATGGAGCTACACAAAGAATACTCTGGGACTCGGATACCAATAAATTCTCCTGCGGAACCAATGTCGGTGATGTTAAAAACTTCACAGACACAACATCAGATGCTATAGCCGACAATGATACTGAAAATTATTGGGACGGGACTCAACCCAATATCAGTTTGTCTGATGCTGCCGATAAAGTCATGTTGCAGGCTACCATTATCGTAGACTCTACAGGATCCAACCAGCAGGACTTCGGATTTGCCTTGCACAGGGATACTACCGGAGACGGTGTTGCTACCTGTTCCGATACAACCGTTGGCAGCACCGTGACTACTTCTTCAGCTTCAAATGCTTCGTTTCCGGTAGCTTCAATTGCTATCATTGATAATCCGGCAACTCTTAGTAAAACTACTTATACTGTCTGTGCCAGCAGCGCAACCAGCGGTACCAGCGGTAATGTCATCAGAATGGACGTTATATTATCAGAAGTTACTACAACTGCAGATTTGGCGGAAATTTACTCAACTAACGATACCACAATTTCCCCGGCTGATGTGGTCAGCCTGGATCCATCGCTTAAAGCAGGGGTCTTAAAAACTCAAACAGCCTATGACCAGCAAGCAATCGGAGTTGTTTCCACACGGCCCGCGAAAGTCATCGGGTCAATTGAAAATGAAGGCAAAACAGGTATCCCGGTCGCACTCTCCGGCCGCGTCCCTGTCAAAGTCACCACCGAAAACGGTCCCATCAATCCCGGTGATCTCTTAACTTCCTCGGCAGTCCCCGGTTTTGCCATGAAGATGAACCGGGCAGGTCCGGTCATCGGTATGGCCATGGCCCAGTTTGACCCCCAAAACGGCATACAGGGAGAAAAAATTGATTGTCCAAAAGTAGCTGCTGATGAAAATCAATCATTTGAATGCGGCAAAGTGCTGATGTTTGTCAAATCTTCCTGGTACGACCCGGGTTATCACATAAACGATCAGGGTGATCTGGAAATAGTTCAACAGCAGGCTGACGGGAAAACAGTATTTGAAGTGGCAGATAAATCAACCGGAAATTTCATGACAAATGTTGAAGCATTTGCAAAAATGACTGTCGGAGAGCTCCAAGCCGGTTCAATAGATGCAAAATCTATAAAAACTGATCAAATTATTTCAAACACTCTTGTTCTGGAAACTAATGCATCAGGCAGCGGTAACCTTTTGGAAACAGAATCAGGCACAAGAATATCATCATCGGGAGTTATCTCCGAATCATCCGATGCCACCCGCAGAAAAGCAATTGAAAACCTCGGGTACGGCTTAAAGGAAATAATGGCTCTCAAACCCGTATCTTTTGTTGATATAGAATCAAACCGCGCTGATTTCGGCTTCAATGCCCAGGACGTCAAAGAGATATTGCCCGAGCTAATTTATGGCGAAGAAGGCAACTACAGCTTGTCATATGACCATATGACTGCCCTGCTTACCCAAGGAATTCAGGAACAGCAAACGGAAATTGACGCCATTCTCGAAAGATTATCAAATGTGGAACTATCGCAAAATACAATTAGCTCGGTTCAAGATTCTCAACAAAGCGCAACTCCGACCCAAAAGTTGGACTTAAGCCCTACCACGGTCAATGATTTCGGTTATCTCATCTCAGGACAAACCGCTGACAGCGGCTCAACATCGGGCCAAAACAAATTGCAGCAAATTTTCCTGACGCTTGATCGTGACCTTCGAAACGGAGATCTGGTAAAACTGTCTACTTCTTCATCTGAAATAGCGGTTGAAAAAATAAATAATGCTTACAGCCATGAGATTCTGGGAATTGCCGACCGGGTGTCATCGGAGAGTGCCTCAATCATTACCTACGGTACTGCCGAAGTAAATATCAGCGATATCAACGGTCCGGTCAAAAAAGGCGACTACCTTACCTCCTCCACAATTCCCGGTATTGCCCAAAGGCAGGACCAGGCGGGTATCGCCATCGGTATCGCATTGGAGGATTTTGACGGCACAGGTATCCTGCCGACAGCCACTCCGGTATCCAGCTCATCAGGGCAACTCAATATCAATTCTTCTCCCTCCCCTACCCTGACAAAGGACCAAAAAGTGGAACGCCTTAAAGATGCGGTTGAAAGCCAGGTGCAATATCAAAATCAGGCCAAGCTCGGCCGGATCAGGATTCTCGTTAACCCCAAACTGGCTTTACCGGCCCCATCCTGTACTTTGACAGACACACTCTGCCTTTCGAATTATTTTGCCCAAATTACTCCCTCGGCAGGTTTGGATAGCAGTATGGTCAACAAACCGTTTGACGGCTTTATCGAACAGGCCTTTATTCATGATCTGGTCGTTTCCGGAAATCTGGTGGCCAACAAAATTTCCCTCATAAATAACGCCGGCAGAAGCACCATTCTCAAAGGGCAGAAAGAAGCTATTGTCCAAAATGAAAATATCACCGCAAACAGCATCATCCAGATTACTTTCGAAGCCGATTACCGCCCTGCCACACGCTATTTCATCAGTGAAAAATCCGCAGAAACCGGCTTTACCCTCTCACTTGATGCTCCCCCGCAGGAGGACGTAGCATTTACCTATGTCATCCTGGAAAACCTGTCCGGAAAAAACAGCGCGCCAACGGCATCTCCTTCTCTTCCCCCGGAAATTGATGCTTTGAATTTTTCACCGACTCCTTCTCCCTCGCCCGTTTCTTCACCCGTCCCTTCGCTTCCGCCGGATTATGAGGAAGCTTCAGCTGATACTCAAATTGTGTTATAAATTAATTTAATAAATGAACGAACAATCACCAAAACAGGCCTCATCAAAACTTTTACTGCCGATACTCTCTGCCGCCCTTTTAATTTCACTGATTTTTGGTATTGTCAGTTTTAAACTTTATTTCAATACCCAGAAGAAAATCAGGGATCTCGAGTCTCAGTCTTCTCCGAATTCCCAGCTTCCTGACGAGCGGGAAATAAAAAATATCATGGAAAAAGCAGGCAGACATCTTGTTTTACCCACAGGATCGCCTCAGCTTATTACAGTCTCAAATGTTGAACAGCTTCAAAGAGACAGCTCTTTTTTTACCAATGCCAAAAACGGCCACAAACTGCTCATTTATACAAACAAAGTCATTATTTATGATCCGGATATGGACAAAATAGTCGATATCGCCTTTATCAGTACGCCGGCTTCCCCCTCAGCCATTCCATCGGTAAACACCCCTCCGGCACCGACCGTCACACCCTGACTTAATTGGAATTTTTGACTTGTATAAAAAAGTTTATTGGCTATAATTACCGTTAAATGGCTTTCCCCGGGCTCAAATTACCCGTTATTCTGAGAAATAGAACTGTCATAATCGTTTCAATTCTGCTGGTTTTGATATCCTTGCCGTCCCTTTTTTTCTTTATGAAATTCCGGGAAGCGGAAAAAGTGCTTAATGACCTGGATTCCGGCGGAGAAGCCAAAATTATTGCCAAAGTAGGCAGCCTGATAGAACTGCCGAAGGGTGAATATCCTACCGTGGCTACAGTTACCGATAAGACCAAATTGGCCAATCTGGCTTTTTTCTCAAACGCGAAAAACGGCGACATCGTCCTGGCCTACCAAACCGCCAAGAAAGCCATTCTCTACGATCCGAAGATCAATAAAATTATTGAAGTAGCCAACTTCAGCAGAAACACCCCGACTCCCACACCAGCAGCCGAGGATAACATTACATTTGCCCCGGTCAGCCTCCTCCTTCTGAACGGGACCAAAACAGCCGGTTTAACCTTAAAATATGAAACTGAGCTCAGGCAAAAAATTGCCACCGTCAGTGTGATTGCGCGTCAGGATGCCCGGAAAAATGATTATCCCAAAACATTGCTTATCGACCTTGATGAAGATCAGTCAGAAATTGCGCAAAAATTAGGCAAAGACCTGGGGATTCCGCTAAGCCTTCTGCCTTTGGGTGAAACGGCCTCAGGTGGCGCTGATTTCGCAATCATCGTCGGAGAAGATAAAATTTAATTGTCTTTTTTAAATCAGACTCTCGTATAGTAAACACTCCTGCCTTTTCCATGGACAAAAATAAGTCCCAGCAATTCCATCCCGACCAGGTCCCTGGAAGCGGTGATTTGGGAGACATTGAACAGCTGCTGGACCTTCCTGTTGGTGATGCTTTTGTCCGGAGCGTCAAGAATAGTCAATATCTCCCTTTGCCGGTTGTTGATTTCCCAGTATTTCGAAGGAATCTCCAAACGGAAACGCAGGGACTTGATATCTTTTAAAGCTTCTTCCAGCTGTCCGGATATAAGACGGGCGTAAAACTCCAACCAGATTGTCAGGTTGTGCGATTTAAGGGTAGCCTCAATTTTTTCTTTAAATTCACCCCTGTTTTTCAAAAAACCCTCCTCTATCCTGAGAAGCCCCCTGAAATCATATCCGGATTTATAAAAAAATAAATATGCCGCCAGAATTGGCAGTTTAACCTCAAGCGGTTTACCTCCATTTATAGCCAGCAACTGAATCAGGGCAATCCCGGAGATGATGACAGAATGCTCGCGTTTCGACTGAAGAAATTCGAGCAGGGATTTTATTTCCGATTCCCTTGAGGCTGGATATCCGGCATATCTCCCTATAAACGAGCGCAAAGTGACTATAGTCCTGACGCTGACGTTGCTTGGGGAAACCAGCCAGTTTTGGACGAGGTAATCAAAAGCCTTTTTATAATCAACTGCCTGCTGTTCATCGGAATTAAATTTCCTGCTTTTGCCGCTTTGCAAAAGCTTGGTAATTTGGTGTTTGGATAATGCCTTTCCGCTTAAGGAAAAAGCGCCATAAATGCGGTCAACACGGGCTTCCCACCGAAGCCTCAATTCGTCTTTCGGGGAGATACCTGCTGTCAGAATCCTGACTCTTAATTCATCGATTTTAACCAGGGATTTTAAATGTTTTTCTGAAATATTGTAAGAGAAGTCAATCATGCCAAACTCAAAATTTCCTTTTAAACATCCAAGCCCCGGTTGGGAAGTATTCGAACCTATATCGACAATCCGTTTTTCTGAGCCTGACGTTGTTCAAATATTTTTATCAATTGAATAATAGCATCCTTCCAATTCAGTATCAAAAGATAAAAAACCTGAAATTTTCATTAAACCACAGACGTTTCCCCACCCGTTACTGCGATAAGCTGACAAAATACGCATCATATGACGCAACTGCGCTGAAATTAATGGTCAGAGAATTACCTTGTGGCGTTAAGGTGGACTGCTGGACTGTAATAGGTGCCGTAAGTACGCTGCTTTCAGTATTAGGAATCCTTTGTACTAAGATCTTGACGTTAGAACCTGTTGTAAATAACCCGCTTTTATCAAGGTTATTCAGGACCAATTTGAATGAGTTGCCGGAGGAAATATTACCGATAAGAATATATCCTTTTCTGGCTGTTTCGTCTTTGGAGGCTATGGCGGGAATAGTTCCGGGTGAACTGACGGCGACGATACTACCTGTCATATCGGCGTAGGATTTGTAGGTCCACCAACCCGATCTCGGTTTTTTATCATCATAGGTTATCAGGTTATCAAGATGGGGTGCGCACTCATAGTAAGAGTTATTTTTATCTTCCTCCCAGCAGGCTTTAGAGGCAGAATAGACCTGAGCTTTTTCAAATTCATATATGAATTTAACCAGAGCCCCGGGTTTTTTGGCATAAGTGCTTGAGGCGTATTCATTGATACTGATCTTAGTGATATTGTAGCCGTTATTTTTAAGGTAGTCGCGCATATTGGCTACGTTTGACGAGACTGATGAGCCACTGTTTAGCTCGTGCCAGGTCAGAACATCCGGCAGCGCGTTCATTGATTTTGCCTTCTGCAAGAAAGTATCCCGAGTCCAGGAGAATTTGGTCGAGCTTGGTCCAGCAACCTGTAAATTAGAACTGACTCCTTTAATTTGGTTATATGCCCTCCGCCACATTTCGAAATACCTGTCATCGACCGAACCGTTCCAGTAAGTTGACGATTCAGGTTCGTTCCAGATGTCAAATTCGACGTTGGTATAATTTTTCGAATAAGCGGTAGTTGCCAGGTCACGGACATATTTTTCCCATTTGGACCAATCTCCGTTTATTGTGCTTGGAATGGTTGTCGAATCACGGGTCTGGTCGATCCAAAGTTTTACTTGGTATTTAGCTCCGGTTTGAGTCGAACGGGTTAGCGCCTGGTAACCTAAAAGCCAGGAATACAGTTTGGGTTTGAGAGGTAGGATCAGCGAGTCAGACGGTAAGGTATTTGAAAGATCATTGCCAATAAAGCCGGTCGCGCGGTAAGTGACTGGACCAGTAACGCTGGCAAAGTCTACACTTATTAAATCGGCAGTGGCTGAAGTGGGGACAGTTGTTGGACTAGCAGTTGCCTTTAAGCTGATTGTCGGAGTAATAATATTTGTGGGAGCAATAGTTGCAGTTTGCGTTACAGAAATTCCGTAATTGTTTAACCAAATTAGATAATCTTTACCGTCGACTATTGTATCGTTATTAAAATCTCCGGCCTTGTGTGCTTGGTTGGTTGTTTTATTATAATTCGTCAGCCAGATGTAGTAATCCAGCCCGTCCACTTTCCCATCCTCATTCGCGTCACCAGGTATAGATTGGGCATAAATTACTTTGGAAGTGAAAAAGATAAATATTGCGGAAAATATAAAAAAGTGAAGAGTCCATTTAACAACCTTTAATAGCATTAATTAAGAATATCATATGAAGATATTTGTAAGAAACAAATTTACTCTCCTTGCATGCACTACTTGATCTACTCAGAGCCAGAATGGAATTTAAATCTTCCGTGCCCCAAAGGTGATTATTAATAAAGATAGGCAGGCCCGGAAGGAATCGTCCCGACTGAGTCGGGATTGGAAACCCATTACCTTTAAGTTGCAGTGTCTTTATTCAAAACTTCGAACTTACTTTAAGTCTTCGCATTAGCCCCGCCTTCTCTCGCTACGACGGGCAGGTTGGCCCCGATTGCGATCGGGGCCTCGCCTTTATTATTTATACTGCACGCTGTCTGTCTTGGGTTAGACCTCGCTACCCGTCAAGTATAAGTTAATAGGCTTTTTAATTTTTGTAATAGTTTGATATACTTTTCAGATGCCAGAAAGAGAAATTTGGAGCGAATGGCGTTCTATCAATAGATTGCCGGTAAATCCATTGCATCCCGATAGAGTATTAATTTATGAGAAAAATGCAGTTAATATATTTAAACACAATGTGAGTAAAGGCGGAGTCGGACCACAAGCAGCAATTTTGATACCTGCGTTTAATGAACAAATGTATCTTCCCAGAGCTTTAATTGGCATTAATGCGACTTTAGATCAAATTGATCCGGATAATATGCAGATTCAAGTTACCGTAGTAGATAACAAATCCTGTGATAATACGAAACTTATCGCTGAAATATTCGGAGCGATAGTGATAGATGAAAAAGTAAAAGGAATCGGGAATGCCAGACAGACAGGTTTGGAATCGTTACCCTCTTCAGTTGAATATGTATTTATGACAGATGCTGATTCACTAGTTAATTTTAAATGGGCAGAGCGTCATTTTCAGTCATTAGCTACAGAAAATACAGTTGCCACATTAGGAGATGTCAGATATTTACCTGAAAATCAAAGTATCAAAAATGAATTATTACTTAGAATTTATTCATTAATCGCGAACGGAGTGCATAGATATCTTAATGCAATGGGGTCGTCGACTGCAGTTGGACAAAACATGGGACTTAATAAATTAGCGGCGTTAGAAGTTGAAGGTTTCAAAAGAGATTTTATCAGAGGATCCGATACGTTGCTGTTGATTGCTCTATCCGAATTGGGAGAGATTAGTTATATCAATGGAAATTGTGTTTATAGTTCCGGTAGAAGAATTATTAACAATGGAATATTAAAACACGGATTTACAAAATTGATGCATAATTTCAGGCGTTACATTGATAAAAAAGTCCCATTGGATACTGAAAATAGGGATATAAGATAGTTCTATTAAAAGCCCAACCAAAGTCATTCGCACGAATTCTCTGTGTGCAGCGCCTGATGGACGATGTTCGAACCTATTTTATACAAACTACTGCTTAAATTGGTAAATCGAAAAACTCATTTGGTTCACCTCGTAAACTCCAATTGTTAATTATTCTTGTGGGGCTTGTGGGGTTTTTCTTGGCTTCATCCAAGAACTCAAGAACATTTGAAGGATAATTTTCTAATCCACTTGGGTTTCTTTTAACCATAGGTATAAGTCTTACAGCAGCCGAATAACCTGATTTGGATTTTGGCCAAGGATAAACCTCAACTGCGACGACTTCTGGAAATAGTTCAAGCCTGTTTTTTAGAAGTAGAATCTCTTCTTCTGAAGCACCAACTTTAATGTAAACGTGGATTGGTTTATAGTCCCGCCCGTATTTTTTCTCGAGTTGTTCATCTCGCACTAAACCTTCTGGCTTCTGAGATGGCCAAAGATTGATATTTTTTGCCAAAATAAGATATCCGGTAAGAAGACTAATAGTGACAAGTGTGGCGATTACTAGTTTTTTCCTGTATTTCATTAGTTTAGTTTAACAAATTGTTTAGGTGTGGACTGATACCAGAAAGTATTTGTATTTGCTCGGGTACCATTCGGTACCCGGCTACGGCACAATTCTTCGCTGGCTAAAGCCAGGCTCCGAATGGTGCCTGGCAGGCCTGGAAGGAATCGAACCCTCGTCACGGGTTTTGGAGACCCGGGTCCTACCACTGAACGACAGGCCTAAACTTGCCAAATTATATCATTTTCCCTATCTAGGATATATAACACGGGCTTAAAAAATCGTAACTCACTTTACATACCCGACCGTATATCTGCTGATGGGCAGTTCCCACTTCCAATTTTTGGGTCCGCTGCCTTGGGGAACAGTCAGCACAACCCTATGATTATAGTTGCACTTCCATTCTCCCAGAGCATAATAGCTTTTTAAAAAATAAGGAATGCCGTTTTGAATCGCTACGACATATAAATTCGGGACGCTAGCTGTCCGGGAGTCCCTGATTTCCATCATTTGCGAAGGAATAATCAGTTCAAATTCCTTAGCGGCTGAAAACTCCCCTGTCTTGGAATAATTAAATAAGTTGACATCATCTTCTTTGCCGGTATTCCACAAATTTTCAACTACATCGTAATTCATCTTAGCCAGACCGCCGATCATTTGTCCTAATGTATCCGTATATTCGGTATTTCGGTTTAGCCTGGCTTTATCGGATACTCTTGATAAAACTTTCCACATGATTGCCAGTCCGCTCGAAGGCAGCGTAGCCGTTTTGTATAATTCGATTTTTTTATTGCTTACCGGGACTGATGCCTGTTGGCAGATTAATAAAAAATCAGTCATCAGCTCCTTTTTTAGATCTTCATTATCTTCTTCAGTTATCCACTGCATATAATCGGATACCAGATTTTCAATATAATTGCTGAATTTCTGCTCCAGTTGAGGTTGTCCCTGCATAAATTCGTTTTTAATATCCCCATGGAACAGGCCGAATCTTGCATAAGCTTTTGTATCCGCATTTACAGTTAAGTTCTTGTCATAACTGGCCATCACTCCAGAATGGTACAAATTCAAGGCCATATTCATATTTCTCAAAGAAATCAAAGATGAAAATAAGTAATAATACCTTTCCCAGGTAACCTTCATCAGATCTTCAGGAATATTAACCATGATTTCGGAAACTGCCCTGTATATCCAGGCCGGTACGTTATCCTGGGATCCTAAAATATTTGAATTAAGCGCCATGTAATTTATGGCCAATAACGTCATCATAAAACCGGACCAGTAAACTCCTTCCTTTTGTATCTTCAGTGCCAAATCGAAAAACTTATCCCCAACTCCTTCTTCGCCGTCTAAAAGCTGCGTGATGTCCCTTTCTATGATATTGGAAAGCGCTTTATAAACCACCGGTTTCAAAACCGCTCCGCTGACAACAGCTTCAACTGCGGCAACTTTTAACATTACCGAATTTTGGTTTCTGCCGAATTTATCAGTCCCAAATGTTCCTAAAAGGATTGTTTTTATGCCTCTTTTATCTTTAATCTCTTCAACTTCCCCGCCTAAGGCAGCATCGTCTCCTTGACCTATTAACAAGGCTTGCGGAACATTCAGCTGATAATTCTCAACCGTCGGAGTGATTGAAGGTTTTGCTGCAGTTTGGCTAACTTGAGGTGTAGCAGACACGTTTTCTCCGAAAATACCGGCAGCGGATGGGACTGCCGCTTTTGACAAAAGGGGAGTTGCCGCTGCATTAACAGTCGGAGTTGACAACTGTTCGGATGCTGTTTTGAATACTTTTGCCGGGGGAAAAATACTGTTTACCGGTTCTTCAGAAAAAACATAAGGATAATTTGTTTCCTTCCTGTGTCTATGGTGCACCCCGAATCCGAATTCAATGCCTACGGGAGTCCAGGGATCGGCACCAGCCGCAATCAGCAACTGGATAATTTTTCTGTCTTCGCCGGAGGGCAATTGAGTATTCTCATCTGACAATATATCGAGATTCAACCCGCTAAACAGACCTATTGCTGAAGGCAGTAAATCAATAAATTCCTTCCTGCTAAGTTGCTCATTATTCGCCATAAAAAAACTTCCCTATTGTAATTTCAAACCGGGAAGCCCTTTAGTATTATATTTAATCGTTGATTGGTATTGCAAACGGCAGCATTATCATGTCAAACGATTGAAAAAAATCCGCTTCTGTGTTGTTATTAGATTATGTGGCCCGCAATTGCTGCCCTGATCGCCTCGGCCTTGGGATTTACCGCCGGCATGTTCGGACAAAAGCCTCCGGCCGGAAACACACCGATTTCTGCCGTTTCCCCTACTCCCTATTTCCGCGAGTGCTATAATCCACAGCTTGACCAGAAAATAACCTTGACCTGGCCGGATAATTTCACCAATTTGCCTGACCGCCGCGTGGAATTGAATCCGGATGTCTTCGGTTCATACTGGCCGACCTTCAATGCCAACGGAGATGAGGATAAAGACGGTATTCCCGAATGCAAATCTTTGGTTATGAACAGCCAGACATCAGACCTGGCATTACCGACTCTTAAGCGCGATTTCATCAAAGTGAGGAATGATGTCCGCATCTCCAGCTGTAAAACCGATGAACAGGTCGGCCCGTTTGCAGCTGACTATGACTGCGGCTGGGATCCCCACGAGAACAAGAGAGGAAGCTGTTATATCGTCGAAAATGCCTATACGGATCTGCGGAAAATCGCCGAAACAGCAGTCGACGGAGAAAACAGGGAAGTCTTCTGGACTCCCTTCAGCTATAACAAAGGCTGCAATTTTGAAACTGACAACAACTGCGGACCCGGAGACTGGAAAAATCCGAATCTGAAAGATTTTGTCTATGTTTTAAAAAAACGCGATGCCTATGACAAAACCGTCCGTCCCAATTGCCCCGCCCTCTGGGATGCCGGCTCGACCAATGATGAAGCCTGCTCACACTACTTTGACGTCTATCTCGCCTTAGACGTTTACCAACAAATGCAGGAAGCGGTAATTCCCGCTGACCCGGAGGATCCTATGTATTTTCTGAAAAATATCATGGAAAACTGCCGGGAGCAGTCACATTTTACGCCTGTCCCTGACTCCATCCTCTGGATTCCGCCGAGTTTTGTCCGGCAGCCGTTCCTTCCTCCGGGAAGCTTCTCAGCCACAGGTGGTAAAATAATTCCGCGCAATAGTCTGGAAAAAGCTAACTACCAGAAATATATCTGGGCAAAACCCAATAAATTTATAGCCAATAAAACCAACCTGATCAAAATCAATGAAAGAACGGGAACCCTGGTTATTTGCAGCGGCACACCGGGCAGTTGTTACGATTCGATAGGTACTATTGTTTTCCGCGATGAAGACGGCACAGCCGAAACTTTCCGTGTTTACAGCCAAAATACGGCTCCCGAAACATTTGTCCTGACCAAAACGAGTGACGCGGCTACCCTCCATACTTATATGATCAGTAAAAAAGATTTGCCGGCAACTGAAACCAGGCGCGATCCCTCGCTGCAACTTAAAAATATCGAGTTTATTTCCCAGAACCAGTGGACCTGGGCAACCCCCTGGTGCAAACCCGCCATTTACCTCTATCCGGAAAAATTAACGGATTTGACGGTGAAACTGGAATTGGAGGGAGAGCTGACCGCTGATATTCCTGCCTATGACAGTGAGAATGGCTGGCAGGTAACAGCCGGTCCGGACGGCCGCCTGAAAATCGGAGAAAAATATTACCCGTATTTATATTATGAAGCTGATATAACAGGCAATAAGATGCCGGAAAAAGGTTGGGTATTTAGCCAATCCGAGTTGAAAATCAAGCTCAACGGCTTGTTAAAAACAAGCGGTTTTAATGAAACAGAAATAAGTGATTTCTTGCATTACTGGCTGCCCAGGCTTAAAACCAAACCCTACTATTTTGTCGCCTTGCTGCCTGAGGAAGAAATCAACCGCAAGGAAAAACTGCTTTTTTCCCGGCAGGTGGATACGCTCATCAGGACAAGAGTCATCTTTGAAGGATTGGATGCGCCAATTTCCATAGCAGCTCCCCGACTTTCCGGCAAGACCCGGTCGGGCTTTGTGGTTGCGGATTGGGGCGGGACCATCATCGGCGAGTCCTGCAGCGACTGGAAAATGGAATAAATTCCCCGGATGACTTGTCTATAACACCTCCGAGATTGCAGTAAGCAGGGTGTCATAGATTGATACCATAATGTAATCTTGCGAAAGAATTTTTTTTATGCTTAATTATAGATAAAGCATGGATCCGAATCCTGCCGCCAAAAATACGCCAGCATCCCCTCCGCCGGCAGACAGTCCGGAGTCCAATTTGCCCCCAAAATTTAATTTTTCGCCTCCCCAACCTCCCCTCCCTTCAACTTTTCCCGGCCAGACTTTCAAATCGCAGATGTTTAATTCTGCGTCTTTTCCGGGTATCCCAAACCAGTCATCAGCTTCAGGTCTACCGCAGGCTCCTTATTCTCCGCCGCCGCCGGCTGCCCCTGTTTCGCCTCCCTCCGCTTTCAATCAGCCGCTAGGCGCAGCCAACCCTCCGTATTATGCCCAGTCGCCTTCAGTTCCGCCACAGGTTACCATTCAACCGCCCCCGCAAGCTCCATCCCCTCCGCCTCCTCCAACCGGAGAGCCGTTTATCGTTTCTTCGGATCGGACAGGCAAATTTCCCATGATGACGGTCACCATGATCCTTATTTTGATTATCACCGGCTTTTCCGGATCCTTCCTCTATTTCCGTTTTATAGGCAACAATTCCGGCCGTTCAACTGACGGTCTACCTGACTCTCAAATTCAGGTAACTCAAGAGCAGATACTGATTACTCCTCCGGCAGCCGAAACCGGAGCCGCAAGCGGGGATGCGGCAACTTACGTCAACCCCTTTGATTCTGACCCTGCCGGGGAAAACCCTTTCGCTACGGAATCAGCCTATCAGAATCCGTTCGGTGAAGAAGAGTCATTGTCAGGCTACCAGAATCCGTTCGAAACTACTCTATGAAAATATTGAAATTAATATTGTCCGCTTTTTTCCTCGGCATTTTGTTCGTGCCGGCTGTTTCGGCCGCCCCGCGTTATCCTATCCGGGATCTTGACGGCTGCCGGGATGCAAAAGAGTGTTCCCTTTACTGTGAAGTTCCCCAAAATATGCCCGCCTGCTGGTCATATGCCAAGCACATCCTCCACGGCAATGTCCTTGGCGAAACAACTGTTGCTGACACAGCAACCGCCGAATTGAAAAAAATTACCTTTCCCGTTGAAGAACTGGGGAATTGCAAAACAATCACCGAATGCCGGAAATACTGCAGCGATACCGAAAACCACAGCATCTGCAGTGAATTTGCCCTGAAGCAAAAACTGATCAAACCGAAATACAGAACGCTTACAAGCGCCGTCCTCAATGCGGCCAGAAAAGAACTCGGCTGTACCAGCACTGCTTCATGCTATCAATTTTGTCTCCTTGATGAGAACCGCGAAACCTGCCAGGCGTTTGGTACCAAAAACAACCTGGTTAAAAAGACGGTTATCAAAACTTCATCAATTGCGCCGGAAGTCTTTGCCAAAACCAGGCAGGAATTGGGATGCACCAATGAGACATCCTGCAGAAATGTCTGCAACCATCCCGACAACCGGGAAAAATGCGGGCTGTTCGCCCGGAAATATCCTATCCGTAGCTCCGCCAAAAAAACCGCGACAGCTTCAGCTGATCTTGGTTGCACTACCGAAGAAGAGTGCAGAAAAATGTGCGAGGAAAATCCCGATGCCTGTCCCGGTTTCCCCCAAAAAGAAATCCCTTCATTTGACAGGTTGCCGACCAAAGCAGCCGGCACTGTCGTAGAAACAGAGGAAGATGGATCGCGACTCTAACTATATCCACTACGCTATCCTTATCCTGCTTCTTCTGATCTCCGTCAACCTTTTTATCGTCGATCTGAAAATTTTTGCTCCCGTGTCCGTAAATATTGCCCAAATAAAAACAACACCTGTGCCCGAAAATGACCAGACAGCCCTTTCAGCGGATAAATTATATCCTGAGCTTGCCCGGACTGATTGCCCGGCCAGCTGCCTTTCCGCCATCAACTTTGCCACGGAAAGCATGAACACCCGGACAGGTACCGCCCAAACCGCTGTCTCCTCCGCCGGCCAGACTGCCGTCAAACAACTGAAGGAATTCTATATACCGCTAGGCTCCGGCTCAACAGCTAAAAACGACTGGGATAATATGGTTTCCACTGAAACATTGATCGATACCTCCATCTACGGCCAAATCGATTCAGCCTACTTTATCGCGGGACTTAAAAATCCTACCGGCAACGGACAGATTGAAGCCCAACTTTATAACGTCACTGATAAAAATCCTGTCTGGGGCAGCCATGTCATCATGAACGGACCGACTGAGCAGACAATCACTTCGGGGAAAATCGGTCTGGCCCAGGGACCCAAAGTCTACCGCGTACAGCTGAAAAGCAGTTTGAGCTATCAGGCAAGCCTGGAAAACGCTCGCATCAGAATCCTGGCTTACTAAAAATCCCGGATTGTCAAAGCTGTACCGATCCTGGATCGTTCAGACTCTGGGGATTGACATATATGGAGTTTTTATTTTAGGCTAAATACATATGGCCAGGAAAATCGAAAACGTTTATTTCAATCAGATTTTAATTAGTTGTCTTTCCTTTCTGGTGGTATTCGGAGCCCTTTTGTATACGGCGTTTTATTCAACACCTTCCAAAGCCAGTGTCGGAGCAAATTTTCCGGTAATTTTTTCCGATCTTTTCTCAACAAACAAAGGCTGGACCAAAACGACATCTACAGGATCATCGGCAAGTATCATCAACGGTGAATACAGCCTCAGAAACAATATCTACAACAAGGAAACACGCGTCCTGGCACCGGTTCTTGCTACCAGCATCCCGAATATTTACAGGGTAAAAGTCAGCGCGCGCCGCGTCACCGGTACCAGTATGGAGCAGGGAATCATTTTCCAATATATCGCCTCCAATAAATTCAACCTTTTCAAAATCAATCCTTCCACCAAAACCTATTCTTTGATGATTTATGACGGTACTGACGGCTGGAAAACATTGAAAAGCGGCAGCTCTTCATATATCGCTTCAGGATCCAACCAGCTGGAAATTTTACATTTCCAGTCGGATGACCGCGTCAAGGCATATATCAATAATTACCAGGTCTTTGATTTCAAACACAAGGATATTTTTAAAGGAGGAAAAGTCGGACTATTTATGAAGAAAAAAGACAACAACACGGCAACAGCCGATGCCAGATTTGATAATTTTTACCTGATGCATTACGTCGACATGGGATCCCCGCCTCAACCCTGAGCTTTCTTTTATTGACAGTCTTTCTCAAATCCCAATAGAATGTAATCAGATGCCCATAATCCGTCTTGTTATCCTCGCCAGTCTCTACCTGTTCCTTATGCCCCTTCCGGTCTTCTCCCAGGCAACCGCAGCGCCCCGGGTTACCTTTGGCCAGCTCCTGGGTACACCGGCCATGGAGAAAGAGGAAAATACGGCTGCCAAAGAAAAAGCTGAAAAAATCAGGAAATTCCTGCAGCTGATCGAAGAAAACGGCCGGAAATCCCTTACCGATTTCCAAAACAGAAGCGGTTATAAAAACACTCCGGATGATGAAATAAGCTTTTCCGATAATATTGCCTCGTTTGTAATCTCCCCGGTACCGACACTCCATCCGGAATTGGCAAAAATAATCAGCGGTACTGATTTGCACATGGGACAACCCAATGTACTGCCGATAAAATCCACTTATACTATTTCACTCCTGGGAGACTCCATGACTGACACTTTGGGTAAAGAGCTTACCCATCTGAAAATTCTCCTGAAGGAAGCTTATCCTCAGACCGATTTTTACCTGATGAATTACGGGCAGGGTGCGACAGATATTGAAAACGGTCTTTTCCGCCTGACCAACCGCACCCAGTATGAAGGCTGGAATTATCCGCCGCTGGTTGCCTACAAACCGGACATTGTCGTGGTGGAATCTTTTGCCTATAACCATTGGGGCGCGGAACTTTCCGATTTGAACCGGCAATGGTTGGCAATCGCCCGCATCATCGATACGCTGCGTTCTTATTCTCCTGATACGCAAATAATTTTAGCGTCAACCATCTCACCCAATGCTGAAATTTTCGGAGACGGCATCCTCAACTGGCCGAAAAACCTCAAATGGGACGGGGCTATCACTACCAAAGCTTACCTTCAGAATCTGATTAATTTCGCCACTTCCCAAGGCTATCCTTTGGCCGATGCTTATACTGCCTCACTTAACGCCGACGGCCAGGGTGAGATAAAATACATTAATCCCGTCGACCACCTGCATCCGTCCGAGGAAGGAAAAATGCTCTATGCGCAAAAAATTGCTGAAACGATTAAAAAATATAATATGATCCCGGTTGCACCCAGATAACTATGCTTTGTCCGGCCTGCGGCAACATTTTACAGAAACTGTCGGTCACCACCAAACAGGGCGGCCGCTTTGAAGTGGACCATTGCGGACGCTGCGGCGGCACCTGGTTCGATCCCTATGAAATCAACCGCATCCCCTACCATGAAGTTATGGCTCTGTCCCAGCTGACGGTCCTGCCGAAAAAAAATATCAACCAAAACGCCAAACAGCTCTGCCCCCAGGACCATCTGGAGCTCTTTCCCCTGACAGGCGATGCCGTCCCCAAAGGCGTCAAACTTCTCAGCTGCAAAAAATGCCTGGGGATCTGGGCAACCCAAAAAGACCTCTGGGAATTCAAAAAGCACCAGGATGAAATTGTTTCCGCTTATGATTTGGCCGACAAATTTTTCCCCAACCTGTCGGTGGTTTTCGTGCCCGCCCTGACTTTGATACTACTTCTTTTTACCACTTTTACCACTATCACAGGCCTGCAAAACCAAAAAGAAAACAGGGTTGCCGCCCGGGAAATGATATCTGGCTTGTCAGTTGCGCCTATGAAAGGAAATACCCTGGCTGTTTCCTTCAAAACAGCCCAACCTATGACCTCCGTCATTTATCTTGGCGATTCCGAGCTGACCATGACCCGGATCCCGATTTCGGAGAAACCCGCCACCGTACATACCACAATCGTCAGAGGCCTGGTAAACGGAAAAAGCTACACTTATCAAATAGAAATCCGCGATGAAAGCGGCAACAATTACCGCAGTGAAGCTGAAGTATTTATAACCAGGTGACCGGTGAAAGCAATCCTGTGGTGACGGCAAAGTCCGTATTTTCCCAATGCCAGTCTGTGACCTTCCGTCCCGTAACCTTTATTTTTCCCCCAATTATATAGTGGAAACTTTCCGGCCAGTCTTTTCATAAGCCGGTCGCGGTAAACTTTGGCGATTATCGAGGCGGCGGCAATGGATACGGATTTTTGGTCTCCATGGATAATATTGGATTGCCGCTTCAAACCGCCGGGAAGGAATTTTACTCTGTAACCGTCGACCAGGATAAATATGGGCCGGCTGATTTTCAGATTAACGATAGCCCTTCTCATCGCCCTGGCGGTTGCCCTGACTATGCCTGCCCGGTTTATTTCATCTACACTGGCCAGTCCTATGGAGCTGACAAAAAATTCCGGGATAATCCAGGCCAGGACTTCCCTTCTCTCTGCCGTCAGCCTTTTCGAATCATCTATACCCAAGGTAAGCAGCGCATCCCTGTCCGCACCATCTTTCAACAAACAAGCCCCGGCCACCACCGGCCCGGCCAGACAACCCCTCCCCACTTCATCAACACCTAAAACCGTCTTAAAACCCTGCCGCCGGAAAGATTCCTCAAGCGAAAAATCAGGCATAATCAAATTCCAAATATAACATATCTTTTGTCGTCCGGGTGTATAATGATTCCGGTATGAAATAGCATGAAGAGAACGGGAAAAGAGGTGAGAAAAAATGGAAACATTACATCCTGATCCTCCGGGTGATTTAAAAGAAGCTCCACTTACTATTGTCATTGGAGCCGGACCGGGCGCACCGAAAGGCGGATCAATTGGCGGTGAATATGTTGAATTATTTGATGGACAGACTCCACTTGTAGAACTGCCCGAAGGAGGAATGGCCGGACCGGCACCGGCAGAAGCGGAACCTCCCGCCGGGAGTAAACACAGCTAGATTTTAAGTCTTGCCGCGGACGGCTTCTGTTTCGGGTAGTTGAATTGAGTCTGTCTCCACCGGATATCCCATAACGCCCCTGCCTCAGGTGCGGCCGGAGCTTTTCCGGGTAATTCTTTAACCATATTTCAATTTTACCAAAATTTGACAGAAAATGAATTAAATATATAATTCCTGTTATGCTGGCAAGACTTGAGTGTCAGGACATTACTTCTGCTGTTATCGGACTTCGTGAAGAAAACGGAGTACCCGATAATTTTGACCACAACGGTGTAATATACCAGGTGTACCATCCCTCCGTCTTAGTAATGCCCGACCAGCATATCCTCAGCCAAACCGCACTGCAAAAAACCTATAACACCCTTTCGGACTTCCCCGGTTATGCCGGAACTTTTCCAACCGGAGGAACCTGGGAAGAACATTATGCTTTGATGGCAGCCAATGCAGGTTTGTTTGCGCCCCTGTTTAATGGCCGGCCTATAGCATCCGTGGATGAATATTATCCCCTTGGCCCTGATAACCCAAATTATCCGATCTCCTATCGTGTGTATACAGACATCCGGATCGGAATCCCCATGGGAATTCATTTCGAGCAATGGATCAGGCCAAACAGTGCTGCCTCGGACCCGAACGAAGAAGCTGCTCGGTTTGAGCGTGAACTTCAGTCCGAATCTTTTGCCTTAACCAATCTGGGTATCGGACCGGACCCGAAAATGGCCGACGGCACTATGATTCCTGAAGAATTTACCGAAAAGCAGATTGCCCGGCTGGTTGCGGCAGGCAGAGCCGTTGAAGGCTCGCCTCACATCGGCTTTGTTCCAAAAGGCACATCACCCGATTCGGGTGCTATATATGTCAAACTCGACCGGGGCACCATTTTTGCCAATAGCCAGGGAGCCCCGGATCCCGATAATATGCCATCCGGAGCTATTACCCAAGGGCCGGCTGATTTTCTAAGGTCTCAAATACGGGTCATGATGGCCAGCGGCATATTTAAACCAAGGAATGTGGAAAAAGTCTTATTGGAACCTCCCAGTGTCGAAAATCCGGCCAGCCTGGTCACTTTGGGCGAATCGGTGATATTATTGGATCAAGCCGCAGCCGGAAGGGTCCTAAACAGAATAATTGAAAGACAAGCGACTGTTTTTCGATCTGCATCTCTATCTTAATGACGGAATTACTGATTAGTCCTCCGCCCGAAACCCAGGTGGTCCAAACAGCTCCTATTCCCTTACCTGACCATGGTCAGCTGCGAGGCAGATATGATTCGGCCATTCGTTCTGCCGGTGAATTTGCCGAAGATTTTGATCTTTCCGCTGCAAATAAAGACTTTCTGACTGCCGGAGTCGCTTTGGCGAATGTTCTCAGGTCTGCCCTGCGAACTCCCTGGAGAGCAGATTTGACCGACTGGTCATTATTGGATTCCCGGGGAGGACCTGAAGGAAATATTTTTAAAGGAATTGACTATATCGGACCGGAAATATTTGCTTTAGTAGTTGACCGCCATTCAGAAAAGGACACGGCTGTCTTCGTCGTAGAAAATGAGGTCTGGACAAACATAGACTTAAACAGGAATCAACTGCACCTTTAATTCCGGAAAAGTATGTTCTGATGACCGGGTGATGATTTTTGACGGCCATCGAATGCACTATGGCGATTTTCAGGAGCCTCTAAACAATATCCCCTGGAGTTATAGCGAATTCCTTCCTTATTCCTATCACAGCCGTCTCCGGCATCCGCAAGATTTAGTTATAGCGACTTTGGAGAGAAGGATGGAATACCTGCAGAAATCAGGATTTCAGGCTGAAACCGGTCTGTCAGTTGATCCCGCTCATTTTTATCCTTCTCTCGGCGGAGAAACTTTGCTGACAATGGCCACAAGAAAAAAAGCAGGATATCCTCCCGGCGAACTGCAAATCGATGTCATGATGGACCCTATCAAAGGACAAGGCCCGCATGAAGCACTGATATGGCTTAATATGGCCAAAGCTGCTGGAATGTCGGTACGCGGTACAACCGGAGAAGAAATTGACTTAAACCAAAAAGCCTTTCAATTTTTTGAAAAAGGCAAAGAAGATGACTCAGACAGAATTAAATATATAGTCACACCGATTATCTCTGTCAATCAACTGATTATTGCAAATTTACAAGTTTAGACGATACCCTGGGAATAATAATGTTCAGTTGCAAGCCCTGCATACATCATTCCATTATTCAGTACACCCGTCAGATCCATTGATCTGAACGTCCATCCTTTAGCCACTCTTAATTCATTAATGAATAACAGCTCCTTGGCACTCGACCGGCCCAGTGAAATATCATTGGCTGCAGCATTAAGTTTTTTTAAAACGGGTTTAAACATAGAATCGGCCAGTTTATGAGAATCTTTAATTCTATAATCTACCTTAAGCATACCTTCTTCTACATTCGCTGTACCTTCATAAGGATAATCAAAAAGGACAGTACCTCCAACAAAATTATTTACTGCTGATGCCGGTGTGTTATATCCGGTATAATTGCCGGGATCAACAACCCAATATCCGTCTTCAGCTATCAATAAATTACCCAAATGTTCATCACCATGGCATAAAACCATAATAGGGTCCTTAAACCATAACAGCCTGCTTTCACATTTTTTTAAAGTCTTACCGAGCGAAGGGAAAGTTTTACCATTTACAACAACCGGGAAATCGGCAATCGCCTGTATTTCTTCATCATCGGACAGTCTTTCCAAAGTTTTTCCGGTTTCCAAACGCCAGTTTCTGCCAATCTGGGTTTCGTCCAGATTTCTGGCCGTATCTTTCCACATTTCAACCATATCATTTATAAAAGAATCAGCGGCTGCGGCGGTAATTTCAGGGGCTGTTTCAAGTAATTTATTGGCAGCAACTGCGTCCTTACCCATAACAACCAGTAGCGAGCCCTCCTTTGTCTTTAATAATTTGGCGCGGGGCACCCTGAAATAGGGTGACAACAACTGATAACCAACCGCTTCAGCTTCCGGTCGGCGAATATAGTGGTCTTCACAGGCTGACTTGATAAAAAACCGGTAGCCGCCCCCTCTTTGGTCCAGGCTTAAGAAATCTGTCAGCTTTTCCGGATTCTTAATCATGTTTATTATGAATTTTATTTTCAGCTATTTCTATTAAATTATGGCTGAATTGCCTGTCCAGTTGCCTTGCCCGTTCTTTCAAATCCTCTACCGGTTTACCAGACATAATACCTATATCCTGTCCCAATACAGTAACCAGTGGATGATCAGCACCCAAAATACCAGTTAAACCATCAAGGCTTAATTCACCGGACAAAACTGGCAATAATACACTATGATAAACAAAAGTTGTTTCTCTCTCGAATTTATGTCTGTGCAAAATTTCCGGATTCAAATCAGCAATAATTTCCCGCAGATAATCTGCATCCCGCACACGGCAATCTATCCAGGAAGTCATGGTGGAAATGCTGGCCTGGCTTTCACCCATACCTAATGATGTCAGCGTTCTCCTCGCGCTGGATTGCGTCATGACCGGAATATGCCCCACCTTTTGACCTCTTAGGCGCAAGGCATTCCCAAATAGTACATCGCTGCCCTTTAACAAATTGCCTTGACCATCCCTGGGTTGTTGTGCCCCGCCGATAGCCGCATACGGAGCAATTTCTATTGCCATATTTGCTCCTCTCGTTTGAGTTAACGCTGCTTTATTAATCATAAAATAATTTATTAAATCCACGCTGGACATAAAATATTTTTTTATGCCTGTCGCTTGCTCGATAATATCATCCAGTTCCGGTGAAAAATGAAATGTTCCGCCCAGAGCGCTTGCTCCGCTCCTCTGAAATTCATTGTAAACAGCTCTTGCCCAATTCGGACGAACTAATGTATCGGCATCAGTGAGGGCAATATAACGGGGTTTTCCTGATTTATCCCTGAGTAAATATTGGGCCACTACCTCATCCATTCCCCTTTTACGGGCATAGACAGGACCTTTTACAGTTGCTTCCAACAGTGTTAACGGCTGAGTGATTTCCTGGCCGAGCCTCATAACTTCCGCTTGTGTTCCGTCATCGCTGCCATTGTCAACTACTACAATCTCTATAGGTGCGTCTGATTTACCAAGTGACATTATGGTTTGGCCGATCGACTCCTTCTCGTTATAGGCTGGTATAACTACGGTAACTAAAGAGCCTTCCCGGCACAATTCCACACCGGGAGTCGGCTCGATATTATTTTCAGCGCAATACTGAATCAAAAGATCTTTTCGCGGCAATTCCTGAAGCGGCTGGATAAACTCACCCATATTTATAATTGGCTGAAATTTGATAATTTAATGCCTAAATGATCTATCTGATCTTTTACCGCTTGTGAACAAAGTATTTCCAATTCCGTATGACGTTGTCTGTTGTATTTGCTTAACTTGAGTAAATCCTCATCAACGAATCCCGGGTGAGTCATAAGCTCCGTAGTGCCTATCCCCAATCCTGACAGTATTTCCAAAATCAAATTCTGACTGACTCCGTCTCCGAAAAATCCGGTTTCTGTCCGGTCTGGAGTTTTAACCGCTAAAACTGAAGGGAAGGTAAGCATACCGGGTTTTTCTGGTACATTGCGTATCGGCAGTTCAAACTCAGTAGCAAGCTGCAACATTATCGTTTGCAAAATTCCGCTTTTATAGCTTACAAAGTGGTGACTGTCCAGATGGTCAGGCTTTATACCTAAATCAAACATTGCCTCGATCTGAGTCCTCCACTCCCGATGGATTTGATCAGGGTCCATCTCCGGCAATGCCTGATAAATTATGGCATTTTTCGGGAAAAATCCGTCCTGATCAACAAGCGTTGATACTTCTTTTCCGGGGAGAAACGGGGCTCCCACTGTAAGGTTCAAATGTACGCCGATTCCCAGACCGGGAGATTCCGCCAACAATTTATTAAGTTCATCAGCAACTCCCTTAATATTCATCATGGCGGAAGTTGATCTGACAATACCATTATTATAGGATTCTCTTATTCCCCTGGAAATATTTGGAGTAAGTCCATAATCATCAGCATTTACGATTAATACTTTCTCGTGAGTCATAATTACATTTCTTACTATAGGATATATAGCAGATTTCAGGAGAAAAAGCAAAACTCACAGCTTGAGGCTTTTGAGGTATTCCTTGAGCTTGCCGTTGAGCTCCGGATGCTTCAATGCCAGATCGATAACCGTCCGCAGGTATTCGAATTTATTGCCCGTATCATAATAATGGGCATTTTCAATCTCACAAACCAGTACTTTTTCAATTTTAATCAATTGGTCTATGGCATCGGGAAGCCATAATTCCCCGCCCTTTCCCGGTTTGAGATTTTCGATTATGGGGAATATTTCTGGAGGCAGGATGTATGCGCCGTGGGCAGCCAGATTGGAAGGAGCTTTGTCCGGGTCAGGCTTTTCGACTATTTTCAACACCTGGTAAACGTTTCCTTCGATATGTTTGACTTCGGCAATGCCGTAACGTGCCAGGTCCTTTTTATTTTTGATCCGTACCCCCGATATGACCGGACTGCCGTATTTTTCGTAGACTCCAATCATCTGCTTGAGCCTGGGCGGTGTAGCCCTGATAAACTCATCTCCCCACAAAACCGCAAACGGCTCGTTGCCGACGACATTTTTGGCACACATAACCGGTGTGGCGTTGCCGTAAGGGCCTTTCTGCCTGACATAGATGAAATTGGCCATATCGGCGATTCTTCGTACCTCGGCCAGCTCTTTTTCCTTGCCCGCTTCCTCGAGGCGCTGTTCCAGCTCGAAAGGATAATCAAAATGGTCCTCGATTGAGCGCTTATGCCAGCCGGTGATCATGACTATGTCGGAAATGCCCGATTCGACAATTTCCTCAACCACATACTGGATGACAGGTTTATCGACTATCGGCAGCATTTCCTTGGGCATGGCTTTGGTCTGAGGCAAAAATCGGGTGCCAAAACCGGCAGCGGGGATAACGGCTTTGCGGATTGTGGTGCGTTTCATAAATATCTTTATGCCCGGTATGGAAAAGTATAATACTAATAAAGTTGCCTTTACAAGTCAACTTTTATCTGTTAGACTTTGTAGCTATTCTTATGGCAAATCAACCTTCGCCGATGATGCCTGATTTCAAGGGCAGCCCGGCAGTTTTTTTAAAAGAAGTAAAAGCTGAATTGACCAAAGTCGTCTGGCCGACACGCGACCAGGTGATCCGCTTTACTCTTGTGGTTATCGCCGTTTCGGTCATCTTCGGTTTCTATATCGGAGGTCTTGACCTCATTTTTACCAAATTCACCGATTTACTGGTAGGCAATTAAGCCGGTATAATAACGCTTATGGCAAAGGATGAAAAAGAAGAAAAAAAAGAAGTAATTAAGGATGCGGAAAAGTCTGCCGCCGCAGCAGAAACTGAAACTCCGCCGGATGAAACCGCACCCGCACCGAGCGCCAAACCGGCTGAAGAGAAAAAAGGCCAGTGGTTCGTCGTCCACACTTACTCAGGCCACGAAAACAAAGCGGCTGAGGCTCTCAAACAGCGCGTGGCGGCCATGAATCTGGAAAAGAAGATCTACGAAGTCCTCGTCCCGACGAGAAACATCGTCATCGTACGACACGGCAAGAAAGAGGAAACCAAAGAGAAAATTTTCCCGGGCTATATCCTGGTCCGCATGACTCTGGATGATGAAAGCTGGCTGGCAGTCAGGACTACCCAGGGAGTGACCGCATTTGTCGGCATGGGCAACAAACCCACCCCGATTTCCGACAAGGAAGTCGTCGCCATCATGAAATTCATGGAGCTGGAAGCTCCCAAATTCAGGGCTAAATTCTCCAAAGGCGAGGCTGTCAAAATCGTCGACGGTCCGTTTGCCGATTTCCTGGGAACGATCGAACAGATCGATGAAGAAAAAGGCAAAGTCAAAGTCCTTGTCTCCATCTTCGGCCGTGAGACACCCGTCGAACTCGACTTTCTCCAGATCAGAAAATTATAAACTTTTTTTCTTATTCCCCTGTCTTCCAACACGCAAATCCGGCCATAAAACCCTATAAACAAAATGTTTTCGGGGTTGGGTTCGGTCTATTGCAAATTACGAAGTTGTATTTGTCTTACTATCAAATAATTTTCCTCTAACAATGTACATGATATAATTCACTATATGAAAAACATTTCAATTAATTTTATCAAATTATTAAAAGATTACCCTCAAAAAGGCTGGGTCGCAATTTCCTCTGATTTTGATCGTGTAGTTTTGCATGGAAAAACACTTAGAGAAATAAGGAATAAAGCAAAAAAAACTGATGAGAAAGTATTTTTTTTTCCCACAGGAGAAAAATATTCTCATTTTACAGGCTGAATCTTTTGTACTGTATTAAATGTGAAATATTCTTATAGTTTACTCCCAGGACTTGAAAAAACGGGAGTGCTTGCTCCGATTTTACCGATTACTTTTATCCATAAAAAGGCAGAATTTCCTACTTTTGCGTTGATTGATTCGGGAGCTGAACAGGGACTAATATCAACTATCATTGCAGATGAACTATCAATCAACTGGAGAAATATTCCAAAAAGCATCGGATATACCACATCAGGACAATTTATATACCATTCTTATCAGGACATAATTTGTTCAGTTGATGATTATAAATTTAAAATGAATATCAATATTGCAGAAGGAATCAGCCCATTTAAATGCATATTAGGCAGGAAAGATATTTTTCAGAAAGCAATAATCACTTTTGAAGGTTATAAGAACGTTTTTTATATAGAATTTAGAGATTTGAACTAAATCGCTATAACCCTTTTCATATCCATTTCACTAAAAGCCTATCTTTGACTAACTGCCTTTGTTTCCGGCGGTATGTGATCCGTCTCTTCTTACTCCTCCGATACTAGTAGTTCTACCGCCCTCGGTTAAAACATCATGATCGGGAATGGAGGGTCTTTTTTGATACGTCTGACCGTCTCCAAAAATTACCTGACTGTTAGCTGCAACTTCGCTCCCCGGTTCAGGATGATCTGCTGTATGCAGTTTTCCTAAATTACCGATATCTCTAGCATCTCCTCCTTGGGGTAAACCATCCGGAAATGCATCTTCTAAACCGCTTTTTGTATCTTGGTAAAAATCCCTGTCCCCTCTGCCGCCTCGTCTGCCGGAGCGGAAGAAAACCTTATCGTAAACATTATTATCCCATGCAAACGGTTCAGGACCGGAAATTTCCGGAGGTTGATGAGCAGGAGCTGATTCCGACAATGCTCTCATGAATTTGTTTATGGATTAACCGGATTTACGGATGGAGAACCTATAGTTTCGATGGGCTCGGATGATGCCGGAGTGGCCAGATCGGATAATTTATAGGTATGATCGGCATCACTACCTTTTGAGGAAATGCTGTTTATGCGCAGGAAAAGAGAAGCGGTGATCAGTATCAGGCCGAGGATTGTTCCTAAAGCCAGTTTGCCTTTGGAAACTGCCTGTTCCTTATCTACTGTTATTTTCAAGATGTTAGCAACTTTAATCAATTAAATTTCTCCTGTCAAATAGATGAGTGTTGATATAATACAAACTTACGGACTGTCCTAAAGTTCCATACATATTATACCCTATAGTTTCAGAAAACCCAAATGACAAACCGGGATACGCTTTTCTTTTCAGTTTACTTATGATATCATCCCTTCACCTGTGCTTTTGTGCAGGGAGGCAATGGCCGATGACAGAGTATTCTTCTCTCATCCCCTTTTTGCCTCAATAGATATAAAATGCCAGCGAAAAAAGTCAAAACTATTTTAAAACTCAATCTTCCTGCAGGTGAAGCCACACCGGCTCCTCCGGTCGGGCCGGCCCTCGGACAGCACGGCCTAGCCATCATGGATTTCGTCCGCGCTTACAACGAAAAAACAGCCGACAAGAAAGGCCAGGTCATCCCGGCTGTGATCACCGTCTATACCGACCGGACATTCTCATTTATTACCAAACTGCCGCCTGTTACCGAAATGATCAAAAAAGCCTTATCCCTGGAAAAGGGCAGCCAGAAGACCGGACGTGAACCGGCCGGTTCATTGACCCGCGCCCAGGCGGAGATAATTGCCAAAGATAAAATGGGGGATTTAAATTGCGACACCCTGGATGCGGCCGTCAAAGTAATTGAAGGCACTGCCCGCAGCATGGGAGTGAAAATAGAATAATATGGGTAAAATCAGAGTTTCCACATTAGGATCGGAAGAAGAAAAGGAAAGCCGCGATAAGCGCAAGGTCCAGCGCGAGGAAAAAAAGAAACGGGTATCATCCGGCAAAAAGGAGGACAAAGTCCATGTGGCCGGTCTTAAGGGCGGCCAAAGGGTCAAATCAGTCGGCACCTCCGAGGATGAAATAGACAAAATGATCGCCCTTGCCCGGGAAGTGGAAAAAGACCAGACGGAAGGCATCAGGGTCTCGGACGGAGAGACTGAGGAAGGCAAAGGCAAAAAGAAGAAAAAGGCAAAAGTCAGGTCGAAAAATTACCAGTCGGTTGTCATGAAACTGGAACACCAGAAAGTCTACCCGATCGCCGATGCCATAACTGTACTCCGTCAGGTCTCCTACGGAAAATTCAACGGTTCGGTGGAAATCCATATCAATACCCTGGAAAAAGGCTTGAGGGGTTCAGCCAGGCTGCCTCACGGCACAGGCAAAGAAATCAGAGTCGCCATAGCCACGGCAGAAAACGTCGAGAAACTGGTCGAGGAAATCTCCCAGGGCAAAATAAATTTCGACGCCCTGATCGCCCACCCTACCGCTGTACCGAAACTAGCCAAGGTAGCCAAATTTTTGGGGCCCCGGGGACTGATGCCCAATCCCAAAGCCGGCACTATTTCCAGCGAACCGGAAAAACAGGCGGAAAAACTAAAAAAGGGGGAAATTGCCTGGAAAACAGAAACGGAATTCCCGATCATCCACCAGGTCATCGGCAAACTGGCCTTCAAGGATAACGAGCTTGAGGAAAATTACCGGGCATTCATAAAAGCTGTAGATCCCCAAAAAATAGTCAACATCACCCTCAAATCCACCATGAGCCCGGGGATTAAAGTCCAAACGGAATAAATCAAAGATATTTCCCGGCCAGACGTATGGTTTCAGCTGAGATTAACCCCTTTACTTCTTTCCAAGTTACTTTTCTGATCATTCTTGGCATCTGAGATAACTCCGCATCATCGAAATACTGTAAACTTCTTAAAATGCTATAAATATTTTCAGCCAATAACTTATACTTCTTGTCATACAGTTTAAATAAATCCTCCAAGTTTCTGCCCTGTTTAATCATTTCAAACAAGTCAATAAAATCCTTTTTTGTTCCTCTGTCCATAATGGCTACCAGCTTCATGGCCGCGATATCATCAATTGAGGCAATATTTATATCCGAAAACTTTGCGAACGGTCCGATTAACGGATAATTATATTCAAAATAGCTCAGTTTAACAGCGTTAAATTCGCCGATTAATGAAATTCCTTTAGCAACTGACGTTTTAAATTTACCTAATTGTTTTAAATCATGGGACAGTTTTTGAGGATCAAATTTTTCTGAAGAAAAAAAATCAAAATCAATGGAATAACGGTGGCCGAAATAAAGGGCTAGAGCTGATCCGCCGGCCAGGTAGGCTTTACTCACCAATCCGCTTTTACCTAATAAGGCCAGTGTTGTTTGCGCATGATCAGATAATGTGGTTGTAAACATTTTATCTGCTCTCTGGGAATATTATATATCCGTGACCAAAAAACCGCAGTCCATGGTGAAAAATCCCGCATTTTCTTGACTGATTCAACAATTAATTCCTCAGGGAAATTCCTTCTGACCCATCTGACCGCCTCCAAATTGCCTTTGTCCAGAAGCCGGTTGATAACATAAAGAGGTTTCTGACTGGGGTCTAACTTTTTGGCGTCTGTATCCCAAAAAAAGAAATGCAGGAAATCGGGAAGTTTCCTCGGCAGCGTCTTTTTGTTCACCTTAAACTTATTTTATCAAAATTTGCCTGAAATGACAATGAAATTTATACGTCTATCATCTGGCCCCCGGCCCAAAAATATAGTCAATATCATCCTCAAATCCACCATGAACCCGGGGATCAGAGTCCAAATTGCCTGATTATGGTAAAGGCAAACCCCGACTAGACAGAAAATTTTTCCATCGCCATCAACTGCCTGACTTTCCACATATAGGGATTGAGTTGGGAGCGGATTGTTCCATCGGTCAACTGATCAGTAATTGATGCCAATATCATTCCCTGAGCGCCGGATAATATATATGGCGTCTTTTTTGATCCTGACGCTGAAACTGAATCGGGGAAACCGAGTTCTCCAAAAATGCCCCCTTCCTGAAGTTTTCGGGCATTCCGGATAACTGCCTTGGGATTTAAGGGTAAGGTCAGAAAACTAGCGTGTGGCGTGATTACTTTATCTGGCAAAAACCTCTCCGGATGTTTCAATCTTGAACTTTCCTCTGAAGCCCCCAAACATTCAGCATTGTTTTCCCGATAGACATAATCCGGATTTAAACATGATGATTCCCCCCAAATATAATCTCCGGACCTGATTTGTGCTTCAAGATGACGCCTTAAATTTCTATTCCACGGAATTGACCAGCTATCCTCCGGATAATAGATCAGTGGCGAAAATGCTTCAAAACCCGTACCGTTCCAGGAAGGAACAATATGCTGACCGAGATCATCACGGGTAAATCCTTCTACAACAGAGATGAGTTTTCCGTCAGGAAGCAGGTAAATTTGTGTTGTCTCTTCATCAGGCAGATTTCTGGGATGCCATTCTTCCGGAACTGTTCTTCTCATGGCAAAAAAGGCTTCTCCGGGTATTTGGTCGCGGGCTATAGCTATTTCCATAGGAATTCTGCCGTCAGTACAAAATAGACCGTAATACCAATCTTCAAATCCTGTTTCCTCAACATACTCTCCATGCATAAGCTGGTTTTCCGGGTTATAGAAAAATCCTAAATCCAGACCTTCAAGTATTCTGTCTGATTTATTTCTTACCTCAGGCACTGTTAAGCCGGTAATCCAAAGGACTGCTGCCAGCCGGGCGGTATCCACCGAAGAAACTGAAGTTCTCCTGTCGCCTTTATCCGTATAACCAGGAATCACCACTCCTGTATCAGCTTCATACCAGTTATACGGCAAAGCATATTTTCTTATTTTTCCCTCTGTATCGACAAACTCTCCCTCTAACTTCGGCAGTTCATCCAAACTTGTCAGAATTGTATCCAATCTTTCGATTTCCATCTCCTTCGTGGGTATAAGTCCAGTTTTAAAGGCTGCCAGAGTAGCCAGAAGGCCGGCATCAGCGATATTTGTCGGTGAAGTGTAATCAAAAACCTTACCTGTTTCTACCGACATGGTATCAACGGGAAGTCCGCTTGGAGAGGTCATTACCTCAATAGATTTCCAGGTATTGTTGGCACAGGTAAGAAGAAACCTCTTTTCATCATCATTCAGAGGTTCATGCGACAGAACTCTGTCAGCTTCCTGGACCGTAATTCCAGCCATATTATAAATAAAACTTAGTCCAGAAAAGTATTATAACCCATACGTCATACTTTTTCATAAATTGGCCTTAAAAATCCATTCCGGCAAAGGAATCTTCGTCATAAATAGCGTGTGAGGTATTTAAAAAATCCTGCCGTTCATAATAGTTCAAAGATCGCCAGAATTCCCTGAGATTATGCCGGTATAGCTTCATGGGAAAATTGTACAGGAAATCGAAAGAATCTCTGTATCTGGCGGAAAAGACATCCAAAAAATGTGCCACTGTGTTCTGATTGAAATACTCCTTTGTCAACTGGCTCCGCCTTAAATCCAGGATTGATAAACCTACTGCCAAATTGCGCTCCGGTTCCGTATTGACCATTGTAAAACCTGTATAAACAGATTCCAGAATAAAAGATAACATGGACCGGCGTACGGCTTCGAATGCCTGCTGTTTGGAATCAACGGGATAGGGCATTACTTTCTGCTCATGAAGGTAAATAGTGGCAAAACCTCTGGTATAGACATCTATGTCATCAGCATTGGGTTTTAGATTGTCATCGAAATATTGCTTACCTGATAATTCAAGATGCTCTAAAACTCTATCTGCCCGCATGTGCGGATACAGCAAAATGTCATCCTCCTTTTTAATTGATAGAGAACCAATAAGCTTCTCCTCTGTAAAAGCACCGGCCAAAGCCTCTGCCATGCCGTGGGCCAAATCCTCCTGGAATGAGAATGGAAAAGAGGACTGCCTGAAAATAAGTCCTGTTTCCGGCCGGTAAAATGTTTTGGCCCTTCCGTAAAAACGCCTGTGGATTTTCCTGCCGTAAGAACTGGTACGCCAAAAATAAGGCTCAATCTTCTCCAAAAATTCGAGGTCATTTACCATATAAGCCGAGGATACTACCGGCTGTAATTTTTGCCTTAAAAGATCGGGAAAATACGGGAACGACAAAACCTCCATAAAATCTTCCTTGACCCGGTCCAGATTGTCACCGGGAATTTCTTCTTTTACAAGTTCAGGCCTTGCCATTGCTGTATTTTACAGCCTATTGACAACCAAATATAAAAATTACTTAAAAATCAGGTAAGAATTACATATTTAAGAAGTTGACTTTTGGCACGATTAACTCCTAAATTAAAGTAATGCCCAAAAGGATTCTGTCCGTCACCCTTCTTGTCCTTGCGCTCTTTGCAAGGGTAGCCCTTGCCGAAACTGATGTAAGGGCCCAGACTGCCACACCGGCGCGGACAATCAAATTCGGCAGTTTCACTCCACCGCCATCCCCCACACCCACCAAGACTCCCATACCGACCAAAACTCCTGTACCTACCAACCCGGAGGCAGTACCGACTGACAGCAATGTTGAAACCAGCCCAACACCGGGCGAAGAAGAAGAAAACACAGGCAATGCTTCGGAAATTACTGACCTGGTTGCCCAAATCAGAAAAAACTGCTTTGGGGGTGTGGTTGCCGTTTCCAACGTCAATTGCGTTGACAAACTCAAACTGCCCGCAGGTGTTTCAGCCCAGACGATCAGCGAACTTAAAATTTCCACCCTCTATGCCGGAGAAGGCTTCCTGCAGTGCGTCGGCTTTGTCCGGGCATCGGTTATGCGCAAGTACGGCACAACCCTGACAAACGGCGGCCATGCCATTGATTATGCCACCAAAATACCCGGCGGCTACCGCTTTATCCATGCCGCAACCGGTGCTAACATGAAAATAAACGATTTGGCTATCTGGAATTACGATACGGTGGGACATATTGCTTATGTCACAGGCGTTTTTAAAAACGGAGTTTTCCAGGTGGCCGAAGCCAATTTCCAGTCAAAAGGCGAAGTGCAAACCAGCTATAAAACTACCGACAGCCCTAACTTTGTCGGGTTTTTGAGAAGGGAATAATGAAAAAATACTCTAAATTCATACCATTCGCCGTTGTCATAATAGCTTTCCTTTCTTATTCGCTTCTTAAAAAGAGCACTACTCTGCCTGCTAAAACTAGCGATCAGGCTCAAAACAGAACGGGGGGAATTCAGGATGTGCCTTCCGGATTTGATAATGAAGTCTATACTGCTCCCCAAATTATTTCCGTCTCTCCAGAAGACAAGGAAACGGATGTAGCGGTCAATTCAACTCTCACCATTACTTTTGACCGAGCGGTAGATCCGTCGGAATTGGAATTTTCCATTAGGCCCGAAACCGCAGTCGGCCTGAATATAGAGGGAAACACCCAGAATGCAGTTCCTGATTTCTCCTTTGCGGAAGGGACTACTTATACCTATATTGTTAAATACCCGGACTCTGCTACCCAAAGCCAAACATATTCCTACCGCGAGTTTTGAGGCCTCGGCAGTTTATGATAACGACTCCACTTCACCGGGATTTGTTTTTACGGTCACAGTCAAATCGCCCTTTGGCAGGGATGATTTCCGGAACTGGGTATTCTCTTTGGGACTGACTGAAGAGCAGTTTGCGGGTCTGACAGTGGAATACCGCTAGACTGATTTTCCTGCAAGCGTCCCGCTGTTTTAAAAAATTTCTTTGAATTTCTCAACCACGTCCTGTCTTATAAGTCCCTGACTGATTATTTCTGCCAGAAGATTAAGTTCTTCATCTGAAAGCCTCGTGCCCGCCCAACGCTCGTCAACTTCCGGCCGCTCCTGAACATTAAAATACCATAAATAATCATGGGATAACCGCCAGAGTTTGCTGTCCGCGTCATAACCTTTGGGCTGGAGATGTTTATAGACGATAGCCGGAGCATTAAAACCCCAGTGTTCCACCAGTTTATCATTCGATTGCGAAGAATAACCACTTTCCGCTGCTGCTCCGCCGACATAGTATCCCCAGTATTCCGCCTCCCTGTCCTCAGCTTCCTGCTCTTCACCGCTGTCCGGCTTGAATCCACCCCCGGCATCCATTCTTTCAAATACCCTGACCGCCCGTAAAATTTTTTGAAATGAGATGTCCATGGATTCCGCCTCGTCGTATGTGGTCCATTGAGGCAGAATGACGGCTACCAAACCTGAACCATACCTGATTATCGTTGATGATTCTTCATTAGGGTCATTCCTGATAAACCATCCCAAGTCTCTGCTCGAACTTAAACCCCCTGCCTTATCAAGTACTGATATCACATACGTCCGTCCATTGTCATTCATGAAATTGGGATTGGCTGCGAGATCTCTGATATCGTTGGCACGCGCGGCTTCATCCATGGAGGATTTCGTGGTGCATTTTGTGAGAATGTAAGGATTATCTTTCAAACCGGAACAATCCACTCCGGCAGGAGGATTTGTGTAGATTTCCGTTTCCTGCTCCTTTGGTTCGTCGGCCGGGACACCGGAAGGAGTATCGGGCCCTGCATCACTTGCCGGCGAACAGGCCGAAAGCAGCAAAAGCATCAGTGTAACAACTGCCGCCTTTGATAAATGTCTCCAATTTTTCCTGTCGCTTAAACAGGCTCCGGCTAACAGCGCGCAGGATAATAAAGATAAATTATCCATATTTATTTTTTCTAACTGTCCGGGATACTTCTGTTTTAAAATGCCATAAATTTTCTGCGGATTTTCAGTATCACCTGACAATTTGCCGATGGTTCCGGAAATAGTTTCAACCGTCCCAACCGCTGCGGCAGGGCTGTTTTTAATAGACTCCTTCAAATAATCCAAAAAAGGGTTTCCGGTCCTGTTCCTGACTGAAAAGCGGCTTAAATCTTTCTGTACCTGGGGATTCAGTACTGAAATAAAATCAGGCAGGGAGGATTCAATCATCGAACCCAGAGCCATAGCTCTATAATTATCTGACGTTTTCTTGTCAACCATTCCTGAGTCAGCCGTCGCTATCAATGCCTCTGCGGTCATGTTGGCGAAGCCGGAAGATGCCAGTTGCTCTTCCATGCCGCTGATGAAATCTTCAGCCTGTTCTCTTTCTCCGTCAATTGTACGATTGTAAATATGTCCGTCACCGGAGCCGCGTGCCGGTAATCTTAGTCCCATGTTTACTAAATACGGCCTATATTGGTTCCTATCAGAAAATCCGCCGCCGGTTTTAACGGCCGAATTTCTGGATAATAAATGCAGCTTTGCTCTACCTTCCTGTTTCGGACCAGGCTCTGCCGGAAGATCCCAGGGAGGTGCTGTCACTTCGAAAACCTTCGGAGGAATCTGTGCTTCAATATACAGCATAATATTGCCGTATTATAGCGCCAAACTCCAAAGATTCAATATTCCGGCCCGCCATAGATATCATTACCGTAATCTTAAGTTTTTTTCACTTTAATTATTAAAATAATAGTTTTAAATAATGATTGAAAATGAGGTTTGCCTGTCTGCTCCCAGAATGCAGTTCCTGATTTCTCCTTTGCGGAAGGGACTACTTATACCTATATTGTTAAATACCCGGACTCTGCTACCCAAAGCCAAACATATTCCTCTCAACCGCGAGTTTTGAGGCCTCGGCAGTTTATGATAACGACTCCACTTCACCGGGATTTGTTTTTACGGTCACAGTCAAATCGCCCTCTGGCAGGGATGATTTCCGGAACTGGGTTTTGAATTCAGGATTAACGGCCACCCAGCTTGATAATTTGGACTTCCGGTATTATTAATCTTCTAAAAAACTTAAGCAATTGGAGTTCTTTTTGGAGATAGCAAGACCGCTTCCTGTTTTTGGGAATTTATAATTCTTGAATCAAGACGGGCTTCTTCTATGGTCTTATCTATCAGCAGCATGCTGGCTTTATACAAGTCGTAAATTTCACATGTAAGCCGGCTGGTATCTTCATAATTAACCGTCCGCCAGTCATATTTATCCAGTTTTTCCTGAGATAAACTGGCAAAACTGTCAATATAACTTAAAGCTCCGATGATATGGCTGCCATCCAGATCTGGATTGACTTCCCTGGCGTAAGCCAGATATTTATGCACTAGATCAGCCAAATTATGTTGGTTGCCTGACCTTAACTCATTCAAAAAATCAACAATATTTTCTTCTGGTATTTTGATTTTTTTATGGAAATAATCAAGCAGTTTGAAACCGATGTAAGAAATAATATCATATGACCCCTGAACATGACTGTTTATCTTTAAATTCAACCGCTTGTAATACATCTGTTGTGAATATTCCCTGGTAACTTCCGCCCAGGCAGTGTTTAACACTATTCCTCCGGCGTTGAAAAGTGTATAGCCTATTTCTTCCGACTCACCTTCCAACTGGTAATAAACATTCAGTTCACTTTCGGGATCAATGATATTCGATACTTCCCTTCCATCCGGCCTGAATTCTTTAATAATTTTTTTTAGCTCAGCTTTTTCTTCTGAAGTTAAGTCTCTGGGTTTTGCGGCAAAATGATTCAACTCATGAACAAAATTATCACTGATTGTAATCATCGCATTACCCAAATCTTCACCGAACACTTCAGTGCTTAGTTCATTTATCCGGCTAAGATTTACAACCGTCTCCTGTTTGCCGTCCGACTGCCTGGTGAATGAGACTCCTAATGACTGCCTGGCGTATTCTGCTATACTCTCCGGATCAAAAACGTGAGCTGATAAAATCTCGGTAAATTCATCTCTGGTCTTTGCAATCCTGACCCGATCTGCCAAATCAGATTCGTTTTCTGCCATTAATTCGGCAAAAGATCTGACTATAATCGTTTTTGCTTCATCAGAAGCCCTACTGAAAAAATCCTCCCTGCTTCCTTGCACCCACTCATTAACGTATCCCCCACTAATCAGATATGCAGCTTTCTCATGGTGGTTTTTCAGGTCATACTCTGCCTGGTCTATGGGAGGCAAAGGATCAATCAAGGGAGGCAGAATATCACTGCAGTTACGGTCTGACGTCGCATCGGGTTCTGTCGGAACTGTTTCTCTGGGTGTATCATTTCCGGTATTTCCCAGTGGGCTACAGGCAGTTAAGATGCCTATCACTCCTGCGTATATCAAAAACTTTCTCCTGGACATCGGACCTTTTAAAATATCTAAAAATCTTTTTCCGAAAACCGCAGAAGAATAAAAGAGAACCTGATTGTCCGATATCGGGATATTCGGGTCCGTAAGAATTATTTCGGGATTTTGGTATGCCCCAAGCAAAAACTTCCTGTCTATCATCCCCCGGTCAAATACTTCCATAAGGGCGAACAAACGGGCCGGATTAACGGGACGGCCATCCAGAACCGGAATTTTCCGAAATTCCGCCGGCTGTGGAGGGGTAATCCAGGCTTCTATAGCCTCATAATTTAGCTGTGGTTTCGCTTCAGTCAACATGAAATTTTATTCGGATTATTATAATACAGAGTGTCAAACTGATGTCCTGGACGACCACATAGGTGACACTTCGAAGTTTTTGGTAGCATATTCAATAGGAGTCAGATAATCAAGAGATTCATGCGGCCTGATTTCGTTGTA
>LCFP01000015.1 GCA_000999095.1 Candidatus Gottesmanbacteria bacterium GW2011_GWA2_43_14
AAATCACTGCAACCTGTAATTGAAGACAGAGCAGAAATTTCCATCCCGATAATTCATTCCCTGATTGCTTTATTGGAATCTATTCCAGTCGAGCCGGAAGCTGTTTCCACAAACGGAACTGAAAAACGAACAGTAACGGTTTATCGGCAAGAGCAGGTAATTAAAGATAAGCAAAAAATCTTTTGGCCGGTGACCCAAAGCCTTTTAAGTTTACTTGACGGACAACCGGATAAAGTGGAAATCAGAGAAGATGAGGCTGACGATAATGATGATAGTCTCCTTATAAATGAAATCGAAAGCGATGAAGATTTATTGACAGAATACAAAAAAGTCCTAAATGAAATAAATTCAGGAATTGATAAGGTTGTTATCGAGGAAATGCCGGAAGAGGTGTTACCGGTTATAGCGGAAAAGTTGGAGGTTGCCGATATACTGGTAGTCTGTTCACTTGCGCTCACAACTTATGAGGAAGACAAGATGGAAGCTGTTTCTTTCATCATTTTGGCTTTGCTCAGACTGGCAGCCGAATTTTCTGAATATGGTGAATCCGCTATTGATGTGTTTAAAAACCGGCTATTAACAGGCTATCCGGGGTATTTATATACAAACAGTCAGACTGAAAAAATACCGCAATTCAGCGTGATATACCTGTATAGTTTCTCATCTTGTACCTGATATGAGTCTGTGACAAAATAAGATAAGAAAGGACTAATATGAAAGCTTCAAAAGCCAAAAAAAGACGCAATTTGATAGTAATACTATTACTGGTTGTCCTGGGCTTGGTATTTTTCGGACAGTCATTATTCTTAAAAGAAGAAAAAACCGCAAATAAATCCGCTCCGGCCGAAGAAAACCGTTATGAAAAATCAGTTAAAGAACTGATAGAGGAGCCTGTTGGCTTAAATAAAGTAATTGTTAAATTCGGAACAGGCGATACCGTCGTTAAAGAATATTCTTCAAAAACTCCGTTTGAAGCGCTGCAGAAAATAGCTGAAGGTGAGGGCTGGCAAATTTCTACCAAAGAGTATAAATACGGACTTATGGTTGAGTCCGTTAACAAAATTTCAAATTCTTCCGGTGGCTATTGGACATATAAAATAGATGGTCAAGCTGGTAAAATAGCGGCTGACAGATATACTCTGAAAAAAGGTGAAGCCGTCGAATGGGAGTATGTCAAAGCCGATAACTAATAATGCATACAGGAAAACTCCCTTTGTTTTCGGACAAAGGATCGAAAATGTCCGCTGCCCTGGTTCTGATTGCCACCGGTATTCTCTTCAGGACAATATTTCATTTGGGTGATAATATCGAAATGATCACCTCAGGGGCACTGGTATCAGGCGCCTACCTCGGGTTGTTTTGGGCTATCGCCGTACCTTTAACTTCTATGGCGGTTTCAGATGTAATTCTGGGAAACAGCCTGATTTTTCTATTCACCTGGAGTGCCTATTTATTTATCGGTTTTGCCGGTTTTCTGGTTTTCTATAAAAAGAAAAGGAAATCCGGACTGTTGATTTCTTCATTGGTTTCAGCCGGGACTGCTTCCGTCTTTTTTTACCTTTGGACAAATTTTGGCGTTTGGTATCTGGATGACCAGCGTATGTATGCCAAAACAATTGGCGGACTGCTGGATGCTTATCTATTGGGTTTGCCGTTTCTGAAGATGAACTTAATAGGTAATTTGGTTTTCGTGCCGTTGTTTTTTTCCATCTTCAGTTTCCTGCAAATGCCTGTTAAAGCTAAAAAATCAATATCAGCAAAATATCTTTCCGTGCTTAAAATTTTTAAAGAAAGTTAAAAAAATAAAATGCCTGCCGCAACTAATCAGGATGACTCAACCAATCAGTCAAAAACAACAGGTTTTTCTCAAAAGCCGGTACAGCCGTCCAATATAATTTCTTCCGGAGGCAAAGAAGCGGAAAAAATGAAGCTGGCAGTTACCGACAAATTGGAACAGGTATCATCGGAAGTTGTTCTGGCCCCTGAAGTAGAAAAAGCGGGAGTTGTTAAAATCGGAGAAACCATAGAACTGCCTCCGGATGTTAAAAAATTAGGTGTTACCGCAAACGGCAGTCCGGTTACCGTTCCTGCTTCAAAACCCCCGTCAGCTCATTCTATGCCTTTAAGTGATGAAGCGATTTACTCAGGCAGGCGTTTATCCATTGGAAATACAATCAGGTGGCTGTCGGAGTGGTGTATCAGAAAACTTAAAAAAGCACATCTCGTTCTCAGGAACATTCAAGGTAAGATAGTTCGTGTAAAAATATAAAAACTAACTATTATGGAAACAGATACAACTATATTGGTTGACCAACTGATCAATTTCGGCATCACTTTTACGGTCCTGATTTTCCTGATTTTGTTTCTTATCCTGTTTGCTTATTTAATTTTTATCTGGTGGAAGTATCGTAACCGGGAGAAACAGAGTCTGGAATTCGTTCTTTTACAAATTTCCGTCCCCAAGGATAATGAGGTTAAAATTGACGCCGCCGAACAATTCTTTTCATCCCTGTCATCTCTCTCTCACGGCGGTTTTCTGTCCTTTATGAAACTTAAGGATCACATCTCCTTCGAAATAGTCGGCCGTCCCGGTGATATCCGCTTTTATGTTTCCGTCCATCATCACCTCCGGGACCTTCTGGAAAAACAAATTTATGGTATGTATCCCGGGGCGGAAATCAGGGAGGTAGACGAGTACAATATTTTCGAGGACAAGGGAAAAGTAGCTTTCGGATCATACATTTTAAAAGGGCCTGATTACCTGCCGATGAAAACATTCAAGGATTTGCCTGTCGATCCTTTGTCAACAATCACATCAACTGTCGGAAAAATGCAGACCGGTGAAGGAGTTTCAATCCAAATTTTAGTCACTCCGGCTGACGGCAAATGGAAAACTGCCGGCAAAAGCTACATTTCCAGCATTAAAAAAAACGAAGCCAATCCGGAAAAAGCCCATTACAATGTTGATCATAAAGTACTTGAGTCTATAGAAAATAAAGTCTCCAAACCGGGCTTTTATACAACTATCAGAGTAGTTGTATCATCCTCCAGTTTGGAATCGGCCAAAATGCATCTGCATAATATCGAATCCGTTTTTGCCCAATTTTCCTCAGACCAAAATCACATCGGTTCGGCCAAGCTTATGTTCAAAAGTTCCTTTGTAGTTGATTTTATCTACCGTTATTTTCCGATAATGAATTGGCCCCGTAAACAGTACAGTGTCTTAACATCCGAAGAATTGGCGACTTTGTTTCATTTTCCCAATAAGAGCGTGGAAACACCTCATATTAACTGGGTGACTTCCAAAAGGGCACCGGCTCCGCCGGATGTTTCCAAATCAGGCTTATATTTAGGAAAAAGCAGTTACAGGGGAATATCCCGGGAAATTTATATGGATTTGGATGACAGGCGCCGCCATGTCTACATCATCGGAAAAACAGGCGTAGGCAAATCCGTTCTTCTAAAGGAAATGATACTTCAGGATATTAGAGCAGGCAAAGGTGTGGCGGCAATCGATCCGCACGGGGATTTAGTCGAAGGCATATTGCCGTTGATTCCTCCGGAGAGAGCTGAGGATGTAATTTATTTCGATCCGTCAGATACGGAGAGGCCAATGGGATTAAATATGCTGGAAGCCAATACCGAAGAGCAGAAACATTATATTGTCTCATCCATTATCGGACTGATGTACAAACTTTACGATCCTCAAAAAACCGGCATAATCGGACCCCGGTTTGAACACGCTATCAGAAATGCCATGTTGACCATAATGGTTGAACCGGGAGCATCTTTTGTCGAGGTAGTTAGGGTACTCACAGATTCTTCCTATGTTCAGGAACTCCTGCCTAAAGTTCAGGATCCGATTGTGCGTCGGTACTGGACAGACCAGATAGCTCAGACTTCTGATTTCCACAAATCTGAGGTTTTGGATTACATCGTTTCAAAATTCGGCAGATTCGTCACCAATAAACTGATGCGTAATATTATCGGCCAAAGCAAAAGCGCATTCGACTTCCGCAAAGTCATGGATGAGGGTAAGATACTACTTGTCAATTTGGCTAAAGGAAAACTGGGCGAAGAAAATTCCTCTTTTTTGGGACTAATCATGGTCCCCAAAATATTGGTAGCTGCCATGAGCCGGGTGGATACGCCGGAAGACCAGCGCAAGGATTTCTTCCTTTATGTCGACGAATTTCAGAATTTCGCCACACCTGATTTTGCCCAAATCCTTTCAGAAGCCAGGAAATTCCGTTTGAATTTGTGCGTCGCCAACCAGTTTATCGGCCAGATGGAAGAGGAAGTTAAAAATGCGGTATTCGGCAATGTCGGAACCCTGGTTACTTTCCGGGTGGGGGTTACCGATGCCAATTATTTACAGCATTGGTTTACTCCTGTTTTTAACGAAAACGACCTGATTAATGTCGATGTTTATAATGCGTATATCAATACAATAATCGGCAATAAACCGGTACCGGCGTTTTCGGTAGACATGCGTAAAGATATGTCCCAACTGAAAAAAATGGAGAATCCGCAAGTAGCCAAAGCTATTCTCCAGTTGTCCCGGCTCAAATACGGCCGCCCCAGGGAGCTTGTTGAAGCCGAGATTGCCCAAAGAGCAAAGCTGTAAGTTGACATTCTTTTTCCCATTTTCGTACACTTAATTTAATTCCTTGAGGATTATTATTATAGTTCGTTTATGACCCGGGTGCTGAAACGTCAACAAGCTATTGCATTAAGGAAAGAAGGTAAAACTTATACTGAAATTAGGAGTTTATTAAAATTACCTAAAAGTACTTTATCTGATTGGCTCGGAAAATTTCCATTGACTGAAGCGCAACTAAAAATATTAGATAGTAATAAAAAAAACAGGAAGCTAGGGGCCATTGAAAAAACAATTATTACCAAGAAGAAAAAAAGAAATCTCAGATTACAGGAAACTTATTTTCAGAAAAAAAAAGAATTAATTCCTTTAAATAAAAAAGAACTTTATTTTGCAGGATTGTTTCTTTATTGGGGAGAAGGAAATAAACGATTAACAGGTGGACAAGTTTCATTAAACAATACTGATCCTGCCGTAATCAAGTTTTATTTATTTTGGTTAAGAAACATTTTGCGTATCCCGGTTCAAAAAATTAAGGTATATATACATCTATATTCAGATATGAACATTAATAAAGAGCGAACTTATTGGAGTAAAGAGTTAAAACTACCATTGGAACAATTTATGAATCCCTATATAAAAAAAAGCAAGAGAGAAGAAATTGATCAAAAAGGGTATGGACACGGGACATGCGGGTTAGTAGTAAATAATACGGTTTTAAAAGAAGAAATACTTATGGGGATCAAAGCAATTGCGGACCATTATGCAGGTAAATTATAATACAGCCTGTTAATGGACCTGTAGTTCAACGGTTAGAACGGGTTTCTTATAAAAACCAGAAGATGGTTCGATTCCATCCAGGTCCACTCATTTCCAGTTTTGAAATACACCTTTCTTCTTAAGTGAATTTACGCTATCTTTAATTCAGAGCCTATGTCTGCCCGCAAGCTTTTGTTAATATTCGTTTTATCTCTATTCGGCCTTTTTATCCCCGCCACAGTTTCCGCACAGGAAATGGAGATGAAGCTTTTAACCGGAGGCCCGATTGCGGCAGGCAGCAGCTTCCGCATCGCCATCAATGTAAATACTCAAGATATTCGTGTTATTGCCGCTGATGCCCTGATTAATTTTGATGAAACTTTCCTTTCAATCACTTCGGTTGAAAACGGCGGTTTTTTCGGAAATGTTGCCGGAAGCAAATTAACCGAAAAAAAGAATACGTACCTGGTCAGCGGCTGGCAGACTAGTGTAGCTTACGCCAAAGGCAACCGGCAGCCGGAGGCGCTGGCAATTTTAAATCTGAAAGCTTTAAGAAACGGCACTACCATGCTTTCATTGGAATGCCAACAGGGTCGCGAAAGCGATTCTAATCTCAACCAGGCCGACCAGGCCAGGGATATTTTGGACTGCAGCAAACTTCTACCGCTGACAGTTACAGCCGGCCAGTCAATTACAGGCAACTTTGAAGACAAAAACTCAAAGATAATCCGTTTAGTCAGGCAATTGCTGGATAAATTTGCCGACAAAATAAGCAGGCTGGATCAGGTTCTTGTGCGTATCAAATCTATCAGTGAAAGGCTCAAAAGTGAAGGAAAAGACGTACAATCAGTTGAAAACAGAATTTCCCAAGCGGAAACAACGAGTGCTTCACTTAACAGGCTACTTGACCAGATGAGACAGAGTCTTGCAGAATTGCCCGGTTTATCCAGCAGTGATTTAATAAAAAACATAAATTTTGGCCAGGTCAAGAAATATTTCGATCTGAAACAGGAATTGCGCGATTATCACAGGGAGCTTCAGGAAATGGGTTTAATTTTAAGGAAGACAGATGGCCAAAAACAATAGTCTTATCAGCAGGAAATACCGTTATCTAATCCTCGGATTGGTGGTTCTGGTATTGGCTTCGTTTGGTATGGTTTCAGCAGGTATAATCGGTAATTTATCAAAGAATACCAATGAGGAGGGGAAGTCAGGAGATGCTTCCGACGCTTCATCGATTTCCCTGTCCACGTTTGAAACAAGCGACGAATATGACGCTTTATTAAGAGAGCTGGATGATTTGAATTTGGATGAAATAGACGCAGATCTGGATGACATCCAAAAAGAACTTAATTTGTTTTAAGACAAAGCAAACTGCCGACGGGAGTTAGTGAAGACAAGATAACTGAATTTTCAGCCCCTTTATCGTAAAAGAATGAAGCACTGCCCCCGTCAAGGTTCAGAAGTTCCGTAAATGATATCCGGTTTTGGATTTTCGGCTGGGAGAAGATAGACGGCAGGTCGGCCAAAAGGGGACCGGCATAGGAATTTTCCCCATCAATTACCGATATCAGATAAAAATTATTTTTATCATCTTTTGCAACCATTGACCGTCTTGCATGTTCATCCTGCACAAGTTTCAATCGGTAATCACCGACCGGAATATAAGGTCCTGTTTGCATAATAAAATCAGTTTCAGATACCGTAACCGGCAGTTCCCTGCCGAAGCCGCGATTTCCGTTTAAGTCCTGCCAGAAAAATCCGGTTACAAGTTGGCTTTTAATTTGTTTGCTAAGAAGATTACCGTTACTGTAAAAAAGGCCGAGCGGTGAATTATCTTCTCGGTAGAACCCGCCGTTTATTGCCGTCCGGCAGATGTTGCTTTCTGCCAGAGTTTCGGCGTCCTGCTGCTTTTCGAAATTGGGGATAAGGCTAAGCGTATCACCGGCAGTGATTCTGACGGCTAGTATTTTATAACTGTTATTTCCGTAATCAACGGTTATTAAATTTCCGTTAGGGGGGGTTTCATTTACCGCTGAAGGGGAGACCGCTGGTGTCGGCAGGATAATTTCATCAGGCAGTTTCTTACGGTTTTCGCCTATCTTCACGACCATCACCGCTGCCAATAGCAACATCAATCCGGCCAAAATACGCATTCTCACATTATACAGCCTGTTACTTATCAGTCTTAATATTAACCTATAGTATATGATATAATTCCTGATCCATGGAAACAGATACCAGAACAACAAAAATTACTTGGCAAGAACTGCTAACCTTGCCGGTTTCTGATCCTGCCGGTCAGGAAATTACTGATCAGGAAATTACTGATCCGGGAAATTCAAAGCAAGTTTTTAACCGAAGAGACAGTCTAAAACTTTTGGCTGTCGGAATTGGTCAATTAATATTAAGCTCATGTAACGGTAATACTGGAAATTCACAAACGAAAAATAATACTGAAAATAGTGGTGAATTTTCTGATGTACCCCGGAATTATGATAATCTCCGCAGAACAAATAAATCAAATATAAAATGGCTGCCTATAGTTGTTGATAAGTATTGGGAAATATTTATTAGTGAAGGAAAGAATTATGGAGTCGATCCAGGTATGACGGCAATTATTGCGCTGGTAGAATCAGGGTTTTACAGGGATGCTCTTAGTAATAAAGACGCTACAAGCTTAATGCAGGTTATGCCGGCTACAAAAGAGTTAATGCTTAAACACCTTACCAATCGTGGTGATCCGATTCCTTCTGACCCTATAGAGCTGAATATTAAAATGGCAACGCTTCTGATCCGCATGTTAACCGACAATTATACCGGCAAAATAAAATCATCCTTAAATGAAGACCGGAATCTGAATTCGGCAGAAAGAGAAGAGGTGTTAAGGAAAGTTATCTGGGATTATCATGACGGAGCCCGTAATGTAAGCAGTAATTACATGAGTGCGGGTGCGCAGGTTTTGGTTGAGTATGTACTGGGTATGTGGTCCGAAAAGGACAAAAATGACAGCATTTATTTCCGCAAGATCTGGCAGGCGGGTAAAGTTTACTGGATTGAGAAGGAAGCTGATGCTCAGGGAATTATTCTATATGAAGAAAGCGCATTATCTAAGGCGGGCAAAAATAAAGATAATAATACGGGGGGAAGCGGAGATGAGTCGTCTACCAAAAAGGATGAACAGGAGACAAAATCATCTGAGGATGGAAAGCAGGAAGCTGGAAATAAATCTGCTGAAAAAACGGAAGAATCAAATCCGCCCGTCCAGCCTTCCGGTGAAATGGAAATATCCGATGAGTTCGAAGACGGGTCCAGGAATCTCTACCTGCATAGGATAGGCAAGCGTGATTTGGACATATATATAGGAGACAAGAAATATATGATTGAAGTGATAGAGGATAGCGATCACATCAATCCACTACAGCTGAAAATAAGCAAAGACAGCAATTACAAGGACGGAGGAGGCTGGGAAGGAGATCCGCAGTTTACGGATTCCTTTGAATTCACAATAGATGAAGGCATGAAGTTCAGCTACCGCCAAAAAGAGGGTGGCGGTTGGGCCTGGTTTATGGTTGATAAGTGAGACACTTGCTATAAAATAGGAAGAAGATGCTCGACCGGAAGAAACGCTATCTGCAGATTGCTTTAAACAGCACTTTAAGCGAAGCTTATTCCATCATCGACAGTCTGCCTCCCAGCGAGCGGATATTGATTGAAGCCGGTACACCTCTTATCAAAAGATACGGATTGGAAGCGATCCGTTCATTGCGCGCCCGCTGGAGCTGGAAAAATACTGCCAACGGATTTATGTCATATATAGTCGCCGATTTAAAAACCATGGACCGCGGTGTTACCGAAGTTGCCATGGCCAAAGAAGCCGGTGCCTCGGCAGCCATTGCTTTGGGACTGGCTCCTGTCGAAACCATAGACGCTTTTATTGAAAGCTGCCAAAAAAACAATCTGGACAGTATGCTTGATATGATGAATGTCGATCAGCCGATAAAAATTATGAGGAAACTGAAAAAACTGCCGGCTGTTGTCGTCCTGCACCGGGGTGTCGATGAGGAGCATTACAATAAAAACAAACCGATACCCTATATCCAAATCAATAAAGTCAGGGCCAGCTACAATACCATGATCGCCATCGCCGGTGGAGACACTATCCGTGAAGTCCAGAGGGCTATTTTCAACGATGCGGATATTGTGGTTGTCTGGAAAGAGTTTTATAAGGCATCCGGGGCAACGGCAAAACTTGCCGAGGAATTTTTGAAAGAAATTAAATAAGGATTTTATTTACCGCCCAGCTTCTTAAGTCCTTCAATAATTTCAATCGGCACGGCAAAAATAATCGTACTGGCGGGATTGGCCGTAGTTGCTTCAATCGTCTGCAGTGTTCTCAGAGAAATTGCCCCTGATGAGGACATGTGGTCCATGGCTTTTTTGAGGTTTGCCGAAGCTGACAGTTCTCCCTGGGATCTGATTATAGTCGCCCGTCTTTCACGTTCCGCTTCAGCCTGCTTGGCCATCGCCCTTTTCATGTCCGCCGGCAGTTCAATGTCCTGGATTTTTATGGCTGTAACATCAACGCCCCATTCGGTCGTTTCACTGTCCACAATTTTTTTAATTTCATCGGCAATTTTCTGCCTGTCAGTCAAAAGGCTGTCCAATTCCACCTGACCAATGACATCCCTTAAGGCTGTCTGGGCATATTGGGTTACGGCATAGGTAAAGTCCTGGATTTTTAGAACTGCTGCTTCGGGTTTGCTGACCTGAAAATAAACAACCGCATTAATGCCAACAGGCACATTGTCTTTGGTAATCACTTCCTGTTGGGGAATATCCGAAGTGGTGATTCTGATGTCAACTTTAATGATCCTTTGGACGATCGGGATCAGGATTTTTAAGCCCGGCTGTAAAGTGTATGAATATGAGCCAAGCGTCAGTACGATACCTCTTTCATACTGGTCGATAACCACCAGGGTTTTTAAGAGAAGGATAAACAGAATCACTAGGATGAAGGGAATAAACAGCATATGATTTATTGTAGCACAAAGTTGATTTTTTCATCAGCCATATGATATGATTAAACATGGTTGCCATAAACTTAAGTGGTTCAACTGAAGCGAAATTTTTAATACCTGGCCGGAGGCCGGGTTTTTTTATGGGGCGGAAAAACATATGAAAACAGTCTGTTTTTGCGGCAGCTTCAAATTCTATAATCAGATGGAACGGGTTGCCCGGGATATCAGAAAACTGGGATACAAGGTGATAGTGCCTCAGCCGTCACATATCCGTTACGGACACAAGCCGGAAGTGTTGAAAGATAAGTACGATTTGAAAACTTTAACCAAATGGGAAGGTGAAGGGGCTTTTGCCCATTTGGATAATATCAGAAAAAGCGATATCGTCTATATCTTTAATAAAAATGCCTATCTGGGACCGGCAGTCACCGTGGAAATCGGTTTTGCCTTAGCCTTAAAAAAACCCATACTGTCTTATGCGAAAGTAAAAGACATTACCGTGACTAATTTTGTTTCCCAAATATTGCCGCCTGCTAAACTAATCGTATATTTAAAGAAAGTATATAATAACTGATAAGATGACCGATAATAAAACACAGCTTAACTGGGGGGAATTAACAGAACTACATGTACATATAGGTTCGGCTGTTGATCCGGCCATTATGTGGGAGATAGCCAATGATCAGGGCATAAAACTCCCCACAAGAAACTACTGGGATTTTGAAAAACTGATCACAGTCTCAGGCAAAACTACCTATCAGAAATATCTTGATTTATTCACCTGGACGGAACTAATCCAGTCATCGCCTGAAGCCATTGATAAAAGTGTCTATTCGATCGCTTCCGGTGCTTACCGCAAAAACAACATCACCACTTTGGAAATAAGGTTTAATCCGATGAAAAGAAACCGGGGCGGGGAAAGGGATCTGGATCATATAATTCTGGCTGCCATACACGGTATGGAGCGGGCTATGCTGGCATACCCGATCAGAGCAGGTCTGATTATTTGTTTCGACCGGACTTTTGACGTGAAATTAAATTCCATCCTGGCCAAAAAAGCCATCAAATATGCCAGACGGGGAGTTGTTGGCATTGATTTGGCCGGACCGATTGCCAAATCATTTGATATTTCTACTTTGGTGCCGCTCATAAATGATTGCAGAAAAAAAGGTCTAGGCATAACCATTCATACCGGTGAAGCCACTGACGCTCACGAAGTCAGAAAAGTAGTTGAGCTTCTGTCTCCGGACCGGATCGGACACGGAGTAAGATCGATTGAAGACGACAGCCTTTTGAATATATTAAGGGAAAGGGGTACTGTTTTGGAAGTTTGTCCCAGTTCCAATATCCATACCGGGGTAGTAGCTGACCTGTCCAAATTCAGGGATATCTTCCACCGGCTGAAAAAACACCGGGTTTTATTTACAGTCAATACCGACGGACCGGAAATGCTGATGACCAATCTGAAAAACGAATATCTGCTTTTGGAGAAGAATAATATTTTAACCAGGGAGGACTTGCGGGAGGCGACCAAAGTTGCCCGGAAAGCAAGTTTTATCAAAGATGGATCAGCTTGATTATTTCGGCCAAAAAATAATTAAAGATGTCGGTTTAACATTTGACGACGTACTGTTACTGCCCAATTACAGCCAAATAAAAAGGGATGAGATTGATATTTCGGTAAATTTAACCTCCAAAATAAAGCTGGGCATGCCGTTAATATCTGCCCCAATGGATACTGTGACAACTTCGGAGATGGCTATAGCTTTAGGCAAACTGGGCGGTTTGGGCGTTATCCACCGAAATCTGACGGTAGATGCCCAAAAAAAGGAAATTGCCCTTGCCAAAAAACAAACAGCATTGGTAGCAGGGGCAGTCGGCGTCGGCCGGGATTTTGAAGATAGATCTGTTGCTTTGGTTTCGGCAGGCTGCGATGTGTTAGTGGTTGACAGCGCCCACGGCCATTCAAAATGGGTAATCGAAGCAACCCGCTTTATTGCGGACAAATATCCCGATACAGCCTTGGTTTCGGGCAGTGTAGCCACAGCCGCCGGAGCCAAAGCCTTAATTGAAGCCGGTGCCCAGGCTTTGCGGGTCGGTATGGGTCCCGGCTCCATTTGTTCGACCAGGATAGTTGCAGGCATGGGAGTGCCGCAAATTACAGCCGTACTTGAGACTGTCGCTATTGCCAAAAAATACGGAATAGCGGTTATTTCCGACGGCGGATTGCGTTTATCAGGAGACATTGTCAAAGCCATAGCTGCGGGTGCCGCTCTGGTTATGACCGGTTCCCTCTTAGCCGGCAGTCTGGAGGCTCCCGGCAAAGTCGTGGTAGTGTCCGGGAAAAAGTATAAGTCTTACCGGGGCATGGGTTCGATTGCCGCCATGAAAGAAGGCAGCAGCGCACGATACGGCCAGGAATACCGGAAAGGACAGGAAAAAAAATTGTTAGCTGAAGGGGTTGAAGGACTCGTTCCCTTCAAAGGTCCGGTTGAGGATGTGGTAAACCAGCTTATGGGAGGACTTAAATCAGGCATGTACTATGCCGGTGTCAAAACCGTGGAAGAACTTCGGGAAAAAACCCGGCTTATGAAAGTAAGCCAGGCCTCGCTTACAGAAAGCCATCCGCACGATATTTTAATTAGAAAATGATATTAATTGTTGATTTCGGATCCCAAACTGCCCATCTGATCGGCCGCCGGGTACGGGATTTGGGAGTTGAGACGAAAATAGTCCTGCCTAATGATGCTGTTTCAGCTGCCAATCAATTTAAGCCAAAAGGGGTAATACTTTCCGGGGGTCCGTCTTCGGTTTATGCACAACAGGCGCTTCTTATCGACCGGCAAATCTTCAACTTTCAAATCCCATTTCTTGGCATCTGTTACGGTTTGCAGCTGATGGCACATCAACTGGGCGGACGGGTAACTCCCGGCAAGAAAAAAGAGTACGGGCCGACCGTTTTTCGGATTGCCGCCCAAAACAAATTGCTGAAAGGACTGAATAGAGAAATGAGAGTCTGGATGAGCCATTTCGATCAGGCAGTCAAAGTCCCACCGGGTGCTACAATCAGCGGCTCGACACCCTCTGTTGAAATTGCCGCTTTCGCCGATGAATCAAAAAAACAATACGCCATTCAATTCCATCCGGAAGTCCATCATACGGAAGACGGAGGCCGGATATTGTCCAATTTCATTTTTGATATTTGCCGGGAAAAGGCTGATATAAAAACCGCTGATATTATACAGATGACAGAGGAAATCAGAAAAAAAATCGGCAAAAACAAAGCGGTCTGTGCCCTTTCAGGCGGCATTGATTCGACCGTTGCCGCATATCTGACTTATCAGGCAATCGGAAGCAATCTGGTGTGTTTCTACGTTGATACCGGTTTAATGAGGGAAAATGAGACAAATCAGGTAATTGACAGCTTCAAAAAACATTTCCCTTTCCGGCTGAAGGTAATCAGGGCTGAAGAAATCTTTTTAAAAAAACTGGAAGGCATTATTGATCCGGAAGAAAAACGGATGATCATAGGTGAGACTTTTATCCGCGTATTTGAGGAAAATGCCAAAAAAAGCGGTGCCGGATTTCTGGTCCAGGGGACCATATATCCTGATGTCATTGAAAGCAAAGGCACGGAGCATGCAGAAAAAATTAAAACACATCATAACGTCGGCGGCCTGCCGGAAAAACACGGTTTCAAAATTATTGAACCCCTGCGGATGCTTTATAAAGACGAAGTGAGGCTGCTCGCCAAAAAAATGAAAATACCAAATGAGTTTATTTTCAGACATGTATTTCCCGGTCCGGGGCTTGCCGTCAGGATCATCGGAGAAGTCACCCGGGACAAACTGGATATCCTGAGAAAGGCGGACGCGATCGTGGTCGAGGAAATTAAAAAAGCCGGGTTGTATGAACAAATCTGGATGGCTTTTGCCGTATTTACCGGCGTCAAATCAACCGGAGTCACCGGTGATGAGAGAAAATACGGAGAAACTATTGCCGTGCGGGTGATAGAGTCCAAAGATACCATGACCGCAGATTGGGTTAAACTTCCCTACCGGGTTTTGGAAAGGATTTCCGAAAGAATAGTGGCCGAGGTCTTTGAAGTAGTCAGGGTCGTCTACGATATCACTACCAAGCCTCCGGCAACCATGGAGTGGGAGTAATCAGATAGGCTTTAACTTGAAAAAGTAAGCTACCAGCTGGACAATCCAATAAGCGGCAAAAATCAGAAAAAATCCCAGAACGGCGTAAGTGATTTTATTTTTGGCCGCTTCCGCTTTTTTTGGGTCTCCCAGAGAAGTCAGGAAATCAAAGCCTCCCCAAATCAAATAGGCAAATAGAATCAAGCCTGCAATCGGGAAAATCAAAGGAATGGCGTTTGAAATAAGTGAAGAAAGATTGGTGAATTTCGTACCTTTCAGAGGACCCTGAATGGCGGTTGTTGCTCCCGGGAGTTTTAAGCCCTGAGCAATTAAAGTTAACATAGAATCATTATAACTCTTACTTGGTAAATCCGGGTATTTCCAATATGTCGACAGCAATCAATTTTAAGAGGAACAGGGAAAATATCAGAAGTAGCAATCCTGACAAGGATGAGACGATGACTTCTTTGCCCATAGCCACCCTTTCCGGATTGCCCCCTGAGGTTAAATAAAGAAATGCCCCGTAGAGAAAGTAAAGGAAAGCTATGGCTCCGGCAAACCTCAAGCCTGTTCCGTATAAAAAGTCGGAGATAAAGGTTCCTAAATCAGTGGAAATGCAGCCTACCGCAGTCCAGATCTGTCCTTTGTCAAAACAATTTTTACAGGAAGTCCGAAATTGGGTATCAACCTGTTCACAAATGGGAGCCAGAGAGGGTAACGGTTCAGGAGGATCGGCTATCTTACAAATAGAACAATCCATGCAGGCAGCTGCCTCGCAGGGAATCTTGCCCGATCCGCAGTCCTTACATATAGGTGCGTCTGCTACTATACAGCATTTATATCCTGTCCCTGTGCCGCAAAATCCTTCGAGAGCTTCAGTACAAGTGTTCATTTGGGGCATACACTTATTAGGTTCCTTACAGGTAATTGTTCCTGTTTTTACGACTTCAAATGTTTTTGATGCGATAATTTCCGAAGTTCCAAATTTGATTAAATCTATGGTGTGAGCGCCTTCAACCAGCGGCTTTAGGGTAAATTCTATATCGGAATTATCAGATCCTACGGAGAGTGTACCTTGATCCTTGATACTGCTGGGGGCAGGATGAGTATTCAAGTTCTGATTATCAAGATTTGTTCTGAATATGGGAATGGCCTTTGTCTTGTCCGGAAATGTTACTATAACTTTCCATTCAGAATTAACATCTTCTTTGCCGTTTAATGAAGTGACTTCGATTGTTACCGGAATTGTAATTTCCACGATATTGTAGGAACCTACACAAATATCAAACCAATTATGACTGGTATCCCTGCTTCTTAAATAGAATTTGTGTTCTCCGATGGATCCTCCCTTCTTTAAAAGTTGAAAACCGCAATCCAGTAATCCCATTGGCCTTTCATCTGTGACAACGTCTTCTTTATCTTTCGGCCATTGAATTCTGTTATAACAACTTGCGGATGAATCCGGGAAAGAATTTAAATTTTTTTCAAGTATGTCCGGGATGCCGTTTGCCGGATCGTAATCAAGATAGCTGTCCCAAAAGGCAGCAGGAATCGTTTTCAGATCAAAGCTGAATTTAACTTTATTTGTTCCGGAAAAAATACTTTTTGAATTGGTATCTGGTTTACAATTGACAGGATCAACACAGTCAATTTTAAAGCCGCAGTCAAACGGTTGGGCTCGGACGGTTTTCGGAAATAAAGAAAGAAGGATCAGTGAAACAAGGAAGATAAATAATTTTTTTATCATTTAAATCAGCTGAAGCCGGGAATATTAAGGATATCCACCCCGACCACTCTTAAAAGGAAGACGGCGAAGAGGATGATGAGTATGCCCAGGATAGAGGAAACAATTATATCTTTGCCATCTTTCAGCCTCTCAGGATTGCCCGAGGAGGTCAGGACCATACCGCTGCCTGCCAGAACAGCCAAAAAGGCAATGCCCCCGGCTGCGGAAAAAACAATTGACAGAAGCTGCTGGACATAATCGGCTGGATTAGTCGAGAAGCAGCCTAAAACCGTAAAATATGTATGTGGTTTGGGCAGTCCGCCCGCTGTATATAAACATGCCTGGCAGGCATCCCAATCAGAAGGCTTCGGGTTGACGCTGCGGTTGCACCAGCCGCAAAGATCACATGTCGGTATACCCGTGGGTGTAGCTGGCTGTGCCTGAACTGGTGATATAATGAACAGTGAGACAGCGAACGATAAGAATAAAACCAGAATCAGCCTGGGCATTATTTTCAGTGTAGCAGAAACAGAAATCCATTCACAACCGATGCTTCATAAGATTCAAATATTTATTTTCACCTTACTTATACTCCTTAGTTCCCTTTGGTTTGTCCAGTCAGTCCGGGCAGATGAACTTTCCGATTTGGAGAAAAAACTCAGCGACCTGAAACATGCTTTGCAGCTGTCCGTATCAGCCACAACTCCGCTGGAAAAAAATCTGGATAAACTGAAACAGAACCTAACGGAAATCCAAAACAGGATAAAAGGCATAGAAGCTGAAGTAGCCAGGAAAGAAAAAGACGTATCTGAGGGCGAGGAGCTATTGGGAGTTGCCCAGGAACTGTTGAGCGACAAAGTCCGGAAGATATATATTACTTCCACTCAATTTTATACCCAAAGACTTTTTCTGATCTTTGGCAAGAATCTGTCTGAAGCGGTCAGGGAGTTCGGTTATCAGAAAAAAGTCATTGAAAATGACCGCGATACCATCGTCAAGGTAGTATTGTATATCAAGGATCTGGAGCAGAAAAAAGCAGATTTGGAAAAGGAAAAAGTAAGACTGGCTGCGATAAAGAAGGAAACAGACGAACAGGCTGATTTCCTGGGAAATGAAATTGAAGGAGCTAAAAAATATCAAAATGTGTTAAGCTCTCAAATTGCACAGTTATCCGCCCGGCAGCAGCAATTAGTCTCTCAAAGATTGGCCAGTTTAAACATTCCGAGGTCTGCCGGATCCTCCGTCAGAGGTTGCAGCGACGACAGAGACATTGATCCCGGTTTTTCACCGAGAATCGCCTTTTTTACCTATGGGGCTCCCCACCGGAACGGGCTTAACCAATACGGTGCCTGGGGGCGTGCTAAGAAAGGACAAAATGAGGAGAAAATTTTACAGGAATACTATCCCGGACTGTCACTCAAAAAAGATTATGACAGGAATGTGCAGATATCAACAACCACTGGATGGTCAGGTTCGATCGAGGATTACGTAAAAAGAATTTATGAAGTTCCGGATTCGTGGACTGACAATAATATGGCCGTATTAAAAGCTCAGGCTGTTGCGGCGAGATCCTATGCCTTGAATGTAACCCAGAACGGTTCAAAACCAATTTGTACTACAGAACAGTGCCAGGTTTTCAAACCGGATCCCAAAGGAGGCAATTGGGAACAGGCAGTGAACTTTACTTCGGGATGGGTCCTGATGGATGGCGGCGGTCCCGGTTTTACCCAATATGCTTCAACACATGGCGGATATATTTTGAATTTAGGAAAATTTGACGGAGAAGGAGGCAATCCGGGCAATTTCAGTGAATTGAACGACCGGGCTTACGACAAAGAGTCCCCCTGGTTTTATTGTGATTGGGGAGCACGTGAAAAATATGCCAAGACAGCCTGGTTAAAAGCGGAGGAAGTAGCCGATATAGTAAATGTAATACTTTTGACAAAACATGATAATGCGCTGGGCGAACATTTATACCAGACTGACAAACCGCACCCATACGGCGGAGAGACCTGGAATGAAGAACGTGTAAAACAGGAATTGGCATCAAGAAACATATCGGCGTATGACAGTGTATCTGACCTGTCTGTCAGCGTGGATTTTGGCAGCGGGAAAACCACTTCAGTAAATATTAACGGAAACGCCGGAAGTCAAAACTTTGACGCTTCTGAATTTAAAAACTTCTTCAATTTGAGAGCTCCGGCGAATATCCAGATAGTCGGTCCGTTATATAATATAGAAAGAAAGTAGGTAGTTTGTGCCGGATATCTTCGTTGCCAAAACAGGGAAAAAGGATACCTCTGTCAAAGTAACTCCTCCTAAATCAAATAAACAGAATGATATGTCTTCGTTTATGTTCATGCCTGACGGCCTGCGTTTTGAAACCCAGGAACCGGGAGAAGTCATCATACTATTGCTTCGCCGGCACGGTATTACCAATTTTCCCTGGGTTTTTACAGGTCTTGCTTTGGTCATTTTTCCCGTTATTGTCTTGCCTTTGGTTCTTTTAAATCAAATCATACCGTCGGTTCCCCCATTTTTGTTCAACAGTATTGTTCTTATTTGGTACCTTTTTACTTTCAGCTATATCTTAGTTAATTTTTTACTCTGGTATTTTACGGTTTCCATCGTTACCAACGAACGGATAATTGATATCGACTTTCTGAACGTCCTGCATAAAAAATTTTCCGAGACGAGAATTTCCAAAGTTGAGGATGTCACTCAAAGGACGGGTGGTTTTATTCAGGCATTCTTCAATTACGGAGATGTATTTGTACAAACAGCCGCCAATGAGCAGGTCTTCCAGTTTCACGCCGTACCTCAGCCTGATGAAGTTGTCAGAATCATCAACCAGTTGATGGGCAAGGAAGAGGAGGAGAACCAATAAAAATGTTTAATGATGAGCTGATCGGCCAGTTTATAAGCCGTCTGCCGCAATTGATCGTAAAAATCTTCACTGTCAGTATGATGGTCTTTCATTTGTTGTTTGCCATTATTGTTTTCAGACAAACGAGAGTCATGTCAAAAGTGGTTGAAGCAAAGATTTCCCCTTCATTGGTCTTTATTACGGTAATTCATTTACTGTCATCACTTTTTGTACTGGGCTGGGTAATTCTATTTTTATAATATGCTGTACCTTAAATCTGCCAAAATTACCGCTCCATCCGATAATGAGAGATGGGGAGGGTGTCTTGCGGAGGACGGCTTATTTGTTCTATTGGAGGTAGCAACAGACGGAAAGGTTTTGGCTTCACATATCGGCAAAGCTGCGCTGGATCAATTAATTCTCGCCTTTCAAACATCACAAAAAGATCACCGTCTGGAAATTCGTGACCTTTTGGATGAATTTCAGGGCAACCCCTATATAAAAGTTTTGATCGTCGGTTTTTTGGAAAACAACCGTCTCTCTGTCGGCTGCCACGGAGAGGGGGTGGCGGTTCTGGTGAGAGAAGGGAAGTCAGGCCGGATACTGACAGCACAGGGCATTTCCAGGGGTGTGGTCAAAAGCGGAGACAGAATAATTTTCCATTCCGAGAGTTTCATCCGAAACTGGCAGGGTAATTTGCAGGATAAAATCTATTCTTTGAAAAATTTGACGGAATTTGAAGAGGTTCTTTCGCCGGAATTGTCCGGAAACCAGAGCTTTGCCGGTTCGGCGGTCTTGATTGCCGAAGTGAAACATCAGGATGCAGCAAACAGTCCTGTTGAAGGGGTGATTTCTCTAAAGCAGGAGGCAGGTAAATTTCGATTCCTGACCTACTGGCAACACAGAATCAGAAATTTCAATATAGCCAGACTGCAGGATTTTTTGCCCGCAAACAGGAAAAGAAGATCCGCATTTTTGGTTATTACAGTCCTGGTTTTATTATTGCTGGGCAATATCGCATTCGGAGTTGCCAGGATGAAGCAAGCCTCCCGCTCAAAGGAGGTCAGGGAAGCATTGGCATCGGTAGAACAACAATATACTGAAGCCCAGGGAATTCTGGATCTTAATCCGGTCAGGGCCAGAGAACTCTTATCAAGCAGTAAGCTGACTTTAGGCAGCCTTTTGAAAAACAGTAAACGGAATTCTCCGGACCAAAAACTGGTTAACGACTGGTTGAATAAAGTATCTGCCAGCGAGGTCGCCGCTTACAGAATTTTTAAATTGACGCAAGTTCCGGTTTTTTTTGATACTACGCTTATCAAAGCTGGCGGTGAGGCAGATAACCTGTCAGCTTATCAGGAGAAGAAGGCCATCCTGGACAAAAGCAATAAAACCCTTTATTTCCTGTCAACCGAAACCAAAGAAGCTGCTGTTGTTGCCGGAGCTGATAACCTCAAGACTGTAAGCAGTCTGGCAATACACGGAAGCAACGCCTATTTTTTAAATGAAGAAGGTATTTTTTCAGTTGATTTAGGAAGCAAAAAAGTAAGCAAAGTAATAGAAAAAAGCGACCGTTGGGGGGAAATAGTTGATATGGAAGCTTTCGGCGGCAATCTCTACCTACTGGATGTTAAAAATAACAGCATCTGGAAATACATTGCTGCCGAATCAGGATTTTCCTCCATAATAAGTTACATAAATAGCGGAGTCCAGGCTGATCTATCTCAAGCCAAAGAATTGGCAATCGACGGATCTATCTGGGTGGCAAATGCCGCTGACATCTTTAAATTTACCGCAGGTGCGCAGGAACTTTTCGCTTTCAAAGGTATCAGCGATTCCATTTCCACCATAGACGGTATTGCAACTTCGGATGAAGATGAAAATCTGTATATCCTGGATAAGACCTTATCCAGGATATTGGTTTTCGATAAGGACGGGCTATACCAGTCCCAGTACCAGTGGGAAGAACTTAAAAATGCCGAAGATATAATTGCTTCGGAGGCGGAAGGAATGATTTTCGTCCTTCTGGGCAGCAAAATTCACGCCATAGAAATCCAATAAAATTAGTGGAGATGTCCGGAGGTGATCCGGAGTCCGAAGACGCATCTTAGAAACATCTACAAGCTTAGTCTGTTGTAAGAATTTCCTCCTGCTGTTGTCCCAACAGACAATCAACAGTAAGAGTAAGACTTAGTCTTTCCCCCGGTATCAGTCAATTATCAGGGGGCACTCCGGCTGTGTTTACACCAAGCTCTTATCCCACCGAAGAAAGACAGAGTTGATGGCCTTAGGCTGTCGCGAATGCGAAGTTTCGGGCACCGGAAGCTTCTCGAGCTCTGGCAAGAAGACTCTCGCCATACTCAACTAATTCTTCCAGCTCGTCGGTATTATCGACAGTTATATTTTGATTGGTTTAGCGAGTACAATCACCTCGGCTTGCAGTTTTTAAGGTACAATCCCGTCGATCATGGCATCCCCAATTTACGGTTTGCTTTTCAAAGCCCGTTCAATGTCGCGTACAACTGCCTTTTTTTTCAATTTCTCCCTTTTCTCGTATTGTTTTCTGCCTCTGGCCAGTCCTATTTTCAGCTTCAAAAAGCTTTGGGAATTATAGCATTCCAGGGGCAGCAAGGTCAAACGGTCGGCAGATAATTTCGACTTCAGGGAGGTGATTTCCCTTTTGTGCATGAGCAGTTTCCGGCTCCTTTTAGGATCATAATTTTCCGGACGGGCATAAGCATAAGGGAAAATCTGGGCATTAACCAGATAAATTTCGCTGCCGATAATCCTGACAAAAGCACCTTCCAGTGACATTCGGCCGCTTCTTACCGATTTGACTTCAGCTCCGTTTAAAACGAGACCGGTTTCATATGTTTCCAGTATTTCGAAGTCATGGAAAGCTTTTTTATTGATGATTTTCATGTCCTAATAATACTTCAGATTGGATTTATAATAAAATCATGTCAGGCATTCTTGACTTATTCTATCCCCGGCGATGTCTTGGCTGCGGCAGGATCGGCCGCTATTTCTGCCAAAAATGCCGCTTACATATCCCCAAAATGGAAAAATTGATCTGCCCGGTCTGCCTTAAATCATCCTTTGACGGACTGACCCATCTAAACTGCCGCAGTAATTTTTGTCCTGACGGACTTTTTGTTTCCACTTATTACCGTGGAATAATGAAAAAAGCACTGAAAATGCTTAAATACCGTCTGGTCAGGGATCTCGCTCCGGAAATAGCCGGTTTATTTCTTGAAAGCTGCCCATCATATCTTTTGCGTTTGAATTTATTGATTCCGGTGCCGCTTTACCCCGGCAGGCAAAGAGAAAGGGGTTTTAACCAAAGTGAAATTTTGGTCCGTGAGATGGCAGGCAGGCTCAAAATTAAACAGACCTCAAACAATTTAATTAGGATAAGATCTACCCAGCCTCAATTCGGTTTGGAGAAAAAAACAAGACTTTCGAATGTTAAAAACGCCTTTTCCCTGAAAACCCCACAAACTATTAAAGGCAAGCAAATCGGCCTGATCGATGACGTGACTACGACCGGAGCAACGCTTCGAGAGTGCGCCAAAGTGTTAAAAATTGGCGGGGCTGTTAAAGTCTGGGGATTGGTTATCGCCCACGGATGATATGTTATAATCGGAAATGCTTTTGGAGGTGTCGCATAGTTGGTCCATTGCGCGGGTTTGCTAAACCCGTGAGCTGAAAGGCTCGCGTGGGTTCGAATCCCACCGCCTCCGCAACTGAAGAAATTTTATATTAAAATCTCATTTTTGCTGGTCTGGTATAGCTGAATAAAAGTTTGGGGACAAGACGAACTTGCGGAACAAAATGCCCGGAAATCAAATAAGCCCATCAAGTAAAATAGTCCAACAATACAAAAAAATATACCAGCAGATAGAAAAGTATTACCACGAAGGAAAATTATTATCTCCGGAAAATAACAAATCTAAACTTTTTATAGGTAGTCTTTCCCCGGGTTGCCAAGCCTGCATTTCGGGGAAATGGGCCTGCGTTTTTATAAATACATTATGTACGAGAGACTGTTTTTTTTGCCCACAGGACAGATCTCAATTGAAAGACGGAAAACCGACTGTTGACGGAATTGACGTCAATTCCCCGGAAGATCTGATCGATTTTCTCAGAAAATTTAATTTCCAAGGTGTTGCCTTTTCCGGAGGGGAACCATTGCTTGCCTTTGATCTTCTTCAATCCTATATCTCAAAAATCAAAGCGGAATTCGGGAAGAAAATGTACATTTGGATGTATACCAACGGTGATTTGGCTACAGAAGACAGGCTTAGACGATTAGTAAATGCCGGTTTGGATGAAATACGATTTGACCTGAGCGCCAGAAAATATGATTTCAGACCGGTCAAACTGGCTAAGACGATAGTCAAAAAAGTGACGATTGAAACTCCTGTTGTTCCGGAAGAAGCCGGTAAATTGAAAGCGTCCATCAAGATAATGTCAAAAATTGGTATAAACTATCTTAATTTGCATGAATTATTAACAACTAAATTTAACTTTAAAGCTTTTCGTGAAAGAAACTACCATATTAATAGGAACAAGGCTGTTTTCGAATCAGATCTTCACTCGCTGAAAATATTGGAAAATAACGCTGATTTTTCCGGAAATTTAAACATAAATTATTGCACTACCTCCTATAAGCATAAATTTCAGGGAAGGGGTTATAATTTGCGTTATACCCCTTATTTATGTGAATCATACGAATCGATCACTGCAACCGGATTGATTAGGCAAACATTTCTAAAACCGGCCAGGAAAAACATCCCGGCTTTTAAAGCAATATTTTCAGCCAAAAAGCATTTATGGAAATGGGATGTAATAAAAGGTCATTTGATTGTGCATGCTTCAATTTTGAATGAGGTTTGCAACCATTTTCAGAGTGCGGTAAGCAGAATTTATATCCGCTATTTCCATGTAAAAATCAGTAATCTAAACAGTCAAATTCCGGTCGATTGCAGAAAAATCCGCATCAACAAAAAATTCCAAATCCTGGGAGAAAAACGGGCTGCCGAAAGGCAATTTTCTTTTAATATCAAGGAATTTTTACCTTCTTTTTTCACTATTTTTGTCAAAAATCGATTATATACATCAGAATTGAAACGATATCTAAACCATTTCCGGTTGGAAATTCAAAACCAAGCTGCTATCACCAAAAAAATTATCAGATTTATGACTTTTTATACATCATTTGAAGATTTTGAATATTTAGGAAAAGAAATGAATTCAAGAATTTCCAGAATTAACAATATGGGAATAAATTTATGAGAGGCTTCAGTTTAAAGTCAATTTTACTTATACTAAACTAAATGAAACTTCCGCCTGCTTTTGCCTCCGTTACTGTTTTTTCAAAACTTCTGGCCGCATTTCTATTTATTTTTATTCCGTTCGTTACATTTTTTTTAGGCATGAGTTATGGAATGAAACTGACTGATATGCTTTATGGAAAAGCGAAACAGGGCAGTTTTCAAAAAGAAAATGTTATTCCTCTAAAAGTCCGGAGTATATCCGGCTATGTTCCTCATGTAAATTGTCAGTATGACGGATGGAATCTTTCAAAGGATTTCCTGCGAAGCTATGTAGTAAAACCCGGTGATTCACTGCTATCAATTGCGGCAAATCAAATGGGGAGTACTTCCAGAGTCAGCGAATTAATTAAATTCAATCATGATACTTATTCATTGTCTCTTGAAAATCCTATTTTGGAACCGGGGTGGGTTTTGAAAATTCCTCCTGAATTTGTAAAAGAAAGCGGTGGGGATATCAGGATGATAAGCGGAGAACTGATCGAAACACAGGGGCCGTATGCATGGAGAATATATTCTGCCCAGGCCGGCGGGGATACCGGCCCGTTTGCACCTGATTCCGATACGGTTATGCCTGAGACACCTTTTATAAAAGGTGACTGCGTAAATTTATTGTGGGATGTCAGACCGGGAAACAGTAAAGTACTTATAATTACCCGCCAGGAAGAATATTAATTTCATACCTTTTATGCTTCTTCCTACTCCAATTAAAAAATGACGTATACCGAGCCGGTGTTATAATTTGTCAGAATGGCCGAGGAAACCTTACTTACCCCTGAAAAATACGGCATAAGACCGGAAGGGGTACCTCTTACTACAGGAATTGTCGATGTTGAAGCACCGACAGGACAGCATGTCAGCCTAAAAACTGCAACCTGGAGGCGGTCCGAATCCCCCATGATGAAAGATTTTGAAGAAATGGGGGTTCCGCGTCACGGAGATGGCTCTCCCCATCAGGCAGATGGTCAGGTTGTATTTTTGTCAGGTTTCGGTACCCGCAGTCTGGACTGGCCTACAGCTTTTGAAGGTTTAGGTATGTATTGGGATACAGTGGTGGGATTGGACCATCCGGATGCACCAACCTCATCAATTACACCGCGCGAACGTCCACTAAATGATGAAAAATCGTTTTACAATTCCGGATCTGTAATATTGCGCGCAATTGAAGCTAAGTTTGAAGACGGGACTTTAAATAAAGGCGTTACTGCTGTCGGAATGTCTACGGGCTGTCCGGTACTTCTGGAAGCTGCAGCTCAGGATATTTTAGAATCAGAAAGAGACGGTCGTCGAAGGTATATTAAATCCCTTATTCTGACTGCCCCGGCAGGAATGATGAACCGCAGGAGCTTTGCTGAAATTGCAGCCGGAGCCGGAAGCGCGATGGGGCTGTATATTTTAAAAGATTACGGAAGCGACCTGCTTTATCGTCTGAAACATCCATTTGAAAAAAATCATTTAAATGCCCGAAAAGATTCAATTTCCTTGGGAGAATTAAAAAGGCGAATAAAAGAAGCCGGTCAACATCCGGAATGGCAGAGCGTACTTAAAGGCCAGAAGTTATTTGATGTATTTGAGTATTTTGCTCAAAAATTACCAATAGACACCCTTTTGGAATATTTTCACCGTGTATGGCCGGATCAAGATCCGCATTTTTTGCCGGAAACACCGTCAATCAAACGAAACCAGGAACTGATATACAAAAATGTTACCCGGAAGGCCTGTGAAGAAATAAAGGATACAGATATTACTATCGTACTTTTTGACGGAGACAGAGCCGTTCCCCCGGAAGGATTCTTATCGCCCGAAGATTATCAAGAAATCCAGTCAGTAACATATGATGGTACAGATGAAAGAAAACTTGCTGAAATAAATGAAAGACGGAGATTGGCACGGGAAGAAATAAATAAAAAACTGGCGGAAAAAGGAAAAAAACCACAACCTGTACAAAAATCATATAATGCAGCATGGATGCTTAAAAATAAAAAACTGGAGATGATGCTTGAGAGAATAATCATGAGAGTGAAAAATTTGTTTCCGAATAACGGAAACAAAACCAAAGTAATAATTACATCAGGTACACATCATATGACTCCAAAAAGCGATATCGGTCCCATTGCAGGTCTTATAACAGCATGAGACGGTTAAATTAGAAAATGGATCTCCGATAAACCCCTCCGCAAAGGATTCATCTTTAGTTGGGCATTTTGCCCTGTTTATGGTAAAATAAGGCTGAAAGTTGGAAATTATGTCTGAAGGTTCACCTTGTATCCGCTGCGGAAAAACCAGAATTGTAGCCAAAACCTGGCAGGAGGAAGTTAACGGGGCAAAAGTAACAGTGACGCAAACCGTTTGCCCGGATCCGGAATGCCAAAAAATTGTCGAAAGCGAGCTTAAGAAGAAAATGGAAAAGATCGCCAATATCCAAAAAGAATCACAGGAACGCCGCTCCAGGATAAGACGCGGCCGTAAACAGGCCTCATAAAGCGCAATCATCTTGTAGCCACCCTTTTTTAAATGGCTTATAATGGTTTTTGTATGGATAAGTCCGGGGATAAATTATTATCCGAGAAGCCCGATTTGAACCAGGTATTATTCTCCTGGAAGAGTGCTTCCCACCCCTATAAAAAAAGAAGCAGGGTTTTCTACCAGACGATAGCCGCCTTTTCATTTCTGATGATTGTCATCGTCTTTTTCCTCCATGAATTCCTGCTGATAGGAGTAATCCTGTCAATTGCTTTTGTCGTTTATGTAATTTCCAGCGTCCCTCCGATTGAGATTGAACACAAGATTTTGCCCATCGGATTTGACAATGTGGGTAGGGTATTCCGCTGGGAAGAGCTCAATTCCTTCTGGTTTGACCGGAGATGGAACCAGGATATCATGGTCATCCAGACCCATTATCCGTTGCAGCCGCAACTTCAGGCAGTCATCGATTCCGACATGCGGGATAAGTTAAAAAACCTGATGGGTAAATACCTGTTATATGTGGAAAAACCGCCTAAAACCGCTTTTGATAAACTCTCCGAATGGATGATGAACAAACTCCCCCTGGAATCTGCCTCTTAAAGAAGTATTCTGTTGGTTAATATCAGTTAAAGAAGATATAATATACCCCGAAACTGTCCCCGTAGCTTAATGGAGAGAGCAACAGCTTGCGGAGCTGTAGGTTGCGAGTTCAACTCTCGCCGGGGACGCTCAACGGTAAAAATTAAGGAAAGGTGCCGGAGCGGTTTAACGGCCAGGTCTCGAAAACCTTGGTGGGCATTTTTGTCCAGCGCGAGTTCGAATCTCGCCCTTTCCGCAAGATGTGAATTAGCAAAGGTTTTCTGGCTGCGCCTCTAACCGCAGCCAGGGCTTTGAAGCCGCCGGACGGGAAAAAATTAAGACGCTGATTTTCCAAGAAGTAGTTCGACCCGATTTTCTTCGGTTCCCCAAAAGCGGAAGGAAAACTATAATATAAATATCGGTAATGACTGATTTATATTATCTCCAGTTAATAAAGGATACTTTCTTTCAGTATTCAAAAGTTATTTTACCCTGGTTTTTAATCGGAATTGCGGTCACATACTATGCTGAAAAATACCTTTTCAAACCGGAATTTTTTAAAAGATTTATAGGCCCTGTGACATTTCCAAAAATCCTGATTAGCCAGGCGTTGGGCATGCTTTCACCGTTAAGCATCATGTCATTTTTGCCTCTTGCCGGAGAACTGATACAGGATGGTATCAACCCTGCATTTTTGTTCAGTTTTTTAATCGCCGAAAGGGCATATGATATTCAGTCTTTTTTTATAATAACTGGCTTATTCGGATTCAAAATTGCCCTGTTAAATGCTCTGGTTATTTTTATATCTCTTGTCGTTACCTCATATTTTATAAAGAGAGAATCTGTTGCTGTTATTAATCATGCTCCCATTAAATTAAACCATTTCTTTTCCCGCCAGTTTAAAATGCTGTTAATAATAATGGCGGGCATTATTATTGCTTCCCTGCTGCGCAGTTTATTGCCTGAAGAATATATGATCCGGACTGCCAGCAACCCGTTGGGCGGCACAATTGTTTCGCTCGTATTAGGTCTGGTGCTTTATTTCGGTCCGATAGCCGGAAATTATCCGATAGCCAGGGCTTTTGCCGATTTGGGCATGTCAAATACGGGAGTTTTTTCTTTTTTAACTGTTTCTCCGTTATTTAATATTGTCATTATGTCGCTTTTCAGTGCAGTTGTAGGAATAAAGTTGGTCGGGAAAGCAGTATTAATATATGTAGTAACTTCATTAGTGTTAATATTATTAATAAACCCCTTTTTGTAAGAGTAATCTACTATGGTAGGAAAAAACAATTTATTAATTTTAAAACCGCTTTTTATTTCAATTATAATTTCTCTCATCCTTATTTTCCTTTTTCTAGCAGTTTTCAATAACAATCGGTCAAAAATTGGATATTCAACCGGATTAAATAATACCGGCAGAAATAATAGTAATTTTTTTACAAACCCTATTAATATTGAGTTGTTTAATCAAAGCATGAACCCGGATGAATAGATATTTATTCATGTGCTAAAATTTAAAAAGAAAGTAATATCATGAATGAAAAATCATGTCCGAAATGTAAGGGGCAAATGGAAAAAGGTTTTATAGGGGATAAAGAAACCATGAGCCGAGAGTCCCGTCAAAATTGGGGAACTGGTATAAATGCGTTAGGTTCCGGACTGGATAATCCTTATCCGGTAACGACCTTTCGCTGTAAAGATTGCGGTTATCTTGAAAGCTACGCTTACTAGAGACGCCACAAAGTAAAAATTCATAAACATAATGAGGTAAAACCTATGCTGCATGTTGTTGCTTTTATTATTTTGGGAATTCTTGCCGGAGTATTAAGCGGAATAATCGGAATAGGCGGAGGAATTATTATTGTCCCGGCATTGGTTCTTATTTTTGGTTTGTCACAACAACAGGCCCAAGGGACAACACTCGCCCTGCTTGTGCCTCCCGTAGGAATATTGGCAGCCTGGACTTACTATAAGCAGGGTTATGTCGATTTCAAAATCGCCCTTTTAATCTGCCTTGGGTTTGTAATCGGCGGTCTGTTTGGGTCAGGATTGGCAACACATCTTCAGACTAGAGTAATCACCCGTCTTTTTGGAATTTTTCTGCTGATTGTTGGATTAAGAATGGTTATGGCCAAATAAATTTTCAAGTTATTTAATATTAAATTGGGAAAACATATCATAGCTTCTTAATTCCATCGGGATTTTTTTGGTTGTATCAGCTTCATAGGATTGGACCCTAATTTCTTATAAATATTAATATAGTCATCAACCATCCGCTCGACTGTGAATTTTTTTTCAACAGCCCTTCTGCACGATATGCGCATTTTCAGGTATTCGCTTTCCGGTAATGAATAAATCCGGTTTACTGCCTCACAAAGCCCTTCAATTCCCGTTTTTTTAATAATCCATTTGCCTCTGATGTCAGTCTTAGACGGATTAACAATAAATCCCGTAATTCCGTCTTCAACTATTTCCTGGATTGAGCCTCTTGCATAGGCAACAACCGGAGATCCGCAGGCCATGGACTCAATAACGACTAAACCAAACGCCTCTTCAAATTTTATAGGAAGAAGAAAAAGTCTGCTTGTTTGGTAGTGGGGCAATAGCTTAGATCTTTCGGTATTGTAATAAATTTGAGTATCGTTGATATTTCTGATCTTTTTCACAACTTCCGATTGAAACCAGTTTTTCTTTTCATTTTTTGAAATGGCGAATAATTTTGCTTTGCGGTTTGTTCTGTTTGATGCTTTGATCACATCGTCCGGGCCTTTTTCCGGAATTGCCCTTCCGGCCCAAATGATATTTTCTCCCCCGGTTTCCGAAAATTTCCATTTCTTTATGTCTATCCCGTGATATATAGTTGCGGCATAATTTATTCCGGGAAGCAAACTTCTCTGGGCATTGCTTGCAGATATAAAAAAAACATTCTTGAATTTTTTAAACAGGGAAAAATATTTTCTTACGTATTTTGCTTCAACAGTATTATGAAAAGTTATTAAGACAGGTTTCTTTACAAAGGGAATAAAAGGCAGTGCAATATCCCCGTCGCCGATATTTA
>LCFP01000016.1 GCA_000999095.1 Candidatus Gottesmanbacteria bacterium GW2011_GWA2_43_14
AGGAGCTACAGGAATCGGAGGACCCACAGGCTCAACAGGATCAACAGGAGCCACAGGAATTCAGGGTCCGACAGGTTCAACAGGAGTTACAGGTACCGGAGGACCCACAGGCTCAACAGGATCAACAGGCTCAACAGGAGTCCAGGGTCCGACAGGGTCAACCGGTTCAACAGGCTCAACAGGAGTCCAGGGTCCGACAGGGTCAACCGGTTCAACAGGAGCTACAGGAATCGGAGGACCCACAGGCTCAACGGGCGCAACAGGAGTCCAGGGTCCAACCGGAGTAACCGGCTCAACAGGAGCAACAGGAGTTGCCGGTCCTACCGGTTCAACCGGCTCAACAGGCGCAACAGGAGTCCAGGGTCCAACCGGAGTAACCGGCTCAACAGGCGCAACAGGAACCCAGGGTCCGACAGGCTCAACCGGATCAACAGGCGCAACAGGAAATGCCGGGCCCACAGGCTCAACCGGTTCAACAGGAATTCAGGGTCCAACCGGAGTTACAGGCTCAACGGGTGCCACAGGAACTGGAGGCCCAACAGGAGCTACAGGCTCAACCGGCTCAACTGGAATTCAGGGTCCAACCGGAGTTACAGGCTCAACAGGAAGTACAGGAACTGCTGGACCAACAGGCTCAACCGGATCAACAGGAGCTACAGGAATTCAGGGTCCAACCGGATCAACAGGAGCTACAGGAACCGGAGGACCAACGGAACCGGAGGACCAACAGGCTCAACAGGTTCAACCGGCGCAACTGGAGTCCAGGGTCCAACGGGTGTGACAGGCTCAACAGGCGCCACAGGAGTTATTGGTCCTACAGGCTCTACGGGTTCTACAGGAGTCCAGGGTCCAACGGGTGTGACAGGCTCAACAGGCGCCACAGGAGTTGCCGGTCCCACAGGCTCTACCGGTTCAACAGGCGCCACAGGAGTTGCCGGTCCCACAGGCTCAACAGGCGCCACAGGAGTTGCCGGTCCCACAGGCTCTACCGGTTCAACAGGCGCGACTGGAATTGCCGGCCCCACAGGCTCAACAGGTTCAACCGGCGCAACAGGAGTTGCCGGCCCCACAGGCTCAACAGGTTCAACCGGCGCAACAGGAGTTGCCGGCCCCACAGGCTCAACAGGTTCAACCGGCGCAACTGGAATTGCCGGCCCCACAGGCTCTACGGGTTCTACAGGATCAGTCGGTCCCACAGGCTCTACCGGTTCAACAGGAGCAACCGGTGTTCAAGGTCCTTCGGGTTCAACCGGAGCAACCGGTGTAATCGGTCCCACAGGCGCAACTGGCACAACCGGAGCAACCGGATTTGCCGGTCCCACTGGATCTACCGGATCAACCGGCTTGATAGGACCAACCGGATCAACGGGAAATACCGGGGCATCAGGAATAGTAGGTCCCACAGGCTCAACAGGCTCAACAGGCTCAACAGGAACTGCCGGTCCTACAGGCTCAACAGGCTCAACAGGCTCAACAGGAGTTGCCGGTCCGACAGGCTCTACAGGTTCAACCGGAGCCACCGGTACTCTAGGAATAACAGGTCCGACTGGAGCAACAGGTTCAACCGGTGTTGCCGGTCCGACAGGCTCAACCGGATCGACAGGAGGAACAGGATTTAACGGTCCAACCGGTTCAACCGGAGCAACAGGAATTGCAGGTCCTACAGGTTCAACCGGAAATACAGGTGCTACCGGATCAGCCGGTCCGACAGGTTCAACAGGCAGAACCGGAGCAACGGGAATTACCGGACCTACCGGAGCAACCGGAGCAACCGGATCGGCTGGGCCGACCGGATCTACCGGTTCAACCGGAGCAACAGGAGTATTTGGACCGACAGGATCAACTGGAAATACAGGTGCTACCGGATCCGCTGGTCCGACAGGATCAACTGGCAGAACTGGAGCAACAGGAATTACCGGACCTACTGGAGCGACCGGAGCAACCGGATCCGCTGGTCCGACCGGATCAACAGGCTCAACCGGTGCAACAGGAACGGCCGGACCGACCGGCTCAACCGGGGCTACAGGAACTGCCGGTCCCACCGGATCAACAGGCTCAACCGGGGCTACAGGAACTGCCGGACCCACAGGCTCAACCGGCTCAACCGGGGCAACTGGTGTTGCCGGACCCACAGGCTCAACCGGCTCAACCGGCTCAACCGGTGTTGCCGGACCCACAGGCTCAACCGGGGCAACAGGCGCAACCGGAACCGCAGGTCCAACAGGAAGAACAGGCGCAACAGGAGCCACCGGTGTTGCCGGACCCACAGGCTCAACCGGGGCAACAGGCGCAACCGGAACCGCAGGTCCAACAGGAAGAACAGGCGCAACCGGCGCAACCGGTCAGGCAGGGCCTACCGGAACTACCGGAACAACAGGAGCAACCGGACAAAGCGGGCCTACAGGCTCAACGGGAGCAACAGGTCCTGCAGGTCCCGGAGGTGAAACTTTAATTATAGACGGTGGTGATTTCTTATATCCGAATCCAACTTATGCCACTAATTTCGCAGCTGACACCTATATTATCGGCTATGGCGGATCTACGGCCTCGATTATCACGGAATCAGGCAGCAATGACAGCATTACCATTTCCCCCGACGGCACAGGCGATCTGGTACTTAATGTAGACTCCAACTCCCAGGTTCAGATTTCTGCTGTCAGCAATGCGCCAAAAGTTGATATGGTAGCTATATCCAACACAGGTTTCGGCATAACCAATTCCACGGGCATCGATGCCCTTGCTTTGACTTACGTCCAGGCTACCAACGGGACTAATATCAGCGGCTCCGCCCTGGATATCTCGGTTACCCAATCTGGTGATGCCGGTGACTCGATAAACGCCATAAACATCAATAATATTACCAACGGCAGTTCAAATGAAACAGGTTTGATTATCGGGACAGGCTGGGATCAAGGTATCAGGGTAGGCACGTCCACCGACTATGTGGCTCTGGGTATTTATAATGCCGGCAATTATGATGGTTTGACTTATGCCGGCGCATCAAGACCCAGTATCCAGGTACGCCTGAAACCGGAATTCGAAGGTGCTACCCTTACCGCTTCAGGTTCCGCAAATACCATCGGCACCTATACTGCAGACACCCTCAGGGACTCAACCGAAGGCTGGCTGAATTATTATGAATGGTCATCCGCCCAAAGCAACTCCACTCTCCACGACTACAACCTGGTCGTAAAATTCCAGCTGCCGACCAACTTCAGCTCCTGGGCAGATACCAACTCCATTCAGGTATATTATGCCACGGAAAGCAACAATGCAGCTAAAAGCAAACTTGATGCCACTTTCTATAATATGAGCGATTCTCCGGATACTCCGGTCTACCAAATTACCGGTCAGTTCTCAAACACCAGCGGAGCCTGGACAACTCTCAGCTTAAACAGTGCGGCTTTGGATGACGCTTCCGGTAATGAAATTGATGCCGCCAATGAAACCGGTTTGATCTTCCTGAAAACTTACAGCCTCAACGATTCCACCAACTGTACTGCCGGTGTTAATGACGGCTGTTACGTCCGCATCGGAGACATCATTCTAAATTACAAGGCTAAATTCTGACAACTTTTATCATGATTAAAAAAATACTTAAAAATTTATTCATTTTCTTCATATTACTGTCCATTACAGTTGAGCTTACTGTTATTCCTGTTATAGCCCAGACTCCTACGACTATTGAAAATCCCCCATCCCCTCCTCCCCTTCCTCAGGAAAGTGCAATAACCACTCCCGACGTCCAATTGGATGTCATTGACACACCGGTCCCGACCGCTCCCCCCCTGCCCGAAAATCCATCCGCCACCCCGTCCGGGTCGCCCGTTCTGCCTGCCCCGGTCGATAGTCAAGCCGGACTTAAACCCACGGTTTCCGTTCCAGCTGCAAACCGGCCGGCCTTTACAATTACCGGCCTTCCCCAATCAGCCTCAATCAAAAAGAAAATGAAGCTTCTGGCTCTTACTAAAAGGAACTTTCAGCCAAATGAATTCATCGGGGTCAACCTGATAAATGTCTACGACCCCCTTTTGTCCGGTGTTACGATCAGAGTCAAAAATAAACAGGGTGAGGAACTGCCGATTGTCTATGAGAAAGAAATAATCGGAGATGAAATAAATCTTAAAATCAGGCCGGCGCGCTATTTTAAGCCGGGGAAATACCAATTGGAAATTACCGACCAGGACGGTGTAAAAAGCTCTCAGGATTTCACTTGGGGCGTCCTGGCAATTAATACCAATAAATCTGTCTTTAAACCCGGTGAAAAAGCCTTAATTGCCATAACCGTTCTGGACGAAACGGGGGTCACACTCTGTGATACTTTTTTACAGTTGTCAGTCAAAAGCCCGGACGGCGGGGACAGCCTTTTCAGTACATCTGATGGCTCAATAAAAATAAATGATTCCTGCGGCAACAAAAAGGTTACTTACCTGCCTGATTATGAATCGGAATATCAGATAGGTCAGTCGACCGGAACTTACACTCTTACTCTGACCGCCGAAACAAAAAACGGCATTTATACCGTCAACGACCGTTTTACCGTAGAAACAAACCCACTTTTTGAGGTGGAAAGACAAAGTGTTACCCGCATTTTTCCCTTAAACAACTACGCCATGACCTTTAATATCAAAGCCAACATCGATTTTGATGGGCAGATCGTTGAAACAGTCCCCAACAACTTTAAAATCCTGCCTTTTGACCAGGATACAGCCAGATCTTACGACCGGCTGGCGACATCGTCAGCCGGGCTCAACAATCAGAATATCGCCGGGGTTTCAACCGGCTCTGTCCTGGGTCTGCCATTTGAAGGGAGTTTTCCGCTGACGCTGGGATTTGGCGAAACTCCCGACAGTGATTGGCTGGCCGGCAGATACCGCAGTTTCGGTCTTAATGCCCATGATGCTCAGGATTTTGCCATGCCGGAGGGCACTCCCCTTCTGGCAACCGACGACGGCTTGATTACACTCTCAGGTCCGGATGTGTACGGTGTTACTATTATTATCAAACATGATTGGGGCAGATCATATTATGGCCATCTGAGTCAAACTATGGTTACAGCAGGTCAAAATGTCTCAAAAGGTGACTTAATCGGATACTCAGGTAATACCGGACTTTCAACCGGTCCCCATCTTCACTTTGCCGTCCAGCCAAACGCTGTCGACTATGATAACGGATTTTACGGCAAAATTAATCCCCTGCCCTTAATGGGAATGTCCAGAGATGGCCAAATTCTGGGAGAAAGCACTTCCGTCTTTACCGAATCAAAAATCTATTGGGATGTCAGCCTGAAAAAAGGTGACAGTTTGAAACTGGCTTATATTTTCGACCCGCCGGAGCTTTCTCCCCAATTTTACCTGCTGGGGCCTATGGTCTTTGAATCGGGTCAATTAACGGCAGAATCGCCTCAACCTAGCCCTTCTCCGACTTTAATGGAAGAAACTGTTGACCCTGCCGGCCAGATAATTCCCGGTTTATCTTTTGAACCCGAGATCGAATCAGGTCTGTCACTCATACCTTTAGAAGCTACCCAGCCAGCAACAATTTCTCCTGCCCTTTCCGATATTTCACCTCAGCCCTCACCAAATATCGGGATCACGCCGACTCCCGTTTCCTCAGCCCGAACAGTTTTTTCCGAAACACGACAGTGGCAAATAGCCGCCGATGCCGATGTGACGATTGACGCTTCAGCCAACAATAATGTTTCTGCATGGTATGACCAACCGAAGATGGTCTTCATTTCCGATCTGACCGGGTATTTTTTCTACCGCGATACCGACGGGGAATGTTATTTTATTAAAACTACCGACGGCGGAGCCAGTTGGACCGGCCAAACCACCATTACTGATACTGTCGACTGCCAGAATGTCGCTATCTGGTATGACCGCTGGACTCCCGGAGATCTGACCGGCAATTATATTCATATCATCCACAGTGACCGAACCAATAGCAATTGGATGTATACCAGGGTCGACACCGCCAACAGTGATACCCTTCTGACGGCTGTTGATATTACCTCCGGCACCGTAACTGTTGATCTTGATACCAACGGTACCATTATCAGGGCGACTGACGGTGAAATTTATGCAGCCTGGACTGACCAAAATGCCCCCCAATCCCGCATCGTCAGCTGTTCCTCATCCTGTGATGACGCCGGCAATTGGGCTAATGTGGGTACTAACCCCCAGGATGCTGCAGATCCGATCGCCCTTATGTCTTTGCCGGACGGGGATGCCATACTCATCCGCCTTGACGAGAGCGATAGTGTCGCGGACCTTGAATATAATATCTGGAACCAGTCAAGCTGGGGCGGTTGGCAGGATATCGACACGGACGTCACCGATCAAACTGCTAAGAATCCTAACCCCATTTCAGTTGCCATCAGAAGGAATACCTTTGATATTTATATCATCTACATTCATTCTCCCGGCACCGACGACCTTTCCGAAGTCAGAAGTGCCTATTGGAACGGCGCATCATTTTCTACCAAAACCGACTGTATCTCCTCGGATGATACCGGTTCGGGTCAGGATATCGTGCATACTGCCATCTCAATCGACGAGGAATCCGCTACGGTTTACTGTATTTACCACAAAACAGTCGACGACGGCACCAGTGATGCCAATGTCTTCTATAAAACTTCAACCGATAATATGACTAGCTGGAGCAGTGAAGCGCAATTGAATACCAGTAACATCAATACCAAAATCATTCCTGTTTATTCTAATATGGTCGACTCGGAGAGGATTTATTTTGCCTATAAAATATCAACTGCTACTTCTCCTGTCTACGGCGGAACAATTGTCGATCTTGAACCGCCCGTAAACGACCAACTGATGAAACACGGCCTGTGGTTTTCCGGTGTCGGCCAGAAAAAGGAATTTACCTGGTAATGAAAATACTGAATTTTCTCCTTATATCGTCTCTATTCTTGTTGGCATTTTCTTTGTCAGCCTTCGAAATCCTTGATCCCGATACGCTGAATTACCTTGCCTACGGCCGTTATATCGCCCAAAACGGCCTGCCCTCCGGCTGTGTTTTTTCCTTTCCCCTCACAAGCTGCAGCACGGTTTTGCCTGAATGGCTTCTATATCTGTTTCTTTTCCGCCTGCATAGCCTATTCAGCTGGTCGGGTTTGGTTTTTCTGCAGGTACTGATAGTCTTAACCCTGGTTTCCATTATTCTTTTTTTCCATCTCAAAAATAAAGTGTCACCCATTTCCGTCACAATTCTGATGGTCGTCTCGCTTTTGGTTGCGCAGGAGCGTTTTATGTTGAGGGCTGATTTGCTGTCGCTTCTTTTGACTGCAGCAATTTATATTCTCGTCTCGGCACTAAACGGTCAAAAAAAATACAACCTGAAAAACGCCAGGCTGTTGCTGACTGCCGCTTCCATATTGCTTGTCCAGATTCTCTTTTCAAATGTTCACGGCTCTTTTTTGATTACCTTTCTGATTATTGCCTCATTCCTCTTACCAATGCTGGTACGGAAATTCGCCGGTTTCTTCAAAAAACTTCCTCTTAAAAATAATCCTTTGCTCGATTGGAAAATAAAATTGTTTTTCTGTCTCCTATCTGGAACTATGATTGTAAGCTCGATTAATCCCTTCGGCATCCAAAGTCTTATCTGGTCCGTCCGGCATTTAGTCGCTGCCAACCAGGAGATCATCAAAACCATCTCCGAATATGAAAGCCCTTTTGCCGCCAGCAATCTCAATACCCGCCTCTCGTTAACCCTTTACGCCTGGCTCATACCGTCGGTCTTCCTTGTTCTGCTGTTTAATTTGCGCAAGCTCAGGTTGGCAGATGTCCTTATTCTGACGGGCTTTTTAATACTCTCGTTAAACGCGGTCAGGTTTATCAGTTATTTCGCCTTGGGCGTAGCTTTAATTCTGCCCCCCCTTTTGGATAACTGCCGGAAAGCCATCAGAAATTTCCTGACCTTAAAAACAGCCTTCATGCGTCGGATAAACAGCTATGTCATATTATTTTCCTTTGCCGTCAAAATCGGTTTTATCATCTTTATGCTGTCGTTGGCCAAAAGCGTAATCACCAATGATTTTTACCGTCATGACAACCAAACCCGGCGTTTTGGCTTCGGAATTTCGGAAATCAGCTATCCTCAAAAAGCCGCCGATTTTGTCCTTAAAAACCGCCTGGAAGGAAATTTGTTCAATACCTATAAATTCGGGGCATATCTCAACTGGCGGCTCTACCCACAGTATAAAACCTTTATCCACGGTTCGGTCCTGGATCCTACTGTCCCGGAGACTCTTACCTTCTACGAAAGATACCGCCGGATCAACCAGCAGCTCGAACCTTATCAGCCTCTGGCGGAAGAATATAATATCAATTTTTTCCTGCTTGACCATACCAATCCTTTGAATAAAAACCTGGTAGTTGCCCTTTACCGGGACCCGGATTGGGCACTTGTCTATCTGGACAATCTGACAGCCCTCTACCTCAAACGGGAGGAAAAAAATCAGCCTGTAATTTCCGCCTATGAGATTACCGCCGCAAATATTTCCCAAGCAGGTAGCGCGATTCATTTCAAAAGAAAAAGGGACGAGAGCATCATCCGTAACTCGATAGGTACATTTATGAGCCATCTGGAACTCTTCGAACAGGCAGCCGGGGAATATCAAAAGGCCATCGATATCGATCCTGAAGATTATGCCGATTATATAAACCTGGCCAATACGAACCGGAAGCTGGGCAATAAAGAACTGGCCGTGTCCCTGTACAGGGAGGCTATTGAATTGCGGCCGGGTTTTGCACCGGCATATTTCAATCTGGCCAATTTTTACCTGGAGAATAAAAAGTATGACCTTGCCAAGACAAACTATGAAATGACCTTAAAAATAAACCGTAAATATCCCCTCGCCCATTACAATCTCGGGGTAATCCATGAAATACAGGGAGAGCGGCAAACTGCAGCCAAACTTTATGCCAAAGAATTGAAAATCCAGCCGCAATACCAGCCTGCGCAAACCGGACTGACCCGGATTTCTCAGTATTGACAAAATGGCATAAAAAGCTATTCTTAGTACACAATTTAATGAGTTTACAGGAATACGATTTTAAAAAAATAGGTCTTTTCCTGGGCTTTCTCCTAGTCCTGGTCGTTGCCCTCATCGGTACCGGCGGCTCTTTATACTACCGCTCGCAATTTAAAAAAACCCAGGACATTCTGAAACAGGCCTCAATCAACCCATCGGATTCAGCCCAGACAATAATCGATAAAGTAGGAAAACTCATCAAACTGCCTCAGGGTGAGATTCCCACCATCGCCACTATTTCCGACCTTTCAAAACTCAAGGATCAGGCTTTTTTTGCCCGTGCCAAAGTCGGTGACAAGGTTCTTCTATACGCAGAAGCCAAAAAAGCAGTACTTTATGACCCTGTGGACAATGTCATCGTCGAAGTCGGACCTTTGCTTGTGCCTACCGGCACTCCTTCCCAAAATGAGGCCTTTGTTGAAAATTCAAAAAATATAAAGATATCCGCGACTCCGGCCATTGCCGGTATCACCGCAAGCCCGTCGGGAAAGGTTAAAGTCGCTGTTTACAACGGAACGGAAGTCACAGGCATAACCGATAGCTTCGCCAGTGAATTGCCGAAAAAAGTGATTGAAGTTCAGGTCATCCAAAAAACTGCAGCCGCCAATAACGACTATGCCAAAACCCTTGCCATAGATATTTCCGGAAATAAGAAAGATATGCTGTCCGAAGTCGCCAAAGCCGCCGGTGCGGAAATATCGGAAATGCCGGCCGGGGAGAAAAAGCCTCTGGCAGATACCGACATCCTGATCATCCTCGGCAGCGACAAACTCTAACAAAGCTACACCCCGAGGCTACACCCTCCAGGACCCCGAGGCTACACCCTCCAGGTGGAACAAAGCTACACCTATTTAACCGGTTGTCTGCTTCTCGAATTCTTCAATTTGCCCAACCCGTAGGCGGTGGCGGTCTTCATCGGAAAAAGGCGTATCCAGCCAGGTTTTTAAGATCTTTTTAGCGTCGGTTTCCGTCAGGTTATCTCCTGACAATCCGATGACGTTGCTGTTATTGTGCTGCCGGGATTTTTCGGCCATCTTCCCGTCGTAAACTGCCGCCGCCCGCACTCCTTTGACTTTATTGGCGGCAATCACCATGCCCACAGCTGAACGGCAAATCAGGATTCCCCTGTTTTTCTCCTCATCTTCCGAGACTTTCGAGGCTACGGCAAAAGCAAAATCAGGGTAATTGTCCCCCTCTTCATACAGCCTGTTACCCATATCCTTAAATTCTAATCCCCACTCGGAAAGCCACTCCTTTACTTTCTCTTTGAGTTGAAATCCTCCGTGGTCCGCTCCAAGATATATCATTTTTCCTCCTGTCTTGAAATATTGAAAAATTCATGTCCCCCGAATTGCTTTCGTAACGCCGCCACAACCTTTCCGGCAAAGGTTGGCACTCTTTGAGACTCCTTGCGGGCTTTAAGCGAAGCTTCAATAACCGGCGTTTTTACGTTTAGGTTTTTAGCCGTCTCAACAGTCCATTCGCCGGTTGAACCGCCTCCGACTCTGCCTTCTATTTCCCGAAGTCCTGGATTTTCTCGCAAGGCTTTGGCCAGCAGATCCATCAGCCAGCCGCGGACCACACTGCCTTTGGACCAATTTACGGCCACTTTCTCCAAATCAGGTTTATAGTTGCTTTTTTCCAAAATCTCAAATCCTTCACCGATTGCCTGGATCATACCGTACTCGACTCCGTTGTGGACCATTTTTACAAAGTGTCCCGCCCCGGCAGGACCGAAATAAGAAGCAATCCCGTTTTTTCCCGCAGCTTTTTCGAAATATGGGCGGACTTTTTCAAAAACAGCTTTCTCCCCGCCGACCATCAGACAGGCGCCGTTCCTGGCACCTTCGATTCCGCCCGAGGTACCGGCGTCCAAAAAATGAACTCCCTTTGATTTTAAATGCTCGAATCTCCTAACAGAATCTTTATAGAAAGAATTGCCTCCATCTATAACAATATCATCTTTTTCCAGTCCGTTCTGTATCAATTCTCCGATTACATCGTCAACAGCTTTTCCATGGTCCACCATCAGCCAGATGATCCTGGGTTTGGGGAGTTTTGCCAAAAAATCTCTAAATGAATTGCTTTTGACCAAATTGGGAGGATTACCGGCAGCCTTACTTAAATCATCCATTTTGCCGGCCGTCCTGTTGTAAACCACCACCTCAATCCCTTTCTCCAAAAAATTCAAAACCATCGCCTGCCCCATCCTGCCAAGACCTATAAATCCAAGTTTCATATCTGTTTATAGAATATCATAAACTCTTAGTGTTCCATCCAGCGCCTGCCGTCCCGTTCAATCAGTTTAATTGATTCTGCCGGCCCCATGCTACCGGCCCGGTAATTGGGAAACTTGGGGGGAGGTTGTTTTCCCCAGCCGTTCAGGATACTGGTTATATACTCCCAGGTGGCGGCAAAACCGTTGGCCGTGGCAAATAGAGTCTGGTCGCCAACCATTGAGTCAACCAGAATCTTTTCATAGGAATCGATTATTTCCTTTTTAAAGGAAGTCGAATACGAGAAATCCATATCAACCGGTTTCATTTCATAAACCAAACCGGGAACTTTTGCCAATAATCGCAAAGTGATCCCCTCTTTGGGCTGCACTCTGATCGTCAGTACATTTCCCGGCGCATTTTGTATCAGATGGAACTGCTGGAAAAGCTTGGATTCACGGTTTTTAAGCTGGATGTCTATCCTGGTTGTATCATTTGCCAGTCTTTTGCCAGTCCTCAGGTAAAAAGGTACGCCGTCCCAGCGGGGGTTATCAATAAATAATTTAAAAGCCACGAAAGTTTCCGTCAGGGAATCGGCTGCCACATCTTTTTCCTGACGGTAGGAAACCGTCTGCCGGCCGTGGACCAAACCCGGTCCGTACTGACCGCAAACCACATTTAAATCCAAGCTTTTTTCATCCTGGCAGCGGATTTTCTCCAGGACTTCGACCCTCATTTTTCTGGTATCTGCGGCAGTCATGGTTTGAGGTTCCTCCATGGCTATATAAGCCAGCATGGCCATCAAATGGTTTTGACCTACATCTTTGAGAGCCCCGACGCCTTCATAAAACTTGCCCCGGTTGCCTACTCCTCCGCTTTCCGCCAGCGTTATCTGGACGTGGTCGATATAATCCTTATTCCACAGCCATTCGATCGGGTTGGCAAAACGGAAAGTCAGTATATTCTGGATAGTCTCTTTAGCCAAATAATGGTCTATCCTGTAAATTTGTTTTTCATCAAAAGTCCGGGACAGCTGTTCTTCCAGCTTTTTGGCTTCGTTTAAATCCTTGCCGAAGGGTTTTTCTATCAGCACCCTGGTCCATTTGCTTGACCCCTGTCCGCAGCCTTCGGACAGTTTGGTTTCGCTTAAATGGGAAAGAATCTGGCTGTAATTCTGAGGAGGAGTCGCCAGATAAAAAAACCTGGTTATACAGGCCCCCAGCTCGTCGTCAAAAGACTTAAGCCGAGGGATCAGACTGTTATAGGGTTCCTTATCTTCAAACAATCCCTGCTGGTAATATAAATTTTTTTCCAGCTGTTTCCAAACCTCATCCTTGATTTTATTCCTGGAAAAACGGTTGACTGCCTCCAGCATCAAACTCCTGAACTGGACATCCGAAAAACTTCTCCTGGCTACCCCGACGATAAAAAATCTGTCCGGCAAAAGTACCTGATCCGTCAAATTGTAGAGGGCCGGCATCAGCTTTCTGGCAGTCAAATCACCTGTGGCGCCGAAAATGACCATGACAAAAGGGGAAATCGGATTTTGCATTCACAATAATATACCAGATGCAATATATTGATGCCAATATATTTATTGGAGACCCTTGATGAGCGGTATGTTGTATTTCAGTAAGTTTTGCGGCAGGGGCAGATTGCCCAATTTGGCATAATACAAGTCCAATAACATGCTGTATTTGCCTAAAAAGATAACCAGTCCGAAGGCAATCAGCACCAGCCCGGCCAGTTGTGAAATACGGTGCAGTAATGATCTGTGGTTATGGAAAAAGTCAAAAACCCGGTGGAAAAACAAACCTCCCAGAAGAAACGGCAGGGACAATCCCAAAGAATAAATCAACAGCATCAGCATGCCTTCGGCAATTGTCTGAGACCGGGAGGAAAGCAAGAGGACTGAAGCCAAAATCGGACCGATGCAGGGAATCCAGCAAAGGGCGCTGGCAACCCCGGCAACGGTTGCCGAAAAATACCCCAGGCGCGTCAGGCGTCTCTGCACCACCCAGGCATAATCAAACTCCAAAGCCGGTATTTTGATCCTGCCGATCTGGACCAAACCCAGAAGCATTATCAGAAAACCGCTGATTTTTAAAAGCAACGGCAGATTATTGTTTATAAAAAGTCCGACCAAAGAACCCGTTGCTCCGAGGAGAGTAAAGATGATGGCAAAACCCAGCGAAAAAAAGACTGCGGAAAGAAATACTCTTTTTCTGACCAGAAAGGAATCCAAACCGTAAAGATCGGCAAAAGTGTAACCGGTGATGATGGAAAAATAAGAAGGAAACAAAGGGATCAGGCAGGGCGCCAGGAACGATATCAAGCCCGCCAGAAAGATGCCCCAATACTTAATGCCCGCCTCGGACAGCACTCTGACTATTCCGCCGCCGTCTATGCCAACTTTTGGCAGACTCACCTTTGGTATGTCCACCGCGAATTCTACCTTCTTCTCCTGGCTCTCCGGTTTTGCCTGGCAGCCCGACAGTTCTGCCAGTTTGGCAAGAGGTATGGCTCCTCTATACTGGCTGCCGCCGGCATCCTCCCAGGTCGGATATGCTGATATGCCCTTGCTGTCGCAAATTGCCCTGTTTTCATCTGACGCATCGCATTCGACATACGGCACCTGGGAAAAAGCGCTGCCGAAAAATTCCTTTTCCATGGCACAGGCGCTGCAGCCTGAGCGGCCGTACATGGTGAAGTTATTTGATGCCAAACATTGCGCCAGTTCAGCCGGATTTACGGCTGTTTCAACCTGTGCCAGAACAGAGACCGGAGTTACAAAAAAGAACAATGAGGCAAATATAAGGGTTAAGCGCATAATCTAATAATAAAGATAACGCATGGCAAGATGCAAATGATTCATGGGTAAGTAAACCGGTTGACACGGTTGACATTCCTTTTTCCCCGAAGATATACTGAATTTAAATGAACCTGCCTAAAAAGATCCTAAAATATTCGATTGTCATAATCGCTTTAATCCTTATCGTCTGGGGCTACTTCCAGCTGTCAAATCCACTGGAGATCACCGTTACGGGTACCGGTACTGTTTCCGCACCGGCAGACAGCGCTAAATTTATAATAACCCTCTCTGATTCATATCCTGATGCATCAACTGCCGCGACTGCGATCACCGCTAACACTGATGCGATCAGAAATTACTTGGAAAGAGAAGGGGTTGCCCCGGAAAATATCATCGAAAACGAAATTAAAACAATTCCCGGAATTGCCTTTAACGAGTCAACTTTGGGGGTAAGAGCTGATAAAACACTTATCGTATCATTGACTGATTTATCCAAAATAACATCTTTGACTTCCAAGCTATACAGTTTTGGAGCAAAATTAATTTCCGACCCGGATTATGTTGTATCCGACAAGTCCGTTTGGGAAAAAGAGGCTGAGAAAGAAGCTTTAAAAGATGCCGAGATCAAAGCAAATTACGAAATGAAAAAATACCGCAAATTTTTCAAGCGTATATCCGGTATTTCTCAGTCTCAATCAGTATCAACCGCGGACTCATTTAATCCTGTTACCGGGCAAATTTTGAATCCCTTCCAGAATCAGGAAATTGATGAATCTAGTCAAAATATTTCAAAAACTTTTACAGTCACTTTCAATTTGTGGTAATTAATACCCTAAAGAAAACTTTCGTAATCCGTATTCAAAGAAATTCCTTTCAAGTTCCAAGGCCTCTTCATATGTATATTTCTCTGCTGGATAAAGATACTTAGTGGCACCACCCCAGTTTTGAAAATCAATTGGAATAATCCAACGTGAACCGTCAACCGGTGAAGTGTAAACTAAAATATTATTAGCTTTTAACCAACCATATCTTTCATAATTTGCTATCTTGGGATCAAGTTTAACCATATCCGGCCAGCGGAAAAGGTCTGTATGAGTCATGCCGATTGTACTCTGATATTCATCAAATTGACGAATTGATCTTTCAATTTCATATTCAGTCAATTTACCTCCATTCAGGGTAAAATCTTTCCAGCTGATTGTGTTTGGGAAATATTGAGATTTAAAACCGACTACTTTACCATTTTGTGTGATATATCCTTTAAATGTCACCCACCAATGTTTTCCTTTATTATTTTTATAAAATTCCATTTGAGCAATATTTGCCCCTCTTTTCGGATCGTCGTAAATTTTATATAAAGTATTATCCGGACCTAAATAGGTTACTCCAAAGCTCCCTTTGCCTAATATATTAAGATCTTCCGGAGCGACAATAGCCGGTTGCAGATTTACTGGCGGATATACCGTGTCTAAATCATCAGGATTAATATAGTTAATCATCCCAGGTGGTAATACGGTAGGCAAATCATCTTCAAAATTTACATCCACTAACCTTCCGTATTCCGGATGGGAAAGATCGGGAAGTAAATTCCATGTATATGCTGTCCAACCGGCATAGCTGGATATTGCTAAATCTTGAGCAATTCCGCAAGCCTCAATATCCCCAAAGTTACATGAAGTCTTATATAAATTTATCAGATAAGCATCATAGGTAGTTGCAGCGGGTATGGCAAATTTGCTAATTATTCTTGCTGAAGCGCCTATGAGTCCTGCCTCAGGAATTTTTGAAGCAAGGTTAAAAAGAGTTAATTGCAATGCTTGTTCTGCCGGTCCCAGTGCCGGTAATAATTCGGGTGCGGCAACTATTAAACTCAAACCTAGACCTGTAGCTATAGACTCTCCGCACTCACTTAAATTATATTTTGAATCATTTGGATCACAATAAGCATTGAAATTTGTAATGTTATTCAAAACTTCATTTAAAAATATTTCAGTTGCAGAGCTTAAACCGGACCAACCTACGGGAATATATGGGGAAATCGGATTTTCGTTTTGATATGTTGTACCGAGCAGACTATTTTGTACCATTGCAAAAGTATTTTCTATATTCAAATCGCACTTATTAATTCGTGGATTACAATAATTCGTGGCGCATTCAAAGTTAAAATTACAGGATTCAAATATTTTTCCCTTTTGAGGATTTAATATATCTTCTGCTGTCAAACTGGGAATGCAATGGCTTCCGCCGGGTGGGCAAAAATAGCCTTCAGCGCAGGAATATTTTGCGTAACCTTTTTTGTCGGGCCGGCAGATATTAACGCTGTCGAAATCTCCATCTTCACAATAGTTTTGTCCTTTCAAACATTGTCCTGCGCCGGCGTTGGCAATGCTTTCTCCGCAACAGGCAACCGGAGCACCGTCTTTTTGTCCCGGACATGTCCCGTATGCCGGCAATTTATTAAAAATCGAACAGCTGTCCGATCCCCATTCGCATTGCCCGTAACAGGAAGTGATTGGGATATGCCAATAACCGTATAATTCTAAAGCATCCCGAGCTGCTTGGTCCGGAATAGGATTGTAAACTCCCATACCGGGATTGGAAAATTGATTGCAACAGTTGAAACCGGGAAACGCACCGTTGCTTTCACCTTCGAGGGAACATGGAATATCTTCAGGTACCCAAGTTCCGTCACAATCAGGGATATAAGTCCCCATTTTGGGATCTATTACTCCGTCTTTAGGCTCACAACAAATCAGTTTGTCCGATCCACAGGAGTGTGAAGAAACCGAAAGCCCGAAACCGCATCCTTCCAGGTAGTACTCGCATTTTCCCTGACAGGAATTGGTTTTTCCCGGACTGGTTGGTTTTTCACAGCAAATTAAAGGTTCAGAACATACCCCTATAGTTTTCTTCTCTCCAGATCGGCAGCCGTCACCATAAAAGCGGCACGTCCCGCTGCAAACATCTTCTGTTTCTCCCGGTTTTTTGGCCGGAGTGGGAATTACCGTTGGCTCCTTTGGAGTTTCGTCGGATTCTCCGCAAGCCGCGTTGCATTCGCTTGGTGTATTTCCTTTACAGAGGCAGTCATTTTTACAGTTGCCGGAATTACAGGATTCAATTGGTTTTGGTGTACTTGCAGTTGATTCACAACATATTAATGGAGCATCACATTGTCCTTTAGTCTCAATGGATCCTTTTTTACAGCCGTCTGCGTAAAACTCACAGGTGCCCTTACAAACAGCTGCATAAGCAGCATCATTTAATACGATGTTAAAAATTAAATAACTGAAGAGTATTAACGCTAATTTAAGAAAATTTTTTTTCACATGCAAAAGTCTTATTACTATCAGTACATCTTGGAAAAAGAAAAAAGTCAAATCTTCATCAGCCTCAGGCTTGACAATATCCCATTGATCGTCAAAAATGGATTTATGACCTTGATAAGGCTTGCCAAAGCCTTGATTGTGCTGTTTTTACTCTTTAATTATCTGTCAGGTGTTGAAGCCCAGGATGACACGTTCGGACCGATCTGCGATGATGTCACCGTAACCTGTGCACCCACATCAACTCCTTCAGTTACTCCCACACCGACAGACATGCCTCCGGGAGTACCTTCGCCGACGCCGACAATCACTCTCACCCCTACCATGACGCCGACGCGGACGCCTACCGTTACTCCGGTAGGTCAGGGCGGAGTTAATTCTACTCCTCCCGCGGAACTGCCCAGAGCCGGCATCAGCGAAAATCTGAATTTTTTTGTTTTGCTTGCCGTCTTTTTTGTCTCAACCGGAATATTGGCAAAACTGCTGCCTGTTATTGTCAGGAAATAGGTATTTGAATCCTCATGAAAAACGGTCTGTTAGTCCTTGCCTTGCTGTTGACCTCTCTTTCGTTCCCGCAATCAATCAAGGCCGCCCCTTCGGTCAGCTCCATCCAGGACAACCGCAGCCAATACTCAGGCAGCAATATTCCTATGTATAATAAATTGGAAATCAGCTTCAATATCAGCTCCTCATTTAAAAATCCCTACCTCCCCTTTACCAACTCCCCGCCGGCCGGAATTGCCCCGGCTACCGGCATTACCGTCAACGGTGTTTTTACTTCTCCCTCAGGCCAATCCTTCCAGCAGCCGGGTTTCTACCACCAGGAATTTAGCGACAGCCTGAAATCCAACAAGGAATGGTTTTATCCGACGGGTAATTATTCCTGGAAAATCCGCTTCTCGCCGGACAAGACCGGTACCTGGCAGTATAAAATCAGGGTAACGGACAGTTCCGGTACGACAGAAACTCCGGCCGCTTCCTTTTCCGTCATCGCAAGCGGGAAACACGGTTTTGTCAAAGCCGCATCTGCCGATCCCCGCTATTTCGAATTTGATGACGGCACTTATTTTCCGGGACTTGGTTTCAACTTGAACGCCGGCAATATGGATATTGAAAATCCGGTAACCGGCAATCAGTACGAGTTTGAGGGTATGGGCGCCAACAACATTCAGTTAAGCCGTTTCTGGTTTTCACAAAAGTATGTATTCGGGGCTGCCTGGAGCCCCTGGCGCTCTGTAAATACCCTGCACCAATCCCAGGAACCAAACCCCAGGATCAGCTATCCCAATGATCCCAATTTTAAAAATGCCTATCCTTCTTTGACCATGCCCCCGGCAGCCTCAGGATCTGAAGTTTACTGGTGGTTGAATGCAGACACAACCGGAGGCGGCAATGTCTTTAACTACACACCCTGCCTGGTTACCGGAGGCGGCTGGAATTTGGCAGCTATTCCCGCCAAGAGGAACACCAATTACCGGATACGCGTCCGCTACCGTACCCTGGACATGACCGGTCCGTTTGAAGTTCTCCACTGGAGCTCGACTTTCCCCAATCAAACCAGCTGCACCTCTCCCGGAGGCACTGTCATTGCTTCAAGCAGTTCCGGTTCCGGCTGGAACAACAGTCCCGATCCCCAGAATCCGGGCTGGACTATTGTCAGCGGCACTTTTAACTCAGGCGACCGCGATTTTTTCAATCCGATTTATATCAGTGTTGCCAAAGCCGGCAAAGGACATGCCTTTGTTGATTACATCTGGCTTGAGGAAGTCATCGGGTCATCATTCGGGCCCAATTTGATTTACAAACCCTGGGTTGCCCAGCATTATTACGTCAACCAGAGAAATGCCTATGCCTTTGATAAAGCCCTCGCCTATGCCGAAACGAAAGGCCTGACTTTCAAGCCGGTCATCCTGGAAAAAAATGACCTGCTCTGGCGTTTCTTTGAATATAACGGCACCCTTTCAGCTCAACCTTACAGCCAAAACGGGGATTTATTTTACGGCAACGGCCGGGAAACTGGTGGCAAAACCAAAACAAGGTTTCTTCATGAAGCCTGGTGGCGCTACCTGCAGGCACGCTGGGGTTATTCGACCAGCATCCATTCCTGGGAACTCCTGAATGAAGGCCCTCCCGGACCTGCCGACGGACTTCACTGGATCATGGTTGATGAACTGGGTAAATACATGAATTGCCGTGTCTTCGACGTGACTGTTTCCGGCAAGGACTGCACATACGATCATCCCAACGGCCATCTGGTCTCTACCTCTTTTTACGGAGAAGGCTACCCGTTTTTTCTCTGGAACAATAAGGACGGCAACTATCCGGACGTCGATTACGCTGATCAGCATATGTACGCCAGGGATGAGGATCCCGGCTTTTTTGATGAGGCGGAGTTTACTTCTTTACTGAGCATCCAGAGAAGTGCTCTCAAGGCAGACGGTACACTTAATACACAGGGAGCTCCCAAGCCTTTTATCCGGGGGGAAACCGCCTGGTCGGGCAGCGCCGATGATCTTTTCCGCAACAATGCCACCAATGGCCTTTGGCTGCACAACAGCATCTGGGGCGGAATCAATTACGGCGGCATGCTGGAACAGTACTGGCTTGACGGCCCCGGCCGCTGCCATATCTACAATCCCGGCCTGCCCAATTGCGGCACCGGAGGACAAACCTGGGACCACCGCAATGAATTCGGCAATTTCTATAAATTCATTGCAAACGTGCCTCTTAATAAAGGCGCCTATATCGATGCTGCTCCCTCTGTTTCCAATTCAAATCTGCGCGTCTTCGGACAAAAGCACAAAACAGGCAACCGCGCCCATCTTTGGATCCAGAATAAGAACCATACCTGGAAAAAAGTCAACGACGGTGTGGCTATTGCCAACCAGTCCGGCACCGTCACTGTCTCCGGTTTTTCAGCCAATAAAAGCCTGAAAGTCGAATGGTGGAATACCTATAACGGGACAGTCACCTCGACTTCCAACATGACCACAAGTGCTACCGGGTCACTTACCTTGTCAGTATCAAGCCTCAAAGATGATATTGCTGTTAAAATAGGTGATTATACCCCCGTTACTTCCACTCCAACTACTGCTCCCACCAAAATTACTCCGCCGATAACGCTGAAACCCGGTGATGCCAATGGGGACAACAAAGTGGACGGGCTGGATTACGTTGTCTGGCTTAACCATTACAATCAGCAGGCTACGGGAGCAGTTAATGGTGACTTTAATAACTCGGGAAAAATAGACGGCCTTGACTATGTCATCTGGTTGAATAATTATAATAAATAGTTTATGAAAAAAATTCTTATTCCCTTAACCATTCTGATACTGTTTATTACTAATGCTTCTCCGCTTTTGTCCGCTGATCCTGCCGCTGTCAATTTGAAAGTAGCTTTTATCGGTGATTCGGGGGCGGGCGATAACTTCCAGGCGGTACTTAACCTGATTAAAAATGAAAATGCCCAAATCGTGATGCATCTGGGGGATTTTGATTATGATGACGGTCCCGAAAAATGGAAGCAGATGGTTGATGCAACATTGGGCACCGGTTTTCCCTACCTTGGTGCTGACGGCAATCACGATAATTGGGATTCAGACGGTTATGCCGCTTATTTTAAAAATAAATTAAGCCAAATTGGATTGACCCCCCCATCGGGCAATCTGCCTTCCAGCTATGCCTTCGCCTGGCAGGGTTTGAAATTTGTTGTCGCCAAAGAAGACGGGGATCCTTCTTTTATCGAATCCCAGCTGGCTGCAGACAATCATCAGTGGAAAATCTGCGCCTGGCATAAAAACCAGACTTATATGCAGTTAGGCAATAAAAGCAATGAGCAGGGTTGGCCCGATTATGAAACCTGCAGAAAATACGGGGCAATAATAGCTACAGCTCATGAACACAGTTACCAGCGGACGAAAACTTTAACTTCAATGGAAAATCTGACTGTCGATTCCTCCGCTCACCCTCTCTTAAACGGTATCCCTCAAAACCAGAATTCGCTTCTTGTTGCTCCGGGAAAATCTTTCGTCTTTGTGTCAGGTCTGGGCGGTGCTTCTATCAGAAACCAGGACAGATGCCCGCCTGCTGCATATCCCTACGGTGGCGGTAGCGGCTGCAATTATATTTGGGCAAATGTTTATACTTCAGATCAGCAGGCAAAATACGGTGCTCTTTTTATCACTTTTAATGCCGGCGGAATTCAGAACAAAGCTACCGGTTATTTCAAAAATATTGCCGGGCAAATTACCGATCAGTTTACAGTCATCAACTCACAAGCGCCCCCGCCGACAGTTTCTGCCGGTGTGACTCTCAGTCTTCAACCATCCGGAGGAATTTTGCCGGGTGACGCTAATAAGGACGGCAAAGTCGACGGGGTGGATTACGTCATCTGGCTGAATAATTATAACAAAAGCGTAAACAACGGTTCAGTCTCCGGTGATTTTAACTTAAACGGCAAAGTTGACGGGGTGGATTATGTCATATGGCTGAATAATTACAATCAGTAAAATTAAACTGCATTTCCTCTTAATTGACATATCCCAATTATGTTATCTTTAATATATGGGCCGGATTTGGTCTGTTTTAATCCTCTTTATATTATTTTTTCTTTCACCCGTTTTTGTTCAGGCCATAAACGGTGATGCCAACCTGGACGGACGTGTTGACGGCCTGGATTATGTCATCTGGTTGGATAATTATAATCAGACAGTCACCTCCGGACAAAGACTGGGAGATTTTGACGGGAGCGGCCACGTTGACGGGATCGATTATGTCATTTGGAGAAACAACTACCTAGTATCCCCTACCGGCAGTCTTTCCCCATCCCCCGCCAATCAGGTTTCTTGCCTGGACCGGCCGGGGCCTCTCCTGACACTAAATGGTTTACAGAAAGAGCGCTTCAATACAAAATATGACCATCTGGCAGCCGGCACCAGGGTTGACGCCCGGACGGCTGTTTGGACTGCCCAATGGCCGGTTCAGGACAGTTTTAATTATCCCGTTCTGGTTGGCGGCCCCGGGATTTGCTTCTCGGGCGGAACTATTACCGGCAGTTATCCCGAACAGATAACTTCCGATCCCCATACTACCTGGGACTATATGCACAGTACATCCGCCATGACTTTCTATTCTGCCGATCCCGTTGTGGAAAACACTACAATTACCAACTACGGAGATGCCATCAACTTCAGCTCTTCAGCCGAAAATTTTCATGTCAGGGGAGTTCATCTTGAAAATATCCGTGACGATTGCATCCAGGATGATTATCTTTATGGCGGACTGATCGAAGATTCTCTTTTAAACGGTTGCTATACCGGCATCAGCTCACGCACTTATGACGGTCAGGATCCCATGCCCGGCGATTCCGGCAATAATATCATCACCATCAAAAATTCACTTATCAGGTTAAAACCGGTTTTCGGTGTATACAAAAATAAAGGATTGATACCCGGACACGGCGAATTTTTTAAATGGGACTCAAGCGGCATTGCGCCCCGGATCTCGCTGCACAACAATATTTTCCGGGCGGATCAGCCCGCCAACAGCTCAGGCATGGGTCTGCCCGAAGGAAAACTGGCCGGCTGTTCCAACAATATCATGGTCTGGCTGGGCACGGGCGGTTATCCGGATCCCCTGCCGTCAACTTTTAACGGCCAACCCTGTTTCACCGTCACAACTGACATTTCAGTCTGGAATAATGCGATCACCGGTTGGCTTTCCCGGCATTAAATCAATGCATAAATTTAAGGTCAAAATAATTTCAATATCACTGGCAGTCACTTTGTTTTATTTCCTCTCGGCTCATGCTGTTCAGGCGGCTACCCTCAGGGTCCCTCAAAATTATTCCACCATCCAGTCAGCCGTAAATGCTGCTGCAACCGGCGATATTATCCTGGTTGCCCCCGGTACTTATCATGAAGAAATAAACCTGAATAAAGGCATCACTCTGGCTGCCGAACAATATGACAGTTTAAATCCCCGCAATAACCAGACTGTCATTGATGCCGGAGGCGGCTCAGGCGGAGTCATCAATATCCCTCAGGGTTTAAATTCCCAGCCGAAAATCAGCGGATTCTGGTTAAGAAATGCCGTGAGCGGTACACTGGCGTACAGTCCTTTTATTATCGAATTCTGCTATCTGACGGCTGCCGGAGATTTGGGTGAGTATGAAAAAGGCAGCGGAGGCATCAGCCGCAACAACATTTATGAAGGCGGCGGTGATGACGGGATAGACCTTGACCATCAGATAAAACCTATCCTTATTGAAAACAATCTGATTACCAAAAATTCGCAGGATGGTATAGAAATACGGCTGCAGGATGACTCAATCGCCCAGGCGGTTGACATTATCATCAAAAACAACCGCCTGGAACTAAACGGTGACGGCGGCGGCGGGGACGGCATCCAGATAATTGATTATCAGACTGATACTAACCGCCGTTTCACTATAGAACGCAATCTGATTATCGACAATAAACAAGCCGGTCTGGGACTTATGGATAATGAAGACACCTCTGAGGATTTTCGGGCCGCTTCAATCCGCGAACAAATCAGGGTCATCAATAATACTTTCTCCGGCAATGACCATGGCATTTCAGGCGGCGATAATCTGTTGGCTTTAAACAATATTTTTGCCAACAACAAAAATCTGGCTCTTAAAAACGTCGATAACAAATCCCAAATCGCCTATAATTTATTTTGGAATAACGGAACAGATTTTACCGGCAGCAATGTCGACCTGCTCCATATGCTGAAATCTGATCCCAAATTGACCGCCGGTTTTCAGCTCCAGCCGGGCAGTCCTGCTGTTGATGCCGGAACTTCAGCCTTTACATGGACAAGTTTATCCGGTGAAACGGTTAATATTGCCTTACCCCCTTCGGAATTTACCGGCAGCCGGCCTGACCTGGGAAGATATGAGACACAGGGCTCGGTTATTCCTTCACCGACAGGTATGGGAAAACCGGGCGATGCCAATGGAAACGGAAAAGTAGACGGACTGGACTACGTCATCTGGCTGAACAACTACAACAAAACAGTAACTAATGGAGCATCTTCAGGGGATTTCAATAATAGCGGCAAAGTAGACGGATTGGATTATGTCATCTGGCTGAATAACTACAATAAGTAATTCCATTTCTTTTCTTCTTGCTAAAAATCTTCCGTCTGTTTAGACTGGAATTCAGAGTGAAAAAGTTGCTTCTGTTTGTTCTATTTTTTCTTCTTTCCGTTTCTTCTGTTTCAGCCCAGACTTCAGACTGGCCTATGCCGGGATACAATCCCCAAAGGACATCCTGGGCACCATCTGGACCTAAAGGACTTTTGAAAGGTGAATGGGCCAAGCCCATTGAGCCCTATATCCCCCAGAAAGTCCAGATTGTGGCAGCAGAAGGAAAAATCTTTTTATCAACTGCCAAGGGATTGTATGCTTTCAATGCTTCTGACGGTACCCAGTTATGGGTCTATGCCACTTCCATGCCTCTTGGCCATTCCCCTACTTATGTC
>LCFP01000017.1 GCA_000999095.1 Candidatus Gottesmanbacteria bacterium GW2011_GWA2_43_14
AATATCGTTTAAACAAAGAGCTTTGCCTTCTCCCGCGGTTAAACCGGTGAAAGCAATGGTGCCTGATGATCTGATACCTGTAGCTGACTCTATTGAACCGGTTTGACCCACTTGAAATGCATTTCCCGAGCCAACTACTAAAGTCTGATTGACGGAAATATTATTTGCTTCCAAATCCGAAGTCACGATGCCTCCCGGAGCGCTCAGTAAACCGGCAATAGAAGCCTCTTTGCTGACAAAAAGAGCAGAATTGATATTGGTATCGATATTTATCTCCAGCAGGTCTTTTTCTGTCTGGCTGGCTAAAACAGAGGCTTTTTCGAAAGAATCAAAATCCAGACTGCTGATATCGGGTGATATATTGTTATAGTTTTTGATTGACCTGTCATTTTTCTGAAAATATGTACTGATAAATCTTACTCCGGCGACAGATGAAAAAATAAAGAGGAGAAAAATAAAGGCTGCCAATGCCAATAAGCGGGGAGTCATATAAAAAGCTGCCCGGTCAGAAATCCGGGGAAAATCCTTGAGTAAATTGTTGTCTTTTGCAATCTTTTGATACGGTTTGGGTGTAGTGGGAAGTAATTTTTCCGGATGGATAAAGCGAAAGAAATGCTTGACGCTGATAAGATATCTTTTTACGGTTGCTTCGGGAATCTGCTGAAGCTTTAATTCTTCAAGGTACTGATTTATCAGATCAGGCTGGAAATTCTCAGGAGTTAATATTTCCGCTTTTTCTTTCTCAAACCAATTCAGGAATTTTTGTATATCAGCCTGATAATTCCTGATCGAAAGTCGGTGGAGGCCTTTGACTGCCAGGTATGCGGCAAATGAATCAGAAAGGAGAGAAACTTTTTTTAAGGCTTGTTTTTCCAAGGGTAAATTGTTGGTATAAACTATTTCCTCCGGTTGTGAACTTTTTACCTCGGATGGTTTCAGCCAAAGGCTGAATCGCCTCAGACTCGTTCTGTAGCGGTGAAGAGTAGCCGGCGGGACTGTTGAGGCCGTATCCTCAAAAAAAAGCTCAAGCTGGGTATTTGAAAATCTATCAGCAGAAAGCGGATGTCCGGTTTTAACCAAAAACCAGCTGAAGAATTTATTCAGATCAGACTGGTAATTCCGGATGGAATTTTTGCTTAGGTTTTGAGACCTTAGGAAATTAATGAATTCTTGGAGTATTTCAGGCACGTTTTTTGATTTGCGCCCGCTAGTTAGTCTTTACAGTCAGTAATAATTACTACTACTTATAATAAGAACATAAATATTGGTCATTTGTCAAAGTATATATTGTGCTTTTCTATCAAGATGTTACATGAAAAATCAATTTTAAATTTTTCGTATATAAACGGATTGTGGATTCCGAAAAAAAATGATGTCAGGGTATATTAAAGAAGCCAAAGGCTATATTCAATTAAATTTTCCGACAGTTTTAGAAAAATGGAATTGGGAAATACAGGTTAAGTTTCTGAGGAAATTCCGGAAAATATTTACGGATAATGTTGCCGGAAATATATAAGTCAGGCTATATTATCAGGCCGATATCACTTATACGTGTAGCATATATTAGATTCTCTTCCTGACGGCTTTGCGGATTTCCATCTTCAGTGATTATTTTCACGGTATACAATTTGTTATATGTATCCGAAAAAAATACTTAATACTGTTTTTATTATCCGCTTTATTAGATTGATTTGCCAACACAATATATCTACTTAGGCAATTATATGAATAAATATAAATGAAGTCTATAGGGTATATATCAGGACTTTATTCTTGGAGACGTAGATGATGGCGTTGTCAAAATTAAATTCTTCAATTTTTCCCGCAGTCTTTATTTTTATTGGCTTCTTTTCAATAATGGTTATGAAATTCGCATGCATCGGCAGAATGTCAAAAAGACCGGCAGAATTTTCCGAGGTTACTGACAAAGCTGTGCCTTGCCAAATTTGTTTTTCCGGACTGTCTATCTCGACCGTCAAAATTTCGCCGCTCATAACTTAGTCAATTCATTTAACAGTTTTAATATCTTCCAGGCTTCCGATATAAAGAAATTTGTCTACCGGTATGCTATCTACATCACCGTTGATTATTTTTTTCACGTCGGCGACGGTCGATTTAAGAGGTACGATTTTACCCTTTTTACCGGTTTGTGCTTCTGTCGTGGCGAAAGGCTGGGTCATATAGTTAATGATTTTTTTTGACCTTTGGAAAACCAGACGGTCATAAGGAGAAAGTTCTGATTCACCAACGATTGCTACAATTCGAGATAGTCTTTGATGGTTATGAAGTAGTTCGAGTGCTTTTGTTGCAGTCTCATAATGATCTTCACCGACGATTTGCTTGGTCAAAGTGCTGGTAGAAGACATCAGGGGATCAACAGACGGGAAATAGCCGCGGCTGGCAATCGGTCTGGAGAGAATGACCATGCCGTCCATATGGCTGATAATGGCGGAAACAGCCACATCCGACAACTCGTCTGCCGGGACATAGACAGTCTGTACCGATGTGATCGACCCGTTTTTATTGGAAACCAGGCGGTTTTCGAAGTTGGAAATTTCACTTTCCATGGTAGCCTGGTAACCGAGTTCCGAGGGAATGGATTCCAGAAGTGCCGATACTTCGCTGCCCGCCTGGATGAAACGGTAAGTATTGTCGGCGAAAAAAAGAACGTCTTTCCCTAATTTGTCACGGAAAAATTCAGCGATGGTCGTAGCCGCCCAGGCGACCCGGAATCTGATGATGGCATTTTCATTCATTTGTCCGAAGATCATGGAGATTTTTGGCAGGACTCCTGAAGCTTTGACAGTCTCAAACAACTCATGGCCTTCCCTGATACGTTCACCGATTCCGTTAAAGACAGCCAGACCTTCTGTTTTTTGGGTAATGTTGCGGAGGAGCTCCGTCATCAGGACGGTTTTACCGACTCCCGCACCTCCGACGAAACCGATTTTACCGCCTTTGACAAAAGGCACGAAAAAATCGATAGCCTTGATTCCGGTTTCCAGGAGTTCTTGTGAGGTTTCAACAGTATCAAAAGATATCTTATCCTTATATATCGGTACACGGGGTAAATCACCCAGGGGTCCGAGGTTGTCCCGGGGCTGCCCGTAAATATCGATAAGTCTGCCTAACAATTTTTCGGAGACGGGAATAGTCAGCGGGCTGCCGGATGAAACGATTTTCATATCGCGGTGGAAAATGTTTTTGTGCGAAATTGACAGGCAGAATAACGAATTATGGTCGGAAAAAGCATATACCTCGAGGCAAACGGCCGGATTATCCGGACAGGTCAAGATTTCATAAAATTTGGGCAGATTATGGTTTTTTTCATACTCTACTTCGACGATTTGTCCGTGGACTGCCCTGATTCTGCCGACAAACTGATCTTTTTCGTCCAGAGTATTTTTGGGCATTTCAAACTGGTGCTCTTCCGCGGGCTTTATGCCCGGTGTTCTTTTTAATACAGCAGATGTGGTATCAGACATAAAAATTTAATGCTTCCAGCGCTTGATGCCGGAAAATGTTTCCAACAGCTGGGCATTGGTGAAAGATCTGGAAACCTTCCTCAGGATTGTCTTTTTCTGCCTGATTTCGGTATCAGTCCTTTCTTCAGCCTGGCTCATGGCCAATAAACGTGCAGCTGTCCTGGCCAATTCGGTTTCCAGAATCACTCTTTTAAACAAAGTTTGTCTTACCTGGGTATCGAAAAATTTGATCATCTTGTCGATTTCCGGTTCGAACAGGAGATGTATTTCATCTTCCAATTCTGCCTTTTTTTTCTCCTCCAGGGCAATTTTCCTGGTAATGTCAGTGATGCCCACTTCCTGCTTCAGGAAGCTGACGAATTTACCGTAAAATATTCTGACCTGGTCGTAATTTTCCGTCATTTTGAGAAATTGCGCCATTTCAGTTTCATTCGGCAGATCGCTTTTTAAAGGTAATCTTTTATATTCCAGCCGGGTATCGGTTGAGAGCAGATACGATTCACCGGTCGCTCCAATAATAATCCTGTCATTTTCCGCACCCCGGGAATCCCGGATAAAGATTTTCATTATTTCCAAATTCAGGCTGCCGTAGAAACGCTGGTTTGAGGTCAGGGCGACAAACATCCTTTTAGTCTTTTGAGGAGTCTGCCCTTTCTTATAATCCAAATTCATCTTCTTAGCATTCATTTCAACCAAGTGATAAATATGGTTAATTTCCTCATAGAAACGGTCATTTCTCTGAAAAGCCTCCCTGATATTTTTGAGTTTTACCGCAGCTGCCTCCGTAAAAGCAGCTGAAATATGTTTGAAAGTCGTCAGATCGCTAATCTGCTCTTTGATATCGGTTATGGCTGACATGCTTTGTCTATTAGATTTAGTATATCGGATAATTCAGCAATGAGGGTAGGCAAGTCGATAGTCATTATTTTATTGCCGATTATTTGGGACTGCGAAGAACTCTTCAGAAATTCGATGAGTTTCTTTTTATTTTTTTTGACAAATTCCAGGTCTTTATTGTCAAAAAATGAGGTATAAAGCAGTGTCAGCATGAGTATTTGGGTGGAAGGATCGATCCTTTCCAACTGTTCCTGTTTCAGAAGCTCCAGGGCTATCAGGCCCTGTTTGAGAAGCTTCTGGGTCTCACCGGTCAGTTCCGAACCGAAACGGCCAAACCTTTCCAATTCATGGTAATTGGCGATCAACGATCTTACTTTGTCAGCCAAAATTTTGTGTAATTTTCGCTGGGTTTGATGGCCTACGCGGGTAACTGACCTGTCGGGATCGATAGACGGATAAAAACCCTGAGACCTGAGGACAGCGGAAAAGAGGATATGACCGTCTGTCATGGACATGACATTGGTCGGGATAAGGTTTGTAAAATTCTCCATGTCCGTTTCGATGACCGGTAAAAGGGTGATTGATGAATTCCCGTACCTTTCATTGAAATTACCTGCCCTTTCGACCAGATGGCTGTGGGCGTAGAAAATGTCTGCCGGATAGGACTCCCGTCCGGGCACTCGGCCCGACAGCAGGCCGATTTCACGTAGGTATTTGGCATGCATGCCCAGGTCATCCAAGATAATGAGCACATCCCTGCCTTTTCTGGCAAAATTTTCCGCGATGGATAGGCCGACTGCGGGAGCGATAGAGATCAGGGGAGCCGAATCCGAGGAAGTGGCAGCCACGACCACCGTATAATTCAAACCGCCTTCACTTTCCAGGTTGTTGATAAACTTTTTGACATCCAGATCTGATTTACCCATAGCCACATAAATACAAATAATATTTTTGCCCTTTTGGTTTAATATCATGTCGGACATGAAAAAAGTTTTGCCGCTTCGGGGTTCTCCAAAGAGCAGCTCCCTTTGCCCTTTGCCGATCGGCAGCAGGGTATCGACAAGGGTTATACCGGTATAGAGCTGGTCAGTGATAATCTTACGGCTGTCGATACCAGGGGCAACTACTCCGAAATTTACTTTTTCCCCTGCTTGCTCAAATCCCGGTTTACCGTCTATAGGATTTCCCAAAGGGTTGATAGCCCGTCCGAGCAGTTTGTTTTCCGAAGGGATGAGAATTCCCCGGTTGTCAACGGAGAAAGCATCTCCCGGACCCGGCCTTTGTTTATCAAGCATCAATATTTCTATTTTTTCATGATCCAGCGCCGTGACTATTGCCCGGCCTTTTTCCCGGCTGATGACAATGTCTTCGATTTTGACCGCCGGCAGGCCTTCCAAATAGACCAGGTAATCCTGGGCTTTGACTACGAATCCCACTTCGACGGTTGGTTTAGAGGTTTTCATGGACAAAAGATTCGATTATTTTCGATATGATAGCCTGTTTTCTTGAGAGGAAGAAATGAAGCGAAAGGTCTTTGTATTTCCCTTTCCAAACGTAAGCACAGCCGGAAACCAGGAGGGGATTGATGCGTATATCCATGATCAGTTCCGGATTGAGGTTCTGACGGAACCATTTCCCCAGTTCATCGAGCTGCAGGTCGTCGAGCATGACCGGTGTATATAGAGTCAAAAGGGGCAGGGATTTCAAATTTTCCGTCAGCCCTTTTATCAGCTGGTAAAGATTATCTTTGGTGAAAAGACCGAAAAAGCTGTCATCAAACCGGATCAAAGCCTCCCGTTCATAGAGAGATACCTTGAGTTTGTCCAAAAAATCGGAAAAAGACAACTGGCTGTCGGTAAAAAATTTAGCTTCCAGGTATTCCCTGATGATTGTCAGCCTTTTCAGGAAATCAGACTTTGTATAGGTATTGTTGAGGATAATTTGTTCGATTTGTCTGACATTCATTTTTTGGATATTTTTTTACATCAGCGAATGCTCATTTTTGGCTTGTTCCAAAGATGTAAAAATTATTTCACTATGGTCTGCCAAACTCAGTTTTTTACCCAGGGCTTGCTCCAGGGTCTGTTCGAGTATATCGACGATATTGGAATTGATGATCTCGAGCCTCTTTTTCTTGTAATTGTATATTTCATTTTTGACACCAGTAAGTTCGTCCTCAATCTGGCTTTTTATTTTGCCGTTTATTTCGTTTATGAAAGCCTGCATGAGAGTTTGCGAATTTTCCATAAGCTTCAGGGTTTTTTCCTGGAAGAGTTTCCGGTTGGCTTCCTCCTCAGTCAGGAGTTTTTTCTCAAGGCCTGACATGTAGACAGCGAACGACTGGTCCATTTTCGCCAGGGTTTGATCGAACTGCTTAAGCAATTTTTCTTCAAGTTGGGAAATCTGGGACTGGTAGTCTCCGAAGAATTTTTCGCTGTCCAGTTTACGTTTGGAAATATATTCTATCCCTTTAAGCTCAGCATTTACCAGGATCTTATTGGCTTTGAGGATGGCATCGTGCAGGATTTCGGCATTTTTTTCTTCTGTTGCGTCCGGAAAATCTTCAGCAGGGCCCGACTTGCGGTTTTTGCCCGTCAGGTAGATAAAAAGGATGATCTGCGTTGTGGCTGTGATGAGGGTAAGGGTCAGCAGTAAAAAAATGAGCAGGTTGTTTTCCATAAACTCATTTTACAATCAGGCTCATCTTTAATTCAACTGCTTTTTAAGGAATTCCCGATTACAAAGCCAGAATGACCAAAGATAAGATTATGCCTCCCAAAGCTACCATACCGATTAAAATCACGTTCAGAATGATCATGGTTTGGATGGTTACTTTGGCCAGGGGATTACGGCCTATCGATTCAATGCCTTTGGTGACATTGCGGCCGAAGAAATAGAGTCCGGAGAGGATGGAAATTATAGCCACCAGGGCGGCGATGATATAACGGATGATTTTTTCAGCTTGTCTGGTAATGGAGAGATTGTAGAGAAAGGTGGCGGCGAACTGCTTGACCGTGCCTAAAAAACCGCCGGAGTTTTTCAGAAGAACCGGTGAGGCCGGGCCGATACCGACGGCCACTTTGATCTTCCCTGCCCGATAAGTATTATCCTCAATTTTGATTTCCGTGCCGCTTTTTTCATCGAAATTCTCCAAAGCAATACCCAGGAGGTACCCCGTGATTTCTGTCGCTTTTTGGCCGGCGCCGGGAACTGTCGATGAGGTTATATAATCGCCCCGCAATATCGGCCCGCCGATTGTCGAAATATTGACGTCGACTTCGCCGTTACGGGCAACCGGTGTCTGGTAGCCTTGCGTACGAAAGACGATTTTAGGGTTTTCCACGAAGACGCCGTACATTTTGGCATCATAAGGCTCCCTGCTTCGTACCAGTACCTCTTTTTCCGGAGTTAAAGACAGGATGTCACCGTCCCGGATGTCCTTGTCTCCGACTTCATAGGTGGTGGAGATGGAAAAATCGGGAATTTGGGCCATACCCGGAAAAGGATGGAAGAGCGTAAAGAAAAAAAAGAATAACAGAAATATTTTTTTCTGCATTTACTTCAAGTTTACATAAAAATAGGTATGTTGCAATCCTGGCTTCCCGATTCCATGTCACAGATTATGAAAGGGATTTTGCTTGATTATCATTTTAGTTATAATAACGAAATGCCTTTTCATCCATTTCTCTTCGCTGTCTATCCCGTTCTTTACCTGGTAGCCCATAATATCAGGACTTTGCGATTGGCTGATATTTGGTTGCCCCTCGGAGTAGTCGTTATCTTTACAGGTTTGCTGTTTTCCGGAATAAATTTGTTTATCAAGAACCGTTCCAAAGCTTCACTTATAGCCTCCCTGCTACTTGTTGTCTTTTTGAATTACGGCTTTGTCTTCGATTATTTGCGTTCGACATCAATAAACAACTTCATTCAGGGAAAACAGGCACCCGGTTATATTGCGGCCTTACTAATAACGGGATTTTCTAGCTATCTTATCTTAAAGAGCAAGTCCGGTTTAACCACATTGGTAACAGTTTCCAACAGACTGTCTTTGGTACTGGTACTGATACCAATTATGCAAATTGCAGGTTTCTATTATTTTCATCCGCAGACTGTCCAGCAGGATTTTTCTCTGGATTACAAAAATGAGTCTTCTGAGAGCCAGGTGGTCAATCGTGATATATATTATTTTATTTTTGATCGTTACGGTCGGGAGGATGTCCTCAAGGAGGCATATGATTTCGACAACAGCGAATTTATCACATACCTAACGGAAAAAGGCTTTGTAATTCCGGCCAGGTCCTGGGCGAATTATACCCAGACGCAGTTATCGCTTGCCTCATCTTTAAATATGCAGTATCTCGATCCCATAGTCGAAAAACAAGAGGAGCAGTCTACAGATGTACGCCCTTTGATATCCCTGATAGAAGACAATGAAGTTATCCGCTTTCTTAAAAAACGCGGTTACACTTATATTCATGCCGGTTCCTGGTGGGCGATAACGGCTTACAACCGCCATGCGGACAGAAACATCAATCTCTCATCATTGTCGGAACTGTCCGAAGTATTTTTCAGCCGGACAATTTTCCACCCCCTTTTCGTCAAGTTTAATATTCCGGTCTTCAACAACCGTCTGACTAAATGGAAAAGGCCGCTTTTCAAATTTGAAGAATTGTCCAAGATACCGGGTATGGGAGAGCCGACTTTTACCTTTGCCCATTTTCTCATGACCCATGAACCCTATGTTTTTGACGCTGAAGGTAAATTCTTAAGCCAGGAGGAGATCGACAGCAGGGAAGCGAGTGAAAATTATCGGGCGCAGTTGATATTTGCCAATAAAAAAATCAGGGAACTGATTGATTTGCTTATATCCGCATCAGGGGAAAACCGACCGATAATTATTATCCAGGGCGATGAGGGTCCATATCCGGAAAGTTACAGGACGGATGCGGAAAATTTCGATTGGACGAAGGCCGGAGAGGATGACATCAGGCACAAAATGGCCATTATGAATGCTTTATACCTGCCGGGCATCGATGATTCGGAAATTTCAGACTTTATCACTCCGGTCAATACTTTCCGGCTGGTTCTCAACAAATATTTCGGTCAGGAACTGCCTCTGTTGCCGAATGTCAGTTTCCTCTCCAATGTTAACAGGCCGTTTAAATTTCTGGATATGCCCCGCGATCCGGCAAAATAGACCTTTCCCGGATTATGTCACTTTTTTTAGGCAAAAGATAAGGAATTTTTACATAAGTCTTCTAAAATCCCTTCCGGCATGTTGGAGATCTATTACCGTTTTCAGGATTTCAGTAAAAGAAATTCGTCTGAAAGACAAATATTAATCGGGGCACTGGAAGATCAGGTAAGCCACTTTACCGGAAAATTAACTGACGTGGTCCGGAGTAAAAAACTATTCAGCTTTGGATCCAATATCATTATTTATCATCACGGAAAAGAAAAAAAAGTCCGGCATGGATTTCCGTTTGCTGAGACTGTCACTATCGATATGGAGTCTGTGGCGGTTCAATATTCCCATGACTCGGGTATTTATCTGATCGATGGAAGTGTTGACGGCCTGAACCCCGGTTTTAAGTTCAAGCAGATGCTAAGGGTCAGGTTTTTTCGCAACGAAAAAAGTTACCGCCCCATCGGATTTAATAATGAAATTGTGGAGAATATAATCGGAATTCTTCGGGAAATCCCACCGGATACTCAAAGTAATCTTACTTCCGGTCCGCTCCCAGGATGATGAGGAAGTCGGCTGTCGGGGAGGCGGTCTCACCGTCCGGGAGTTTGGACAGGGTCAGATTGAGCTTTTCAGCCAGTTTTTGGGCTTCAGCATTTTTATTCCCCTTTAAATCAACCAGCAGGCTTTCAGGATAGTCTTTTTTTGAAGCGTCATCCCGGTCAACTACTTCCGCGGTAGATACAGATTGTTTTAGTTTAGTTTCATAAGTTCTGGTCAAACCGACAATGTCCGTGCCGTTATAAAGAATAAATCTGAGATTTTCGAGTTTGACTGTCGGACTGACGGTTCCGCTTTTGGCGGAAGCGGTAGCCTCGGGCGGGGTAGGGGTAGGTGTGGCGGGAATAACCGGGCCGACCTCCAGAACAAGATCTTTGGCAGGACTGTAAAGGATAGCCTTTTTGGCATTGTTATAGACAAGCACTTTATCGCCATTTTGGGCGCGGGAGAAAAACGGCTGGCTTTTGACTTTTTCCCAATCGGTGACTGTGATGAGAAGCGGTTCCTCGCCCTCGGGCAATAAATAATGCCGGCCGACTTTTGACTTGATGTCTTTTATTTCAATTTGTTGTATTTGTGCGAGATTTGATAGATTTACAGATAGTTGTTTATATTTGCGGTAAAAATAGAAGGAAACCAAAAAGGCGGCAATTATGACAATGAGGGAGATGAGGATCAGAATTTTTCTGTTAAGTTTCAATTCGACCGGAAGCATCGCTTTGGATTATACATCTTTAAAGAAAACGGGTAAATTACCAGCTGTATTTTCTTTCGGTTGTGAGATTGAAAAAATAATTGCCGTGTTTGAGTTGGTCGTTGGGACCCAGGATCGTAAGATTATCGGAGCAGTCGGATAAAGTGCCGGCAGCGGAATCGTCATCCCAATATTTGATCTGCCAGTAATATTTTGTGCCGTCAAGACTTAAAGGAGTGACGTCGGCATATTCTATATCTTCGCAGCGGTTGCCCTCCATGCAGGCGGTCAGAGTCTGGCCATTAACTCCGGAGTTCCAGACCTCAACAGTACAGTTGATATCAGAGTAGACGAGTATTTGATATTTTACCGCATAATCTGCATCATCAACATCCACATTTTGGGCGGAAAAAGCCGGAGTGGAGTCACCGACACCCACGGGATCGGCAACTCCGCTTTGGGCTCCCGTTTCGGTTTCATTGACAAAAAGAACAGTCGGAGCGGAAGGGGCTGTGTTTGCTGAGGTGGCCAAGATCGAGGTCCAGGTAACTGCAAAAGGGGTAGTTGCGGTTATAGTCCAGATGCCGAATACCCTGCCGGCTGAAGAGTAGTTGGCCGTCCAACTGTTATAGACTCCTCCGGCGACCGTGATTTCACTGGTTCTCACATTCCAATTGCCGATGGTATCGCATTCCGAAGTCAATGTAGTGACATCGCACAGCCGGTAATAGACATTGTCATCGCTTGTTTGGTCTATCCAGCTGGCATAAAGATCTTTGGTAGTCGTATCCATAGTCAAATTGACGTGTAAATTGGTTGAGGACCCGGTTTCATCCAAAATAATGGCAGTCTGCCAGGCAGAGGAAGCGCCGTTGTTGTCCCATCTGCGGTATTTGACTTTTTTGGTGGCGCTCTCATCCAGATAAACCAGATGGACATCATTGGGGCTGGCCGCATCCGAGACAGCCGAAATACTATAAGCAACACCGCTGGTTGTGGTAGCGATAGTATCCTGGGTACCGGGAGTGGAACCGGCCAAAGCCACCCGGTTATAAAACACATCCGTGCCGTCAGAGTAGAGGTAGTCAATCTCGTTTTGGGCTGAAGTATTGGTCGATTCAACCAGGATTTCAACCTTTGACATGGTGACCGATGGACTTGCATCGGAAGTAACATATACATATGTTTCCAAAGCAGCTACCTCAGTCCAGTCCCAACTGCCGCCGGGAGCTGTGAGAGTTGTAAGGCTACCCCAGCCTTCTGTCCCGTCTTTGGTAGGTGTTTCCAGTAGAGTTCCGGTTGCGGGACCGCCGTCGGTATAAACTGCGGCATTGATTACCGTATTTGTGCCAGTTTCTGATCCATAGACTCTGGCTTTGACGGAAGTAATAGTACCCTGATCGGTTCCATTTGTCCCTTCGATTTTAAGCTCTCCGGTAGTTGTGGTGCTGGTCTGGGTGCTGGTGGCATCTAGAGTAATATCTCCGTCATCGGCATTGGTCTCATCCGTCCAGTACCCGTCACCATCGGTGGCTACTACATCACTTCCGTCAAAATAATACGTATTCGTCTGCACACGGGCTGTGCCGGTGGAATCGTAGTTGTTGATATAGCTCCACCGTGCCTTCACATCCTGAAGTGCACCATGCATCTCCAGGACCGTCTCCCCGCTCCAGGAGTCTCCAACAGAATCATAGATATCATAAACTATATCATCCTGATCGTCTTCATAGAAAACATATATGTCGGTCCCGTCAATGGCAATCGAGGGCTCTGAACCAACCTTGCTGTTCGTCTCCTGACTCCAGTTACCCAATGTCTCCCATGTTGAACCGTCGGTATTCTTATAAAGAGTGATATAGTTGGTAGTTGAATCAACATAAGCTATCCAAGTATTGCCTGATGAATCGACACCGATACTGGTATCAGCATCAGTTGTCGTTATTGTAGCATCGGGCGTCTGGGTGGAAAAAGATGACGCGTCATTAGCATTTCCCTGCTTTGCAACTAAATCAATAGCTATAATAGAAAGAAAGGATATTTCAGGTATGTTTTCGTCGCTAATTGTTAAGTCTATTCCTGAAGTAGTCGTGATCGCTTCCACTTGTACCGGAGATTTCCAGCTGCCCGAAATTTTGTTGGTATAACTTAACTGGCTTGCATCTCGGTACACAACATGAGGTTTATCGTTTAGATCTATTGACAAGGCCACTTCACCTATACTCGATGCCGAAGAAAGATCTATATCCTCAGTAGACCCAAAAGTATCGGTGGTAGTGTTAAAGGTTTTATACTTTGTATCGAAATCGGTGCTAGTTTCATCCTCAACGGTATATGCAAAATGAATAATGTCGTTTGAATCGATAGCGGCAGAAATTCTGGCATTTGACCAAGCAACCCCTGGACCATTAAGGGGATCTTTAGACGACCAGCTATTGCCTTGGTCCGAAGATTTAAGCATGCTGAGTTTTGGAGCTGCCGGATACAATAATATGGCATACAAATCTCCAATGGAATTACGAATTATTTGCCTTGAGTAACCGAACAACTGTCCAAAATTACTCGCGTTGTCGATATTGGTCGGACTGCGCCTCACATACAGATAATCCCAGTACACATCTGTAGCATCGGAGAACAGGTAGTCGATGCGGTTCGCGCCATAATTATTCCACTCGAAACTCCCTTTGGCCTTCACATCCTGATAGGTACCCGTATGCAAAACGGTTTCCCCTGACCAAGCGGGGCTGGTCGCATCAGAATCATATACGTCATATGAGATATCATCGGTATCATTTTCATAAAAGACATAGATATCGGAAGATCCGGCAATCGCGATTGAAGGTTCGGATCCTACATCGGATTTTGTCGTTACAGTTGACCAGTTGCTGGTCCATGTAGCACCGGTGTGTTTTGCCAAAGTAATTGCGTCATTCGAGGTCGAATCATCCTCTCCGGTGTCATCAATATAAGCAATCCATGTGTCACCGGTTAATGTATTTACGCTTATTGAAGTTCCTGTTTGACCGGGATTAAAATTCACATCCGCGTCAACAGTTTGGACATCATTGAAGTTCGCGGCATCATTACCATTACCACGTCTGGCTTTCAAATATTTATTTGTCACGTCAATATAGGCTACTTGCGGATAGTTACTGGCGTCAATTGTAAGACTGCCATAACTGAAGTTCTCCGTAATCGAACTTTCTATCGTGATCGGACTGGCGTTCCAGGATCCCCCTATCCTGTTGTTGTAATAAATAAAGGAATTGCTTTCAGCCGGATCATCATCTCCTTCATAAATGATATGCGGAATGTTATTAGAATCTACGGCTATACTCAACGTATCAACAGTAATAGTGTCATCTGTTTGGTCAATGTCTTCCTCACCTATACCTGAGTCCCAATTTTCAGTAGCAATATCATAATTTCTGTAGCTGACTATATCTGTACTTGAGTAATACACTACATGAATATCCTGATTTGCCTGTCCGTCAATTGCAGCATCAATATCATACTGTGCATTACAGATAATTGTTGTTCCGCTCTGTTGTTGCGCCCAAGCTACTCCATCACTACTCTTCCACATCTCACAGTTTCCTCCGTCATTTAAAAAGGCATAATAATCTCCTAATTTCGTCCTTAGCACCTGCCTGCCGGTACCCGGAAGAATCTGAAAATCACTCGCATCGTCTACTTTTGTCGGGCGGGTGTCCAGCACATTCCAGTAAATGCTACCGTCACTGGAATCATACATTACGTCAAGAAAGTGTTGAGCATAGAAATTATATTTAGAGTATCTTACCGTTGAAAACTGAAAATCTATACCCGTACCGGGTGTGGCAAATATCGTTTCCCCTTTCCAGGAAGATGTACCGCTGTCGTAAATATCGTAGGCAATTCTTTTATCCGTACTTTCATCATCATAAAACACAATCAGGGATTTACCGACAACCGCAAGTGATGGCGCATAACTTACATCTGTTTTAGTTGTGATAAGAGGATTCCAGCTGCTCCATGCAGCCGAATCATCATGCTTTGCTAACGCAATAGCGTCATTTGTCTTGCTATCGTCTGCTCCTGTATCATCAATATAAGCAATCCACGTATTACCTTCAGAATCTATTCCGATGGAAGGACCACCTTCAGTGGATAAACCCGTGGAACCGGTATTATTAACATCGGTGTCTACATTCTGCGGGGTAAAATCAGAAGTTTGGGTCGGATTATTGCTATTTGCAACAGCTGCAGTCAGCGTAGAGGCAGTGGTATTAATATACGCAATTTCCGCAATATCATCTTCATTGAGCGTAATTACCGACCTGAAAAAATTGTTTGTGGATGAATTTTCAACCACAATGCTTGAGGCTTTCCAGCCTCCTCCGACACGATTATTGTAAAGTACATTAAAATTATTGGAAGCATTTGAGTCTGTAATAACTACATGAGGTATATCGTTTGTATCAATACTTATATTGACATTTCTTATAGTAGCATTAACTGCATCAACATTCTCCTCAGTCCCGAAATTATTATCAGAAGTAGTAAACGAAATATATTTTACATCCGTCGCCGACGTATCATAAATAATATGAATAACATCATTACTGTCTATGGCAGCACTCACAGATGTTGATGTCTTATTAGTAACTGGACTGTCATTTGTATCCTGTTCAGTCCAGGATGTGCCGTCGGTTGATTTATGAACTTCGATAGGGTTCCCTGAATCATTGCTTTGTATTACGGCATATAAATCACCTGTTGAGGTCTGAACGATATGTCTATCTGTACTGGAATCTAATTTAGTAGATGATATGTTTACCGCTCCTCCTGTCGAGCGGGTGCCGGAGTCTTCAGTGTCTCCTGCTCCTCCTGACACCGGACTGCAGGCAGACAGGTCGTCTGACGTTTCCCAGCGGTCATCAGTCGCTTCGTCATACCTGCAGCCTATGATGTCCGTTCCTACCGTAAAAGTGGCGTACATGTCGCCTGTAGCCAGAGGCACGATATTGCCGAAAACATTGTTCGAGGCGGATTGGTCGTTTGAGAGCTGGGCGGCTGTATCCCAGAGGTAAGTAGCATCCCAGGTCTGTCCGTTGGTGGCAACCGCTGTCGAGCGGGTAGCTTTGTAAACTTTATCGCTGCCGGTAGTATGTTTGGCACCTACCCAGAGCTTGTTGTTTGAATCAAGTGAAATATAGGGGTAGCTGTAGGCATCAGTTGATGAAGCCCCGTTTAAGGCAACTGAAGCGTAAATTGAATTGGCCCAGGTAACATTGGAGCCAGTCAATTCACCCCGTAAAACCACAATATCATAAGGATTAGTTCCCGCTGATGAGGGGACGGAAATTGCTAAAAAGACATAAGAAACATCCGGATCAGGTGTTGTATCAACCCATTGCCAGACGGAAAAATCATTGGTGTCATAAGCCAAATGGCCGGAAGCTGCCGTTGACGGATTGCTCCAGCTTGCTCCGTCCGATGAGTACCTCACTTCGATCTCATCACCGTCGTGGTTGAATGTCCAGTGGCGGGAATTCAGGCTGTCGTAAAAAGTTTTTCTTTGGAAAGAATACCCGGAGGCTGTCGAACTCGAGTCGGTTGAAGCGCTAATACAATCGCGGTTGGTTGAGAAATCCATATAGGTATTGTCATTGCCGCCCGAGTCCACGGAATGTCCGATGGTTACCGTGCCGCCGGTATCGGAAACATTCATATCCTGAACATCTACATAGGAAAAAGTGACTGCGCCTGTTCTGGTTATATTAAAAGCGCTGCCTTTGGTGGTCGAACGAATGGCAATCAGCTTTGAACACGAATCACCTGTTGCCGAAAAAAGGCCTGAGGCTGCAATGGTAAAAGTATCGCCTGAACCAAAATTTATCATCCTGTCTCCGGTTGTTGCTGTCAGATTAAAAAATGTCGTGTTGCCGTCAATTACCTGGGTAGTATCGGCTGAACCCCCTAAAACAATTGTACTGTTGTTGTGAGTAAAACCACTACTACCAACACTATTTGTAAAGTTGCGCTTCACAGTCAAAGTACCGGATGATGGTGCGCTTACAGTACCATCTGTAATAGTTAAATCATTATCTATTGTTGCATTTGCATTAAAAGTCCATATACCACCTAAGTCATCATTAAAAGTTAAATTAAAAAATGCAGAAGACCCTGTCATAGTTCCTTCCAAAATCTTTGAAGTGCTTCCATTTGCATTCATTACAACTCTACCCTCACCTGCTTCAAATATTCCTGAATTATTCCATGAATTATTAACATTAAATGTGGCAGTTGAAGACGCATAAAAAGTTGCATTCGACGAAATTGTAAAATTATTTATGACATTTAATGCCAAGTCATTTGCTTCATTGTCCACGCTCATAACCGAACCGCTGCCGATGGTTAGGTTGTAAGCTAAAAAAATCCCCGGGCCGAACCAGTCGGCTGCGTTGGATAATCCCAAAATTGTGACTGTTCCGGAGGTGTGGGATGAAGTAGCACTTGTGGCCATGGTAATGTCTCCTGAATCACTGATTGAATTTGAGCCAATGGTTGGCGAAGTCGTACCCATGGCGAAGATATGAGAAGTACCAACCGAAAGGGCATGAGCAATAGTAATATTTTGTTTCAATGTCGTAGTCCCGCTGGCACCGTTGGTTGTCAAATTGTAAAACTTTATTTCCCCAGAACCGCTGGTGACCCCGATATCGCCGGTGCCGGCAATCGTCACCGTGGGTGACCCCGAATCATAGGTCACGATCCCGTCTGTGACAGTGGCCAGCTGGCCGCCATTGACCGTCAGGTCAGCATTGACTTTTAGAGTGGTACCTGATCCTACAGACACATCCGAATCAGTTGAGACTGCTGAAGAGATAGTGGTAGTACCCGTGGTTGAGGTAGCTAAATCATAGAAGTTGATCGTGCCTCCGCCGGAGATAGTGCCCCCGGCAGTAAAGGTGTGGGTCCCGGCTGAGGCCTGGGTAGTGCCGGTAGATGTAAGTGAGCCGCCGAAATTTACACTGGCGTCAAGATTTAGGGTCGCGCCGGATCCAACTGTTGTGGTTCCGGCAATGGTCGAAGTAGCCGTATCCAGATATGCTGTGGCACTTGCCGCAAGTTCCAGTCCGCCGGTGCCTGATGTATCCACATCGCCGTTGGGATCAAAAGTCATCGAGTTGTAGACGTAGAGCTCGATATTTGATTCAACGGTCAGCGTATCGCTTCCTGCGTCGGTTGCGTCAAAAAGCATATCGGTATCATTACCGGTACTGCTATCATACTGCTCCATGTCGTCGATGTTGATCGAGGTGCCTGTTTCGTGCCGGACGACAACATGGTTTTGATAAATTCTTAAATTGTCCCCTGACACGATATCCCCGCCGTCTGAGACAGTGACCGTGTTGCCAAAATAAGTGCCGCCGTCAATGAAAAAAGTAAGCTGCTGACCGGAGTTGGCCTCAAGCACATTATTGATTTCAAAGATGCCGTTTATGTCCGTGGTATCACAGCTAGGAGTACCGTTATCGACTACTCCGCAGACCGATACGCTGGCTAAGGCTTCGGTCTCAGTTTCATCGGTGTAGACTTTGCCGTAGTAGGAGTCCTTAAGAGTCAGGTTTACTTCAACGTAGTCGACATACAGGGACTCGGATACGTCTTCGTTAAAAAAGATAATATGGATGTCACCATTTGAGTCAAAGTACTCACTGATACTGGCAGAAATGGTGCCGGTGTAGGTGTGCTCCGTGGTAAACTGGGCGGCTTCCAGCATCTGCCAGTAGGGGGTGGCGGCTCCGGGACGCCAGATACCCAGCCAGGCTTTATCCGTTGCTGACGCCTGTCTGCCCTGCAAATTGACCTGGATTGACGTGACAGTTGAGGCCGACTCGGAAACATCAAATTTTGCCCAAAACACCGCGTTGTCTCCGGCGCCCGGATCGGTTATCTGCCACTCCCCGCCGCCGTCGGATTCGATGAGGTCGTACTCGGCGCTCGCGGCTTCCGCGTCGCTTGCGTATCCGGCAATGCCGGTCCGCAAGTCAGGTGTCCCGTTGGTAGCCCCGTTTGTAGTCAGTGTATCGATCGCGTCCACTGTCGGCGGATCGGTCGGGTCGTTGACATCGACTTCAAAATCCCGGGCAACATGCGTCGAACTTGGTGAATTGATGCCGACAAAATTGTAGGTCGAGACCGCATCAGCGGCAATCTGCCATTGCCGCGCTTCCCGGAAGTTGCCGATTGACAGTGGTCCCAACAGGTACAGAGCCGGGCTTTTGCTGGGAGCGTTAAAGCCGTAGCCGAAGCTATACGTCTCTCCTGCTTTCCAGTCAACCAACCAGGTAAGAACGGTTTTATCTGACAACTCTTTAACTTTTAGAGGCACGAGAATACCGTCAGGCGACCGGGCACTTTTGCCCGTGTGATTTTGAATTTCTTCTTCGGTCAAGGCCTCGACCCGGAAGCGGCCGCCGATATTTTCACTGATCTCTCCTCTATAGTCAGTTGCCGGCGTAATTGTGAAAATGACCGGGTACTTTAGCGGCGGGTAGATGCGGGTAGGCCCGGTGCGTTCGATGTCAAATCCTACCGTTTCCCTGACTTCAAATGCATCACTGATTGTGTAAGCGCCGTTACCTGTCACGGCAGTCAGGGTCATATCGTACACGCCGACGCTGTTTACTCGGTATTCAGCTGCATAGTCGGGATGTATGATTGCTTCTTTTATCCGGCAGCCGTCAGTAACTATAATAGATCCGGTTTTTGTGGAAAGTTCCCTGAGTGTCCCGCTTTCCCGGTGTTTAATTTTCAAAGATAGGTCAGCATCGCACACCATCTGCCCCTGTTCATCCAAAACTGCAATTGCTAACTCCGCCGTTTCTCTCGGAGTATAGATACTTTTGTTGGTGTTTATCGCCAGGACTCCCCAGGTGAAATCCTGTTCAATGCTTTTATTGTTCCTGGTATCTGTAATTAATAATGTATATTTGCCGGGATGGGGCAGGGAATTGGGAGGGATAGAAATTTGCAGATCGTTTCCGTCGTCAGGCGTGATTTTGAGTTCCGAATCAACTTTTTCTCCCTGATTGTCGGTCAGGCTGATTTTAAATTCTTTTTCAAGGCTTTTTGGGTTGCCGGTCAGTTTCTCAATGGGAGCAGCCAAAAATGACAGTACGTTTTGACTTCGGGAGACGGAAAACTCAGGTGACGAATTTCCGGGAAAATCACCGGTTGCTGCAGCCACTTTGACGCCATTTTTTATGGTTGAGATATAGTTTTTTGTGGCGGAGGCATTGTCGGTAGTTATCCCGGCGACCTGTTCCCCGCGGGGTTGTTTTACTTGTCTTTGTTCTCCGTATATTTTTAACGCTGTCAAAATCAGTAATATAAAAATCAGGCTTGCGGCCAAAGTAAAGTCCGGATGGGCAAATCTGGGCATATGACGGACCAGAAAGTTTTTATACAGTTTGGGTTTGAGAGGCTGTTTTTTTATTGCTTTTTGCTCCAGCCGCATGAAGCGCGAGCGTTTTCTTTTCAGAGCCAAAACAGCCGGCCTACTGATTTTTATAGTGAAACGTAACTTTTTTTTCATTTTCATTCAGGTACTGCTCCCTTTGTCGCCGTGTCATCCGGCGGTGTCTCGATAATCGGCGCAACGGTGCTTGCCGGGGGAGTGGCACTTACTGGCGCAGAAGTCGCTGCCGGCTGACTCTCTGCCGCTTTGGGTGAAACAGCAGGCACGGTTGTAGTAATCAATGGTTCAGGCGTTAATGATGGTTTAGATGGTGTCGTATTGATTGACGTGCCGGGGGACGGACTGTCCTTGATAGCTGTTTCAGTTGGTGTAACAGCAGTTCCCTGGGTGAATCTTTTTTCGGGCACAAGTTCAACAGTCGGATCAATGATGATAGGGTAGAGGCGATCTACGGATGTCAGCCAGTCAGCGGGAACGGTGATGGTTACTTCTATATAGTCACTTTTTTGCTCGAGGTTTATATCTACCTCGTTGTTGATGGCATTATTGCTGTCTTTAGCCCAGCCTTTGGGGATGCGGAATATGGCCTCTCCGTTTTTATCGTAAAAATACCAGACGCCTTTCCCTAAGTCACGGAAATCCATGTTTTCCGTTTTGAGCGAAAAAACATATATATTGGGCGCACCGTTTAGCGGTTTTTCATTGATAAGGATTTCTTCCTTGATGCCCCCTTCGTTTAAGCGGTAGACGAAGTCTGTTTGGGGCAGGATGTTTTCAAATTTGATCACCCTCGCGTTTTTCTCCTCAACCAATTTAGCTTTGGAAGTCACATCTCTTATTTCTTCACTGATGTCGGACAGTTCAGTCTGCAATCCCGCAATTTCACCGGAAATACTGGATAGCCCCTCATCGATTACCTTCATTTGCGCCTCAATTTTGTCCATGATGGCTTTCTGTTCTTTCGATAAGATACCCAAAACCTCAGCTCCTGAAATGTCAGTCGTTTCCGGCTTCGACTCTGTTTCTTTAATTCCGGAAGATTTGGATGCCTCGTTATAATTTCTGGAGGCTGTCAGCAGTGAAAATTCAAGATAAAAACCGTCTTTTTCAATCCGAATTTTATGGCTGCCGTTGTCCGTTCTTTCACCGGCATAGGCAATATAGTTCGGCGTTTCCTTGGTAAAAATAAATCGGCTTTGACTATCGGAAGCGTATTCAAAACCGCTGACTCCTTTAAAGAAATCCGACAGCCTGTCAAAAATACTTTCCGCTTTGACTATTTTCGGTAAAGCAATTGCAGCAAGCACATAGAAAGCAGCCATAATGAAGAGCCATTTTTTACCGGTAGAAGTTGAGACAAATATTCTCTTTATCTTTTTCATTTTTTAGAATTTGGCCACATAGCTGATTTCGATTTCACCCATATAAGTATTGTTGGTTGTAGCCGCTACGGCCATCTGAACCCTGAAAGTAACAATGTCTCCGGCTATGATGTTTCCGGATGGAATGCCATCACAATTTGAGACATCGGCATAATTGGTTTGCGTCCAGGCATCTTCCGTACCCAGGGCAGTGGCCGACCCGCAGATGGTTTTAGTGTCATCATATAAAGTGAGTGTGACGCTGTCCGAGGCGTCATTTTTGCGTGAATAGAATTTAATGGCCGGATTGGCAGCAAATTCGGAAAAGTCGCTCGGTACCTGCCAGTTGACCCAAATGTCATAGTCTCGGGGGTAACCGGAACCTCCGCTGGCCGTCCAGTTATAATAATTATGTCGTTGTCCGCTGTCGCAGACAGTGGTGTTGAAATCAGGGATTTCCGATCCACCGCCTGCCCCGTCATAGCAGAAATCAGAGGTCATCGAACCGGTGTTGTCAGCTCCGTCTCCCATGATGATGGCACCTTCAAATTCCGGTACCAGATTCACTTTTTTAGTCGGCCGGGCATCTCCGGCGTAATCCGGACCTGCAGCCGGATCAAAAGTAAAGGTATCACTGCCTGATCCGATAGTCAGGGTAGCTTCGCTAGTTAATGCTGCCGTAAATGTGGAAGCTGAGGAAACTGAAAGACCCCTGTCCCAGTTGGCGCCGATAACCAGGGCATATTCTGTTGAGTTTGAACCGCTTCCCAGAGCGTCGATATTTATACCATATATAGTATCTCCGGCATCGGTTGAAGCTGTCGAGACAATATGCAGTCCTGCTCCTGTAATATTGGCTCCATTGGTAGTTTGGGTGTAATTTACCTGGAGCCCGTCGGTTGAAGTCGTAGAATAAGAACCAAGGACGCTTAATTTATCTGCTGGTGCATCCGTACCAACTCCCAGGTTTCCTCCTGATACATTGAACCAGGAATTGTTATCGGCAACCGGACTGAAATAGATTTCAGCTGATTCAGTGGCATTATTGCCAAGCGCCAAAGACTGTGAAGCCGGATCAAGATAAGGATAGAGAAGTCCGCACCAGCTGACTCCCGCTCCCAAAGGTCCGTTACATACTTTGTCTTCCCAAAGTAGGGAAGTGCCGTCTGGTCCATTAGGCCCGGTAGCTCCTGTTGAGCCTGTTGGTCCAAAAGTTCCGGTTGAGCCGGTAGTTCCGGTTGCACCCGTTGGGCCTGTTTCACCATTTGCTCCTGTTGCTCCTGTGGCACCTGTAGATCCCGTTGGGCCAAATATTCCTGTTGCTCCGGTTGAACCAGTCGGACCGGCAACTCCTTCTGTCCCAGTAGCTCCTGTTGAACCCGTACTTCCGGTGGGACCAATAATTCCGGTTGATCCGGTAGATCCAGTTGATCCGGTCGGACCAACTATTCCTGTTGAGCCGGTACTTCCAGTAGAACCTGTCGGACCAACTATTCCTGTTGCACCGGTTGAACCTGTTGATCCGGTCGGACCTTGT
>LCFP01000018.1 GCA_000999095.1 Candidatus Gottesmanbacteria bacterium GW2011_GWA2_43_14
TCAGTGCCATTGTGGCTGGACATGCTCTCACACCAGCTACCCGTCATAGCCTTGGTAGGCTTTTACCCCACCAACAAGCTGATAGGAGTAAGGCTCCTCCCGTAGCGGGCAGTTACGCCCTTTGCTCTTCCGAGATTATGCAGGATTACCCCGTCTTTCGACGAGATGTCCTTCACTTCGGGGTAGATACCTTACCATTACTCACCCGTCTGCCGCTGTCCGATGCCCTTGCGGGATCGGACCGCTCGACTTGCATGCCTAAGGCACGCCGCCAGCGTTTATCCTGAGCCAGGATCAAACTCTCAAATAAAAATTTAATTCCTACCACTTTTCGAATGTCAAAAAGTGTTTTGCTCACTGCTGACAATAATGTCAAAGTGCATTTTAAAGACAAAAATCCCGCCAAGAGCGGGTTCTTTATCGGTTCTCTTGACTTGTCTTAAATTATTCTGAAGGTTTACTCCTCATCAAAATTTTTAAAACCAGCTATAATTGTAACCGACCTGAATTTAACTGTCAACCCTAATTTGAATCGCTTTTTACAGGCTCAACCTCATTTACGGTATCGTCTTTATTTTCACCGGAGATTTTGAGCGGTGCATTTTTATCCTTATTCTTTTCATCAGCTTCTTTTGACTGATCTTTCTCATCGATAGTTTTGCTTTGGCTCAAAACGGCAGTTTTTTCTTCTTCTTCCTTTTTACCTGTGACTTCAACCAGGGTTTCTTCTTCTTCGCTCTTTAATTCCTCCTTAATCTTTTCCGTCAATTTGGCTTCCATCTTTAATTGCCCCATAACCTGTCTGTTGGCTTCCACTTTAGCCTTCAGGTAAGTCAGCATCTCGGCTTCCGAAAAACCGCCCAGCAGCATAAAAGGCAAAATTTCCGATACTTTCTCCAAACCCTGCTGTTTCATCTCGGGATTTACGCTTGAGAGAAGATTGTAGACGTTGGTCAATTTCTTCTCTTCAGAAACCAACCAATCTGCTCTTTCCCTGATCTTTTCCGTTACAGGTACCGGCGCATTCTGATAATGGTTCTTCCACATTTCCACTACATTCTGATAATCATCAAGGCTGATGGTGGCGGCCGGGATTGAAGCTTCAGCCTGAACTTTCTGCTCTTTGGCGGCTATTGATTTCAAACTGGCACTGCCGGCTTTAGCTAGCGTTTCCCTGACTTTATCCTCTGAAACTTCCAGCTTTTCGGCAACTTCCTTAATTTTTTGCCGGTCGCTCACCTGAGTCTGTGAAACCTGGGAAAGTATGTCTTTTGTTTTTTCTTCAGAGAGGCCGACTTCGCTTGAGACTTCGCTTACGATTTCATTGGAGGTTTGCTGTCTGACATCAACATCATGCCTGGCCTGGGCAACGGTTTCTTTAACTTTATCTTCGCTGACTTCCAGCTTTTCGGCAACTTCCTTAATTTTTTGCCGGTCGCTCACCTGAGTCTGTGAAACCTGGGAAAGTATGTCTTTTGTTTTTTCTTCCGAGAGGCCGACTTCACTTGAGACTTCGCTTACGATTTCATTGGAAGTTTGCTGTCTGACATCAACATCATGCCTGGCCCGGGATACAGTTTCCCTGACTTTGTCTTCGCTGACTTCCAGCTTTGAGGCTACTTGCTGAACCGTTTTGGTATTACTGATATCCGCTACCGTCAGCTGCGAAAGAATTTCCCTGGTTTTTTCTTCCGAGAGACCGACTTCGCTCGAGACCTGGCTGATTGTCTGATTGGCAGAGAGTTGTTTGACATCAACGGCATGCCTTGACTGGCTGACGGTTTCCCTGACTTTGTCTTCACTAACTTCCAGCTTTGTGGCAACTTCCCTGACTTTTTGCCGGTCGCTGACCTGGCTTAGGGAAATTTGGGAAAGAATTTCCCTGGTTTTTTCTTCCGATAGGCCGACTTCGCTGGAAACCTGGCTGACTACGTCTTTGGATGTAACCTGTTTGACTTCAATAGCCTGCCTGGACTGGCTGACGGTTTCCCTGACTTTTTCCTCGCTGACACCGAGCTTGGTTGCCACTTCGCTGACTTTTTGCCGGTCGCTGACCTGGCTTAGGGAAATTTGGGAGAGAATCTCCCTGGTTTTCTCTTCCGAAAGGCCGACTTCGCTGGATACCTGGCTGACAATCTCCCGGGAAGTAATTTGTCTGACGTCACTGATATTTTTAGACTTGTTCACTGCTTCCCTTACCTGTTCAACAGAGACTCCGGTTTTCGCAGCTACCTGGCTGACTTTCACTTCATTATGCAAATCCTCCTGTGTCAGGCTGGAAAGAATTTGACGGGTAGCGGATTCCGTCATTTTTGTCTGTTGAGCAACTTCCCTGACGGTCGAATCATGTTCACTATACTGCGTTTTCCAGACTTGGTCGGCAGAATGCAGTATTTCTCTGACCTTCTCGGTAGACACTCCGGCAGCCCTGGCGACTGTTTCCACTTTTTCCGTCCTGTTAATCTCCTCCGTGCTAATCCTGGAAAGCACTTCCCTGGTTTTTATCTCTGCCACTCCGGCTTTCTCGGAAACTTTCTCGATAACGGACCGTTCGGTAATGGCGGGTACCTGGCCTTGCACAACCGCAGCCTGAGGAGTCGCCGCCATCCTGGACGTAACCTGTCCTGTTTGAGAAAATCTGGAAATAAGCGATTCCGTCTGCTTTTCTGAAGCCTGGAGAATTGTTTGTGCTGTCGTATCGCCCCGGGTGGCACGCTCTACCAGTTCTTCCCGAAGATGCATGAATTTCTCCCGGACCTGCGGCGTGGCAATCCTGTCCGGAGAGCGTACTTTATCAAGATTTGAAATAACCTGGGTCCGGGTAAGGTCGTTTGTTTCCAATCTTGAAATATCAGACAGTTTGGATACAGACAAATCCATAGCCCTGACGATATCATTGGTGGAAACCTGGGAAACATCCCTGATTTCCTCAATTCTGGATACCTGGACTTCCCGCACCTTTTCTTCAATATTTTGTCTGAAAGGAAGCTGTTGGGCCATACCTGATGTCGTCACAGGGCCCGGAGCGCTGGACGGAGGAGGCGGGTATTGACGCAGACGATCAAAAATAGCTCCCAGAGTGTTGCCTGCTGCCGATATCCCTGCACAACAGTAATCCCGGAAAATCCGCAGCAACAACCAGGGCAGTACGATACAAGCCCAAAGCATGACCAGGGCAATAAAGTATTCGGCATAGGTATCCACATAATTGGCGCTGTTGCCCGGGGACAAAGTCTGCGCCGGTCCGCCCCAAAGGATATTAATAGCTGTCCGGTAGACCTGACCGGATGGTTTATTTACCCGCGAAAAATCAAACGAATAAGGAATTCCCTGAACCCAAATTTTTGTCAGGGAAGCTAAAAACAGGGCGAAAAGCGGACCGTAAAACAGCCACTGGAAAAAGACACCGATCCAGATCCAGCCGATATTGCGGATAAAAACAAAAGGCATAAGCAGTGCCAGGAAAGGAGCGATTATCAAAAGAAACCAGAGGATGACCGTCCTCATAATCAGCAGGGAGGACATTACATTGTAGGTAAGGCTGGTGAGTCGGACAAAAAGCAATGAGGTGTTGACCATTTCCAGATTAAGAGGATTGATGTCCCGGTAGCCGACAAATGTAATATAATTTGCCTCGGTATTGCCGGCGCCGGAAAAAATAATATTGAAAAGGTCCTTGCCTCCCACAAATTCGATGAAAAATTTCATGGAAATATCGCTGGTTTGGATCAGCGCCACAATTAGGATATAGGAAAAGGTGACGTAAAGAAGCAAAGCCAATATTTTTACGAAAATAAAAGGCACGTTGACCCCGAAAACAGGAGAGCTGATGCCGGAAAAAATCGGGCCCATTGATCCGCGGCGCTTACCGACCATGAGAGAGATTCCGAAGGCAATAACGACCAAAATGATAAATATATAGACCATATTGCGGGAAAAAGATCAGATCTGGGCGATAACCGGTGCAGTGTGTATGCCGTGATGTGGCTGTTTGGGCGATCGCTCGAGGCGGCAAAGCAGACAGTAACCCGGATAAGGCAACCCAAACAGCAAATACCAATAGTAACTTTTTGGCAGAACGCCAAAAAAATCGGGCAGGCCCGAGATGCATCTTATTTTAAGACTAACTTATTTTTAGGAAGATAGTCAATCATTTTATAGAGGATAATGCCCAGGCAGACCATGACGTTTAACGACCGGTTGACGCCGAACATAGGCAGTTCTATTATCTTATCAGAAAGAGCTAAAGCTTCCGGTGAAATGCCATAGCTTTCATTGCCGGCTATCAAAACCTGCGGAAATTCCGGTTGATATGCGGATAACGGCAGGCTTTTTTCATGCTGTTCGATGGCCGCAATCCTTACCCCGGGCGCATCTTCTTTTATTTCCCCTATAGCCTCTGCCACCGTCTCCTTATACCGCCAGTCGACCCATTGCCAGGTATTTACCGAGGCTTTTTTGATCCTGGGATTCGGAGGCGTCTCCGTTTGCCCGCAAAGGTAAAGTCTTTCAACAGCTACGGCGTCGCACAAACGGAAAATGGAACCGGTGTTATATGTATCCAAAACATCATCACAAACCACATAAATGGGGTTTCTCTTTATCTTTTTCAGAAGTTTCGCATCCCTCTCCCCTGTCCGTAATTCTTTAGCATTCAATCTGTTCATGACGATTTATATAACATTTTTTTCCGATAAAAAACTTTACTTTTTTCGTTTTTTGGAAACATATCCGCTTAGTCCCACAATTTTTACGGCCAAAAAGCCGATCAACAGCCCTACCAGGCTGCCGGCAATTATATCGCCGGGGTAATGTTTTCCCAAATATACCCGGGAGACGGCAACCAGAAAAGCCAGCAGGAAAAAAAACTTGCTCTTTTTCCTCCTGGCTACGGACAGAATATAAGCTCCGGCGAAAGAGAGTGAGGCATGCCCTGACGGAAATGAGAATGTGGTTGACTTGGGAATCAGAATCAGGACTTCCTCCGGAAAAGCGGTTTCCGGCCTTGCTCGTATAAAAATATTTTTCATCGCCAGCTCAACAAGTATCACCTCGACAACAAGCGCCAGCAGAAGTGCCAGAATCTCCTTGCGGTTATCCAGGCCGTCAATCAGGAAAAGGATAATCAATATGGCAAACCAGACAAAGCCGTAAAAGCCGATTAATGAAAAAAAGAGAAAAAAGGAATCCGTCAGAAAATTATGGGGCAGATGGTTAACAGCCAAAAAAACAGCTTTATCCAAATCTTCAAATGACTGCCACATGAAATAATTATAGCAATTCGGATGCAGGTTTAGGGGGTCGGCGTCAAGCTTGAAGCGGGCGTCGGGGAAACAGCCGAAGTTGGCGTTGCTTTTTCGGTCGGCTTGGGCGTGGCTGTTGACCGGATATTTGTTTTGGGGGTGGCGGAGGGGGAACCGGTAGGGCTTAAAGGCAAAGGCGTCGGAGTATAAAAAATCATTTCCAAAGCCGGCTGTTCCGGCAAAGGTGACACTAATTCTTTCCTGTTGGACAGGGCGAGAATGCCTCCTGAAGCAATAAGAAGAACTACACCGGCCAAAAAGAGCGGCAAAAGCATCCGCTTTTTCCTGCGCTCACCCTGGGAATAAGAGAGGTCCATATTTTCTTACATTATATATCTTTTCTACAATTGACAGAAACTGAGAGCATAACCTTCACCGGCAAAATCAGGATTGGCAAATTGCGGAGTAGTCAGGCTGGTCTGTAATTTACAGGCATTTTCCCGGTCAATTCCCAATATTTCCAAAAAGGCCTCTTCGGCATTTTGTCTGGCGGAAACAAACGGCGTACCCAGTACAGTCACAAGAAATGCTTCGGATACGGAATTATATAAAATCTGGTGATTTTCAGTCTCCGATATCAGATATTCTCCGTAGCGGTCCGGTCTTATGCCCTTGGTAAAGTCATTGACTTCTATTCCGTTTATCAGCGTTTTTCCGCTGAAAACAACAGCAGTCGGCGACGGCCGCATATAAAATGTCGGCAAAGGTGTGGGAGTAATTTCGATAACTTCTTCCTCTTTCGGCCGCAGCAGATTGATAAGCAGGTAAAAAATAATAAAAACCAGAAAAACCAGCATCACGTATAATAATTTTTTGTTCATTTTTTCCTTAAATTATTTGTCAATATCGCAATAAGCTTCTCTTGAAGCCGCCCACGGGTGCCAGTAAGTGCCGTTTACCGATAATTTTGAACCGTATTTAATATTGGTAATCGGGTCCTGAAAATTCTTATCGCAAAGGTCCCTTTCCGCAGGATTTTCAAACCAGCAAGACGGCGGTTCCCAGGTATAATGGGGTTCGGCTGCCGGACAGTGCGCCAATAAATTTATCTGGAAAAGTCCGATGCTGTAATCCACGGACTTACCCGTTTCGCAGCCCCTGTTGGCAATTTTCGGATTGCCTCCTGATTCACGCCAGCAAATCATGGAAGCTTTTTTGGCGGCGTCCTTATCACCGGTAAAATACGGCTCCAGACATTCTTCCGAACACCAGCCTTTGGTGATGATCCAGCAGCTTGAGATACTCATATTCTGATAGCAGTCAGTCCTGTTGCCGTCAAAGCAGGTTGGCTGCTGTAGGCAAACTGCCGGTATTTTTCCGTCTTCAGGCGGTTCCCAACCCTCCTCCGGGGTAGGCGTCGGTTCATCGTCAGGTGTCGGAGAGATTTCAGGATCAGTCCCCCCGAATTCCCCCGGACACAAAGCCAGAGGCAATTCCGCACATTTGGCCACGTCCAGAGCGTAAGCCATCGCCTGGTCGGAAGCCTGCAAAGCCAAAACATCAGAATCGGCTGATGCCAAAGGCGATGATTTCATGCTACCGGCAATAATTTCCCCGGCCACGTTCGGCGGCAATTTGGCCGAAGCAAAATTCTCGGCATCCTCATTGCCTTCAGTAAAAAGGCCGTCGAAAAGATTTTTAAAAAAAGCCAGAATTCCGGCGAAAAAAGTCTGCTTGTCATTGACCGTCTCTTCGGGTGTTGAAGCCGAATCTGCCCTGGAATACTGATATGCGGCTTCCAGCAAATCGGCATTCTCCTGATTGTCCGGGTCATCCGGCAACGGATCTTCGGCAATTACGGGATTGGTCCGTTCATTGTAATTCCTTACACCTTCAGGCACTTCCTTCTCGGCTAAAAGTCCCATCAGAAATCCGATCAGGCTGTCAAAAATACCCAGCACTTCCCCTTCGGAAGCAATTTGCGCGGGAACCGGAGTCAACGTCTGTGCAGAAACGGGACTGCTTACCAAAATTAGAAAAAAGAGAAGGCAAAAAATTATTTTTGCAGGCATCTATTAGAGTATAGCAAGTTACTATGAGGATTGAACAGCAGGCTTTGAGGGTTTTATATCTTCTTTTTTCCAGGCGGCAAAACTGCATTTCGGATAATTGGCGCAGCCGTAAAACTGTTTCCCCCTTCTGGTTTTTTTAACGATGATATCACCGCCGCAGTTGGGACAGGCAATGCCTGCTTTTTCCAGAATATTCTTGGTAAATTTGCATTCCGGAAATGAAGTACAGGCCAGAAATTTGCCGTATTTGGACATCCTGATAGCCAGGGGACTTCCGCATAGCGGACATTTCTCATCCGTTGTCCCCATATCGACTTTTACCCTGTCGGCACCTTTAAACGCTGCATCCAGTTTCTTTTTGAACGGCCGGTAAAAATCATTCAAAACCTTTTCCGAGTCGTATTTGCCGTTGGCAATTTCATCCAATTTATCCTCCATACCGGCGGTAAAGGAAACGTCAAAAATATCCGGAAAGTATTTCACCAGAAAATCATTTACGGCCATGCCCAAATCTGATGGAACAAATTTCCGCTCTTCTTTCTCGACATAACGCCTGTCCTGAATGGTAGAAATAATGGGAGCGTAGGTTGACGGACGGCCGATGCCTTTTTCTTCCAGCGTTTTTATGAGCGAAGCTTCGTTATACCTGGGCGGCGGCTCCGTAAATTTCTGCTGGGGTAAAAGTTTTACCAGAGACAGTCTTTCCCCTTCAGTTAAAGGGGGCAATTGCTTCTGATTTTCATCCTCCTCCCCGCTTTCCCTTCCCTTTCTGTCATAAAGCCTCAGAAAACCGTCAAATTTCAACCTCGAACCGGCAGTTCTGAATACAAATTTTTCAGAAGTGACAGTTTGGGCGCTGACGATAACCTGTGTCTGTTCAAAAACCGCTTCTTTCATCTGGCTTGCCAGAAATCTTTTCCAGACCAGACTATAGAGAAGCTGGGCGTCACGGCCTAAAGTTTCAGGTAAGGTTTTGGAATTGTTACTAGCCGTAATTTTCAGGTCACTTGCGGCCAGAATATTTATATCGGTCGGTCTTACCGCTTCATGCGCTTCCTGGGCAACTTTCGATTTTGTCTTATAAATTTTCGGATCTTTCGGCAGGTAATTTTTGCCGAAAGACGTATTTATAAATTCCCTGGCTGAAGAAACCGCTTCTGCCGACAGATTGGTCGAATCGGTACGGTGATAGGTGATAAAACCTTCTTCATATAAACTTTGGGCTGTGCGCATTGTCCTTTTGGCTGACCAGCCGAAGCGGCCGGAAGCAGTCTGCTGCAGGGTCGAAGTGGTAAAAGGCGGATAGGGATTGCGGCGGATGTCCTTGGTAATAATTTTCTCGATGAGGTAGTTTGCGCCTCCCAATTTCTCCAGCAGTTCTTCGGCCTGTTGGCTGTTTTTAATCTCTGCCTGTACTTGCCCGATTTTATCCAGACGGGCTGTAAATTCACCTTTTTCAGCTTTCAACAGCGCTTCGATAAGCCAATATTCCCGCGGCACAAAAGAAAGTATTTCCCTTTCCCGCTCGACGATTAACCGTACGGCCACCGACTGTACCCGGCCGGCAGACAACCAGCGTTTGCCCAGCTTGTTCCAGAGCAGTGGCGACAATTTATAGCCGACCAGCCGGTCGAGAATTCTGCGGGCAACCTGTGCTTCGACTAATTTGTCATCGAGTTTGTGGGGATTGTCAATCGCCTCTTTTACGGCAGTCTGGGTAATTTCATGGAATACAATCCTGGAAAAGCGGGCGTCGGCGTTTTTGTTTTTTTTACCGTCCGACAAAATTTCCCGGATATGGGCCGCAATCGCCTCGCCTTCACGGTCCGGATCAGTAGCCAGGATAACCCGGTCTTCGCTACGGGCAATTTTTTTTAACTCCGCCACTCGGGATTTCCGCAAGGGAATAAGCTGGTATTTGGGAATAAAACGGAAACCGCCCTCTTTATCAACGATTTCAACGCCTAATTTTTTCTCCGGCAAATCCCGGACATGGCCCATGGTCGCTTCCACCCGGAAAGGGCTTCCCAAAAAGCGGGTCAGGGTTTTGGCTTTGGTTGGTGATTCGACTATTACCAGCATTTAATTTTTTTCTCCAGTATCTTCGATAACAAACCATTTTAACCTCCTTGTCAAGCAAATGAGCCGGCTTCAAACCGGCAAATTTAAAGCCTCAATGATATCCAGGGCTGACTCCACTACTACGGCTCCGTTTTTTATGAGGTAAGCCGGGCCGCGGCTGTTGGCAGCATTTATCGGACCGGGTACGGCCATGACTTCCCTGCCCTGATCCAAAGCTAATTTTGCCGTAATCAGACTGCCGCTTTTCAACTGGCCCTCGATAACAACTACAGCTTGCGACAAGCCGCTGATCAGCCTGTTTCTCCTGGGAAAATATTCCGGCCGCGGTTTTACCCCGGGTGGAAATTCCGAAATAATAAGACCCCGGTCAATCATTTTGTGATATAAACCGCTGTTTTGCGGGGGATAAATTACGTCGACCCCGCAGCCTAAAACAGCCAGGGTACGGCCGCCTGCTTCCAATTGTGTCTGATGGGCAACAGCGTCGATGCCTAAAGCCAGTCCGGAGACAACTGTCACACCTGAAGCCGCCAGACCTGATACAATCGAGACGGCGGACTGTTTGCCGTAGGCAGTCATCTTCCTGGTACCGACTACCGCTACAACTTTCCGCGATAAACCTTCGAGGATTTCCCGGCAGCCTAAACAATAAAGCCTTTGCGGAGGGTCGGCAATTTCCCTGAGAAGTGCCGGGTAGCCGGCATCCTCAATCCTAAGAGAAAAAATGGAGCGCTTTTCCATACATTTATATATATTAACGCTCAAACCAGGTCCTTAATATCTCGCGGGCAATAGGTCCTGCCACACTGGACCCTTCTCCGCCTTCCTCAACCAGGACAGTCACTGCTAATTGCGGCTTGTTTGAAGGGGCATAAGCGGTTATCCAGGCATGCGTCTTATCATCCGGATGGCCGAATTCCGAGGTCCCTGTCTTGCAATGTACAGGTATTTTCACTCTGGCAACTGCAGAACCTGAAGCAGGAGGCGCTTCCAAAAAGTTTATGCCGTCTGTCTTAAGGTTTGGATTTTCGACCGAAAAATTGAAAAGCGGCCAGCCCGTACCGCCTTCGCTGCATGCCTGACCCATGCCTTTGGCCACTACCTCCAGATGACTTGAATCGATACCCAAATCCCGGCAATTTTCCGGCTGATTACTGTTCAGATGGGGTTGGCAAAGCCGTCCGCCATTGGCGACTACTCCAGTCCAGGTATTTACCTGAAGCGGTGTGGCCAAAATGTCGCCTTGGCCTATGGCCGTATGGTAAGTATTGCCCAAATACCAGTCTTCATTTTTTACTTTCTTTTGCCAAACGGAATCGGGCATTAAGCCTTCAGCTTCGCCTTCCAGGTCGATGCCTGATTTTGCCCCCAAACCGAATTTTTTACCCCATTCGGCTAAAATTCTTATGCCGATTTTCTCTCCGGCTTTGTAAAAATAAATGTCGTTACTTCTTTTAATGGCTTTTACCAAATCGACGGCCCCTTCCGTCTTGCCGTACTGGCCGAAATACCAGTTGCCGTAGGAATAATCGCCAACCGTCAATACACCGGTATCTTCGACTGTTTCCCGCGGGCTGATCCTGCCGGAAGCAAGGCCTGCAATGGCGATATCGGCAATGCCTTTTCGGAAAACAAAGCCAGGACAGCTCCGGTTTCCGGTTCGCTGACAACGACTGCCCCCTTTTTATCTTTCAGCATTTCCCAGGCGGTCTGCTGTAAATTGAAATCAAGGGTTAAATCGAGGTTTTGACCGACACGGGGATCAATACGGCCCAATGTGCGGACATATTTGCCTGTGGCGTCCACTTCAAACATTTCCTTGCCGTCGGTGCCCCTCAACCGGCTGTCATAAACTTTTTCTATACCCATTTTGCCGACTGTGTCTTTTATTTTATAGACTTCCGTATTTTGCGCATCCAGCGGCGGAATTTTTTCCAACTCTTCCGGCCCCACCTCGCCGACATATCCTAAAACCGGTGCCATCAGAGGACCGTAAATATATTCCCGGGTTGAACTCTCAATGATGAAATCACCGTCTGATTCCTTGCGGTTATAAAAAACATCACCTTCCGGACTCAAAAAAACAGGAATATTGCGGACCAGGGCAATGCCGTTACGGTCATAAATTATGCCCCTGGGTGCGGGATTAACCGTTTCCCGGATACGGTTTTCCTGTGAGAGACGCCGAAAACCGCTTCCTTCAATCAGAGTCAATGAAAATAACCGCAGTGACAAAATGCCCAGGCCGAAAATTGCCAGAAAAATAAAAAAGTAAAGCCTGCCGGAATGCGACCCGCCTCCCGCATCAGGATGAAGGCGGACTTTGCTGTGTCTGGAAAAGCCGGTTATCGATTCGCCAAAGATGTTGCCTAGTTGATCCTGGGACATAAAAATCAGACTGTTAATTTTTTCTTTTCACCAATGATCTGACTGGAAGTTATGGAAATAAGGTAGAGCAAGGCGACTGAAAGAACCAATGTCATAACCAGACTGGAAGGACTGAACAGAAGTCTATAAAACACTAAACTGTAAACGCCTATGGCCATAAAAATGAAGCCGAAAACATATAAAGGATTACCTGTCTGGAATTTCCGGTTATACCGGAGGATTAAAGCGGCAACAACAAGAAAAATCAGACTGTCCAACCCCCATAAACGCATGGCAAACAAATCCAGCAGTATTCCTGATATAAATACCGGCAGAAGACTGTTTCTACCCAAGGCAATGACCGACATAATCACCAGCATCAACGTAAACGGATACGGCAGGAAAACCGTTTCAATAATTATGGCCAATAATATCAGGACAAAAAAAAGTCTCATATCCGGGTCGTCACGAAAACTTTTTTTCTGACGGCAGTTTCCGCCAGCGAAACAACGGCAGCCTGTTTATATACGGCCGCATCATCACTATCGATATGGCTGATTTTGCCGATTATTAAATCAGGCGGAAATCCTTCCTCTCCGCTGGTTGAAACAAGATCATCAAGAAACAGAGGATCCTTCTGCAGTACCTCGTTAAAAACAATTGATTTGTTAAAACTGCCGCTGACCCGTCCGCGTGTACCTCGGTCCGTAATGGCCGGTACTTTAATATCTTCATCAGTCAGTAAAACTACCTGGCTGCGGTAGGCAGAAACATCCCTGATGCGTCCGACTAAAAAGCTGCCGTCAAGAACCGCCATGCCCGTTTTGATACCCGCCTCTGATCCGGCATCCAATTCCAAAAACCGGGCAGAGGCAATCACAGTGGCCGGAATAAACTGGAAATCAGAAGGCAAGGGTGAACCAAGTTGCTTTCTGAGACTGTCATTTTCGTTTTTCAATTCATCAACTGTTGCCGCAAGCTCAAATAAAGCCCGGCGGTTTTCCTCAAGCTTTTCCGCCTGATTTTCCAGCTTTTCGAAATTGACTAAAAGATAAGGCAGCAGACGGATACTGACGGTGCGCGTATATAATTCTTTTTTTACCAGCATAACCGGCTTTTCCAAAATAATTTTCAACGGGTTTAATACGGACAGATAATCAAAACTTAAAATCAATAAAGACAGTAATACGAGCAGGAAATAGTTTTTCTTCACTTCAAGCCCCCGCTGACACGCAGTTTGTTCAAAAGAGAAGGATTTTCCAAAAGTTTTGCCGCACCCCTGACCACACATGTCAAAGGTTCGTCTGCAATCCAGACGGGCATTTTGATGGAATCGGCAATGGCGCGGTCGATGCCTGCGATTAATGCCCCGCCGCCGGCCAGGGTAATACCCTGTTCCAAAACATCACCGATCAGCTCAGGCGGAATCTCTTCGACGGTCTCGTCGATTATTTCAATGATTTGGTTTAAAACCGGCGACATGGCTTCCCTGATTTCACTGCCGGAAATTTTTACCGATTTGGGTAAGCCGTTTTCCAAATCCCGGCCGCGGACAACCTGGTGCTTATCTGAAGTCACGGGGTAAGCCGAACCGATGGCAATCTTTGCCGCTTCGGCTGTCGGCAAACCAATCAAAAGGGAATGTTTCAACCTGAGATAATGGGCTATTGATTCGTCAAACTCGTCACCGGCGATTCTCAATGATTTGTTTATGACAATGCCGCCCAGCGAAATAACGGCTATTTCCGTGGTGCCTCCGCCGATATCGACGATCATGCTGCCGGAAGGATTTTCTATGGGCAGGTTGGCACCTAAAGCCGCTGCCATAGGCTCTTCAATCAGATAGGCCAACCTGGCACCGGCTGAAAGTGCGGCATCCTGGACAGCCCTTCTTTCGACTTCCGTGACTCCTGAAGGAATGCCGACAACCACTTTTGGCCGCGGCACGCTGGGGATAAAACTGTTGGGTTTTTCATGAAGAATATTAATATAATGCCTGAGCATGGCTTCGGTGGCATCGAAATCAGCAATCACACCGTCTTTAAGCGGCCGGAAAGCTTCGATCTGAAGGGGAGTCTTGCCTAACATTTTTTTGGCTTCGCGGCCGACGGCCAGGATTTTTTTACTTTTTTTGTGCCTGGCTACCACAGACGGCTCCCTGACTGCTATGCCTTTGCCTTTGACGAAAACAAGAGTATTGGAAGTACCAAGATCAATGGCCAAATCATGGGAAAACAGGCCGAAGATAAAATTCAGCATATAATTATAAAATTGGGTTTATTTTAACAGAGAGAGAGTCAGGAAGGAATTGGGAATATGATAAAATCAGGTCACTACCCATGACGGAAACAAGACTTAACAAAATAATCGCATATGCATTTTACAGCCTCTTCTTTCTGGTGCCTCTGATTTTAACTCCCTGGAACTTTGAGCTTTTTGAGTACAACAAAATGATGCTGACGTATGTACTGACTGCCGTCATAATAACGGCCTGGGTTATAAAAGCGATTGGCTCCCCGAAAATTAATTTTGTCAGAACACCTCTTGATCTGCCGCTTTTGCTGTTTCTGGGAAGCCAGATTTTAGCCACCGTCTTTTCCTGGGACAGGCATATATCAGTATTCGGTTATTACAGCCGCTTTAACGGAGGACTTTTGTCTTCTGCCAGTTTCCTGCTCCTTTATTTTGCCCTTACCAATAATTTTCCCCGGAGTAAAATCAGGACCCTTTTGAAAGTAACTCTCATATCCGGTCTTTTAGTATCTGCCTACGGCATCCTGGAACGGCTAGGCATCGATAAAGATATCTGGGTCCAGGATGTGCAAAACCGCGTTTTCTCCACCCTGGGCCAGCCGAATTGGCTGGCTGCCTATTTGGCCGTCCTATTGCCTGTCAGTTTGGCACTGAGTATCGTGCGTCCATTCCGCAAGGGTCTGCCTTACACGTTTGCCTCAATGATTTTTTTCTGTGTCTTAATTTTTAGCAAATCCCGTTCCGGTTTCATCGCGTTCACCCTTTCAGCCTTTATCTTCTGGATGATCCAGTTTGTAATTTACCGCCGGAAAATCATCAGGCAATTTTTAGTGCATAACTTATTGCTCATAATTATTATTTTCATTTTCGGTGCACCCTTTGCCCAGCTCAACCGTTTCACATTGCCTGAACTGACAAAACCCCAAGAGCAGTATTTCCCCCGTGAGGTACAACCACCCAACGGAGCCTCCATAATTGACATCGGCATTACCGAGTCGGGTACTATCCGCAAATACGTCTGGCAGGCTGCCGTAAATGCATTTAAAAATTATCCCCTGACGGGAACAGGTGTGGAAACGTTTGCCTTTTCCTTCTATAAGTTCCGCCCGCAGGAACATAATCTGACGTCGGAATGGGATTTCCTCTATAACAAAGCACATAATGAATATTTAAACTATGCCGCTACTTCCGGCATTCTGGGACTTACCAGCTACCTCGGATTTATGCTGGCGGTTGTTTACACTTCGGTTAAAAATCTGCGTACCATTAAAAAAGAACAGGCAATCCTGCCGGCCGGACTTTTGGCCGGATGGCTCTCAATTGCAATCACCAATTTCTTCGGTTTCTCGGTCGTTATAATCCAAATATTCTTCTTTTGTATACCGGGCTTGCTGTTTCTGGCAACTGCCAAACCGGAAACCGCAAAAGAAGCAGCCTGGGAAATGTCGGGCGGACGGAAAACTGCCGGACTGGCTGTCAGCCTCCTGTTTCTGACCATAATTTTCAGTTTAGGCAGAATGTGGCTGGCTGATCTTTATTATGCCCGGGCCCACAACCAGACCAGAAGCGAGGAATATGCGGCCAGCTATTCGAATCTGCTGACGGCTATCAAACTCAATCCCCGTGAACCGTTGTATTTTGACGAGCTGTCATTCCCGACAGCCCAGCTGGCATTAGGCTTATCCCTGGACGGCCAGGCGACTGTTGCCGCCGGTTTTATCAGGGATGCGCAAATGTACAGCAACAAGGCAATTGCAGCCTCCCCCCGCAACGTCAATTTCTGGAAAACCCGCACCCGCGTCTTCTACGGCCTGTCGCAAACCGACGAAAGCTTAATTTATCCGGCGATATCTGCTTTGGAAAAAGCGAAAGAACTCTCGCCGAACGATCCCAAAATCAGGTATAATCTGGCTTTGATGTATGACCAGCTGGGCAAGGCTGAAGATGCCTACAGGGAGCTTGAAGACACCATAAGAATGAAAATCGACTACCGGGACGCTTACCTGGCCCAGGCCATCTTTTACAACCGCGACGGAAATAAGGAAAAAGCCGCAGCAGCTGCCAATTTCATCATTAACAGACTAAACCCGGAGGACGAGGAAGCCAAGCAGGTGCTTTCGGAAATAAAATGATTGTTTGCGTACCCAATGAAGTTTTGACAAGTGCGGCCAAAAGCGTCCCTGCAATTGATAAAAAAATTTTGGAAACTGTCGAGCTGATGAAAAAAAACCTGGTGGAAAAAGATAATCCGAAAGGAGTAGGCCTGGCGGCACCCCAAATCGGCATCGGCCTGCGCATCTTCATCACCCGCCCGTCCGACGAGTCCGCAATTGACGTTTTTATCAATCCGGAAATTTTGGAGAAGTCCGAAGAACTGGCAGAGATAGAAAGAACAGGGAAAAGCAAAGGCTTAAAAAAGGAAAAAAAACTTGAAGGCTGCCTGTCCATTCCCAATGTCTGGGGTTATCTCAAAAGATCAAAAAAAGTAAAAATGAAATACCAGGATATCGAAGGTAAAGAGCAAACCAGGGAGTTCAGCGGGTTCATGGCCACTATTGTCCAGCATGAAACCGACCACCTCAACGGGATCCTGTTCACCCAAAGGGTTCTTGAACAGAAACAGAAACTCTACCGCATCGAGGAAACCGACAAGGACGAAGAGAGGCTCGTGGAAATTGAAATATGAAGCTGGTTTTTTTCGGTTCTTCGCGATATTGCCTGCCTGTAGTGAAATCCTTGGCGGATAATTTTGAGCTTAAACTTATCGCCGCTAAAGACAACAAATCGCCGGTAGCCAATTTTGCCCGGCAAAACAGCCTGCCTTTCGTTTATGCCCAAACCCGCGCGGATTTATTAAGTTTCGGGAAAAAAATAAGGGAAATAGCGCCAATACTGCTTGTTGTGGCCGATTTCGGACTGATTATTCCTAAAGAAATTTTTTCCCTGCCTGATAAAGGCACTGTTAATATTCACTTTTCCAGGCTGCCGGAATTGCGCGGAGCCTCGCCGGTTCAATACACCATCCTGGCCGGTGAAAATAAAGCCTGGATTACTTTCCAGCAAATGGCCGAAGGATTGGACAGCGGCAGTGTGATTTTTCTGGAGCATTTACCGCTTTCCGGAGATGAAAGAACTGATGAGCTTTATACCCGACTCTTTACCCGAACAGCCGCCCTGGCGCCGCAGGTTTTAAAAGACTATCTGTCGGGAAAAATAAAGACCAGACCCCAGGACCACAGCCTGGCAACCTTTACCAAAATACTCAACCGCAAGGACGGTTTCATCCCCTGGGATATTTTTATTTTTGCTTCTTTGGGACAGTCCGCCCCGCCGGAAAAAGAAAAGACTGCCTTCAATTTTGCCTTGAGACGTTCCGCCTCCCTGGCGGAAGCTGTCGAACGGACAGTCCGCGCGCTCCATCCGTGGCCGGGAGTCTGGACGGAAATAGATCTCAACGGCCGGAAAAGACGGTTAAAAATCATCGAAGGAGTACATGCCGGAGGCAAATTTGTACCGCGGAAAGTCCAGCTTGAGGGAAAAAAACCCGTTACCTGGAAGCAGTTCCTGGAAGGTTACGGTGACAGCTTGCCTTCGACCTCATCCATGGCCTGGAAAAGCTCCTTGAAGTAAAGGGTGGCGATTTCCGGAGCCTGCTCTTTGACCCTGTCCGTCAATTCCTTGATGGTAAAAACCGGAGCCAGCAGAAGCATTCTCAAGTTTTTCAGCCCGTCAAGTTCCAGGTACTCTTCAAATTTTTTCAGCACCTTGATTTTCACCGTGTTGACCACCCATGATTCGACATCACGGCGGGCATGAGGCGTCAATAGGGACAACTGCTTCTGCAGTTTTTCCCCGGCTAAGAGATTTACAGGTTTATCCATATAAGGCATAACGATATTACCCGATTTAGTGGGATAAAATACCATAAATGGACAAATTTTGCAAGAATTATGGAAACCTGAATCGAGTAATCCTTCAGTAAGGATTTACAGATTGAAATCCCCGAATGAAACTGAAATGCTTTTTATTATGGGTAATAAGAGGTTCACCTATGCTTATGGCCGTTGCGGCAATCAATGAATCATTGATGCTGATACCGTGGGAATGCCTGTAATCTTTAAAGATTGACTCAGCTTTGGCGGAAATCTCGTCATTGATCTGAATGATCGTGATGTCGAACAATCCGAATAAATGCTTTTGGAGGACCGCTATATCACGCTTTGATTTCAGACCGTCTATAAGTTCCAGCTCAACAATTACCGAGGTTTTTACGGCCGTCTGATGGCTTTCAAAAAAACTGACAGCGTCATCTCTTCCGCGAAGAAAATCAACGAAGATATTTGTATCAACGAACATACCTTCTCTGGGTTCTCTCCCTCAAATAATCAGCTACGTCTGTGGAGCTTTTATTTTTCCATTTGTCCTCATTCCAGATACCCTTTATTTTTCCGGCAGTTTCGGCCGCCATTTTTATTTCCTTTCTGCTTACCTTCTTTTTCTCCGTTTTGACATCTGCTTTGACTATTTTAACCATGGGAATGCCCCCTTTGGTTATAAGGAATATCTTTGAATTTAAAAATACGTCTTCGATGAGTTTAGGCAGATTTTCCCTGGCTTTCGTTATGCTGACAGACTTCATTCTGTACAATAATGTACATAATATTATGTTGTCTGTCAAGAACTCTCAGCGGTTATCCGAAGGTGAAAGCGAAGATGGAGGCGCCGTCATCAGGAAAATCCAGCTGCAGCAGGTGTTGTCCCTTTTCTTCCAGATTGACAAGCTCATAAAGCATCGGCCTGGTGACGCTCAACTGAGGTTGTTCCCTGCCGTCAAGCTTTATGCCGATTTTGTTTTCCCTGCCTTCGGCCGGATGGATGACCAGGTAAACTTTTGAACCGTAAAAATTCAGGACAAGGGAAGATCCGGCGAAAGCTCTGGAGTATTCCTCGGAAACCAGAAAGCGGCCGTTATAGGCAAAATGATGAAGCGGCAAATTATCCTTGGATTTGTAGACATTGGTACCGCCGGTTAATTTTTTGTCGCTGAAAAACCTCTCCGCCCTGCTGTTTCCGAGGTAAGTTTCTGGAGTCTGATTGCCTCTGGGAGTCTGATCAGGGAGCTCACCCCCATTTTCACCGAGACTGACCCCTGTTTCTTCGATAAGACTCCGGATGGCCTCTTCCGTTTCCTCATATTTGCCTTCGCCGAAATGGTAATAACGCAGGTTACCGCGGCCGTCTATGAGGTATTTTGCCGGCCAGTAATGATTATTGTATGCCCTCCAGGTGCCGTAATCATTATCCTGGGCAACCGGGTAGGTAATTTTATACTGACTAATGGCCATTTCGACATTTTTTCTGTCCTTTTCAAATTCAAACTCGGGAGTATGCACTCCTATAACCGTAAAATTGCTATCCTTGTACTTTTCGTGCCAGGATGTCACATGAGGCAAAGTGCGAATACAGTTGATGCAGGTATAGGTCCAGAAATCGATAAGGACCACCTTGCCCTGTAGGTCCGATAAACTCAAAGCATCTGAATTCAGCCAGCTGTTAATGCCCGTAAAATCCGGTACCTTTCAATTTTGACAGCTGTTCGGAAACAGACTTATTGCCTTCCAGATTAAACAGAAAAGTCGAATATGAAGGAAACGCGTCCAAAAGATTGACCTGGAGGACTTTATCGTAATTGGTATAGATGGACAGGGCAGTCAGGATAATCACCAGACCGAAAAATTGCCGTATTCGGCCCGTATATCTGTTTAACAGACGGCTTTTTTCGATCAGGAGATTGCCCCCATATGAAAAAAAGAAAAGCGGAATGGATAATCCCGCCACATAAAAAATCGTCACTAAAATTATGCCTGAATTGACCGCCCTGGTTGAGGCCAAGGTGGCGATTGTCGCCAATATCGGACCGGCACAGGGAGACCAGACAATACCAAGTGATGCACCGGTGACAAAGCCCGACAAAAAGGAATTGCCTTCCTTTCTCTTGCCTCCGGCTTTAGAACTTACTTTTGAAACCATTGCTTCCAGCCTGGCTGAAAATGCCGGCACCAGAAGCGACAAGCCGAGAATCAGCAGAATAACTACGGCCACAAACCTCAAAATATCCGGATCAAAGCCCAACAGGCTGACCAGGTAGGAAATGGTCAGAGTCAGAACGGCAAAACTGACGGCGACACCGACCGTGATACCCAATGATTTGGCTTTACCTCCCCGGGATGCGGATAAAATGATCGGCAGAAGCGGCCAGATACAGGGCGCCAGAATGGTGACCAGACCTGAAATGAAGGCAAAGATGAGGAGGACCGGCATCAGATTTTATGCTGAAGGAATTCGACTGTGTTTTTCATTTTCCGGAGCGTTTGATATGAAAAAGATCTTCAACCTTGATTTTGAAATGTCTGGCCAGCTTCATGGCCAACAGGACTGAAGGAGTGTAATTCCCTTTTTCGATGGCAATGATGGTTTGGCGGGAAACGCCGACGGCTTTGGCCAGTTGTTCCTGGGTCAGACGCTTGTCAGTGCGGAATTTATAAACGAAATTGATGACTTTGGCCATATTAATATATTTATAGGCGTCTATCTATTTATTCGGTAATAGAATATTACAACACCAAAAATCCTAAGTCAAGATTGTTTGACAGTTCTTACAATTCTCTTACAATTCAAAATTTTCCCCAAAAAAATAGGGATGGATATGTGGATCAAAAGATGCCTTGCGGCTGTCAATTGAGCGGACGCATGAAGCGCCCGAGTACAGCTTCACAGCGTACCGGACTCCATGTCCGCATATCCATCCCCGGGCTCTTCGCCCTATTTATTTCACCTTTTTCAACTTGGCATTCTTTTGAGTTAACTGGCGCGGTTTACGGCATGAACGGAGCTATGAGTTCCGTTATGGCCCGGATAAACTCCATTGCCCGGCGCTCGCCAAGGTGCTTCTGGAAATCGGCGAGTTGGCTAACCAGCCAGGACATGAAGTCTTCGGGGTTACAAGGGTCCGGTCCCGGAAACGGGACCAGAGGAATGTTATTCAGAAAACCCTTGTAGTCGCAACCGTATTCGGCTGCTTCCCAAGTTGCCGAAAACGATATCCCCGGCATTTTCAAACTCAATTCACCCCCCTCGGGTTTAAACATAGAAGGAACCGAAACTGAAAGGTTCTCACGAACCCATGCCTGAATCCCTTCAATGCCATTGACTACCGCGATAGCGGTGCCCTCCACCACCTCTGGTTCTGTAGTAATCGTGTAGAGCACTACTCCTGCTCCAACAACGATTACACCCCATGGATTCGCAACATCCACTCCAGCAATTACCCATGATTGATCAGAGTTTTCACTGTAGTTCTTGAGCCACTCCAGTGTTGGCTCTTCAAGGATGGACGTCAGTTCTTCTTCAGGGGCGATCTGTACGTCAGGGGCAACATCGGCCGGGGCCGAGGCTTCGGGGGCTGGGGCGGGGTCGCCAGAGACGGGTGCACAAGCGGCAAAAAACATCGTGCTTGTCACCAGCAAAACAATTACTTTCCAAATCTTTTTCTTCATTTCCTTTTTTCCCTTTCTTTTTTCTTGTCTTGTGCCAAGTTGTTAAGGTGCTAGGTGATCAGTGGAATTTTCTCCGCATGGAACAAGCTTCGCTATTCTGAAGCTTATGCAGAAAAACCACTCCAAAAAAAATCCCTTCAGCGGGGCCGATGAGATTTTGGGGCATTATAGCAGACTAAATGATAAATTACTATAAGATAGTTTTAAGAGGTGTCAATTCCCCACCAGACTGAAATGTTTTTAGTTTGGATTCTGGGGACCGGGGGTAGGCGCCTCATCTCCGGTTATGCTTCCCGGATGCTGGTCAGATCCCGCATCGCTGTCGCCGTTGGTACCTCCTGCCGGAGGTTCATCACTCAATGGTATAAATGATTCTATCTGACCATGTATTGGTCCAATTATAGGATATCCACTGCCCGGAATTTCTTTTAAAGTCATATAGTCATTATTATCTCTTTTTATTTGTTTATTTATAGGATATTAATATAAGAAAAAAAAGAGATCAAATCTTATATATATAGGATTCACAAAATAAATATAAATTTTAGTTTATTATTGTCTTTCTATACTTCTCTGTTAAAATATTAAATAAGAATATGGCTTTATTTTGGGATTATAATGCCACAGAATTGAGAAAAACCGAGTCCGGCAGGATAAAGATCCTGGAACGAATGATTAATTACGGCCCGGGCAAGGAAAAAATAAGTCTGGCCGATGTAAAAAAATACTGGAACAAACTGGACCTTTACGAACCGCAAAAACATTTACTCGAGCTTCTGATATGGAAAAAATGTCTGTCCTCACACACCACCAAAAACTCATTTTCGATAAAATAAACAATTCGGATTTTATAACCTCGAACTTTTATTTTACCGGAGGCACTGCTTTATCTGAATTTTATTTACAACACCGTTATTCCGAAGATTTGGATTTTTTTTCAGAAAAAGAATTTGATATACAGCAGGTTAGAATTGAAATCAGCAAATGGGCAACTGATTCGGGATTTACTTACAAATCACAGCATCAAGGTTTTGTACACATATTTATCCTGAATTTTAATGATAAAACACGTTTAAAGCTCGATTTCGGCCATTACCCTCATAAAAGGATTGTAAAGGGAATTTATTTTCAAAGAATAGCTGTCGACAGCCTGCTAGATATTGCCGTTAACAAATTTTCAGCTTTCCATCAAAGAAGCACCTCCAAGGATCTTGTCGACTTATATTATTTACTTAAAAAATTCACAATCTGGGATTTAATGGAAGGGGCCAGAGTCAAATTTAATTTAGAAACAGATCCCTGGATTTTAAGTTCTGATTTGGCGTTTGCAGTTGAAAAAATTATAGGACTTCCCAGAATGATTAAACACTTATCTGCGGTTCAATTGAAAAATTATTTCAGGAATCTGGCAATTCAGCTCGGGAAAAAATCAACGCTCTGATTCCGCTTTCCTGCAAAAAATCCCGGACCGGCAGAATATTAATGATATTTTTCGATTGGGATAACAATGATGTCTTTTTGTTTTTTCTGGTGTTTAGGATTATCCGTAACCAGTTTCGACTTCAGATATTTTGCCAACACCATAAACGAAGCATCGTAGTAAGTAATGGAATATTCTTTCGCTAATTCTCCTGCGTCCAGCGCCATATCTTCATCCATTTGAGAATAATTAATAGGCAGAGCAAATAAGAGTGAAATAGCGGCGGATGTAGTAATCTTATCCATATTCTTATAAATTAAGGCATTCCCAACTTCATATTTGGCTAATTCCAATGTATAGAGCGAAATTTTTCCTGCCTGTCTGTCTTTTAGCAATTTGTCCGCTTGCTTAAGATGCTTTTCATTATCACTGTTTAACCATTTAACGATAACCGATGAATCGACAACTACAGGAACTGCATTTTTCATATTCTTCCGGCGCGGTCTGAAGCAATAAAGGAAGATAAATTACCTTTTTTACCGCTGAAATGCCTGATTAAGGTAATTTGCTGCCATAATTTACGCCAATTTAAACCATCTCCTTCTTTTATTCTTAAAGGAGTAATTTTTATTTCCTCAATTCCCTCAATTAAAGTCACGGGTGTTCCCTCTCTTAACCAGAAAGTTTTTTTCCTGAGATTATCAGGAACAGTTATCTGACCTCTGGCTCTGACTGTGACGGAAAATTGTTTATTATTCATATTTTCAGATTATCAGAAAATATGAAAATAGTCAATATTTTTGAGATTTATATTTTTTATGGATTTTTTACGAAATTCTGCTAAAATACCCAAGGCTTATGGCAGGATCACCGGAAGCAAGACCAGCACCTGTCCAGGATATGCGCAGCGCGTCTGGCCCCGTTATGGGAATTGAAACCCGTGGGGATATAAATTCGCCGCGTTCCAAAGCAGATATGGTACTGCAAGCCTGGCAGAATGCGCCAATTAAGAATATTCCTCCGATTTACACCGGTGAACGTGCCCCTATCAATGAAACTCAGCTGGGCACCGCCCGCCATGAACTAAGACATGCGCTGGTTGCGCTGGCACACGGGGTAAAACCTACATCGGTATCAGTTATCCGTGAAGGAAACTCACTTGGCAGAAACGAATTCAACAGCTTTATTCCTCTTACCACTTTCAAAATCATTGCTGCTGCCGGTGCTATCAACGAAGAAGGTGGCGGCGGATACGCTCCCGGATCCGGCGGTGATTTATACCAGATAGCTTCGGCAAATTATCTCCAAGGGATGAATCCGGAAAATTTCCAGTCTTACATTTCCATGGCAAAAAATACCCTGAACGCCCATTTCCCGCCCAAAGTCAGGGAACGCGCCGCCATTATCCTAGCCCATATGGGCAAAGTAAACGGCGACCAGATTTCAAGCATTCTTGAACAGGCGAGATTCGAACTGGCGCTGGAGGATATGCTGGTCAAGGGTAATTTTGATGTTTCCTCAAACATTTTTGATACCTGGGAAGGCAAACAGGAAGCTGAAGAAAATATACTCAACCTCCAAAATTCGCTGACTGAAGAATCAGCCGATCTTATCGGACTGCGCAGTATTGAAGAAGATCTTGAAGGTAATATCAGAATCGGCTGGACAAGTCCGGCCGATCCCCAATCAGTAAATGAGGATATTATCTGTCCGTTCTGCGGCCCGGTAAAAGGCGGTGCCCATGCCGATTTCTGCCAACAGGCAAAATACAGAACTGAGATAGGCGACGGAACTGGAAACAGTGGCGAAAAAATAAAAACAGAAGCCGGACAAAATAAAGATGATTTTGACGACAGATATCCAAACGGCAAAAAAGAACAGGATTTATTCAATCCAAAAAATCAGCTGATTTCCTGACAGACTTTTGTATAATATCCCGGTGACGATAACTTTTAATTCCTTTTCCTTCGGCTGCCGGGTGAACCAGGCGGAGACAGAGGTTCTGGACCGGAAACTTGCGGACCGCGGGCTTGTCAAAACAAGGATAAACCCCGATCTTTTCATCATCAATACCTGCGCCGTCACCGGCAAAGCGGAACGGGAAGCCAAACAGCTGATCTACCGGGTCAAACGGAAATTGCCCACAACAAAAGTGGCCGTCACCGGCTGTGCCGCCACCAAATGGATCAAGGAAAGCGTCAAAGTCGAAGGCACGGACATCGTCATTGACAACCCCAATAAGGATTTCGCGGCCGATATACTTCTCAAAAGGCTAAAAATCAAAAGGACTAAAAAAGGAAAAACAGACATTATAAATTCCCGGTATTTGGAATCAGGACGGTTGCTTCTGAAAATTCAGGACGGCTGCCAGCGCTTCTGCACCTTTTGCATCGTCCCCTATCTCCGGGGACAGCCGAAGTCCGACAGCATCAAAAAAATTGTCGGAACAATCAGAAACTCTGACAGACGGGTGAAAGAAGTCATCTTAACTGCCATCAATACCCAGGCATTCGGCTTCGATACCGGGGAAAAATTCATTGATCTGGTCCGGACGGTTATCGAAAAAACTAAAGTTGCCAGAATTTCATTCGGCTCGATCCATCCCTGGTCAGTCACGGAAGAATTTCTCAAATTTTATGATCAAATTTTGCCTTCGAAACGATTAGCGGACTTTTTCCATATACCTTTGCAGTCCGGCTCGAATAAAATCCTTGAACTTATGCGGCGGGGATATACTCGGGAAGAATTTACGGAAAAACTTGCGAAAATTAAAAAAATCAACCCTGACGCTTTCATCGGCACCGATATCATCGCCGGCTTTCCGGATGAAAGTGAGGCGGATTTCCGGGACACTTATAATTTCCTGCGTGATGCGCCGATAGACAAATTCCATGTTTTCCGCTTCTCGCCCAGGGAAAAAACAGCCGCCTTTTACATGAGCAAAAGGATGAAAAACGTCCCCTCTCCCCTGATGAAAAAAAGGGCGGCGCAACTCGGCAAGTTGTCTCAGCAAAAATATGCCTCTTTCCAAAAAAGCCTGCTGGGACGATCCTTTCCGGCGCTGTTTCTGCTTGAAAAAGAAGATGGCTTCCGGAGGGTTCTTTTGTCCAACCAGGTTCCGGCACTGATTGAAACCGGCAAAGATTTCCGCGCGGAAATAAAAAGCGTTCTGCTGACGGAGATAAAAAAAGGCCGGCTCCTGGGAATTTTAACGAATTAACAGAACCTTACTACTCTGCTATAATTTCCTTTTATGCCGAGCATCTTAAAATCCTCCAAATTCCTGATTTTCCTGATTGTCTTTGTCAATTTTTTGGGCTACGGCATAGTTTTTCCCCTGCTGCCTCTCATGACCATCAAATACGGCGGCAGTCCCCTGTTGTCGGGCGTCATGATAGGCGCCTTTTCCCTGGCCCAGGTTTTCTCCATGCCTGTCATGGGCCGCTTGTCTGATCGCTATGGCCGCAAACCGCTTTTGCTGATCTCTCTCTGGGGCACGGTCGTCTCATTTTTGATAATGGGGCTGACTCATTCCCTATTCTTTCTTCTGCTGGCCAGAATCCTGGATGGGGCTTCAGGCGGAAATCTGTCCATCGCCCAGGCTTATATCGCCGACATTTCGGAAAAAAAAGACCGGGCGGCCGGCATGGGCACGATCGCCGCCGGCATCTCCCTTGGTTTTATCTTCGGGCCTCTCTGGGGCGGTTTTCTTTCCAAAATTTCCTATGCTTTTCCATTTTTCGCGGCCTCGATAATAACCCTGATCAGTATATTGTTAACCAAAGTTTTCCTCAAAGAATCGGTCAGTAAAAAGGAAATTAAATATGAAAAAAGGCATTTCCGCTTCCTCCAATTCCTGCCGCGGCTTCTCAAAAGCGGCTTTATGCTGCTTTTTATCCTCAATCTTTTGATATTCTGGGCGCAATCCGGCCTTTATACCATCATGACCCTCTTTGCCAATGACATTCTCAGGCTCAGCGTACTCCAGGTGGGCGGGCTGTTTGCCTTAAGCGGCATAGTTTCCGCCGGCATCCAGGCTTTCGGCGTCAAACCGGCGGTCAAATTTTTCGGCGAGAAAAGGCTTTTCCGCCTGTCAGTCGTCACTGCCTCTTTCGGCATGATCATACTGGCCGTCACCCGCAATTCCCTGCTTTTTGTAATAGGCACGACTGTTTTTGCATTGGGAAACAGCTATCTGCTGCCCCTGACCCAGGCTTTCGTCTCTGAAAAATCAGCGGAACACGAACAGGGAGGCAATATGGGGCTTCTGCAATCCTTCGGCTCCGTCGGCCGCATCTTCGGTCCGATTGCCGCCGGCTACGCCTACCAGACCATGGGACCCTGGTCGCCTGCTTTGATGGGAGCCTTGATTTTCCTGGCTGTTTTGATTTTGGGGTTGAGGATTTAAGGCGGCTTTAGCTTTTACCGACAATGTCTTCTATTTTCATTGATTCGGAAGGCTTGGCAACTTCCTTTTTACCGCTCACTTTGACTTGGGACTTGGCCAGCTCATCGGCAACGGTGGGTAAATAATTTATGCTTTTATACAAACCCATGTGCTTGTCCCTTTTCAGGCGCTGGATGCAGCTGGTGCAGAATTTTACCCGGACAATATCTCCGTCTCTTAGGACTTTTAATTTCTGCAAGTTTGGTTTGAACAGTCTTTTGACCCGGTTTTTGGCATGGGAAACGGCATTGCCGTAAGCAATTCCCCGGCCGCAATAATCACAAATTCTAGCCATAAGTTGTGCTATACTATATCAAATTGCTTATGCAAAAACAATGTTGAGCCTGCTTTTTTCCAACCCGCTATCTTTTGTCATCTTTGCCATCATCCTTCTCGCGGTGATAACTGTCCATGAATTTGCCCATGCCCTGGCCGCCGACCGGCTGGGCGATCCGACAGCCCGATTGGCCGGGAGACTGACTCTAAACCCGCTCTCGCATCTGGATCCGGTCGGCACACTCCTCTTTCTGATGGCGGGATTCGGCTGGGGAAAACCCGTGCCTTTTGACCCTTTTAATTTGAAAAATCCCAAAAAGGACGGCGCCGTCATTTCCTTTGCCGGCCCTTTATCAAACATCATTATTGCCGTAACTGCATCAGTTATATTGCGCATCGTGATGATATCGGGCGGCTTTGGCTTAAATTTTTTCCTGACTGACATTTTGATTACTTTTATAAGATTCAATATCCTCTTAGCAATTTTCAACCTGATCCCTGTCCATCCGCTGGACGGTTTCCGGGTCGTGGCCGGCTTGTTGCCCAAAAAATACTACCATGACTGGCTCGAATTGGAGCGTTACGGCATAATCTTTTTGATCATGCTGATTTTCCCCTTTTTCGGCAGCTCGCCGGTCTCAGCCATAATTTCTCCGGTTATGAAATTCTTCCTGTCCCTGCTGATTCCCGGCAGTCTCGGCGGCATTATTTGACGGGAAAAATTTCAAAAACCCTCGCCACAAACGGGGGTTTTAAGTTTTATGTATTATAAAAAGACGGTCGAAAAGATTGTTTCGGAATTGAAAACCGATCTCGAGCTCGGCTTAAGCCTTCATGAAGCCAAGCGCCGTTTGGCTGAGTACGGCCCCAATAGCCTTCCCGAAAAACCCAAGCCTCCGCTTATTTTAAATTTCATCGGGCAATTCAAGAACCTGCTGGTTTTTATCCTTCTGATTGCAGCGATCATTTCGCTCCTTTTGGGAGATGCGCTGGATGCTATAGCCATTTTCTCGATCGTCCTGGTCAACGCCACCATCGGTTTTGTACAGGAAATCCAGGCGGAGAGGACACTAGAGTCTTTGAAACAGAAGGAAATCCTGAAAGCCACAGTCGTCAGGGATGGGACAATCAATGAAATACCTGCGGCGGAACTCGTTATCGGGGATGTCATCATTTTGGAGGAAGGCCAAAAAATACCGGCGGACGCCAGGGTGGCCGAAAGTTTCTCCCTCCAGGTCGATGAAAGCATCCTGACCGGTGAATCCTTGTCTGTTTTTAAAGACGTAAAAGAGCTCAACCGCGAGCTGCCTTTGGCAGATTGGACAAATATTTTATTCAAAGATACGGAAGCAGTCAGCGGCAGAGGCAAAGCTGTAGTCATCGCGATTGGAGCGACCACGCAAATCGGCAAAATCGCCCAGGCATTGCACGATACCAGTGATGAAAAGACTCCCTTGACTCTGGAATTGGAAAAGGTAGGCCGCATGCTGACGACGGTCATCGGCATAATCGCTTTGTCGGTATTTTTCCTTAACCTGCTGCAAAATATCTCCTGGGTAGAAAGCCTTCTCATTTCCATTTCCCTGGCTGTGGCTGCCATACCGGAAGGATTGCCGGCCATCGTCACGGTCGTGCTCTCATTAGGCGTCAAACGGCTGGCGGAAAGAAAATCAATCATCAAAAAACTGCCGGCAACGGAAACTTTGGGCGCGGTCAGGATGATCGCCACCGACAAAACCGGAACGCTGACGCAAAATAAAATCAATGTGGTTAAAATCATTTCCGATAAATTTAAAATATCGGTACAAGGCATCGGATATCAATTATCGGGTAAATTTTATGATCAAAAAGGCAAAGCTCTCAAAGTTGAAAATAATCCGGCTTTAAAAACTCTTTTAACCGCCGGCGTCCTGGCCAATAATGCCGTGCTTAAATTGGGCAGCGGAGATACAAAGCCGCTGGGTGATGCCACGGAAGCTGCCCTTCTGGTTGCGGCCTACCGTGCCGGGCTGGATCCCGAAACCATAAAAAAACAGCAAACCCGGGTGTTTGAACTCCCTTTTAGCTCCGAACGTAAAATGATGAGCGTCATATCGCTCAACCGCCAGGGCAGTTATTACCTTTATAGTAAAGGCGCCCCTGAAATAATGATGAACCTCCTTAATTTGCCTCAAGGCGGTAAAGAGAAAATCATGGCGGAAAATGAACTCCTGGCTAAAGACGGCCTGCGGGTGCTTCTTTTAGCCGGAAAAAAATTGTCTAGGAAAGACGCGGAAAAGGCGATAAAAAACAACAAAGTCAGTGAAGCCGGCCTGGAGTATTTAGGCCTGGCCGCCATGCAGGACCCTCTGAGGCCGGAAGTTAAGTCAGCCATCGCCCAGGCTAAACGGGCAGGCATCAGGACGATCATGATAACGGGAGACCATAAGGATACGGCCCGGACAATCGCCCGTGAGGCAGGCATCATCGGAGCAGATGAGGCAATTTTGACCGAGGACGATATCGGAAAAATGGCCGTCAAAGAACTCTCTATTGCCATCGAAAATGGTGCTTCCGTCTTTGCCCGCATCTCGCCCTTGGGAAAACTTAAAATAATCGAGGCCATAAAACAAATTCCCGGCACCCAGGTAGCCGTAACCGGGGACGGGGTAAACGACGCTCCGGCTTTGAAAGCTTCCCATATCGGCATTGCTATGGGGCAAACGGGAACTGATATTACCCGCGAAGTAGCGGACATGGTCATAACCGACGACAATTACGCCACCATTGTCGATGCCATCCGGGAAGGCAGGGTGATTTTTGCCAACCTGGTCAAATTTATCCGATACCTTATCTCCTGCAACCTGTCGGAAGTCATTGTAGTGACCGCCGCGGTCCTTTTCGGCACACCGATTCCCCTCTTTCCCATCCAAATCCTCTGGGTAAATCTGGTGACGGACGGTTTCCCGGCACTTGCCCTGGGCATGGACCCGCCGGAATATGATGTTATGAAACGGCCTCCGCGCGACTTGTCCCAGGGTCTTCTCCACCGGAAACGCTGGATATACATGCTGATTGAAGGCAGCGTCATCGGCATCTCCACCTTTTTACTGTTCCTGTTTGCTTTAAGCAGGTACAACTATGCGGTCGCCCAAACCATGGCCTTTTCAACACTGGCTTTTGCCCAATTGGTCCATGCTTTCAATAACCGCTCAACCCGTTTGTCATTGTTTAAAATGGGATTTTTCTCCAACCATTATCTGGTCAGCGCGGCGGCAGTATCCATAATGCTGCAGTATCTGGTCGTCCAATCGGCTTTTGGCAATAGAATCTTTAAGACCGCCGGCCTGACCGCGACCGAATGGGGCTATATTGCGGTTTTCTCCCTCATCCCGCTCCTTTTCGTGGAAATAAAAAAACAGCTCCGCTTCAAATTCCTGCCGTAAACCTGTAACTATTCTTTAAAACCGCAAACAAGGCTTTTAACTCCATTTTAGAAATTCGATTCTGACTTTCTGATTTTTCTACCCTGGAAAATGTAAAAATTCTCCTCGCATGTATTTCATCCGCCCATTTCATTTCATCAACGGTTATTCCTACTGCTTCCAATAAAGCAATGAAAGGCTCCAAAGGTATACCTTCGGGAATATTCATATCCAAAGAGACTAAACCCGGATCCTTATATTTATTCCTGTTTTTAATAAAATGAACAATAAAATCCCACATCTCAATTAAATCTGCTTTATCATGTGTATCGGTTGTTTCAAATTTAATATTCACTCCTACCATTCCCGCCGAAACTCCTTTTTTGTTAGGCTCAACTGTTATATCAACAATATTGGCGAAAAAAACAGCCAGACTGTCCAGTTTGGAAAACACCCCCGGTTCGTCGGGAAGTTCATAGTACCTGCCGGGCAGTTCATCTTCATATTGCCATACATTCTTAATATACATCCTTAATTCACTCTTGTTTACACTTCCCAATCCGCTGTCAATAATGAATTTCTGAAAATCCGGTCCGGTAACCATCCCTTTTTCATCACGCAGGCAGTATTTTTTTTTAAAAGTCATAGGCATTAGATCCCATCCCCTGTTTAAATCAACAATAGGTGCTGTTCTAATTAAACCGGGTAGTTTACCGTATTTATGCAAATGCAGTCCGGGGAATAAATTTTTATATAAATCCAAAAGTATCTCCTCACCTAAATCCTCGGCATCCAACCTAACCTTTTCCGCCATTGTCTCCAATTCGTCCATTGATTCATAACCCATGGTATTGACGACATATGGCGGTGTTTTCCGGGCGATAATTCCAATAACTTCCAGGTCTAACGATTCTCCTGATTCTTCAAATTTTTTAAACATCTCTGTCAGAGTAGCGTAACCCATTTTCATAACTAATTCCCTGATACTTTGGCCGTATTTTTCTGAGAATTTCAGAACCTCCCTGAGCTTTTTACGGACATATCCCTTTCTGCTTTCTTTTACATTTTTGTATGTAGTCACTGATACGGTCCACTTTTCACCAGGTAATATTCTCACTTTGTCGTACTCGGAAAGTACACTTTCCATAGGCCGGGGCTCCCCGTTTATCAGAGCACTTTCAGCAAGCAGACCCAGATCTCCACTTAAAGTAAAAGCAAAATCCCATGCTGTAGATCCTTCGGTCAGTACAATAATTTCCCCTTCAGGTGTGTATGTAATTATTGGCAGCCCCTCACGCACAAAATTTAAAAATTCAGTAGCGGTCTGAGCAGCCTGACCCTCTCCGGGCTGATTCTCCCTTTCGCCACGTCTGGTAAGCCTAAGTCTTTCCTGGGGTTTAGCCAGTTGTTCCCTGGCATACTCTTGTAGTTTTGCATAAGTTTCCATAAATTCTTCAGCTTCCGTTAAATTAAACCGGCTTACATCGGGCAATTGATACAAGGACAGCAATGAGGCCCCTTTTTTCAGATAACTATTGATGTCAAAAATTGAGAAAAGAAGTTCCATATCACCGTAAGGATATTTAAAGTACGTTATGCCGTTTTCCGATACAGCATTTAAATCCTGATTCTGTAATCGTTTTTGAAAATAATCCAGAATGCGTGCATATTGATGATTACTTCTGGCAACTATATTCACTTCACGGCTGTCGGGATCTTTAACTGTAACCCCGTCATCCGTAACTATGATGAAGTTATGAATATTCATAGGTTTTATAAACAGCTCTTCTTCACTTATGCTTAAATCTACTCTCATAAAATCTAAAAATTCCGGTCTGTACCTATCTTCAATTATTTTTTTAGCGATTGCTGCCTGATCCGGCCAAAGAACTTCTGCGGCTATATCCGACATCTCGTCCGCCCAATCATTTAAATGGACCAGACGTGCCATCGGCACAAAAGTATTTAGAGTTTCCCTGACAAAACCTGACTGTGCACTATGGGACAATCCGTAAATTGTCCTCATATTATGCAGCCTGTCCGCCAGTTTAATTAGAATCGATCTGGGGTCATCATCGAAAGCATTTATCAACTTTGACAAAGTCAGGCTTTCGGCAATTTTTTTCTTGGTTAAACCTGTGATTTTAGTGACATTTTCAACTGACCGGAACACATTTTTTCCGAATTTATCAAGAATCAGTTCATCGGAAATGTCCGTATCTTCCCTTGTATCATGAAGCAAAGCTGCTTCAATAGTTTCGACGTCACAGCCTGCATCAGCTAAAATCAGGGCAACATGCCCCGGGTGAACCATATATTCCTGAAACTGACCCTTTTTTTGTTTCCTTCCATCTTTCCCGGTCTCCGTCCCCCGGAATTGTTTGGCCTCTTTGTGAAAAAAATAAGCCATGTCAAAGGCATAAGCAATTTTATTCACGTCAGTTATATCAGGCAGATAAGCGGCAACCGTCTGCAGAAGATTATTTCTTACCTCAAAAACGTCTTCCGTGGCGTTTTGATGTAAAAAATCCCGATAATAAAATCTGTGTTCCGGCTGTAATTTGAGATTTTCGTTATTAAGCATAACTTAAAGAATTGCGTAAATTTGGCTATTATAGCCCTGCTCATCGTGAAAAACAAATTATAGGACGTCCGATATTGACTTAATCTGCCTCAATTAGTTACAATACTCCTGTTCTATGAGATATACAAATAATTTTGTCTGCCTCCATATTTGGCTCCCGATTGCATCGGGATCCGGAGGTCTTGGTTAAAAACAGCAGAATAACTTAAAAGTATGACCTCCCGGAAGCCAAGCGGGAGGTTTTTTTATAATGAATCAGTTCGAATCAATATTACCTGGATTGACTCAAACCATGATCCTGGGACCAAAAATTGATCACGGAAGAGGTCAGTTGGAATTAATATCAAACGATCCTTTCCAGGATCCGAAAACAAGAAACAATTATCCTCTTACCGAAGACGGAATCGTCAGCATTAATGAAAGGATGTCCGAGTGGGACCGTATATTAACATTCTATAAGCATGATATCATAAGATCTGACGTCAAATTGGATCATCCTCGCAGTAATTTAGACACAGACAGATGGACAAGGAAAATTATTTTTGATTTATTTCCTGAAATAAAAACAGTGGTTGACAGTGGAAAGGAAAATGAATTTTTTAAAGGTCAATCACTACAAGGCTATATAAATGAAGTAGCATTTAAGAACGCATTAAGTTTTCGGAGCTGGTTAATTAATAACTTACCTGTAGAATCAAAAACTATTATTCCTACTTATGGAGACATTTTTATAAGAAAGAAAAAAATTCCCACTACACCGGAAGATTTTATTTTAAAATATCATAAATTACTATCTCTTTCAAAACGATTTCGTAAAATCAGTAATCTACCAGATTTAGTCAAATATTATCCTGGACAAATAAATCAAGTCAAACCGCAGGATCAAAGATTTACGCATGAAGTCATGACTTTATTATCTGCCCTTTATGTAACAACCATTCTGGATTTATCGAAAACATCTGAAGAAAACGTCCTTCCCGATTTTGTGGAAGATCTGGAAGACGCATTTCCTTATAAAGATCCTCCCGATATTATTTATCTGTTAATTGGATTATCCAAAGACGGAAAATGCCAGCGAATGTCTGTGCAACCAATGAAATGGCAGGCAAAACTTTATATCCAGATAGGAAAATATGATGCGAGTGATATCCACTACATCAGAAATATTGAGGTTGAAATTGATACCGAAACCGGAGAGCTCTGGGAAGATTTGACTTGGGAAGAAAAAATAGCTGGTCGTAAAAAAAAGATCAAATTCTTTACTATCCATGACGACCGGGAAAAAACTCTAGAATCGGAAACTTGCAAAGCATATCGTGATAGGGCGATGCCTCCGAGTGACAGAAGAGGTGCCAGGATAATCATTAATGACAGGGATCACTTAGATTTTTATATCAAATTGCTGAGTAAGAAAATGCCGGGATGGTATATTTTTGAAGATGAAGTTAAATCAAGAAGCCGGCAACAAACAATAGAGCATAACATTCAATATTTTGCCAGCCGAAATGAGAATCCCAAACACCGGATTGAATTAAATATTGAATGGTTATGGAAAGGTCATATGGGTTTTGGATCGTGGGTCCAGAAACGTTATGAGAGTTTTGCCGGCAGAAATGCCTATGCCTATAAAATGAGGGAATTAATAGAAGAAATCTATCCAAAATGGTTTCCTGAAGAGATTTACGGGATTCGGTGGTCTATGGATGGAGTCAAAAATGACTTGATAGGTCATGCAAATCGAAAAGCCCTCGGTCAGGAAGCTTAATTATTTCCCAGCTTTTTGGCATTTGATGATGTCGAGGCCGTTAATGATGCCGTTGCCGTCGATGTCATAGGTCTTGATGGAAGCCCATTCCGCGGCTGCTTTGCTGCTTTTGCCGATATTTGCCTGGACTGCTTTGCAGAACAATGACAGGTTTGAAGTAGGCATAGGCGTTTCTTCATTGTTTGTCCGTCCGCCTGCAGCCCGGGTCGGCAAATTTTCCGCTTCATCGGCCGTTTCTCCTATCGCGGCAGTCGTAAAACTATACGGCACGCAACTACCCTCTTCACACTTTTGATTTGTTGAATCGCAACGGGTCTCGCCTACTGCAATCAGATAATAATAGACGGTATTGGGCGTCAAAAGCGTCAAGGGCACATTGTGCCTGAGTGTCGCTGAGGCTTCCGGAGCATTGAATGTCAGATTTATAGTATTGGTGCCATATTCCACCCTGCCCTGGCTCTCCTCATCCGAATCCCAATTGATGACAGCGCTGTTGGGACCGATATTGTCCGCCCGGACATTTGTCGCCGGACAGTCGGATGCGCGGGCAAAATATACCGAAGCACTGCGGCCTAAAAAGATGGTCACAATAAAAATAAAGATGCTGATAAATGCCAGAAGAATGTACTTGGTTTGCTTTTGAAATTTACCTAAGGACATATATCTCCTTTTATAACATAAATAACAGACCGATTACGGTCAAGATTGCACCTAAACCAAATGCACCGAATGTCACTTCGGCAATACCTGCCCTGGGCATGGCAGTAACCTGAACCTGCGGAACGTCAGTCGGAGGAACGGGTGTGGCTGTAGGAGGAACGGGTGTGGCTGTAGGTGTCGGAGTATCTGTAGGAGTGGGGGTATCTGTAGGCGGAACGTCAGTAGGTCCTGCACCATTTCCGTTACCACCCGGAGCCGTCGTTGCAGTTGGCTCTCCGGGAGCTGTCGTTACCGTTGGCTCTCCGGGAGCTGTCGTTACCGTCGGGCCGGCCGCACAGGTAGCTGAAACCGGAATGGTAATTGCCGGCAGAGGGCAGGAAACGATATCTTTTGAATCGGAAGCCCTGTTGATATTGGTGTCAGCCTCGGAACCGTTGACGCACTCGAAGGTCAACTGGCTGGATCCGGCTGAGACAGCTTTAAGGTTTAAGGTATAGAAAGGTTGAAAATCCGTGGAAGACTTGGTATAGGCAATTGATTGTTCCCAGGACGAGGCCAAATATTTATTATTCGTACCTGAGATATGTGTGGCAAATGCAAATGTAAAAAAATTCTCAGTTGCAGCTGATTCGATATTGATTTTTGCCGGATCAAAGTTTAAAAGAACATCGCCGTTGATTGATTCCGTACCGTTGGTGTTTATATAAATCCTGGCCTGAAAAGCCTTTCCGACACAAATACTTTGATTGGGGTCTACTATTTCAAGTTTGTAACCGGGAATTCCAGCAGCAAAGCTGACTTCAGCCGTTGAAGCAAAAAGAAAGATAAGGATGATCAGCAATCGGAAAAAATAATTCATGCTGCACGATTATTCCGTTACGGTTAAATTTAAATTTTCTACACTGCCTAAAATATTGGCACTGTTTACTTTGTCAACCAAAGTAGTGGTATTGGTGGAACCGGGTATAAAATCCAGCTTCAACTCTGTTGCTCCGGACTTTACTCCGGTGAAATTTACCGCGAAAAAATTAACTTCCTCCCCTGCCTGAACGGATGACTGCGGAGAATAAGCGGTTATCTTGATAACTCCATTTTCCCGATCGACGTTAATGCGGGGAAATTCCCGGTAAAAGGCACCGGGCACAACACTGCTATCATCCGCTGTCAAATATTCCGGATTGAACAGTAAAACAGCGTCAGATCCGAATATTTCGGGATTTTCCGTCGTAAAAACTATATTAAAAGGCTGTGCTTCCCCAACCCTCAAAGGTGCCTCAGGGGCAATTATCCTCATTACACCGGTTTTCGTCTGCACTGCCTCTTCTTCTACCACCGCTTCAGGTAAATTCTGGGTTTCAGGCAAAGTCTGCCTGTTTCTTAAATAAAAGATGCCGACTAAAAGCAGAACCAGGGTGCCCACAACAACCAATATTTTTTTCATATCAGATTTCATCTATTATAAATCATCATCCGGTTTGGTAGACAAAGTATTGACGACTTTGGAAACGTCGTTTCCGTTGACAATACCGTCAAAATTGACGTCAGCTACAAACAGATCCGTTGCCCCTGTCTGGCCGATGCGTGAAACGATTAGCGAAATGTCGATGGCATTGACTGTACAGTCCTGCAAGAAATTCGTATTAGGATCGGGCAGATCTCCCGGCTCCAGTGGTATACCTGTCCAATCGTAGACCCCATTCTGGCCGGATGCCAGATTCAGATGCCGGACAACTTCGGTTCCCCGGAATTTTTCGGTTTTCAGCATCAGAGTATAGTAATTATCAGGTGCAATACCGGCAAGAACCACGTAACCCTCCGGTGTGACGTCAGCAATGGTGCCGGACGGTGTATCAGCAACCAAAGGCAGATTGGTAGGCTGGTAAATACCGTTAACTGCTCTCATCGGAACTATGTAATCCTTTTCTCCCGGACCGGCTGTCTGACAGGAAGGTGATTGGCTGATTTCATTTGCCAGGAAAAACAAGTCATCTTTGACTCTCAGCTTGAAGTATAAATCAGGATTATTCTGAGTGTGATTCAATATCGCGCTGAATTTCAGCAGAGGAACATCTCCGGGAACATCAGTCGGAGTCGGAGTAGGTTCACCGGGCTCGGTGGTCGGAGTCGGGCTGGGAGGCTCCCCTCCGTTCAATTCCAATCCCAGGGACGACACACTGATCGTCCTTTCCGTACCTGTCCCGTCCACAATTTGCATATCCGCTGAATCAAAATTAACTGTTGTCTGATCAGCAGCTTGTGTAACCGATGTGAACGTGACCGAGGCAAATTCAAAGCTTCCGGAAGGAAGGGTATCTGTAGGTGAAGCGGCAATTACCACAACAGCCCTGCCGGTTGAATTGGCTGAGGCGGCCGTTGTTTTTTCTACAATTGTAGAGAGGTTCGGATTAGTAGTTATCTCGGAAGCGAGATTTATTTTGACCGGATCAAATGTAAAGACGACCCTGCCGAAAGCAATACTGTTTGTACCTGCATTGGCCATTATCTTGAAATTGGTGTCCGGCGGCAAGCTGCCGGTTGAGGGACTGAACGTCATATCGACTTCACCGGCAATGACGGTCGGTGTCGGTCCGACGCCGCCGATGTGGATTGTCAGACTGTCTTTCTCTCCCACATCAATGACATATTCCTGTGTAACAGGTTGGGTGGGCCCGATTGTTGTTGGAGTCGGATCTGACGGATTGGTCGGCTGAGGTGAATTTGTAGGGCCTCCCGGTGTGGAAGTGGCCCCTTGAGTACCGATAATATATGATGGTGCTGTCCCGGCTGTCGAAACATCAGGCGCCTGGCCAGAAATACCACCCTCTGTCGCTCTGGTTGAAGTAAAACTTATCGGGGCTGAACCTACGGCTGCGCCCGGATCAACCATTAATTTAACGTTGGCAAATGCCAGGTCGCTGGAAGTCACCGGCACCGGATTGGTGCCAATAGCAATCGCGCACATCAAAGTCACTTTCTGACCCTGGATACTAACAAACGGAAGTCCGTCAAAAGGCGCGATGCAATTGGCTGAGACGATGTTAAATTTAGTGCTGATATCCAAAACCACCTGGGCGCCGCTGACATTAATTGAGCGGCTAGCAACTTTAAACAAATTCAACTGGGCATCAAAGGTCTGACCGGGAGAAAAAGTGCCTGAAGGAGGTAAAAAATGAATGTCTATCTCATTGGTACCGGCTGCCCTGTTTCTGATATCGATGTTTTGCCTGGAAATTAAAGTAGCCAGTAACAGAAACCCGGCCAGCAGGAAGAAAATTACCAAACCGATAATTTGTTTTTTGTTTATCATAAGCTACAGCTGCCGAAATTTGATCTCAGGATTTCATAATCAGCCGTATCAATCATATTTAAGTCATCCTGGATCAAATCGGGAGTATGCTGACCTTCCGGCACTACAATCGAATCCAAATACATGCCATACGCCTGGCGGAACAATTCAAAATCAGCTGTATCTATACAGCCGTCTGAACTGCAATCCAAGTTACCTAACTCCCCTCTCGGACACTGGGGAGGAACAGGGGTTGGTATTTCAGTCGGTGTCGGTTCTTCAGTCGGTGTCGGTTCTTCAATAATTTCATAAACGGAATTAGTCCCGGCAGTTGACACATCAGGAGCCTCAAGGTCCAGTCCGGCTTCGGTTGCCCTGGTGGCGGTAAACGAAATAGGTGCTGAACCTATGGCATCCTGATTCACCTGGAGAACCAGCCTGGCAAATACTGTGTCAGAATCAGATAGGCCTACAGGTGGCGTATTTGTGGAAATAGCGCACATTAACCTGACTTCCTGTCCGGTAATCCTGACAAACGGCAATCCGTCAAAGGGTGTCGAGCAACCGGCAGACAGAATCGTAAAATTGCCGTCAACCGAAAAGGTTGCCTGGGCGCCGCTGACTTGAATCTCACGTGAAACAAGATTGTTCAAGGCTAAATTAAAGATCACTTCCTGCCCTGGATAGAATGTTCCTGATTCGGGATCGAATTTTAAACTGACTTCATGGCTGCCTTCTGCCCTGTTTCTGATATCGATGTTTTGCCTGGAAATTAAAGTAGCCAGTAACAGAAACCCGGCCAGCAGGAAGAAAATAACCAGGCCGGTAATTTGTTTTTTGTTTATCATGGGAAACAGCTGCCGAAATTTGATCTCAGGATTTCATAATCAGCCGTATCAATCATATTGCTTTGGTCTTGAATCAGGTCAGGTGAATACTGCCCGTCCGGGACAACAACCTCACCGGAGACCATGCCATACGCCTGGCGGAACAATTCAAAATCAGCAGTGTCAATACAGGCATCGAGTGAACAATCCAAATTGCCTCTCGGTCCGGCCGGACAATTTATCGGTGTGATACTCGGTTCGCCTGTGACCGTAACCCCACTTGAGTTTAAGGTCAAATTCAGGGGTGTTACGGCCATGGTCAGGGCATTGCCTGCACCGGTCACAATCTGCAGGTCTGACGAATCAATCGTTACCTGGGCGGTATCATTGGCAGTCCCCGAAACGCTTTTGAAGGTTACCGTGGCAAATTCAAAGCTGCCGGCCGGCTGAGTGTCTGAAGGTGAAGCGGCGACAACCACGACTGCCCTGCCGGTTGAGTTGGCTGAGGAGGCCGTTGTTTTTTCTACAACTGTAGAGAGGTTCGGATTGGTGGTTATCTCAGAAGCCAGATTGACTTTTGAAGGATTGAAATTGAAGACGACCCTGCCGAAGGCAACGCTGTTATTGCCTGCATTGACCATGATTTTGAAGGCGGAATTGGGCGGCAGCGTCCCCTGGGAAGGACTGAAAGCGATAGTATAAGGTGAAACAACATTCGTCGGGGTAACAGACTTTATTGGCGTCGGACTTTTTGTAGGCGACTTGGTCGGTGTCTTGGTCGGTGATAATGTCGTCACTTTGGTAGGTGTGGGTGTAGCTTTGATTACGCTAGTCGGAGTAGGTGTAACTCTGGTTCCGCCGGTCGGAGTAGGAACACCAACCTGATAACACAATCCGTCTGCTGCGCAATATTGTCTGATAGGACACTGCGAATCAGTTGTGCATTTGATAACCACTCCGTTCCAGAAGCATTGGGTCAGATTCGGATAGGCGGTCGTAGTATAACCTGAAGAGGTGGTCGTGCAGGTTTTGGTACTACCCAGAGCCCGGCTACCGCTTTGAATATTTGAAGCAGTTCCACTGACTCTGAAACATTTACCAGAACCGGTGGTGGAACAGTTTGCAAGTACACTTTCAGCAATACTGTAACCGAGGAAGCCGCCGCTGGCGCTACAGTTGGTTCCAGGATAATGTGTGAAATAATCCGCTTGAGCATTTGATGTGGAACAGGTAAGTCCGCCGGGTGTTTTCCAGATACCCGTTGGTACGGGTGTCAGCGATTTTATCGGTGTCGGTGACTTGGTCGGCGACTTTGTCGGGGTTTTGGTCGGAGTTATGGTTGTGGTAATTCCGATACAGGCTCCATTGGAACAACCTGAAGGACAGGTATACGAAACATTGGCAACTGAAGTTGACGTAGAACAATAGCCTTCATGCAGAGTATAAATGCCATTTTGTACGGAACAGGAATCAACATATTTAGTGTTTGTTCCCGAGATATAAGTTTCACCATAGGTGGTGTAGTTCTTACCACCGTCGGTATCTATACAAGATGCTGTTCCGGGCGTCGGTGTTTTGGTAGGTACTTTGGTCGGTGTTTTGGTAGGACCGCAGTTATTGACGTAAGTTTTAGTAGTGTATGCTCCGGGAGCCTGACAGCTGGTG
>LCFP01000019.1 GCA_000999095.1 Candidatus Gottesmanbacteria bacterium GW2011_GWA2_43_14
ATAAACGACAGTAATGAAACTGATGAGTGGACTTTTATGCCCGATCCGGTCATAAAAAAGGTCCCGCAGGAATTATTGGCTCAAGTCGGACTTGAAAGTATAGACGGTTTCAGGGATGAAACCAGATATAGCCGTGTATTGGATCACCCCTCAGCTTTTATGAAATGGATTTTAGATAATGACAATAGGCCACTTTTAGTGGCCAGATTTAACGCGGAATCTCAGGAGTGGGACTGGCATAAACCCACTCTAAGGGATGCTGCCGATGTGATAGGCATTGATATCGGTACCTTTCATGATCCTAATGATCGGGCTGTAGACACAGATCTAATTGCAAGACATTTCAATCTTTTGCAACCCGGTGCTTTCGCCTGGACTTGGTTGGGCCGGGAGGGACCTGATACTATTGATTTTTCTTTGAGTGATGAATGGGTAGATTATGCGGTAAGATGCGGCATGAAATTAAGGAACGGAAATACCCTGATATACCACCATGATTTACCGGAATGGTTAAATAATTATTCAAATGAAGCTGACTTAAAAGAAATAATGAAAAACAGAATTCAAAGGACGATGCAGCATTATATAGGGAGAGTTACTGAATGGGTAGTTTGTAATGAATCGGTTTGGTATTCATATGAATCAGGTACATCGGGATATGAAAACCATATTTTTTATAGAGTTTTAGGAGCAAATTATATTGATTTAGCCTATCAGTTTGCGCGAGAAGCTGATCCGTCTGCAAAACTTATTTACAATGCTTCAGCCAGCGAGGTTGCAGGTCCACAATCCGATATAAATTTCGAGCTTGTTAGAAGGCTGAAAGAAAAGGGATTAGTTGACGCAGTGGGATTGCAATACCATGTCGGATCTCCAAAAAATTGGATGAGAGGAAATATGGATCCAAAGAACTTTCCAAATAAAGAAAAGTTGATCGAAACAATGAAGAAATATAAAGATATTGGTGTAGAGGTAATAATAACTGAATTGGAAGTTGACGTCAGTGGAATTGATGAGGAAAAATTTGAAAAACAGGCGGAAATTTATAGGGTAATTACGGAGGCTGTACTGGAATCAGGAGCATGCAAAAGCATATCTACTTGGGGTTATGATGATAATACTGCACCAAGTGGTCAGGAATCACATTTATTTAAGAATGGAGAACCAAAATTAGCATATAATCAGATGATTGATGTTTTTTTATCTTCAATTGGATAGCTATCGAATAAAGTTCCCTAATATTGTAAAAAATAATTTTAATATCATAATTATATCGTGTTCAAAAAGATATTATTCTTTCTGGTCATAATTATTTTTTGTTTAGATTTTTTTCTTTTATTTAAAATCAGAGATGCTATATCTGACGTCATAAGAAATATTTCATAGTAATTTTAATACTCTTGTAACTTATTTCTTCTGAGATTATCATAGAAAAAATTTCCCGTGTTATGAGAAATAGGTTATTATTACGAAATATCGATATTAGATACCCCTTTTTCCTTTATTTACTATCTCTTTTTTTAATTAATATTCCCTCATGATATTCTTTTGTATTCCTCAAAGCTTATTTCAGATATTGGAGAAGAAGAATTAATTAATATTTCCACAAAAATTTTACGTGAATATTTTTTGTTAAATTCTTAAATATTTACCAGAATGAACAATTATACCTACCTGATAACCATCCGAATATAGATGGTCATAAAGCAATGGCGGAAGATCTGTTTAAATATCTTACAAAGAAAAAAATAATTGATTGCTTAAAATGAATTTATCCTATTAAACCTCTGCTGTTAGCTTCGGCTAATAGAGTTGCGGTTACTTCTTCATATCCATTGCCCGGAACTGGACGATATTTGTTGTCAGGATCGAATAAGTTAGCAGGATCGTCGTATAATTTATCTGTAATTTGACCTGGTTTTTTACTACTGAGCAGCGATCTCCAGAAAGTTAGACCTGAGCAATTACTTTTTAAAGCGCAATCAATGAATTCTGCCCACCTTGCTTTTTTTCCTGACTGGTCAAGACCAATAATATTCAGATCGATCAGGAAAACCGGTCCTACTTCCGACTGTGAATTAATAGCATTACTTAACTGATCAACGCTCGGAGGGGCAGTAATCCAGCTTGGACGATTATTATAGAAAAAGTTGCCTTGGATGCCGACGCCGAGAATTACTTCGGCTTCTGAGACTCCAAGATGGGATGCTACATTTGATTTGACCTGTTTTAGTTCTCTGACTACTTCTTTTGTTGTGCTGTTATCAGCATGATTGTTGAAATGGTTATAAAGAGGAATAAAGTCTATTCCGATTCTTAAACCTCTGTTTGCAGCTTCTTCCAACATCCATAAATATTGTTCAGTCAATGCAGTGATGCTGTCACCATGGGCTTTGCTGTAGGGATTCTCAATCCAGTTATTGTTGTTGTCAGGATCAACATTGACTTTACTTTGAAACTCTCCGGTATCCGGAAAAATATGAAAAAGGTATTCATTTCCGAGAACTAATATTGTAGGTTTACCTCCGGGCTGGATAGGTTTGATGTATTCGAAAACCTGCCTGATCCTGTCCCATTCCCACTTTTTAAATGTTTCCGCATCGGCACCATACAAATCTCTTGGCAGCATGTTTTGCCAAAAAAGCGGATGAATATAAAGCGACTGGTCATTTTCCTGAGTTAGGTTTAAAAACAGTTGATTTAAACCTCTGTCAAAATTGTGCGCGTAGAAACTTCCCGGTCCCGTCATCTGGAAATTATCAGCTAATGCCTGCTGAAAATCAGGATTATAGTAATCAAAACTGCTTAGAGTAGTATCTCCCAACAGAAATCCCAGGCTTTCAGAAATATTTTTCCAGTTAGGGGGGTTCCATACCCATTCTTTACTCTTTATATTGTATTCTCCGATGCCTACCAGTTCGTTATTGCCCGGATCGATCGCCTGATAAGTCAAATTACGCGGATGCCCCAATCGTCGGTCATTTAATTTTCGGACATAATTCAGATCTAAAGGATTAATATCTTTTTTCAGATCATCCTTATTTGGATAAGGAATCAGAGGTTCAGCATAATAAGAAGACTCATCTCCTCCTGACACTTTATCTTCCCATGAGACTCCGGCTTTGTTGGATATTTGTTTTAAGACGTCCTGGGTTATGATGTTCAGGGGAAGAGTAACTGTTTCGTTTGTATCTGAGTTTAAAAATTGTATATGATCCGGCTTGTCTAGATAAAAATCCATATTATCCAATTTATCAACAGACAATTGAGTAAACTGTTCTTTGCTGAGTATGGCAAAATACATCCTGGGTTTATTCTGGTTTTCATATCTGGGGATGTTTTCCTCAACAGTAATGACATATCTGTTATCCTCAGTCCGTCCGAGTACGGTTATGCCAGCCCCGCTCCTGACTACCAGATTTGCCGGTTTACAGTCACCAAGTGTGTATTCTCCTTCATTGGCTTGTTCCCTATAAAGTATTAATCCTTTAAAAGCTTTGTCTTCACCGTTAAGCCCTTCGGTAAAATAGTTGGCACTTCTGTTTCTGCCTTTTCTGGCGGGGTCAGAAACAACCAGCATCAATGTTTGAAGAGGATTATTTTCCGGCCGGAAATCAGACTCCTTAAAAACTCTGGCGGCAAAATCCCTGGCACTTTCAGAATACTGATTTACCGTTTCTCCGCCAACGGGCGTAGATTCAGGTAAAAGGTTTTGATGACCCACTTTTAACATTTGATCTATCAGGTAGTCGCTATCGATAAGAATAGAGCCGGTCGCCGGAAGTGTCGGAGCAGGCAAATATTCTACCTGTGGAGTAGTCTGAGTTTCAGGCACTGATCCGGGTGTGGGAGTTACGAGGTGTTCTAAAGTTTCTCTGGTTGTCTCCGGTGATTGTTCAGTAGCCAGATCACAGGCGGCCAATATTGCTGCTAGTAATGTGGCAGTAATTAGCGCTAGTTTCTTCTTATCCTTAACATTAAATCCCAAAATACCCAGAGCCAGATTTACGTCCCTGTTACTTCTAAAACTTTCGATAGCCTGAATTGTTCTGCCACCTGTTGTCAGATATCTTTTCAAATCCTGAAATCGGTTTGACCAGTCGATATTATTTTTCTGATCGGTTATATCCACAGAAATATTAATTCTTGCAGCGGATGGATTTGGATTTTTTACTGATTGATCCGGAGTAATTAAAGCTATATTTCCTGAAAGAAATGTCAAAATCAGCCTGCGCGTATTCCATTTATCATCTACTTCAGTTTCAAGACGGACGGTATTAGGGTCAACTTTCAGTCCGCTTAAAAATTTAATTGATTCCCACATACCCAATGATTTATTTTCGGCAGATTCAGAAGATGCAAGCCCGGGAATAGCAGGGATCTTTAGTAATGAAGAAACTGCTGTCAGTCCGGTTAAATAATCGAAATCTTTTCTATTTAAATTCGGATCGGATTTACTTTGGTTGGGTAATCCCAGTTGTTCAAGTCTGGTAATAACCGGATCCAGCTTGTCAGCCATTTTATATACGTAATTATTTATTGATTCTAATGTCCTGTTCATTCTAAAAAAATAGCACCTTTCGGTGCACAAGTTCAAATTACTTCAACATATTAGAAACTCACCCGTTATGTTTTTTATTTATATAAGTCTACATATTATTATAAGCCTATAGTTTTGTCAAGAATCAATGATATAAATCCAGAAAATCAGTATTACATTACTATTATCCTGATTATATAATATTGTATTATTTGTTCAGAAAAGGGATTGTGCATAGTTTGTTATTTTTTTCATTCATTTTGTCAGAAACGATTTTTTAACCAGCCAGACGCTGGCCAGAATCCTGGTAGTTGGTGTTATTGTCGCAACGTCATTTAATTCCATAGATATTTTAAAAAAAGCCGATAAGAAGGAAGTAAACCAGTCTTGCTTTGACAAGACTATAGGCTAGTGATAAAGTTCCGATTAAGACGTATCCAAAAATATGCCAGCCGTCAAGCCCGAGATTTATCCAAACCAGAGTGATGATACTTCAGTGCAGAGAAATCCGCTATCCAGACTTGAGCTGTTTGATATAAGCAAAGCCGGTGCCGAAGCAGGCACATTGCTTTTCGTCCTGTCAAAACTGAAAATTCCCGTACTGGACACAATGACCCCTGAACAGCTGAGTTTTTTGGGTACAATCAGCGCAGTCAATCCGGACATAGATACTATTAAGACATCACTTGAGAAAAAAAGCGACGGTAAATTAACAGGCAGAGCTCTGTTATCGTTCACGGCGACAAAAACTAGGCTGATGAAGGGAGTAGACCTGCCTGACGGATCCAGGATGAGTCTGACTATGCGTTTCAGCCATCCCGATCCGGAACAGGCAATCAGGAATGCCCATAGATTCAAAGGACTGACCAAATCGGTAATTTACCTGAAAAAAGCTTCCGAGGCATTGCTGGTCGGATCGGCCGCATCGGCAGTTGCCATTTTACACAACGCCGATCCTGACAAGCCAACGATTGATGAATCTGAAGCTATCAATAGATACGGACGACCGGCCAAAATAGCTTTGGCTATGCTGGGAGGCCTTATTGCAGGTACTGCCGCCGGCTGTGTATCGACTACACCCGAAGACAGTCAAAGCCAGGAGGGCCTGGCTACATTGACGCCGATGTTTTCCGACGGAACACCTTATCCAGTTAGTACTCCCCTGCCTCCTGCCGATACGGGAGGCTACGTCCTGGAAGCCGGGGTTGAGACCTCGGTAGAATTGTTCCAGGCAGCCCCTATAACTGTTGGATATCTGGTTAATAACGGAGAAAAACTGGATATCAGCCTGACAACAGGACAAAGCAATCTTGGACCGCAACCGATTATGGTACCGCCGACATCCGATGAACGACATTATAATCCGGTTGAATATGCCGAAAAAACTTTTGGCAACACGATCAGAAGTGATAATGGAGGAGTCGCTTTTAAGAATCCGATCAAGATGCTGGAATACGCGGTCGCCCAGGCCGCAGCCCAGGCCCAGGAAAACGTTGTTGGACAGGCAATCCATTTCCGGCAGAAGGAAGATCGTGCCTTTGGCAATCTGACATTCTATCGGGAACAATTGAAAATAGACGATAAAGAACACAAACTGACTAATGCCCATCCGACATACCTGGTTGTCAGAGACGGATCCGGGATTACGGTCGTAGGCAAAGGCAATAATGGTGATATTGTAGTTGCTTTTGAAGAATATGTATCCAGGGATAGCGATGAATTCTTTGAACCAAGAATGCGATTTGCCATTTTGAGCCAAGGTGAATTTGCCGTTTTAAACCGGGACCATCTTAACAATATGGAGTATCGTTATAATCCGGCGGATCCATCAGATGTTATTTCAGACAAGCTTCTTTTTAATGACAATGGTATAAAAAGAACTGTCCAGTTAAACAGAATTGATGATGAGATGATGGGTATGATAAGAGCGGAAACCTATGAGGTCTGGGTAGATAGCGTACCGGCTGAAGTTTTGAACGGAGAAACTACAAAATCCAGTTTGCATCCTAATCCCCTGGTTCGGAAACCTGATGTCGAGAAAGATCTGGGTTTACCCTCAGGATTCAGGCCGGACATTACGGATTTCAATTACTCTGTACATTACAATAATATAGAGCTTAACAACCCAAAAAATTCCATTGTCTTTGCCGAAGACAAAAATTCCGATACGGTTCTGGTGGCTAGGTTTAACGGCCGGGAGTGGGAATGGAAATCGTCTGGAATGAGAGATTACGCAGATGCCTTAAGCATACGTAATGGAACGAAAATTACTTATGAATTATTTGACGGAACACAGTCGCATGGATTGTCAGATAGCATCAAAGAAAAATATCGAAAAACTGTCGCGAACTATTGTAATATGGCAGTTATCGATGATGCCTTGAGTTGGAGCGGATTAGAACCATCCAATGGAGAGATTGATCAAGGTTCTGACTGGTATATTAAATACCAGATAGATGAACTTCAAAAACTAGGAATAAATAGAATAAGAGGACATGCTGTTATATATCCGAAAGAAGCCCCTCCCTGGCTACGAGGTATGGATAAGAATCAGTTGGAAGAACAAATCCGTAAGAGAGTAAAACAAATGGTGCAATCATATAAATGTAATGAATGGGTGATGGTTAATGAACCATATAGACATTATTCAGGTGATGATGATTTATTTCATACACAATTAGGAGAAGAGTATATAGATTTGGCATTTGAGGAAGCCAGAAGAATAGATTCTAATGCCAGATTAATATTTAATGATGTATTAAATCACACTACATTATCAACACCACATTCCATTTTTGGTGTTCCGCAAAATCTGCAGACTGATACGACTCTGAAAATTGTTAACCGTTTAAAACAAAAGGGATTAATTGATGCAGTAGGTATTCAGATGCATTTGGACGGAGCAAACCCTCCAGACTGGAATAATGTCATTGAAACACTGAAATCTTACGGCATTACTGTGGAAATAACGGAATTCGATGTAGATATGAGAAATGCAGGCGGATCACCAGAAGAAAAAGATCAAAAGCAGGCTGATATTTTTCAGGCTGCTCTTGATGCAATGATTAGTTCAGGTGTCTGTACCGGATTTAGTGTTTGGGGAATAGGCGATAACAGTGGGACTACTTTTAATGAAAACTTAGATCCAAAACCAGCATACCATGCAATGGAAAATTCTTTTAAATCACACCTCGATTTATCCTGATTCTTTCATATTTATTTATGATGAAATTAGATTTTAGATTGTTGATAAATAATAGGGAAAGTATGAGAGAAGTTGTTTTATTGTTTTTATTACTACCGAAAGAAACTATAGGAAAATGAAGTAAACCAGTCTTGCCTTGACAAGACTATAGGCTAGTGTTATAGTTGCACAAACAGAAGAAATATGACCAATCTGATTGGTTGTTTTCATTATTTTGATAATCTGAGGAACTTTTGGTTCCTTGTAAATAATTCATATAAACTTACAAATCCTGATGAAAATCAGGATTTTTTTAAATTAGAGAGCAACTTTCATATTATAGGTTAATTTTTTGTAATTTATATGTCAGCTTCAGCTAGAATTGAGAGTATGACCGGTGAAAGTGGTATTTCTTCTGATCTTGTACAGAATCAAAATAGTTTAAATCCCCAAGAAAAATTATCAAGACGGGCTTTTCTTCAAGATGCAGCAGTTGCTTTTGGAGGCGTAGAATTCAGCTCTTTATTTACACATGTAGAAGACGGAGTTAATTTTTGGGATAAGGTCTATGCCGTTTACGATTTGGACATTAAAGAAGCAAAACCGGAAGAAATACCTGGAAAACCTGGTCAGTTGAGGCTAAATCTTATTTCAGGAAATTTAAATGCGCTTTCGGATAAGCAGAGGCATGATTCTCCCTGGGCTCAAGCAGCCAAAATCTCTTTCACTTTTACATCAAAAACAGCTGATGATTATCACAGAAACTACAAGACTGTCGAGCAATTAAATGCTTTTATCCATTTGGCCTCCCGATTGGGTAAAGGTGTTGAAATATTCAAAAAAGGAGGCAGTGTGGCTGCACTCGCCTTTTTATATAAACAATCACCGGGAGTGCAGTCAGAGAAAAAAACATTTTGGACACCTAAGAATAAATTTATAACAGGGGTATCACTTTTAGCTTTGGGTTTAACAGCCTGCACTGCTGCTGGCTCGGCCCTAAATTCTACCGAACAAACTGAGGAAGGTAAGCAGGCTACAAATGATTTGACTGCATTGGCAACGCCATCACAAGCTTTATCGACACCGCAACCCGGATCAAACCTTGAAACAGGAGTTGTCCCGGAACTCGACCGTGAGAGCAAGTCCATATCCGTACAATATTTGCTGAGCAACGGTCAGTTGGCACAGAACAGAATGCCGGAAGCTACGCCTTTTCCTCCAAACGGCAATAACGGAGCTAAACATGAAAATACCGATCTGTCACAAATCCAGTATGCCAATAAAGTATTCGGTGAATTCCGGGAAAATTGGAATGATCCGATGTGGGTCATGAAATACCTGGTTTCCCAGGG
>LCFP01000020.1 GCA_000999095.1 Candidatus Gottesmanbacteria bacterium GW2011_GWA2_43_14
GCAAAGGAAGCGGCAGGTGATCGAAATGTCAAGATTATGGGCGGTGCGAATACAGTTAATCAATATTTGGCGGCTGGGCTCATTGATGAACTATGGTTAAATATAGTCCCCGTGACTATAGGCGCAGGCACTCGACTGTTTGAAGGCGTTCCTAATCTCAATCTTGAACCGATCGAAGTTAGCGGAACCAGCATGGTTACGCATATAAGGTACAAGGTTTTAAAATAGAATTTTCTGCCAATGAAAAACTTACTGGCCGTACTTTGTCCATTTCCTCCTGCAACTGGCTGATGAACCTGAAATCCTCAAATACTTTGAAAATACTCACGAATTGACTGGTTATATTAACGTTACGATCCTCGAGCTAACGAAAAAGGAGCATTACAGTGCTCCTTATTTATTGAACATAATAGTACGATAGAACCTAATTTTTCCAAATAATGGACACCCCCCCGATGTTTTTGTAATATTTTCCTTTTTAGTTTGTATTACCTATTAGATAACAATCTTATGAAAGGAGGTGAATAAATATATGAAAAAAGCAATATTTGGAATATCAACACTTATATTAACAGCATTTGTAGTATCTGCTTTATCAGGACAAGTCTTTGCATATAAAGGTGATCCCAATGTAAAAGGACCAAATTATACTCCTGAAAGACATGAAGCTATGGAAAAAGCATTTGAGAATAATGACTATAATGCCTGGAAAAATCTTATGCAGGCAAGAGGCAGAGTCACTCAAGTGATAAATGCATCAAACTTTGCCAAGTTTGCCCAAGCTCATGAATTGGCTGAACAGGGAAAAACAGAAGAAGCTGCCAAAATCAGACAGGAATTGGGTTTAGGAATGGGAACAGGTATGGGTAACTGTCAGGGGAACAGATGGAACCAGAAGTAAAAGATATAATATTCGCCTTACCCTCATATTTACATTGAGGGTTTTAGGCGTGAAGTAAAACATTGATATGTAATAAAATAGGATTTGCTTTGTATTATTTATATGGATAAGCTCAATAATTTATCAGATGAAGAAGTCGTAAGTCTAGTAATAAATGAGAATAAGGAAGTCTATGGGCAGATAGTGGATAGGTATGAGAGAAAGTTAAGAAGATATATCATGACTTTTACAAAAAAACAGAATGATGCAGATGATATCTTACAGAATGTATTTATCAAAGCATATAAGAATCTCACGACCTACGACAGAAAACTTAAATTTTCCAGTTGGATTTACAGGATAACCCATAACGAAAGTCTGAATCTGGTAAACAGCAGTTTTTTGCAAAGAATTGTTTCATTGCAGGACTGGTTAGTAGTAGAGGCACATGAAGATATTGAAGATAAAATTGATTCGGAAATGCTTAAAATTCAGCTGAAGGGATGCATTGACAGATTAGAGATAAAATACAAAGAACCATTAATATTAAATTTATACGAAGAAAAGTCACATGATGAAATCAGTGATATATTGCGTATTCCAGTCAGAAATGTAGGAGTATTAATACATAGAGCAAAAACAAAAGTAAAGGAGATATGTCATGAAAAACACAATAAAAAATAACATCTTAAGAAAGATAGAAAAAGGAGAAGTAAAAATGCGTTCCCGATTATCTGTAATATCAGAGAAATTGGGAATAGGAAGCAGTTTGGCCCTTTTATTTTTGGGATTAATATTCCTTTCAGGAATAATATCTATTTGGCTTAAAACAAATAGCGATTTGATATTTGGAGAGTATGGAAGGTATGGTCTTAAAACATTTGTGGAATCTTTCCCATACCTTTTTGTCTTTATTTTTATTCTTTTCTTTATACTTTTAAGTTATTTTCTGAAAAAATATGATATTTCTTATAAAAAACCTTTCATAACACTTCTGTCAATAATCTTAGGAATAGCTATTGTATTTGGCTGGTTTTCAATAAATACTTCATACGGAAAAAGGTTTTATCAAAATAAAGGTAGATATTTCAGCATGGGACAGATGATGAGAGGGAATAATTTCTTTTTCGGAAGAGTAGTCAGAGCTAATAATGACCAGATGATTATATTATCGGAAAATAATAAAGAAATTACTGTCACTATCAATGATGATACCCATTTTTCATTTGGAAGACCTGTTATCGGAGATGAAGTAAGATGTGTAGGAGAATGGAATGAGGATAATTTTAAAGCATATGGTATCAGAGTTTTTGAAGCTGATGATTTTGAAGGGTTTGGAAGAGGTAATGGCATGGGAGGGCTGCGCGACGCAAAAGGACCAATGTGGTTAAGGTGAATAATTAAATGAGTAGTTCGGACCATTAAAGCAAAAGTAGTTCTTCACATAATTCACCAGTCGGAGGAAAATAGTAAAAAGAGTTTAGCGGCTTATTAATTGGGTTGTAGTGAACAGGTAAAGCCTCAATTACACCCTTCGGGTGGCAAATCTTTTCTTACAAAATTGGCCTTCCTGTTTAATTTGTTGCGTAAGGTGAGTTAATAAATTTTTTTTACAACTAACCTTTTCTACGCCATTAGTCTTCACAAAATCAATAATAAATTAACTCTAATATATCGGTTTTTGCTTTCCCAATAGATATATGAGATGATTCAGCGGTTTCATAATTTCAATCTGACAATTAAATTAATTTCTATTTAAGTTGGGTAATTAATATTAAATTGGAAATGATTTATGATTGAATCACAAATTGGATTATATACTGATTGGTCCTTTAAACCCGACAAAAGCACTCCGCCTGCTTTTCTTCTGCATCCTTGGCATTTAGAAACTGGTTCAATTGTAGATATCAGAGATAAATCTGAATTTCGAGACGTGGATAGGTTTAAAAGCTTAAATGAAAATTATCAGAATTATTTCATTTATACTTCTAATGCAGAAAACGCGGATTATGCAGTGATGCCATCTGACTGGAAATATTATCGTTGGTCGGAAAAAATGCATCAAGGAATCCAATTCCTCGAACTGATGCAGCATATACAAAAAAGATCAATTATTCAATACAATGCTGATGATGACTTACCTCTGGATTTGCATGCTGATTCCTTGAATTCCCAAAATAATCCGATTGTCGTGCGCACTTCTTTCAATGCTTCGAATAGAAGACCGAATGAATATGTTATGCCTGGGTTTGTTGGTGACCCTCTTACTGTTTTCGGTGGGGGTCAATTGGATATTCGGAGGAAAAACACTGAACCTATTGTTAGTTTTTGCGGCTGGTCTGCAAATGCACCGATGAGCGACCGGGAGCTGAAATATTTCAATGAATTGGTAGAGAATGGTTTTTCAAGTTTAAATCTAGATGAACAATCTGAACTTGTATATTCGTTCAGAGCCACAGTATTAAATAACTTACAGGAATATGATAAATTCAAAACTGACTTTATCAAAAGAGCGGGATATTGTGGAGGTATTGATCGAGACAAAAACCCAGAAGGTCTTTCAAAAGTCCGTAAAGAATATTTCCAATCGCTAATCAATAGTGATTATGTTGTTTGTGTTAGAGGGAAAGGAAATTATTCCTACAGGTTTTATGAAACACTTGCCTTAGGCCGAATCCCGATTTTTGTTGATACTGATTCGCCATTGCCATTTTCAGATGAGATAAATTGGAAAGATTACTGCATTTGGGTAGACCATAAGGATATTGATAAAATTGGAGAAATTGTCGCTTCTCATTACCAGGATATTACTCCTGAAGGGTATAGAGATTTACAAATAAAAAATCGAAAAATATGGGAAGAAATGCTTACTATGGAAAAATATTTCTATCACTTATTTAGAAAAATAAATACATAATATTTTATGGCAACATTGCAGGAAACAGGGTTAGAAAGATTGCGGAAGGATGATAAATATTCCTTACACTACGATCCTATGGATCGCTTGATTTCTGTTGAAGGTGTAACGGATATTGAATTTAATCCTTCAGAACTTAGCTTTCCCATCAGGGTTGTTGAAGAGATTAACTCAATATGCAATATGCGTTGTTTATATTGCTCTCAATACAATAATAATAGAGGTCCAAAACTCAAAACCGAAGATGTTTTAAAAAACATAGACGAAGCAAATACTCAAGGAGCATTCGAAATGTCATTTAGAGGTGCCGAAGCTACGTTGCATCCTGATTTTTATGAAATATGGAAGCATGCGAACGAAAAAGACTTCCTCTCAGCTAATTTAATTACAAACGGTCTGGTTTTAGATGAGCAAAAAGCTCTTTCCATGCTTCAAAATGTCAGGAGTAAACTAATTGTCAGTCTCGACGGACCGGACGAGATAAATTCCCGTTTCAGAGATCCACGTCAATATAAAAGAGTTATGTCATGGCTCATACCTATATTGCGTGTTCGTGGTGATCAGATTGTAATGCTCACAACAGTTTATAACGATAATCTAGCCGCCTTGCCTGACTTCTGTGATTATTTATCTCAGATCGGACTTCGTCATCACCATTTTTCCTTATTGAAAAGACTTGGGAACAAATCTTTCCAGAATCAGGAGTTCTCAACATTAGAAGAAATACAGCAATTTGAAGCAACACTGAATAAAATTACAGCATCAAATCCCAATTATTTTCCAAGTATAAACTCACCATTTCCGAGAATTACACAAAATAAGCATGATTTTATAACCAATGTTCCGATTCCTCGGTTTACGGAATATCATTGTGGAGCCGGGATTAAGGTTATGGCTGATGGACGGATTGGTATCAGCCAAATAATCTATTTTGATGATGAGTTCAAAAGGCTGACCGGTAAAACTAATAGTCTCGGAAGTGTCGGTAAAGTAGGTGAATCACTTCAGGTAGTATGGGATAGGTCAAAGGAAATTCGTAAAGAACAGGCTCAGGTAGCACAACAGAATTACCAATACTTTTTAGGTTTGGAATCGCAATGGTAGTTTTTAAAAAATTTATAATTTCTTAATTTCCTCCCACCTCTGTCTTAGTTCTCCAATGTACCTTAAATCTTGAAAAACCTGAATAATTGAAGTGAAATCCAAAGTTATATTATGCCTAGGGACGGGGAGCATATTCCTAGGTTTTCTATGGATTCTTAATTACTTAATCTTTCTTTTGCTAACTCACTTAAATGTTTTGATCCGCATATTTCGCAAAGGTATTTACCATTCGGAAGACTGGTATATCCTTCATATCCTCGTTTGATAATGACATCACATTCTGAACAATGTGTCGGTTCGAATTTTGGTGGATTGGAAAGTTTTTTAAAATTAAATTCATTTGTACCTCGCCAAACATAATCTTCGGTGTCGAAATCTTTTATGCATTTTTTGCAAGTAAGCCAATTTCCTTTATGGTTCTCAATATTATGGTATGAGCAAAGTGTATAACGGTCATGATTTCTGTAACAGCTGTTTCTTACGTATGAGAACATGACATATTTATCCGTATCATCACAGATCCAATTATTACAACACGAAGTTTTCGTTAGCTTTTTGGATTTTCCGCATAAGCCGCATTTAGCTTTCATATTATCCTGTATCTTGTGCTTCTGCCAAGCCCGATTCTCTCGATTTTTTTGAGTTTTAAAAGTTTGTTTATTACCTGGTTAACTGTAGCTCTGACGACTCCGCTTTCTTTAGAAATTTCAAGGGGAGTTGCCTCATTTACTTTCAGAAAATAATTCCAGACTTTAAGCTGAATGGGTGAGAGTATTTTTTCTACAGTTTCTTCGGTTAGTAAATTAACAGCCATGTGTGACTGCAGTAAAACAATTTTTACTAAAAACCTAAGCCATGGATTTATATTTTCACTTTTTGAATTGAATGTTTTCTGGCTGTTCCGTAGTGCCAGATAATAGTCAGGTTTATTATTCTCAATCAGTTTCTCATGGGAAACATAAGGCATATATAAATAGCCTTCTTTCAGAAGTAAAAGGTTAGTTAAGATACGTGATAACCTTCCGTTGCCGTCAGTAAACGGATGTATCTGCAAAAACTCAACCAGGAAATTGCCGATTGTCAGGATAGGATGAGTTGTCTTTTCTTTTAATGATTTTGTAGTCCATTCAATAAGTTCCAGCATACTGCTTGGCGTAAGATAGGCTGGAGTAGTATCAAATAGAACTCCGATCAATTGTCCTTTCTCGTCTATCATGTGAACTTTGTTTTCTGTCTTTTTATATTCTCCTCTGTGCAATTTATCTTTTTCCACATATTTTAAGAGTTCTTTGTGGAAATGCTTAATTGCGCTTTCACTAAAGGTAAGACTTTGCCAAGAATCAAAAACATTTTGCAGTAATTCAAAATATCCTTTCACTTCAGCGACATCCCTGTCCGCAAATTTCTCAATTGAAAGGCCACGCATAAGTTTTTCAATATCGCTGTCTGTGAGTTTTGATCCTTCAATACGGGTTGAAGCTCCCGTGGAAGTAATTAAAACTGAGCGTTTTAGCCTTGTCAGGACTTGCGGGTGAAGGTTTGCTCCTGCACTCCATCTGCCTTTTAATTCATCAATAAGAGCAATGTCTTTCCAGACATCTCCCTGGATGTTTTGAAGCCGAAAGTCGAGCTTATTCATAATCTTATATATTGACTATATAAGATTATATAAGATTAGTCAATATTTATACGGTATAAGAGCGGGTTTCACTTTTTCGATCTCAAGTCTTAGTTTCTGTTCAAACTTTGCATCCTGAAATATCTCGATAAAACGCAGGAATCGCTTGGTTATATTAATTGAACGCTTCTCGAGCAAAATGTACCAGTAAACCTCTTAATATAACCTAAACTTTCTTACCGTTACAATTCTGGATTTGCCGCCAAATCGTTAGGCGTTCCAATGGAAGATTTGGTAAAATAAAAACATGGGAAAAGTATTTTTCGACATGGTCATGTCACTGGACGGTTTTATTGCGCCTGAGGGAATGGATATGGATCATGCGAACGACCCTGAATACAAACAGTGGTTGAAAAAATGGATGGAACTTCAAGGATGGGTATCTAAACAGAAATTTTTCCGCGAGAACCTTAAGCTTGGCGAAGGCGGCGAAACTGGCGCTGACAATCATCTAGTTGAAGAAACTTTCAAGCGCACGGGCGTGAGCATTATGGGAGGCAACATATTTGCTGGAGGGGAAAAGTTTTGGCCCGAAGAAGCACCTTTCCATACGCCTGTCTTCGTTTTAACGCATAAAATATGTGAGCCATGGAAGCGTCCAGGGGGCACCACGTTCTATTTTCTGAACGACGGTATAAAAAGCGCGCTCAAACAAGCCAAGACGGTCGCAAAAAACCGAGACGTACGCATTGCCGGAGGCGCTAACGTCGTCCAACAATACCTCAATGCCGGGCTTATTGACGAGTTTACCGTTCATTACTCACCGGTGTTTTTCGGCAGTGGTATACCGTTGTTTTTAAATATTAAAGACAGTGTTAAAGTAAAAATCAAAAATACTATTGTCTCAACGTATGTAACTCATGTTACATATGAGATAGAAAAATAATTATAGGAATTTGCCGTCAAAGAAAAACTTAAATAGAAGATTTGGTAAAATAATACTAAAGGGAAATATATGACCACCAAAAGTAAATTACTACGAATGGACAATGTCGGCATCGTGGTTGAATCCCTCGATGAGGTCATCTCTTTTTTCACCGAGCTTGGCCTGAAGCTCGAGGGGCGAGCCATGGTCGAAGGAGAATGGGCCGGGCGCGTCACCGGATTGGGGACCCAACGCGTCGAGATCGCCATGATGGTCACCCCCGACGGCCACAGCCGGCTCGAGATCTCGCGATTTCTCACTCCACCTGTAGTCGCCGATCACCGGAACGCACCGGTGAACGCTCTCGGCTACCTACGCGCCATGTTCACCGTGAGCGACATCGACGAGACGCTCATCAGGCTCCGCAAGCATGGCGCGCAGCTTGTCGGCGAAGTGGTTCAGTACGAGGACTCGTATCGGCTCTGCTACATCCGCGGCCCCGAAGGACTTCTCATCGGGCTGGCAGAACAGCTCGGTAATAAATGAGTTGCGGATGTTTTAAGAAATCCTTGACGAAAGAATTTGCAGACAAAGGAAAAAAATAATACTTTTATCTAAGTTGCGCTTACTGTCGATGGAATGTCATCCTGTAGTCTTCCTTTCAAAAGCTTCTTTATTTCGAGCCATCTTTGCCTCAGTTCTCCGATATAACTGACGTTCTCAAAGACCTTGATGATAGCCTCAAAACCTTGCTGTATACTATTCTCAGGCTCGGGGAGCAATTTCTACGGATTTCTTTGATTTACTCCGGAATTTTCCTTCATGATGTCTTAATTCCCTTTGATATCCTCAAGTAGCGGTATGCAAAGGGAGAAATAGACAAAAAGGAGTTTGAAGACAAGAAAAAAGATTTGTCATAAAATATAATTCATTGACTATGGCTGAAGATTGCTGTGATAAAGACCTCCTTCTGACTCCCGAACAGCATAAGAAAATCAGAAACATCCTGTTGATGGTATTTGTCATCAACCTGGGAATGTTTTTTCTTGAAGTTGGGAGCGGCTTTATTGCCCGGTCCAGCACACTCATTGCTGATTCTCTTGATATGCTTGCTGATGCATTTGTGTATGGTCTAAGCCTCTATGTATTAAAAGAAAATCACATAATAAAGGCCAGGGCATCATTGGTAAAGGGAATTCTGATGTTTTTATTGGG
>LCFP01000021.1:0-5313 GCA_000999095.1 Candidatus Gottesmanbacteria bacterium GW2011_GWA2_43_14
GGAAAGTTTTGCCGGTTTTAACTTCGATTAATACTGTTTCAACTTTTCTCATTAGTTTCTAAAACAATTGCTACTTTAAAAAATCTTGCTAGGAAATGGAAGTTAGAAACAGTTAAAAAAGAAAACTAGAAAATAAAAAAATAAATTTATTTTTTCTTTCTGGTAGCCATTACCGCCAAGGCTAAGACGACAGCTACGAAAGCTAATACCGCCAGTATTCCCAACAGAACCATGTAGGAATTGCTGTTTCTTATTGAGCTGACTTCGGTATTGCTGCCGGATGCTTTTCGTGTTTCCAGGCCTTTTCTGATTTCATCAATCAGCTCTTGGCCAGCGCCAGCAGCGGCATCTGTAGTCTCAGAACGAGAATCGCAGTTTACCGTTAAAGTAACATCTTTCCGGTCATCAACAGCGCCATCGCGCAGAACTTCTACCCTGATTACTTCTTCGCCAGATCGGGCATCCTTGATATCTAAAGGAATGGTAACCTGGTAATCGTTATCGCTGCCTTGGAAATCATCCAGTTCAATGTTGCTGCGCCGGGCGTCTAAATCCAGATTTTCGTTGAATGCTCTGATTTCCACGTCGTCTTCATCATTTTCTCCAACGTTCTCGATTCTAACCAGCAGGTTAACACTTTGAGCTGAACAGGAAGCCGTAGTTCGGTCTAGAGATGCTTTTCTAATAACTACTTGATGCTTTTCCCGGTCTACTTTAACAGTAACTCGTTCTGTATCCACATAGTTGACATTATTTCGGTCGGTTCCTTCGGCTTTCACTTGGATAATGTAATTATCTTCATCCAACTGTTCATCTTGCAGGTCAAAGGTGAAAGTTATAGTTTCTTCATCTCTACTGTCAATGTCTATTTCTTCCTGCTCGTCAAGATCATCGCCATCTACATCCAGAATGGTTACAGTAATTTCCACGTCATCGAGGTCCAGGTTTAAGTTATTCTTGACCTCCACTTCGATTTCGTTTTCATCATCCAGCACCAGTTTGCCGTTGGTTTTGCCGTTGATTTCCACTCGCTTGATTTCCAACTGGTTTGTCGCTGGCAGCTGAGCTCCTACGGTAACTGTAACAGTAGCTGTATCAGTGCCGCCGTTGCCATCGCTGATAGTGTACGTAAAGGAATCAGTTCCGGTAAATCCGCTGTTGCTTCTGTAAGCTATTCCAACCGTTGTGCCGCCTAAAATGGAAACGGCTCCATTAGTTGGCTGGGTAGCGCTGGTAATAGTTAGCGCATTGCCGTCTGGATCTATATCGTTAGCTAACACTAAAATAGTGATGTCTTGTCCAGTGGCTGCCGTTGCTGCGTCATTTACCGCATCGGGAGCGCGATTAACCGCGGCATTTACATTGATGGTCATGATATAATTTCCGCTTGCCTGATCATCATTAGGGTCGTTGGGCGTTCCATTATCATCGCCATTCAGGAAATAGAAAGCCGTATACGGCTCTCCCCGTTCTCCAGTTGCCGGAACAAACCGCATTTTTCCTAGCTGAATATCGCTGACCAGAACAAACTGGACTTGTCCAGAATTGGGGTTTAAAGCTACCCAGTTATCGCTGGCATTCTTTACTTGAAGCTGTCCTTTCCAGGGAATGGCTGTGCCGTTATTGTTGGCAGCCGTAACTCCAAACCCGTTAATCATGACTTTATAAAAACCATGATTTGGGGTTGCCGGATGGGTAAATTTAAAATCTTCCGCCTTAAATACATAAGGCTGATTTTGCGTAGTTATAACTTTGTTGTGCGCTGCTCCTGGTGCGGTGGCTATTACTACAGCAGGCAATATTCCAAAGACTATTGCTGCCACCAGCATCAGGGCAAAGATTGTTTTTAATTTCATTTTTTAGGTACCTCGCTTTTGGTTTTAATGATTATTACAGTGAAAATGGCAATTACTGCCAATAACAAAATAAGGGATATAATTATGAGGGATAATAACACGTCTTCGTTAGTGTAGGGATCTTCTACAATGCTTACAATTTTACTAGAGGAGATGGTTGTTTTATCCGCTTCAATTCTTCTAGCCTTTGCATCTTCAGCGGCTCTTCCGGCGGAAGTTTCCAATTTATCTTCAGATTCCAACTCCTCTCCAGACTTCTTTTGTTCTTCAGATGCAGGGACATTGGTCTGGTCTTTAGGGCAGTCTCCTACGGCTAGTGTTTTGCGCTGGTGATCAACCTGGTCGCCATCTAGAAATACATTAAATTCAACATCATGCCTTCCGGCAGCAATCTCTTTACTGCTGAAGTCTATGGAGAAGCTTCTGGAATAAGAATGATCATCCTTGGAGAAGCGGTTTAATTTTAAGTCGGGAATATTCTGAAGAATCTCCAGCGAAGGGCTGTATAATTGAATAGACACGTCATTTTGCGAGCGAGTTCCCACGTTTTTAATTTCGGTGTTAAAGATTACCTTTTTATCGCAGCTGGTTGGGTTCTCGGGCAAAATTTCCCATTTAGTGATTCTGATATCATCTTTGTTTCGGTCTAGTTCCAGAGTTAATTCTGTTTTAAAGGCATGTTTAGCGCCTTCTCCATCCTCGCCAACTAGTTCTATGGTTAACACGTAAGCGCCTTCATCGGCTTCTTCATCAACAATAAAGCTAACTTCAAAATCTTGGCTATCTTCAGCTCCCAGAGCGCCTAAATCATACTCTTCTTCAAAATTGCCTTTAAATAAGTCCTCATCATCAGCTTCTATAGTTAAGGTAATATCTTCAATGTCGCTGGAATCTTCATCATAATCCTGGTCAAATAGATTTTCTATATCCTTAAAACTAATAGTTACTGGGCTTCCCGGCCTTATGCTTTCATCTAAGCCTAGTTTAGGGTCCTCTCCATTAAAGGTTTCTCTTTCCGTCTCGCCGTCAAGATCTTCATACTCCACACTGATTTCGTCAATGGCCAGCATCTTTTTAGTGTCTTGAATTAATAGCGCTGTATCATACAGGGCATTGGTATTGGCATTTTTGACTTCGATAACTCCAATTTGCCTTCGTCCAGAACTTTGCTGCTGCGGAATGTCAATAGCAACAGTTATCGTTCTGGTTTCCCCAGGCTGAATTGTTGCCGTATTGATGGTTGGCGCATTATAGCGCGAAGGCAAGCCGGTAATGCTGGCTGAAACAACTACAGCCATAGTTTCAGTGTTTCTTACCGGGATATCGAATGTTCTTCTAATAACCGTTTGGTCTTCATCTTTTAAATCGCCATAATCAACATTTAATATAACCTCTGCCGGAGTTATTTCTACTGCGGCCAAAGCGCTGCTGGCGGTTATAACTAACATTAGTAGAAAGATAGTTATTAGTCGAAAAACAGTTCTAAGCCCTAACCTTTTATCTATCCTAGAGTAGTTACTCATATGAGCCTATTTTAGGGCATACTATTTATATTTTATGGTATAAATTTACTAAATATATTTCAGGGTATAAATTTACTAAAATTTCTACTGGAATCAAAGAAAAGCAAAAACTGCCTACTTATTTCCCATGTAAAAAACTTTCTCAATTGAAACATCACTTTCCTGGAACTTTCCCACTCGGGGATGATTTATGGGAGCAGCAGACTGTTTCTTGGAAGTTTCCGAAGCCTCTTCCATCTTTTTGGCTGAAACAATATCATTGGATGTAGGCAGTTTATTATAGGCTACTTTGGTCCTCAAATCAGAAACTTCTTTTTCTAGAACCTGTATTTTATCCTTGAATTCTCGAATGGTTTTCACTAAAAACTGGGTGTTTTGCTCTAAAATTACCTTGATTTGATTCTGGCTTAATTCTACGCTGCTGGCGGTCTCGGCATTTTCCTGTTTTTTAGCTTCTACAGCAGTAATATTTTCCCGCAGTTCCGCGTATCCCTGGTTGTTTTTGCTGCGAAAAATCTTTTCTGCCTGCTCGACAGCGTCTTCCCGGTCCTGCGCTAGTCCTTGTTTCATTAAATCCAGAGCCAGATTGTTTATCTTTTGAATCAGTTCAACATCCATTTTATCAACCTCTTATGCTTAAATAAGTCCTGCTTAAATAAGCCCTTTGACAAAGGCTTGCCTATTATAATCTTTTCTATTTTAGAAAATAGTAATAGTTATGCTCCGCCGCCGACGAGACCGCAGAAATTTACTGGTATAATTTCAGCAGAGCCTAAAAATACCAGTATCAAAGCCAAAATTAGGCCTATAACCAAGCCAACCATAAAATAGCGGAACTCAATTAACCCTAACTGACCTCTTTTATCCATTATCTACATTAAATTATTGAAGTATATAAAGATTTCTGCGAGGTTAAATTTAACCCTTGAAGATCAGATAACCAGTTAAGTAAAGAAAATTTAGGATCATCATTTATTTTTTAGTTGTGGATTCTGAGGGTTTAGGAAAGAATTGTGGGACGGCGTTCTGTGTTAATCTCTCCCGAATACTTGCAGGAACTAAAATTTAGTGCAACGTTCCGTAGCGAAGCTGAGGAAAAATTTAAAGTAAATTTGAAGTCCGTTCCATCAAAAGAGCAAAGCGATACATCAAGAACAAGAAGAGAAGGGCAATTTCTATTTTATCAAGCACGAAGTGCCATCTTATTAATGGAGTTGGGGGGGGTCGCTATTTTTGATAAAAAAGTATTTAAATAAGTTATGCTTATAGTAAGAAAGTAAGACAATTGGAGGTAATTAAAATGAATGTTGAAACAGTAAGGATGTCATCAAAAGGACAAGTCGTAATTCCTCAAGATATACGCGAGGATATTCACGTGGAGGAAGGAACGATCTTTGCTGTAGTAGGAACTAAGGATACCATCATCTTAAAAAGGATTACTACGCCTAGCAAAGAAGAGCTTATTAAGGATTTAGGGTTTTTTTCCAAGAAAGCGAAGATGAAGCTTCAAAATAGGGGGATTACGGAAAAAGACTTGCAGGCGAAGTAATAATGGCCGTTACTTTTGATACAAATGTATTGCTCTCTGCTACGTTGTGGGATGGCAGTGTCGCACAGAAATTATTATTTGATCTTATTAGACAAGGGGTTAAGATATATTCCACTACTGAGATTCTTTCAGAATATCAGGAAATTTTGAAACGAGATTTTGACTTCTCAGACACAGAAGTGTCTGAAATTATGGGGAAAGTTCTCGCATTTGTAACTCTGGTAAGTCCTCAAACGAAAATAAAAGCAGTAAAAAATGATCCCGATGATGATGTAATTATCGAATGTGCTTTTGAATCTGAATCCAAATATATCATCACTTATGATAAACATTTACTGGATCTTAAAGAATTCAGAGGAATACGAATAATCAGACCAGAAGAAGC
>LCFP01000021.1:5348-6055 GCA_000999095.1 Candidatus Gottesmanbacteria bacterium GW2011_GWA2_43_14
AAATCCTGCTTTAGTGTACTTTACTTCTGATTTTGGATATTTTATCTCGGCTTTCCAATAGGCAAGAGATTCGTTAAAGAGAAGTTTTGCTTTTATTCCTCTTTCTGCCCGTTTTTTGTGATAGCTGACCCACCAGGCATCGCCAAGCATAAGAGATTTTGCAGTAGAGCCAAATGTATAATGTTCTTTTCCTCCTACACAGTGAGCCATCAAGAATAAACGTCAAGGGGCAATTTTCAGTCCGTCGTTTCGTAGGGGGAATTCCGTTTGGTTTTTGCTTCTTTTTACAAAAAGAAGATAGTTAAGGGTGGGCGTTGGGTGGGAAGTTAGTAGGGCGAGAAAACAGCAATATTTATAAGTATGTGCAAGTATTTCTTATTAGGTGGGGTGAAATGAAAACAAAAAACATCACATTGAAAGTAAACTCTGAACTTTATGATAAGTATAGAGAGATATGCAAGAAAGAAGGCTGGATAGTATCTCGTCAGTTTGAGAAGTGCATGGAAGCAGAGTTAGAGAAGAGGGGGCGAGAAAATGTCAAATAATGGTGCTAATTTAGGTTTTGAACAAAAATTATGGTCTTCTGCTGATAAGTTAAGAAGCAATATGGATGCTGCTGAATATAAGCACGTTGTTTTAGGGTTGATATTCTTAAAGTATATTTCTGATGCTTTTACTGAAGTTTATGAAAAACTGAAAAAAGAGAA
>LCFP01000022.1 GCA_000999095.1 Candidatus Gottesmanbacteria bacterium GW2011_GWA2_43_14
GACAAATGGGCAGAGCACAAATAGAACTAAAAAACAGTTTATGAAAAGAGGACATTTCTAAATTGGAAATTAGCGGACATTTCTAAATTGGTTTAACAGAGGTTTTCTACTTCTTTTGACCAGAAATATTTTTGCCGTAGGCGGTTTCTTTTGCCCCAAGTGAGTATACGTTCCGAACTCTCTGACGGTGAGTTTTGGATTTGCCTGAAGCATTTGTTCAAATGCCAACTTTTCCCCGACTGCCATTTCCTTATTGTCGGTATCGGTCAGCCAGTCGTCAAAAAAGATGATGACCCGGTCTTTAATCAACGGCACGCAAAAATCCAATGCCTCCTTGGCCGAAGAATATAAATCACAATCGATCATTATAATACTGACCCTCTTCAACTTATATCTGTTAATCAGTTTTTTATTTAACGTCTTATTAAAAAAACCTTTAATGAGAAACACCCGTTGCCAGTCTACCCGGGCTTGGTTGAGGTTCCGTCTGGTTGCTTCCAAAGAAGAAATAAACTCCCCTTTTTGCCACGGTAATAGTCTGTCGTTTTCATCCTTTATCTCCGGTAATCCTTCAAATGAATCAAAACCGAAAAGACGGCTGTTTTTTACCTTCTGCTTAGTTAACGCCTGATACATACAGACAAGAGAATCTCCGCGGAAGACTCCGAATTCCAAATAATCGCCCAATGGGCCTGATTTTTTCAGAAAAGCGATAGCCTCGGTAAACTTTTGAGTTAATTCTTCCTTTGGCACGAGTACCTTTGACTGAAAATAGAGTTCCTGGATTCTTTTTGGTGCAAGGGCAAAAAGCCGTCGGTATAAAAATGTTTTTAAAGAAGAAATCATAAAAAGTTATTATACCTGAAGATTGGTATCAGGAAAAATCTTACCGCGTAAAGAGAGGAGTGATAATGTAAGATTAATTTGCTTTTATTCCTGCTAGGACGGTATAATTCCGGAAATATGGCGGCTTCAGAGCTACCCAGTCATCATTCCCCCGGGATGGATACATCCTTAAGTCGCTCCGATGTTTTTTTCGATCCTCAGGAATATATGAATAGGATTTGGACTGCCGCCGATTTTATCAATGAAAGGTTACCGGAAGATTTTACTCCGAAGATTGTCCTTACTTTAGGTTCAGGTGGACTGGGCGAAGTAGCTAGTCTTATCGACCGTGAGGCAATTATTCCCTATGAAGAAATTCCAGGATTCAAAAAACCGACTGCGGAAGGACACGCGGGAAATTTAATAGCCGGATATATTGAAAGAGTACCAGTAATCGGTCTTCAGGGTAGGAGACATTTTTATGAAGAAGGGGGACAGCCGAATCCGGTCATTGCCATGAAAGACATAACTTTCCCTGTTTATGTAGCCAGAGCCTTGAACGCAATACTGTATTTCGCCACCAATGCTGCCGGAGGACTGAATCCGGAATATAAAACAGGAGATTTAATGGTCATAAACTCTCACCTTGGATTGAATTTTCCCAATCCACTTGCCGGTCCCCAAGTGCCTTTTGCAGATCCGGACAGATTCCAGCCGCAAGACAGGGAATACAATCCCAAACTTAGGGATCTTTTGCATAAAGCGGCAAAGAATCTGGGAGAAACTGATCATGTCCATGAGGGAGTTTATTGTGCGGTATCCGGACCATCTTACGAAACAGATGCTGAATCCCGGTATTTAAGGATTATCGGAGCGGATGCGGTCGGCATGTCAACAGTACCGGAAATTATTGTTGCAACCAATTTGGGTATGGATACTCTCGGTCTTTCACTTATTACAAATGTCGTAGCGGAAGACGGCACAAACGCCACCTCCCATCATGAAGTAATGGCAGCTTTGGAAAACCCTGCGACAAAAAAGAGGATATCGGGTGTTACTCGGGAATTCATTAATCAATACAGATTCTGGAGTTTGTTAAATCGCTGAAACTTCTCCACTTCCCGGACAGCTTTCCGGTATCCCCAACAAAAAGCGGGCTGGGCAGGATTTTTTATTATTTACGGTCTATGGCTGTTATTTCTGGCAAATTGACTGGTGAACTGGCCGAATGCCTGACCGTCAGCTTGTGCTGTTTCCGGCTGGGAATTGGCTACTCCCTGGCCAAAATTGGCATGGCTGCTGATTTCGGCATTGACTTGGGCATTTCCTTCGACAATTCCCTGTCCCGGTGTCGGGAAAGTAAAGGTTGAAACTTCAAGCGCGCTTGAATGATCAAGGGCTACTTGAGGAATAAGAGCGGGCATCTGAATACCGGCTCTGATGTTTTCAGCCGCTACCCGTATCGTATCAGGAATTAGGGCATTGCCCTGTACGTTTGCGCCTCCATTTTGACTGTTCTCATTTTGAGGGTCGAGCGCCATGGTCGCTTCCGACACGATACCGCCATGGAGAACTGCATCGGGCTGGCTTACAACCGGCAATATGGCCGGCTTTCCTCCATGGGTAAAGCTGGCTGAAAAGCTCATTGCTAATGCTACTAACGCTTGGATAAATGATGGCATATTTTTTTCACCTCCTTTCGCTTGGAGTTTTTTTATATTGGGATTTATCTGTTCCTGTGTTCATTGGCTTTCTCCTGGCCGAATTCGTTATTTCCGCTTTGGCTCTGATTGGACGGTGTCGGGATATTCTCAGGTTGTACCTCCAGCATTTTTTCCTGCCCCTGTTGTGACGCATCTATGGCTTTTTCCAAAGCGGGTTGGTTTTGAGTGGGAGCGGCTGTCATAAGTTCCTCCAGAGTCCGGGTTTGGTTTTCCAAAAATTCATTGACTGTTTCAGCGGTTTTTTCCTGTTGTATTCCGCTCTTTTGAACTTCTTCGACAGCCTTGCCTATATCTTTTTTATAATCCTCTGCCTTTTGTTCAAATTGTTCCGTCTTCCTATCAGAGGCACTCGTCTGCATTTCTTCAACTTTATCCCGGGCTTTCTCAAGATGAAGAAGGGCACGGGTTGAGGGGTTGGTGGCCACGGCCAGTTTGGCGTTTTGCACAAGCTGTCTGACCGGATAAAGAAAAGAGCCCGGTTTGCTCTGCCCGGCAGCCAGGACTATACCGGTTGTGCCGAACACAATAAAAGCTATCAATAATATCGCCAGTCTGACGGCAAAACTGAAAAAGAAGCCGCCTGCCTTCTTGGAGGGCAAAGCCGGAATCAGGAGATTTTCAAAGCGGGCCCGGAATGCCGGACGCGGAGCAACAGCCCGAAGAGAGGACAATTCAGAAATAATTTCCCTGTATTTACTTATGTCTTCCATCATGTTTAAGAATCATTTGTAAGTTTTTTAAAGCCCGGAATTGCAGAGCCCGTATGGCATTCTCTTTTTTGCCTAAAATCCTGCTCATTTCTTTGTTTGACAGTCCTTCGATAAATTTTAAACTGATGACTTCTCCCTGGTCCCTGGGCAGCTTCCTTACGGCCGCCAGTACATTCTCAAATTCCTCTTCCCGCAAGACTTTTTCTTCTATGTTTTCTCTCTCGTCTATATGAGTTTCGAGCAGTTTCGTCTGCTTTTTTTCTTTTTTGTAGTAATCAATTACCCGATTGCGGCAGATAGCGTAAATCCATGCCTGAAATCCTCCTGCCTGTTCATCAAATGTGGCAAACTTTTCCCATGCTTTGAAAAAGACAATTTCAGTGATATCTTCGGCTTCCTCGTGATTTTGATTCACTCTGAAAAATATATATCTGTATATTGAATCAATATACTTCAGATATAGCTTGCCATATGCCTCTTTGTCTCCTCTTTTTGCCCTGTAGACCAAGATTTTATCGGTAATGCTGTTCAAAGCGCTTTTCTTGTACATATATAACGATCGGGGGGCGGATTTGTTATGCAGGGAAAATAAAAAACCTGTCCGGAGGACAGATTACGGAAGGATTTACGCTAGTATACTACAAAGAGACAGCTTTTGCGGCGTTTACCCGGCCGAAGACCCAATATGTACCGGTTCCGGCGATTTTATCGGCGGTTGATTCCAGTCTGTTTCTGACAGCCGGTGCTGTTTCATAATTTGGTTGTGACCAGATCAGGGCAGCCACAGCCGAAGTCATGGGCGTTGACATGGATGTTCCCGATGCAAATTTATAGCAGTCCGTGGCGGAATCACACAGCGGTTGCGGGTCGGACGGACTTGAGTTGTCATTCCAGGCGGAATAGATATTTACTCCCGGAGCAGCCACATCGACCCACTTGCCGTATTCCGAAAAAGAGGCTTTTTTATCCTGGCTGTCTGTTGCAGCCACAGCTATGGAATTGGTATAGGCAGCCGGATATGTTTTAGATTGGTTGCCGGAATTGCCTGCAGCAGCGACCACAACTACATTATTATTCCAGGCATAATTAACAGCATTTTCCAATGTTCTGGATCTGGAGGATCCGCCCAGACTCATATTGATCACTTTGGCATTATTTTTTACTGCCCAGGTAATACCGTTGGAAATCCAGGAATATGCCCCTGATCCTTTATCATTGAGCACTTTGACGCTTAAAAGTTCACACCCGGGACAGCCTCCGGCTACGCCTATTAAATTGTCTGTGACAGCACCGACGATACCTCCGACGTGAGTTCCATGGCCGTAAATATCATCATCTGTTATGGCGTCGGAAAGATTCACTCTCCCGACAACTTTAGAAGACAAATCCGTATGGCTTTTGCTGATACCGGTATCTAGGATGGCGACTCTTACCCCATTGCCCAAAGTAATATCCCAAGCTGCCGTGGCATGGATATCCGCGTTCAATGTTGTGGAATTGTATAGTCCCCACTGTTGGGGGAAACCAGGGTCATTCGGAGTCATAAAGGCGGTTGCAATATAATCATTTTCCGCGTATTCGACCTTTGGATTTTTGGATAGCGCTGTGAGAACTTTTTCTGCCGCTGCCTCCGGGACCTGGACTATATGCACCTCCAGCTCTTCTATTTTGCCGACGGATTTGGCCTTCTGACCTTTAAAAATATTGTCTCTCTCTCTTTGACTGACGCTTTCCTTAAATTTAACAAGTATTTGGCCGGGGACACGATCGTTCGATTGGGCCTTTGCAGGCAGGGAGCTTTTCAGCAATACCATAAGGAGGGCGGTGAAAAATACCAGAGAAAAGAAAAATAACTTTTTCATATTTAAGATATTAACATATTATTCCACTTCCCGTACAGCTTTCCGGTATCTACAATAGTCACAATCAGCATTTGGAGCCGGTATGGTATCGCTTTTCAAGCAATCAATCGCTTTCAGAATGGTTCCTTCGACCCAGCTGTCATCTCCCTTATACGGGATCACACTGGTATATCTCCATCTGCCGTTTGTAACCGATCTGCCAATCGGCATCGAGTGTTACCTCTTCATCTTTGGAAGTGGCTTTATAGTCGACGATGATGAATTCTCCTTCCGGGTTTACCCAGACGTCATCCACTCCTCCGGTGACGACTACATTGGTTGAGGCAATTTGTATTCTGATTCCCCTTCTCATGGAATCCCGCCATTCGTCGATCTTTTCATGGGCCAGAGGTTTGGCATCGATACCGTAATGTTCCATCAGAGGATGTTTTGTGCCTTTTGCCCGGTGGATATCAAATTCCTTTTTGAGGAGTTTATCGACGGCGGAGTTGAGGGAAAAAGGGAATCCGGGTGGTTGGGCGATCCCCAGTCTCCTGTCCAAATAAAAACAGCGGGGGCAATTGATGAAGTTATCTATCCTGCTTCTGCTTAGACGGTATAATTCAACAGATCCGGGATTATATAAATTCCTGACTCGATTTGGATTGTAATATTGAGACATCTTTATTCAGAAGTATACATCTTCCGGTTTGTATTATTCAATAAAAAACATGAATGGGAAGAAATTAAAAAACCCCGAGTTTCAGCAATTTCCTAGAGTTCAGAAGATAAATTGTAAATTGGCATTATTATTGAAATACTGGTAATTTTGGTAAATACTCCACCTAAAAGAAAACTCACAATTATAAAAATTATCGCTATTTTTAAATACTTTTCTTTATATCCAAATTTTGAAAATAATTTAAAACCGAGGAAAAAATTGCCTAATCCCATAACTATAAGAATACTTAAAAATATATATGTATGTATTAGATTTGGGCCATTTGCTTGGAATTCAGCATATAATTCAGTCAGCCTGGGAATAGTAAACAAAATAAAAATGAGAGGAAAAACAACCTCAAAGATTCCTAAGAAAAAATTTACAACTCCAACTATCTTATATATAGCCATAAATCAATTTTATTAATCATTTACAAATACTTCAATAATTAAGAAGCACATGAGGTTATAATAAATGCGCTTGTGGGTCAAATTGCTCCCTATAGCTAACGAAGTTCGAACTTATTTGTAGCTATTTAGTTTCCCCAAGATCGTGGAGGATGTTAAAACTTACTATGTACGAATTTAAATTAAAATATTTAGAAAGATAAATTTAATACTGCAAGTCTAGGATCTAAAAAATTACCATTTTCTTGGATTAATTTTCCATCAATTAAAACTCTACCTCCTCCAAACTCAGGCAACATCATGCAAGTTAAGTCTTCGTGATAAACGCTTCTAACACCATTATCTAAATGAACAAGTTTACCATTATATTCAGTAAACAAATAAGAAGATCCTATAGCTATATGGAAACTTCCGCCAACTTTTTCAACAAATAATCCGTTAAGCATTGGTCTATTAAATACTCTATTGGTTCCCAAAGCCACTTCACCGACTTCTCTAGCCCCTTCATCAGCATTTAACGCTGATTCCATCCACTTAGTATTCTCAAGATTATCACTTTCAACTTCAAAATTGACAACCTTACCATCTTTGAATTCAAGGATAAGATTAGGCGATCTCCTTCCTGCAAACATAACTGGATATGGTAAAGCTAGTCGTCCGTTTATTGTACCTCTATTTGGACTTGAAAAAACTTCACTTCCAGGAATATTTCTATCAATTGTTGAATTTGCAAAAGTTTGGTCTTCGATGCTCATTGTTAAATAAGTTCTCCATTTTTCTTCTAATTTTTCACCACCAAATAGTTCCAACTGTTTTCCTGGATTAAGAATTTCATTAGCAAGGATTTCTTGAGCAGCATCTATTTGATCCCATGGACGATCACAGGCTCGAAAAAACATTTCTAAGTAATCCTCATAATTCATTCCATCAATTTTTGCTTCGGCTTCCGTCGGAAGATAAATAAGATTCCAAGGTCTTCGATCTACCCGTAATCTTAAAGCTGCTTCAGTAGCTTGATTCCATTTTTTGGAGATATCTCCCGGAACTACATCCATTGCTTCAGGAAAATCGCTACTCCGAATAATTGAAACTTTGGTTGCCCAGGAAATATCTCCGTTTTCTCCTGCAGCCATTTCGTTGAACACTCTTGGTGTCTCGTTTTGGGCAACACCTGCTAATACAGCGGCCAAAACCAAAGGATCATTAGATCTTGGTAGAACGGCCGCTCCTTTTTCAGCTGCTTTATAAGCAACAAATTGAGCAAGCTGGCTACCCCCGGGATCATACCTTAACAGTAAACGGTCATCGGAACCGATTTTTAAGGCTCGATTAACTATTATCTCTGCCAGTCTTTCAATTCTTGAAGGATCAAATCTTTTCACTTCAAACGAAGGTTCAAAAGTTCGATTATCTGGTATTGAAATTCTTAGTCTTTCTAAAGCTAGTTGGGACATTAATTTAGCGCTTTATAACGGTCTTATATTAACACCTTATTTCATTTTTTCAAATAATAGTACTTTAGGTTTAATAATGTGCTAATTTTTGTATATAAAATAGATTTTATATACAATCGAAAAATGGTTTAAATGTCGAAGCGTTTTATGTAATTTCTATTGTTATGAAGCTCTAAAATTAATTAGTTCCCCCTGTGGGATATTATCCGAACTGTAAAAGTAATTAATCTTTCTTTATTTTCTTTCCTAATCTAATCAGAGCATTTCCGACTGAATTTTGGAGTTTATTCAATAAAGATTTCAATCGCTGAGGTTCTTCTTCTATTTGAATCAATTCAACAATATTTTCTTCTTCCTCACCTAATTGATCTAGCATAATCACGATTGTGTCAATAGCAGAACCGATATAACCTAAATCGAGTTGATCTTCATTAAAATTTACTGCATCTTCTGAAGTAATAATTATTTCTTCATTTTGCAATAATTCTTCAAATGAAATTATTCCTGCTACATTTATAATTTCTTTTAATTCGTGTTCTGTTTCTTTTGCAGTCATCCATGGTATTAATTGATCTCTAATAATTTTTTCTAATTCCGAAAAATCAATGGGTTTTGATAAATCAGCTTCCTGTTGAACTTTTTCCAAGTATTCCAAAATGTCATAGGCTACTGGTTTTTTTTCTTCATAATAATACCCTGATGATTGTCTGAAATGGTTTGTTGGAATTAGTCTTTTTCCATTTTTAATATCAATATTTCTGTAAAATACTCCCGTTGCTCCATCTGTTGAATTTCTGACGAATGTTATCTGATGCGGCTCATCAAAAACAGTGTTGTGCAGGAATACATCCATTTGAGATAAACTGGTTCCGATAGGATGCTGGTGATACCAACCAATAATATGCACATCTTCATAAGTCTCTGGATGTTCGGTTCTTAAATACTCAAGGATTTCCCACGCTCTTATCCATCCGGTTACAGTTATTGCCGCAGAGGTGGCGGTTGTTCTTGAAGTGCCATCAATCGGTCTCATTGGTATTGTCTCTTTTAATTCGACGTATGTTCTATCCCGGTCATCAATCTGGTCAATTCCAATTCTTCCAAGTACTAATCCTATAGCCTCCAGAGGAACTGCAGAATCCAGATGGTCAATCATCCGGTTTTCTGCATGTTGAGAAAGGAATATATCAAGAGGGCTTTGTGTTATTTCTAAGTCCGAAAATACAGGATGGTCTATAGGAGATGAAACTCTTTCCTGATAAAAAGGCCTTGGTGAATCCCGCCTAGTTGGTACTTGAGTATGTATCACTTCTAGGATTTGGATTGCAGCTTCCAACTCCTCATCAGTCATGCCAAAATCAGGCTCTAATCCTCTTGAAGGATGCCAATCTGCTACATCTTCAGGTATTCTATGGCTAAATTCATCTGCCATAAGTGGGAAATTATAAAACTTTACCCTATAGTAGTCAATTTTGTAAATTTAGTTAAATTCCGAAGAAATCCGTAGAAATTGCTCCGACTGGTGGACTATGTGAGGAACTTTTTTACTTCTTTTTTTACATAATCCTGTGTCACTGACTAAAGATATTGTTTATAATTACTCGAAGTAGATAGAGCAAAT
>LCFP01000023.1 GCA_000999095.1 Candidatus Gottesmanbacteria bacterium GW2011_GWA2_43_14
TGATGATAGAATGAGGATAGTACCACCGATTATTCTTGACCGGGTATCAGTAGACTTAGGACCCTGGAGTGGATACCATGTCCTGGCTCAGTACCCTATGGATTAAGGAAGAATTTTGAGGACATGCCACCAGTTTTCGGCATATTCATTCCTGCGGTTCTGGTATTTCAGGTAATAGGCATGTTCCCAGACATCCAGACCGATAACGGGAATATGTCCCTGAAGAAAAGGACTGTCCTGATTGGCAGTCGAATAAAGTTCAAGTTGCCCCTGTTTATTGCGCGCGAGCCATGCCCAGCCGCTGCCGAATCTTGTTATTGCTGTTTGAGTTAATGCTTTTTTGAATTCATCTACTGACCCGAATTTTACGGAAATTTCTTCAACCAGCTTTTTATCGACTTCTTTATCCTTTCCCATAATACGCCAGAAGAAACTATGGTTTAGATGTCCACCGCCGTTATTTCTAAATGCCGTCTTATCAGCTCCGTCAAATGGCAATTTATCAATATCTTCCATTAATTCCTCCAATTTACGGTCAGCCATTTGTGAATATTTTTCCAAAACAGTATTCAGATTGTTTACATAGGTCTGATGATGCTTCGTATGATGAATTTCCATTGTTCGGGCATCAATATAGGGTTCCAAATCGTTATAATTGTAAGGTAAATCAGGTAAACTGTGTTTCATAAAACTAGTATACACAGGCTAACAGTTTACTGTCAATATGAATTGTCTGAGAATTATATAATAATTCCGCTTGACTTCAGATAGCCTTGTCATTTTTAATTAGACTTAATGGTCAAAAGCAAAAGATCAAAAGAAAATCCCCTGTTTTATCCTAACAAGAATAATTCCTGGGAAGCAGAAGCTGCTTTCAACGGTTCGGTTGTAAAAATAGGTCAAAATTACAGTATGTTGTACAGGGCTTTGTCACTGGATCATTTGTACCAGTCAAAACGCCTGAAATTATCAACCATCGGCATCTGTCAAAGCGGAGACGGGCTGCATTTTAGAAAAAGGCGTCAGTTTATTACTACGGATAAACCCTGGGATAAATACGGCTGTGAGGACCCCCGAATCACCTATTTCGAAGGAAAATATTTTATTTTCTATACTGCCCTCTCCGCTTTTCCGCCGGACCGCGAAAGCATTAAAGTAGCAGTTGCTGTTACCAATGACTTGGAGACGGTTGAAGAAAAACATCTGGTGACACCATTTAATGCCAAGGCTTTCGCCCTTTTCCCGGAAAGGATTAACGGAAAAATAGCAGCCCTTTTAACGGTTAATACCGACAAACCTCCGGCTAAAATCTGTCTGGCACAGTTTGATAGGATCGATGAAATCTGGCAGGAAGAATATTGGCATGAGTGGTACAAAAATTGGCAGGAAAAAGCCTTACCGATTTACCATACGGAAAATGATCATTTGGAGGTGGGCAGTGTCCCCATTAAAACAGACGAGGGCTGGGTTTTAATTTTTTGCTATATTGAAAATTATTTCAACGGTAAACCGCTTTTTCGGATAGACGCCTGTCTTCTGGATAACAATAACCCGCAAAAGTTGATAGGCCAGACTGTAGATCCCCTGCTTATTCCCGAAGAACAATACGAACTGTACGGTCTGGTGCCGAATATCATTTTCCCAAGCGGAGCACTGCTTGATGAAGGCCAACTCCATATTTATTACAGTGCCTGTGATACATCCATATGCCGTGCCTCAGTTACCTTGAAAGAACTGCTGTCTGAATTGAAAATGAATCCTCAGGTTAATCCCCATCATAAAAGATCGGAACTATTAGCCAGATATGACGGCAATCCGCTGATTTCACCAATTACGGATCATCCCTGGGAAAGCAAATACACTTTCAATGCAGGTGCACTTCTTGTAGATGAAAAAATCTACATTCTTTACCGGGCTATGGGAGATGATGACACTTCAGTCTTAGGCTTAGCCTCAACAAGAGACGGCCTTAAATTGGACGAAAGACTTTCTGAACCGGTTTATTTGCCGCGTGAACAATTTGAAATGAAAATTCATCCCGGCTTTTCCGGTTGTGAAGATCCCAGGCTTACTTTGATTGATGAAACTATCTATATGTGTTACACGGCATATGATGGCATAAATCCGCCTCGAATCGCATTGACTTCCATTGCCAAAAATGCCTTTCTCTCAAAAAATTGGGAATGGCAAAAACCTAAACTTATTTCTGCTCCGGGAATGGATAACAAAGACAGCTGTCTTGTTTCGGGTAAGATTGACGATAGATATCTGATTTTCCACCGGATTAACCCGTGTATCTGGATAGATTTTGTCACTGATCTGGACTTTGCGGATAATCATTTCCTGGGAGGTCATCCTTTGATGGGCCCACGGGTTAATTCCTGGGATAATCTTAAAATAGGATTGAATGGTCCGCCTGAAAAAACTGAAGACGGCTGGTTACTTTTGTATCATGGAGTATCCAGGGAAGATATGAAATATCGTATGGGAGCAGCTCTTTTGGATTTAAAAAATCCGCTTAAAATTCTGGCAAGGCTGAATAACCCTATTCTTGAACCTTACACCTGGTATGAAAATGAAGGTTACCGGGCAGGTACGGTCTTTTCCTGCGGCCAGACAATCAAAAACGGTGTATTGTATGTTTATTACGGAGGAGCTGATAAATACACAGCCGTCGCCACCGCACCTTTAGCTGCAATTTTGACTTCCTTGAAAAAAGGCAATTAAATTTCAGGTTTTAATAAATTTATTTTTCTTGATTCAAATTCCTGTATAACCAGAAAACGAAAACGCCGGCTGATTGTTCCTCGATGAAGAATACTGGATATAAGAATGGTTCTTATAATCAGTATCCCGTCCTTTTCTATTTCTTCGATTCCTGCAACTGAGGACTTATCGGAAACATACGAACCAATATCTTGCTGTTTTTTCAGGTTGTTAAGGGCGTTTCCGAATAACTTCAGGCTTTCTGATGTTTTACCCAGGATATATTTGACCGGCAAATCTATGACAACTTCAGCTTTCAATCTGGAATAGTTGGTAATTTGTTTTATTTCCCTGTTGGGGAAAATATGCAGAGCTCCCCGCCTGTCACGGATTTTTATAATCCGCAAACCAATAGATTCTAACCAGCCTTCGCTGTCTTTTATTCTTACGTAATCTCCGATGCGGACAGTATCCTGGGTAAACATAAAAATAGCCGTGAAAAAATCTTCCAAAATGGGTCTTATTCCCAATCCGATGATAATACCCAGAACACCGGCAGAAGCCAAAACAGGAAACAGGTCTATTTGAAAATTATCAATTATCAGTAAACCCGCGCCCAAAAAAATAAAAGCTGTGAAAAAACTGTGGATGACCTCAAGATAAGTTTTTACACGCGGACCTGAAATGTTTTTGGGTAATTTAATAAATATTCTTTGAATTTTATCCAGAACGAGAGCGACAGCCATGATGGCAGCCGCTATAAATAAACGGTATAACAAAGTATTCTTATCCATTAATTATTTAATCCAAACATCAGAAAAATTGAAATAATCCATGAATGGGTAAGAATTAAATAAATGTTTAACAACCTTATATTCCTCATAATAAATGATCCTTTTTAATTAATATAAGAAAGTTATCGTAAGTAATTAAGTGTTACCGGATCGGGAAAGAATGTCCAAACAGAAACAGAACACAGCTAAAGCAGACAGGAAAGGGAATGGTTCTTATTATTGGTATAGGGAAGTACCTTTTAGTCTGCTGGCATTTGTATGGTTATGGCTGATTTTTCTGGGAAGATCGACCCGTCTCAATCCTAATTTGGAATTAACCGTTTATGTAATCTGGCTCATATTTATCGCTGATTTCGCAGTATCCTATTTTTTTTCATCCCAAAAGAAGTATTACTTAAAAAAGCACTGGTATGTTCTTTTGTCTCTGTTTATGCCTGCCCTCCGCTTATTGGGATTGGCATTTATAAATCCTGTAAAACTCGACTTTAAATATGTACGACAGTTGAAATTGATTCGCGGGCAAATGCTACGATACAGAATAATATATCTCAGCCTGCTAACTGTTTTGGTGATACTATCAGGTTCTGCCAGTTTATATTTTTTAGAGAACGAGCAACATTTTTCTACTTACGGAGATTTGCTCTGGTGGACAAGTATGCTTATGACCAGCAGAGTTACCGGTTACATGCCTGATTCTTGGGAAGGTAAGCTTGTCGCTTTTCTTATCTCACTTTACTCCCTGGTACTATACATTTATCTTACCGCGGTTTTTACCAGTTATCTTATCTCCAGAACATCATTATCCAGAAAGAAAATTCTGCGCCGCCGTGATGAGACCCAACGACTCAGAATGGAATTACGCCGATTGACGGAAGAGTTGATCAGCTTGAAAAACCGCATAAAAAACCGGGATGACAGGTAATTTGAATAGATTCTTTGTCATAATATTACTTTTTTCATAACTAAATTAAATACTTCGAGAATATAACTGTGGAATGCGAAAAATACAATTTTGGCGCCGTTTTATAACTTTATCCGCCCTAATTTTACTGGTTGTCATAATATTGCCAAAAATGATATCCGATAAGAATGATTTACAACAATCAGGTATCGGAGGAGGTCCGGATGACGAAAAATCCATATCTGAAGAAACCATCAAGGGACTCGAAGGTCAACAGGTAGCCATCGAATCAATCCCTGTTTCAGAAAAAGCTACTGATAATATTTTTTGGATTGGATCAGACAGCAACAGAATACTGGTAATTCTTGATAAGAATCCTGATAATAATCTCATTTCTGAAGGAGCTTCTGCTGTAGAAAACGGGGATACGATACAACTGACAGGGAATCTAAAAATATTGCCTCCGGTTAAAGAATTGGAAGAAAATTGGGATGTTCCGAAAAATGTAATATATCAGATTTCTAATGAAACTGTTTACCTGGAAGTAAGAAATATTGGATTAAACGGTAATAGTCAAGAACTTTGATTTAGAGCTGTAATAAATTGTATGTGAGCCCAGGAGGATTCGAACCTCCAACCAACAGCTTAAAAGGCTGCTGCTCTACCATTGAGCTATGGGCCCTTTATACAATTGAAACTGTCTAAAAACAGCCTCAATTAATTATACCATAAGGTTACACTAATTTGTCCTGGACGACCACATAGGTGACACTTCGAAGTTTTTGGTAGCATATTCAATAGGAGTCAGATAATCAAGAGATTCATGCGGCCTGATTTCGTTGTA
>LCFP01000024.1 GCA_000999095.1 Candidatus Gottesmanbacteria bacterium GW2011_GWA2_43_14
ACAACAATGTTTTTTCTCCATACATCTAGCGTTTTCGGATAGTCAGTTCGACTATGGGCTCCGCGACTTTCTTTGCGTAAAATTGCCGCTTCAATGACTGATTCGGCGGTCGCCAACATATTTTCAATTTCCAAACAATCTTGTAAGTCACGATTTCTTTCTTTTAAAGTGGTCCGGGTTTTCATTTTTTTCGCTTCTAATTTTAACTTAGTTATGGCTTTTTTTGCTTCAATCAGTTTTTTTTCATCCCTGAAGATTCCGACTTTATCCCACATCACTTGTTTTAATTTATCTTCAACAGCATGCGGAATAACACCGGTTTTTCTGGTTATAAAAGAAAAAATTCTTGCCTGTTCGTTTTTTATCTGATTCTTTGGCAAAGGAATATTTTTTATTTTTTTGGCAAATTTGGCGGCCGCGATTCCGGCTCTTCGACCAAATACCTGACCTTCTGCAATGGAATTTCCGCCTAGTCGATTGGCACCGTGAACTCCTCCGGCTACTTCGCCAGCGGCGTACAGTCCGGGAATAATTGTCTCTCCCCATTCGTTTATTTTTATTCCCCCCATCATATGATGCATTGATGGGTAGATTTCCATTGGTTCTTTGGAAATATCAACCCCGGTATTTTTATACTGTTCATAAACATCGGGAATAATTTCCAAAATTTTGTCCTTTGTCCAATGATCAACGTGAAGATAGACTGCTCCATTTTTTGTTCCAAGTCCGGCCGCCACTTCGAGGTAAATTGACCGACTGACTTCGTCACGCTTGGCCAGTTCCATTTCTTTGGGATAATACTTATTCATAAATCTCTCTCCCTTTCGATTTCGAAGAATTCCGCCGTGAGCTCTGGTTTTTTCCGTCACTAAAACGCCTAGACTTGAAGGGGTATTGGCCATGCCGGTTGGATGAAATTGAACCATTTCCATATCGATTAATTCTGCGCCGGCGTCAAGGGCCATTGCATAACCGTCGCCGGTATTTGACATAGCGTTTGTGGTCACTTTATACATCCTTCCAGCCCCCCCTGAAGCTAAGATCACTGACTTGGCCTGAAAAACGACTGTCTCAGCATTTCTGATATTAATACCAATTGCGCCTACAACCTGACTTTTAACCGTTAATAATTTGCTGACAAAAAATTCATCGGTGTATTTTATTTTCAGTTTTCGGGCTTCGTCAACCAATCCCTGCATCATCTCCCGCCCGGTATAGTCGCCAACACAAACGTTAAGAGGATATTTTTGTTTCGGTCCGGCCCAGGTATAAAATTCGCCGTTGTCAAGTCGGTCGTAGATGACGCCGTAACTTTCCAGATCATAGACTCTTGCCGGCATTTCATCAGTAAAAACCTTAACCATTTTGTAGTTGTTGATGAAGTAACCGCCTTCAATGGTGATTTGAGCATGAAATTTCGGAGTGGCCGGCTTAACCATCGCCGCATTCATTCCGCCCATGGCCATGCCGGTGTGAGCGCAGCCCAAAACCTCTTTACCCAAAAGAACTGTTTCCAATTCTCTTTTTTTCGCTTCAATCGCCGCCCGTATCCCCGCTCCCCCCGCGCCAATAACAAGAATATCTGTTTTAATGTATTTAATAGAAGAACCTAATGACGAATTCATTAGATGAAATGATATAAAAAAAGATTTTATTTATCAAGGGAGTTTAATATTTAGACGAAGTTTCCATAACGAAAGCTGTCAAAGCTTGACAACCAATCTTCATATCTTCAGGACTTGTGTATTCTGAAGGATTATGACTACCACCTTCACTTGGAATAAAAAATAGAGCAGTTGGAATTGGTTTACGTGAATTTGTAATATTTTTAGAGGCGGCAATAACTCCAGCATCATGTCCTGCCGGGCTATATGATCTTTTTGCCTGTCCTAATCCATATTGTTTTGCTACTTCAATAAATTGATCTGCAAACTCATGATCAAGGACAACTGGATTACTACTACCCGGAACTTGGTCGATTTTACTTTCAATTTTTGATTGCGCACTTATTTTTTCGATCTCTTCGATTACTTCTTCTACTCCTTCGTCTCTTTTTTCACTAACACCTCTCATATCAATCTGCAAAATTGTTTTTCCATCTTTGATATCAAAGGTCGTAACAGTTCCCACAGCGTTTTCTTTTGCCAATCCAAAAAACGTTTGTTTAACTTTCCTAATGATTTTTGAAACATCGCTATAAGCAGATAAAATTCCCGTAGACTCATAAATAGGGACTGATACCTGATCTTGTAAAGATTCTGCTACTAGAAATATACCTTCCTTGTGATTAATTCCTTGTAATCTTTCATTTTGTTCCTTAACTAATTGATCCAATTGTTTTAAAGCATGTTCAACTTGATCTGGATCATCCCCGTCAACTCCTAGAATAATTTCCGTCCTGCCTGGTATTTTGCTCATCGCCTGCCCATCGATTTTGATTGAGCTGGCCGTTAATTTAACATTTAAACCTTGTTCTGTTAATATTTTTTGCAAAGGTTCCAAATTTTCTAATAAATACGACATTATTACGAGTCCGTCTTTTCTGTCTGGATTATTCATCATTGTGCTACCGGAATGATTTGCCCGCCCCTGAGCAGTAACTTTCAAAAAACCAACGTTTTTAAAATCTTTTTTTTGTGTCAGATTGGTTTCCAAAACAACTTTTTGTCTATTTGCCCCAGCTATGGCTTCATTTACCTGTAAGCTAACCCCATCGATTCTCATACCGTCTGCTTGTTCAATGTGGCCTTCAACAAAACCGATGATCGAACCAAAATTTGTTTCCGTAAGAAAAGGTGTTTTTAAATCATCGGGTTTAATCCCTCTTTCTTTTAAAACCTGTCGAAAAGTTTTCCCGCCGGGCGGACCTTGATCTAAAATATCATCGGTAATTTCTCCAACCAAAGCTCTTGATCCTAAAAAAGCTGTCCCAAAGGCAGCTGATTCTTCTCCTGAAAAGGCCGTAAAAAGAATGTTTATATTCAATTCTATCCCCTGTTCTTTTAGTACCCGGAGCATTTCCAACATCATAGAGATACCAGCTCTACCGTCAAAAGCTCCGCCTTTTTGGACGGTATCAGTATGGGATCCTATTACAAGGGTTGGAGCCCCAGGATTTTTGCTTCGCAACATACCAAATACTGCCATCGGATGTTCATAAATATCTTTTTTTGGAATACCGTTTTCTTGAAATATAGCCCCCACCTCTTTTCTTGCTCTAATTTCCTGATCGCTTAAAGTTAAGGCACTAACCTCATAACAACCTGATCGACCTTTTAAAGCTCCATCCATAAATGGTTGCCCACCACTAATTATAGCCAACCTATAAATGTTTGATTGTAGGTTATGAGGATTAATATTTTCAATTGTTTGACGAATAATCGCTTCCGTTACTTTTCTTTGTTCCAACATAATGCGCTATTATATTAAAAGACAAAGAATAATTCAAGATTCAGAAGGTATTAACAATATAAGAAAGCCTACATATATTTATCCTAATTCTTAATCTTTAAATCTTTGAGAATTATTTTTTATTCCAACGAAAGAAGACTAAATACCCAGCAACAAACATAAAAACAAAAGTAACTATTAGCAAATAAGGATCGAATTGTGTCATGTCATTTTTTTGAAATAATAATAAAGAATAAATATTACAATGCAACTAAAAATTGCAGCAAAAAGATAAGCGTTACCAACAGTCCAAGTAATCATATTTTTTTGTTTTTTTTCTTAATAATTTCTAATGAAATACTAAAAAATATTCCCGACATTATTAATGATACAACAAAAAAAGTTATGAACTCAATTAATTTAAATGAATGAGAAATTATTGGAGCTATTACTCCTCCTGAAAACCAAGCAACACTAATATTTCCGATAATTTCTGACGAACGATTTAGCTGGACAAATGAGAGTTTCTTCATTAAATATATTAAAAAGTATGCGATTAATTTTGTCTACTGTTTATAACCTACAAAAGTAGTAAATTAGACCGTTAGAAAGGGAATAAAATCTCAATAGATGTAGTTACATTAATAGGTTTGGATTCCCGCCTTCGCGGGAATGACAGAGCATTTTGATTAAAGATATTCGTCCCAGGATTTAATCTTCAAATCTTTTATTTTATATCTATCCAAAGCGTTAACGAAAAAACGGGCGGAATTCAAATCGGTAAACAACGGAACATTGTTATCAATCGCCGCCCTCCTGATTAAATATCCATCGGTGATCACTCTTTTAAACGAACTATCATTATTATAATCTTCACTCAAATTAATGACCAGTGAAACCTGACGTTTTTCAATCAGATCAATGACGGTCGGACTGGCTTTTTCAAAAAGTTTATAGACCAATTTTGTCCGAACGCCTTTGGTTTTGAGAAAAAGATGGGTTTTTTTGGTAGCGTTAATGATAGACCGGTGGAAAACAAAGATTTTAAATAAGCCTCCTCAGCCGTATCACCAAAACAGGCCACTTCCCCGGTTGAACCCATCTCAACACCTAAAGCCGGGTCGGCGCCTTCCATTCTGGCAAAAGAAAATTGTGGTGCTTTAACGGCCACGTAGTTGGGATATTTAATTTTATATTCTTTACTCTTTCCAAAAAAACTGTCAACGATTACCTCGGCAAAATTGACTCCGGTTACTTTGGAAATGAAAGGAAATGTCCGAGAGGCCCGTAAATTCATCTCAATTACATAGACTTCATTATCTTTAACCATAAACTGAATATTAAAAGGGCCGGAAATGTTTAGAGATTTTGATAGTTGATTGGCAATTTCAATCATCCTCTCCCCGCTAAAAAATCTGACCCGCTCAGCCGGATAGACAATCGTCGCGTCACCGGAGTGAACCCCAGCATGTTCAATATGATTGGAAATCGCATAAACTTTAACTTTACCTTTTTCAGCCACACCATCAAATTCAATTTCGCGGGCATTGACCATATATTTTGAAATGGTCACCGGATGTTTTTTATTAATGTTGGTCGCTTTTTCAATAAAATGTTTTAATTCTATCGGATTATAGCAAAGATTCATAGCGGCTCCGGACAGTACGTAAGACGGCCTAACCAAAATCGGATAACCAACTTCTTTGGAAAACTTTAAAGCGACTTCCATATCGGTAAAGCTATTCCAAACCGGTTGTTTGATTTTCAAATCATCTAAAAGTTGGGAAAACTTTTTTCTGTCTTCGGCTCGATCAATATTGGAAGCTGTTGTTCCCAAAATTTTTATTCCGTATTGATCAATTTTTTTGGCAATATTGTTAGGTGTTTGTCCACCGACCGAAACGACGACTGAAGAAGATTTTTCAAATTCATAAATATCAGCCACCCGTTCAAAGCTTAACTCCTCAAAATAAAGTCGGTCAGAGATATCATAGTCAGTGGAAACAGTCTCCGGATTACAGTTAACAATGATTGACTTTTTTCCATATTTTTTTAAGAATAGAGAGCTATTGACGCAGGTCCAATCAAACTCAACCGATGAACCGATTCGGTATGGTCCAGAGCCCAAAACCATCACTCCGTTATCCCCAATCGGTTTAACATCGTGGTGACTTCCATTATAGGTTGTGTACAAATAATTTGTCTTGGCGGGGAATTCCCCGGCTAAGGTATCGATTTGAAAAACCGAAGGCGTAATTTTATTTTTTATTCTTAAATTACGGATTTCGAATTCCGAATTACCTGTAATTTGACCGATTTTTTTGTCAGAAAAACCTAATTGTTTGTATTTTAATAATTGTTTGGGTTGTAAGGAACGTATATATGCGTTCCCTACGGAGGCCAATTCACGTTCCGCCTTAATAATTTCCAATAATCGATATAAAAACCAGGGATCAATCCCGGATAACTGATAGATTTTTTCCACTGACACTCCTAATTTTAAGGCTTTAGCAATAAAAAATATTCTTTTTGAGTTAGCCTGCTTAATATTTGCCAAAACTTCTTCTTCGGTCAGATCAAAATTATTATCAGTTACTCCTTGAACCCCAATATCAAGCATCCTAACGCCTTTTTGAATCGTTTCTTCAAAGGTCCGACCGATGGCCATAATCTCACCAACCGACTTCATTGAGCTGTTGATTTTTTCCGTTGTTCCTTTAAATTTATCCATATCCCAACGGGGAATCTTGACTACGATATAATCCAAGGCCGGTTCAAAAAAAGACTGGGTAATTTGGGTGACCTGATTTTTTATCTCCATTAAGCTTTTTCCTAAAATCAATTTAGCGGCCACATAAGCCAAAGGATAACCGGTCGCTTTGGAAGCCAGGGCAGAAGAGCGGGACAAACGGGCGTTGACTTCAATGACGTAATAATCTATTTGGGACGAGACAGGCCCCATCGTTGGACTTGGATTTAATGCAAATTGTACATTACATTCGCCCACAATCCCCAAACTCCTAACGATTTTAATTGAAAGTTCCCGCAGATAATGATACTCAAAATTAGTCAAAGTCTGACTGGGTGCGACCACAATTGATTCACCGGTGTGAACACCGAGCGGATCCATATTTTCCATGTTGCAGACAGTCACGCTTTTTGAGCTAAAAGACTAAACTCTTTTTCATTACGGACAACTCCTGATTTTTGCCCGCCTAAGGAAAAACCGGCTCGAATCATGACCGGATAACCAATCTCTAGAGCTTGTTTTAAGCCTTTTTCAACTGTAGTTACGGCAAAGCTTTTTGGCGTAGCCACTTTAATTTTATGAAGATGGTTGGCAAACTTTTCCCGGTCTTCAGTCAGGATAATTGCAGATACCGGTGTTCCCAAAACTTGAACACGATATTTACGCAAAACTCCTTTTTTGTAAAGATCCATTCCGCAGTTTAAGGCTGTCTGGCCACCAAAAGACAAAACAATTGCGTCAGGTTTTTCTTTTTTAATTACTTCGGTGACAAAATCTGGAGTCACTGGCAAAAAGTAAACTTTATCTGCCAGTTCTTTGGAAGTTTGAATTGTAGCAATATTTGGGTTAATTAAAACTGTTTTAATCCTTTCTTCTTTAAAAGCTTTGATTGCTTGTGAGCCTGAGTAATCAAATTCCCCTGCTTGGCCAATCTTAAGGGCTCCTGATCCTAAAATTAAAATTTTTTTCATATTTTTTTTAAAAACTCGTCAAATATCCATTCTGTGTCTGTTGGTCCAGGCGTCGCTTCTGGATGAAACTGAACTGACATAAACGGATATTTTTTGTGGATAATACCTTCATTAGTATTGTCATTAGCATTTATAAACCAGGGAGAAAATCCTTCAGGAATTTTACCAATGGCAAAACCATGATTTTGCGTCGTCAAGAAACATCGTTTTGTCCCAACCATGATGCACGGTTGATTTTGCCCGCGATGACCAAATTTCATTTTATAAGTATCGCCTCCAGCCGCTAACGCTAAAATCTGATTTCCCAGACAAATTCCCAAAAGAGGAATTTTTTTTGCCAAAACTTTCTTCACGGTTTTAATTGTTATATCAACCATTTTCGGATCACCCGGGCCATTGGATACAATCACTCCAGCAATTTTTTCTTTAAGCGAAAAAATGTCAAAGTTCCAAGGAACCGTAATCACTCTCACTCCCCGCTCGACTAAATTCCTTGCAATGTTTCTTTTCGCTCCGCAATCAATTAACACGACAGTTTTAAGACCCTTTCCTTCTTTGGACACCTTTAGGGTGGACACGGCGGCCACTAAATTTTCTAAATTCGGATCATCAAAATTCATACTGAGCGAAGTCGAAGTATCAAAAATAATTTTAGCCAACTGAGCTCCTTGATCTCTTAATTTCTGGGTCAAGTAACGGGTATCGGAAATAACCAAACCGGGAATTTTTAGGCTTTTTAACCACTCTCCCAAATTCATCTGGCTTTGAAAATGCGAAGGTGTATCAATATATTGGGAAACAATCAGCCCAGAAACGTGGATACGAGATGATTCCCAATATTTTTTATCCGGCACTCCGTAGGAGCCAATAATTGGGTAAGTAGAAACAAGAATCTGTCCTTCATAGGATGGATCTGTCAAGGATTCGGGATAGCCAACCATACCGGTTGAGAAAACAAGTTCGCCTGACCTTGGTTGTTCATAACCGAAGCTTTGTCCTTCAAAAATTTCTCCGTCTTTTAAGATTAGTTTTGCGTTCATAAATTATTTTAAAAGCTCGATACCGAAAATTTTTTGACGGAAAACAATAAACCGCAAAAAATTTGATATCTTCGCTTTTAAA